>CAZAQV010000136.1:0-2555 GCA_964487255.1 uncultured Polyangiales bacterium | reverse complement strand
AGGAGCCACGAGACGACCGGGATGTTGTCGCGGGGCGCGATCGGGGCGCCGCAGCCCGGGCACACTGACGCGCGCGGCTGGGTGATGCTCCCCTGCCGCGGCCACCGATGGATCGGCACGTTCGCGAAGGACCCCACGAGCAGACCAACGACGGCTGCAGTGACGGGTAGGGCCATGGTTGCCTCCAGAGGCGTAAGACCCTACCGACACGCGATGGTGGGGCGGCATCGCCGCCCCACCATCGCGATCAGAACCGATCAGAAGGTGCAGCCGGAACCGCGGGGCATCAGACCACCCTGCGAGCTGTCGTACGCGGCCACCAGAGTGGCACCCGCGTCGATCTGCAGGTGGTAGGCCTCGAGGCAGAAGGCGTCGTTCGTCGCGTTCAGGCGGTAGTCGACGCCGGCGGCGCCGCCGCTGTCCACCACGCCGTCGCTCCAGCGGACGGCGCCCGGGACGGCGGCCGGGTAGGTAAGCGAGTCGGTGTAGTAGGTCTCGACCTCAATCGCGGCATTGCGGACGTCGGACTCAGCCGCACCACGGAACGCCTTCTCGCGCTGGTTGAGAAACACCGGAATGGCGATGGCGGCCAGGATGCCGATGATGATCACGACAACCAGCAGCTCGATCAGGGTGAAGCCCTCTTCGTCGCGGGCCTCGCGGAGCTTGCGCAGCATGTGTATCCCCTTGGGATGATGAGTGCTATGGACTCGACAGTCCGTCCGCTTCTCTCCCCTGCTGCCATCCCGGTTCCCCCGGTCCGGCGTACAAGGCAGCCCGGCTGGCCGCTCCCGATGATGAGGTGGGAGTTGGGCCCCGTGGCTTTGCGTGCTCCCCCTTCCGGAGGGCTTGCCGTTGCTTGCACGTTCGGCCTGTCCTTCTGAGTGATCGGACGCAGTGGCTTCGTCCTTTAGGGCAGGGTCAGAAAAAGTTCTGGGCGGCCCGACGGGCCACCCAGAACAGCGTCCAAGCCGGCGGTCACTCGATTAGATCGAAGATCTTGAACATCGGCATGTACAGGGCGATGACCATCGAGCCCACGATGCCGCCCAGCACGGCGATCATCAGTGGCTCCATCAGGGCCGTCAGCGACTCGGTCATCGCCTCCACCTCCTGATCGTAGAACTCGGCGATCTTCTCGAGCATGGTGTCGACCTGGCCGGTCTCCTCACCTACCGCAATCATCTGGATGACCATCGGGGGGAACACGTCGTGTTCAGTGAGCGGGCTGGCGATGGACTCGCCTTGACGAACGGAGTCCTGGACGTCCTTGACGGCATGGCCGATCGGACCGTTGTTGACGGTGTCAGCGGTGATCTCGAGGGATTGAAGGATCGGCACTCCGGCCCGCAGCAGTGTGCCGAGGTTGCGTGAGAATCGCGCCAGCGCGATCTTGTGGAACAGCGTCCCGAAGACCGGCAGCTTGAGCTTGATGACGTCGAGCTGGTAGCGGCCCTTCTCGGTCTTGCGGATCTGCTTGAAAGCCTGCCACGCTGCGGTAGGGATCCCGAAGTAGCAGAGGATGCCGAGCGGCGACTTGAGGAAGTTCGAGGTCTTCTGCAGGATCTGGGTCGGCAGTGGCAGCTCGCCGCCGAGGTCTTCGAACATGCCGGCGAAGACCGGGACGATGAAGATCAGCATGAAGGTCGTCAGGATGACAGCCATGACGAACACGATGACCGGGTAGGTCATGGCCGACTTGATCTTGCGGCGAAGGGCCAAGTCCTTCTCGAGCGTCTCCGCGATCCGGATGAGGACAGCGTCCAGCATGCCGGCCGTCTCACCGGCGCGGACCATAGCCACGTAGAGCTTGGGGAAGACATCGTCGTGTTCGGCCAGCGCCTCGGAGAGGCTGCGTCCCGACTCCACCTGGTTTCGGATGTCGTCGATGACCTCGCAGAGCTTCTTGTTCTCGGTCTGCTCGACGAGGATCGTCAGGGACCGGATGAGGCTGAGGCCCGAGTTGATCATGGTCGCGAACTGGCGGCTGAAGATGGCCAGGTCCGCGAGTTTGACCTTGTTCCCGAAGCCCGGAATCGACAGCTCCTTCTGGAGCGTAGATCCCTTCTCCTGTTCGATGGAGACCGGGGCGTAGCCGAGGGAGCGCAACTTCTGGGCCACGGCCGCCTGGGAGTCGGCCTCCAGGGTCCCTGAGACGAGCTTCCCGGCCCGGTCGCGGACCTGGTAGTTGAAGGTGGTGGCGGTTGCCGTGGCCATCTGGTGACTCCTCGAACCCTGGGTTCGCTATGCCGCTCAACCCTTGCCGGCGAGGCGGTTGAACTCGTTGACGTGGTTGGCCTTCTCGAGGGCCGCGTCGTAGGTGACCTTGCCCATCTTCACCAGCGTCGCCAGCGACTGGTCCATCGCGACCATGCCGTGCTGCGCGCCGGCCTGGATCGCCGAGTAGATCTGGTGAGTCTTGCCCTCACGGATGAGGTTGCGCACCGCCGAGGTGGCGATCATGACCTCGCAGGCGGCCACGCGGCCCTTGCCGTCGGCCGACTTGAGCAGCGTCTGGCAGACCACGCCCTGCAGCGCCCCGGCCAGCATCACGC
>CAZAQV010000135.1:0-2564 GCA_964487255.1 uncultured Polyangiales bacterium | reverse complement strand
GTGATCACCCTGCCGACCGGGTCGACGCCGATCGATTTCGCCTATGCCGTGCACACCGAGGTGGGACACCGCTGCATCGGCGCCAGGGTTAACGGCAGGCTCGTCGCGCTCGAACGTAAGCTGGAAAACGGCGAAGTGGTCGAGATTTTCACCTCCAAGGCGCCCAATGCCGGCCCGTCGCGAGACTGGCAGACCTTCGTCGTCTCTCCTCGAGCTAAAGCCAAGATCAGGCAATGGTTCGCCAAGGAGCGTCGCGAAGAGGCCCTTGAAGCCGGCAAGGACGCGATCGCCCGCGAGGTACGCCGCGGTGGACTTCCGTTGCAGCGCCTGATGACCGCCGAATCGATTGGGGCGCTGGCCCGCGAGCTGCGCTACACCGATGTGTCGGCGCTGTACACCGCTGTCGGAGAAGGTCACGTCTCGGCTCGGCATGTGGTGCAGCGCCTGGTGGCCCAGATCGGCGGTGACGACGACGCGGCTGACGAACTGGCCGAGCGGTCGACACCGGCGACCATGCCGCTGCGCCACCGCAGCAGCGACGACGTCGGGGTGTCGGTGCCCGGTGCGCCCGGCGTGCTGAGCAAGCTTGCCAAGTGTTGCACCCCGGTGCCCGGTGACAACATCATGGGATTCGTCACCCGCGGCGGCGGGGTCAGCGTGCATCGCACGGACTGCACCAATGCCGCGTCACTACAGGAGCAATCCGAGCGCATCATCGATGTGCAGTGGGCCCCGTCGCCGTCGTCAGTCTTTCTGGTCGCGATCCAGGTCGAGGCACTCGACCGGCACCGGCTGCTGTCCGATGTCACCCGGGTGCTGGCCGACGAGAAGGTCAACATTCTGTCGGCGTCGGTGACTACGTCCAACGACCGGGTGGCGATCAGCCGGTTCACTTTCGAGATGGGCGATCCTAAGCATCTGGGCCATGTGCTCAACGTGGTGCGCAATGTCGAAGGCGTCTACGACGTTTACCGGGTCACGTCCGCGGCGTGAGCGTCGGGCCGCGAGTGTGCGGTGTCATGCGGGACACGCCGCCACGGGCGTACTAAACCGCACATTCGCGACAGGCTAAGGCTGGCAGAGCGCTGAGGACCTTTGGCCGTGTCTGTCGGGTCCTGCCCGCAAATAGCATGCGGGGTGTTGGCATCACCACAACGCAGGAGGACAGATGGCACGCAACGCCGGAGACCGCTACGAGTGCAAGGAATGTGGAGCGCGGCTCGTCTACGAGAAGGCATGCCCGTGTCCGCCGGAGATGGAACACAAGGAGATCTGCTGCGAAAAGCCTATGACGCTGGTCGCCGCCTCGACATGAGCGTGAGTGTTCCAGCAACAGGCTCGGCGCCGTGCCCGCGGCCCGAGCTGAGTCGCCGCTTGTCGTTTCGCGACGACCAGCGGGGCCCGAGAACCGCCAAGAATTCGAAGAACAGGACCGCTCGAACCATGAACGCCAATGGTTTACGTGGACCAACCGGGTTGGTTGCCGGTGGTAACAGCGGCATAGGACGGGCCGCCGAGTTCGGGCCGGCAGGGGGCCGTGTCAACGCGGCCCGGCAGGCTCAGTCCAGCTGGATCGACTCCACGACGACATCGACCGCGGGTGCGCCGTCCGGGCCGCCGCCGGCGACACCCTCGGCGGCGATTTTGTCCAATGTTTCCAGGCCGGTCTCGTCGATCGTGCCGAACACCGTGTACTGCGGCGGCAACTGGGAGTCCTGGTAGACGAGGAAGAACTGGCTGCCGTTGGTGCCCGGTCCGGCGTTGGCCATGGCCAAGGTTCCGCGCGGATAGATCACCGGCTGCATCATCGCCGGATCGTCGGGTTGGTACTGGTTGGTCGGGTACTCGTTGGGGAACTGGTAGCCGGGACCGCCGGTGCCCTCGGCGGTCGGATCGCCGCATTGCAGCACCGACAGCGACTCTGACGTCGTCAGGCGATGGCATGTGGTGTCCTTGAAGAAGCCTTGGTTCGCCAGGCTGGCGAAGCTGTTGACGGTGCATGGCGACTTGCCGTTGTCCAGCATCAGGCCGATATCGCCCTGATTGGTCTCCATACTGGCGCTGACCTGTGCGGGATCGGTTGGCACCTTGCCTGCGCGGGGCGGTTTGACGGGCTTGCTGGCCGCCTTCGGGGAGGCCGGGTACTGGCAGTTGTCACCGAGGCCGGCGGGCGCCACGAAGGGAGGTAGCCCGCCGTCGGCGGCCGGCGCCGCGCCCGGCGTGGCCGGCGCGCTGGTCGCAGCGGTGTTCTTTGCGTCCGAGTCGTCCCTGGTCAGGATCACGGTGGTCACCACCGCGGCAACCACGACGATCACCCCCACGACCGAGCCGACGATCGTGAAGATGCGGCGCTTGCGCTCCTTGGCCGCCCGGCGCTCCAGCTGTCGCTCGAGCTTGCGCTTCGCTGTCGCCCGCCGTTGTTCGTTGGTCGGCACCGCCGCTGTCCTCCTCGTGTTGATCGGTCGGCAACGAGTGTGCCAGGCATTGCTGAGTATGGCGTTGCCGCCCACATCATCGGGGATGGAAAACTGGACGTGGAAAACTGGACACCGTGTTGGTCACCG
>CAZAQV010000134.1:0-2593 GCA_964487255.1 uncultured Polyangiales bacterium | reverse complement strand
CGCACCCGACGCGCCGCTCCCCTGTGTGCCCTTCGAAGACGTCGCCGACCCGCCGACCGACCCGCCCTACTCCGGCACCGCCTTCAGAGTATAGTCGGTTCGAAGCCCCTCTCCGAGCGTCGCCTCGGAAGTTGACCGAACCGATCTTCTGCGAAGTCGCCGCCGATCGTGACCGCGAGGGCCTCGGCGGCCGAAAGGGGGCACCCGGCTCATCTGGAAGGCGAGAAGCGCCACGGGGATGCCCGGCGACGATGGCTTCGAGCCGGATGCCCGGCTGACCTATGCGGCGTCCGACCTGCTGCAGAGCACGTCCGCCGTGCTCGACCTCTTCAGCGGCAAGTTGCTCGAACGGGGAACCTACTTGCCCAACGGAGCGAGGGAGACGCTTCGCTCGCATCGCGGAGAGCGCTTCCCTCTTGAGCCCGTTGGGTTCACTGGGAAGGAAAGCGATGCAGAAGTAGGACTCGTATACTTCGGGCACCGATATCTTCTTCCGCATTTGGGTCGCTGGCTATCGCCAGATCCGCTTCAATCTCATGTCGGCGGCGGAGGTGAGTTTGCAAACAGCTATCATTACGTAGCGGGCAATATTCTCGCTGCCCGCGACCCTGTTGGTCTCGATGTTACGGTTGAGTCTCTTGAGAATCCTCCGCCCGACCGTGCTAATCGCGAAGCGAGTTACGTCTTTACGTTTGGTGGTGGCAACGAAGACTCTGCCGAGAAGTTTGAAAGACCAGAGAGCTGCGGTGATGTCTTTTCGGCAGATTGCTTCAACGATACCTACGCCGCTGCCGAAGAGGCCGGTTACACCCGGATGGGGTATTGGGTCCAGGGCGGTATTGGCCAGTACCTCGACGACGCCCCGGGTCTTCAGTCGCTAATCCAGACCGCCCAAGAGTTCGCGGGCACTGGTGGCGAGCGAAGCCGTGACGGCCGCACGGACCAGCTGACTAGCGGATTCTGCAGCGATTGCACGTACAATGAGTATCTCGATGCCGCCGCCGCGCTGACGACCCTGATCACCGCCGCTATTGAGTCGGTCGACCTTCTGGGAGCGCTGGGGGCACTAAAGCGGGCGGCGAAAGAGCTTCTTGAAAGCACTCTGGAGCGGCTAGTACGTCTCACCTCGCGCGAGGGTGCGGAGGAGGTCGCAAGCCGGTACAGCAGAACGGTCTTCCGGGGAAGACGTGTCTATCAGAACGCTGATGCCTTTGATCCTAGTGCGGTGCCGTCTCCAAGTAGCCGAGTTCACCCCGCCGTGCGCGAGAGAGTCGCCAATGGAGCGACGAACCTCGATCTAATGGAGGAGGGGTTGGCACCGATCGGGCCGGATGGTGACTACGTAAACCTTCACCACATACTCGGTGAAGAGCCCGGGCCAATGGTAGAGTTGACGGCAGAGACTCATCAACGGCTCAACCGGCAACTTCACGGACTCATCGAGGACGGTCAGTCGTTTCGGAACAGACCTGGCGGCAGTGCTTCCTACCGTCGATGGCGGAGAGCCTACTGGCAGCACCGGGCTCAACAGATTCGCGCGTCGATGGGGGAGTAGGGTAGGCTTCAAGCATGTCCGGCGATATCGTCACGCAGGTCCGCGACCGCCTCGCGCAGCTCATTGCTGACGGGTGGCCCGCAGATGTCGGCAAGCCTACGGAGTCGGCGCGGATCGAGGCAGCCATCGAGAGATTCTCCCTCGAACCAGGCCCAGAGCTGCGGCAGGTATGGTCGTCGTTCGGTTACATTCACCAGAGCGGGTTCAGTCTGCCAGGGTTCTTTCCCGACGGGTGTGACCCCGGAGGTTCTGCCGGTGACTTAGAGACAGTTCATCGCCTTCTGGGTAACAAGCTGCCGAAGGGCAGCTGTGTTGTTGGTGTAGATGAAGAGGACTGGCAGGTGCCAGAGCAGTCGACGGTATACATATTGTCTGATGGGATTGTTCGCGCATTTGATGTGGCTTCCGGAAAGAAGTCTTACCTGGTCGGAAGTTTTCGCGAATATTTGATGTCAGAGGTGCTTCTTGCTCCTTGATTTTGGCGGCCTCGCTTACATCGTAGAGTGCTGCCGGAGTGTGGTGGTAGGGTTCTGAGCCGATGGCCGGACTGGGGTCGCAAAGAGCGCGACCATGCCGCTCGTAGCGTCGCGATGGTCGCGTGGATTGGTCAAGGGCGCCATAGCGCAGACGGCCGCGACTTTCGCAATCGAGGGCCCGCGTACGACGGCCGCGGCCGCGCGGTGACTGCCAGGGATGCGTCATGTTCGCCGGAGGGTCCACGTCCATCAGGAGGGCGTCGTCTACGATGGGCGCGAGGAGGCCAGCGCGTCAACCAGCTCGGCAAGATGCTCGATGAGCCGCCGCTCGCAGACGAAGTCGCGGCCGGCGGTGTCGAGCTGGAAGTAGACCGCCAAGCACCCCGCTTCGAGCGAGTATAGTCGGTTCGAAGCCCCTCTCCGAGCGTCGCCTCGGAAGTTGACCGAACCGATCTTCTGCGAAGTCGCCGCCGATCGTGACCGCGAGGGCCTCGGCGGCCGAAAGGGGGAGGCAGCAGTCCCGGCGGTGGCCCGCCCGGTGGCGGTGGCCCCGGCGGCGATC
>CAZAQV010000133.1:0-2614 GCA_964487255.1 uncultured Polyangiales bacterium | reverse complement strand
AAAAGACGCCGCGGAGGATCGAGCGGAAGATCGGTCCGCGGCTGAAAAACCGAACCGGCACCCGGCTGGATAGCGCGCCAGGCCAGATAGAGCAGATACGCGGCACCTGCGATCTGAATGGCCCCGAAGGCAAACGGAACGGCAAAGATCAGTGCCGTCACGCCGAAGGCCGCGCACAGCATGTAAAATACAAATCCCGCAAGAACGCCGAACAACGAGATGAAGCCGGCTGCACGTCCCTGCAAGATGGATCGGCTGATGAGATAGATCATGTTTGGCCCTGGCGTGATCACCATGCCGAACGAGACCAGAGCGAATGCCGTGAGATTGGTGAGCGTGACCACAACTTTACTCCGGCATTTGCTTGATGCGTTTTCCGAATGCCGCCACGAGGGCGGTTGCAACCAGGGCCGCTCCGGCAACGGCGTATGCTGCAGAACTCCAGCCAAAACGCTCGATAGCGCTGCCGACGGCCGTCGGACCAAGGATTTGTCCCAGGTTGTTGCCTTGAATGATCAATCCAAGGACCACCGGAACCAGACCCGCTGTTGGAGCAACAATTGGAGCGGAAGACAGGATCGTTGCCGGGATCAGCCCACCAACGGCCGAGAACAGCATGCACAGAGCAAAAGTCGCGGCAGCGGGCAGCAGGGGCAAAAATATGCCGAAACTGACCACGCCCATGGTTATGCTGGCACCGGCGAGCAACACCGCACGACTGACACCACGGGACAGCAGAAGACCCGCCGCAAGATTTCCTAAAACATTCACTGCGGACGCAAGCGCGCTCAACAGTCCCGCAGTCTGGTGGGAGACATCCATTTGCTCCATCAGCAACACCGGCAGGAAGCTGAACAGCGCAAAAAACATCAGACTGTAAAGAGCCAACATGCCAGCAAGAGCGACCGGCACCCTGGCGTGAAACACGGACATCGTATCGGTTTTCAGCTTGCGCCACGACCAGGGGCGATGTTCGTCATCAACCGGAACCATCAGTGGCACAAGCAGGCAGATGATCAGGGTGAGCAGGCAGCTCGCCCACCATATCGTCCGCCAGTCATCGAACATGGGACCGGTCAGCATCGCGATCGCCAAGCCGACAGGCATGAAGCAACTCCAAAGGGCAAAAGCCACATCACGGTCGGAGGGTTTCGCGACTTGGCTCAGGATCGAGGGAGCCGCAACTGTTACCAGGAGAAAGCCCGCGCCCTCGACGACGCGGGCAAGCAAGAGCCCGGAAAAACCTGAAACCACCGCTCCGAAGCCGGCCCCAAACACTGACGTCAACAGTCCCATGATCAGAAGACGCCTGCCACCGAAACCGGCGACAAGCGCGCCTGTCGGGATTCCACCCACGAGCCCGAGAACTGCAAAGATCCCCGTCAACCAGCCGATGGCCGCCAGGCCAATTCCCAGATCTGATTGCAGCAATGGCGCGGCAATGGCCGCTTTTCCAACCTGCAACGCCGTAACGATACCGGCGCCGACAATCAGGAGCACCGCCGACCACCGGGTGGACGACGGCTCAACTGTCAGAGCAGAGGCTGTCATTCGGCCACTCTCACCTGTCGGCCAAGGGCCAGGGCCATAGCAATCTCGGCAACGTGCCGCCCCTGAAAACGGGCGCCTTCCAGTTCGTTTTCACTTGGTTGGCGATCACCGCCATTGCCATCATCAGCCAGCGTGGACGCGCCGTAAGGAGAACAACCGGTAATCTCGTCCATCCGCATCTGTCCCTTGAAGCTGTAGGGCAGACCGACGATCATCATCCCAAGATGGAAAAGGACAGTCTGTGTCGACTGAATGGTGGTTTCCTGACCACCATGCTGGCTGCCTGTAGAGGTAAAGACGCTGCCAACCTTGCCAACCAGCTTGTCTTCAAACCAGAGACCTCCCGTCTGATCGAGGAAGTTCTTCATCTGGGAAGACATGGTGCCGAAACGTGTCGGCGTACCAATGATGATGGCGTCGTAGTTGGCAAGCTCGGACACCATGGCGACCGGCGCCTGCTGGTCGACCTTGTAGCCGGACTTGCTGGCAACCGCATCCGGGACAAGTTCAGGAACACGCTTCACATCGGCAGTGGCGCCAGCCTGGCGCGCACCGTCGGCGACCGCCATCGCCATTGTCTCGATGTGACCGTAAGACGAATAATAAAGTACCAGTATCCTGGCCATGGTTGCACCTCGCTTCGGTTCATGGAACGCCGGCAAAATGCCTTCTTTGATTAGTCAATCTAAGTGATATAATTTGCATCAAAACGATCAATTGAGGTGATCATGCTAGACGCGCTGACGCTCGATCAGATGCGAACATTTGTAGCCATCGCAGACAGCGGAAGCTTCCGGGCAGCCGCACAGTCCTTGTCGAGGGTCCAATCCGGCGTAAGCGTCGCGATCGCCAATCTTGAAGCACAGCTTGGCGTCGAATTGTTCGACCGCTCTGGACACCGACCGGTTTTGACGCGGCAAGGCCAGATGCTGCTTGGCAGCGCAAGAGACATTCTCCTGCGCGTAGATGTGCTGCGGGCCAAAGCGCGCGGATTTGCGGCGGGTGTGGAAACCGAACTCGGGATCGCAGTGGACACCCTTTATCCATTGCAGAAAGTCGGAAC
>CAZAQV010000132.1:0-2644 GCA_964487255.1 uncultured Polyangiales bacterium | reverse complement strand
TGGAGCGTACGGGACTTGAACCCGTGACCTCCGGCTTGCAAAGCCGAAACTGTTCGGACGTACTGCGCTCTACTGCGGCTTAGCGCACTCTCAAAAGACCGTTTCGGACGTACTGCACCGTAGAGCACTTATCACCGGCTTATCACCGGCACTACTCGACCTGCCCCTCTTCGACCAGGATCTTCCGCACCCGCTGACGGGAGATTCCCAGCCCCGTTGTCACTGATGCGGCAGAGCCGACCTCAACCACTCCTCCAACTTCCGCTCCACTTTGCCCGCTTCGAGCATCGGGACGCATATGTGGCGTGCCCCGCTCGGGAGATGCGCGGGATCAAACAAACGGGCCCCGAACAGGGGCCCGTTTGTCGAGCAGGGTCGTACTCGGCCTAGCTCATGCCGGTGGCGACCCTGTCGCGGTTGCGAAGGATTGTGACCGCACCAGCTGCGAGAAGCGCGAGCACGGCGGCGACACTGAAGCCGATGGCGGCATCGCGCCAGTCGAAGCCACCAGTGGGCTCGGCTTCAGGCTCGGTCACCGGAGCGATCCCGACGCGCGGGCCGTCGGTGCTAAACGGCTGCAGGTCGGTCGCGGGTGGGACGGTGCTGGACTCGAATCCAGGAACGGATACCGGGCCGTAGCCAAGAAGCGGGGCGGTCGGGGCGTTGCCAACGTACCGATCGACCGCGTCAGGTGCGGGCGTCGGCGTCGCGGTGTAGATCCGTTCCAGCGCGTCCGAGTTCGCCTTCAACGCTGCCCGTTCGCGCAGCTTGACGATCGCAGCCTCAACCTCCGGCGTCATCGCCGATGCGAGCGGATCGAAGCCTTGTTGCTGGGCTTCCGGGAAACTGCAGTTTGGCTGGCAAGGAAGCGGCTTCGTCTGAGCTTCTGCCGCTGCTCCGTCGAAAAGTCCGCCGGGCTCCGCCTGTGCCACCGGCACGGCGATCGCCAGCAGGGCCAGCATGGAAACGAGGCATCGAATCAGGATATTGCGACGTTTGTGCGTCATTTTGAAATTGCCTCCTCTCGTCGTCGCCTGCTCCTGTTGCCGACACGACGGCCTAGGCAGAGGCGTTCTTCCATCCACTCGCTCTGATGGCTGCCTCTCGCGTTGCGCTGGCCGCCGGACCGGTGGATGGATCTGTCTGACCCGCTCCCGACCGACTCAGACCGCATTCAGAGTTGTTCCAAACAGCCGACCCGACCAGCCAGAGCGTCCACCTACAAGGAGTTGGGCGCGCCCTGAGCGAACTGGCCGGCCGACTCGGCAGAACCTGGATCAAAGATCCGATCCCTCTGTCTCGGACCATTCTGCACAAGAGCTGTTTACAGGCGCAAGACGGCGCATGTCCTCTGACTTCACCGGTCGTGTTTGAAGCGAGCGAGGGCTGGGTACAACCCCGGTACCTATGTGGGGCGGCACGCTGGATAACAGCGGTGAGACTGTTTCTTGAGCGGAGACCGTTTTTCCGCGTGTCGTCTTCGGTGGAGGGGCCGGGTGCCGCAGGCCGGCCCCTCCACTGCTCCGCTTCCTGAACCGCGAAACCGGATGAGCTACTCGATTGGGCCGCAGGCGACGTAGTTCTGGATGTTCTCCTCCGATTCGTGGGCGTTGATCGCGAAGCCCCCGCCCTGAAGCTCCGTCAGCGAGGCGTCGACCGTCGTTTCCGAGCTTCCTCCCTCGACGTTGCTGAGTGGGTAGACGACCTCTCCTAGCTCCTCACACGTTCCCATATGGATGTGAATCGGCTGTGGATTCTCCGGCGGATTTGAGAGTTCGACAGTGACCACGAGCTGACCCTCACCCGTCGGCGTGAGCGTCGCCGTTCCCGATTGTCCGGACGCATTCTGCTCGGCGAGTGTGACGCTCACCGTCTCGTCGGCAGCGGCCTCCTCAGCTGGAGCGGGAGACTCGGCAGTTTCCCCGTCATCGTCTCCCCCGCATGCCGCGACCACGAGCAGGACGAGAGCCAGGAGGACGGTTAGGGCAGACAGTCTCTTCGACACGAGCTGGCACTCCTTTCGATGGGTTGTCTTCTCCCTCGTAATTCGGCCCATCGACCAGGGGCGGATTGACTCGACCGGTGTCTCCTTGGCGGAGCAGCTACACGAAAGCGAGTGACGTCTTACGTCTTCACTGCCGGCGGAGATGCCCCAAGCCGACCAGCCAGAGCGTCCACCTACAAGGAGTTGGGGCTGCTCTTGGGCATAGCGGCCCAGCCGACTCGGCACACGCGATGCGTGAAGCCTAGGCCGGAGCCGTGGCGGGCGCTAGTGTCTGTAGGGGGACAACGGCTGAGAGGATGTTCCACCGCGTTCACCCCGACGCGGGCACGGCCTGCTCGGGGGACCGCTCGACGCCCGGTCGCACGATCAGAACGACGCTGACGACCAAGATCCAGAGCCAGACGATAAACCAGGGAACGAAGAAGATCCCAAACAGACTCGCCAGGGCGACGAAGAAGCCAAGCCAGCCGAGCCAGGTCGGGAGAACGGCCGTCCGAAGTGCAGCCAGCGAGGTCGCTCCCACAAGCAGCGAGGTGACCATGACCGAGCCGACAAAGAGCAGGTAGCCGGTCGAGTCGACGTAACGGGCGAGGCTCGGATCGACCACAAACTCGCTGCTGTCCTCGACTGCGAACGACA
>CAZAQV010000131.1:0-2679 GCA_964487255.1 uncultured Polyangiales bacterium | reverse complement strand
TGCTGAACAATCCTGGCGATTTCCACTGGCGTACCGGTGGCGATGCCCACATGTGGAATCCCAACACAATTTTCAATCTGCAGAACGCCGCGCGCAACAATAACCGCGATGCTTATTTGACCTTCGCCAAGTTCGCGAACGAAGAAAGCACGCGCCAGTGTACTTTCCGCGGCTTGCTGAAATTCAACACCGACAACGTCAAACCGATCGATGTCAACGAAGTCGAGCCGGCCAGCGAAATCGTCAAGCGCTTCGCTACTGGCGCCATGAGCTTTGGCTCCATCTCGCAAGAAAGTCACGAGTCACTCGCTGTTGCCATGAACCGGCTAGGCGGCAAGTCCAATACCGGCGAAGGCGGCGAAGACCCGGCGCGCTTCAATCCGCTGCCTAACGGCGACTCCAAGCGCTCTGCCATCAAGCAGGTTGCTTCCGGCCGTTTCGGCGTGACTGCCTGGTACCTGACCAACGCAGACGAATTGCAAATCAAGATCGCCCAGGGAGCCAAACCTGGCGAAGGTGGCGAGCTACCCGGCGGCAAGGTGGACGAGCAGATCGCCCGCATCCGTCACTCAACCCCGGGCGTCGGTCTGATCAGCCCGCCGCCACACCATGACATTTATTCAATCGAAGACATCGCGCAGCTGATTCACGATCTGAAGAACGCCAACCGCGCGGCACGCATCAGTGTGAAGCTGGTATCTGAAGTCGGTGTCGGTACGATTGCAGCCGGTGTCACCAAAGCGAAGACCGACCATCTGGTTATCGCCGGTCATGACGGTGGTACCGGTGCATCCCCGCTGACCTCGATCAAGCATGCCGGTCTGCCGTGGGAACTGGGCATCGCCGAGACACATCAGACGCTGGTTATGAACAACCTGCGTTCGCGCGTGGTACTGCAGACAGACGGGCAACTCAAAACCGGCCGCGACATTGCCATAGCTGCATTGTTAGGTGCGGAAGAGTATGGCTTTGCCACAGCACCACTGATCACTCTGGGCTGTATCATGATGCGCAAGTGTCACCTCAATACCTGCCCGGTAGGTATCGCCACGCAAGACCCGGAATTGCGCAAGAAGTTCAAAGGCAAGCCGGAACATGTAGTGAACTACCTGTTCATGGTCGCCGAAGAGATGCGCGAAATCATGGCATCGCTTGGCATCAAGACTGTCAATGAAATGATCGGTCGTGTCGACCTGCTGGATTCTGACAAGGCAGTCGATCACTGGAAGGCCAAAGGGCTGGATCTGAGCGGCATTCTGGCGCCGGCCAAGGTTATCTTCGAAGGCACTGAGTTCTACAAGACCCAGGATCAGGACCACGGCCTCGACAAGGCACTGGACAATGAACTGATTCGCCTGGCGCAGCCAGCGTTACTGTCGGCTGAGAAAGTATTCATCGAGCACGAGGTGATCAACACCAATCGCGTGGTCGGTACCATGCTGTCCAACGAAGTCGCCAAACGCTACAAGGAAGAGATGCTGCCGGAAGACACCATCAACATCAAACTGAATGGTTCCGCTGGTCAGTCGCTCGGCGCATGGCTGGCCAAGGGCATCACAATCACTGTCGAAGGTGATGCCAACGACTACGTCGGCAAGGGCCTGTCAGGTGGCAAGATTGTGATCTATCCGCCCAAAGAGAGCACGTTCAAGGCCGAGGACAATGTCATTGCCGGTAACGTCAATCTCTATGGCGCCACCGCCGGTGAAGCCTATATTCGCGGCATCGTCGCCGAGCGCTTTGCGGTGCGAAACAGCGGTGCCTCGGCAGTTGTTGAAGGCATTGGTGATCACGGTTGTGAATACATGACCGGTGGTCGCGTTGTGGTACTGGGCAAGACTGGCCGTAACTTCGGCGCCGGCATGAGTGGCGGTATCGCCTATGTCTGGAATCCAGGCGATGACTTTGCCAAGCAATGCAACACAGAGACGTTCGAACTCGAATCTGTCAGCGCAGCCCAGGATGTTCTGGAACTGAAAGAGCTGATCAGCAATCACTTCGAATACACGCAGTCTCCAGTGGCCAAGGCCATTCTGGATAACTGGGAAAATTCGCTATCACAATTCGTGAAAGTGATGCCAACAGACTACAAGCGCGTTTTGGCGGAGCGAGCAGCCGCCAGCACAGCCGCTTGATTCAGCCCAGCAATAATTAAACGCAGTACCTAGGAACACCAATGGGAAAGCCAACAGGATTTAAAGAATTCAAACGCGAAGTGGCACCGTATCGCGATGCGATGGAGAGACTTGTCGACTTCAAGGAAATTTATACCGATCACCGTGAAGATCATCTGCGCACCCAGGGCGCGCGTTGCATGGATTGTGGCGTACCGTTCTGCCAGTCAGGCGACGGTTGCCCGGTTTATAACCTGATTCCGGAATGGAACGATCTGGTCTACAAGGGCCGCTGGAAAGACGCTCTGGAGCGTCTGCACAAGACCAATAACTTCCCCGAGTTCACTGGTCGTGTTTGCCCGGCACCTTGCGAAGGTGCCTGTGTACTGGGCATCAATGAACCGGCTGTCACTATCAAGAACATCGAGTTCGCCATCGCCGACCGTGGTTTTGCTGAAGGCTGGGTTGTCGCCGAACCACCGACCTTCCGCACCGGCAAGAAAGTCGCCGTCGTCGGTTCCGGCCCTGCCGGTCTGGCCGCCGCCGCGCAGCTGAATCATCACGG
>CAZAQV010000130.1:0-2720 GCA_964487255.1 uncultured Polyangiales bacterium | reverse complement strand
CCTTCGGAGGGCAGAGATATTGGAGGAATTTCCGCAAGAATCCGCCAAATTCCTTTAAATTGAACTTGCTATTGTCCTACTGAATCCATCTATGTATTCCATACTTATTACATACAAAGGTTGGCATCTGTGACGGATCTGAGCAGAGTTGGAGATCGCAGCAAGCTAAAGCCTCAGCGTGAGCCGCACTGGCAGCGCCTGCGCGCAGGATGCTTTCTTGGATTTCGCCCATCAAAGCGCGGAGGGAAAGGCAAATGGATCGCGCGGGTCTACGATGAGGATCGCGGTCGCTATCATGTGAAATCTTTGGGGGATTATGGGACCCTCCAGGGCAACGAGATGTTCGCTGCCGCAAAGCGGGATACGGAAAGCATCGCCGATCTTGTTGAGAGCGGTGGCAATCCTGTAGTCCTAATCGAAACCGTAGCCGATGCGTGTCGTGAATACGCAGCTTCACGCCTAGATGCCGAAGGTCGGTTCAAGCGACACATCTATGGTGATCCAATCGCAAAAACTAAGCTCTGTAAGTTACGCCGTCGCCACCTTCGAGAATGGCGGAATCGTCTGGAAGAGAAGCCAGCTCTCGTATCCCGCCGCAAGAATGGGGAGAACAACTACAGAGCACGGGCAGCTTCATCCGTAAACCGCGATATGGCCGCACTTCGAGCGGCTTTAGCAGCCATGTTACCGCAAGGGGCTCCACAAACCGATTCAGCCTGGCAAGAAGCCCTTAAGCCGACACCAAATGCCGATGGTCGCCGCACCCTATATCTCGATCGCAAGGAACGAAGAAAACTTCTCGCTGAAATTGATCCAGAAGCCGAGCCGTTCATCCGAGCCTTGTGCCTCTTACCTCTGCGGCCAGGAGCACTGGCATCTTTGCAGACGCGCGACTTCGAAAGGCGCACCAACGAGCTGACTATCGGAAAGGACAAAAACGGCAAGCCACGCCGGATTAAGTTGCCGTCCGATGCCGCTCAACTTGTGACTAAACAAGCTCAGAAGAAGGCACCGGAAGCTCCAATCTTCGCAAGGTCTAACGGTAAGCCTTGGGATAGGCATACGTGGAAAAAACCGATCCATGCGGCAGCGAAGAAAGCCGGATTGCCTAAGGATACCACTGCCTACACACTGAGACATAGCACCATTACGGATCTAGTAATGGCCGGCCTCCCGCTACTCACAATAGCGCAAATTTCGGGCACAAGCGCGGAAATGATCGAGCGACACTATGGTCACTTGATCAGCGAGGCAGCCCTTCAAGCGCTAGACACCCTAGCCCTCTAAAACCGTCCAAAAAGGGCGTTATCGGCCAGGCGGCGCATAAACTGATGTATTAATCGTAATCTAATGGTTCCCTTTCAGGGGGCGGCATCCGGAAAACGGATCTCGCGCAAATTCCACATACAACGAGGGAAGAGTCAGTGCATACCCAGGTCCTCGCCGATAAATTCCGTAAAAAGCATCCCCTGAAGGATGTCCTCTCGAGAGCTGATTGTGAGGAGCTGGACCGGATAGCCAGACGAGGTCAGCCCAAGGAGTTTATTCCTTTGAGCGATGAAATACTGGGCCGTCTTCACATGGAGCTCGAAGTCATAGCTTCAAAGCATCAAGCGCAAAAATCCGTGTGGTATTTGTCGACTGCTTCCAAAAGATTGAGGCATGCCGTGGCGGCACGAAAGCGCGCTATATCTCTCCTGAAGAGTTTCGGTCTGACCCCGAATAGTAAGCCGAAAGACCTCAATGTGGGTCATTTTTTCCCTGGCGGGATTTTTGAGCACTACGAAGCTAATCCAAATTCACTGATCCGCTCACTAGTGAATTTAGTGACCCTCTGTGACGAACGCATTCGTGAAGAGGCGGAGAACATTGAGAATGAAGAGCCTGCCCGTCAAAACTCTGAAACCAATCAATTGCTCATAGGGCGGCTCGCCATTGTCTATAAGGCTTTCTGGGGTGACGGCGTAATCGGAAACACGGTCGATGATGAGGGCAAAGGCGGACCTGGTGTGCGCTTCATTCAGTCCGCCGCATCAAAGATTTGCGGAACGCGCTTTACGGCAAGAAAAATCTCTCACCTTCTTGACCTCGTGTCCGCGCGTCTCTCGACGTCTCCCGTAACCACCAGCCCCACCTCTAAATAAGGTGGGTAGCTGGTTGCTGAGCACCGGAGATTGGCGCCGCGCGATAGTCGCCGAGAACCATTAGCTTCGGACTTTCAGCCTATCTCGGCTTGTCAGGCTCAATCTGAGATGTGGAAGCCGGTAGAAAATTTTGAACAGCAGGACAAAAATCGATCCGAAATTTCTCAATCTTTGTCCTCTAGCCGCTTCACACCCCTCGGTACGTCTGTGTGTGTTCACATGAAAGGACACACACATGTACAAATACAACGAACTGTCGGCCCCCGGTCGCGAGCCTCGCAAGGCTTTCGCGTATAGCGTTGAGGAGGCGGCGAAGATTGCCGGCCTCTCTCGGTCTTCCATTTACCTGGCGCTGGGCGACGGTCGCCTCACTGCCCGAAAGGCCGGCCGGCGCACCATCATTTGCCCGGAGGACCTGCAGAAGTTCGTGCGCGATCTGCCGCTCTTCCGAGACAACAACTCTGGCGAGGGAGAGTGAGATGAATCCCTCCACCAGCAGTCCCACTCAGAACAGTCTTTCTTCCCTGGCGGAAGTGATGACTTCCCGGTCGCAGGAGATCAGGAGGGACCCTGTCA
>CAZAQV010000129.1:0-2765 GCA_964487255.1 uncultured Polyangiales bacterium | reverse complement strand
CTTCGCGATCGGCGCGGCGACGAGCTGGCTTGGCTGGCAGGCCGGCAAGCGTCCCGTCGCGCAGGCGAAAGACGCTAAGCCGGCAGCGGCCTAGAACGTCACTCGGAAAGGCGAAGCGTTTCCGAGATCCGTTCTTGCGCGATGTCTTCGGACGTAAAAGGAAGCCGGTGCCAGCGCTTTGCCGAGAAATTTCGGGTCTGGTCCGCATGATGTGGCGAGGCTGGATCGGCGGACTGCGAATAGGCGAGAATTGCCTCTGCTACCGGGCCTTGTGCGTCAAACCCCACCACCTGAAGATAACTCGTACCGGCAAAGGGGACCAGCAGCTGTGCTTCCAGCCGGCTATTGATCATGTTCAACAATCCCGCGCCTTTCGGGCCGCCGTGGATTGGGACTAAGTCGCCGTTTCTTGGAGTTCTCTGCACGGCGCCCAGCGGAACATCGAGCGGCGCCCCCACGGCCTTCATTTCGGCCACGGCTCTTGCAAGCGCGGCGAGGATTGCTTCGGCCTGGGGGCCGGACTGGCGAAGTCCGTGCGGAGTATCGACCGGGTTCCCGGGATCGAATGGCACTCGCCACTTGTCATCAATCGCCTCCGCGTGGCGAAGAAAGCCAAAGAAAAGCAGCGCACCGCGACTGTCGAGGTTTGCTCGGCGGTCCCAGCTCGCGAGCGTTTGGCACGCCTCATCGAAGTCCGGTTTACCCGAGCACAAAGCCAGCAGGTCGTCGAGAATTTGCTCTGCCGCCATGCTCTTGTTGGCCAGAATCAGCGCCTTGGCGGAATCCAATTCAATCTTCTCTCCCGAACCGCCACCCCGGCCTTTTAGAAGGCGTTCGATCTCCGCAATGCCCGAGCGAGTGCGGAACGACTGGGGCGTTCCTACCATCCCTATGAGAGGCGAAAACTGGGGTAACGGAGAAGCCGGGTTGGTCAGCCAATAGCTGTCGTTGCTGTTCTGCACATAGTCGCGCCTTTTAAGGCTCGGCATCGATTTTGCGGGCATCAGCCCCCGGACGGGCACGGCAGGATCGACTTTCCAATCGCAACTACTGGTCGAGCCGTCGAGAACCGCTATCCTTGCATTCCGGAGCCTGGGGTCTTGTCCCGCCTTGGTGCCGCATCGAACGATGTGTTCGAGCGACACATTGGGCATCGCGGTGATGTCGGCATAGATGGCATCCCCGGCGCGGTCTGCAGCGAGAGTATTGAGATAGGGGACGCCCAGGGTTTCAGCGACGGCCTCATGGATGTCATCGACTGTCCTCGCGCGCCCGATTTTCAGCCAGGTTTCTCCCCCTCTCAGGTTGAAGAGGTTGGCGTCGCGTATGGCGAACGCCCTGCTTGAATTCCATTCCAGTCCCAGCGAATTCGAAGAGAGGACTGGCCCGTATCGCGACATGTAGACCGTGTGCGTGACGGGCTCTTCATTTGCCACTTCGATCTTCACCGTGCGGCGCTCCATGCGCTCGCGCACGCCGTCGACGAAATATGCGGTCGGATCCCGAGGATCGAGAGCGAGCTCGAAGAGCGTGAAATGCTGCGCGGTGGATGTGGTGTGCGTCCAAGCGGTATCCCTGTTGAAACCGAAAATGACGAATGGCTGGGAAATCGGACCTGCACCCATGACATCGATCTCGCCGGGGATAGTCAGATGCATTTGCCGCAACCGTTGCCGACCCTGCCAGGGCTGGTGGGGGTTCCCGACCAGGAGGCCACGACCATTGGAAGTCGCATCTCCGCCGAAGGCCCAACCATTGCTCCCGAGCAATGGAATATCGGCGCCGAGGCTGGACACCTTGCTCCCTTCGTCAGCCGTGCCCGCCCCCGGTGGCCGGGCGGATGCAATCTCATCGGCAGCCGTTCCCATTCCGTGTGACAATACGCCAGCATGGATCATGAGGAGAACGTCATCCTCGGTCATGTCCTGGATCCAAGCGGCATCGGCGCACGGTTCCGGAAGTTTGCCGCGGTGATCCTTCAGGTAGCGGTTGTATCCGGCGACAAAGCCCTTCACCGAGGCGGTGAATTCGGAGGTGGACGCTCGATACCTTGTGCGAAGCTCCTCTATGTCTCCCATCGCTTTATGGAAGATGTCGCTTTCGAGGTTCGTGATCGGCGAGGACCAAAGCCTTATTGATCCATCTCGACCGAAATACCGGGAGCGTTCGCCCCGAGCCGTCACGATATTCTCGGCGATCGGACAGATGGCGTCTTCGGCGGCAGTATATCCGGCACCATAACCGAGGCTTCCGTAATCGCCTGCTTCAATGTGCGGTATGCCGTAGGTAGTCCGAGTAATTGCCACCTCATACCTGGGCGTGATCGCAGCAAAGATCGGACCCCCGATCAGAAGTGAAAAATAAATAGCTGCAATCTTGGTGACTCTGCTGGCAGATTTTCGCCAGTCCGGATTTCCCATCGAAGCCAACGTCAAGCCCTCCTCTTCGCCGGCGCGAGGGTAATTCATCTCAATTTCTTGAGCAAGTTGGCGGGGCTATGACGCTAACATCGCAAACCAGAATTCGACGGTGCAGCGATTACTCTCAGTCAACCGATGCAAACACTTCAGTCGACGGGCACATCCGGCTCCCGCACCCCGATCATGCCGTTCGAGGTCATCTCCAGCACCATCACGTCGTCTTGGTTGAAGGTCCGCACGCGGGTCTTGAAGAGGCCGATCTGCGGCTTGGATTTGCTGCGGCGCTTCGAGAGCAGTTCGGTCTCGATCCGCAGCGTGTCGCCGGGATAGACCGGGTGCTTCCAG
>CAZAQV010000128.1:0-2786 GCA_964487255.1 uncultured Polyangiales bacterium | reverse complement strand
GGCAATTTTGGCGCTCGATAGCACTCCCGGATGGCGCGAGGCGATCTCCCGCGCAATTTTCATGGTGGTATTCTCCAGTTCGGTGGGTTCCACGGCCATGGACACCAGGCCAAGCCGGTCCGCTTCGGCGCCCGAGATATTTCGACCGAGCAGTTGGATAAGGGCCGCTTTTTTCATCGGCAAGCCGGAATGAAACAGCGTGCTCGTCGCCATCTGCCCAAAACTGCCGCGCAGGATTTCCGGCATGCCGATCTGCGCATCGGTCGCAGCGATGACGAGGTCGTGCGAATTCATCAACGCTAAGGCGCCGCCGAGACAGTAGCCGTGCACCTGCGCGATGGTGACCTTGGGAAAATTCCTGATCGCCTCGAACATAATCGCCGTGGGGCTAAACTTATCCCAATCCGCGGGCGGTCCCTCGCTTTGCGCGCGCAGGTAATAAAGATCGAGTCCCGAACTGTACGTGGGTCCGTTGCCTTGGGTAACGACCGCATTGATCTGAAGGTCGGCGCGAATCTCTTCCAAAGCTTTCATGACGCCATCGACCACTTCGGCATTTATGGCATTGCGCCGCTCCGGTCGATTCAAAATAATCTTGGCAACGCCGCTGCCGGCAACTTTTTCCAAAATCACGGCTTCCATAGAATCCCTCCCTAACTGATAGTTTGGTACAAAGGCCTGAATGATGTAACTGCCATAGTGGGTTTGCACTGTACCGTCAAGCTATTATTCAGCATATGGCTCCAATTCGACTATTCAAGCTGAATCCTAATGGTTCCCCGAATCGCAAGAAACGTTGCCGGGAATCTCCTCCTATACAGTACAGTTGACACTTTTTCGGTGCGGCGCTATAGCTCGCGTCAGCGAAAGATGTGTTCAAATTTCCTTATTGTTGGGGTTTCCTTGAACTTTGTCGGAGTAGGAATCTTGGTTACCCATAACCCCCTCCACGGATCCGGACGTGCGGTTTTCCCGCATCCGGCTCTTGCCTTAGGTAATAACGCCAAAACGCTGCCAGGGATACGGATGACAAACGTGAGTTGGCGGGACCCAGCGAGCGATTTGGCGCTCCATCTTTGCCCACGGTACACGAGCTTTCTGGCTGCGGCGCTTGAGCACCTGCCACCAGATTCGTCCCACGGCCATGCGAAAATCACTAACCGACACCGCATTCATCGGCACCGCATAATAATGCATGTACCCAAGAATCACCGCGCGCACATATTGCCCCATAGTGGGAACCGACGTGTGCATGCGTCGCCCGAGTTCGGCTTTGACTTCCTTGAGCTTTCTCTGCCAGCGCTTGCGCATGGTCTGCCGCAATACCACAAACCGTCCCTTGCGTGTCTTGGCGCAACTGTGGGTGAAGCCCAAAAAGTTAAAGGTCTCAGGTTTTCCATTGCCTCGGTTCTGTCGGTCTTGTTCTGCATGCCTGCCAAACTCGATCAAACGCGTCTTTTGGGCGTGAAGTTCCAACCCAAAGCGCTTAAGCCGCTCCACAAGCTCGCTCAAAAATCCCTCTCCGTCCTCCCGGTGTTCAAATCCAACCACGAAGTCATCGGCAAACCTCACCACAATCACCTCTCCTCTCGCCTTTGTTTTTCGCCATTGGTGAACCCAGAGATCAAACACATAGTGCAGATAGACGTTAGCCAACAGCGGACTAATGCTTCCGCCTTGAACTGTCCCCATCTCAACATCCATGTGCTCGCCCTCTTCCAGTACCCCAGCCTTGAGCCACTTCTGGATCAACCGCATTACGCGCCGATCCGCTACGCGGTGCTCAACAAACTTTACCAACCATCCGTGGTCGAGGGTATCAAAGAAACCGCGAATGTCAGCATCGAGCACCCAGTTCACTTTTCTCTGCATGATCCCAACGCTGAGCGCATCCAAAGCGTGGTGCGGACTTCTTCCGGGTCGAAACCCGTAAGAAAATCCCACAAAGTCCTGTTCGTACAAAGCCTGAAGCACTTCGGCCGTGGCGCGCTGGACAATCTTATCTTCCAGCACCAGCACTCCCAGAGGACGAAGCTTTCCGGGCTCGCCCGTCTTTGTGATATAAGCCCGTCGCGCGGGCTGCGCTCGATACGCTCCCCGTTGAACTCGTTCCGAGAGGTCCATAAGATTTCTCTCAAGCCCCTCTTGGTACTGCCGCCATGTCGCGCCATCGATGCCCGGAGCCGCCTCTCGCTTCAACCCAAAGTAGGCCGCTCTAAGCCGCTCCACGTCATAGATATGGTGCAACAGAGCCGTGAACCGTTGTCTGCTATCCCTCCTTGCTGCCTGACGTATCCGCTCAAGCGCGCTGGGCATGCTTTGCCGGCTCAGAGTCCGGGGCATGTTACGCTTAAGCAAATTCCCCTTGGCCAGCCCCCTTCCCTCCACCGCCTCCTGGGCTTGCTCAGGCTCGGCCTCGTTCGGCGGCTTCGCGGGTACTATGGGTCTGTCCGACTTCCCGTGACCGTGCATCATCGGGGTGCGTCCTTGGACTTTCCGATGCGATCTGTGACTCCCTCGCTCACAGACAGCCACAGGCTCTCCCGGCTTCCGCTCAAGGTGCTTGCGTGCATGCTCAGGGTCTCAGACCGCGCCAGGCCCAAAGACGTCTCGCGATTGCGACGCCTCCAGTCTTGCCTTCCGCTTAGTTCAACAGCGTCGGCACCCAGAAGTGGCCACCGCTTGCGCGATGGGGGTTCAATTTCGCGGCTCAATACCTCGCCTGCACGTACCCCTGTCAACGCTTCACCCTCGCCCTTGCGGACGAACATGCATGACTCGGAGCC
>CAZAQV010000127.1:0-2825 GCA_964487255.1 uncultured Polyangiales bacterium | reverse complement strand
GAACGCGCCGAGGGTCCCGATGAACGGGATCGTTCCGAGGGTCGGGATCGGCAGGCCGGGGATGAAGTACGGCGGTGAGACTTCGACCCCGTGCCGTCGGGCCTGCAGGTAGTGCCCCATCTCGTGGGCGAAGAGAATCACCATCACGCAGATCGCGTAGCTCGCGGCGGCGAGTGCGTCGTCGAGCGACGGAACGACGGTGAGCTGACCGACGCCTTCGGTACCGGTCATCGCGAGCCCCGCGGCGAACGTCGTGACGAACGCCAGCGCGATGAGCGGGACGTGGGGCCACGCCCATTTTCGCAGTTCAGGGCTCACAGCGGAACGACGGAGCCGTCGGTGTCGAAGCGGTAGAGTCCGAGGACGCGGATGGGCTCGCCGGACGGGCCGAAACGAAGGGATCCGGCGACGCCGGTCCAGGGACGGGAGGTCGGGAGGCTGCGGACCAGCGCGGCGCGCGGTTCCCTTTCACCCGCGGCAGGAGCGGCGAGCTGACTGACGAGCCAGACGATGTCGAACGCCTCGGCCTCGATGTCGACCGGACGGCGACCCGTGACCGCCTCGAAGGTTCGGGAGAACTCCTCCTGGCGCCCGCCGGCGGCGTCTCCGGCGAAGGTGTCGACGTAGAGCGCACCGGCGGCGGCACCGCCGCCGAGCTCCATCGTCTTCCCCTGCCACCCGGAGAGACCGAGGAGTTGTACGGCGACGCCGTCTCCACCGTCGCCGTTCTGGATGCCGACGACGGGGAGGAACGGAAGGAGTCGCGCGACGCGGTAGTGGAAGTCGGGGACGAAGAGCACGTCGAAGTCGACCGTCGGCTTTCCTTTGAGCCTGGCGAACCCGGAGGCGTCGGTCTTCCACTTACCGACCGACCCCTTCTTTCCGAGGTAGACCTTCTTCGCGACCAGGACGTCGAGGACGCCTTCGAAATTCGTGGTGTCCTCGGCGTAGTTCGCGACGGCGGTGACGCGCCCTCCCCGGCTGACGAAACGTTCGGTGAAGGCGACGGCGGCGTCGTTGCCGTAGGTGATTTGCGGATAAGCGATGGCCGCAGTCTTCGCGTCGAGGTGGTCGACGGCGATGTCGGCCATCGCGGTCGCCTGCTCGGCCGGGCTCGACCGCACGCGAAAGACCCAGCCTCCGGCGCGGTTGACGGACTCCGAGGCGGTGAGGGCGAAGAGCGGAATGCCGTGTCGCTGTGCGGTCGCGGCGGCGGCCTGAGACTCGCGGATTCCGAGCGGGCCGATGACGGCGACGACGGACGGATCGGCGGCGAGCTCGGAGACCGCTTTCACGGCTCCGGCAGGTTCGCCACCCGTGTCGCGAACGACGATGCGCGCGCCGGTGTCCTGCGCGGCGATGCGCGCGCTCTCCACGATCTGCTTACCGAGCGGCGCGAACTCTCCGCTCGTCGGGACCGCGATCCCCACGGCGAACTTCGCCGGGGGCGGGGATTGCTGAGCGGGCGCCGACGGTGCCAGCACGAGCGCTGCCGTGGCGACCATCGCTGCGAGAAGTCGAGTCAATCGAAGAGCTCTTTCATTCGGGCGAAGAAGCCCTTCGACTCGGGATGGACCTCCTCGCCCGAGAGCTCGGCGAGCTCTTCGAGGAGCTCTTTCTGGCGGTCGGTGAGGTTCACCGGCGTTTCGACGACGAGGGTGACGAGCTGGTCGCCCGCCGTACCACCGCCGACCGAGGGGAACCCCTTCTTTTTGAGCCGCAGCACGCGGCCGGACTGGGTTCCGGCCGGGACGGTCATCTTGACCTTCCCTTCCAGCGTCGGCACGTCGATCTTGCCCCCGAGGGCAGCGACGGTGAAGCTGATGGGGACGGTGCAGAGAAGGTCGTCTCCCTCTCGCTCGAAGAGGCTGTGCTCCTCGAGGCGGATGACGATGTAGAGGTCGCCACGAGGCGCACCTGGGCTGCCCGGGGCTCCGCGCCCTTCCCACCGTAGTTTCTGGTTCTCGCGGACCCCGGGGGGGATGTCGACCTCGAGGTTCGTGGTTCCCTGGACGAAGCCGGACTGCTTGCAGGTCGGGCACGGCTCGTCGATGTAGGTTCCGGTCGCGCCGCAGCGCGTGCACGGTCGGGCCATCACGAAGAAGCCTTGCTGCTGGCGCATCTGCCCGGTGCCACCGCACAGGGTGCAGGTGATGGGCTGGCTGCCGGGGGCTGCCCCGCTGCCGTCACACGTGTCGCACTCGTCGAAGGTCGGTATCTCGACCTCTTTCTTCGCCCCGAGCGCCGCTTCTTCGAAGCTGATCTCGAGGTCCATGCGAAGGTCGGCACCTCGGGAGGCGCGCCGGCCCCCCCCGCGAGCGGCTCCTCCGCCGAACATCGATCCGAGGATGTCGAAGAGGTCGCCGAAGTCACCGACGTTGACGCTTCCCGCGCCCCCGAACGGCGAGCCCGCTCCGCCGAAACCTTTGGTGGTGCCGTACCGGTCGTAGGCGGCCTTCTTCTGAGGGTCGCTCAGTACCTCGTAGGCCCCGGCGACCCGCTTGAAGTTCTCTTCGGCGTCGGGGTCGTCGGGGTTGGCGTCGGGATGGTACTTCCGCGCCATCTTGCGGTACGCGGATTTGACTTCGTCGGGCGACGCGTTGCGGTCGACTCCGAGAATTTCATACAGGTCTTCGGTCACCAGAACAGGACCTCACTAAGATTCGAATCATTCGGTTCCGCCGTCGACCGACGCGTACATCGCTTCGGCGAGGCGGTACGCGGAGGCTTCGAGGCTCGAAATGATGGCCTGAAGTTCCTCCGCGTTGGCGGCATCCAACAACTCCCGAACCATGCCGAGGTCGTTTCGAATTTCCTCCGCCTCT
>CAZAQV010000126.1:0-2931 GCA_964487255.1 uncultured Polyangiales bacterium | reverse complement strand
CCCAACTTGGCCTATTCGCGGGGTGCGATGGGCCTAAGTGGTTGATTTCTCTCGACCGGGCTCCCCAAGGTCTTCACTACACGGGGGCGGGCACAAGGGGCGCTGCGACGGTGATCCTGGGCGGCGGCTGTGCCGGAAACTCAAGCCTGAGCTTGTCGAGCAGGAGCTTGAGATCGGGCACGGGCTGTGTGGTGCGGGTGAGCTGCACCTCACGTCCGTCCGTCGTCGGTACGATCACGTCGATCATCTGCACGGCAGAGAACTTCTCCAGCACGCTGCGCGGCGTGAGGCCGGGCGCCAGCGCGGCGAGGCGGCGCTTCAAGGTGACGTGCAAGCAGTAGGCGAGGAAGGCGATGAAGATGTGCGCCTCCATGCGCGCTTCGCGCTGGTGGAAGATTGGACGGATCGCGAGGTCGCCCTTGAGGTTCTTGAAGGCCTCCTCCACCGCCACGAGCTGCAGGTAGTAGGTCCACAGCTTGGCCGGATCCTCTTCGGCGAGATTGGTGCGCAAGAGGTAGCGGCCCTCGCGGCGGCGCGCCTTCCCGAGCTTGTCGCGGTCGAGCCGGTAGGTGAAGGTGGCATCGCCGGCAGCGACCTTGACCTCCACGAGGCGCCAGGCGGTGGGCGCCTTGGCGCGGGCAGCGCCGAGCTTCATCAGGAGTTCCTCGCGTGTCACCTGCATGGTCGCGAGCTGCTTGAGACGCGCCCACAGCCACTTCAGCTGGCGCCGGCGCATGGCGCGCTCTTTGGCCACCCGGTCGCGGCTTTCGGCGAACACGTAGACCTCGCCATCCTGAGGCAAGAGCTTGACCTGCACGCCCTCGCGCGCCTCGCGCCACGGCCTGCCGACAAGATCCTGTTCCAGCCGGCTCAAGCGCCCCTTCGGCGTGCCGACCAGGTAGAGGACCGGCGGATCAGACCGACGCATCTCCTCCAGCACCGCCTCGGTGGGAATGCCGCGGTCCATCACCCAGATGCGCCGCGCCTTGCCGTACTGGCGCTCGATGCCCTCGAGAAAGCCCTTGAGCGTGGTGCTGTCCGCGGTGTTGCCGGGCAGCACCTCGTAGGCCAGCGGCAGCCCCTCGGGCGTCACGATCAGCGCGATCACCACCTGCACGCAGTCGCTGCGGCGGTCGCGCGAGTAGCCGAAGCGGCGCTTGTCGTCGTCCGGGAACGGCGGGTTGGCCTCGAAGTAGGTGCTCGTCAGATCGTAGAGCAGAACGTCGAAGGAAGCGTTGAACAGATCTCGCCAGCGTCCCACCAGGTGGTCGAACAGCGCCTGCTTGTGCTCAAGGAGCCGGTCGTGGCAGCGGTAGAGGACATGAATGTCCGCCAATGCTTCATCCGTACCAAGCAAGTCCATGAGCGCGCTTCTGGCGTACCACTCGCGATGAAGCCGCCACTCCGAGCCCGGTGCGATCAGCCGGTAGGCCACCAGCACCAACAGAGCCAGGTCCCAGCGCGTGCCCTTGCGGCTGGCCGGCAGACGCTCGCCCCAGAACCGATCCAGCTTCAGCTCCTGCCACAACTGCAACGCCAGCCAGCACGCGCCCCATTGCCGCGGCCGTTCGAGCCGCAGCTCGGACAGCTTGAGGCGCACGATCGAGGCGTCGGCCAGCACCACCCCCTCGCAGCGGTCCTCGGCAAACAGCGCCAGCGTGCGTGGCCGGATCGAGCCTTCCTCCAGCACCTCGATCGATTTACGCCACGCCAGCTCCTGGCTGGAGTTGATCTCGCCCAGATACAGCACCGGCCGCTGCACCACGCGCCCGCCGGCCACGCGCCTGGCCTCCACCACGCTCCAGTAGCGGTGCTCCTTGCCGTCCTTCCGGCGAATCGTCGAGCGCAAGAACATGCCCGCGCCCTACCGCAACCGATGCGCCGACGGAATGGCCTTGGTCTTCACTACGACCCATCCGCCCCAGTGTCCCGAGCAAGATCAACCGCTTGCGCGCTAAAAATCCCGAAAACCGGGGTCGAATAGGCCAAGTTGGGCTAGGGCCTGTTGACATTCGCCAATCGACCTGAGTCAACCTGCCACATCTTCGGGGAATTCCCTCGGATTCGCAATTGTGGTCGAAGCTCGCAACTGGCGGGAGGCGAGCTTGATTCGGCGCTATCTGACGAATGCGCAGTGGGAGCGCATCGAGAAGCTGTGTCCAGGCAAGGAAGGCGATAAGGGGCTGCACGGCGAGGACAATCGCCGCGTCGTCGATGGTGTGCTCTGGATCCTCCGAACGGGAGCGCCATGGCGCGATCTCCCCAACGAGTTCGGAAACTGGAACAGTCAGTTCCAGCGTTTCCGACGATGGGCGAAGAAGGGCGTTTGGGAGCGTATCTTCAACGAGTTGCGTGAAAATCCGGACTACGAGTACCTCATCATCGATGCCACTGTCGTCCGTGCACACCAACATGCAGCGGGCGCAAAAAAGGGGCACTGATGACGAGGCGATCGGGCGTTCGCGCGGCGGTCCGAGCACCAAGATCAACGCCGTGGTCGATGCGCTCGGCAATCCGCTGCGCTTCATTCTGACGGGCGGCCAAGTCCATGACAGCAAGCAGTTCGAAGCCCTCGTCGAGGGCTTCGACTTCGACAAGCTGCTTGGCGACAAGGGCTACGACAACAACCGCATTCGCGCCGTGATCGACCTGAAGGGCGCGGAGGCCGTCATTCCATCGCTCAGCTCCAGATCGCAAGCGATCCCCTACGACAAGGACACCTACAAGGAGCGCAATCTCGTTGAGCGCTTCTTCTGCTCGATCAAGCGGTTCCGCCGCATTGCGACGCGCTACGAGAAGACAGCGGTATCCTTTGCAGCCATGCTGTGCTTGGCTGGTGCGATGGTTTGGCTGAGGTAAATGTCAACAGGGCCTAGCCCAACTTGGCCTATTCGCGGGGTGCGATGGGCCTAAGTGGTTGATTTCTCTCGA
>CAZAQV010000125.1:0-2937 GCA_964487255.1 uncultured Polyangiales bacterium | reverse complement strand
ACCGACGCCCGCGCGGCAGCGCTCAACGTGCTTGGCTGAAGCCGCAACCGGACCCTGATGCAAACCCGTTGAGCGGGACGGCGCACCGCCGCGAGCGACATTGCCGACAGCGCCGGTTTTGCACGCCGGTTTCGCACGTGGGTTTCACACGTCGGATTCGATACTGTCCAATGCAGTGCGGCGGCGCTGTCGTTAGGCTGATCGGGTGACCACAGTGGCCGTCCTTGGTGGGGGCGTCGGCGGCCTGAGCGCCGCGCACGAACTTGCCGAGCGCGGTTTCGACGTCACCGTCTATGAGGCACGTGCTCAGTTCGGCGGCAAGGCCCGTTCGATGCCGGTACCGGGGTCGGGTACCGACGGGCGCGCCGACCTCCCCGGTGAGCACGGTTTCCGTTTCTTTCCCGGCTTCTACCGGCACATCACCGACACCATGAAGCGGATCCCCAGCGGCGAAGCAACGGTTTTCGACCACCTGACTCGGTGCAGTGAGGTGCTGATGGCACAGGGTGACGGGCGAAACGAGATCGTCACTCCGCTCGGAGTTCCGCGCACGCTCGACGAACTCGTCACCGGCCTGCGCGGCCTGCGCGAGATCGCGTTCAACGCCGGCGTCCCACTGACGGAGTTCGCCTTCTTCATCGACCGCATCCTGACGATGATGACCTCCTGCGACGAACGGCGCTTGCACGAGTTCGAGAACATCAGCTGGTGGGAATTCGTTGCCGCAGAAGATAAATCAGAGGCCTACCAAAAGTTTCTAGCCACCGGGATGACCCGCACCCTGGTTGCAGCCAAGGCTCAGGAGATGTCTGCGCGCACCGGTGGGGCGATCCTGTGTCAGCTGATCTACGACATGCTCCAGCTCGACAGCCGGGTCGATAACGTGCTGGACGGGCCCACCAGCGAAGTGTGGATCGGGCCCTGGGTCGAGTACCTCGAATCTCGTGGCGTGACGCTACGTTCGGGCTGCGAAGTCGCGGGCATCCACTGCGACGGAGAGCGAATCACCGGCGTCACCGTGGCCACCGATGACGGCGTCGCACACATCGACGCCGACTACTACATCGCCGCGCTGCCGGTCGAACGGCTGCGGGAACTGGTGTCACCGGCCATGCGCAGCGCCGACCCGGCGCTGGCGCGGCTAGCCGCGTTGCGCTGGGACTGGATGACCGGCGTCATGTTCTATCTCGACACCGACGTCCCGCTCGAGCATGGCCACGCCATCTTCATCGACTCCGAATGGGCGCTGACCGCTATCTCGCAGCGCCAATTCTGGCCCGAGGTCGACCTCGAACAGCGCGGTGACGGCCGGGTGGAGGGGATCCTGTCGGTCGACGTGTCAGCCTGGGACGTCCCCGGACCGGTGACCGGCAAGGTCGCCAAGGCCTGCACGAAAGACGAGATCAGACGTGAGGTGTGGGCACAGCTCGTCGACCACATCGACGACGGCTCCCTGACCGAATCCAACGTGGTGACGTGGTTCCTCGACCCGGCGATCGAATTCCCCAACCCCGGGCAGGCCACCAATGCCGAACCGCTGCTGATCAACACCACGGGTTCGTGGGCCAACCGCCCCGAAGCGGTCAGCGCCATCCCGAACCTGTTCCTGGCAGCCGATTTCGTCCGAACCCACACGGATCTGGCGACCATGGAAAGCGCCAACGAAGCCGCCCGCGCGGCCGTCAACGGTCTCTTGGACGCCGTGGGTTCCGGCCCGCGGTGCGACGTCCACCCGCTCGAAGAGCCGTGGCTGCTGTGGCCGTTCCGTCAACTCGACCGGTTGCGCTGGAAGCTGGGCCGCAGCGCGGCCCGCCCGCCGTTTCGCATCACCGACGCCGGCGCGCTCGAACCCAGCGGCCCGATGGCGCGCGCCGCGTTGCGGGCGGCCCGAGCACGCGGCACGAAGCATTTGTTGGTCGAGCGTTGAGCATCAGCATCCTCGTCATGACGCCGGGTCGATTCGGCGCCCCAGCTCGGCCCGAGAGCGAATCCCGAGCTTGCGATAGACCCGGCTGAGGTTGGACTCCACGGTCTTCGGGCTGATGAACAGCGCCGAAGCGATGTCGCGATTGGTCATACCCGCGGCAGCCAGCTCGGCGACCCGCTGTTCGGTCGGTGACAATTGCTCTGAGGCAACGCGTTTGACGTTGGTTCTGGCCAGCTCGGCGCGTGCACGGGTCGCCCACAGCGACGCGTCCATGGCCTTGAAGGTCGACAACGCCTGCCGCAACGTCGCCGCGGCAGGCTCTTTCAACTTCTTGCGGCGCTGCAGCTGGCCCAACAGCAGCTGCGTTCTGGCCCGCTCGAAGGGCATCGGCAGGCGTTCGTGGTGGACCATCGCCTCCTGCGCCGCGACCAGCGCCTCGTCGGGCGAACCACGCGCGGCCAGCACCATGGCGTGACAACGGGCGCCGGTCGCCAGCATCCAGGCCCGGTCGAATCGCCGGCCCTGGGTGAGCAGCAGCCCGGCAACGCGTTCGGCATCGTCGAGCCGGCCCAGTGCGGCCATCGCTTCGGCAGCATCGGGCAGAAACCATCCGTGCATCAGCTCGATGCCGGGCACCTGCGGCAGCCGGTCGATCAACGGCTGCAGCGCATCGATGCCCCTCTCGTACTCTGAGCGAGACACGGCCAGGAAACCGGCTGTCATGTGCGCCCAATCGGCCATGCGTACCGAGCCCGATTTCTGTACGGCCTGCAGGATCTCAGCGCAGTCTTTCTCCGCGAGAGCCTGCTGCCCGCGATACGCGGCGACAGCGGCCCGCACCGTCAGCGGGATGACGTCGACGTGCTCGCCGCCCAGCTGCTGGGCTCGGCGCACCGCCTCCTCGGCCAGCGTCGCGGCCTCGCGGAGCTCACCGCTCCACATGGCGATCAACGCACTGTAGGACTCGACGGCCATCATGTTGCGGTCATCGCCGCGCTGCACACAGTGCT
>CAZAQV010000124.1:0-2954 GCA_964487255.1 uncultured Polyangiales bacterium | reverse complement strand
CAGCGGGATACCTCCCTCGGGTGGGTGCGGGGGAGTTGGTATAGAGGGAGTTAGAAAGAGGGGAAGACTCTATGGATCTGAGGCGGACCCGGACGCTTCTGTGCTTCTTCCTCACCGTATCGATTGGGATTGGCTGCAGATCGGAAGAGGCCGACCCGATGTTGAGCGGTGTCGAGCACCGTATGGATACGGTGAATGGAGCGGTACATGTGGTGAGTACAGGCACCCCGCCTGAATGGGTTTTGACCTCTGAGCTCGAGATCGGAAGAAGTGCCTCGGTTGGAGAGGCCGCCCCGGATGAGTTCGGCCGAATCATGAGCGTAACGACGGACGATGCGGGCAGGGTGTGGGTCGCGGATGCCCTCTCGCATCAGATCAAGGTCTTTGGGGCGGAAGGGCACCCGATCCGAGCGGTCGGCCGGGAGGGCCAAGGTCCCGGGGAGTTCCTTGGACTGTATTCCATCGCTTGGGTCGGGGACCTGCTGCTCGCCTTGGACTTCGGGAACGGGCGGGTGGCGGAACTCTCAGAGACCGGTGAATGGCTCGGGAGCCGTCCCGCCCCGGGACGAGTGAGTGGCTCGGCCTCGATGCTGCGCTTCTATCCGGTAGCTGACTCAACGGTCTACCAATGGTCGTTGGAGTCGGTGGATGGACGACTTCAGCGGATGTGGGTGGAGCATGGCCCGGAAGGGGTGAGGGCGAAGCATCCTCAACTTGTGGTGGAGGCACCGGAGCCGAGCGGACTGACGTGCAACCGGCCGGATGGGGCCATCTCCTTCTTCGAGATCCCGTTCGCCGGGAAGACGATGCAGCACCCGGGTCAGGGAGGTCTGACGTACGTTGCCTGGAGTGGTGTATACCGCATCACGGCCGTGACGCCAGAAGGAGACACGGTACGGATCGTCGAGCGGGAGCGCCCTCCGGTACCGATCACGGATCAGGAGTGGGAAACCGGGGGCAGGGAGTTCTCCGACTTTCGCGAAGAGTGGCCAGGCGCGGAGTGCGAGCCGCCGAACATGGATCGACCGGAGTCGAAGCCGGCCTTCAGGAACCTGTTGGTGGACCTAGGGGGACGGCTTTGGGTGGAAGCCTTCACCCCCTCGGGTCTCCAGTGGGAGATCTTCGATCCGGAGGGCCGGCTCATCGCCACAGTCCCTGCGTTTGAGTATCTGGACCGAGTAGCACCGTCCATTCGCAGCGGCCGGGTCGCGTGGGTCGAGCAGGACTCGCTGGGAGTTGAGCGGGTCCACGTTGGGCGAGTGGGAGCAACCCCTCTTTCTAACTAGCAATTGCGGGTGCGCGGGACGCAGGCAGTAACGAGAACCACCGCCTTGGCACCCCTGGACTCGCGGTGACGGTAGGCTAGCCGCTATCCTGAGCGAACGGGTCTGCGGCCCTTGATCCAAAGGGTCGCGCCCCCGAATTGCGAGCCGTTAGGGTGCGGCTGCTAGCGCGCTGGTCGGTACCAGATCACCTTGGGGCCTCGCAGCGCCTGTTCCCCAATCCGTCTCTGCAATGATCAAGCGCGACTGGCCGATTCTCTTCCGGAAGTTTGACCTGCGACGGTCCTTGGAAGGCCTCATTCAAAGCATCTCCGAGACCGTACGGGAGATCCCCGAGGCTGAGTTCGAGACGCGCACGGATGATTTCCTGGCAGCCACCGTAGCCTCCAAGAAGGTCGTCTCTCCAATCCGGTTGATGGAGGATCGGATCGAGGTGAGTCGCGCAGATGTCCAGGTGGACGTGTCGCACGATCCGAACCGCCATTTCTTCGAGCCAGGGCCCCATTATGTGGACGGCTTGGAGCTGACTTTTCACGTCCCGTTCGAAGGAGAGAAGGAGCTCTTCTTTGCAGCCCCGGACCGTACCACCTCTGTGTACCCAAGGGCCTTCGTCGATACAGGTGAGCTTCGGTTTCCTTACGACTCGGCTAATCGGGCAGTAGAGCCGGTCAAGAAGCAATTCGAGAAGGACCTTCAGGATCTGAAGACCTGGCTTACCTGGGTCAACGCCCAGGTGGAGGACCACAATGCGCGGCTAGAGCCTGCCGTACATCGAGCGGTGGTTGCAAGGCGGGCAGAGATCGCGAAGACGAAGGCTGATGTGGCAGATCTCGGGTTCCCCGTTCGTGGGGAAGAAGCGGGGGGTCAAGAGGCGCCGGACCCTGAGCAACTCCCTGCTCGAAGAGCAGAGCGACGGGCCAGGGAGGGCCGTCAATACGACGTCGCCCTGTCGTTTGCGGGTGAGGACCGAGAGTATGTCGAGGCCGTAGCCTCCAAGTTGGATGAACTGGAGGTGAAGGTCTTCTACGATCGATTCGAAGAAGTGGAACTGTGGGGTAAGGATCTAGCGGAGCATTTGGGGAAGGTGTACTCCGAGGACTCCCACTTCGTGGTTATGTTCGCGTCTCGGTACTATGCGGAGAAGGCGTGGCCCAATCACGAGCGGCGCTTCGCACTCAGCCGGAACTTCACGGGTGATGCAGATCGGATTCTGCCGGTGCGAATGGACGATACGGCGATTCCCGGGCTGCCGGATACGATTGCCTACTTGGATGCCCGAGTGGTGAGCGCTGAAAAGCTCGGGGAGTTGATTCGCCAGAAGCTGGACTTGGAGATATGAGGGTGGAAAACGCCGCACCCTAACTGGCGTTTGCGGGTGCGCGGGACACGGGTAGGAAGGAAAACAACCGGTTCAGCACCCGTGAACTCGCGGAGACAGTAGGCTAGGCGCTATCGTGAGCTAGGTGGCCGGTGCCCCTCGAACGGAAGGCTCGCGGCACCCGAAACGCGAGCCGTTATGACCTCGCCTCACCGGCTCTGTCCTCGCCCGAGGACTTCTTGTCGAATCGCAGCAAGAAGCGGTTCGGGTGAGGTTGAGTTGTCCGCCCCCCGCCCCGGTGCTTCGCCGCTCGGCGAAGGCTTCGCTGGGACGGGCTACGCCGCGGCCAGGAG
>CAZAQV010000123.1:0-2955 GCA_964487255.1 uncultured Polyangiales bacterium | reverse complement strand
CCGGCGTTCGCGTTCGAACCCGACGATCCCGGCCAAGAGCGCCGCCATGCTCAGCCGCGCCGCCGCGACCACCACCGACACTTCGGAAAAGCTGTTGTTGAAATCTTCGATCAGGCTGCCGAACATGCGTATCCCATTGAATCCCCAGATGTTGAAAAACCAACTAGCGACGGGTCGCGGGGTTCCGGTTTGAGCGGCTGGCTGGCGGGAATCGAAGGCACGCAGGCCGGGCACCAGCTTGCCATGTGGCTGGCGCTGAGCGCCGCCTTCCTGCACGCGGTCTTCGGCGCGCTGCAAAAGGGGCGGCACGATCCGTGGCTGACCCGTGGCGCGATCGACTTTTCCTATGGCGTCATGGCCGCGCCCTTCGCGCTGTTCGTGGTGCCGTGGCCCGAGCCGCATATGTGGATCATCTTCTTCGGCGCCTGGGTGATCCATGTGGTCTACAAGCTGCTGCAGGCATGGGCCTATACCAAGGGCGCCTACACGGTCGTCTACCCGGTGGTGCGCGGCACCGGGCCGCTGTTCGCGGTGCTGGGCGCCTATGTGATCTTTGAAGAACGGTTCACCGGGGTGCAGTGGCTCGGCGTGGCGGTGCTGCTGTCGGGGATCTTCGGGCTGGCGGTCTATAACCTGATCTTCCTCAAGACCGCGCGCGACACGTTGAACGCGGCGCTGGGGCTGGCGGTGCTGACCGGGCTTTTCGTGGCGCTTTATACGACCTACGATGCCTATGGGATCCGCGCGACGGAGAACCCGTTCACCTTCCTTGCGTGGTTCTTCATGATCGACGGTTTCGTGATGCCGATCATCGCGCTGCGCCGCTACCGGCAGATGGCGGCACCGCCGGCGCTGGGGCCGCTGATGCAGCGCGGCGTGTTCGGCGGGCTGGTGGCCTTTGCCTCCTTCGGGTCGGTGATGATGGCGACGCGGCTCGACAAGGTCGGCGAAGCGGCGGTCCTGCGGGAGACCTCGACCGTCTTTGCCGCGCTGATCGGCTGGCTGGTGCTGAAAGAGACGGTGGGACCGCGCCGGATCGCGCTGATGGCATTGATCGCGGCCGGGGCTGTGATAGTTGAGATAGGCGGATGAAGGAGACCGACATGGACAAACAGCGCAGGATCAATCCCCTGTTGAAATCGGCCCTCGAATTCGGCCCGGTGCTGCTGTTCTTCGTGGCCTATCTGCGGCTCAAGGATCAGGTCTTTACCATCGGCGGCACCGAATATGACGGGTTCATCGTGGTCACGGCCGCCTTCGTGCCGCTGCTGGTGGCCTCCACCGGGGCGCTCTGGGCGCTGACCGGCAAGCTCAGCCGGATGCAGGTCGCGACGGTGATCCTCGTGGTGATCTTTGGCGGTCTGTCGGTCTGGCTCAACGATGACCGGTTCTTCAAGATGAAGCCGACGATGATCTACCTGCTGTTCGGCGGGCTGCTGGCCGTTGGTCTGCTGCGCGGGCAATCCTACCTGAAATACGTCATGGAAGAGGTCATGCCCCTGAACGACGAAGGCTGGATGCTGCTGACCAAGCGGCTGATGTTCTGTTTCTTCGCGCTGGCACTGGCGAATGAGCTGATCTGGCGGTTCTTCTCGACCGAGGCTTGGGTCTATTTCAAGACCTTCGGCCTGACGGCGGCGGTCTTTGTCTTCTTCATGACCCAGGGACGTCTGTTTCAGGATTACGCGCTGGACAAGAGCGAAGGCTGACCCTGCGCGGCGGCTCTGTGTCCTGTTAAGTATCTGTTAAGGTTCATGTTTCGCGCGCGAAACATTGCGTGGCTCGGGGCGCGGGCGGGCCGGGGCCTGCGCCGCGCCGCCAAGGCTCAGCTCTTGCGCAGCTCCGCATAAAGCGCCCGCCCGGCCTTTACGCCGGGCCGGGCCGCCATCGTATCGAGCCAGCGCGCCATGTGGGGCTTGTCCTCCAGCGTCTGCTGCTGGCCCTCCCACAGTGACGCCCAGCCCCATGTCGCGAAATCCGCGATCGAGACGAAATCCCCCGCGATATACTCATGTTGCGCCAGTTGCCGGTCGAGCACGCCATAGAGTCGCCCCGTCTCCGCGCGGTAGCGGTCCTTGGCATAGGGCACGTCTTCCTTGGCGAATTTGAGGAAGTGATGCGCCTGACCGGCCATCGGGCCAAGCCCGCCCATCTGCCACATCAGCCATTGATCCACCGCGATCCGTTCGCGTTCGGTGCGGCCGGTGAACTGGCCGGTCTTGCGCGCCAGATATTGCAGGATCGCCCCGGATTCGAAGATCGACACCGGCGCGCCGTCCGGGCCCTGCGGGTCGGTGATCGCGGGCATCCGATTGTTCGGCGCGATGGCGAGGAACTCGGGCTTGAACTGGTCGCCCGCGCCGATGTTGATCAGATGGGTCTCATAGGGCAGGCCCATCTCTTCGAGCGCGATGGAGATTTTCCAGCCGTTCGGCGTCGGCCAATAGTAGAGTTGGATCGGTTCTTGCATTGGGGTCCCCTGACGATTTTCCGGCAGGTTGGGCGGTTTCGGGCCGGGGTGCAAGCGGCGGCGGTGTTGACCTGCCGCGCGACTAGGCGTAGCAGAACGACGTGGCGATTTGTTACCGGATTGCGGGCCACGTAAAACAAACCGCTAAAAGGTCAGGATGAAAGCCCCCTTTCGCTTGGCCGCGTCTGGGGTTTTTTTATGCCCGCCGCCTGCGGGCCGGAAGGATGGATGAGATGAGCAAGGATTGGCAATCGCGCACCCGCGCCGTGCACGCCGGCACCCGCCGCAGCCAGTACGGCGAGGTCAGCGAAGCGATTTATCTGACACAGGGCTTCGTCTACGAAAGCGCCGAACACGCCGAAGCGCGGTTCCAGCAGAGCGGCCCGGACGAATTCATCTATGCCCGCTACGGCAATCCAACGATCGCCATGTTCGAGGAACGTATCGCCAGCCTCGAAGGGGCGGAGGATGCCTTTGCCACCGCC
>CAZAQV010000122.1:0-2983 GCA_964487255.1 uncultured Polyangiales bacterium | reverse complement strand
CCGAGCACAAAGAGGCGATGGCTGCTGACATGGGCATGCAGCATGATGATCCGAACGCAATCCGCCTTAATGAGGGCGAGAGCGGCGAGGTGATCTGGAAATTCGCCAACGCCGGCACCTTCGAATTTGCGTGCCTAATCCCGGGTCATTACGAATCCGGCATGTACGGCCCGATCAAGGTATCGAGCGAAGGCGGGGAGGTCACAGCCGATGAAGCGCCCGCTGCCTATTCCACCGGCAAGGTCAAGAAGATCGACACCAAAGGCAAGAAGGTCACGATCATCCACGGCCCCCTGGCAAACCTGGATATGCCCGCCATGACCATGGTGTTCAAGGCGGATGAAAAGATGATGGCCAAGATGAAGGAAGGTCAGGACATCGAGTTCGTCGCCGACCGCATCAAGGGCAAGCTAACCGTCACTGCGGTTAAGTAAACGACAGGGCGGGAGCTGGTTGGAACGACCGGCCCCGCCCAACACTGTACGATTAAGGGGAAAGACCAATGAAGAAATCAGCCATTCTGGCGATGGTCGCGTTTGCGGTCCTGCTTCTCTACTGGCTGGTCTCCGGTATCGCGCCGGATGGCTCTGAGGATAACGTCAGCCGCAGTCTGCCGGATGGGGCGCTGGCCTCCGTCACGCTTCCGGATAGCCTGACCGCATCAGAGCAACGCGGCGAACGTAGTTTCAACGCCACCTGCGCGGCCTGCCACGGCATCAATGCGCAAGGACTGGAGGGGAACGGACCGCCGCTCGTCCACAAGATCTATGAGCCCGGGCACCACGGCGACATGGCCTTTCTCGTCGCGGTTACGAATGGCGTGAGGGCGCATCACTGGAAATTCGGCAACATGCCCCCGGTCAAGGGCATCACTAAGGCCGAAGTGGCAGATATCGTCGCCTACGTCCGGGCGCTGCAACGTGCGAATGGCATTGAGTAACCACGCCGAGGGCGCGGGCAAATCTGTGCTACTGACGAACACTTAGCCGGAGCATGTATTTGTATGGTCTCATGTCTCTTTGGCTGGGGAAGTCTGTATCCAATTGTCAGTGCGGAGTGGGCCGGAACAAGTTGCAACTTCAATCATTAGGATCCCATGCTTCTTGCTATGCTTCTTTCGGTCTTTGTCGTGGCGGTTTGCACAATGGTGCATTTTGCCACGCTCAAGCAGGTTTCGAACTTGATCGTGGGAAGGGAGAACGATCGAGGGAAAAACCTTGCCCTTAGCGTGGGCGCCATTACGACGGCCCATGTTGTAGAAGCTTTCCTCTACACACTTGCCTTTCTCTGGGCCGTACGGGGTCTCAATATCGGTGACCTGACGGCGGCCGGCACTGGTCCGAAAGACATATCTGTAATGGACTACTACTACTTTTCCTTGGTGAACTTTACCACTTTGGGGAGGGGTGACCTCAATCCCCAAGGCCATTTGCGATTTATCACGGGCATCGAGGCCTTTCATGGCTTTCTCATGATCACCGCTTCGGGCTCGTTCGTGCTGCAAGTAATGGCCGGTAAAGCGCCTTTGTCGAAATCGAGTTGAAGGCCTGAGACAAGCATTCGTCACAAGGTCAATGATAGGCCCATTGCCGCCTCTGTCATTCGGGTTGCGGTTCAGTCTAAGCCAGTCCCTTAAACGGGTTGCGTTTCAACCCGATGTGCGCGCGGTCGCTCACCTGCAGGGCCGGCGTGTTGTTTCTGGATTGCTGGCATGGCAGGCCGTTCTCGGGTTCCTGTTGTTGCAAGTTTCAAACTGCAAATGAGTGAATCGTTTCTTACTATACCCAAGTAGGGTATTCTTTTCCGGTCTCTCACTTGAACCACATACCAATCTGAACGCCAATGCGGCAGCGGGGTTCGAACATGAGCCACCAACACGATGATCACCACGATCTGCCCGGGGATCGGACCGCCACCGACCCGGTCTGTGGTATGTCCGTTAGCGTGGAGAACGCAAAGCACGTTGCGGAGCATGCAGGCGATACGTTCTATTTCTGCTCGGCCAAATGCAGAAGTAAATTCGAGACCCGACCCGAAATCTTCCTCGACCCTGCACTGAAAGCCGCGCCGCCTAAGCGTGAAGATGTGATCTATACCTGCCCGATGCATCCCGAGATCGAGCAGGTCGGCCCCGGCTCTTGCCCGATCTGCGGCATGGCGCTGGAACCTAAAGGCATCCCGATGACCGGCGGCCCGAGCGAGGAATATCTCGACTTCCGCCGTCGCTTCATGCTGGGGGTAGTCTTGACCGTTCCGTTGGCGGTCATCGCCATGGGCCGGCATTTCGCGCCGCACGCCTTTGCCATCATCTCGGCGCCGATGCTCGACTGGCTTGAGCTTATCCTCGCCACGCCGGTGGTCCTATGGGCGGCGCTCCCGTTTTTCGAGCGTGGATGGGCATCGATCGTCCGTCGTAGCCTCAACATGTTTACGCTGATCGCGCTCGGTGTCGGCGTGGCCTATGCCTATTCAGTCGTCGCTACCCTCGCACCGGGGCTGTTTCCGCCGCAGTTTCGCGGTCACGAAGGCGAGGTCGGCGTATATTTCGAGGCGGCGGCGGTCATCGTCTCTCTGGTTCTGCTGGGCCAGCTCTTGGAACTGCGCGCCCGCGAGCGCACCGGCGGCGCGATCCGTGCACTTCTCGACCTTGCCCCCAAAATGGCGCGGCTCGTGGATGACCGCGGCGAACGCGACGTGCCGCTCGACATGGTGCGCTCTGGAGATAGACTGCGTGTCCGTCCCGGCGAAAGCGTCCCGGTCGACGGAGTGGTGATCGAGGGTCGCTCTTCGATCGATGAGAGCATGATAACTGGCGAACCGATCCCGGTCGAGAAAGCCGAGGGCGACGAAGTGACCGGAGGATCGCTGAATCAGACCGGCAGCTTCGTGATGGAGGCGCAGCGCGTCGGTGCCGATACCATGCTCAACCGAATCGTTGCCATGGTCGCCGAAGCGCAGCGCAGTCAGGCTCCAATCCAAAAGC
>CAZAQV010000121.1:0-3014 GCA_964487255.1 uncultured Polyangiales bacterium | reverse complement strand
CATCGGGTTGGGCATCGCGTCGCTCATCGCACCGTGGCCCATCGCACCGTGGTCCATGCCGCCGCCAGCATCACCAGTGCCATGATCGCCATGGCTGTGACCCCCGTGGCCGGCCTTGACCGCCATCGCGGCCAGGTGCCAGGTCATCGCGGTGAACATCGCCGCGTGCCCACTGAAATGCCACCCGGCGCGGCGATCGCAGGCCCGGAACCCGTCGACCGCAAGCCAGACGAACCACGCCGTCGCCACGGCGAACGCCACGGCCAGGACGGTGGTCGGCACCAGGGCCGTCAGTGCTGTCCAGGTCGGTCCTGCCACCATCAGCAGCATCACCACGGCCATCGCCAGGTGGGCCGTATCGGAGACCAGCTGCCTGCGGCCATGTGCCCGGACGAGCTCGTACCCGCACCACACCGTGCACCAGCCGAACAACACCAAAAGCGCGACGAACTTCACCGGCATGGCAGCGAATGCGAACATGGTGTCCTTCCTGGCGACTCCACCTCAGTAGTCGGATCGATCGGCCCGTCGGTTCCCGGACGACACGACGAGTCCGATGACCCGGACGAAAGGTGGGGGCGCACGTTCGATTAGCGCGTCACAATGGGAGACATGGACACACCCAACCGGGCACTGGTCACCGAGGCTGCCGCCGAGCTGCTGCGACGGCTGCAGAAGCAGCACGGGACGCTGATGTTCCACCAGTCCGGCGGTTGTTGCGACGGCTCGTCGCCGATGTGCTACCCCGACGGCGATTTCGTGGTCGGCGACCGTGACGTACTGCTAGCCATCCTCGACGTCGGAGACGGCGTGCCGATCTGGATCTCCGGGCCCCAATTCGAAGCTTGGAAGCACACGCAGCTCGTAATCGACGTCGTGCCCGGCCGTGGCGGCGGGTTCAGCTTGGAGGCTCCCGAAGGGATGCGGTTTCTGTCGCGGGGCCGGGCCTTTACCGCTGACGAGATCGGTGCGCTTGCACAGGTCGCTCCCGTGACCGGCACGGACTACCAACGCGGTGTCCGGCCGCAAGCCAGCGCCACCCGGGTGGTGGCAGACGCAAGCCCGGAGACTCTCGCAGCCTGCTCGATTCCCGCCCAGCGTCCTTGACCTCGGGCGGGCGGCACGTTGGCGGGCTCATCGGATCCACCGGGCCGTGCGGGGGCGGATACGCGTCACGCGGGCTCCATTTGACGTCGTCGTGCCGTGCCGGATGGGACGTTCCGAACTCTGTTGCGGCCGTTTCCGGGTCGCCAGCAAAAGCCCAGCAAAAGCCCAGGTAGCGGTGTAGGGTTCGGCATCTTCTGGCTTGAAATAGCTGCCTCATGGGCGGGGCCGCGACCAACGCGCTGGTCTAGGTGTTCAGTTGAACTGATAAAGCGAGGTTTACGCGACGCCGGGCTTGGTGGTGCTGCTGCGTGAGATCGCCCACGGCGGCCCGGCCGTCGTGCTCGTCAGCCACGACCCCGCACTGATCAAGGTGCTTACCGAGAGCGCGCTCGCCTTGCCGACCCCGTTAGGGTGAGAACCGTGACCCACTATGACGTCGTCGTTCTCGGAGCCGGTCCCGGCGGATACGTTGCGGCCATCCGTGCCGCCCAGCTCGGGCTGAATACCGCCATCGTCGAACCCAAATACTGGGGCGGCGTGTGTCTCAACGTCGGGTGCATCCCGTCCAAGGCATTGCTGCGCAACGCCGAGCTCGCTCATATCTTCTCCAAGGAAGCCAAGACATTCGGGATCAGCGGGGAAGCCAGCTTCGACTACGGGGCGGCCTTCGACCGCAGCCGCAAGGTCGCCGACGGCCGGGTGGCCGGGGTGCACTTCCTGATGAAGAAGAACAAGATCACCGAGCTCCACGGCTACGGGACGTTCACCGGGCCCAACAGCATGTCGGTCGATCTCAACGAAGGTGGCACCGAAGCCGTCGAGTTCGACAATGCGATCATCGCGACCGGCTCGAGCACCCGGCTGGTGCCCGGGACCTCGCTGAGCGAGAACGTCGTCACCTACGAAAAGCAGATCATGTCCCGCGAGCTGCCGGGTTCGATCATCATCGCCGGCGCCGGCGCGATCGGTATGGAGTTCGCCTATGTGCTGAAGAACTACGGCGTCGATGTCACTATCGTCGAGTTCCTGCCGCGCGCGCTACCCAACGAGGACTCCGAGGTTTCCAAGGAGATCGAAAAGCAGTACAAGAAGCTCGGTGTCAAGATCCGCACCGGCACCAAGGTCGAGTCGATTGACGATGATGGGTCGACGGTGACGGTCACGGTGAGCAAGGACGGCAAGTCCGAGGAGCTCAAGGCCGACAAGGTGCTCCAGGCGATCGGTTTTGCGCCCAACGTCGAGGGTTTCGGCCTGGAGAAGGCCGGTGTGCAGCTGACCGATCGTAGGGCCATCGGCATCGACGATTACATGCGCACCAACGTCGGCCACATCTACGCGATCGGCGACGTCACCGGCAAGCTGATGTTGGCTCACGTTGCCGAGGCCATGGGCGTCGTCGCCGCTGAGACCATCGCCGGCGCCGAAACCATGGCGCTAGGTGACTATCGGATGATGCCGCGCGCCACGTTCTGTCAACCTCAGGTGGCCAGCTTCGGTCTGACCGAGGAGCAGGCCAAGGAAGAAGCGGAACGACGCGGATCTGAGATTGTCGTCGCGAAGTTCCCGTTCACCGCTAACGGCAAGGCGCACGGACTGGCCGACCCGACCGGTTTCGTCAAGCTGATCGCCGACGCCAAGCACGGAGAGTTGATCGGCGGGCACCTCATCGGGCCGGACGTCTCCGAGCTGCTGCCCGAGCTGACGTTGGCGCAAAAGTGGGATCTGACCGCCAACGAGCTGGCCCGCAACGTGCACACTCACCCGACCTTGTCCGAGGCGCTGCAAGAGTGCTTCCACGGTCTGGTCGGCCACATGATCAACTTCTAGTTGAGGGCGATCTGGGTCGCCGGCGTCGGCGGACTGGTGATCGGTCACATCCTCTGGTTGGCCGGCATTTCCGCGGCGAT
>CAZAQV010000120.1:0-3035 GCA_964487255.1 uncultured Polyangiales bacterium | reverse complement strand
AGCCCCTTCTGGCCAATGAATAACTCAGGTTCACAGCGATCGTCGTTTTACCGACCCCGCCCTTCTGGCTGATTAACGCAACAGTTCCCACGATTGATTCTTTTTAAAATTTCGAAAATGTAACCCAATAATTTACTTCTAACGACCGAAAACCTTTTGAATACGGTTGTTACCGACTAAAAACATTGTATTGGAGATCGCCAACCTGTAAGATTCCCGCCCTCGGAATACGCTTCCAAACCCAAAAGAATCCTTCGAAATCATGTTCAAACAGCAATCCATCGCCTACCTAGCAACAATGGTCCTCACTATCGCCGGGATCGCTCATGCCGACGAGATAAAACTCAAGAACGGGGAAACGCTGAATGGAACGATCACCTACGAGGCCGACGACATCGTAAAAATCGAAGTTTCCATCTCAGAATCGATCAAGGAAACCAAGATTCTGGGTCGCGATCAGATCGATACAATCACCAAGGACGCTCCGGACAATGTAGAATTTGCAAAGATTCAAAAACTCATCCCCACGAAATCCATGATGCCGGCGAGTGCCTACAAGTCCGCCATCTCGACCGGACCGGACGCCTTTCTGGCTGCGTTTCCCGAAAGTCAGCATGTCCCCAAGGTGAAGGAGATCAAAGCAACGCTGGAAGAGGAACTGGACAAGGTGGAGCGCGGCTTCATCAAGATTGAGGAAGACTGGATCAGTCCGCAGGAAAAAGTGCAATTCCAAGCTCTGACCGATTCCCGCATCCGGCTGTTAAGAATGCAGGGCCTTGCGAATTCGGGCTCTTACAATGGCTTCATCAATGCCATGCGGGAGTATGAGGCAATCGAGAAAAATTACTACGGTTCTCCGGCATTCCCGCAAGCAATCGAACTCGCACTGAAAATCGTCCCGCAATTGGGCCAGCAACTGACGACCATGCAGCGGGATCTCGCCTACCGGAACGAGGAGTTCGAACGTACCAAGGCACAAATGACCCCGGAAGGCCAGGCGCAGGTCGAGGCAGCAAGGCAGCGGGAGGAGGCCACCCATCAAGCGAATCTCGAAAGCGAACGAAAAGCAGGGATCAAATGGGTAAGCCTCAATCCTCGCTCGGCACAATCCATTGAGAACTACATCAAATTCGCCTCAGCAGAACTTGCGCGGATTCGGGACTACGATACGGCCTCCCTCGCCGAGCAGGCCGAAAAACTGGTCGAGGCCGACAAATTGATCGCCGCCGGAAACCTTCAGCGCGCCAAGCTGAAACTCGACGACGCTTCTGGAATGAGCGGTACAAAAGCGGGAAGCAGCAAGAAAAGCAGCAAGAAAAGCAGCAGTTACATCGGTTCCCTGCGGACAAAACTGAACGCAGAACTGGCAGCAGTCGCCGCGAAGGAGAAAGCAGCCGAAGAGGCGGAAAAATCCGAGACTTTGACGGCAAATCTAAAAAAGGACACCGAATCGCCGGAGGTAGCGGCCCCCGAGGCGGAGGAGGAGGCCGCTGAGGAAACGGCGGCGAAGGAGGAAGATGAAAAGCCTGATACGGTCGACTTCAATGCCCTCGCTCAAGTAGAGAAAAAGACGGAAACCGAGGAAAAGAAGCCATCCAGCAGCTCGAAAAAGAAATCGCCGAAAGAGGACGACGAAGAGGAGGAAGAAGAGGAAGACGAAGAACGCGAAAGATCGTCAGGCGGAGGTGGCGGCATCTCGGTCGTCCGGATTATCCAGATCTTGACCGTTCTTCTACTGGTCGTCGTGGTGGCATTCAAGTTCCTCGGCATCGGAGGCAAGAAGGACGAGTAATCGCACTGGGAACCCGACTCAATCTGGTTGGGTCGGGGATCCGATTCCCTCGGGGAAAATCCGGGCCGCCCCGTTCCTTTTCATCCCTGATTGAACGACCGCCCCAGGGATTTCCTGACACAGCTGCGAGTCGATGGTGCCGTCGGACTTCAAACGAGTCCAAGCGACTCGTCAATGTGGCGAGAAACTGCCTTGAGACGCTCCAAATCACCGCCCTTCACTTCCGCGGCGCACCATCCGCAGAAATCGATTTCGATCAATGCTCTGCGGACATCCGCAAAGTCGATATCGCCTTCGCCGATGTCCGTAAATTTATCGGCTTCCCGGGAAAACCCTTTGATATCGAGTTTCACGATCCGCTTGCCGAGTTGACGAATCCAGTCTCCCGTCGCCCCGTACTTCCAATGGTTGCCGATGTCGAACTGCATCCCAACCCACGGCGAGTCGAACGCGTCGATGAATGAAACGAATTTTTCGGCGGATTGCTCGGAATTCCCCTCGTGATCATATCCGAAGTGATTCCAAACGTTCTCAACCGCGATGACCACTCCCAGTTTCGCTGCAAGGGGAATTGCTTTTTCAATATTTGCAACGGTTCGATCCCAGACCTCCTGCTCCGTTCCATCTTTTCCGTGTCCGACAACCAGGAGAACCGTGTGGCCGCCGACAGCATGAGTATCTTCGAGGGCCCTGGTCAGATTATCGAGCGCTTTCGCCCGGACTTTTGCATCCGGATCGGAATGCCTGACTTGCCAGTGTTCTGCACAGACCGAACCGTCTACGGGAAAATCGACTTGGGCCGTAGCCTGTCTCACTTCCTCGATATCAAACCCGGGGGCACCGAGTTCGATTCCCAGAAATCCGGCCATCTTCGCGATCTCGAATTTCTCGGCCATCGAGTCGCCCTCCCCAACCATTCCGATCTTGAGCGTCTTGTAGATTCGTCCTGACAACGATTGATTGGATGTTTCAGCTTTCGCGAATATCGTCGAAGTTGCTGCAATGGAGGATGTCGCGAATAGAAAGCGGCGCCGGGATTGATCGTTCATCAGCAACGATTGCGCGACAAAAAGCGGCAGGAGTCAAGATCGAACTCCCCGGGATCGCCCCAAGGCGGGAGATTCTCGGGGAAAGATTTCCGCCGAACAAAAAAAACCGCCCTGTTTCCAGGGCGGTTAATTTAATAAACTGGCAGCGACCTACTCTCACATGGCCTATCGCCACACTACCATCGGCGCTACAG
>CAZAQV010000119.1:0-3041 GCA_964487255.1 uncultured Polyangiales bacterium | reverse complement strand
TCCGCAATACCCGCCAGCGCGGTGCTCATCCGTTCGACTCCGTTGGGGCAGGCGCGCAGTGCGAGGATCAGCTTGCGCTGGCTGGCACTGTCCATAACGCTATCGGGTGCTTCGCACTCCTCCAGGGTGATATCCAGTTTGGCTTCGTTGTCGAGCTCAGCCTTGATGATCGCGATCTGCTGCAGGGCAATCTCCATCAGGCGCGCGGCATTGTCTGCGGGCACAGTGATGACCGTGAAGGATTCGCGCGGAATTGCATTGCGCAGGCTGCCGCCGTCAAGGCTCGCGATGCGCAGGGCCTCCAGCTCGGTTTGCGCGGCGTCGATAATACGGTTGGCAATCTTATTGGCGTTGCCGCGGCCCTTGTCGATATCCAGTCCGGAGTGGCCGCCGCGCAGGCCGCGCACGCTCAACTTGAAGGCTTTGTGGTCTGCAGGCACCAGCTCTGCGGTGTAGGGTAGGGCGACGTTGACGTCCACGCCGCCGGCGCAGCCCACATACAGCTCGCCCTCGTCTTCGGTGTCCAGGTTCAGCAGCAGTTCCGCTTCGAAATGTCCCGGCTGCAGGTTTTTGGCCCCGGTCATGCCCGCTTCTTCATCGATCGTGAGCAGGGCTTCCAGAGGGGGATGCGGGATGTCGGTGGACTCCAGCAGCGCCAGAATCGCGGCGACGCCGATGCCATTGTCGGCACCGAGAGTCGTGCCATCCGCGGTCACCCACTCCCCGTCAATGTAGGGCTTGATGGAGTCGGTAAGGAAGTCGTGCTCGGTGTCGGCATTTTTTTGCGGCACCATATCCACATGGCTCTGCATGGCCAGGATTTTGCGGTCTTCCATGCCCGGTGTTGCCGGTTTCTTGATGATGATGTTGCCGATTTGATCCAGCTTCACATCGAGACCGCGTGCTTTGGCAAAGTCCACGATATAGGCCACCACCTTGTCCTCGTGTTTGGAGGGGCGGGGGATCTCGCACAGCTTGGCAAAGTGTTTCCACAGGGGGGCGGGGTTCAGTTGGGCAATGGTCGACATGGGTTTTCCTTACTCTTGACCAGGATGGGTAACTCCGGGTGGGCCGTGAACGGCCGCCGGGCTTTTGGCCCCGCGGCTGGAAGTTTAGTCTGGCATTTTGTCAGGGCAGCGGTCACTTGACGGCTGTCCCGTCTGCTTAGTTAGCGCTGCTCGTTTCGCTGACCAGCTCGAAACTGATGCGGCGTTTGTCGGTATCGACTGCGGCCACTTTGACCGGAACCTGTTGATCGAGCTGGAAGGTTTCCTCGCCCCGGGTAATGCGCAGGCGCTTGCCGTCGAACTCAAACGGATTCTTTTTGCTGTTGAAACGCACGAAACCATTGATACCGAAGTCATCCAGACGCACACCGATACCAGCACCGTTGACCAGTGTAATGGTGCCAGTGAAGGTCTCGCCGGTCTTGCCTTCCAGGAACTGGCAGAACAGCCACTGTTGCAATGCGCGGTCCGCCTGACGACCAGTGCCGACATTTTGTTGCAATGCTTCACCTTGCTCGTCGCTCAGGGCGGGCACAGTTTCGCCCTGCAGAGCGGCGCGCAGCACCCGGTGGTTGTGCAAATCGTTGTATTTGCGGATCGGGGAAGTGACGGTGGCGTAGTGACTGAGCCCCAGGCCAAGGTGCGGGGCCGCTTTGCTACTCAGTTCACCGGGGCGCAACATGCGCTTCAGAACCGCGAGCACATTGTGCATTTCCGCCTCACTGTGGGCCTCCAGCTCCTTGACCAGCTTCAGGTACACGTCGAGCTGGTGCAGATCCTGCTCTGCATACTCTGGCAGGACATCTTTAAGCAGGCTGCGGATTTCCGCCATGCGTTCGTCGCGGAAGCCGAGGTGGATGGAGAAGCAGCCTCCGCCGAGTTCGGCGAGCTTTTCACCAGCGCTGATATTGGCGACCAGCATGGCCTCTTCCACCATACGCTGGGCAACGGTGCGCTGCTGCTTTTCGATTCGCTCGATCCTGCGCTGCTCGTTCAGGATCAGTTCGTAGTCCGGCCGGTCTTCCATCACCAGTGAATGGCCCGCGCGGTACTCGGCGCGCGTCTTACTCAGGGCATCCAGTCGGCGCAGGCTGGCGTGCTGCTCTGCGGGCACCGCACTGTCGTCGCCTTCGATAAACTGCGCTACCTGGGTATAACTGAGCTTGTGCTGTGAGCGGATGGCGGCGAACTCGTAGTCGAACCCGTTCAGGGCGCCGTCTTTGCCGACTTCAATGTGCATCACCAGCACCGGGCGCAGGGCCCCGGCGATCAGGGAGAAACTGTTCTCACACAGGGGCGCAGGCAGCATCGGCAGGGTTTCACCGGCCAGGTAAATGCTGTTGGCCCGGACCTGGGCTTCCACATCCAGCGCGGAGCCGGACTCGATCAGGCTGGAAGGGTCGGCCACGGCAATGTGCAGGGTCCAGCCACTGCCGGACTCGGTGACAGCGAGGGCGTCATCCATGTCTCTGGTGGTTTCCGCGTCGATGGTGGCAAAACCCAGGTCAGAGAGGTCTTTGCGCTCGGCGCACAGTGTGTCCAGCTGGGCGGGAATGGCGTCGGCCTGCTCCAGAGCGGCCTTGCCGAACTGCGCCGGCAGGCGGTACTGGGCCACGACAAAGGCGTGCTCAATCCCGGGCATCTCCGGCTTGCCGATCACGGTTTCTACTTTTGCCTGGGACTTGCCGTCCTTGAACGGGTGGCGAGTCACGCTGCAGGCGATGAACTCACCGGGCTGCGCCTTGCCGCGGGCGCGGGGTGGCAGAAAGATCCAGCGCGACAGGCCCGGCTCGCTGGGTTGGATAAAGTGGCCCTGGCCGCGCTGGACATATTGGCCGACCAGGTATTTCAGCTCGGACTCGATCAGCTGATCCAGTTCCGCAGACAGCTTGCCTTTGTCTTCTTCGGTCAGGCTTACCCGCACCCGGTCGCCGGGAAAGACGCGATCCATTTCCGTCGGCGGCAGAAACGCCTCACGTCCATCGTCTAGCACCACAAACCCGAACTTACCGCTACTGCCGCGCACGCGTCCTT
>CAZAQV010000118.1:0-3060 GCA_964487255.1 uncultured Polyangiales bacterium | reverse complement strand
GGCGACTTGCGCCGCTCCGCGAAAGCAAAGGCTTTGCACCCTGCGAGCCAATGCTACGTCAGCGAAGGCCACAAATCGAATGACGGAAAAAGTCCGCTTACCGGACCTTGCCGACGGGCTGGATGCTGCACCACCTCTCGAAAGTCCGCTACTGGGATGCGCTGACCGGATGGCGAAGGTCCGGTTAGGGCCGGCAAAGGTCGTTTCCAAAGGCCAGAACCTTGGTCCCCTCATGCCTATTGACAGCATGACACGATGGAGACGTTCACGACAGAGCCACTGCGGCAGGCGCTTGTGAAGGGCTATTCGCTTTGGATTTGATCGTTCGTCGCCAAGAGGCTCAGGGGAAACCAGCGCTTGAACGCCCGAACCTGCTCTTGGTCCCCCTCAAACAGGATGTCGCGTCGCCCGATGACATCCGACAGCGGCACGTGACCAAGCCAGACTTGGGTCAGTGTTCGAATATGCGCGGTCACGACAAGGCTGACATCGTAGCCAGGATCGCGGATGCAGACTTCGGTGTCATGGTTCCAGAAAAGCAGCCAAAACCGGCTCCTCTCTGATGGGACGCCCAGAAAGTGAAAAGCGACGACAAAACGGTTGTCCGTCGAGATGCCGTCGAAAGTCACTCGCCTACGGATGTTCCACATGAGCAGATCCGGGTCGAGATTCTCGGCGCGTGTCAGATCGTCCCGACTGTGCGCCTGCGCCCAGCGTCCCATGCTCTCCAGCACTGGAAACAAGGCTCTTCCCGCCTCGGTCAGGCCGTAGACTTGGCCGGTTCCACTGCTTGACGGTTCACATGTGACGATGCCTGCATGCTCCAACTCCTTCAGGCGCTGTGACAGCAAGGCGCTCGAGATCCGCGGCAGGCCGCGGCGCAACTCGCTGTAACGCGTGCTTCCGAAATGCAGTTCGCGGACAACCAAAGGCGTCCAACGGGTGCTCAGAAGCTCCGCCGCCCGTGAAATCGGACAGAATTGGCCATATCCCCTGCGCTCGCCCATGGACCAAAGAGTATGTGCAATGCCGAGGCCGAGCAACTTCAGTTTCTGAACTTGATTGATAGGAAGCGCGCCCCGACACTGGCAAGCAGGTCGCAACGCCGCTTCGACGTGGGACCCTGCCGCTTTCTTCAGAACAAGGGAGACACGATCATGGGCCAGATTGCGAATTACGACACGTGGAGCGCAAGCGCGCATTACGAGCACTACATGGGTCGGTGGAGCCGGGAGATCGCCGATCAGTTCTTGCGTTGGCTGGATCCCCGGCCCCAACTGGACTGGCTTGAACTGGGCTGCGGGACCGGGGCCCTGTCGTCTGCAACGCTGCGCCTCTGTTCCCCGCGGTCCACCATGATTACGGATTTTTCGGACGATTTCCTCAAACACACTGAACACCAGATCTCCGATCCCCGCGCAAAGTTCGAGATCGCCGATGCCCAGGCCTTGCCTTTCCCGGCCGCACAATTCGACGTGGCTGTCTCGGGCCTGACCCTGAATTTCATCCCGGATCGCGCCCTGGCGCTTACCGAAATGCAGCGGGTTACAAAGCCCGGCGGGAAAATCGCGTTCTATGTATGGGATTACCCTGGCGGTGGCATGGGGTTCATCGAGGCGTTCTGGTCGGCGGTCGCAGAGGTGACGCCAGCAGCATCGGACCTCGACGAAGCCAGCCGCTTTCCGTTTTGCACGCCTGACGGTCTGACGGCGCTTTGTAAGGATGCGGGGTTGCAAGAAGTGCAGACAACCACGCTTGAAACCGAGACCGTTTTTCCTGACTTCGAGGCGCTCTGGCATCCATTCACACTCGGCACAGGCCCCGCTCCCGGCTATTGCAGCTCGCTTTCAGAGGCGGAGCTGGCCGCACTCAAACACGTCCTTGAGCGCACCGTCGGGCAAGATGGCCCGATCCGATTGCCTGCGCGGGCTTGGGCCGTGACGGCCAGCCGGACATAATATTTGGGGGTGTCCGCAAACCGTGTTGGTGCTCTTCGGTATTTCACGGAAAGGCCTATATCACTCCGCTTTTTACGCGGAGGATACCCATGCTGCACCACGACTTTCGCCGTTTTCTCGATGCTCTCGACGAGCTGAACCCGGCCCAGATCGAGGACGCCCAGACGAGGATCAGGGATCTCCGACAGAAGACGGAGGCTATCTCGGAGATCGAAGCACGGACAAACCAAGATCACAAGTGCCCCTTTTGCGGCGACGAGCGCCGCCAGAAATGGGGCCGCACACGGACAAAGATTCAGCGTTACCGCTGCAACGGCTGCCAGAAGACATATTCGGGCAGAACGGGCAGCGCCACCGGCCGCATCCATCGCCCAGACCTGTTCATGGTCGCGCTGAAGGACATGCTTGGCACCTCCGCGCCGCAGTCAGTGCGCAGACTCGCGCGGCGGCTCGGGGTCAACAAATACACGGTCTGGCGCTGGCGCATGCTGGTGTTCACCATCATCGAAAGCAGTTCAGCCATGAGCTTCTCGGGGATCGTGGAGGCGGATGAGACCTACCAACGGGAGTCGCGCAAGGGCTCTCGCGAATGGGTCCAGCACTTCCCAGATCCAAAAAAGGTCACGCCGGCGCCCCGCCCCAGGTGGGAGGACTTCACCACGCAGGGGCTGAAGATGATGCGAGGCCTCTCGAAGTGGCAGCTTCCCATTCTAACCGTCGCTGACCGCGGCGGAGCGCACCTCTTCCGCCGCCTGCCGGACCGCAAAGGCGTGACGCTGGAGCGGGCCATGAGGCCACTGGTGCCGAGCGACGCCGTGCTCTGCTCGGATGGCGCCAACGGCTACAAAAATCTCGCAGCAGCGAGCGGCATCGAACACTTCGTGGTCGGCAGCAAGGCTGGCACGCGCGTGGCTTCAGGCTGCTATCACATCCAAAACGTGAACTCGCTCCACGCCCGCTACAGAAGGTTCATCAAGCCGTTCTGTGGACCGGCCTCGAAGAACCTCAATGGCTATATTCGCTGGCTGGAGGTGCGGCTGGCGGGTATGCGCCCGGCGGAGATTGTCCGCGCGTCGTAAACCAGCTGTCGCGCAGAGGTCTG
>CAZAQV010000117.1:0-3132 GCA_964487255.1 uncultured Polyangiales bacterium | reverse complement strand
CGTGGCGGTCCGGGTGGATGAAGACCTGGACGTTCTGGGCCGCGAGGGAGAGGAGCCCCTGGAGCTCCTCGTCGAAGATCCCCGCCGCCTGGTCGGCCTTCTCGACGTACCAGGTGCCGCCGCGGCCGGCGTCGGCCATGGCGCGCAGGAGGTCCTCGTCGTAGCCCTGGCCGAACCCGATGGTGGTGGTGCTGATGCCGCCACCGGCTCCGTTGGCCGCCAGCTCCACCAGCCGCGAGGGCTCGGTCACGCCCACGTTGGCCAGGCCGTCGGTGAGGAGGATCACCCGGTTCACGCCTTCCGTGCGCTGGCACAGGCGCACCAGCTCCATGCCCCGCAGCCAGCCGCCGCTGAGGTTGGTGCTCCCGCCGGGCCCGATCTCGCGGATGCGGCGGACCAGATCTTCCTGGTCCTCGCCGGTGGCTGGGGGCGCCACGACCTGCACGTCCTCGTCGTAGGCGATGACGCTCACGACGTCTTCGGGCGCCAGGCGGCGGACGAGCTGGACGGCGGCCTCCCGCGCCGCGTGGAGCTTCTCGCCCCACATGGACCCGGAGCGATCCAGCACCAGGGACAGGTTCAGCGGCGTGCGGTCCTCGTCCGGGGGTGCCGCGCCCTCGATGCGGAGGAGGGCGTGGACGAGGAAGCCGCCGTCGGCCACGGGCTCGTGATCCAGGAGGATGCTGGTCTGCATGGAGATCTCCGTCGGGGTGAATCGGGATGACGGAGGGAAGGTGGGGTGGGGGTGTGACAGTGGGTGCTCGAGAGGCGGATCTCTCCGCACGCGCCCGCGTGGCGGGGGCGCGGTCAAAGAAGGGTAGAGGGACGTGCCGCGACGGCGGGTCCCCGGAACCCGAGCCAGGAGCGACGCCCCATGACCCCCCTCGAGAAGAAGCTCTGCACCGCCCTCGACGAGCTCATCACCGAAGTCCTGGACGTCCGCCCCGGTCTGCGCCCGCCGCTGCAGAAGATCCAGCGGGTGCTGCGGGAGATGGCAGGGTGAGCCGCCCGGACCGGGTGCGGCAGATCTAACGGTTGCGGACGCGCTCCCAGAAGCCGCGCGGGGTCGTGACCTGCACGGGCAGGTCCAGCTGCGCGGCTGCGGTCAGGAGGGCTCGGTCGCCGGTGACGAGGACCTCGGCCCGACCCTCCACCGCCTGCTCGACGATGAAGATGTCGTCGGGGTCCGGAAGCTCGATGCCGAGGGCCGGGGCATGGCCGACGATCTCGGCCTCTGCACGGAGGAACCGCTCGGTACTGCGGACGATGTCCTCCGGGACCTCGAGCTTCTCCCGGAGAACCCTCGCGAGCTCGTCCAGCACCGCCTCGCCGAGGACGAGCTCGTGCTCGGCGAGGACCAGGTGCTGGACGTCCGCCGAGAGGCCCCGGGTGGCGAAGGCCGAGACCAGGACGTTGGTATCGAGGAAGACCCTCAAGAGATCTCGCGGAAGACGTCCTCGTCCGTCAGGTACCCGCGCGCTTCCGCGAACGGCATGATCCGCTCCCGGAGCTCCTCGAACCGGGCCAGGGCGAGCTGGCGCCGAAGCGCCTCCCGGACGAACTCGCTCCGGCTGCGGCCCGAGCGTTCCGCGGCGCGGGCGAGCTGCCGCTCGAGGTCGGGATCGAGGCGAATCGTGATGGCGGCCGTCTTCATGTCATACAATGTAATACGCACGGGGAGCCCCCTCCAGTCGCGGGTATACGACTGCCAGGGTGGGCGGCAACCCGGGGCGAGACGATGGCGCGCCGAGCCGCTCCTACCCAGCCATCCTCCCCACCACCTCCGCAGGTTCCACTCACCCAGGCTTGGTCCCCACCCGGTGAAGGAACTCCGGCGCGAAGTCGGCGCCGTTCGGCCACTGGACCGTACCGGTCTCGGGGTCGACGGCGGCCTGGCGGAAGAACGCCGGGTCACGGAGGGGTTTGAACACCTCTCCCCACAGCTCCCCTTCGAGCTCCACACGGCGCTCCGATCCATCGTCGAAGACGACGTGGAGCGTGGTGGGCCCGACGCAGGTCACGGCGGTCACGTGGAGCATGGGAGTCGAGTGAAGGGGCCGACCGTCTGTGCGATACCGGGGACTACGCAACGGTCTAGCATAGCGATCGTTGCGTAGACGCTGCTCTTCCTGTCAAGATCCCTGGGCTCCAGGACTTCGACCCTCGAACCTAGCTGACTGCGAAATGCCGCCAGACTTCGAGTTGATCAAAGCGGTTGTGCGCGCAGGACAAGCGACTCCGGCTGAAGAGCACGTAGATCCATCGGAGTTCGAGCTATTGCGAGACGCGGGAGTGGGTGTCGTGACCCGCTGTGTTGAACAACTCATTGATGTGGGGTTGGTCGACGATCCGGCGCCCATCCTGGGCGGTCGAGGGGGAATGTGGATTGGATATAGGTTGACCGACCTGGGACGGGACGTGGCTGGGTCGGACGAGGCTCTTCGTCAGGCGGTCGGAAGCCTGATCGGGGGCCCACAGAGCTCCATCACCGTAGAGCTGGAGACGCTCCGCCGGGATGCGGAGCGGGCGCCGCTTCGCGGGACGTACCGCGAGGATTTCCTCCGCACCCTTGAGGAGATCCAAGTCTGTTACGACGCGGGGTGTTACATCGCGTCGATTTCGCTATGTGGAAAGATCCTCGAGGTCTGTCTCAAAGAGGTGATGGAGACCCGCGGCCTGGACGTCGATCCCCTAGCGACGAGTGGGCGGCTTATCCGGCAGCTGAAGAACCAGATGCCCGATGAGTATCTGGATCGGGCCCTAGAGAACGTCCTCAACCTGATCAACGTCAGTCGCAACACGCAGATCCACGCAAACGAACGCATCCCCGTCCCCTCCGCCGACCAAGCACGAATGGTGATGCACGCGATGATGGATCTGGTGAGGAGGAAGCTCCTCTCGGCTTAGCGAGAGCACCGAACGGTCTCGCTCCTACCCCGCCATCCTCCCCACCACCTCCCGGACCAGCGCCCGCAGCTCCGGCGGGTCCAGGATCTCGGCCTCGGCGCCGTACTGGAGCGCGTGGCTTACGACCCAGCCCGGGTCGGCCACGCGGTGGCGGAGGATGACGCCGCCGTGGCCGTCCTCCTCGAGCTCGGCCTCCCGGTACTCGGCGCGCTCCCGGACCCAGCG
>CAZAQV010000116.1:0-3151 GCA_964487255.1 uncultured Polyangiales bacterium | reverse complement strand
CAGGCGCGGTGGGACGGACTTCTGGTCCGGAGACGAGCGAGGATCCGACGATCGAACGAACGGTATCTCAGCCGCCCGCGCCTCGCCAGGTCAACCGGCTCGATCCTCTGGCGGCGCCCCACTCGCGTTCGTGGTGCCGAGGGCGCTCGCGATGGCCGCGACCGCGGAGGCGTTCGCGACGAAGGCGGCCCCACCCGGCGGCGGGGTCCCGCGCAGTCGTGTCAGTAGAACGCGAAGGGGGCGTCCAGGGCGTCGCTGGAGAATCGGGGCCCAGCACTCCAGTGGAGCTCGACGGGGATCCGCTGACCGGCGCGTAGCACGTCCGAGTGCGCCTCCTCGTCCACGATGACCATCAGGCGCCCCTCCTCCTCGACGAGTGGGCCAGGGAGCGCGATGGCGTCCGTCAGGCGAGGTCCCGCGGCGTCGACCCATAGGAGACGACCGGCGAAGCGGCCTCCGGGCGGCTCGCCCGTGTCGCGGCTCCGGTCCGCGGTAACCGCGATGACCTACTACGTCGCGATCGCCGGCCGAAACCCGGCCCTGAACGGTCCATTCGGGCCGGCTTCCGTAGCCGCTTCGCCAGGTGGTGGCCCCGTCGACGGTCGCGGAGAGCGCGACGAGGTTCTCTTCGCCGCCGTGGCTGAATCCGTCGAAGCGGCTCCATCGACGCAGGTCTAGCGGGCGTAGCGGCGCCGTCGCCGCGGCCGAGTCGAAACGTGCCCAAGTCGACCGGTGACTCCCACGGATCGTCGGGGACGGCGCCGACCACGCACCCGGGGTCGAGCGGAGCCTGAGCGGTGGCTGGCTCGCCCGGCGGCGCGGAGGGTGTGCAACTGGCGAGGGCGGTGAGCCACCCGAACAGGTTCAAATCGCGCATGGCCCCTTCGACTCTGCGATCCCCGCCGAGTTCCTGCCAGCGGATGGGCCGACCCCCGCACGGATCCATCGCACCGCGTGGGGCTACCTGGGATGCGTCCCTCAGAGGAACGGGTTGCGTTGAAGCGAAGCGCGCTTCTCGCTCAGCTCCATCCACGTTTCGTACGCAGGGTCGGCGTTGTCGCCAGCGGCCTCGCGGCGTTGAATCTCCGCTTCTTTGTCGGCGATGGCCCCGTCGAGATCCCGGAGCAGCGCTCCTCGCAAGTCGCGCAGCTTTGCGAGCAATGGCTCCAGCGCGGCGAGGGCGTCGTCGTAGAGGTAGAGCGCGTAGGGGTTGAGGAAGCCTTCTTCCTTACAGCGCGAATCGGAGATCAGCTGTGCGCACCACCGTTCGAGGTCTCCCTCGGGCTTGCTCGCTCCATCCTCGAGGTCCACTCGGTGAACGGTCGGGCGCGAGTCGCGATCCTCCCAGGCGACTGCGAACGCGATCCCGTTCGAGTCGACGTCGTTGTGGGCGAGGACGTAGGCCTCCGTCGCCGCCAGCTGCGGGCAACGGTTGGCCCGCTGCAGACTGATGCTGAAGCTATCTCGCCCCTCACCTGGATAGACGCCGAAGGAGGCACGCGCGATGCGTTGGATACTGGCGGGCGCGTGGGCCCAATCCTCGCCCGGCGTCCCAATCGGAAGCGCCGCTGCGAGCACCGCCGTCGCCCAATCACCGGTGGAGGGAACCGCGGCCAGCGCCGCGAGCTCTTGGTCGGTCAACCCCATGACGCCAGGATACTCCACCGGCACAGCGCCGATTGAGATGGGGTGGATGAGGAGCGGATCACGCCCCAGCGATGGCTGCCACGACGGAGGCGTAGTCGCGGCGAAGGTGGCGCCTGGGCACGGGCGGCGGGGTCCCGCGCAGCCGGCCCATGAGCCGACGGAAGGCGTGGCCACCCGCGCGAGTGAAGGCGAGGCCCAGCGCGACTCCCCGGTCGTGCGGTCGTCGACCACGAAGCACGCGGGCGACCTCCGCCTGGGCGACGACCTCGGATCCCCCGTCGAAGAGATGAACCAAGACCAGCTCGTGCAGGTCCCCCGGGTCGCCCTCCGCGGCGAGGAGCATCCCCGTCTCGGAGATGTCGAGGACCTTCGTGCCCAGCATCGAGTAGCGCTCGAGGGAGACCGCCTCGCAGCGAAGGGGAGCGACGCGCCGAAGGGCCCCTCGCTGGTGGATGGTTCCGATCGAGGGGTCGCGCATGAAAGCACGGTATCCGCGGCGACCGGAGCCGGTCGAGTTATCGGCGGAGGACGTGCGGCGCCAGGCGCGCGTGATCGGTCCGGGAGTCCCTAGGGTGATCAGTCCGGAGTCCCGAAATGCTGTGCGGTAGGCAGTGAACCGTAGAGTGGCGGCCGCCGGCGGTCCGCCAGGGTTGACGTGGCGGACCGTGTCGAAAGGGGCGCGAGTCGGCCCCGGACGAGCTGGCACGACACGTGTACTCCCGCGTGCTCGTGACCTGGCCGCTCGATGTTCACGACACCCGACGACGAATCTGCTCATCGCTTGCAGGACTAAGCCATTGGCTTAGCATGTGACATGCGGGTCGACTGGGACCCCGCCAAGGATGAGGCGAACTACGAGAAGCATGGCCTCGCGTTCGGAGAGGTCGCAGAGCTCTTCACGGGCGGGTCGGACGAACGATGAACGAGAGTCCTGAGCTCGACGAGAAGCAGTTTGGCCGAGCGCTGAAGGCGAGCGTTCGCAAACGGATCATGCGCGGGCAGATCGACTCGGGCGACGATGTCGTCGCGCTGCGCAAGTTCGTGGGTCTCACGCAGGTGGACTTCGCGAAGGCACTCGGGATCAGCGTTCACACGCTGAGGAACTGGGAGCAGGGGAGGCGGTCGCCGGAAGGACCAGCGCTGGCGCTCTTGCGCATTGCAGCTCGGCACCCGCGCATCGTCCGCGAGAACCTCTCGTCCGCGGCTTGAGCGGTTGGGCGCCCCCCTCGCTCTGAGCGGCTCGCCAGGCGACGAGGATCGAGGCGCAGTCGGTGAGAGAGCGGATCAACTCCTTCGGCAGGCTCGCTTCCGCGTTTCTACACGCGGCGGGCCCGCACGAAGAGCGGCCCGCAGGAGCTCTACTTTCGAAGGTGCCCGCTCCTTCGATAGCTCGCCCCCACCGAGCGCGCGATCGAGGAGCCATTCCGCTTCGCGCCTTCGATAGCCCATCGCCGTGAGCAGGCCCGCGACTTCTTCTCGGAGCGCACCCTCTGCATGGCTCCGC
>CAZAQV010000115.1:0-3182 GCA_964487255.1 uncultured Polyangiales bacterium | reverse complement strand
GGCGAGGACCTGCGCCTCGCCCATCTCCACCAACCCGCCCGGTTCGATCATGGGGTCACTCAACCAGAGGCCACCGACAACAGAGCCGCTGTTCAGGCATCGAGCGACTGTTCGCATGTCACGAAATGGTTCCGATACTCCCGGCCGACACGTGCTGGGTGCCGCCGAGGCCACACCCGATCATGCCTGCGCACCTTCGTACGCCGCCCGCCTATCACCCAACGGCGCTCTCAGCCGGTGACAGGCGGACCATCCAGCGTGTTGGAGAGACCGGTCGGACTCGTGGAACGACCCACATGGCCGAAGGTCTGTGACCGTTTCACTGCGATCTGTCGCACCTTGTGCCTACGGTGTCCGCATTCCCGGGAGCGGCATGGAGGTGCGCAGCTATGGCCAGGCGAGGGTTCTTCGCGGAGCTGAACTACCAGGCGCAGCAGGCCGAGAAGAGACAGCGGCAGCAACAGGCTGCCGCGGTTCGCGCTCATAACGCGGCCGTCCGCGACGCAGAGCGCAGACAACGCGAGGCGCAGCGCGCCCACGCGGCGGCCGTGCGTGCCTCAGAGGCAGAGCGCAAGGCCGCCGAGAAGGAGGCAGCGAGGCTCCATGCTGAGGCGCGCATCGCCGAGGTCGAGGCCATGAACCGGGACTTGGAGGCGACGTACGGCGACATCGACACGTTGCTGGAGTCGACGCTCCACTTCGACGACTTCGTTGATCTCGAGTCCCTCAAGGTCTCCGCGGAGCATCCGCCGTTCAGTCCCGGTTCGCTCGGTTATCCGGTACCTGAGGTCCCAGAGCCGGTGTCCCCGCCCGAACCGACCTACGTGGAGCCACCGGCGCCGAAGGGTCTGTCGGCGGCGTTCGGTGGGAAAGGCAAGCACGCAGCAGCGGTTGCCCAAGCCAGGGCGGCGCACGAGCAGGCTTGGCGGTCCTGGCAGGACGAGGCGAGACGTCAACATGCGGCGTACCGCGAACAGGTGGCGGCGCGCGAGCGCGCCGAGGCCGAGAGGCTGGAGCAACTGGCCGCAGCGGAAGCGGCGTATCGGGCTGAGTGTGCCGAGCGAGAGGACGAGGCGGCCACCAAGAACGAGGATCTGTCGAAGTTCATCAACGATCTCGCTTTCGACGTCGAGTACGCGATCGAGGACTACGTCGGGATCGTGCTGTCGAACTCCGTCTACCCGGACACGTTCCAAGTGGAGTACGAGCACACCTTCGATCTCTCCAGTCGTGAGTTGACGTTGCGCGTCAGCGTCCCTGAGCCAGGTGCTCTGCCCTCGGTCAAGGAGTACCGGTACGTGAAGTCCAAGGATGAGATCACCTCGACACAGCTGTCGATGAAGGCACAGAAGGACCGCTACACCTCGGCGGTGCACCAGGTTGCGGTGCGCACGCTGCACGAGGTGTTCGAGGCTGACCGGGCAGGCAAGATCCACTCGATCGCCCTGACCGTCGGAGTCGAGCGCGTGTCCCCCGCGACCGGTCATCCCGAGTTCGTACCACTGGTCATCGCTGCCGCCGACCGTGAGACATTCGGCGCCTTCGACTTGTCGAACGTCGTACCGTCCGCGACCCTCGAGCACCTCGGCGCGGCGATGTCGAAGTCCCCCTTCGACCTCACCCCGGCTGACACCAGCCGAGGTGTGCGACAGCGGAGCCAGGGATGAAGTACAACCCCCCGCCCGGCTGGCCACAACCACCCGCTGGATGGACGCCCCCGGCCGATTGGAGAGCCGACCCTTCGTGGCCACCCATGCCGGACGGATGGGTGCTCTGGCTCCCGGACGAGGACGCCTCGGCTCCCCCCGAGTCACCGGGCGACACTCCTACCGCGCTCGATCTGCCACCGTCGTCTGATGAGATGGCCGAGCGACCAGACGCGACCAGCGTCGTAGCGGACCCCGACGACTCCCCAGCAGCCGGATCGGCGCCGGCTCCCGCTCGGACGCCAATCGCCGAACAGTCATCTCCACAGTCACCAGCGGATGACCTTGCCCTTCTGCAGCGGATTGCCGAGCTCGAGGCGGCGTTGGCTGAGGCTACGTCCGGAAGCGACGGCATCGTGGAGCTGAGTGACCAGCGCGTGCTACAAGACGTGGGCATCTATCGGTACCACCATCCGCTCGAGGACGCCGCCGCCTACAAGGACCGGTTGGCCGGGATCAACGCTCGTATCGACGAGGTCATCAAGGCCGGTGAGGCGGTGCTAGCGGCCGACCTCTTCACCTTCGACGGCTCTCTCGCGAAGGGCCGCAAGATGGTCGCTGACCTGTCACGACTCATGCTCCGGGCGTACAACGCCGAAGCGGACAACTGCGTCCGGTCGTTGCGATCCGGGAACATCACAACCGCCCGGAAACGGCTCGAGAACGCGATGCGGGCCATCCAGAAGCTCGGCGTCATCATGGAGATGCGGGTCAACCCGGAGTATCACGAGTTGAGGATCGAGGAACTCGAGCTCACCGCCGACTATCAGATGAAGGTGCAGGAGGAGAAGGAGCGCGCTCGGGAGGAGCGTGCGCGGCTGCGCGAGCAGCGCAAGGCAGAGAAGGAGCTCGCGGCCGAGCGGGAGCGACTCGAGAAAGAGAAGGCGCACTACGAGTCCGTGCTGGAGGCACTTCGCGCCAAGGGCGACCACACAGCCGCTGAAGATCTCGTCGGCCGCCTGGCCGAGATCGAGCAAGCCATCGACGCCAACGACTACCGCGCCGCCAACATCCGCGCCGGCTACATCTACGTCATCTCCAACATCGGGGCGTTCGGGCCGAACATCGTGAAGATCGGCATGACCCGCCGCCTCGAGCCGAAGGATCGTGTCCGCGAGCTCGGAGACGCTTCAGTGCCGTTCCTCTACGACACGCATGCCCTGTTCTTCTCCGACGACGCCGTCACTCTCGAGAACGAACTCCACCAAGCGTTCGCCGCCCGGCGGGTGAACCTCGTCAACGAGCGACGCGAGTTCTTCTTCGCCACACCCGCAGAGGTGAGAGAAGTCCTGCTGGACAAGGTCGGAGGCCTGCTCGAGTTCGCCCAGGAGCCCGCAGCGCCCGAGTACCACCAGAGCCGCGGCCGATGGCCGAACGCCACGTCGAACGCGACGACCTGAACAACGCTCGGTTGCACTCAACCAGTGGCGGGCGGACCGTCCAGTACCCGGGTCAACGCGGCCGCGTCAGGCCGAT
>CAZAQV010000114.1:0-3209 GCA_964487255.1 uncultured Polyangiales bacterium | reverse complement strand
CTTACAAGAAAATCGGGCGCATTTCCGAAAAGTTTTGCAACGACTCGCCCTCTCAGACGTATTATTCTACAACGTGCCTCACTCCGTGAGGGAGTGTGGCGCATTACCAACTATGAAAAAAATCATTACAATTATGACGATGGCCATCGTCGGCCTTGCCATCCCAGCGATGGCTGGAGACGTGGTCTACATCGCCGGTATGACCGGCGTCACGTGAGGCGGCTGTAAAAAGGATGTCAGTTCGGCATTCGGCAGTCTTGAGGGCTTTAAGTCCATTGAAATCGAAAATGGAGAAGAAGCCGGTACCCAGAAAGTGACGGTTGTCACCGACGGATCTGGTGAAGTCTCGGCCTACGCAGCGGTTAAGTCGCTTGGCGAAAAAGGCGAGCGCTATGTCCTCCAAACGTGGGAAAAAGCGGATTCGGACTCCTGAGTTCGGACTCTTTACACGTCAAAATTCATTGAAAGAGTCCCGTTGCCTTGGCAGCGGGGCTTTTTTTTGGCACATTTTCTTCGCAATTCCCCGATAAATGCCGGTTGGCGGATCGTATCGGATTGTGGTTAGTTTCTCGATACGATGGCGCACCTCCCGAACACCTCCAGGACTCCGGATTCCGACTTGCCCATCCCACCGGCATTGCAGAAGAAACTGGAAGATTTCCAACAGCGCCTCTGGTCCGTAAAGATCGCGGAAGGCGCACTCGCCGGATTGTTCGGGCTCGGGATCTCGTATCTCTTTGTTTTCGGGCTGGACCGGGTTTTCGACACCCCGGAATGGCTTCGGATTTCAATCCTCGCGACCGGATTCGCGGCACCCGCAATCGGTATTCCTCTGCGATTTCATCGATGGGTATGGGAGCAGCGATCTCTCGAGCAGGTCGCACGATTGCTTCGCAGAAAATTTCCACGCTTGGGAGATGAATTGCTCGGAATCGTTGAATTGGCTCGTATGCCGTCTCAGCAGAACAGCGAAGTTCTGGTCACGGCAGCAATGGCACAGGTCGATGCCCGCGTCCGGGACCAGAGATTCGACGAAGCGGTTCCCAAGAACCATTACGGAAGTTGGCTGATGGCGTCATTCGCGGTTTGCGGGATGGTTGGACTCCTCCTGTTCGTCGCTTCCGACGCCGCGTTGAACAGCCTTGCGCGATGGGTATCGCCCTGGAAACCGGTTGATCGCTATACGTTTGCCCAGCTGAAACCAATTCCCGACAAGATCATCGTTCCTTTTGCCGAGAAATTCGACATCGCACCGGAACTGACGGGATCCACGGAATGGCGGCCGGAGAAAGCGACCGTCAAGTTGCCTGGTAGCACAAAGCTTTCATCTGAAAGAAGGGAATCAGGTTATTCCTTCGAGATTCCACCGCAGAAGCAGAACGGCGAACTCGCCCTCCGTGTCGGAGACGCCCGCGAAAAGATCGATGTGGAACCTCTTCCCCGCCCGGAACTGACCGAACTGAGTGCCGTCGTGCGCCTTCCGGACTATCTCCTTTACGAGAACGATCCCGTCATCCCGGTCCGGGGCGGATCGGTTTCCATCCTCGAAGGGGCCAGTGCTGTTTTCTCCGCAAAGACTTCGCGAGAACTGGCGGAGGCGGACAGAGACGGTCAACCTACCTCCGTCGATGGCGCCGGATTCTCGACGGCTCCGATGAAAGTAACGGAACCGGTGAGAACCAGGATTTCCTGGAGTGACATTCACGGCCTCGAGGCGAAGTCTCCACTGGAGCTTTCGATCAATCCGATTGAGGACGGAGAACCGGATATCTTCGCCATTCCTCTCAGCACGGAACAGGTCGTTCTCGAGGACGAAACCATTTCCTTCGACATCTCGGCCGTCGACGATTTCGGAGTCAAGAACGTGGGACTTGAGTGGAACGGCGTTCCGGATCCCCGGCGCGGCATCGAACCTGCCGACGGCGAAAAGACCGTGGCCGCTGGCGCTCCCGAGAAAATGCAGGTTGAAGCAAGAGGTACCTTCTCCGCCGCTCGCGAAGGCGTCGAACCCCAGACTGTCGAGATTCGCGCCTTCGCGGAAGACTACCTGCCGGACCGCGAACGCAGTTATTCACCGACTTTCGTCCTGCATGTTCTCAGTCCGGACGACCATGCGGAGTGGCTTACCGAGCAATTCGGAAAATGGTTTCGGAACGCGCGGGAAGTCTACGAGAACGAACAACAACTCTACGAGACCAATCGGAGCCTGCGCGAACTGACACCCGAAGAGTTGGACCGTCCCGAGAACCGTCGACAGCTTCAAGAGCAGGCGTCGGCCGAGTCAAGCAATGCACGCAGGCTGGATGCTCTCACGAAAAGCGGACGCGACCTCGTGCGACAGGCGACCAAGAACGACGAGTTCGATGCCGAGCGCCTCGAGTCATGGGCGACAATGATGCGGGCACTCGACGAGATCGCAAAACAGCGGATGCCGAGCGTGTCCGACCTTCTTGCGCAATCATCCCGTGCTGAAGGCGGCAAGTTCCCGTCCGCCCCCGGTGTGTCCGAGAATCAATCGCCCGAGAAAAATGGCGGAGCCGGCGATGATTCCGAAGACAAACCAGCGTCTCAGCAAGCGCCCGGCATTTCCGACCAGGAATCCTCCCTGTCCAGAAGCGAGGAGAAGCCCACTGAGCCCGGGGAGAAGAAGAGCGGGAGCGGTGCCCTCCGTCTGCCATCGACATCCTTGGCCTCCGCCGGTGAGCCCGATGAAGAAGAACCGCCGGCTGCGGAGACGCCCGCGCAAGAGAAGCTCGACGAAGCCCTGGTCGAGCAGAAGGATCTCCTCGCTGAATTCGCCAAGGTCACCGACCAGTTGCAGGACATCCTTTCCTCGCTGGAGGCCAGCACGTTCGTGAAACGGTTCAAGGCTGCCTCCCGAAAGCAGTTCGAGATCGCCGAAACCTTGAACGAAACTCTCGATGGCGCCTTCGGCCTTCCCCGCCACCGGATCGAGCAGCAGTTCCGGGATGTCGGCAAGCAAACTTCCGACTCGGAAGAGATCGAAAGCAACACGGTCTATCAAATTCAGTCCGACCTCGAAGCCTACTTCCAGAGAAAGCAGGATGTCGTTTTCAAGAACGTGCTGGACCAGATGAAGGATCTCGCGGTCGTGCCCAGCCTCAAGGCAATCGGTGAAGAAACATTGGTGAATCTGAACGGAAGATCGATTTCGGCTGCCGAATATTGGGGCGACACCCTCGACCGCT
>CAZAQV010000113.1:0-3226 GCA_964487255.1 uncultured Polyangiales bacterium | reverse complement strand
TGCAGATCGACAGGAACTCGGTTCGGGCGCCGACACAGAGCTTGAACCCCACCGGTTTTCCACCGGAAAGCTCGCGCAGCGTCGCAATGAATTCGGTGAACTCCAACGGAGTGGTGAATGCGTTGTGTGCCGGCGGCGACACCACGGTCCGACCCACCGGCACCCCGCGGGTCGCGGCGATCTCCGCACTGACCTTGGCGCCGGGAAGCACTCCGCCGAGCCCGGGTTTGGCGCCCTGGGACAACTTCACCGAGATCGCCTTGACCGTCGGCGACCCGGCCTTCTCGGCGAACGTTGCCGGGTCGAAGTTGCCGTCAGCGTCGCGGCAGCCGAAATATCCCGAGCCGATCTCCCAGATCAGGTCACCGCCGCGTAGGTGATACGGACTGATGCCGCCTTCGCCGGTGTCGTGGGCGAACCCACCTCGGGCCGCACCCGCATTGAGTGCCTCGATCGCATGGGCCGATAACGCGCCGAAGCTCATGGCCGACACGTTGAGCAGCGAGATGTCATAGGGCTGCGCACAATCTGGACCACCCAGCCGGACCCTGGGATTGAGATCATCGGCGAATCGGGCCCGTAGGGAGTGGCGCAGGAACTCGTAGTTCAGTGCGTTGACGTCGCGTTGGGTTCCGAACGGCTCGTCACCCTTGGTGCCGTGGGCCCGGTCGTAAACAAGGTTGCGGGTTTCCCGGTCGAACGGCTTCCCTTCGGTGTTCGATTCGATGTAGTACTGGCGGATCTGCGGACGAATCGACTCCATCAACGGGCGAAGGTGTCCGACAATCGGGTAGATCCGCATGATCGTCTGTCTCGTCTGCAACAGATCCCGACTGCCCAGCGCGGCCAACGCTGCCAGTATCACCGCCGGTACAGACCACGCGAGATGCTGGACAGCGGCCAACACCGCTGATGCTGCTGCCAGGATCCACATTGTGGCGACGATCACGGGCCGGATCAACACCGCGTGAGGGTATCGCGGGCCCGGGGCAAATGCGTGCGAAGGCACGGGAGGGCATCGCCTATGATCGCCGGGTGGCTGAGCAGTCAGTGGACCTATCAGACACCGCACTCGCAGAGGCGGTGCGCGCCGCCGTGCTCGCATTTCAGCAGGCTTCCAGTCTCGACGAGCTGGCCCGCGCGAAGACCGACCATCTCGGGGACCGATCCCCGATCGCGCTCGCGCGGCAGGCGCTCGGCTCACTGCCGAAGTCCGAGCGCTCCGACGCGGGTAAGCGTGTCAACGTCGCGCGCACCGAAGCCCAAAGCGGCTACGACGACCGGCTGGCGGTGCTGCGCGCCGAACGTGATGCCGCAGTGCTGGTGGCTGAACGCATCGACGTCACCCTTCCCTCCAACCGCCAACCCGTCGGCGCCCGGCACCCGATCACGATCCTGGCCGAGCACGTCGCCGACACGTTCGTCGCGATGGGTTGGGAATTGGCCGAGGGGCCCGAGGTCGAAACCGAGCAGTTCAACTTCGACGCCTTGAACTTCCCGCCGGACCACCCGGCGCGCAGCGAGCAGGACACCTTCCACGTCGCCCCCGAAGGCTCGCGGCAACTTCTGCGCACCCACACCTCTCCGGTGCAGATCCGCGCCCTGTTGGAGCGCGAGCTACCCGTCTACATCATCTCGATCGGTCGCACGTTCCGCACCGACGAACTCGACGCCACCCACACGCCGGTGTTCCACCAAGTGGAGGGTTTGGCAGTGGACAAGAACCTCACCATGGCCAACCTGCGCGGCACACTGGATGCGTTCGCCCGCTCCGAGTTCGGCCCGGAAGGCCGTACCCGGTTCCGGCCGCACTTCTTTCCGTTCACCGAACCCTCAGCCGAAGTCGACATTTGGTTCCCGAACAAGAAGGGCGGCCCCGGCTGGGTGGAATGGGGCGGCTGCGGCATGGTCGACCCGAACGTGTTGCGTGCCTGCGGTATCGACCCGGAGGTGTATTCCGGCTTCGCCTTCGGCATGGGATTGGAGCGCACCTTGCAGTTCCGCAACGGCATCCCCGACATGCGCGACATGGTCGAGGGCGACGTCCGTTTCTCACTGCCGTTCGGGGTGGGAGCCTGATGCGTCTTCCCTACAGCTGGCTGCGCGACGTCGTGGCGGCCGGCGCGCCGGGCTGGGATGTGCCGGCCGAGGAGCTTGAGCAAGCGTTGATCCGTATCGGCCATGAGGTCGAAGACATCATCACGCTCGGCCCGGTCAGCGGTCCGCTGACGATCGGGCGCGTCACTGAAATCGAAGAGCTCACCGAGTTCAAAAAGCCGATCCGCGCGGTCAAGGTGGACGTGGGTTCGCACAACGTCGACGCACAGCCGCGCGACATTGTCTGCGGTGCCAGGAACTTCGCCGTCGGCGATCTTGTGGTGGTGGCGCTGCCGGGGACCGTGTTGCCCGGAGACTTCCAGATCGCCACCCGTAAGACCTATGGGCGCACCTCAGATGGAATGATCTGCTCGACCGCCGAGCTCAACCTCGGCGCCGATCACTCGGGCATTCTGGTGCTACCACCGGGCACCGCCGAGCCGGGCGCCGACGCCGCCGACGTACTCGGCCTCGACGACGTCGTGTTCGACCTCGCCATCACCCCTGACCGCGGCTACTGCCTGTCGGTGCGCGGGATGGCCCGCGAGATCGCCAACGCCTATGACCTCGACTACGTCGATCCCGCCGAGGTCGCGCCGTTGCCCGTCGAGGGTGAGGCGTTGTCGGTGAGTATTGACGAGGGCACCGGTGTGCAGCGCTTCGGATTGCGCCCGGTCACCGGGATCGACCCTCGGGCGGTGTCGCCCTGGTGGATGCAGCGCCGCCTGATGCTCTCTGGTATCCGCGCGATCTCCCCGGCCGTCGACGTGACGAATTATGTGATGCTCGAGTTGGGCCACCCCATGCACGCACACGACCGCGGGCTGATCAAAGGCGGTTTCCGCGTTCGGTTCGCCGAACCGGGGGAGACGGTCGTCACGCTCGACGACGTCGAGCGTCGCCTCGATCCGGCCGACGTGCTGATCGTCGATGACGCGGCGACGGCGGCGATCGGTGGGGTGATGGGCGCAGGCACCACCGAGGTCCGCGACACCACCACCGACGTGCTCCTCGAGGCTGCGGTGTGGGATCCGGCCGCGGTCTCGCGCACGCAGCGTCGCTTGCACTTGCACAGCGAGGCAGGCCGCCGCTACGAACGCACCGTGGACCCCGCGGTGTCGGTCGCGGC
>CAZAQV010000112.1:0-3277 GCA_964487255.1 uncultured Polyangiales bacterium | reverse complement strand
CGCCAAGGGCGGCAGTCGGTCATGCGCCTCCATCGGGTTCACCCGGCCACGTCTGCGCAGCCGGGTGACGAGGTTCTTCCTCATGCCGCACGGCCCCACTGCGGAAAGGGATCGACGAGATCGGTCCAGGCCTCGGGCGCAAATCGGGTCTCGGGGACGAGGCAACGCTCCAGCATCGTCTCGATCCGGGCGCGATTCATCTCACCCAGCATCCCGATGAAGACCATCTCCTGGCGCCGGTCGCCGAATTCCTGCGCCACGCGCGCTGCCATATGCTCCCGTGCGGCTTCGGGCCAATGCTGTTCGGGCACGGCAGACCACCACAGGCCAAGACCTCGCACTTCCATCATCGGACCTGCCATCGAGAATTCCCCCGCCCAATCGGGCCGCGTGGCAAGCCAGAAATGCCCCTTCGCGCGGATCACGCCCGGCAGAGGCGTGTCGAAGAACTCTGCCAGCTTTGCCGGATCGAAAGGGCGCTCGGCGCGGAACACGAAAGAGGTAATTCCGTATTCGGCATCCTCGGGCGTGTGGTCGGCGTAGCCGTAGAGCTCCTGCACCCAAGTCGGATGGCGATGCGCTTGTTCGAAGGAAAACCGTCCAGTTCCCAGTATCTCGCGCGGGGCCACCTTACCGTAATCGGTCTCGACAATCTTCGCGTCGGCATTGAGCGCGCGAATGATCGCGCGTGCGGTTTCGCGCTCGGTCGCACTGGCCGAGCCGATCTTGTTGAGCACGATCACGTCGGCAAATTCGATCTGCTCGGTGAGCAGTTGCACGAGGCTGCGCTCATCCTCTGGGCCAAGCTCGACTCCGCGATCGGCGAGGAAATCCTGCTCTGAGAAATCGCGCGTGAGGTTCGCGGCATCGACCACCGTGACCATCGTGTCGAGCTTGGCGATATCGTCGAGCGCCTCGCCTTGCTCGTCGCGAAACTCGAAGCTTGCGGCGACGGGCAAGGGCTCCGACACTCCGGTCGATTCAATCAGCAGGTAGTCGAAACGTCCCTCTTCCGCGAGGCGGCGCACCTCGATCAGAAGGTCCTCGCGCAGAGTGCAGCAGATGCATCCATTGGTCATCTCGACGAGCTTCTCCTCGCCACGCGTGAAGCTGCCGCCCGCGCGGATCAGATCGGCGTCGATATTCACCTCGGACATGTCATTGACGATCACCGCGACGCGCAAGCCGTCGCGATTGGCCAGAACGTGATTGAGTAGCGTGGTCTTTCCGGCGCCAAGGAAGCCGGAAAGGACGGTGACGGGAAGACGGTCGGCCATAAGAATCTCCTGTTATGTTATATCACGGGTTATAATATAACATTTAGAGGTGCAAGGAGGCCTCTACCGGTTGAAGCCGGTTTTGGGGGCATCGGCGTCCGTCTCCGTGGCGTCTGATCGGGATCAATTGCGGAAAATGGATGTCAGTGGACGTCTCTTCGCTTGGAGCGAATGGTCGCAATTGGCCGCCCCCGACGATGCACATTTTCTGAAAGACCATTGATGCTACTGCTGGTCAGATTCGTTTCGCGGCGAACCTGGGGACGGGGCGGCTTCGCCTCATCGTAGCCTCCGGCCTTTAGAGACCTTCTTCTCAGCTAATGCGACTGGCTGGACGTAGTCCCTTCGATCCTGATGATCGATTGTTGAGTTGTCCCGTGTCTCGTTCACCGCCAAGCTCTTGCGCTTCAATCGATGTGCATCCACCGGCAGCCCCAGCACCGACGACCGCTGGCGTGCGGCAGGCGTGGACACCTTCCGCGCCTCCTTTAACTTCGATGCCGTAATGCGAATCCGCTCCTCTCCCAGCCGGGAAAGACTAGCCGAAAACTCCAGCTTCAAATGGTCCAGTGGTCAGGGGGCAGAGCAAGGCGGAGCCGCAAGATTTCTCTTCGCTTGTTTCAAGGCAGTCATTCTCGAGGTTTCAGGTCAATGCACGACAAATTCGGCATGCAACGCGCCCGCAGCATTGATGCTCTTGAGGATGTCGATCATGTCGCGCGGGCTAACGCCGAGCGCGTTCAGCCCCGCGACCAATTCCGATAGCGAGCTGCCCTGTGGGACTTCGGCCATGCGAATGCCTGGCTCTTCTGTGAGAGTCGCCTGCGATCTGGGGACGACGACCGTATCTCCTTGCGAAAACGGGTTGGGCTGCACCACAAGGGGGCTTTCCTCCACTTTGAGGGTCAGGTTCCCCTGGCTGACGGCAACGCGCGAGATCCGTACGTCGCGCCCCATGACGATCGTGCCCGAACGCTGGTCGACCACGACCCGGGCGCGCTGTTCTGGTTCGACACTGAGATTCTCTACCCGACCAATCGCATGCGCGACCGAGCGCGCGCGGGTCTCGCGAATGTTCAAAGCGACAGTGCCGCCATCGAGCATTTCCGCGACGCGGCGGCCGTATTCGCGGTTAATGGCGGTTTCAATTCGGCTCGCAGTGGTGAAGTCGGGCGTGCGCAGTGCAAGGCGCACTGTATTGAGGTCGTTAATCTCGAAGGCGATTTCGCGCTCGACGCGCGCGCCCGACGGAATGTTTCCCGAGGTTGGAACGCCTTGAGTCACCGAAGCGGCGTTTCCCTGTGCCACAGCGCCGCCGGCAATGATCGCGCCCTGCGCGACCGCATAGATCTCGCCATCTGCCGCTTTCAAAGGGGTCATTACGAGGGTGCCGCCAAGAAGGCTCTTGGCGTCACCAATCGCTGAGACTGTGATGTCGATCTGGCTTCCCGCGCGCGCGAAGGGTGGCAGGCTTGCCGTGATCATCACGGCGGCGACGTTCTTCGGTCGAAACTGTTCCCCGGTAACGTTAACGCCGAGCCGTTCGAGCATGTTCGACATGATCTCTTCGGTAAAGGGAGCGTTGCGCAACCCGTCGCCCGTGCCGTCCAACCCAACGACCAGACCATAGCCGACGAGATCATTCCCGCGCACTCCGTCGAATTCGACCAGATCCTTGATGCGGATCGGGGCGCAAAGAGCGATCTGCGGAAGTAAAACGAGGGCAACTAGCAACCAGCGCCACATCACATGTAATCCGTCATCGAGAGGTTCGAGAGCCGACTTGTCAGAAGATAGAGCGTCTCGATCTGGGAGCGTACCGCTTCAAGCGCGGTTGCCGAGTCGTACGGGTCTGCGCCGATGAGTTTCGTCCGTGCAATTTCAAGGCTGGCGCGTTCGCTATCGTTCCGGGTCGCTGCTGAGGCGACTTTGCCTTCGAACGAACCGACTTCCGCGGCGAGTTCGACAGTTGCGAGAGAGCCCGAGTGAATTCTCTCACC
>CAZAQV010000111.1:0-3352 GCA_964487255.1 uncultured Polyangiales bacterium | reverse complement strand
CCGGCACGACGCTTGCTGTGAGTTCGGACCATGCAATGCAAGTCGAGAAGCACACAGAGAAGCACACAGAGAAGCAACACGAGTATGCCGCGCCGATGGATGCACGGTCCGCTCGGGGTGATGATGGCCATCGCGATACTCACAGCGACCGCTTGCATGGGCACGGTGCACCACAATGAAACGCCACAGCTACAAGGAACGAGCGCAACGCTCGTCAGTGGTGAGCAGCTCTACATCAATGGCGCACAGCTGTTCAATGCCGCAAGCACGTTCTACTGGGAGCAGGTAGCGGGGCCAAGCATTCCGATCGCCGATCCGACGGCTTCCGACCTGCTGGTGACAGCCCCTGACGTCACCGAGGCTACTTTCATTGTTCTCAATCTGCAGGCGGTCACTTCGGGCGCCAACGCGTCGGTCCTCTTTACCATTACGGTCATTCCCGCAGACACTGGCGGCGAGGCCACCTGCGGCGATGGAACTTGCGGCGGGGGAGAGAGTTGCGAGACATGCAGCGCCGATTGCGGACAATGTCCGGATCCGGGCCCCGTCTGCGGCGACAGCGCATGTGATTCTACGGAGAGTTGCGAAACATGCAGCGCCGATTGCGGAGCCTGTGACCCCGGCTCGCAGACATGCGGAGAGGTGACGCCTGCCGGAGTGTCGATTTCCGACATGACGCTAAGTGACTGGATGTACCTCATCGATGGTGACCTGAGCACACGTTGGTCGGAGCAAGGTAATGGCAGCTGGGCTCAGATCGACCTCGGAAGCGAGATGAGTCTGCAGTCCGTTGAGCTCTCGTTTTACCTCGGCGACTCGCGTCAAGCCTATTTCGATATCGAGACTTCAAGCAATGGCGTGAGCTGGCAAACGGCACTTTCGGGTGGCGTAAGCAGCGGAACCACCCTCGGCGCCCAGTCCTTTGCGATCTCGGGCACGGCACGCTTCGTCCGTTACGTCGGCTACGGCAACAGCGCCAACGACTGGAACAGCCTCACCGAGTTTTGGGTCACCGCTTGCGGCGACCTGGATGGCGGAGGCGGGTCGCCCTCGCCGAGTTGCGGCGACAACGTGTGCGATAGCCTGGAGAGCTGCAGCAGCTGCGAACAAGACTGCGGCGCTTGCCCGGTCGACGACGGGCTCCACAGTGACTTTGGTCCAACGAAAAACATTTGGATCGACCGCTCGAAGCTTCTAACCCTGCCGACATCGGGTGGTGCGTGGAGCGATCTAGTGGCCGACGCCACCTCAAGCTGGGGATCAGCCCGCATCTCCAACCAAGACTCCTACCATGACGTCGATACACTCGCTGGCGCGCTCTACGCCGTGCGCATGAACGATACTTCGATGCGAAACAAGGTCGTTTCGGCGATCGAAGACGCGATTGGTAGTGAAGATGACGATGGCTCTGCCAGCCGCACGCTCGCTCTCGCCCGCAATCTGCTGGCCTATGTCATCGCAGCGGATTTGGTCGGCTATCGAACCGCGAGTTTTGAGCAGTGGCTTAGGGATGTGCGCCACACGACGCTGAGCGGACGCACGCTCATCAGCACGCATGAGGACCGCCCCAACAACTGGGGGACCCACGCAGGGGCATCACGTATGGGGGTCGCGCTGTATCTGGGCGACACCCAAGACATGGATCGAGCAACCGCAGTGTTCAAAGGATTTCTTGGGGACCGCTCTGCATACAACGACTTTAGCTATGGTGACCTGACCTGGCAGTCCAACCCCAGCGCCCCTGTGGGCATCAATCCCGTCGGGGCGAAGATCAACGGCCTGAACGTTGATGGCGTCCTGCCCGATGATCAGCGTCGATGTAACTGCTCGGTCTCGCTGCCGTTCTCGAACGAGAACTATGTCTATGAGGCGATGCAAGGCGTACTCACGCAAGCCTATCTCGTCTCCAAACACCTTCGGAACAAGGGCCAAGACGGCAGCGCCGTCTTTGGCTGGTCGGATGAAGCAATTCGCCGCGCTTGGGTCTGGCTCTACGATCAGAACGATTTCCCTGCGGCAGGCGATGACCGGTTTCTGACCTTCATGGCCGATGCTGCTTACGGCACAAACTATAGCAGCGGGGTGTCCTCCACATCGCAAGGCAAGTCGATCGGGTACACCGACTGGACGCACGCAAACTGACGCGCCGGCACCTTCGTTGCCCGGCGGCTGCTTGGCGATCGTCGAACACGCGGAACATATACCGCGCCAGAAATGTTCGATGTCGAGAACCGGGGCAAGTCGAGTTCCAGGCTAATTTCTCGAGCTAGAGCACCATATCAGAGCGGCATGAACTTTGCGGAGCCATTCGTGAGTATGAATGAAAGCAAATCCAACTGCTGCATGCCGCTACAACTCTTTCTTCCCGTTCTTCTGTGCGCGGGTTGCACAGGGAATCTGGACCACGCCAACGCGTCGGACTGGGCGGAGCTATCCTCCGACCTCGACGCGCTCTCGGCAGCGCTAGCGAGTGAGGGTTCGACGCTTTGCGGTGCGTACATGGACCTTTGCACCTTGGCCAAAGAGATTTGCGCCAACCAGCCGGGAAACAAGAACAGCTCTTCTTGCTCCGAGGTGAACCTGCGTTGCCAGCGCGACATTCAAACGTACTGCTCTGAGCCAAGCCAGCCCGAGCCCGATGCTGGTGTTCTCGAGCCCGAGCCCGACGCCTCGGTGAGCGAGCCCGATGCCACCGTGAGCGAGCCCGATGCCAGTGTGAGCGAGCCCGATGCGACGGTCGACGATCCGGTCGTGCTCGACCCGAACTTCGACCCTGTGGCCTTCCCCGGTGCGGTGGGCCATGGCCGCTACGCGGTGGGCGGACGCGGCGGCAAGGTGCTGGTCGTCGATTCGCTTGACGACAACTTTAGCAATCCGCAACCGGGGACCTTCCGTTGGGCCGTGTCGCAAAGCGGTCCGCGCACGGTGGTCTTCCGCGTGGGCGGGACCATTGAGCTAGAGAACTTCGTGCGCATTTCCGAGCCGTACTTGACCATTGCCGGGCAAACCGCGCCGGGCGATGGCATCAACTTCAAACACGCGCCGATCGAGATTCAAACCCACGACGTGATCGTGCGCAACATCCGCATTCGACCGTCGAATGATTTTTCCACCGGCGCGCCGGCGCAAAAGCGAGACGCTTTACAGATCTTCCACGAGGCGCACGACGTGATCGTCGACCAAACGTCGCTTTCGTGGGGCATTGATGAGGTGCTCCACATCTCGGGTCCGGTTGCGATCTCGGGCACGAGCAACGGCTCACCGAAACGCATTACGATTCAGCGCGTGATTGCCGCTGAAGGTCTTTATGATGCAGGGCACCCCGATGGCCTTCACAGCAAGGGCATGTTGC
>CAZAQV010000110.1:0-3370 GCA_964487255.1 uncultured Polyangiales bacterium | reverse complement strand
TGGTCCTCGGAGCAAAAGGCAAATGCAGGATCGATCACGACCGCTTGGGACTTTGCCAAGACGTTTTTCATCTCTTCCGTCAACGCCTTGTCTTTCGCGGGGATCGGTTGCTCGCGTAGCAAGGCGTGCGCATCCGAAACCGGCCCCCATCCAAGACGCATCTCTGGCGCGATGTTGGTGAAATCCTGCAGGCGCGGATTGTCGAGAAGAACGAATACGCTCTTTCCGGCGGCGCTGAGTTCGCGGACAGATTCAGCGAGGCGTGACAAAGCGGCGCGGCGCCCCGGTGCTTCGACGAGCGGGACGCGCGCGTCGGCGCGCTCGACATAGAAGGCCGGGCTTCCGGCGTAGAAATTCCATGCGCCGCCAATGACCACGGTGTGATAGCGCGGCAGACTCGCGAGCTGCCAAGCATTGACCGTGTTGTCGCGACACGGAGCCCGGTTCGGGTCATCGGTCTTGATTTCGGGGATCGGGGCGCAGCCGCTCCCGATCGCAAGCGTCGCGCCGATTGGTTCATCGCCCGCGGAAACGAGCTTCTCGATCCGCGTCGCATATTGCGCGACATGCGAGTCGCCGATGAACAGAACCTCCTGCGCGCTCTCGGGGCCAAGTTGATAGATGCCGGTCTCGTTAGGTTTGGGCGCGTCGACCTTGCTCAGCAGAAAGGACCATTCGGTCTTGTCGGGCATCGGCAGGTCGATCCGAAACCGTGGGGGCAGGGGTATGAGCGCGGCGAGCACCACAAGTCCTGCCAGGCCGCCCATCGCGACGCCCAGCGTCAGCGTTTTATCCCGGTCACGCCCTTTGCGCCGGATCGGCAATTCCACGAAGCGGAAGGTGGCCCAGGCGGCGACCAGCGACAGCACGATCGCGACCAGACCCATCTTGAAATAGACATGGCGGAAGGTGATGTGCATGTAGCTCAGAAACACCCAGTGCCAGAGATAGAGCGGATAGCTGATCACCCCGATCCAAACCGGAATTCTAAGCGAAAGCAGGTATTTGTTGACCATCCCTTCGCTGCCGGCAGAGATCAGTAAGGCCGCGCCCAGCACCGGGAACAGCGCCCACCATCCGGGGAACGGGCTGCCGTCTTCCATGAAGATGAAGGCCACCGCGATCAGTCCCGCCCCGATCAGCGATTGCAGATGAGGGTGACGTTCGGTGAGGGCGGCGTGATGGCGCTTGAGATAGGCGAGACCCGCGCCGATCAGCAGCTCCCAGCCGCGCGCGAAAGGCGAGTAATAGGCGGCGGTCGGATCGCGATAGGTTTCGAACAGGCCATAGGCGAAAGAGGCGAGCGTCAGCCCTGCCAGAACGAGCGGCAGGCTCCTGCGCCCGCGCCAGACGAAAGCGAGCAGCAGCGGCCAGACAATGTAGAATTGTTCTTCGACCGCGAGGCTCCAGAAATGCAGCGTCGGCTTGAAGGCGGAGGAGACGTCGAAATAGCTCGCCTCGCTCCAGAGCAGCAGGTTTTCGGAGAAGAAGATCGACGCGAGGATGTGTTTCAGGAGCGAGGCGAACTCGCCTTTCAATTGAAGATACCAGCCGATCGCGAAGATCGCGGCCAGCACCACGATCAGCGCCGGGAAAATCCGCAGGATGCGCCTTTGGTAGAAACGCGCGATCGAATAGCGCCCTTCGGCGAGATCGCGCATCAGGATCGTTGAAATCAGATAGCCGGAAATCACGAAGAAGATATCGACCCCGATGAAGCCCGCAGGCCAGAGTTTCGGGAAGGCATGCGTGATCACGACTGAGGTGACTGCGACCGCGCGCAAGCCATCGATATCCGGACGATATTTTTCGCTGTGCAGCGATCTCGCTACCCCGAAGCGTGGCCTCATATATCTGCCCCCGGTGCTGCGCCGGACATGTTCCGACAGACCCCAAGGTCAGGGTTTGGAGTTGGTAATGTTGGGTCAATGGGGATGCTGCGGCGCAGCAAGAAAAGGTAAGGAAATCCGGACACCATTTCCCAGGCGGGCTGGCTCGCGCTGATTTCTTCGGCAGCGCGGAATAGAAATTACGCGCTGCCGAAGGTCCATCTATCGGGCGTTCCGAACCAAGTCCGTCACACGCGGGTCATGCGCACCGCCATCTGGCAGAGGATCTCGAACATCACCGAGACGCCGAGGAAGGCGGTCGCGCCGGACGGGTCGAAGGGCGGGGAGACCTCGACCAGATCGGCGCCGACGATGTCCACCCCGTCGAGCAGGCGGATCACCTGCAGCGCCTGATAGGAATTCGGGCCGCCCACTTCGGGCGTGCCGGTGCCGGGGGCGAAGGCCGGGTCGATGAAGTCGATATCGTAGGAGAGGTAGGTGGGCTTGGTGCCGACGATCTCGCGCGCCTCGGCCATCACATCCTCGACGCCGCGGGCGTGGAATTCCTCGATCGGGATCACGCGCACGCCGACGCTATCGGCGAAATCGCGATCCTCGCTGTCGTAGGTCGAGCCGCGAATGCCGATCTGCACCACGCGTTTCGGGTCCAGGAGACCCTCTTCGATGGCGCGGCGGAACGGCGTGCCGTGGGTGTACATGTTGCCGCCGAAATAGCTGTGGAACAGGTCGGTATGGCTGTCGAAATGCACCATGCCGAGCGGCTCGGGCGTGCCCAGCGCGCGCAGGATCGGCAGCGAGTTGAGGTGATCGCCACCCGCCGTGATCGGGCGGATGCCATGCGCGCGGACGGTCTCGAAGAACCGGGTGATCCGGTCCATCGCATCCTGAATGTCGGCGGGGTTGGGGGCGACATCGCCGAGGTCGGCGCAGTTGACCATCTCGAAGGGGCGCACGCCGGTCGCACCGTTCTGCGCCCGGATCATCGTCGAGAGATCGCGCAGCTGGCGCGGCCCGTGGCGCGGGCCGGGACGGTTGGTGGTACCGGAATCCCAGGGGCTGCCAATGAACCCGACCTGCACATCCTTCAGGCGCGGGTCGTCAAGTTCGACATGCGGCAGGCGCATGAAGGTCGGCACGCCTGCGAAGCGCGGCAGATCGAAGCCGGAAACCGGGTGGAAATAGGAATCGCTGGACATGGGGTCGCTCCTGTCAGGTCATGACACTGCCACCGTTCACGCCGAAGCATTGACCGGTGATGAAATTGCTCTGGGGGCCCGCGAGATAGCAGGCCATCGCGGCGATATCCTCGGGCTGGCCGAACCGGGCGAGCGGCGTCGCCATGTCGAGTGCCAGCTGTTCGGGGCTCATCGAGGCGGGGCTCGTCATATCGGTCTCGATCGAGCCCGGCGCGATGGCGTTGACGAGGATCTTCGGTGCCAGCTCGCGCGCCAGCGTCCGGGTCAGCGCGATGATCGCACCTTTCGAGGCGGTATAGGCGGACATTTCCTCGCGCCCGAGAA
>CAZAQV010000109.1:0-3371 GCA_964487255.1 uncultured Polyangiales bacterium | reverse complement strand
GCGGAGCGATCGCGACATCGGCGGATGGGCGCGTGTTGAGCGTGTCGAGGCGAAATTCACTGCTGAGGGCCGGTTGGCAGACGTCGCTCGGCGTACAGGCCTCACCCACGACGCCGTCGGAGATCGTGTCTGCGGTGGCGGTGCCGGTCAGGTTCGTGGTGATGGTGCCGAGGTTTGCCCTATCGCCGGCGTGGACGCCGGCGAAGGTCACCTCGTAGAGGTAGGGGCCGGGGTCGGCGGGGCCCGAGGGCCCGCCGCTCACCTCGGCGAAGCCGCCCGCGTCGGTGCCCCACGCCGGCAGGTCGTTGAGCGCCTGCTCGATCACGGCCGGGTCGGCGTCGTAGGGGATCTGGCCGGTGGTCTGCGGGTTGAAGTCCACGCTGTTGAGCCGTAGGGCGTAGCTGCCGCCGGTGGCGTCCACCGTGAGCAGCTTCACCGAGTCGGCGTCGCTGTCGTTGGGGCCGGAGCGGACCGTGTCGGGGCCGATCGAGCTGATGAACTCGCCGCCGGCCGTATAGCGACGGATCTCAGCATGGTTGTTGCCGGCGATCGCGTAGACGTCGCCGGTGGCCTCATCGACAGCCACGCTCCTGAAGGGCAGATCGCCCCGCTTGCAGATGTCGCCGTTCGCGGGCACGCAGATCTCGCGGCCGGTGTCGCCCTGGTTGGTCGTCTGCACGAAGGAGGTGGGTGCGGAACCGGTGAGGCCCGAGTGGTCGACGTCGATCAGCGGCTGGTTGGCGCCGCCCTGCACGCCGCCGAAGCTGACCAGGTAGGGGGTGGAGCCGTCGGCGCTGCCCGGGCCGCCGCTGACGGTTACCGCGCCGCCGACGCCGCCGATCGAGGCGAGCCCGTTGAGCTGCGTCTGCACGGTGGCCGGGGCGGCGTCGAAAGCGATCGGCGCTGTCGTCTCGCCGCCGAAGGTCAAGGTGAAGGTGCCGCCGGTGCCGAAGATCGCCACCGACTGGGTCTGATCGGCGTTGCCGGGGCCCGACTGGACGACGTCCTCGCCCCAGAGGCGCTTCAGCTCGCCCGCGGCGGAGAACTGCCGGATCGTGTCGCTGTAGGCGACGTAGTAGTCGCCGGCGTCCGCGCCGCCCACCCCGGTCCCGTTCACCGCGCTGTCGTACTTCTGGCCGCCGAAACTGCCGGCACCTGTGTCGGGAAACTCGAAGATGCTGACCGGGCCGAGCGCGGCGCGTGCCGCGGGCGCCAAAAAGAGGGCGACCGCGGCGGCTAGGAGCAGAGCGAGAGATAGGCGGGCGCGGAGGCCGGCGGAGGCAGCCGACTCCCCGGACGAGCGCCGGACACCTCTCATTCGATTCCCTCTCCTCTCCCCTTGAGTCCCTGCCCGCCTCCCCGGCGAGCGGCGGGGACCATATAGGTACGGCTTTCTGGATGTCAAGAACCTGTTCCTAAATAAAAGTTGCGGTTTCCCCCGGCAGGGCGGCCGAGAGGGTGAAGAGGTCGGCATCGAAGCATCGGTGGTGACGTACCGGATGCGGAGCAGGTTCCAGAACTCCGCCGAGCGGGGGCTCAATCGAACCCCCGTAGCGCTCTCTTCCGCCGTCGGGCTAGCCGTCCCGCTCGCCGCCTTCCAGAGGATTGGACCAGCGGACCTCCTTGAAGCGAGCAAAGTCGGTGTCCGTGGAGCACACGGCCAGGCCATGTTCGAGCGCCAGGGCGGCCAGCTGGGCGTCGGGGACGAGGTTGCCTTGGACCTGATGGCGAGTGATCAGCCCCCCGAGCAGAGCCGCGTGCTCGGGGCCGGGCTGCGGAACCCAGGCGACAGGAGCCGAGAGCCAGTCGGCGACGCGCGCCCAGGCGTCCTCGGCGCTGAGCGGCCGCTCGAAGGCCCGTGCATGGGTGGAGATGCGCAGGAACGCCGCCAGGCTCTGCCATGGGAGACCGACTCGGCGGGCGCCGTTCAGCTGCTCGGTGAGCCAGGCCACGGCAGCCTCATGCCGCGCCGGTCAGCGGCTAGGGCAAGCGTGCCGCCCGCATCCTCCTCACCTGAACCACCGCCAACTCGCGCACGCAGCCCTGGAAGCCGAGGTCTGCCTTCGCCGGGGGCAGGGTCGCCGCGTAGACGGAGGCGGCGAGCTGGCCGGCGGCGAAGCTGGGGCCCTCGTTCGGCTCGAACTCGAAGTTGGAGGGGTCGGAGACCGCCTCGCCCTGCTCGCTTTCGCGGTCGATGCCCCCGCTTGAGATCGCCTCGTCGAGGTACTGGTCCCGGACCTGCTTGGGCGTCTTGCCCCTGCAGGCGCTCTGGCCCGCTCGGACCGCGGCCTGGGCTTGCAGAGAGAGGCCGGTGAGGTCGGGCGGGGGGAAGTTCTGCGCCAGAGCCTCGACTCGGCCCGGGGGCCTGTCTCCCGGCTTGGCAGGAGGCAGGTTCTCGCCGGAGGTGGTCGTGGTGTCGTCGCTCGAGCCTGAGTCCTCGCCGCAGCCGGGAATCGCGAATAGCAGGCAGGCGGCAAGCAGGGCGAGGGCGATCACCGGGACGCGAGCGGGGAAGCGATTCGAACGAGTGGGGGCGGGCGGCATCATCACGGCTAGGGCGCAGCAGGGCGCAGCGGGGCGATCACCAGCGAACCCACCTTCCACTCGCCGTCCTCGCGGTTCATCACGAAATAAGAGAGGCGCCCCTTGCGCGTGCGCATGGTGATCAGCGCGGTGTCCTCTTCGATGCCCACCCGCAGCACGGTGGCGGAGGTCCCTTTGCGGGCTTCGGTCTTCAGCGCACCCTTGGGAGAGGTCCGAAGCATGAAGCGGGCGATCTCCGTGCAGTCGGGGGTTGAATCGCCTTCCTGCTCCCCTGGCTGGACGGAGGAGCTGAAGTCGGCAAGGCTCTGCTTGTAGTTCTCCGAGAAGTAGGCGCAGGCATCCTCGACGCCCTCGGCGGCAAGCGTGGCGAAGAAGGCGCGCATCGTGCGGATCACCTCGTCGCGCTCATCGCCCTCGGCCTGGGTTCCGTAGGTCTGGATGCTGTTGTCATAGCCGGCCTTGATGCCGAGCTGTGCCTTGCTGGGGTCCTCGACGACAGCTCCGAGGCCGATGCCGGAGGCAGCGCCCTGAGAGCCGCCCGCGCTCGGTCCCCGGTCGGCCCGCCCGCCATTGCCGGCAGAGCGCTGCGTTTTCTCCCCGCCCTGGCCTTGGGCGCCCGTGCCCTGGGCTGCCGTTGTGCCAGAGCCCTCGTCCTCGCCGCACCCCGCGGCGAGCAGGGCCGACCCGAGCGCCAGGGCGGCGAGCAGAACGAGGACGCTGCGCTCCCTCTTCACGTCTTCAGGCTAAGGGGTGGCGGGCCGGGCGCTAACGCGCCCGCCTCGCGCGCCCCTTGCCCTTGCGCCGCTTCGGGCAGGCGCTTTGCATGC
>CAZAQV010000108.1:0-3416 GCA_964487255.1 uncultured Polyangiales bacterium | reverse complement strand
TGGTCGCATCTCACATCAAGCCGTGGCGCGACTCCAGCGGCCGGGAACGCTGGGACCCGAGGAACGGCATCGCCGCCTGCCCCACCCACGATGCCGCCTTCGACGGCGGCTTGCTCACAGTCACCGACGATGGCCGCATCCACATGGCACGCTTGCTGCGGACTGCGACCCAGAGCGACCGTGACACGGCCGCCGCCCTATCGGCGACACTCCGCCCGACACTTCTGCCCAGCGACCCCGAGTCCACGCCCGGCCCGGCCTACCTCCGCTGGCACCACCAAGCCATCTGGCGAAACGGGATCGGCGCCCTCGATGCCGCGCCCTCGATCGCAGCGGAGCACACGGACGGCGACTACCTGTCGTGAGCCCGTGGGCCGCGGCACAGTCCTTACCACGGGAACTAGCAGCCCGGGACCCTCCGCCACGGCTGCAGGAGCGCGTCCGCGGACGCGCTGCCCCGCGCCCTGGGTCCACCGGCATCGCCCTCGGTCAAGACAGCTCCCGGCTCGATAGTCCCCGCTTCGAGCGCTATAGGGTGATGCCCCGGCCTTCCCAGAGACGCGCACAGTGTCCGCGCTACGTGGGCGGCCCTCATCGGCAGACAGGTCCGGCCACCGCCCGCCGCGCTGCCGCCTGGGAACATGGACGGCTCGGCTTCCTGAACCCCGTCCGCAATCCGCCACGCCTCACCCGAGCCGCGCAGACTCGGGAGATGCGCCTAAGCGCCCTCGTTCACCTACCCTGCGGTGAGGTGGATGCAGTCCGCAGAGGTCTGCGGAAACGAGGGAATCGGTGTCATCGGCGTACATGGCGGGACGGCCACGCGCAGACCTCCAGCAACCGTTCCACGGAAGGCTGCAGTCCTTCGCCTCCGAATTCTTGGACAGCCAAGAAATTATTGAAGCAGATTTCAGACATTGCACATTCGTAAACATCAGCTTCAAAGATGCCACCCTCTCGAAGTCTACATTCTTGAATTGCGTGTTCGTGAACTGCTACTTCAGGGACACGACTTTTCGAGGCTCATCCTTTACGGGCTGCCAATTCGTTGACTGCGATTTCCATCATCCGGCTGTTGCAGACACCAACTTCAAGTACTGCCGGTTTAGAGGATGCTACCTACCCTATGAAGAACTGAAACACAACTTTCCAGCTGAGCCAAACCTGCGTCGACGGCTGACGAATGAGCTGGCCGTAGCAGCACGCACACTGGGGGCAACCAAGGAAGGTCGCCGCTATCAACTAGCCTCCATCGAGGCGAGGCAAGCCCACTTGAAGTCCGCCTGGAAAGGGGAAGGCACTTGGTATCGGGAGAAATACCAAGGGCTAAGGCGCCTTCAGGCTGGCGGTAGTTGGATAATGGGCGAAGTGAATGGCTGGCTATGGGGCCACGGTGAACGAGCCATGCCATTAGTCGTATGGTCAATAGTTCTGACGTTTCTTGTCTTCCCCTTCGCTCTCTACATGAACAGGGGAGGCCTCACTCCTCAATCGGAAGTCAGTCTTCCCAACCTGTTGCACCAAAGTCTCGCGTCCTTCTTGCCTACCGCTGGCGTCAGTCCGCTGGAGGCACTGACGCCCGCGGTACGATCCATACTGGTTGCAGAATCGCTGCTAGGCCTAATCGTTACGGGTCTCTTCGTCACTCTGCTGTTCCGCGCGATATCGAGGAGGTGACCTTGTGAGCGCATCAGCCACTCATACCAATGGCTCTGACGCGTATGCATTGTGGCTCTATGGGTCCCACGCTCGTGGAGACCATGACGAACTGAGCGATGTCGACGTTCTACTTGTTTCGGAGGCCAGTTGTCGCCCCGAAAGCATTGTGCGAATTGCCCCAGAGTTATCCTCGTTCGATCCTGAACAGCTGTCGATTAGCCACTACACTTGGTCAGAGTTTGACGCGATGCGGGAGTATGGCTCCCTCTTCCTGCGGCATATCCGCGATGAAGCCTTGCTCATGTGTGCCGACCACACCGCAAAGGAGAAACTCTCGCAACTGACTTCGATGCCGCCATATCGGTATGTCCAAAGAGACCTTTCGGCCTTCTGGATGACTCTTGATGACATCCGCAACTCACCGCGAAGCATGAGTTCACCAATATTCGAAACGACGGTATTAGCGACGGTTTTGAGACATGCCAGCGTGTTGGCGAACTATGTCGTTGGTTCTCCGGTCTATGCGCGCCGCGCTGGCTTTCAAGCGGCAGTGGATTCCCTTGGGCTTCCAAGTTCATGGGCTGAGTGGATGAGCGCTCTGCATCGAACAAAGACACTGAACCAGGCGCAGGAGGCCGGTAGCCTTGACTGGGTCCTCGTTGATGAGTGGACCGACAGAGCTGCCTGCTTCCTTGATCGCATTGGGGGGTATACAGATGAATAGCGCTCAGGAGTGTCTGAAATTGATCCAGCAGGTGCGCGCGGCTTCGCTGGATCCACCCAGTGCGTACTTGGTTCGGTCGCGGCTAAAGCGTTCTCTGCTCGCATGCTCCAAGCTTGCTGCCGCGCATGCGGGGCTCCCGGAACGTTCTATGCCCGGTCTAATTCCGAAGCCAAGTGGGTGCAGTCCTGAGGTCGGTCATGTGATTGAGTTGTGCAACTTGATCAACGGCAGCGCCGAGCATCTGTGTCAACCGAGTGAAGCATTGGACCAACGATGGGCTAGAGGCTGGGACCGATTGCTTGACGATCTATCTCAGTTGTCCGAGGCGGTCAAGGAGCTCGAAGCCCGAGTCTGATATGGGTCCGACTTTTACTGTTCGGGGCCGAGGTCACCGAGTACCTCCTTCGCCTCTTCGACAGACTGCAGTCGTGCGAGAGCTTCTAGACCATCCTGATCGATCTCTCCCTGAATCGCGCCATCACGCCAGATCCGCAGTCGCAGAGGGCCCCTGACCTCATGACGCCTCGACCACATCCATCGGGCCGTCTCCCAGATGGCCTTGACTCCGAGCCCCTTGATGGTGCCCCCGACGGCCGTGGTTGCCACGTGGTTCCAGTCCACCTGGAGGTTCATTACGAGTTCAGGCAGCCAAGCGGCCTTCTGGAACCACTCCGGCGTGTCTGGCTCAAGTTCGACGACGAAGCCCAGGTCGCGCAGGTGGTCTGCAAGCTGCGTGTCGATCGCCAGGTACAGCGGACCGCGGCCGTCTTCGACCCTCGGTGGGATCCTGATCGTGCTGGCGTCGCTCATCGCCCTGACTCCTCCTGAAGTGCTGCGGATCCTGACGCTAGTTCAAGAGACGGGTTGCGGTTCAGGTCCGATGAGCTACTGGACGACCGTGTCTATCGGACCCGCAAGCGAAGCGCGTAGATCGGCGCGCGACTATGTGCGGCTTCGGTGCTGAGCGAACGCGCTCGAAGCCACGGCTATCGCATGATCCGCCGTCTGACTTCGCTGACTACTCGGGGCGTGG
>CAZAQV010000107.1:0-3460 GCA_964487255.1 uncultured Polyangiales bacterium | reverse complement strand
CCCGTTTCCCAGGCCGAGAATATCCATCAAGCGAATCCTCTCGGTTGCGATGCATGCAGTCACACCGGTTATCGGGGGCGGACCGCCGTCTACGAGTTGTTCAGGATCACCGACAAGATCCAGGAACTGATTGTCGGAGGCGCGTCGAAGCAGGATTTGCAGAGACAGGGAGTCATCGATGGCTTCATTAATATGCGCGAGTATGGATGGCGAAAAGTGATCGAAGGGCAGACGACGATCGAAGAAGTAGTGTCGTCCACCGAACTCGGCTGATACTGTTCGATCGATGGCTACGTTCCAATACAAAGCGCTTCACAAGGATGGCTCTGTAGGCAACGGCATCGCGGAAGGGGGCAGCAAAGGGGAAGTGACCCGGAAACTCGCGGAGCAGGGGATGCGTGTTCTTTCTCTGACCGAGAAAGCTCCGGAACGGAAAAGGGGTAAGACGAGCAAGAAAGTCCGCCGGAGCGAGAGTGGCGAGGTCGGCGAAGAGGTACCCGAACGCGAGGAAAAGAAAATCGTCTACGCGCCTGACAGCAGGTTGAGTTCGAAGCAACTCATCCAGTTCACGGAGGAACTGAGTGACATGCTGGCTGCTGGAGTTCAACTCGACTCTGCTTTGAGTTCCATCGCGAAACGGAGTGAGTCGGAAGCGATTCGCAATGTGGCCTCGCACGCCTACGAGAGAGTCAGGGACGGGGCACCCTTGGCGACTGCCCTGCGTACGTCGTCACCGAGTTTCAACAACTTGTATTGTAACCTCGTATCGGCGGGGGAAGTCTCCGGTGCTCTCGGTGACATCCTCAAGCGCCAGGTCGCCTATCTGACGACCCTCGCTGACCTGAGAGGGAAACTGGCGACAGCGCTGATCTATCCCGTCTTTCTGGTCGTCTCGGGAATCGGAGTTTCAGCGATGTTCGTCTTTTTTCTCATCCCGAAACTTCGGAGACTGGTTGAGTCGACCGGTGGCGAGTTGCCACCCTTCGCGCGGCTGATGCTGGCGGCTGGAGATTTTCTGCAAGCGAATTGGATTGTCGTCATCGGTGCCTTCGCCGCGTTGGCAGTTCTCGTGGTGATGGCGTTTCAGCAGAAATCCGTCCAGGAGAAATGGGACGAGGTAAAACTGAAGCTGCCACTTTTCGGGAAGCTTCTTCTCACTCGATTCAATGTCCAGTTCGTTGAAACCTTGTCGAATCTTCTCTCGAACGGCCTGCCCCTGGTGAGAGCGTTGGAACTCGTTCAGGGGACAACGGCGAACACCTATCTGCGCGGGCAGATTTCCGAGATCACGGCCCGCGTGTCCGAGGGAGCCATGCTACACCGGACGATGGAAAAGGCGGGGACATTCGAGTCGGGACTGATCGACATGGTCAGGATCGGAGAAGATACCGGACAGCTTGCGTCGTCGATGACGAAGGCCGGGGACAGGCTCGACCGGGAATTCGGACGGGCGATCGAGCGAATCGGTTCAGTCATCCAGCCGGCGATTATCCTGGTGATGTCAGTAGTCGTCGGAGTGATGGCCTACATGATGATATCGATCATATACGATACGATTACAGCCTTGCGGGATCGGTGACGCTTGCTACAATCTGTCTATGAAAATCCCACGTTCTTCCCGGAAAACGCGAGGTTTCACCTTGATGGAAATGCTGCTGGTTCTCGGCATTATCGCGCTTCTCGTCGGGATGGGAACTTACATGATGGTCAATGTTTTGGGTGATGCGGAAGTTGGAAAAGTCAGGGCTGACATCCAAACTTTCAAAGCCAGTCTGATCCGCTACAAGACTGCAGCAGGCAACTATCCAACGACGGGGCAAGGTCTCAAGGCTCTGGTATCCAAGCCTACCGACGGGCCGAAACCGCGCAGTTGGAAGCAATTCCTTCAATCCGGCGCATTGATCGATCCCTGGGCCAACGAGTATCAATACCGTTATCCGGCCCAGTTGAGCTCAGACGCCTTCGACGTATTTTCGGTGGGCGAAGACGGGAAAGCGGGCACAGAGGATGACATCGGGAACTGGGAGCCGAAGTAGAGGATTTTCGCTTCTCGAAATACTGATCGTCTTCTCGATCATCGTTCTTTTCGCGGGGTTCTTCGCGCTCCGTTTCGACGACAGTCAAAGCGAGGAAATGCTCGCCCGGGCCTCGACGGGGTTGAAGACGGCGGCTCTCAAGGCAAAGAGACGATCCTACGCCTACCGGCGTGATCATTACATCGTCTTCGACTCGAAAGGATTTCGTGTTACGGAGAGGGCCTCCTACGAGCAACCGGGCGGAGGATTCGCCAGAAATCCCGAGGACTCAGCGGTGTTCAAGCGATTCGATATTCCGGCTGGAGTAAAGGTCGAGATTCTCCCTGCCGGATCGGAAAAATGGTCGAAGCCGAATCGATTCGTCTGGACCTTTCGGGATTCCGGACTCAGCGATCCTCTTTCGGTGAGGTTTCGCGCAGGAGCTTCCCATACCAAGCTCACCTTCAACGTCCTCACGGGCTTGGCGGAGGAAGAAACGATCATCCAGTAGGTTGGTTTCCCTACTCTGCCCGGAATTCAGGAAGTCCGGTTATTGTCATGTCTTCATCCTCCGGATCCATCATTCTCAGATACGTCCGGTCGCTTGCCTCGAACGCCGCGATCCCCTTTTCATGGACGATCTGAACGGCGTAGCCGCGATATTGAACTTCGCTCTTTTTCCTTTCCGCCTTCGATAACTCGTCGTAGTCGTCGGCGCGGTTCTTGTAGGAATTTTTCGGTTTGGTGTAAAATTCGAGACTCTTCGTCTCGTTGGGACGGAGACGGATGGTTTTCTCCTCTTTCGCCATGATGTAGTGCTGCCGCTTCTTTTCCGTGACACCCATCAACCATGTCTTGACTGTCACTTCAGTCGGATAAGTCGAGTGATTGAGCACCTCGCAGACAAGTCGCCAGCGATCCTTCGTTTTGTGAGAAGGTGAACCGCTGATACCGGCTTCGATGCGGATCCGCGGTAAATTGTTGGCTGACTCTCCCGCTGCGGCAACAGCCTTTTCCCAGAGTTCCTTCTCCTCCTTCTCGGTCTGCCCCAGTTGATTTTTCGGCGGACCCTTTTGAAACTTCATCTGTCGTTCGCGCTCCGTTCTCTCCCGGACGAGCTTTTCGATCTGCTCTTTCGTGGCGAGGTCTCTCGGAGTGGGATTCTCCCGGCTCGACTCGGCCGCCCCCTCTCGCACGATGCGGAGATTGACCACCTGGTTGGAGACGGAAGGCAGAGTTTCTCCTGGAACGATCCTCTCGAATTGTACCGGCTCCCCGGAACCACGACCGCGGGTGATGGTGGACTGAAACTTTCCGCTCTCATCGAAAAGCCCCATGGCATGGGCCTCCCGCCAGGCAGTCATGGCTGCATTTGTAAGAAGCATTTTCTCCCAGTCGCCAATATCGTCTCGGAAGTCGAGAGCTTTGCGAAGCAGACTCTCCGG
>CAZAQV010000106.1:0-3490 GCA_964487255.1 uncultured Polyangiales bacterium | reverse complement strand
TGGCGACGAGTCCCCACAGAAGCAGAACGCGCAGGGTGGCGGCCGAGACACGTCGAAAGAGCCGGTCCCGCGAGCTCTTCGTGCTCCGAGAGCAGCCGACGTATCTCCCGTCGCGTGGGATCGGACAATGCATCAAAGGCATGCTGGGCGGGTGGGCGCATCTCCACGACCCGTTCCGTATGCGTCAATGGGTGCTGACACGCCGAATCGTGCCAACCTAGCGTGACGAGATCCATCCGAGGTCAGACCGTAGGCCAGGCGCGAGTGAGGTCGACCTGGCTCAGTGGGGCCGGACTCCATCGAGGATTCCAGTCCTTGTCAACCACCTGAGCCTGGATGCACCGATCTGCGGCTACTGCGCGCCACCATATGGGCACGCTGGCTACGTGGCGCACGCTCGACGGTCAACCAGACCGCCGTCGCGCACGCGCCTTGCCATCGCACCCATCTGGTGACGCTCGCGACGCCGCAGATCGGTGATTCCAGGCTGAGCCCGGATGCCCTCCGCGAAGTCGTGCCCGTGCAGGAGGTACAGCGCGATGCGAAGTTCCTGTTGGAGTGCATCCTCAAGGCTGCTCATCTGTCGCGCTTCCCGGAGTGCTCGCAAGGCGACGACCAAGGCGGTCGGTGAGTTGCGGAGCAGGACGGCGGCCGACTGCTGCGCCTCGGGCTCGGGCCGGTCACCCAGGGCGGCCACGATCCCGGCTACGTCGTCGTTTGCAGAACGTCTCGCTGATCCACGTCCAGGACGCGAGCCGTGATCTCGGTGGCGCAACGGCCACCCCAGGAACGGCATCCGACGCGTCCTTGGTGGCGAGGAGCTCCAATAGGTGGGGAAACACGTCATGGGGGACGTAGTGGTCCGCTAGCCCGGGGGCAATGGCGTCCGCCCCGTCGACGTGTGCCCCCGTCAAGCCATGTAGGTGCCGAGGCCGCCCGGCGCGTGACCGAGCAACCAGGTCCCGCCCACGTTAGGGAGGAACCCGATGCGAGTCTCGGGCATCCCGATCCTGGGGCGCTCGGTGAGGACTCGATGCGAGCCATGTGCAGAAATCCCGACGCCGCCGCCGAGCACGAACCCGTCCATCGTTGCGACGTACGGCCTGGGGTAGCCCGCGATGAGCGCGTTGAGCGAGTACTCGTCGCGCCAGAGCGCCGCGGATGCGGTCCCATCACCCGTCAGGACGTCCTCGCGCGCGGTGACGATGTCGCCGCCCGCGCACAACCCGCGATCGCCGGCGCCACGGACGACGACCGTCTCCGCGGCGCGGTCGTCCTGCCATTCCTCGAGCGCGCGTGAGGGCGGCGATCATGTCGTGCGTCAGCGCATTGATGGCTCGCGGCCGGTTCAGGGTCAGGACACCGGCGCGGCCTCGGCGCTCGGCCACGACCCACTCCTCACGCGGGGTTCCGGACAGCTCGAAACCGCCCTCCGCGATGTCGGCCACGGCGTCGGCTGCAGAGAAGTGACCACGTTGTCGAACCCTCTCGCGGCCGCCTCCAAGATGCGCATCACAGGGCCTTTGCAGTGGTCGCTCGCATGAACTCGTGACGTTCCATTCCCTGGAGGGCCGACGCCAGCGTCGTGAGCATCAGGTCGACCTCCTCCTCGCTGATGGTGAGTGGAGGCGACAACAGTGCAGCGTTGTTGAGCGGAGCGATACCCGCCGGATAGACGATGAGTCCACGCTCGAAGCACTCGTCGACGAAGACGCCTGCTGCATTGTGTTGAGCCGCCGGTGGAGTGGCGTTGTCGACGTCGGCGACGAGCTCGAGACCCCACAACAGACCCCGGCCACGTACGTCCACCACGAACGGAAAGCGCGCAGTCAGCTCGTGGAGGCCGGCCTCGAGTTGCTGGCCGCGCGCGCGGACGTTGGTGAGAACGTCGGCCTTCTCCATGTAGTCGAGCACGGCCAGGCAGGTTGCTGCGCCGAGCGGGTTGCCGGAGAAAGTGTGCCCAAACGGCGCGACGCCGTCACCCTGCCCCAGCACGTCGACGACGGGCGCCCTCAGCAGCGCCGCGGCCATCGGCGTGTAGCCGGCGCTCATCCCCTTGCCGGTCACCAAGATGTCGGGGACGACCGATTCGGTGGTGCTCATGAACCAGTCGCCGGTGCGGCCCACACCCGTGATCACCTCGTCCATGATGAGGAGCACTTTCATCCGGTCGCACACCTCGCGCAGGAGGGCGAGGTAGCCCGCCGGCGGCACCAGCACGCCTCCGGCGGCGCCGACGATCGGCTCCACGATGACGGCGGCTACGGTGCTGGGATCCGCTTCCACGATCGCACGCTCGAAGTCCGCCGCCGCACGAACGGCGTATGAGTGCTCGTCCTCACCCGGCTGCGCGTAGCGGTACGCGTGGACGGGAGGGGTGACCGCGAAAGGGTGAAGCAGAGTTCCGTAGTCCGGTCGCCTCGCACCGTGCCCCGACATGGACAGCGACCCCATGGTCATCCCGTGATAGCTGGTGTGCCGTCCAAGGACCTTGACCTTGTCGACCCGTCCCCGCTTGTACCAGTACCCGACAGCAGCGCGGATGGCGTACTCGGTCGCCTCCGACCCGCTGCTGACGAAGAAGGCGTGGTCGAGGTCGCCGGGTGCGACCATGGTCAGACGACGCGCCAAGTCTTCAGCGGGCTGATTGGTGAACTGGGTCCGGTAGGTGAACGCCACCTTGGTCATCTGATCCTGTACCGCTGCAGCTATCTCCTCGACACCGTGCCCGATGCTGGCTGTCATTGCGCCGCTAGAGCCGTCGAGATAGCGCTTGCCCTGCTCGTCGAAAAGGAACACACCCTTCCCATGTGCGACGACCGGGTACGCCCGGTGGATCTCCTGTTTGATCAATGCGCTCGACGACACGTACGTCCTCAACAGTCGCTCGTCGAAGCAGAGTGACGACGCGACATGGTCACCGCAGCCAAGGTGCATTCCAAGCAGCGGTTCCGCTCAACTCGATGGAACAAGGGCTCATAGAACTTCGGCCACGTCGCGGAGTCCGCTCCGCAGAGTGCCTTGGTGCTCCCCCAGGTCTTGGACCAAGCCACTGGTACGTGTACGTACCCGTCGTCGATGCGTTCAGTACGACTGAAGGCTGTCGTCGCGTAGACGGTGGCCCTCGTCTTCGTGCCGGCAACAGTCATGACGTCTCCTCGATCACTTGCTCTGGTTGGGCGAACGGCCGGCGGGAAACACAGGCCCGCGGACCAGGCCACTCGATCTTCGCTGCGATGTGCGGCGAACGCCCATGCGGTCACGCACATAGCGGTGGCCCGAAGTGGTCGCAGCACACATATGGGCGCCCTTACCCGCTGCCCTACGGTGCCGAGACCTGCCTCACGTTCGGGCTCTTTCCCAGTGGCGCGATTCAGATACCGGAGTGTCGGCAACGATCGAAAATGAGGCCGATCCGACGCTCGAAATCGAGGCTGTCTCGCGTCAAGTAGGTGGCAGAGATTCGTGTCCTGGAAAGTTGGGGACGGCC
>CAZAQV010000105.1:0-3518 GCA_964487255.1 uncultured Polyangiales bacterium | reverse complement strand
ACCGTGCTGCTGGGGGTGATGGTCGTCGACGACGCGCCCCCCGGCCGGCTCCGCGAGCGGCCTACGGAGCTCCGCGAGCTACGGAACCTCGTGGTCTCCGGCGCCCCGGCCTGGTGGCGGATTCCCTGGGTGGAGGACTGGCGCATCGGGCAGGACGTCGCATGAGGTCGCGAGATCGCCGCGAGCTCCGTGCGGCGCTGGCCGGGCTGCGATCGGCGGTTCTGTCGTACGACGGCTGGACCGATGACCAGTCTGCACGGGCGCACCACAGCGGCCAGGCGGTCGCGCAGACCGAGCCGAGCATCACGCAGCCGACGCCGACCCCTGCGCCCGAGACGCCGGTTCAGTCCCCAACGGCCACGCCTTGGCCCGTGGCCGCGGCACCCGCCGTCGCATGGCCGGCGCAGCCTGCCGCCGGCACATCCGTGGACGTGGACCGCACCCGTCGGCACGGATCCCAGCCCAGCACCCCAGCCCAGGAAGGCATCGCGAGATGATCACGCACCTCGTCGACCTGCTGCACCTCGACGCCCTCAACGTCGACCTGTTGAGCATCGACCTACCCGACATCGAGCTGCCGGACCTCGATATCGGCGAGCAGGTGGACGACGGGGAATTCGACATCCCCCAGCCTCAGGAGGGCGTCGGGGACAAGCTCGGCGACACATCCGAGGGAGTCGAACGGATCCTCGGCATCACCAGGTGGGGCGCCTTGGCCGTGACGGTGGTTGCGCTGATGATCGCCGGCGCCCGGATGGGCTTCGGCTCCCGCCAGGGCGATGGCGAGGAGCACGCGTCCCGCATCGGGCAGGTCCTGCTCGGCGTGGTGATCGTTTCCGGGGCCTGGGCGATCATCTCCTTCGCCTTCACGGGTACGAGCCCCGCGAGCTAGCCAGCCATGTCCGACGACGTCGACGAGCCGTCCGACCGGTCCGTGGGGCCGGTGTGGATCGCCATCGGCGTGCTGCTCGTGGCGATGGCGGTCTTCGTGATCCTCGATGCGCTCGGCGGCGACGATGATCGGATCGGCGCGGATACGGCCCAGACTCCTGGCGCCACGGCGTCGCGGGCCGCGTCCACCACTGCGGATGCGAACGTGGGGAGCGTGTGCGGCCTGGGTGGCCACGATCGGTCCGGTCCTCTCGTCGAGCCGCCGGAAGGAGTCACGTGGACGCTCGTCGGCCGGATGGCGATTCCGGCCAGCGACGTGAGCGGGCCTGGCGTCGTCGACGGTCGGACCGGCGTTCGCTACTGCTATGCCCGCACCCGAGCCGGCGCTCTGCTCGCCGCTGCCGGCTTCCACAGCTGGAGTGAGGTACCGGCACGGCATCAGGTCACGGTGGTGGAGCACGGTGTGGCCTCCGGCCCAGGGAACGACATCGCGCGGCAGGCCGCGCAGGACCTGCCGAGCGAGCCTGCTGGCGAAGGCCGAGGTGAGCCGGTGCAGATCCGCGGCTTCCAGCTCCTCGCCTATACCGACGACGCCGCGCTGGTCGACCTTGCCTTCCAACGCGGCTCCGGCTTCACACACCATCAGTTGGAGTTGGTGTGGGAAGGCGGTGACTGGCGTGTCCGACTCCGACCGGATGGCACCGTGCCGGGAGCAGAGGCGATCCCGGACCTGACCGGTTATGTGCCGTGGATGGGAGCCTGAGGTGGCGTGCACGACCGGCGATCCTGAGGGCTACTTCCTCTGCGGCGGCGACTCCGGCGGCACCGTTGGCCTTCCCGGCGGAACGGTGCCGGGCGCAGAGTCGGGCTTCACCGATTGGCTGTTCGGTGGGATCGGCCGCATCGTGCAGTCCGGCATCACCGGTTGGGCGTACTGGCCGCCATCACTCGATCTCAGCGAGGGTCCGTCAAAGGGCCGCAACTGGGGAGAGACGCAGCCGGGGGGCCTTGATGGGATCGAGACTGTCCTCGGATACATGACCTGGGTCGGCCTTGCGGTCTGCGTGGCGGGACTCCTCATCGCTGGCGCGAAGATCGGCCTCGGCTTCCGGACCATCGAGGATGGCGAGCCGTACACCCGGGTCGGCAACGTGCTCCTCGGCACCGTCGTGCTCGGCGCGGGCACCAGCATCGTGGGCATGCTCTTCGGCAGCCCGCCGACCGGCAGCGCCCATGCGACCGTCGCCTTCCTGCGTAACAGCGTGTGGTGGTATGCGCTGTGCCTCGCTGTGGTGGGCGTCATCGTCGCCGGCATCAAGATGGCCTGGGAGCAGCGGGCGGAGCCGGGCAAGGATCTCGTCAGAAGTCTCATCACGATGGTCGTCGTCACCGGCCTCGCCATTCCGACGATCGGCTCCCTCAGCACGGCGGCGGACAACTTCACGATCTGGATCTTGGAGTCGTCAGCGCAGTGCGACGACGGTGACAACTCATGTCCTGGACAGGCGTTTTCCACCCTTGCGCTCGTCGGGCTCGGCACGGGCAAGGTAGCCGAGGAGATCTTGAGACACCACGACGTCGGCAAGGAGAGATTCTGGGTCTACTTCCTGCCGATCATCCTCATCTTCGTGTCCGTGCTCATCCAATGGATCCTGTTGCTCGGGCGGATGGGCATCCTGGTCATCATCGCCGGCCTGCTGCCGCTCGCCGCGGCCGGGTCCACCACCGAGATGGGACAGGCGTGGCTCAAGCGCTCGATCGGCTGGCTCTTCGCCTGGCTGCTCTACAAGCCCGTGGTTGCGATCATCTACGCCGCGGGAATCCATCTGATGGGCAGTGACATCTTCGACGTGGCGGGGATCTTCACTGCTGCGGACGACGATCTGTTCGACATGCAGGGCTTGGTGTCCATGCTCGTCGGGCTCACGATCATGGTGCTGGCGATCGTGGCACTGCCAGCGCTGCTGCAGCTGGTGGCCGCGCCCGCGGAGGCGGTGGCGTCCGACCCGGCAGGGGCCCTCGGGTCGGGAGTGGCCGGCTGGGGTCAGTCGCTGGCGACCGGCGCCATCGCACGTGGCGGTCGAGGGCGCGGGCAGGCTCCGCCGACGAGCCCGAGTCAGGGTGAGGAGACCGAGCAACCGCAGGGCGCCACGGCGACCGGCGGGACGGGGACACGGTCCGGCAGCGGAGGTGGGGCCGGCAACGCGCCGCCGGGCAGCACGCCGCCGGACGACACGCCGCCGGACGACACGCCGTCCGGCGACAGACCGTCGGGCAACAGACGGCCGGGCATCATCGGGCGGCCGGGCATCAGGCGGTCGGGCAACAGGCGGCCGCGAAACGCGTCGAGCGGGGGAGGTGACGGCGGCAGCACACCGCCGGGCATCACGCCGCCGGGCGGCACACCGCCGGGCATCACGCCGCCGGGCGGAACACCGCCGGGCATCACGCCGCCGGGCGGAACACCGCCGGGCATCACGCCGCCCGGCGGAACACCGCCGGGCATCACACCACCGGGCATCACACCACCGGGCAGCACCGGAGGTCGACGATGACAGCAGAGCCAGCGGCGCCCCGCACCTACGGCAACTGGCGCCAGCCGCAGTCACCGGGACTGTTCGGGCTCG
>CAZAQV010000104.1:0-3547 GCA_964487255.1 uncultured Polyangiales bacterium | reverse complement strand
GGTCCCTGTCCCGACGGCTCCGGCGGCTTGCTGCTGGGGCCGTCAGTCGTTTTGGCGTCGGTAGAGCGCGAGGCAGCCGAAGTCTCGGAGCGCGAGGTAGCGACCGCAGGGGGAGAACCCGCCGATGAAGGTCTCCCATCCGGCGCCGAGGTGGAGGATCCGGTGGGTCGGTACTGGACCGTGGAGGTAGAGGCCGCAGTCGTCGGTCGCAGGCTTCCGCAGCTCGAGTTGCCAGCCGCCGTGAGCCGTGATGGGCAGCTCTTGGAGTCGAAACGACGAATAGCGCATGGAGCGCCCGTCGCACTCGGGGTAGCCGATCGGATCCGCCTCGGACCATTCCTCCGTGCCGTCCTCGCGGTGTCCGACGACCTCGCCGTCGCGGAGCTCGGTGACCCACGCGGTGGGGCCATGATCGATCGCGACGAGTCGCTCGCCGTCGTCCGAGAACCCGATCGCCCACGGGTGCTCGATGGCCCCGAAGGGTCCGCGGACCTCGGTCCAGCCGACGATGGGATCGTAGCTCATGGCCGGCAGTCTTGGTCCTGGACGGCGTTCGTCCAGTCTCCAGACGTGATGCTCAATGCCGGTGCGACCATAGCCAGATCGCGGCGGCCAACACGGTGAGCAGCGCGCACCAAGCGAGTCCGGCCTTCACGACGCGCCAGAGTACCGTGGCCCATCTCCGGGCAAGGAGCCTCATGGCCACATCTCGGCTTGCTGGGCCATGGAAGCCGCCGATGTCCCGGTAGGGCGTGGCTCCGCGGAGCCACCAGTGGGTCGTGTCGCGACGCCAGAGCCAAGTGGGTTGGGTGGGTGCGTTCCGCCGTGGACCACGACGTGGCCCACGTGGGCCGCGGAGCGGCTCGAGGTCGCGTTGGATGCGGCGGTGGGCAACGAAGAGGCCAGCAGCGAGGCCGAGGAGCGCAGCCGCGAAGAGGGGCTCGGGCCGGCGCGGCTCACGTCGAGGGAATCTCCCCGGCAGCTCACCGATCGGAGCCAACGGGGTGGCCGAGGTGACACCGCTCTCGAGAGGCTCGAGCCCACAGCTGGGAGGCTTTCGGCTCAGCCACCGCTCGGCGGATTCGCCGTCCCTCGCGGGCGGACAAGGCGCGCGACTCTCTGGGCGCTCGTACAAACCGATGCGGTCCGCACCTGGGCGAAGCGCGCGCTGAAAGTCGTGGCCGGGATTGAGCCCCGCCGCAGGCATGAACCGAACCCTCGCGGCGACACCGGGCACTTCGAGAGGAGGGACGCCTCGGTTCGCGACGACCGCGATCGCCAGCTCCGGCACCTGACTCAGTAGATGTCGGACCGCCCGCTCGACCGCCCGCGCGGGGGCATCTCGGTGGGGAAAGACCTTCACTCGAGCGCGAGGATCGAACCGAAACGCCGAGATCGATTCACCACCGTAGTACACCCGCGCCTCGCCCTCCCGAGTGACTCGGACGATCTGTGTGACGCGAGGTCTCTCGTCGTGAGGATATTGGTACCACTGGTTCCAGGCCGGACCGTGAGCCAGCGGAACCGGCGATTCGTGGGTCGCCACGATCGCTCTCGCAGGAGTCTGAGCTGCGAGCACGATGAGACCCACGACCACGAGTGCCAGTGCCGCTCCACGCGTGTTCTGTCTGCGCTTCCGGCGCGCCACGTCGTTCACCGCCAGCACGAGGCCGCCGACCAAGGCGCACACCAGCAAGCACTCGACAGCGCTCGCCGCTGCCGCGAGCTCATCGAGGCGCCAGCTCACCGGCTGCCCCAGCACCCCATCTCGGACCTGCTTGCACGCAGTCGTGGACAGAAATTCGAGCGCGCCAGCAGAGCCGCAGATGACCAGCCCCATCGCGCCCAGCTCACGGCTATCTCGCCTGCGAAGCGCCACTCCGAACGCCAGGGCCCCGAGGAGCAACACGACCAAAATCACCTCGTGATACTCGACCATCGAGCTCGCCGCTCGGACCGGCCACGGCGGACCACCTGCGGCTCCCCCGAATCCAATGTGTCCTTCCGCCCAGGCGGTCACGGACAGTCCGGCCCCGAGCAGAAGAGCAGCGACCCGAACGCGCGCGAGTGGTGCTGCGTAGACCAGCAGCGGTACTCCCGTCGTGGACAACACGACGCCCGTCGCAACGAGCGGGTGCCTCTCGGCGATGCAGAGCGCACCCACCGGGATGCTGAGAATTCCGAGGAGCCAGGCCCAGGCCTCTCCCCGGTCACGGAGCAACGAGAGCTCTGCGACCACGGCGACCGTACTCAGTGCCAGAGCGATCCAGACCGTGGGCCGTTGCAGCGCCCACTCGTCGCGAACCAACTCGCGATCCCAGGCGTGCATCCAGAGCAGCAGGAGCAGCCAGGCCGCCAGCGCTGCGCTGGTCGCGAACTGCGCCACTCGCCGAGCTCTTCGCTCGTGTTCCATCCACCGCCACGCCACCGCCGACCGACGCCGTCGGGCGACGGAAGTTCCACGGTCACGCGGGGGAACCTCCGGACGTCCGCGCGGTCAGTCGGGGAGTGCGCGTCATCGTGGTGCTGGCCATCGTGAGCGGCTCGGCCGTGGCATCGGCGGAATGCCGGATGGAGGCCGATCTGCGTTGGTCCACGATCGAGGCCGAGGTCCTCGGTCGTGAGCCAATCGAAGTCACGCTGCGGGAGGAGCTCCAGGTCGAGCTGCTGCCTTCGAACCACTCCGACGGCATCCGATTTCGAACGCTAGGTGCCGTCGAGCTCGTGGCGCGCCTCCCGCCGGGCCGTGCACTCCTGGTCGCCGTTCAGCTCGCCAGTGTCTGGGCAGGACCAGTTCAGCTCCACCCAGGTGCAGCGCTGAACGTGGAAGCGGTGACAGAGGCGGGGGTCTTCGGCGTGGTGCACATCGCGGAGGGCGTGAGGGCACGTATCGGTCCAGTCCCTTGCTCCGGGCTGCAAGTCATCCGCGACCTCTCGGACGCCCGCTTGGATCGATGGGACGCACCGATGCACGTTCACGTGGACGCTCGCCTCCACGGACCACGCGTGCGCCTGCAGCGAGCAGGTGTCACCGCCTGGATCCACACGACCGGGGCTCTCGAGGTCGCCCGGCTCGAGCGACGTGGACGGCTGGTCCGTGTCCAACGGGTCTATCCCAGTGGAATCGCAATCGAGGGATGGGCTCGTGTGGCCGATGTGACTGCGATCGACAGCAGAACGATGCGACTTCTGCCAGAGTTCCCGGAACTGACCCTTCGAGGGGTGTCGATATGCGGAGGCGGCGCTCGCCCGATTCGGGTTCGGCAGGGGGTCCTCTCCGTCGTTCGTGACGGACCGCAGGGCGCGCCCTGGGCCACCATTCGCGAGGCGACACGACTGCTGGCGACGCGAGCGCGGGATGGGTACGAGGTCCGCGAGCTTCCTGGGATGCGCCTCGACTGCCACGCCTCCGAGCGCGCGTGGGTGAGCGCGACCGACGTCGAAGAGCTCCCATCGCCGCAGCGGAGATGACGAACGGACAGGAGTGGCTACCGTCCGCGCCGTGGACCCCGAGGTCACAGACGCGCTGAAGCGGCTCTACGCCATC
>CAZAQV010000103.1:0-3553 GCA_964487255.1 uncultured Polyangiales bacterium | reverse complement strand
CCTCGGCCAGCTTGGTCTCCAGTTCCGCGACCGTGCTGGCGCCGCCCATCAGCTCAGCCTGCTCGGCGGCGATCTCCTCGGCGGTCTTGCCCTTCTGCGACTCGGCGACCTGTTCGACCTCGTCACGATGCTCCACCGCGTAGGCGATCAACTTCTCCACCGCATACAGGTTTGCGTCGCGGACCGCGGTCAACTGAATCGGGGGCAGATCGAAATCGTATTCCACCCGGTTCTTGATGCGCACCGCCATCAACGAATCCAGACCCAGCTCGATCAGCGGCACCTCCCACGGCAGGTCCTCGGGCTCGTAACCCATGGCCCCACCGACGATGGCGCCCAGCCGATCGGCGATCGTCTCCCCGGAATCGGGATTCCACTTCGCGAAGCCTGCTGCCAGACCCGCTCCCGCGGTGAGATTGTCGGACAGAATCGCGGCGTCCTCGGCGTCTGGTTCGGGCTCCGGCGTTGCGGCGGTGGTGATCTCAGCGGCGGTGCCGGTGCTGACCGCGGTCGGCAGCGCGCTCTGCTGGCCGCCCCGGCTGACGATCGCGTCGTAAACCAGGGTGAAGGACTCATCGATACGGGCATGCACCTGCACGCCGGCCCCGCCGGGATGCCGTGTCAAAGTCGTCACCAGGCGCGCGCCCTCACCGGGAACCGCGCGCTGCTCGGAGGCGGTCAGCTTGGCGTCCGGAAGAACTGCCGCCGCAGCGGCTTTCACCAATTCAGACAGTGCAGCGGAATCGACGGCGCCGCGCGGCAGGTACTCCCACACGTGCCTGCCGTCAGGGGTGGCAACGTGGTTGCCCGGCATGACAGTTGAGCTGTCCCCGGTGAAATGCGCGTCGAGCCAGTGCGGCTTGCGCTTGAAACGAGTTGGCGGGATGGTCGCGTAGTCAGTCGCCGGGTCCACTGGCCGGTCAGCCGGCAGCGGGAACAGCGTGCGGAAGTCCAGATCGTGGCCGTGCACGAACAACTGGGCCATCGCGGTCGTCATCGAGTCGACCTCGTCCTGCTTGCGCGCCAGCGTCGGGATCAACTGCGCGTCATGTAGTCCCGCCGTCGCGGTAGTCAGGCCGACCTGCATCAGCGCCACCGGGTTGGGCGCCAACTCCAGGAACGTGGTGTGCCCGTTGTCCACTGCGTTGCGGATGCCATGGGTGAAGTAGACGCTGTGGCGCAGCCCCTTCTTCCAGTACTCCACGTCGTGGATCGGTTCGGAACCGGCACGGATCAGGTTTCCCTCGTGCACGGTCGAGTAGTAGGCGGTCTGCAGCGGATGCGGTTGGATGCCTTGCAGTTCGGCGGTCAGCTCACCGAGCAGCGGGTCCATCTGCGAGGTATGGCTAGCCCCCTTGGTCTGGAACTTGCGGGCGAACTTCCCCTCCGATTCGGCGCGCTCGATGATCGCGTCCACCTGATCGGGTGGTCCGCCGATGACGGTCTGGGTGGGCGCGGCGTACACACACACCTCCAGGCCGTCGAAGTCGGCGAAGACGGTCTCGATCTCCTCCGGCGAGTATTCCACCAGCGCCATCAGCCGGATGTACTCGCCGAACAGCATGGCCTCGCCCTCACCCATCAGGTGAGAGCGTGAGCAGATGGTGCGGGTGGCGTCCTCCAGCGACAGCCCCCCGGAGAAGTAGGCGGCAGCCGCCTCACCCAATGACTGCCCCACCAGCGCCCCAGGTTTCGCACCATGCGCCTTCAGCAGCTCACCGAGCGCGATCTGGATCGCGAAGATGACCAGCTGAACCTTCTCAATGGGGAGCTCTGTCGTCTCGTCGCTGTAGTCGATGGCGTCGTCGAGGATCAGCTCGAGGATCGAGTGCCCACGCTCGTCTTGCACCAGCGAGTCGACCTTGTTGATCCACTCGGCGAACGTCTCATCGCGCAGATACAGGCTCTTACCCATCTTGCGGTGCTGGGCACCGAAGCCCGCCAGAACCCAGACCGGCCCGTTCGTCACCGGGCCGTCCGCGGACAACACCAGGGGGTTCGGCTTCCCCTCAGCCAGCGCGCGCAACCCCTTGATCGCTTCGTCGTGGTCATGGGCCAGCACCACCGCACGGGAGCGACCGTGGTTACGCCGCGACAACGACCGCCCGATAGCCTCCAGCGAGCACGCCCGGCCCGCGGGGCTGTCCACCCAGTCCGCAAGCTCGGCGGCGGTGGCCCGCTTACGGGACGTCAGAAATCCCGAAACAGCCAGCGGAACAATCGGTTTGGCCGGGTTCTCACTCTCGGCCGCGGCCAGTTCTTCACGCGCGACCTCGAGCAGTCGCAGCGCCTCGTCAGTCAGGCCAGGAAGCTCGGGTTCCTCCTCGACGTAGCGGCCGTAGAACTCGTCGTCGCCGCGTTGATCGTCCTCGTCGTCCTCATCGTCGTCCTCGACGAGCATGCCGCCGACGTACACCGCCTTGGTGTCATCGGTGGCCGAGGTGACGACGGCCACCTCGGGTTCGAGCACAGGTTCGACTAGATCCTCGGCGAGCACCTCGCGCACGACGAGGTGAGCATTGGCGCCGCCGAAGCCGAAGCCGGACACACCGGCCACGGCATGCCCGCTGTAGCGAGGCCAGTCGGTGAGGGTGTCGGCGACTTTGAGGTGTTCCCGGTCGAAGTCGATGTACGGGTTGGGCCCGCTGTAGTTGATCGACGGCGGAATCTTGTCGTGGTGCAGCGCCAACGCAATCTTCGCGAGGCTGGCCGCACCCGCCGCCGACTCCAGGTGTCCCACATTCGATTTCACGGCACCTAGCAAAGCCGGCCGGTCCTCGGTACGACCGCGACCGACTACCCGACCCAACGCATCGGCCTCGATCGGGTCACCGAGAATGGTGCCGGTGCCGTGCGCTTCTACGTAATCGACCGTGCGCGGATCGATACCGGCGTCCTTGTAAGCCTTGCGCAGCACCGCCTCCTGGGCATCAGGATTCGGGGCGAGCAGACCATTGGAACGTCCGTCGTGGTTGACCGCGCCGCCCGCGATGACGGCCAGGATCTGGTCGCCGTCTCGCCGGGCATCGCCCAGACGTTTGAGCACCAGCATGCCCCCGCCTTCGGAGCGCGCGTAGCCGTCAGCGTCGGCGGAGAACGACTTAATCCGGCCGTCGGGCGCGAGCACGCCGCCGACCTCGTCGAATCCGACCGTGACCAACGGAGTGACCAACGCGTTCACCCCACCGGCAAGCACGACGTCGACGTCACCGGCGCGCAACGCCTTGATGCCCTCGTGCACGGCGACCAACGATGAGGAACAGGCGGTGTCGATGGCCATCGACGGACCACGGAAGTCGTAGAAGTAGGACACCCGGTTGGCGATGATCGAACTCGCGGTACCAGTGATCGCGTACGGATGCGCAGTGGCCGGATCGGCGACACCTAGAAAGCTGTAGTCGTTGGTGGAACTGCCGACGAAGACGCCGACGTTTTCGCCGCGCAGGCTCGACGCCGGAATCCGGGCATGCTCCAACGCCTCCCAGGTCAACTCCAGCGCCATCCGCTGTTGCGGATCGATGTTGTCGGCCTCCATCTTCGACAGCGCGAAGAA
>CAZAQV010000102.1:0-3625 GCA_964487255.1 uncultured Polyangiales bacterium | reverse complement strand
GCGGTAGACAAGCGTCATGACCCACCGGATCCGCCCCGCCCGACCCGCCGACCGACCCACGATCGAGCGGATCGTCGCCGACGCCTACGAGCCCTGGGTCGAGCCGATCGGGCGTGGAACGCCAGCCCGAGCCGCTCGTAGAAGCGCGGCTGTGCTCGAGGTCCGCGACGATCAGGTTGACCTGGACGACCCTGACCATGTGCACGGCCTCCCGCAACAGGACGAGGCAGTCAGCCCCCGGTATGGCCGCCACCGGGTTCGCAGTGGCACCGGCTGCCCCATGACACCAGCGATCAGCTGTCGGGGCCCGTCACATCGTGGTCGAGGCTCGCTGCCAGCCACCAGGCTCTGACGCTCACGGAACCGGGCTGCTCACGAGCACAGCATCGAGCGCGCTGACCGAACATGACCGTGGCGCCGCCCAGTCGGACGGCGCCACGGGTCGGGTTCACCTGACTACGGAGCTGCTGTCACCTCCACCGCGTCGACCGGTGCGACGGTCGACTTCTTGCCGGTGAGGCTCACCTCGATGACCAGCTCCTCGCCGCTCCGCCATGCCGCGGTGGCGGACCGGGGGAGGGCGAAGGTGACTGACCGACCGACTTCGGTGACCCGCAGGCTGCGGGTGCCAAAGGTGTCGCCGTCGTAGGCCGCCTCGATCCGTCCGGCGCAGGTGCCGACGCCGGTGCAGTCAACCTCGAAGGTGACCTTGGCGGGCGCGTTGCCCTTCGGCTTGGCGACCACCGTCGGCGTGGTGTCCAGCACGAAGGCGGGACGCTGCGCCACCGCCTGCGGCAGGGCCGGCAGCGGATCCACGACGTGCTCGGCCGCCGCGGCGTCGTACGCGAGCGCCGGCGTGATCTCCGGCAGCACCCGGCCCTCCGTCGCCTGGTCGAAGGCGTAGGCCATCCCGAGCAGCTCCGCGTCCTGGAACTCCTTGCCCTGCAGCTGGAAGCCGATCGGGCTGCCGTGGTCGTTGACTCCGGCCGGGAAGATGGCGGTCGGCACACCGGCGTACGACGACTCGGGGTTGATCCGCCCGAAGCTCGGGATGATCGAATCGTTGAGGTGGATGTCGCTCAGTTCGGCGGCGTAGAGCACCGCGTCGACCCCGTTGTCGTCCATCCACTCACCGAGGTCGGCCCGCCAATCCGCGCGCCACTGCTCGAAGGCTCGCTGGTCCTCCTCCGTCATCCGCCCGGAGCCGTTGTACTCCGACGTGTTGATCCGGGTGGGGATCCGCAGCGGGCTGCGGGTGATCTGCTCCGGCTTGGTGTAGGGGTTGTCCGGGTGTGCCTCGATCCACTGCGCCCAGCCCTCGTAGTTGGTGTCGCCACCGAACTCGCGCGGGCCGGCATTCGGGCCTTCCGGGATCTCGATCACGGTCGCACCAGCGTCCTCGAAGACCGAGAACTGTGCCTCGAGCGCGTCGCTCACCGCCGTCGTGCCGAACGGGTCGTCGAACGCGCCCTCCGGCACACCGATCACCTTGTCCTCGAGCGCGTCCGCCGAGAAGTACTCGGTCCAGTCGTCGGGCCGGTGGCCGTTGGCGACGTCGTCGAGCACATCGTCCGGATTGTCGACCGCCGTCGCCTCGAGGAGCAGAGCCAGGTCGTCGGGGGACTGGCTGATGAAGCCGACGTAGTCCTGGATGATCGTCAGGGGCATGGTGCCGGCGCTGCTCTGCATGCCGTCCGTGCCGCGCAGCGAGAAGAGGCTGGCGGCCCCGGACGGACCCCACAGTGAGTCCCCGGTCTGAGTGCCGAACGCCGCCGCGGCGAAGCTCGACGCGACCGCCACCGACGATCCGCCGCTCGAGCCGATCGGGCTGCGGGAGGGGTCGAAGGCGTTCCAGACCTGGCCGTACGCGCTGGGGCTGTAGTGCCCGTCGTTGGCGAACTCCGCGAGGTTGGACTTGCCGAGGATGATCGCGCCGGCCTCGCGCAGCTTCTTTACCTGCCACGCGTCGTCCTTAGGCTGGTAGCCGTCGAAGACCAGTGAGCCACCCGTGGTGGGCATGTCCTTGGTGTCGATGATGTCCTTCACCAGGATCGGGATGCCCAGCAGCGGCTTGTCCTCGCCCGCCGCGCGAGCGGTGTCAGCGGCCTCGGCCTGCTCCATCGCGGTCGGCGCCACCGTGATGACCGACTTGAGGCCGAACGGGCCACGGTCGTAGGCCGCGATCCGGTCCAGGTAGGCCCGGGTGATCTCCGCGGCGGTCGTCTCGCCCGACTCCATGTCGGCGAGCAGGTCGGTGATCGTCTTGCCCACGACGTCGTACGACGCACTCGTGGCGAGCGTGGTCGGGGCGGCGACCTCGCCGACGCCGCCCTGGATCTCGCCATCCGGCGCGGCGCAGTCGATCCCGAGCGCGGCGAGGTCGTAGTTGGCGAGCGAACAGATCTCGGCGCTCGTGAGGCCCTCGAGGTCCGGCTCGTCGGCGAGCACACCGGCCTTCGCCTGGACCAGCTCCACCTGTGTGCCCGCAGCGGGCACCTCCGCGCCGTCGACGATGTCGGAGACCTCCGAGAGACCGGTCACCACGAAGTGGGCCAGGGAGGCGGTCTCGCCCGGCTCGAGCGTGAGGGTGTTCATGAAGGCGGGGTGGTTGGCCTCGTCGCCCTCGGCCGGCAGGTCGTTGCTGAACGGGTCGCGAAGGAAGTTGCCCATCCGGTCCAGGGCGTCGTCATAGCCGGGCGTGCCGAAGGTAGTGGCGGACGGGCCGTTGCGGCTGGCCGATCCCGGACCGTCGCTCGGCGTGTACCAGCTGGCCCAGCCGTCGGCATCGGTGATCGTGGTGTCGCCGTCGGAGGTGCCTGCGATCGCGCTCTGGTTGGTGCCGGTGTCGTAGCCCAGCTGCCCGCCGAAGGCTGTCGCGATGCTCACCGGCATGTCGGTGGTGTTGGTGAAGGAGTCGAGGAACCGGCCGTAGCTGGCTGCCTGGTCGACCCGGAGCTCGCGCTGCACGACGACGCCGTCGACGTCGACGCCCTGGGTGGTGGCGAAGGTGTCCTGCCCGTCGTAGGTGATCTCGAAGCCGCGGAGCAGGATCCCGTTGAGCGGGCTGGTCCCGCCGTCGACCTCGACCCGCAGTCCGCCGTACCCCATCAGGGCGCGGCTCTCGGTGTCCATGACGCTGCCCGTGTCGACGCCGGGGCTGGCGCCGTCGTGGACGTTCCACGCGTCGCCGGTGACGACCGGGACCGTGTTGTAACCGTGGGCGGGGGCGAGCCCGAGCGTGGCGGCCGCGACAGCGGCGACTGCGACGCCCGGGAGCACCCGGCGGGCGCGACGGCGCCCGGGGCGGTTCTGGTTCATCGGCACTCCTGCCTGCTCCGACTCACGGAGCGGCTCAGCCGGACCAGGCGATTCGTTATGAGGGATGGCCGCTCGCAGGTGAACCTAGAGGCGGCAGATTTCGGGGGTGCGCGTCGTCGATTGCGGGGTCGTCACGAGGTGAAACGCTTCATTACGTAGCCATGTCGCCGTCTTCCCGGTCAGGATGGGGCGTGCCTCCTGCCATCCGTCGCGCGCGACCCGCCGACCGACCCACGATCGAGCAGATCGTCACCGACGCCTACGAGCCCTGGGCCGAGCGCATCGGCGGTCGGCCGGCGCCGATGGA
>CAZAQV010000101.1:0-3651 GCA_964487255.1 uncultured Polyangiales bacterium | reverse complement strand
TTCACTTGGGCGAGGTGTTTCGCAGGTTAGCGAATCATTGAAGACGACTACGCAGTCGAGCAGTTCGACCATTGTGCCTTCCTCGAGTGCGCTGCGCGCTCGGATCCAGCTTCGCGTATCGGGCGCCATGTGCGCGGAAGTCAACGTGCAGCCCTCGGGAACGACCAAGGTGCTTCCAATCGAGTAATACGCCGGCTGTGGTTCGGCGAGCCGAACGACATCACCCGGCCGACACTTCGACAATGCTTCTGCAATACTACCGGACTGCGCGGGGTCAGCGTGATCAAGTTGTGAACCACCGCCTGTCGCAATGGGGCCTACTTGCACCTCAAAGATAGAGTTTGCATTTGCGTCGAGCGTTTGCGCATCACCCAGTCCACTGTCGTTCAGCTTCCGGTCGGCATCGGCACGGGCATCGGAGAGGGTTTGAGAAGGAGCGTCCGCAAAAGTCGCATCGATATCGCGGTAGCCGTCGCGCTCTTGGGTGCCATCATTCGCTTGGGCAGCGTCGAACGCGCCCCCTGCCATCTTTAGCCTCGCAGACAAGTCTCAATTTAAGGCCGAGATGGGAGCGGCTGGCTTTTCAGATGTTCGCATCGACACCGCTACCCGCGTCATCGAACTCGCCAGCAAGCAGGAGTTCTGGGAGTTGATGCGCGGTTCTGCGCCGCCGGCTCGGGTGCTGTTCTCGCATATTGGCGAGTCAAACGTCGAAGCGGTCAAAAGTGCACTCTTCGACATACTTGCCGAGCGCTTTGGTGACGGCCCGGTCCACCTCCAGGCGGAGGCCACCATCGGCGTCGGCACAGCCAAGTAGCGGATTAGCGCTCGTAGGCGCCGATGTCCGGGGACGCGCCGCGGGGTCGGCCTAAAATGTCGGTCGCGGGCATGTTGCTCGGATCGGCCGCGTCGATGACCGGGGAGTCGCTCGGCGGAATGGCGTACTTGACCAGCGCTTCAAACACCGCGCGAATCGTGCTGTATCCCCCACCGAAGTTGGTGCCGGTCCAGCGAGGCGACGGGATCGAAGCCGCACTCGGAAGCTTCGGGTCGGACAGGATCGGACTGCTGTCCTCAGTGTAGTTGAGAAGGTCCTCCGCTTTGACCGGGATATCATTGCCTCCGTTCCAATATAGGTTCTTGTGTAGCGTGGCGCTCGCAATGTCACCCGTCGGGCTGCGGATGAACTTGTTCATGTTGCCATCGGGACGTGAATAGATGTTGTTATAGAAGGCGATTTCGTCGCTTTGTAGGGCGGACGAGCTCTTGCGGCCGACGCGGCCTCCGAAATAACTCGCCGACGCGTTGCCAACGACCGTGTTGGCACGAAACGTGATTCGGTGCGACTCGTTTACGCCCAGCACGCCGTTGGCGTCCATTCCGTTGAGCAGGAACAGGTTGTTTTCCAACAGGACGTCCTCCGACTCGAAGTAGGTTTTGTCGTCCATGCCGCATGAGATCATGTGCTCGGTATCGACGGTGCTCTCGTAACGAAAGAACACGTTGCGCCGAACGTTCACGCGCCGCGTGGTGCCGTCCTTCACCTCGCTGGTCTTGATGGTGATGTACTCCTTGACGTCGTCAGGGATGGATCGGCCGCTGCCGGCGTAGTCACTAAAAAACACGTTTTCTTGAACGGTTGTGTCCTGCGAGCTCGAATTGATGTCGAGGTGCTGGTCGTGACCGAACGGATTGTAGATGAGATTGCCCTCGAGCATCGTGTAGCGGCTAAAAAGAACTCGGATGAGGTCGTTGTTGTAGCTGTCGCGGATGACGTTATTGACCAAGCTACAGCCGTTGGCCTCGTACAAGTAGACCAGGCCTGTGGTGACGCCCGTGGACGACTGCCCGGCAATTTCAAACCCCTCAAAGCCGATCGACGTGCCGCCGAGGTCGATCACCGGGTTGTCGCTATTCGTGATCTGCGCGTGGTATGCGTTTTGCGCGCGGACCCACACCGGAGCGGTGAAGTCTTGGCCGGCATCGACGGACTCTTCGTAGACACCATCGGCGACCCAGATCGTGAGGTCCCCCGACGAAGGCACTTGCGAAAGCGCATGCCCGATCGTCTTCCACGGAGCGCTCTGTGAACCGTCCGCTGAGTCCGAGCCAGTGGTCGCAACGTAGTACTCCAGCGTCGTCCCAGCATCGAGCCTCGTCCACGAACCAGCGTCATCACCACCTTGCCCTGCGTCCATCGTTAGAACGCGCGCGTCGCTTCGGTTGCAGAGCCCACCGTCACAGCGCGCGACCTGTGCGTCGCTACCTGCGTCGAGCGCCGTGTTGTCGGAATCCCCGGAGCATGCCGTCACGAGGGGAGCGAGCCCGACCCATATAAGACCAAGACGATAGTGAATCCTTGTCCTCATGAGCGCAGTCTACCACAGTCGCGTTACTCCATGTAGCCGAGTGCCTTGAGGTGTTCGATTTGCTCTTTGGTCAGCCCTTCGTTGACTGTGGCGTGCGCCTGCTTGCCTGAAGACATCGCGGTCATTTGGGCCCTCGCCTTGCTCCGCATCTCGCTTGCGCGCTGGGGCTCAAGCGGCGCCAAGTTTGTCTGCTCGCGTGGATCGTTTTTGAGGTCGTAGAGCTCGTCGGGTTCATCGGGCCGCGAATAGGAATGGATCAGCTTGTAGTCGCCTTCGATGAGCGTGATCAACTTGCTATTGTGCCGCACCGTTCGTGCAAAGACCTCCCGGTCATCGCCCTCATGTGTAAAAAGGGGAACGAGCGATTCGCCTGAAAAGGTGTCTGGCACATCAAGTTGCATCAGCTCGAGGATGGTCGGCGCGATATCGATATTGCGTACGCGTTCGTGCACACGCGCACGCATGCCCTTCTGACGCCCGTTCGGCAACTTGATGATCAACGGGACATGAAGAAGCTCTTCGTACAAGGTGTTGATGTGGTGGACGGAACCGTGGTCTTGTAACTCCTCGCCGTGATCGCTGAGAATCACGAGCAGCGTGCTATCCCAAAGACCTTTCGCTTGGAGGAAATCGAAAAGTCGCTGCAACTGCGCGTCAGTCCAGCTAATTTCTCCGTCATAAAGCGCCGTGACCTGCGCAAGATCGGCCGGCGCCATTTGCTTGTCGAGCGGCAAAAACTTGCTGATGTAGCTCCAAGCGCCGTTCGCCGGCCCTTTGTACCCGGGCTGCGTGTACCTCGTCGCATAGGGCGGCGGAGGCTCGTAATCCCAGTGCGGGTCGAAGACATGAAGATAAAGAAAAAATGGCAGGTCGCGATGGCGCGTGAGCCAGGGAAAAGCGTACTCGAACAGCCGGTCGACTCGAACTTGTTTGCCCTCTCTGAAGTTCCAGTCGATCGACAACTCTCTGAACTCATCGAACCCCGAATCGAGGCCAAACAGACTCGACACGTAGATGTGCGTCACAAAGCCCGCGGAGAGAAACCCTTGTACTGAAAATGCCCCTGCGAGCGTCGGAACTTTGGGGTCGAGCCGCATGCCCCGATCTTCGACTTTGTGCCTCGGAGGCTGCAGCGATGTGAACGTGCTTGTCATTGAAGGCAGTGTCCACGAAGCAGACGCGTATGCGCGTTCAAAAAGGATGCCCTCGTTTTCAATCATCGCCCCCAGGCGTAGGACACCTGAAGTGTAAAAAGCCAGCAAGTGCTTGGTAGTGGCGTGGG
>CAZAQV010000100.1:0-3663 GCA_964487255.1 uncultured Polyangiales bacterium | reverse complement strand
CCAGGAAACCGCCAAGCGCGCGCTCGAAATCGCCGCGGCGGGCGGGCACAACCTTTTAACTTACGGGACCACAAGACCCGTCGCGGATCTTAGAACATTGCGACTTGTCGCGGTTTCGGGCAGCGAAGGAAGTTGAATAAAATCAAGCGCTATCAAAAATGTTGGGTGATAGGGGTGCAACGAGAGCTGAAACTATATGATGTGAAATCCGCGCTCGAGGCCGCAATCGTCGAGTTGGCTGACAGGGAAGAACGGCACCACCGCGCCGCCAACAAATACCGGGCGGCGAGCCTCGTATTGGTAACTTCGTTTCTTGCCTTCCATTTCTTGGACATCGATACACTCGAGTCACTCTCGGGAGTGCTGGCAGTTTTATCGACGTTAGGTTGGCTTTCCAGCTGGGCCGCATTTCAAGGCTCGGGGCAACAGCTAGCGACGTTAGATGGCGCGCTGTCTAAGCGGGGGATCTACATTGGCGGCACTGGCCGAGAGGTCCGCATCACTACGAACCCATATGACACTCCTCAAGGACACCGGATAGGAGAATGGTTGACCAGTTCCTCGCCCGACGGCGCGGCGAAGGATGGTTGAGGATTCTCTCTCGCCGATCAACTGCACTTTATCGTCATAATTCAGACGTTTAGCGGCGATCCGCAACGCCCTGTGGGGCAGGTTTGTGTGCCCCCGCTCCTGCCTACTCTTCTGTGCCTATTTCCTGCTCTCGAACCCGGTAGTACTGGATTGTGAGCTTGTTCACGAAATCGATGATCCCCCAGCTCTCGCGAACTGCGATGCTGCCAAAGCTGAACAGCAACATCCGGTTTGCGTAAGCGTTGACGTCGTCCGACCCGAAGCTGAAGCCCAAGCCGCCAGCGATGAGAACCAACGCCACGACGATAAAGGCAAGCACCGCCAGCACCGCAAGCTGAAACGCGTACACGTATCCCTCAACCGGAGGGCCGTTTTCGATCAGGAACTTTGAAAACGTCTTGTCCTGCAGGAGGCTGGCAGACCGCCCCGCCCAACCGAAGGCCAGGCCGACAAGAATAGCTGCACCGGGGACCGCAACGATACGCGCAATCTCCCCAGAATCGGCTTTCAGAACGAAGGCAAAGAAACCCGCGACGGCCAAGTGGAACAGCAGCCATTTGTTAGCGACGTTATCGACGCCTCTGTCTCCGAACTCGTCGCGCTTAACGAGCCAAGCCCAGAACCCCGGGACCGTTGGCCCTTCCACCTCCTCGCTGTCGGCCTGCGTCATTCGGTACCTCTTATCCGCTTGTAAGCCCTGCGTACCGCTCTCAATATCGCTGGCCCCGTAGCCTCGTGCAGCTCTGCCTCCACAGGCTCCCTGAGGGGGTTGTGGGTCAGGCTTTTGCGTTCGATCCCGCCTCCCTCAACCAGTTCGACGTTGGCGGTAGCATCATCGCCCTCCGCCGCAACCGCACGGGTCAGCTCTACGAGTTCTTCGGCGTTCAGCTCGGGGCCTTTGAGGGATGCCTTACCCTCCGTTGCCCCAATGCGCTTCCCGAAATCCTTCAGGGGCCGCTGGATGAACTTCTCGTCATCGGGCGGATTGGGCAGCGAGAAGTCGAACTCAAAGCGCGTGATCCGTGAAGCCGAGAGGAGCATATCAATGAACCCCCGGGGGTCCGATATAGCATCCACCACGATACGGGTATTGTGCTCCTGTGCGATGCCCGCGCTCTCCAGCAAGATTTCCAGCTTCTTGGCCACCTCTCGGGCACTGAGGGAGACCCCCTGCCTCACCAGAATCCCGGCAGCTTGCGTTTCCTTGTCATACACGCCCACGGTGAAGGGAGCTTGGGTCTGTTCAACCTCTTCGAACTCTCGCCTCCCCTCGTGAAACTGCTGCTTCTTGAGGACCGCCTCTCGACCGAGAGCGAAGAAGACCCCGCCGTCCTCAATCTCTGTCGTATTGCCGATGTGCCAAGTTGCTCCGCGCGGAACCTTAGTTGTGGGGCGCGCGAGGAAAGAGGACGCGACTATCTCTGTCGAAGGGCGCGGGAGTTTGAAAGCATCGATCTGCGGCAGCGGCTCTGCCTTACAACGAAGTAAATGAATTGAAGACATTAGTTCACCCCCATTCGGTCTCCAGTTGGAAAGCGCGGGGGCAAAAACGTCAAGCTTCTTCGCAGCAGCTCAATGAAAAAAGCAGGGCAGAGAGGACGCAAGCCTAAGCCTAGCAGCAGCCTCACGCGAGCCGCTTCACAAGGTTCGCTACAGATGAAGCGTGCCACTTGCCGCACCTTGCGGTCCTCATGTGGCGCGCATTCAGCTCCGAAGCGATCCCTGCAAGGCTGGTGACCCCGTCCCGGCGGATCGCGTCCACGGTACCCCTCAGGCCCTCTGCGAACCTGTCGGCGTTGCTCTGGATCGCCGCAACGGAAGCGCGGTTGCCCTTCCCGGCCCTGCGGAGCGCCTTCGCCCCGTTAGGGTTGCCGAGCTTCACCCCGCGCGCCTTGGCAGCTGCAAGGGCTGCTTTGGTCCGCTCTGAGATACGCTCGCGCTCGTCCTCATTGATAACCGCCAGAAGCCCGATGGTGAGCCGATTGACGTCGGGGTTATCGGCGCAGGTGAAATCCACGCCGCTGTTGCGGAGCTGCAGGGTAAACGCTGCATCGCGGCTGAGCCTGTCAAGCTTCGCCACTACAAGCTTCGCACCTGTCAGGCGGGCATGGTCCAATGCTGCGTTGAGTTCCGGCCTGTCGTTTCGCTTGCCGCTCTCTACCTCAGTGAACTCTGAGACGATCTCCCAGCCCCGCGCCTCACAAAGTGATCGGACGGACTGGCGCTGAGCCTCAAGCCCAAGGCCAGAGCGGCCCTGCTTGTCGGTGGAAACGCGGTAGTAGGCAGCAACTCGGCACATGGTCAGGCCCCTTACAAAACAGTCAAACGGACGTTAGGCCATTTTGTATGGGTTGAAATGGGGGCACGTCCACCGCCCGTAGCCTCCACTCGTCCGACAAAAGACTCGTTTCGACTCAGAGTTTTCTGCCTTGTGGAACCGCCCTCTTTCTTCGACCGCCGCGCTCAGCCATGTGCCCGCCTGCTCAATCGACAGGAGGGAATATGAGCTACGAAGAAGACAGCAGGATCGAAGGCCGAGCATCAGAAGTTGCCGAACGGTTGCGCCGGTTTCTCGACGGCAGCCGGACAGCGACCCGCCGGGATTGATTGCGGGGAGATCGCCGCCGGGGCGCACGGCCTCCCCTTCTAGGTAGACCTGCTTCCCGGCGGCTTACTCAATCGCCGTAGCCCCCGTCCCTATGGGGGGCACCGCGCGTGACGCTAGCGTATATCCCGCTTCGGATTTTTGCGCCGAAACTAACGGCGTCCGAATAACCCTCACTCTTGGGGTGGGAGAGGATCAGGTGTCCTATAGGTGTTCCCTCAGTGCTCCTGTAGGTGGCATGTGCGATAGGGGTTGGAGGGATGTGGTAGGGCATCATCCTCCCAGCATCCTTGCATAAGACCTTGCCGCTCGGCCCGTGGGGTTCTTCTCCGCCTCTCGCTTCAACCTGCGGCGCCTCTGGGCCTCAGCCTTCTTCCGCGCTTGGAACCGCTCGACGAGAGCAGGGTCAAGTGGAGCCTCGGTATAGATCGCTGCCTCAGCTTCCGCCGACAGCGGAGCTGCAGAGT
>CAZAQV010000099.1:0-3676 GCA_964487255.1 uncultured Polyangiales bacterium | reverse complement strand
GACCGGCAGGGCCACGACAACGAGGGCTGCGAACAGGGGAAAGCCGAGCGGGGCGCAATCTCTGGACCATCGCCGGTTGTCACTTTGCAAAGAGAGCGCGTCAGACATATCAAATATCTTCAATGTAAGCTCAGATTGAAATAAGCCGCTCAGCACAAGCCGAATAAATATTTTAAAAATCGTATAAACCAATGGCGCTGAGGTCAGCATAAGCGAGATTTGACCGAATCCGCAAGCATAACGTGAAATGCGGGCGCCATCCACGCCGGGAAGCATCGGTCTGCGCGCCCGTTCGGAGCATGGGCATATCCAAGCCCATCAGACCCATATTTAATCACAAAGTTGACAGACTTCCCCTCCAAACGTACCGTTGGGAATGTGGGCGCGGCTTGAATTTATCTGAAACCGCGGTCCTTATTCGGACTTTGGTGATATTGGGAAGTAATCACTTTTCTCACATTAATTTCAATCTCTCAGAACAGGAAGAAATTATGACAATTGCTCTACCTGCGCTGAAACGAGCCCCTCGTAAAAGGGCTCGATTCGGTCTGATTGCCTGCGTACACGCGATTGCGTTGTCCATAGGCTTGCTCGGAGCCGCTTCAGCTCAAGCTGCCGGAACGGTCACCTTCACCTCGCCCCCGGACGGTTCGTCCTATCCGGTCGCGACGACCGTTGCGCCCACGGGGAACGCCAACATCACTGGCGTCAGCGGCGATGGGCTTGATCTTGTCCTCGTTCTCGACAGTTCCGGCTCCATGGGCACCAGTATCGGAGGCAAGACCCTGAGGCAGTGGCAAGCCGAGGCCGCGAAGGCACTCATCAACAGCCTGCCGACCGTTGGCGTCTCCGTGTCGATCGTCGAGTTCGACAGTAGCGCAAGCACGGTCCGCACGCTGACCGCGCTGACGCCGGCCAGCAACATTGCGCTGCTGGAAGCTGCAATCGACACCGTGAACGCCTCCGGCGGAACGAACATCGGCACCGGCATCGATGCGGCCACCGCCGAGCTTCTGGCCAATGGCACCGCCGGCAGATCCCAACAGATGCTCGTCCTCTCCGATGGCTATTCGGGCGGCGATCCGGTGGGACGGGCTGCCGCCGCCATCGCAGCCGGTGTCGACGCCGTGAACACGGTCGGCCTACCGGGCGCGGACATCGCGACGATGCAGGCGATCGCAAGCGCCGGCAACGGGACGTTCACAGACGTGACCTCGTCGGTGCAGGATCTCATTGATCTCTTCGCCGGTTCGGGTGGCTCTCTCGTCGGCGTGTCCTCGGTCGAGATCACCGATCCTGACGGCAATTCGTACACGGTCGCGGTGGATGCGTTGGGCAACTTCACCGTCGATCCGTACGCGTTGAAGCTGGGTGGAAATACCTGGAACGCGCTCGCGACCTTCACGGACGGGTCCACCGCGTCGGCAACGCTGACCCTGAACGGCCTCGCGTCTGGCGGTGGCACGACCCCGAGCGCGGTCCCGCTTCCCGGCGGCTTCCCGCTTCTCCTCGGGGCCATCGGCGGGATGGGTTTCTTCGGACGTCGGCGTCGCAAGACCTGAGGTCCCTTTTTGCGGGCAGGCATGGCCTGCCCGCGTCATGGCTGACGGCAGGCACCTCACTCCACCGAACGTGATATCTGAGAACATCGCTTTCTTAATCCCTTTTGAATCAAGATAGATAGGTGACGTATGATTTTTCGAGCGCGGGCATTTGCCATTGCAGCCGGTCTCGTCGCGGCCTCGCAGTCCGGCGCTGCGACGGTCTCTGACTCGATCATCGACCTCCTGCCTGGCCTCAAGGGCGGCGCCGTCTTCGACAGTCAGACCTATAATCCCGACGCGCTTCCCAAGGACATCGACGTCCTCGAGCTTCTGGATGGCGCCAAACGCGATTTCGTTTCGGCTGTGGACACGCTCGAAGAGGAACTCGAGCAGCGGGCCGACTACGGCAGTATCCTCGCCCTGGCGCCGCAGCTTCGGGTCTACCTGCCGAGGGACCAGCGACTGCTGCTGCTGCACGCCCTGGCGCTCTCGGCCACGGGAAGCCTGGACGACGCGGACAGGATCCTGGATCGGGTGCGCCCGGACGCCGAAACCGACAAGACCGCGCTGCCACTACTGGCAAGGGGCATGATGGCCCTGCGGCGTGGCGATGGTGACAGGGCCGCCGCCCTTGTTCGCTCGGCGCTCGAGAGAGAGCCCGACAATGCATACGCCCACAACCTTCACGGCATGATCTCTACCCAGACCGGCGCGCTGCCGGACGCCCTCGAGAGCTTCCGGGCCGCCACCCGTCTGGCACCGGAAACCCCCCTGTTCTGGCGAAATCTTGGTGTCACATCCGAAGCGGCGGGGCAGCTGGACGTGGCGTACAACGCCCTGCAGAACGCGGTGAAGCTTCAACCGGACGACTGCGCGTCGCTGTTCGCCTTGGCTCAGGTTCTGGCCGAGGCCGGGCAGCCGGACGAAAGTGAAGCCGTGACGAACCGCTGCCTGAGTGCAGATCCCGAAGACGCGCGCGCGGCCAGCCTTTTGGTCCGCCTGCAGGTGGACCAAAATCGCCTGGAGGACGCCCTTGCGACCATCGCTCGGTACGGCGAAAGCCTCCCCGATCCGGCGGCCCTCACGGCTGAGGTGACCCTGCTCTTCAATCGCCCGGTGGACGCGATCGCTGCGCTCGACGACAAGGAACTCTCGGAGAATGCGAAGCTTCGTCTTGCCATCGCCACGGCGATGAGCGGCGACAGCGAGGTCGCGTTGGAGGAGATACGCGCCCTGAGGGCCCGCGCCCCGAATACGGCTGGCGTGAAACTGGCCGAGCTCGCGTTGTCCGTCGCCGTCACGGGGGGCCTGCCACAGAATGCAAATGAGGTGTCAGAGGGGCAAGAGGCGTGGTTCGCCGCACTGGCGTCCACCACTGACGGCCCGGACGCGGCAGCCGAAATGGCAAATCTCGCCCAAGACATGCTGCCCGGCGTGCGCTTCACCGGCCTCCCCGCGAGCGACTGGAGCGCCCTCGCGGCCCCGGAGACGCGGGGAACGATGGCCCTGTCGATGCTTTGCCTGCTGATGCAATACGATCAGGCGGCTTTTGAAGGCTTCTCGTCGGTCGCCGAACTGTCGCATCAGGCCCGGTATTTCGGCGCAATTGCCGCGGTACGATCGGGCGATCCACAAGCGGCGATGCGGCTTCTCGAACCCACGGCGCGTTCTCAGCCGGGCTACTACTCCGCGCAGGTCCTGGCGGGTGAGATCCAGCTGTCACAAGGCGACTCTGCGGCGGCGCTCGCCAGCTATCGCAACGCGATCGAGGTGGTCGAGGACGGCGGCGCCCTGCTCAAGGTCGGCGTGCTGGCCGATCTGCACGGTGATGTCGACGTCGCCGAAAACGCCCTGAGGCGCTTCATCACGCTCTTCCCCAACTCGATGATCGGCTACAACCAGTTGGCTTGGGTGTTCGTGCAACGGGAGATGCGCCTTGAAGAGGCCGAGGCACTCGCCAGGAAGGCCGACAGCCTGCAACCCGGCAATGCGAGCGTGCTGGACAATCTGGGGTGGATCAGTTTCCTGCGGAGCGATGAAACCGAGGCACTTGTGCTGCTGCGCCAAGCCAACGCTGTTTCTGAGGGGCGGAATCCAGACATTCTCTACCATCTTGCCGCAGTCGAGGCGAA
>CAZAQV010000098.1:0-3721 GCA_964487255.1 uncultured Polyangiales bacterium | reverse complement strand
GCGCGGGCAACCGGGACCGCGTCGGCGGCATGGCGAACACTGATCACGGGCATCACCGGGGCGACGTCCAGTAGCGATCGAGGTTCTTTCATCATGAACAACGGTAGCTCCGCATTAGGTACTGATCAATCAGACTTATGCACTTGAAATGCAAAAGTGTGCCTGGTTACGCTTGGTCGGTGCGCCCCTTCCGGACCCCTTCGGCGATATCGGTTGGGGACCTGTATGCCCTGATCAGGGAAAAGCGCGGCCTCACCAAGACCGAGCTGGGAAAGCTGACGGGCTTGTCGCGTACGGCCGTCGCCGTGCGCGTGAGCGAACTCACCATGCGCGGACTCGTGGTCGACGGCGGTCAGGCGCCATCGACCGGTGGCCGCCCCGCGGGATTGCTAAGCCTGAACCGAACCGCCGGTGTGGTGTTGACCGCGGCGATCGGGGGCAGCCGGGCCCGGCTGGCGGTCTGTGATCTCGGCGGAGAAATCCTGGCCGCCGCCGATATCGACCGGGAGCCCGGATTCGGGCCAGAAGACCTCATGCCCGATGTCGCTCAACGGCTCGATCAGCTGCTCGGCGAATCCGGACATCGTGATGTGCGCGTCTTCGGTGTCGGTGTCAGCCTGCCCGGCACGGTCGACCCGAAACGGGGGTGCAGCGTCGACTCACCGGTGCTCAGCGGGTGGGACCAGGTCCCATTGGCGCCCTTCTTCGGCGACCTGACCAAGGCGCCCATAGTCATGGACAACGACGCCAACGTCATCGCGCTGGCCGAATGGCGCGCCGGGGCCGGGCGCGGCTTCGACGACCTGCTCGTCATCAAGGCATCCAGTGGGCTGGGCGCGGGCATTGTCGCCGGTGGGGCACTGCAATACGGTGCAATCCACGCCGCCGGCGAGTTCGGCCACAACAAGACCCTCGCTGCGGCCGACCGTGCCTGCCGCTGTGGAGGCGTCGGATGTCTGGAGGCCGTCGCCGGTGGGTGGGCCCTGGTCCGTGCCCTGGCCGAGAACGGAAGAACGGTCGGCAATCTGCGTGAAGCCGTAGACCTTGCCAACGGCGGCGACGCGCTGGCCCGCCGGCTCATCCGCGACAGTGGCCGCCATATCGGCGAGGTGCTTGCCGCGGCGGTCAACCTGCTCAATCCGGCGGCGTTGGTGATCACCGGCGATCTCGCCGGCGCCTACGACATCTTCGTGGCGGGATTGCGGGAAACGTTGTACGGCAACGCGACCACCCTGGCCACCCGGACGTTGCAGATCGTCCCCTCAGCGTTCGGCGACCGCGTCGGCATCGCCGGAACCGCCATGATGGCCCTCGATCAGGTCCTCGGTCGCGACGCCATCGACGACCTGGTCACACCTTCGCGATGACGTTCTCGGCGAACTTCTCCAGGTTGGCGACCTTGGCCTCCAGCGGCTCGGTGTCTGCACCGATGATGTAGGGGATTCGGAACCCGACGATCACGTCGGTCACGCCCCGGTCTTCCAACCGCTTGATGCCGTCGGGGGTGTAGGCGTCGACCGAGATGACGTGAACCTGAAACGGTCCGGTCGCGCGTTCCTCCTCGCGAAAAGTATTGAGCTTCTTGAGGAGAACGTCGAGCTCCTCGGGAGCCCCACCGCCGTGCATCCAGCCGTCGTTGCGGGCGGCGCGACGCAGCGCCGCATCGGCATGCCCACCGATCAGGATCGGAACGGGCTCGGACGGCGCCGGTGTCATCTTCGTTTTCGGGATGTCGTAGAACTCGCCGTGATATTCGAAGTAGTTCCCGGAGGTGAGGCCGCGGATGATGTCGATGCACTCGTCCATCCGCTTACCGCGCCGGGCGAACGGAACATTCATCAGCTCGTAGTCCTCGGGCCACGGGCTGGTTCCCACCCCCAGGCCCAGCCGGTTGCCGAACAATGCCGCCAGCGAACCCGCCTGCTTGGCCACCAGCGCCGGCGGGCGGGCCGGCAACTTGAGCACGAAGTGATTGAAGTGCAGCGTCGTCGTGGCCGCACACAATGCGGCGGTCAGCACGAACGGCTCGATGAACGCCTTGCCGTCGAGGAACTCGCGGCTGCCGTCGGGGGTATAGGGATACTTCGAGTCCGACTCGAACGGGTAGGCGAAACTGTCGGGGATCGTCATCGCGTGGTAGCCGGCCGCTTCGGCTGCCTGTGCCAGCGGGAGGTAAAAGGCCGGGTCGGTCATCGCCTCCGCATAGGTGAATCGCACATCGTCTCCCGCGTCGTCGGTGCCCCCAGATATTAGAACGCGTTCTAGTTTTCCATGTCGGGTTTGGTGAGAGCTCGGCGGTCTGAAGGTGGATCATGATCACCATGGGACTGTTTTTGCTGCGGGCCGCAATCACTGGGTTCGCGCTGTGGGTGGTGACGCTCATCGTGCCCGGCATCACCTTCGTCGGCGGCGACTCGACGCTGGCCCGTATCGGCATCATCTTCGTCGTCGCGGTCATCTTCGGGCTGGTCAACGCCATCATCAAACCCGTCGTCCAGATCGTCTCGATCCCGCTTTACATCCTGACCCTCGGGCTGATCCACGTCGTCATCAACGCGTTCATGTTGTGGATCACCTCGTGGATCACCGAACACACCACCCATTGGGGCCTGGCCATCGACCAGTTCTGGTGGACGGCGATCTGGGCGGGCATCGTGTTGTCGATCGTTTCCTGGTTGCTGTCGCTGGTTATCGCGGCAGACTGAGGATCATGCCGGAGCTACCCGAGGTCGAAGCCCTCGCCGATCACCTGCGACGCCACGCGGTCGGCCGCACCGTCGGGCGTGTCGATATCTCGGCGCTATCGGTGCTCAAGACATTCGATCCGCCGGTCTCGGCGCTGGTCGGCCTTGCCGTCACCGGGGCCGACCGGTGGGGCAAATATCTCGGCATGCGGGCCGGCGACCTCTATCTGATCACCCATCTGTCACGGGCAGGCTGGCTGCGCTGGTCGGACAAGCTGGCCGCGGCACCGCTCAAGCCGGGCAAGGGTCCCATCGCGCTGCGGGTGCACCTCGGCACACCGGGTGAGGGTGCGGGTTTCGACCTCACCGAGGCCGGCACCCAGAAACGGCTCGCGGTCTGGCTGGTCAGCGATCCGCTCGCGGTCCCGCAGATCGCTGCACTGGGACCCGACGCGCTGGCGCTCGACCAGCACGGCCTGGCCGAAGCGCTGAAGGGCAACTCGGGCCGGATCAAGACCGTCATCACCGACCAGAAGGTCATCGCCGGGATCGGCAACGCCTACAGCGACGAGATCCTGCATGTCGCCAAGCTGTCGCCGTTCGCCACCGCCAACAAGCTCACTGATGCGCAGCTGGCTGCGTTGCACGACGCGATGAACTCGGTGCTGACCGACGCCGTGACCCGCTCGGTCGGCCAGCAGGCGGCGACGTTGAAGGGCGAGAAGCGCTCCGGCCTGCGGGTACATGCCCGAACCGGGCTGCCGTGCCCGGTGTGCGGCGACACCGTTCGCGAGGTGTCGTTCGCCGACAAGTCGTTCCAGTACTGCCCGACCTGCCAGACCGGCGGCAAGGTTTTGGCCGACCGGCGGATGTCCAAGCTGCTGAAGTAGCGCGCTCTGGTCCAGTGCCGAATCCGCATTTGAGCACCGGTGCGCGAGATTCCTCTGCGGGATGCCGAAAACGGTGCACCGTTTCGGGCTTTGGGTCGCCGGAGCCGCATATCTAACTCGGTTATCGTGCTGGGATGAGTCGGCAGA
>CAZAQV010000097.1:0-3801 GCA_964487255.1 uncultured Polyangiales bacterium | reverse complement strand
GCTGCTTCGAGCCGTTCGGCGAGGTCGAAGATAAGGACGTGGGCCAGACCAGCGCGCGGATCGACCGCGGTGACCCGGAGATCCTCCATTTCCGCATAGACAACGGCTACCCCAGCTACACCGGGGATTGCCAAGTGGAGTACACCTACATTGGCAGCATACCGGTGAAGGTCGAGGCTATCACCCTCATCCCCGGACCGGAGCTGACCAACTGCACCATCGACCAATCGCCGCGGACTGGGTCATTCGTCGCCGCGTGCGACCAGCTTACGATCACATGGGCCAACGGCCTGTGCACGCAGCTTCACCGGAACGACTTTCTAGGTAGCAGCCTGAGGGTCCACGTGGAGCAGGCGGCCGAGCAGAATACTGAGTACACTTTCGAGGTTTCAATCTTGTTGGCGCAGTGGAACGAGTCTGAGTGTCCATAACCGGGGAGCAAGGGTGGCTTCGGCTCCGCACACCACCAGCTGGCTGGAGCCACCCGCCCCTGGCCTCGAAGAGGTGGAACGTTACTGAGGCAACGAGATCCATGCTCGCAGTGGGTAGGGAAAGAGCGAAGGCTGCAGCGGCGAGCGGCGCCCGGGCGGGGCTTCGGGGTGCGGCCTCTCCAACGGTGACGAAGGCACTGAGTCAAAAGGCCAGACAAGGGCGCGGATCGCCGCTGCTGTGGGGCCCGGGCGTCTTGGTCGCCAGTGCCGTCGGCGCGTTCCTCGCCGTGAACCACCTTCCCTTGGGCGGTCGTTCCGTGAGAGTCGCAGCGCTGGATGGTGCCCAAGTGGGGTTCCTGCGTGCGGCCTCGTCAGTGGCAGCAGTGAGCCGAAAGGTTCACCGAGGACTCAGATCGTCGCTGCTGTGGGGCCCCAGCCTCGCTGTCGCCTGCGCGATTGGGGCGTATCTTGGCGTGAGCCATCTTCTCGCCGGCCGTCCATCGGCGAGAGTCAAGGGGCTGAACGTCGCTGAAGTGGAGCTTCCGCAAGCGCCCTCTGCTGCTGTGACGAAGGCACTGAGCCAAAGGGCCAGACAAGGGCGCGGATCGTCGCTGCGGTGGGGCCCGGGTCTCGTGGTCGCCTGGGCGATTGGCGCGTTCCTTGCTGTGAACTACGTTCTGCCCGGCCGTCTATCGCCGGACGCCGAGCTGTACATCGCCCAGCCCGCGATCTGGGGCTTCCTGGCGCTGCTGTCCCTGATACTGGTGTTGACGGTAAGAGACAAGCCTCGCGTCACCCAATCGATCCTGGCGCTGGCGGCGCTGGCGGCTGCGTTTCAGGTTGCCTGGCTGATGGGCGCGGGCACGGCCTTCGGCTTCGGCTATTCACCGTATGCGCGCCAACCCCTTCACATGGCCCAGAACGGCATCTACGTGGGGACACTTCTGCTGGGGACAGAAATGAGCCGGGCTTATCTCATCAGCGTCTTCGGCCCCCGGCGTCCGTTCCTGTCGCTGTCGCTCATCTCCCTCTTCTACGCTTTATTGCTCATACCGGTGGGCACGTACGACCTCTTTGGTAGCACGGAAGGCACCTTCGAAGCCGTCGGCACGGCCTTCCTACCACGGTTCGCGGTTAGCATTCTGGCCACTTACCTCGCGGCCAGCGACGGCCCGCTTCCCGCCATCCTGTATCGCGGCGGCATCGAGGTCTTCTACTGGTTCTCGCCCATCCTTCCCAACCTGGAGTGGACCACCGAAGCCTTCCTGGGAACGCTGGGGCCCGTCATCGCCCTGCTAGTCATACGAGGGTTCAAGGCAGAGGAGATCGATGCTGAGACGGCCCCCGGCGGGAAGGACATCTCAGCCGCCTGGATCGTGCCGGCCGTCCTCATAGTGGCCCTGCTCTGGTTCAATACAGGCATGTTAGGCGTCCAGCCAGCCGTGATTTCCGGGGTCAGCATGGAGCCCACGATGAAGGCGGGCGACCTGGCGCTGACGCGACCGGTTGACCCGGCTTCCCTGGAAGTGGGAGACATTGTCCGCTTCGACAAGAATGGCCTTTCCGTGATGCACCGTATCGTCGAGATCGAGGACACGTCTCAAGGGCGGGTCCTGGTTACGCATGGAGACAACAACAATAAGTCCGACGACCCCATTCTGGCAGGACAGGTTGAAGGCAAAGTATTGCTCGTCATCCCGAAGCTGGGCTGGGTTCCGATAAAGTTTGGGGAGCTTCTCAACCAGCTTCGGGCAACCGCCCGATGAGGTTGCGGCTTCGACCTACATCGTTGCTGCTCTGAGGTCCGCCTATGAAGGCGACCCAGAATCATACCCCGCCACGACCCTCTGCCTGGCCGCGGGCCATATGACGCCATGGTCGGTTCATGGCTGAGCCATGCGACGTGAACCACATGAGCGACGGCCACCCTCCGGGCTCGATGTCCAACCTCTGCGTGCGCGATTACTGGACTGCCGTCGGACCAGCCGGGAGCGAGAGAGCCACCATAGTGTCCATTGGAAAATGGCCGGAAAAGTCCGAAAGTTGCTGACGACATACACGCAAAATACCCACCGCCTCCGACTCGTCCGGCTTGTAGTCTGGTCAGGGTCCTCACCCAGCGCTTTTCTCAGCCTACTGAGGAACCGAACCACGTGTGGCCTGGCGTTATCCTGGTTGTAGAATTCGGCCAGACTTCTCCTCAGCGTCTCGTCCACCTCGAACGATGGCTGCCCTGGCGGCGCATTCAAGATCATCTCGACCTGTTTGAGAACGTCTTTGACGCGCAGCTCGTCGTTGGGTTCCTCTCTCTCGGCCATACATTTCCTCCTTACTGGCTTATTGGCTCTCATCCGCGATGCCACTCGTTAGTCTAGCCGTGGCAAGGACAGCGCCCGCCCTCCACACACCCACGGCAGTAGCTGGCGACGGGCAGCGGACCCACGAGTCGGGAGATCGGCGAGCCGCAGCCCGAGCAGCGCACTTCCCTATCTGTTACCGTTACGCTGCCGTCGCCGACATGGTCTGATACTGCCCCGCCCTCGTGTAACGGGTTCGCGCCCTCAGCAGAGGCCCTAGCGGCCGAGTCTGAGTGGCTGCGGCGGTGGTTCTTGGCCGGGCACGCGTCGGAGCAGAACCGCTTGGACTTCCGCCCGGTGACCGGCTGGCCGCAGCCGCAGCCGCAGAGCCTAGGCCTGGGCACGGCCACCCTCCCGTGTTGCCATTTTGTTGCCATACGCGGCAACGAGTGCCGGGACGACGGAGGTCAGGGCGGCACGAAAATGACAGTTTTCAGATACAAAACTGGCATCGACGGGACGTCGTGGGATGGGCTGGTACGAGCGGGTTCGGTCTTCAAAACCGTTGCGGGGCGGTGTACCCGTCCCGGGTGGGTTCGACTCCCATGCACTCCCGCCAGATACGAAATCTGGCAAGCCCGTCGGCGGGTCGCGAAAGGCCCGATCTTGAGGGCTGTCGCCGCCCGGCTGTGGACAGGCCTCGGTTAAGCGCCAGACTTAGCCCGCCTCCGACGAGCGCTGGACACCACGCCCCCACGGATGGCGGCTGCCAGGGCGCGGGACTCTCAGGGCTTGACAACTTATCATGTTCGTGGTACATGTGCACCGGTTGTGGCGGGCCATCCGAGCGGGGGCCAAAGCGCGTTGGCGACAAACGCTCGATTCCACCAGGCGACTCAGAAGGCGGGGCGGGTCCCTCCCTTGGGTCAGCTGCCGCGGTTTCCCTTCTAGACCTGGAGATGACCCCGAAGGAGGTGTGGCATGCTTCGAAAGCTCCTCATTTTGGCGCTGGCAGCTGTGGTGGTCGGCTTTGGGACCCTGGGCCGGGATCAGGCCCAGGCCGGCGCTGGCCT
>CAZAQV010000096.1:0-3810 GCA_964487255.1 uncultured Polyangiales bacterium | reverse complement strand
GGGCATCCGCTGCGAAACGTGATGTCGGTAGAGAGCGGACTGATTTTCGTCGACCCGCTTCCGGTGGAGGATCTGGCTCAATTCTATCGCGATGAGTATCGAGTTTCCTACAAGAACACGGTGACTCCGAAGCCGAAGCACGTCGTGCGTGCAGGTGATGTCGCATTGATGCGCCTGGGACACTCCGAAGAAAACATCCGCCCCGGAATGAAGACGCTGGATATCGGAGCGGGCGGGGGAGAGTGGGTCTATCTCATGCAGGAGCTTGGATGTGATTCGTTCGGAGTCGAGCCCAATGATGGCTACGGGAATTTCGGGCGCGAAAAGTATGGTGTCGATGTGTCGGTCGGGATGCATCAGGACGCCGTGTTCGAGAGGGGATCGTTCGATCTGGTCACTCTCTTTCAAGTGCTGGAGCATCTCGCCGAGCCGGTCGAGGATCTGGAATCGATCGCCACATTTCTGAAGCCGGGCGGGCTGTTCATGATTGAAGTGCCGGATATCCTGTTCCCCGGAATGCGTTTCGATCACAAATGGCACGATGGCCATCTCTACGGGTTCGATTTGTTGACTCTCGAAGCGGCCGCGAACCGGGCAGGACTGGAGACGGTCTCGGTTAAGAAAGTCCCGGGCAACATCTTCGGGATTTTCCGAAAGGCAGAGGACGGTGAAGTCGAGATGCCTTTATTGGATGGACATTTCGAGAAGGCGAGAAAAGAATTGTTCCATGCCAAGGAAGATTACTGGGGCCGACCCGACACGTTTCTGAAATTGCCCCGCCGGATTTTCAAAGCCGCTCGGGAGAAAAGGATCGCCCGTCAGATCGTTGAACCGAAGCGAATTCTCGATCACATCTACGAAGGCGTCGAATTGAAGAGCGCTCCAGCTGAGGCTCGGACCTGAGTTGGATACAACAATTGCCCGAATTCCGGGTAGCGATCTGGGGAAAATCCATTACCGTCGGCAGCTTTCCTGCTACTATCACGGTATGCCCCGCTGCCGACACAGTATGAACCGTAGACTCGCCGGGATCTTGGTCCCGGCTTTTTCTATTCGTGGAGAAAACGACCTCGGAATCGGTGATGTTTCCAGTCTCCATTCCTTCGTTAATTTCGCCTCCGAGCTGGGATTCGGGTTCATTCAGCTTCTGCCCATCAACGAGATGGGACCGGACTGCAGTCCCTACAACGCGATCAGTTCGGTTGCGATCGAACCGATGACTCTGGACTGCACCACCGAGGGGTTGAAGGATCTGACCGACGAGGCCTTCGAGGAGGTGGTCGGTGATATCGATCTTTCGGCTCTGAATGCAGGATCCGTTCTCTACTCGAAAGTTCGCAAGCTGAAGCACGCCTTGCTCCATAAGGCGTTCGATCGCTATATGGAGACTGTCGACGGCAACGTCGACGTGCGGGCCGAGTCCTTCGATGCTTTTTGCCGGGAGGAATCGGATTGGCTCAACGACTATTGCGTTTTCCGCTTGTTCATGGATCGAGAGAACGGAAGCGAGGTGTGGCAGAATTGGGACGAGAGCTATCGCTCCAAGGAAGAGGCCATGGAGCGGATCGAGGAAATGGCCGAGGCCAATCCAAAAGACATCGACCGCGAGTTGCGCTATTACGCCTATGTTCAGTGGGTGGCCTATACCCAGTGGAAGCAGGTCGCGGAGTATGCGGCATCGAAAGACGTGTCTTTGATGGGGGACATTCCTTTTGGAGTCAGTCTTTACAGCGTCGATGTCTGGGCGAATCTCGACATTTTCGACCTCGACTGGTACGGCGGAGCGCCGCCGGAGAAACTGTTCAAAGACGACGAGTTTGTCCAGAAGTGGGGGCAGAACTGGGGGATCCCGCTGTACCGCTGGGACGTCATGGAAAAGAATGACTACCAGTGGTGGAGACAACGCGTCGAGCACACTACGGAGATATTCGGAATGTTCCGGGTCGATCATGCTCTCGGTTTCTACCGGATTTATTCCTTCCCCTGGAATCCAGTCAGGAACGATGAGTTTTTACCTCTTTCGCATGATGAGGCAGCCGCCCGTTGCGAAGGCCGTTTGCCCGGATTCCGACCACGTTCCGACGATTCCGACGAGAACAAGCGGCAGAACCGCGAAGACGGTGAGAAGTACCTTAGAATGTTGCTCGACGCGGCAGACGAGGCCGAGGTGATCGCCGAGGACCTGGGCACGGTCCCGGACTATGTCGGCCCATCTCTTGCCGACCTCGGAATCGCCGGCATGAAGGTGCCGCAATGGGAATTCACCGATGGGCATGTCACCTCGGGACTCACGTATCCGGAAGTCTCGTTCGCGGCCTATACCACGCATGATCATTCACCACTGAAGGCGCAGTGGGAACTCCGATGGGAGCAGATTCGTGATTCCGAGGACGAAAGTCCCGAGTGGTGGGAAGCGCGCAATTTTCTCTCGGCTCTGTGCTCGTTCGCGGGAATCGAGGTCATCGACAACGATTTTCCCGAGTATTCGCCTGAGATTTTCGAGAAACTGCTCCGCGAGATCTGTATCAGCAGATCCGATCGAGTTGCCTTCATGATCACTGATGTTTTGTTCGAGACCGAGCGGATCAACGTTCCCGGCGTGATGGACGGCACGAATTGGAGTTACCGCCTCCCCGCGACCGCGAAGGAACTTGCGACCGGGAAACGGTTTTGGGAATTGCGGGAGATGCTGAAAAAGGTGTTGAACGAAACAGGGCGCTCGCGAAGGATGGTCAATTCTTGAATCGAAGTTACAAAGAAATACTATGAGCAGTCCCATTCGTGTCGCAGTCACCGGTGCCGCCGGTCAAATTGGTTATTCTCTTCTTTTCCGTATCGCCAGCGGTGCGATGTTCGGACCGGATCAAAAGGTTTCCCTGAATCTGATCGAGATCGAGCCGGCGATGAATGCCTTGAAGGGTGTCGTGATGGAACTCGATGACTGTGCTTTTCCGTTGCTCGAAGATATCGTTGCCACCTCCGATCTCGAAGAGGGGTTTTCCGAGGTGAACTGGGCGCTACTGGTCGGTTCGGTTCCGCGCAAAGCGGGTATGGAGCGTGGCGACTTGCTCGGCATCAATGGAAAGATCTTCACCGCACAAGGCAAGGCGATTGCGAAGAACGGCGCGTCGGATGTCCGCACGCTCGTCGTGGGAAATCCGTGCAATACGAACTGTCTCATCGCGATGAACAACGGCACGGAAGTTCCCAGCGATCGTTGGTTTGCCATGACCCGGCTCGACGAAAATCGGGCCAAGACTCAACTCGCGCAAAAGGCGGGGGCCCATGTCAGCGAAGTCTCGAACACGACAATCTGGGGGAACCATTCTGCCACTCAGTATCCCGATTTCTACAATGCCAGAATCTCGGGCGCCCCTGCCACCGAGAAGATCTCCGACGAAGCCTGGTTGAAAGGTGAATTCATCGAAACAGTCCAGAAACGTGGTGCTGCGATCATCGAGGCCCGGGGATCTTCGTCGGCCGCTTCCGCCGCGAACGCTGTCGTCGACACGGTCCGTGGATTGACCACCCCGACGGCGGAAGGGGATTGGCACAGTGTTTGCGTATGTTCCGACGGCTCCTACGGTGTGGATGAAGGGCTTGTCGCTTCTTTCCCGATCCGTACGGACGGGACGAAATGGGAAATTGTTCAGGGTGTTCCGGTCAATGACTTCAGCAGAGAGAAAATTGAAGCTTCCGTCCAGGAATTGCGCGAAGAACGTGATGCGGTGTCGGATCTCCTCTAGTGGAAAATTTGGATTTTTTAGAAATTTCAGTAATCAAACCCTGTCAGGTCAACGATCTAACCCT
>CAZAQV010000095.1:0-3893 GCA_964487255.1 uncultured Polyangiales bacterium | reverse complement strand
CGAATCAGGTGTACGTCGTAGGGGAGGTCGAGCGACCCGGATCCTACCGTTTGAGCGCTGCCGCGACGCCCCTGGAGGCTCTCTACATGGCGGGGGGGCCGCGGACGAGCGGAAGCTTCCGGAACGTGGTCGTCCGGCGCGGGGACGAGTTGATCGGGGTGTTCGACCTCTACCACTTCCTCACGGCCGGCGAGCGCCCCGTGGGCATGCGCCTGACCGAGGGAGACGTGGTCTTCGTGCCGCCCGTGGGGCCGCAGGTGGCGGTGACGGGCGAGGTGGTGCGCCCCGCGCGCTATGAGGTCCTCCTCGACGAGAGCCTGGCGGACGTCCTCGACTACGCCGGGGGACTGACCGCCGCGGCCCGGATCGACGCCGTGCGCATCGAGCGGATCCTGCCCCCTGGAGAGCGGGAGCGGGGTCGGGACCGGGTCGTCGTGACCGCCGATCTGCGGGAGATCGACCCGGAGGCGAACCCCTTCCCGGTGCGGGGCGGCGATTCCATCTCGGTGGCGCCACTCCTGGACGAGGTCCGGGGATGGGTCGAGATCCGGGGGGGCGTATATCAGCCGGGCCGGTACGAGCACGAGCCTGGAGCCACGGTCTCCTCCCTCGTGGAGAAGGCGGGTGGCACGCTACCCGATGTCTTCGCCCCGGTGGTCCACCTCTCCTCCTTGGATCGAACCGACGGAAGCCGATCGCTGCTCAAGCTCCCCCTGGACCGGGCGGGTCAGGTCACGCTGGACGAGTTCGACATCGTGCGGCTGTTTTCCGTGGACTCGCTCCTCACCCCGGACTCCGTCGCGGTCTTCGGCCTGGTCGGGGAGCCGGGCCGGTATCCCCTGGAAGAAGGGGCGACGGCGGATGACCTGATCCTCCTCGCCGGCGGTCTGGCCTATGGTTCCGATCCCCGGCGCGCCGAGGTGGCCCGTCTGCCCGAAGGGGGTGAAGGCACGCTCGAGGAGCGTGAGATGTTCGAGGTCGGCTTGCCCGAGGGGTTGCCGTACCCGGGGCCGGCGAACCCGGACTCCCTCCCTTCCCGGGACTCGGGGATGATTCCGGCTTCCTCCCTCCCGCTCCGTCCCGGGGACGAAGTCTATGTCCGCCAGCTCCCGGGGTTCAGCCCGTCCCGACGGGTGGCCGTCACGGGTGAGGTGCGTTATCCGGGCACGTACGTCCTCCGGTCGGAGGAGGACCGTGTATCGGACCTCCTCCGCCGGGCCGGGGGAGTGACCGAGGAGGCCTACCTTCCCGGATTCCGGCTCATCCGGGACGGTCTCACCGTCGGCGTGGAGCTCGGGGATGCCCTGGACGAGCCCGGGAGCCCGGCGGATCCGACCCTCCGGGCCGGGGACCGGATGACCGTTCCCTCGTTCGACCCCACGATCGTCGTGCAGGGAGCCGTGGCGTTCGACTCCCGGGTGCTCTACGAGGAGGGGATGGACCTGGACGACGTGATCGCGCTCGCGGGAGGCCTGACCCCGAGGGCCGACAAGGGGCGGATCACGGTCGAGTATGCGAACGGCTCCCGTGCCATCGTGACGCGCAAGCTGGGCATCAACTTCTCGGAGCCGGACATCGAGCCGGGGAGTCGGGTGATCGTTCCCTCGGTGCCCGAGAGCGAGGTCGGGTTCGACTGGGATTCCGCCCTCACCCGGGTCCTCACGGTGGCGTCCACGCTGGCGACCGTCATCATCGCCACGCGCTGACCGGATCAGGCCGATGCCCGAGCCCGAGTCCCCCCGCCGCGTCGACAAGCCGTGGGGCTACGAGATCATCTGGGCCGAGACCCCCGACTACGTGGGCAAGATCCTCCACGTGGAGGCAGGCCACGCCCTCTCCCTCCAGTACCACGACGAGAAGGACGAGACGATCTACCTCCTGACGGGGGAGATGACGTTCCAGGCCGGGCCCTCGGTGGACGAGCTCGTCGACCACGAGATGAAGGCGGGCGAGCGATACCGGCTTGTTCCAGGGACCGTCCACCGCATGATCGCGAAGACCGACGTGGACATCCTGGAGGCCAGCACGAACCACCTGGACGACGTCGTGCGCCTCGAGGACCGCTACGGGCGGGCCTGAGCGGCGAGGCCTCCTTGTAGTGCCGAGACGTACCGACCTACACTTGGGCTCCCCGAGTCCCACGACCCCCGCCGTCGTCCTCCCCGGAGCCATTCTCGTCCCCATGCCAGTCCTCCTCCGCGTGGTCCTGCTGTGCGTTCTGGCCCTCATCGGGGCGACCCCCCCCACCGCGGCGCAGAGCACCGCGTACGTTTCCCTGACCGATCCCGCCTATCAGGAACTGGACGCCCTGATCTCGGAGGGGCTCGTGAAGGGGCCCATGCTGGGTCGGCGTCCATACTCCCAGGCGACCTTCGCCCGGGCGGTCGACGAGGCCTCCGCGAGCGTGGAGGACGTCCCTGCGGCGCCGCCCGCCCGCGTCGGGGAGGCGCTCGCGCGCTTGCGGGCACGGTTCGGCACGGGGACCACGACCGCGCGGGGCCTCCGCGTGGACGCCGCCTGGGCCGATTCGCCGCGCCGGGCCATGGAGGGCCGGTACCTCGAGGTGGACGTCGACGTGATCGACGCCGACGTGGCGCCCCTTCTCCAGGGGCCCGAGGGGAGGGAGCGGGCCGACGGGGGGACGTTCGCAGTCGAGGGATGGGGGGACGTGCGGTTGGGATCCCGCCTGGCCGCCGCGGCTCGGCCCCGGGTCGCCGTCCTCTCCGAGTCCGACGGGACCGACCTGGACCTCCACATGGTCCACGCCTATATGCGAGGGCTTTTCGGCAATCTCTCCGTGGAGGTGGGCAGGAACAGCCTGCGTCAGGGGCGGTCGCCCATGGGCCCGACGCTCTCCGCCAACGCCCGCGGCCTCGACATGCTGCGGTTGTCCATGGAAGAGCCTCGCCGCCTTCCCTGGATCCTCGGCTATCTGGGCCCCGCCTTCTTCGGAGGTACCCTCGCCACCCTGGGAGACGACCGGGACAACCCCGGCGGCGTCCTCGTCGTCTGGGAGGGGAGCATCCGCCCCCACCCGAACCTGGAGCTGGGGGCCACCTTGATGAACCATCAGGGCGGCGAAGGCGCGCCGGAGGCGTCCTTCGGCGAGCGGGTGCAGGAAGCCCTCTTCATCGCGAGACGGAAGGGGAGCGTGGGAAGCCAGCTCCCGACCGATCCCGAGATCGGCGACAAGTTCCTGGGCGTGGACGCCATGCTCCTGGTTCCGGACGTGGGCCTGGAGCTCTACGTGGAGTACGCCACCACCGACGACCACGACCTATTCGTGGCGCGCCCCCGGGAGTCGCTCTGGAACGAGGCCGCCTGGCTCGGCGGGGCTCGGTTGCGGAACCTGGGTCGCGAGGGGCGCGTCGACGTGTGGGCCGAGGTCGCGCGCAACGGGGTCCGACCGTACACCCACCATCAGCTCACCAGCGGGCTCACGTTGGACCGCCGGGTCCTGGGCAGCCCCCTGGGGCCCCTGGCCACCGCCTTCCACGGAGGGGTGGGGTGGACGGGCCCGCGGGACCGGGTGTCCCTCACCGGTGCCTGGGAGCGGTACCACGGCGACGACTACATGGCCCTGCAGGAGCCCCTGCGGTGGAGGGTCGAGCAGGACGAGGCCGACGAGATCCGACTACGGACCATCGTCGAGTGGATGCGGACGCCCCTGGAGGGCGCCCTTTCCACCCGGGTCCGCCTGGGCTACGAGCACGTGGACCGCTTCGACTTCGGGACCGAGGCACGCTCCAACTTCCTCGCCCAGGTCAGCGCGGAGTGGCGCTGGTGAGCTGACGGCGGCCCACCCAGCCATCCCCCCGCCCCCGGCACGCCGCATCCTTCCGGGATGCCCTCCTCCTCCCGCCCCATCCACGCCTGGTCCGCCGCGGAGCGGC
>CAZAQV010000094.1:0-3922 GCA_964487255.1 uncultured Polyangiales bacterium | reverse complement strand
ATCAGCAACGCAGCCGCTGATGACCTACCGGAGGACTGGAACCCGGACAGCGCGGTCGAACGGTTCTGCAATGCAGTCGCCGCTGAAGTTCTCGTGCCGATGGCCCAACTGCAGAATATGGAACTACCCGGCGATATCGACTTGGCGAAGACCGCGGTCGCGCGCTTGTTTCGGGTTAGCACGCTGGTCGCCCTACGTCGCCTGAAGGATCTTGGACGCCTGAGCTATGACGCCTTCCAAGCAGCCTATGACGCCGAACTCGACTTCCTGAAGGACAAGGCGAAAGGCAGTTCTGGCGGCGACTTCTATGCGACGATGGGCGCGCGCGTCGATCCGCACTTTGCATCGGCGGTCATCTCGACGGCCCTCGAAGGCAGGACGCAGATGGGTGAAGCCTTCGACCTGCTGAGTCTCAAGAACAGCAAGACATTCCGCGAGGAAGCAAGGCGGCTGGGAGTGACGAGCTAATGTTGTTGCTGGACACGAACGTCTTTCTAACACCTGCGCTGAGCTACTATGCTTTCGACATCTGCGGAGGATACTGGGATTGGATCGCCAGTGCCGCAGCCGCTGGTGAGGTCGCAAGCATCGCTCCGGTGAAGCGCGAGCTGCAGAAGAAGGACGATCAGGTAAAGCACTGGATCGAGATGCATGGCACGAGCATTTTCATGCCTGACGACGGCGCGATCGGAAACAGCATGGGGCAGGTTGCGAGCTGGGCAACCTCGAACGGCTACACCTCCGCCGCCGTCGCAGACTTTCTGAACAAGGCCGATGCTTACCTTGTCGCTTACGCAATCCACGGCGGTCACGATATCGTAACGCTTGAGACCCGGGAACCGCTCAGGGTGAGCAAAATCAAAATTCCTGACGCCGCGGACGCTCACGGCATCAGCACGATTTCACCTTACGAGATGCTGCGTAGGAACGGTGTCCGCCTATAGACGCAACCCCGTCTCTGGGCGCTGAAGGACGCACCATGACGACAGTCTTTTACACATATGTCTGGGGGTCGAACCCGAACCTCGGCGTGCCGCTAACCTTCACCGCGAACCACCACCGGGCCTTCGCGGCAAAGCGCGCGACCGTCGAGCAGGACGCGGTCTTGTTCGGCGTCTGCAGTACGAACCCGCAGGACCCGAAGGTCGTCATCTCCGACCACCAGCGCGGGCGTGTACTGTCCGCTTGGCGGCTGTCCAGAATGGCGTTCGCAAGCTCCGACTATGGCATCGGGGCGCAGAACACTTGGGATGTCGATGAGAACGGCGCCTACCGGTGGCCCTACGCACTGCAGCCGCTCGACGTCTGGGCAATCACTGACCCCCCGAGGTTTCGCGATCTGCTCGGCTACACGCCCCGCACGCACACGCAGCGGGCCATCACCAGCACGCAGGAGGTGAACCCCGAGCTGGCCGAAAGCCTCCTCGCGCTGATCCCCGGCGCGACCCGGCTGAAACCCATGATGCCGAGATTCAGCGGGCTTGCCGGGCGAGTGCAGCGGCTGCGCCAGCAGCACCCCTTCCGGATAAACGGCTACGAGGTCGCGCCGCGCGATATGTCCGCGCTGGTGAGCGTCTATGTCGCCGAACTGGTGATTGACCGCCGGCGCTACTGCAAGATCGGGCACGCAGTCGACCCTAAGACCCGGCTGGCCGCGTTTAACGCTTACCGCGTCAGTTCGGAACCCCAATGGCACCTCAAATACGTGCAGCTGATCGGCACCGAGCAGGAGGCGATCAGGATAGAGCACCAGCTCGGTGCGCAGTTCGAGAAGCACCGGACCGAACAGAACGGCGAGATCTTCTCCGATCTTGATGCCGATGCCCCCGGGATGGCCCTGCTTCGACATGTGCGCTGACCGGGAGCCCGCAGTTTGGATCGCAGGGGGCCACAAAACCCTTAGGCTCCAGACCTATCGATCTCAGCCGATTGGCTTGGATCACGCTTCGCAAAGCGATCCGAACTATGAGCAATCTCTTCCCGGAAAGCCTGCGACATGAATGCTGCGCCGGCAACGAACGGCGGGTCTGGTGACGCTGCGGCGCGGCGATTAACGGTTATGCGGAGGTCCGCTAATGGGATGTACCGGCTGCTTCACCCAGCAGGTTAGGCTTTGCCTATTTCTGCAAACTGGAGAAGTAGCATGGCGAGGAAAGACTTTGATGAGCTGATGTCGATAGGCATCGATATCGGCAAGGACACATTCCACATTGTGGGTTTCGATCCGTCGGGACAACGCGTCCTGCGCAAACAGATCAAGCGAATGGCGTTGGTCGCGACATTTGAGAAGTTGCCACGCTGTATCGTGGGCATGGAGGCGTGTTTGAGTGCGCATTTCGTCAGCCGGACGCTACGCGAGATGGGCTTTGAGCCTCGGATCATCCCCGCGATCTATGTGAAGCCTTTCAACAAGGGTCAGAAGAACGACTACAACGATGCTGAGGCAATCGCCGAGGCGGCACTCCGGCCCAATCTTCAAACCGTGTCTGAGAAGAGCCAAGATCAGCTCGATCTTCAAGCACTACACCGGGTCAGATCGCGTTTGGTGTCACGTCGGACCGCCACGATCAACCAGATCCGGGCCTTTCTTATCGAGCAGGGCATTACGGTTCGGAAGGGACTGCGCGCCCTGAAGAACTCGTTCGAGACGATCCTGGAAGAGCGCAAGGACGAGATATCACGGCGGATGCGGTCGATCCTGATCGGTCTCTACGGCGATTGGATGTGGATGGATGATCGGATCGACAGGGTGTCTCAGGAAATCGAAGAGATCAGCCGAACCGAAGAGAACTGCGTCAATGTCATGACGGTCCCGGGCATTGGTCCGATGATCTCGACGGCGATGGTGGCGGCGATTGGTGAAGGTGAGGCCTTCGACCGCGGCCGTGACTTCGCGGCCTGGGTCGGGCTTGTTCCGAGGCAATACAGCACGGGAGGCCGAACTGTGTTGGGGCGCATCTCCAAACGCGGCAGCAGGTATCTGAGAATGCTGTTCGTTCAGGCGGCGAAGATCATCATGATGCGGCCACATCGTTGGCCCGACTTTAGCTTCGGCGACTGGCTGGCACGCGCTTGCGAACGCATGCATCGTAACAAGGCCGCCGTCGCCCTGGCGAACAAGCTCGCCCGCATGGCGTGGAGCATTCTGAGACACAGAACGGCGTTTGATGCGCCAAGAGACGAGGTTGCTGTCGGCGTTTAGCGAGCCGGAGCGACCTAATGGAGTTCGCGAAAGATCGAAAGCATGGAACGGAAAAACTACGCCCCCAGAATCTGACGGCCCAGATGGTCATCAACGACCTGTCCGCTAATGAGATCACGGTGCGAGCGTAACCCCAACAAGGCCACGACCCGCGTGTCGATCAGTAGGCCGGATACATATGAGCGACTTCCGAGAACGTGCGAGAAATCATTTGCGAACAGCAGTCGGTACATACAAGTGGGCCGGGAGCGACGGCGTAGCTTGCCCCGGCGGCTTGTGCTGGAGCTGCGCCGCCGCAAGCCCGGTTCGAACCCAAGTTGGGCTTTCGTTAAGCGAGCTTCCGCCAAATCTCAGGGGCATTGATAGGTATCAATGCCTCGCCGCCATTCAATTTCGAAACTGAGGCCCCTGTTGGGCTGATTCACGTTGAAGCAGTCTTCGGGGGGATCAACCCACTGCGTTCTTCCAGACCTACGCCGCGGCTGGTCCCATCTGTGAGTCAAGCGAGAATGATCATGAGGTTTTCGATGAGCGATTTCAGACTGCAAAAAGTTGATGGTGAAAACATCTGCTATTGGTGTTTTGCTCGAGATGACACTGTCCGGCATCATGTTGACAGCGACACTTACTGGCATGAGGACTGCGCTGAGCAGGCAAGGGATGTCCTCCATCATATAATCGACTGGGCAACTCCCGAGAATAGGTCTCAACCGTCACCTT
>CAZAQV010000093.1:0-3982 GCA_964487255.1 uncultured Polyangiales bacterium | reverse complement strand
TGACGATCAGGTCGATAGCGTGACGCAATTCCTCGGCTGGCTCGATCGAAGAAGACGGGAGGCTGCGGTGGGAACCTATGGCTAGACGGATTCTGGCGCTCGGTAAAACGTCGGGCTACCGAAAGCCTAGTAGATACCGGCAACTTCAACCCGTCCGCCCTTCTACGAGCAGGCTAAAAGGGTTGCGCCAAAGGGTTCTGCGGTGCAACTATCGCGTGAGTGAAGACATTTTATTGTGATACCGACATTTGACCTCAGAAATTCAACGTGCGGAAATACTTGATTGGTGGGAGGCTGAACGCTGGCGTATACGTCAGGTGATCGAGGCCGCGCATGAGAAATATCTCGAGAGGGCGAATTCATCGGTTGAGGAACTCGCTCTAAAAGAGCTGCTGCTGCCAACTTCGAGCGCCCGCAGGGCGATTGAGCGGCAGATCGAATCCGACGTGAATATCCTGAACCGGAGACTTGCATCCTCGCTCAAGTCGTCGTTCGAAGCCTCCGTCGCTGAAGTCGAAGGGGCCAGCGGTTATGCGGGCGCCACGCTGGTGGAGACAGCGACCGTGGCCGCCAGCGGCGCGCTGGCGGTAGGGTCGATCGGTATCGCCGGGGCAGCAACAGGACTTGCGACGACGACCGGCACGTTTCTATTTGTGATCCCGACGATCAGCTTTTCGTGGCCCGTTTTCGCAGCTGTAGGCATCGGTGTTACGACGATGGCCTTCGCGTCTCCGAAAGCGCTCCGGCAATGTCGTATGATGGTGACGAGGCGTTATCTACGGCACATCCAAGACATGCTCGATCGTGTCCTGCTGGCCGACATTCCCGATCGGAAAAGAAACTCGACCTGGGTGACGTTCCGCAGCCAGCTCGACCATGCGGCTGAAGAGAGGCTGAAGAAAATTTCATGATTTCACCGTCGATATTATTCCGCATCCCCGCAGAATTTGAAGCTGGTTATACAGTTGGGCAGTTTGTGCGATACGGTGGCATTCTGAAGGATGCCTCCAGCGGCAGGATCGTTGGCCATCTTCAGGAAACCGGACTTCTGCAATCGACGATTCAGTCTGCCCTCTCGGGGGATTTCCTCAACCCGGTAAATGCCGTGTCGAGCCTCGTTGGCGTCGTTCAGAACGAACAGATGAAACGGAAACTCGATGCGTTGCAGGCGACGCTCGGGGGTATGCAAACGTTGCAGCTGGCGACGATGGTTTCATCGATCGCCGGTATCGGGGTTACCGCAGCCAGTACCGCGATCATCCTGAACCGCATCCATTCCGTCGATACCAAGCTGCGCGCGGTCGAAGGCAAGATTGACGCCTTGCCCGCGCAATGGCGGGAATTGAGCCTGCAAAACGCGCTCAGCAAGATCGAGACCCAGCTCGAAAGGTTGCAGGAGGTCCCGTACCGGCTGGACGCCCGACCGGTTGTGGTGGAAGCCGAGGCGGCGTTGCACGATGGGTTCAATACGCTTCACAGAGGGCTGATGCAGATCGTTTCGGAGCAAAATATCGATGCAGACCTGCTGCGAACATTGCTGGCGGGGCTGTCTCTTTGCGCTGGCGCTCAAATCAAATCCCTCTTTCTCTTGAATGAAATGGAGACCGCAGCCCGCCGGTCGCGCCGACAGGTCGAAAAGCTGGAGCAGCTTGCGCTGGAAATGCCGAGGGACATGATTGCGGCCCGGGTAAAAGAAGGCGCGGAAGGAGCAGAAACCGTCTTTGCGGACATGCGGGAGCTGCGGCATCGGTTCGCCACGCAGCCGGCGTTGTGTGACGCGTTAATCAAGACAGATGTCGAGGGCAGTGAATATGTCCGCCGGGTGGAGGAGGAGGAGGAGCAGCCGCTCTTGATCCTGCCGGCCGCTTGATGAGGGTCACACGTTAATTTGCCGGGCCCACAGCGGTCCCGCGCGGTGCTACAAGGGGAGGGAGCAGAATTTGATAATACGGGAAGTATTCCGGCAGCCATTGGAGATGGGTGAACACCGTGGCGACCTGTTTCTGTGGGAGGCGTTGGGCTGGGAGGTCAGCCGCAAAAGCGCAATTGCTGCGCAGTCCGGGCTCCCGTTTTGCCGGGACCAATTCGCAAGAGAGCTTGAAACGGCGTTCCGTGAACTCACCGGCAGCGACCTGACCGACACCAAAAACGAGCTCGAATTGGACTGGCTGCAGGGTAAGGTTGTCTCGATCCCGACATGGCGGGAGCACTTCTTTCCAGAACTGCTTGCAAGGCTGGAGAATGGGCACGTGCAGCCCTGCGGGATGGAGGAATACCATCCGGCTGAGCATCGGTTTCGGTTTGCCGCCTGGTGCGCGGCGACGGCATCCCGGAGCAGCCGCAGCGTTTGTACCTTCTCCGTCGAGCGCGGAGCAGAATTGCTGAGGACGAGCTCAATCCGCTTTCTGGCGCTCGGTCCGCAGTGGCTCCCGCGACCTGATATATTTGATGAAGAGCACGATCGTTGGTGCTCTGAGATTCTGGAACGCGGCAGAGCCGAAATTTCCCCGGATGGCTTCTCTTATGGCATCGCCGCGAAGATGGTGAATTGCTTTACCAAGACGCTATTTCTGAACGAAGCGATTGGGGACAGCTTACCGGGCGACCAATCCGCAGATGGCGTCTTTTCGCAGCCGGCCGCCGCGTTGCATCCACCCGTCGACCGCGTGCTGTTGGAGACGCTGCAGAAAAGGAATGTCGGGGAGGCGGGCAGCAGATGGCGGGCCTTCAAGCAGAAGGGGTGGTCCAAGTTCGACAGGGCGACCTATCTGGACGTAATAGGCCTTATGAAAGAGGTCTCCGGAGGGCGACCCGCGCAACTGGAAGCGTTCTGGATTGGATACCAGTGACGTTCGACATACCGGGCGAGGGCTGAACTGCTGGCAGGGGACCGCGCATGTTCAGCCCAAGCGGGTATCACGATGAAAAGGTGACGAGATTGCCGGGCTGCAGATCCTTTTCTCTCCGCCATCTGTAGGCGCAGGGGGTTGCGGGGTAATCAAGGAAGGCAGCGCGACGAGCTTCTATGCAAGGCGCCCCGTCATCTTGTAATGGCCGACCAGAACGGGAGGTTCTGACCGCGGGTAGAGGGCCACGTCCCGATCCTCAGGCAAGTTCCCGGACGGCAATTCGTCGACGTTACCAACCGACAGCGCTGCCTCTTTCCAGGTCGCAGCATCTGCGCGCCACCATGCGATGCGAACATGCTCCCGCGGATGTCCCTTGAAATCTTGAAAAACCGCCCCCTCGGGCAGCTTCAGTTCCGGCCCGGTAATGAGCCTCTTCACGGCCTTCGCGAAGTCGGTCTGCTCGGCGGCGATCTCGGGCAGATCTTCGGGTGCGAGACGGCCGTCCGGGCGGCGTTCTGCGACCAGATCAATATCCGGCTGGTTCCAGCAGGCATGGATCAAGCGCAGACCGTCGCGTTCCTCCCAGAGAGGGAGGGTTTGGAACCAATCGACCCAGGCGAGCGCCTGAGGGGTCGACACGCCGAAGCGCTCGACGAAACAGCGATGTTGGGCTGTGTTCTTGTCGCTCCGATCGCGCAAGGGGACACCGTCCACCCCGAGGGTGTGGTAGAGGATGGCGTTCAGTTCATGGTTCCCCATGACCGCGATTGCCCCTTCGTTTTCAACCAGCCCCCGCACACGTTGCAGAACGGCTTCGTCATTGGACCCGGCGTGATTGTTTCCAGCATCGATGAAGTCACCGAGAAAGGCCAGCCTGGCGTCACCGCCGAGCCCTTCGAGGGTGGTCTCAAGCCGTGTGATGTCCGCGTGGATGTCGGGGATGATGTCCCAAGCCTGTGTCATTTCTTGCCTGTCCAAATCTTTCGTGTCTTTCCGGGGGAGGTTCTTGGGCCCGCGACCTTGCCATTTTCAAGCCGAGGGGCGCGAGCGCTTTAAACCGATTCGGATATCCTGATGTGTCGAACGTCTGTGCGCTAATCGTTCCTACCACCCAGGGTAGCGATCTGCCAAGC
>CAZAQV010000092.1:0-4065 GCA_964487255.1 uncultured Polyangiales bacterium | reverse complement strand
GTGATCGCTCCGATGATGGTGGCGCTCCGGGTATTGGACTCGAGGAAATAGAGCACCTGGCTCAAGAGCACCGGCGCCACCTGCGGGATCACCCCGAAGCGGTAGCGATGCGGCCCTGCCGCGCCGGTGCTGGCCACCCCCTCGATCTGCTTGCCATCCACGTTCTCCAGCGCCTCCGAGAACATCTTGCCGAAGCTCCCGGTGTCGGTCAGCAGGATCGCCAGCGCACCGGTCAGCGGCCCCGGCCCGAAGGCGCGCGACAGCACAATCGTCCAGATCAGCCCGTCCACCCCGCGCAGAAAGTCGAAGACGCGCCGGAAGGCGAAGCGCACAGAGCGCAGCGGCGTGAAGTTCTTCGCCGCGAGAAAGGCGATGGGCAGGGCGATCAGCGCCGCGCCGAAGGTGCCGAGAAAGGCCATCAAGACCGTCTCGAACATCGCCCAGGCCACCGCCGCATGCATCCACATCGGGTTGTGCCAGAAGTCGTTCCAGGCCCCGGCGAGGTTGCCCCGCTCAGGGTCGATCTGCGGCCCGAAGAGGATGCCGAGGAGACCGTGGCCATGATAGGGGCTGTCGAGCGTGAAGAAGAACAGCTCCCAGCCGGTGAAATAGCGAAAGGTCTCCGTCTGCGACCGGGTGAAGGTGAGCCGCGCGCCCGGCAACGTCACCTGCAACCGCGTCTTCGAGGCCGAGACGTAATCGGGATAGGGCGCGCTGAGGTTCGTCACCACCTCGCGCCCTTCGAGCCGCGCCTCGATCGTCCGCTCGCCCGGGATCACGAGTTCGACGGCGTTGCCCGGCAGGAAGGTCGCAACGCGCCCCTGCCCGAGGTCGATCACCGTGGTCTCCCCGCCGCTCACCCAGTCGGGGCGCATGCCCTCGGGATAGGCCCCCTTGCGCTCGCCCTCCACCGCGTAGCTCACCTCGCCCGTGCGGTTGTCGCGCGCCACATGGGTCTTGTAGCTCCAGGTGTCGCGCATGAGGATCTGCGCGTTCTCCGGCCGGGCACGTTCCACCAGTCCGGGAATGTCGAAGGCGAAGAAGACATAGCCGAAGTAGAGCAGGATCAGCGCCGGCACGGCGAAGGCGACCCCCTTCTTGCGGCCGATGATCCGGTCGGCCTCGGCGTAGCGGGCAGCAAGCTCCATCAGTGCGCTCCCGGGCCCGAAAGCCTGTTGCGGGCATAGCTCGAAAGCTGGTCGACCAGCACGATGGTGAGAAACAGCAGGATGAAGATCGCCGCCGCCTCGTCGAACTTGCCCTTGCCCCAGCTCATCGCGTTCTTCAGCTCGTAGCCGATGCCGCCTGCGCCGACGAAGCCGAGGATCGCCGAGGCGCGGATGTTGATCTCGAAGCGCAGGAGCCCGTAGCTCAGCCAGTTCGGCGCCACCTGCGGCAGCACCGCAAGCGCCATCCGCTGGCCCCATGTCGCGCCCACCGAGGAGAGCCCTTCCACCGGCTTCAGGTCGGCGTTCTCGGCCACCTCCGAGAAGAGCTTGCCCAGCGCGCCTGCGGTGTGGAAGGCGATGGCGATCATCGCCGGCACCGGCCCGCCCCCCAGCACGAAGATCAGCATCAGCGCGATGACGATCTCGGGCACCGCGCGCATCACGTCCATCGTCCGGCGGAACAGCGGGATGAGCCGCGGCCAGCGGGCGAGCCCCCGGGTGGAGAGCAGCGAAAGCCCGATCGCCCCCAGCGCGCCCAGCAAGGTCGAGACGGCGGCGATGTTCACGGTTTCCAGCAGCGCCGGCAGATAATTCAGCAGATGCTCCGGCAACAGGTGCAGCCGGGGGATCGTATCGGCCACCACGTCGGCGGGGAAATCGAGGATGTTGGGCAGCCCGGCCCAGAAGCCGCCGGCGTTGCGCTCATCCGCCAGCCAGAAGCCCGAGACCATGAGCAGCAGGAAGATCGCCAGCGTCAGCCCGCCGTAGAGCCGGCGCTTCTGCACCAGCGCGAGGTAATGCGCGCGGGTCGCGTCCAGCCGCTGCGGACCGGGGAGGGTGATCTCTGCCATGGGGTACCTTCACAGGGGTGGCCCCGCCCGCGAGTGGGGCGGGGCCAGACGAGTCGAAGCCGATCAGTTGCTCTGCGACTTGCGCGCCTCGATGATCGACAGATAGGCGTCGTGGGTGATCGGGTCGAAGCCCAGGCTCTCACCGGCGGAGATGTTGTAGGTGCATTCGGCATCGGCCTCGTGCAGCCCGTCCACCAGCGCGGTCATCTTCGCCTTCACCTCCTCGGGCAGCGCCTTGCGCAGCACGATCGGGCCTTCCGGGATCGGCTTGGAGCGCCAGATCTCCACCAGGTCGTTCATGTCGACGAGGCCCGCATCCACCGCCTTGCGCAGCGCGCCGGAATTGTAGCCGTCTTCCCAGGCACCCTGGCCGTCCGCCCAGGTCACGCCGGCGTCGATGTCGCCGTTGTTCACCGCAACGATGGTCTGCTCGTGGCCGCCGGTGAACTTCACCTCGCCGAAGTAGGCGCCGGACTCCATGGTGATGCCCTCGCCCGCCTGCGGGATCTCGACCGCGGGGATCAGGTAGCCCGAGGTGGAGTTCGGGTCGCCGAAGCCGAAGGCCTTGCCCTTCACGTCCTCCAGCGAGGTGATGCCGCTGTCTTTCCGGGCAAAGCCGATGGAGTGGTAGCCGTAGGAGCCATCGAGGTTGATCTTCACCAGCACGGGCTCCACCGCCTCCGGATCCTGCAGGTGGATGCCGGCATAGGCGGAGGCGCCGAGCCAGGCCATGTCGAGGGTGCCGCCGAGCAGGCCCTGCATCACGCCGTTGTAGTCGGCCGGGGCGAAGAGCTTCACCGGCACGCCGAGCGCCTCCTCGGTGTAGTTTTTCAGGCAGTCGTGGTTGTTCAGGCGGTCCTGGGCGTTCTCGCCGCCGAGGATGCCGATGTTGAACTCGGTGATCTCCTGGGCCTGCACGGCGCCCGAAAGCGCGGTGGTGGCGAGGGCGGCAGCAATGAGGTGTTTCATCTGTCTCTCTTTCCTTGCGGTCTGTCTTGCCCGTGTCCCGGGCGGTTGGGTGAAGGTCAGGCCTCGGCCCGGTGCGGCCGCGCGGGGCCGGGGGCAGCGTCGAGGGTTTCGATCTCGGTCGAGGTGGCGGCCTCGCTGAAGCTCGCGTCGGCGCCGTAGATCTCGCGCGCCATCGCGGTGGTGAGCAGCTCGGGCGTGCCGTCGAAGACGATCCTGCCGTCGCGCATCCCGATCACCCGGTCGCAGTAGCGCCGCGCGGTGTCGAGCGTGTGCAGGTTGGCGATCACGGTGCGCCCGTCTTCCTCGTGGATGCGGCGCAGCGCCTGCATCACGATCTGCGCGTTCATCGGGTCGAGCGAGGCGATGGGTTCGTCGGCGAGGATGATCTTCGGATCCTGCATCAGCGCCCGGGCGATGGCGACGCGCTGCTGCTGCCCGCCGCTCAGCGCCTCGGCCCGCTTGGGCGCCTGTTCGGCGATGCCGAGCCGGTCGAGGATGTCGATGGCGCGGTGGATGTCGGCCCGCGGATAGAGGTTGAACAGCGTCGCCAGGGTGGAGCGGCGGCCCAGGGTGCCGTGCAGCACGTTCGAGACGACATCCATGCGCGGCACCAGGTTGAACTGCTGGAAGATCATCGCGCAGTCGGCCTGCCAGGCCCGGCGCGCGGCGCCGGTGAGGCCGAGCACCTCGCGCCCTTCGAAGCTGACCCGACCCTCCGAGGCATCGGTCAGCCGGTTCAGCATCCGGAGCAGGGTCGATTTGCCAGCGCCCGAGCGGCCGATGACGCCGATCATCATCGGCGTGTCGACGGTGAAGCTGGCGGCGCTCACGGCAGTGTTCGCGCCGAAACGCCGTGTCAGCCTGTCGATGACGAGCATGCAGTCCCCCGAAACAGTCGGGGGCAGGTAGCAGGGCGGGCGCGAAGGGGCTGTGACAGTCCTGTTAAGGTTTCATGACACTGCGCGGCGGATGGCGCGCGTGGTGGGGCGCGCTCTGGCCCGCGCGTTGAGGGTCGGTTCGCGCCGGACCGGCTTCAGCTCAGGCGCTGCGCGCGAAGGGCACGGGCACGGCAATGG
>CAZAQV010000091.1:0-4091 GCA_964487255.1 uncultured Polyangiales bacterium | reverse complement strand
ACCGTGCCCCAGCAGCGGAGTGCTGGGCCACGCTCGGCAACCCCTGAACGTTATGGGACACGGGTCATCTTGAGGGTACCGTGAAGAGACTCTTGGCTTCATTCCTGGCTGGTGCCTTGGGAGCATGCGGCTCGCCGCAGCCGTCAGCCCAGATCACTCAGGGAACCCTGAGAGATCTACCCACCCAAGTGGAGCGCCTTCTCGGCGCTGATCCCGAGGGCGGCGGCATTCTGATCGTGGCCCGCGCAGATTCCGACGACGACTTCATCCAGTTCTCCGTTTCGGACTCGGAGGTCGAACTGGACCACCCTCTCGTTACCGAGCGACAACGATCCAGGGAGGTAGAGGTCCAAAGGGCTCTGGACGAGGCTGGATGTTCACCTCGGATCAACACTGGATCCGACGGGGCCCGCTTCCTGGACTGCTACCTACCTCGCTCCTCCGACGAAGTGGTGTGGGTGGCCACTCGTGTCCTTCGCGAAGCACTGGATATCGGTGACTCCACGACCCTCGTCTTCACGAGCTACGGACTCTAGGACCAGGGGACGGGTGGCTCTCCGTGTCCCATAACAAGGAGGGTTGCCTGCTCCGCGCCGCGCTGCGCGCGTCGCTCCGTCCTGCATGGCCCCGACCTGGTAGAAATCCTGGCGGCACCGCTACGAAGTGAGCTACCGTGCCCCGGAAGCGGTTAGCCGGGCCACGCTCGGCAACCCCTGAACGTTATCGGACATCGCTGTTGCTCATTAGGGATCAACGTGCATCCTCTAGCCGTTTGTAGGTAGCTTATCCTCAACGACTCCCCCCGCCCGTAGGAGCCGAATGGTCCTGGATGCTAGTCTTTCAGACGCGAAGACACCCGAGAGCCTCCGCTTTCGCACCCCGACTGAGGGCAATGAAACGACACTCGTTCAGGCCTTCGTAGACAACGGCCTCACCACTCCCCCCCGAGCACAGCTACGGACCACGTTCATTGAGCCGGCTATCGAGACTGGTTATCCGGATATCGTGATCGCATATGCGAATCACCGAACCGTTGATCACTGGTCGCCGGCGCGCGCCCGCCTTCAGAAACAGGATCTCAGGGTTCTTCATCTCCTCTCAGCCTCCGGCCCCTGGGAGGGGAGCGACTTGTTCCAGGTCGGGGGCTCCGGCACCTCGGCTTCTCTCGAGCGGCTGGTCGAAGCCGACCTCGTTTACCGGCGAGCAACCGTATGGTACGCTCGCTCCCTACGAGACACGTTTGCCCTTCGCCGCTTGATCGCGGTCGAGGCCAAAATGGATGATTGGCGCGACGGATTGCGGCAGGCGGTGAAGAATACGTGGTTCGCTTCTGAGTCCTATCTTCTTCTTCCCTCCTCGGCCGTGACGTCGGCTGCAAGGTCTGAGGCCGATGCCATGGGAGTCGGCCTCCTAGTGCCAGAAGCGTCTCTCGCACGACCACTTCTCAAGCCAAGGAAAGGGGATCTTCCCCGGTCCTATGCCTCTTGGCTATTCAACGAATGGACTTGTCGCGCCCGCCGCTCGCAGCAATGACAGCATGATCGATCCCTCCTGGCTCCAGAAGACGTTTCCCGACCTCAGCGCCTTCAGCCGGCTGGGAAAGGGGGGGCAGAAGGAGGTCTTCGCCGCAGAGCATAAGACCGAGGGTGCTGTCGTGGTGAAGATCTTCCACGTTGGGGCGGACCGAGAACGGGCACTAAGGGAGGTCCGGGTCTCACTGGATCTGGCCGGTGCGAAGATACCGCAGACGTTCGACACGGGCACCGCGCCTAGTCCTACTGGTGAAGTGCTGTGGATTCGCGAGCAGCTAGTTTCTGGCGTGAACCTCCGGGAGAGGTTGCAGGATGGGCCGCTCGATGACGAAGAGGTCATCTCAGCCTGCCGCGACCTACTTGAAGTGCTCGCCGCCGCCGAGGAGATCAATGTAGTGCACCGAGACGTTAAGCCCGAGAACATAATCGTGGCTGACGACAGTACGTTTTGGCTGATCGACTTCGGCCTTGGAAGGCACCTGGACCTGACATCGATCACCGCTACGGGCCTTCTCTATGGCGTTGGGACCCCAGGCTACGCACCGCCCGAGCAGTTCCGAAACCGAAAGCACGATATCGATGGAAGAGCCGACCTGTTTGGTCTCGGAGTCACGTTATTCGAAGCCATCGAAGGTGCCAATCCCCTGCGGGCTGGGGCCCGAGATCGATTAGAGATACTGCGCCGGACCGAAACAACCTCCTTGCCGAGGATCTCCCGTGATATCCAGGGCGCTGACGGGATTGCCGATCTTCTCCATACGATGACGCGAGCAAGGCTTAGCCATCGACCGGAATCCGTCGGATACGCACTGGATTGGCTAAGGGAGATCTTGAACGAGTGACGCCATGGACCTTTGGCTACAGCACTCACACACGATTGCACGGTGGCGAAGGAATTTTCGTTGGGAAGTCGGGGGAAGAACTATGGAATTAGCTCTGCAGTTCGGATGGGGAATGATGCAGCACACCCGCTCGCTTCTGAAGCAGTGGGGGCCGGCAACGGTGATCTTGAGCCCGCGGGACCTGAACGATGACCAGCTACGGCGCTTCTCTCAGGATGTCCGAAAGCTGCAAGGCCGCACTCTGCTTGACCCGCAGTTCTACCTTCCACACAGCGATCACCACCGGCTCATCGCCCATGAATACTGGCCCGACGATTACGACAGCGTCGTTTTCTGGTCTGGGGCCCAGCTCGAGGGGCTGCTGAAGCGCCTCGAGGACCTGAACAAGGCGCTAGGATGCGAAGACTTCATCCTCCCCGGCCTTCACGCCTCAGCGGTCGATGATGACTGGCTTACTCAACAGGCCGCGATCCTGGATGAGGCAGAGCGCGTGGGCATCGACCCTGACACCTCGTACGCGACGGTGGCCTTGGGCGACACAGCATTGGTATCGGACGCCCAGGTAGAGGAGCTGCTGGAGGGTAGCCGAAACTGGCAACCAAACGGTATCTACCTGATTTGCGAGCATCCCCAAGGTGATTACTTGGTTGACAACCCGACGTGGTTGGCGAACCAACTTGATTTGATAGCCGGATGGGCGCTTCGGGGAAAGAGAGTCGTCTTGGGGTATTCCAATCACCAGAACCTCTTGGCAGGTGCGGCCGGAGCGGCAGCGATTGCGTCTGGCACGTGGATGAACGTCCGTTCGTTTCCGCCGGACAAGTTTCGGACTCAATACGAGGAAGAGATTCGCCGCAGAACTACGTGGTACTATGCACCCAGCTGTTTGTCGGAGTTCAAATTGCCCTATCTCGATATGGCAGCGCGGCAGGGCCTCTTGTCCGAATTGAGTCCGCCGGACGGCTTTCCGAGACAATTCACTTCCGTATTGTTCTCCGGCGCCCAACCTAGTGCGACCGGCTTCTCTGAACGCGACGCATTCCGCCACTACCTCTACTGCCTTCGGGTTCAGAGCTCGCAGATCTCAGCGGGGACCTTCTCAGAGACGGTGGCTGGAGTTCGAAAGAGGCTCGACACGGCTGAGGATGTCCTCGGCCGCCTTCACGCGGTGGGCATCTACGGACAGAATCGTGACTTCGGAGATTCCTTAGACGCCTGTAGGGCAGCCCTAGGAGTGCTTGAGGGGACCCGCGGCCCCTTGCTGACTCGGGAATGGGGTAGTCTGCCGTCCTGAGTGTGGGCTCGACCGTCGGCTTTGGGATCTGCAGGCGGGGCGATGTCCGATAACAAGGAGGGTTGCCTGCTCCGCGCCGCGCTTCGCGCGACGCTCCGTCCTGCATGGCCCCAGCCATGGAGCTCGCGCTGGCATATCAGATGCGAAGTAGGCCGCCGTGCCCCTCAGACAGGCAGCCGGGCCACGCTCGGCAACCCCTGAACGTTATCAGTCAGCCCCAAGCCGCCACATCGGGGGGCGGGATCTCGAACTCGCTGTTTTCTGGGGGCCTCCCCCTATCCCCACCCCGAGTCGCCACCCCTCCCTTTCCCCGATGCGGCCCAAGCCGCTCGCGGGAAGACGCGCCTCGGGTTCGCGGTGAGTCCACAGGCATCCTTCGCGGGGGCCGACTGATAACAAGGAGGGTTACCTGCTCCGCGCCGC
>CAZAQV010000090.1:0-4137 GCA_964487255.1 uncultured Polyangiales bacterium | reverse complement strand
CTCGCTCAGCGTGACCGCGCGGTCGGCCTCCTCGCGCAGCTGCTCGACGAGCGACCGGTCCGGCCGGGCCGACGCGTCGACGACCACCGGGCCGATCGGTGGCACCGTCAGACCGATCGCGATGAGAAGGATGACGACAGCACGCCTGGCGCGGATCATGGGAGCTCCTGCTTCGACGGATGGCTGCCCGAACCGTAGGGCACCCGGTGACCCGTAGACATCTGTGCGCAGTTGAACGTTCGCAGTCGAACAGGCAGCGGCCGGCTCGAGCGGATCCGGCCACCCGGCTTCGCCGGCTGCCGAGTCGGCAGTTGAGCGGCTGATGCGTGCGCCCGTCGAACCGTTGCGCGCGGAGGTTCGGGACGCTCAGGATGCCCGCAGGGCATGCGCAACTGGCGGCGCGGTGCACCGGTCGATATCGGCCGATCGTCGCCCCGGCGTCCGCGGGAGGGAGACCACGTGGTAGGCGAGCAGGTGCGTCAGACGCCGGCGCGGGCGGCAATCGGCGGCCCCCCGGTGCCGATGCTGAACGAGCGAGGAGAACAGATCAGCCGATGGGCTGATCGACTCGGCCCCTCTGCGCGGTACTCGTCATTCATGGTCACGGGCGTTCCCGGCATCGGGAAGGGCGTTCAGCTCGATCTCGTGGAAGCTGAGATCAACCGCCAGCAGGCGGCCGTCGACGGCAGAGATGCGGTGGTGCTGCGCGTCAAGCTCACCGGGCAGACCAACGGCGACAAGGTCGGCGACGACCTGACGGTGCGCGACGACCTGAGCCGCGCATTGGCGGCGTGGTTCGCCAGCCCTACGTGCCCGTTCGACCGGCAAGCGCGCCGCCGGATCGGGGGGCTCGTCGAGCGGATGAACAACCGCCACGAGGGACCGGAGATCGGACTCATCGGCCGTTTCGGCGCTACGCGGGTGGCTAAGTTGCGCACGGTGCACCGCGAACGACCGCGACCACGTGATGTGATTCGCAACATCAAGGAGGAAGCAGACAACCTCGGCCTCCGATTCGGGGTGCTGGTCGACGAGACAGAGAAGGGCACCGCGGAGGACCTGAAGGAGATCGCTCACCTCGCGGAGGAGTACGCCGGCGAGCGTCTCCGCCGCCGGGTGTCTGCGGCCGGCGGCCGGCACCGATGGACGATCCCACGGCCGGTCCTCGTCGTGACGGGGGGACACAGCCTGGGCCGCAAGATCGGCCAGGCAGCTGGCGACCCAGAGGTCGTGCGTAAGTTCCAGCCCGTCGCCGTCGTGGCCGGCAGTCGGGCTGACATGGAGGCGCTCCTCAGCGCGGAGCTCGAGGAGTCCGGCTTGGTCTTGGATCCGTCCGAGGCGAGCGACACGGTGGCTGAGCTCATCGATGCAGCCAACGGGGTGCCCGTCCGGCTCAAGGAACTCGTCGCCCAGCTGGCCCGGAAGCCCGACTCGCCGGTGCGCCACCTCGACTCGGTGGCCGCGGCCAAGCAGTGGTGCCACGACAAGGAGTCGTCGTACCAGGCCCGCTGGCGGCGCCTAGGCGGCTATGACAAGGAGCTTCTCAGGAGCGTCGCCTCCGGCGGGAGAAGTGGCCTCGTGGTGCCTCGAACTACACCCGGGGACGACCCCGGCGCGACCACCACGTGGCCGTTCCAGAAGTCGCGAGGGAAGATGCGGGGCCACCTGCTGCGCGAGCACGAGCAGGTGGACGCCGACGGGCGTTCAGAGATCCGTCTCGTGTTCGACGATCCGGGTTTCGCCGATTTCGTGCGCGGCAAGTGTGGCGTGCGAAGTCCGGTGGAGACCAGCCTCGCGGGCCGGACCGAGGCCGAACGGCTCGTCCTGGCGCAGATCGCACGCCACGGCGTGGATGGGCTCCTCGTCGGATCATCGGATCTCCGCGGGAGTCTCGCCGACGCCTACGACTCGCTGGCGTCCGACGGCATCGTGTCCGTGCACCCGACGCGGCCGGAGGACACCGAGGCGACCTCTGACACACGGAAGTGGCGGTTCACGATCGCGGACCGCGAGCTCTATCGGCACCTGCGCCACGCACAGGTGGACGTGGCGCAGGCGTCGTTCCATGCGTTGGACCCTCTGGTGACGGAGAAGCGGTTCTCATTGGTCGTGGCCAGCACCAAGGCCGAGGCTGCGCTCGTCGCAGAACGCCACAGCCGGCGAGCCGAGGCAGATGGTGCGGTGGTGATCGACGTTCCGGTCGACCGGGCCAAGGGCTCCACCGTCCGCCAGCAGTTCGAGGCGGCTCTGACGCCGGAGGAGGTCGGGGGATTGCGTGGCCGGTTCAATCTGGCCTTCGGCACCGAACTCGGCACCCGACCCGTGCTGCCGTTCCTGCGCCCGTCCGAGAGGACACAAGTACGACGTCTCCGCAACGAGCTGCGGACCCACATGAGCGGACCCGAGTGGGGTGTTCGGTTCGTGATGCCGACCGCGGTGGGTGCCGCCTTCGCGGCGGTGGTCGCACTCGGCGCCATGGCGGTAGTCGGCCCGACCGCCAGCGTCGTCGTGGGGGCAGGGCTGGCATCGCTTGCCGGCGCCGCTCGTCTCGGCTGGCAGTGGTCGCGCGAGACCGCACGTAGTGATCGGGCATCGCCGGATCTCCACGACCTGGTCTCCCCCATCGCTGCAGGCGCAGCACGGACTGCCCAGCGGATCGTGATCAAGATCGGACCTCTCGACAATGCCAGCGAAGCAGACATCCACGACCTGACCGCGCTCGCTGGGAAACTGACCACCGCGGATCTGAAGGGCACGGACCTCGTCGACGTCGTGGCCCACGGCGGCGTCAGGACGGCGACACTCTGCGAGCAGGCCTCGGACAGGGACGGGTACGACAGTCTTCAGGACATTGATGTGACCCAGGTCATGGATACTCCGCGGGATCGGATGGAGACCTGGTTGCTGGAGCAGTTGGCGGGCCGTGGGCTGACCATCGAGCCCGCAGCACTGCAAACGCTGCTCAGCACTGCGGACGGCCGTCAACACCTGATGGAGGCACTGCTCGACAGGCTGCACGATCACTTGACGATGACCGGCCGAACGCCATGGCGACCGCGCTCCGATGCCGACCGCCGGCCCCCGGCGGAGGGTGTGCCAGCGGGGTCGGAGTCGGTGGCGAGACTGTCGATGCCCGACGTGCGGGCGGCAATCGAGGCCCACTACGTGAGCAACCGAATCGGGTACGAGACGGACTGGCGGCTCCTGCAGAAGTCCGAGGGCGGCAACCCGTTGCGGGAGACCTCGGAGGACATGCTGGTGAAGCTGGCGACCCACCGGGTCGTCCAGTTCGACCCGACGCTGACCGGGCGGGACGCGGCCCGGCTGAGCAACGCGCTGGAGTCGATCGTCGAGAACGGTCTGGGACGCCAGCTCCCGCATGTGGCGGGACGTCCACCCGAGTTCACGATGCACCCCTTGCAGGCTCGCTACGTCCGTGAGGAGCATCGGATCGAAGACAACCGGTACGACGACGCCTACGCCGCGTGTTCCCGCCGGGCGCGTGAGTTCCTCGAGGGCTTCCGGTGGGTCGGCACCTCGCGCGATATCTCCGACCGGGAACTGCACGATCCAAGGTCCGGCGTGCCGGCCGCAATCGGGGAGTTGAGCAGCCTGGGGCTGTTGGAGCCGTCCCGCCCCCAGCACGGCGCTGACGGCACGGTCCTCGGGCAGCAGGTCCGGATCCCAGAGGACCTGCACCAACTGATCGGCCCGGCGCGCCCGATTCCCCCGCCCCCGGTTGACGGAGTCTCGGTGCCTCGTGTGCCGGGTTCACAGGGCTGGACGGAACCCGACATCCTGGCACCCCATGAGCGCGGCGGGCCGATTCTCGACGTGCCGGGGCCTCTCCCGAGTCGGCGCTCGATCCGAGAGCACAGCGGAGTGTCGAAGCACACTTAGCGGCGTAGGTTCCAAGGAACCGTCCAAAGAATCCGTGGAGGCGACGCTACCTAGCGATCACGACTTCGATCCGGAGCGACGCGCCCCACGCCGGAGCCAGCAGTCAGCGATGGGCTTCGAGATCGAGCCGGTCACCCACCTCGAGTCCCAGCCGAGCAGCATCGCCACGGGGCAGTTCGAGTAGCAGCGTGGCCGGCTCGGCGTTGGTGTAGACGGGCAGGTCGGCGTCGGCGACCG
>CAZAQV010000089.1:0-4206 GCA_964487255.1 uncultured Polyangiales bacterium | reverse complement strand
CCCACGTCTGCTGCGGGTTTTGCATCTACTTTCGCCAGTTGAACGGCGATCCTACGCAGGCGCGCGACTTCTCCGCTGTTGAACACCTGTGCCATGGCAGATTTCATTTGCTTGTCCTGCATCAGCGCCAGCAGACCCTTGCCGGACAACGCACCGTCCTTCGAGGTTGCCCCAGCAATCAGGTGATCAGAAAAAGCAGCCTTAACGCCTGCCAGAGCCTTCCCAGTCGGGTCCTTGCGGGCGGTGGATACGACCGCTCGGGCCTGCTTCGCCGGATTGTCCGCACCGATGATCGATAGGGCCGCTTTGCCATCCTTCGTCCCCGCAAACTGAGCCGCTGCACTCTTGTCAGCCAGCTTAATACGAGCCTCCGCTCGCGCTGCAAAAGCAGATGCGCTGTCGCTGGTCTGCAAAGCCTTGGTGAACTCGTTCCGCAAGTCAGGATAGCGCGCCAAAAGCTCGCTGTTGTTGCGCATCCACTCGCGAGCCCGCTTTGGCGTATAGGTGCCGCTGGCGTCTCGCATGGTAGCCGCAAACCGCCCCTTGAGGAAGTCACCGATAGCCGCACCGCCTTCTGGCGCAGCCTTCTCCAAATCGTCGGCGGATACCTTACCGACAGCCCCGCCACGGCCCACTGTGCGCCCCAAAGCCGTTTCAGGTGACATGGTGCCGTCACCATCAATCGTGCGGTTCAAAACCTTGCCAACTGTACCCTGATCAAAGGTCTCATGCAGGGCGCGGCTGTAGGCGCGCGCGGTGTTGATCTTGCGGCCAATCTCCGAGGCCCCATCAACCGCCCCCAGGTCTTTCAGGATGGCCTCTGCAACCTCATTGGCGATGCGGGCGCGGTTCTTGTTCTGATCGGTCCCCGCCATTGCCGAACGGGCTACCTGACGTAGCTTAGAATAGGCTCCGTGCATGTCGTTGACGGTGGCTCCTTCGGCATAGACATCGGCGCTCAGGATATCGACGACAGCCTTCGGGATATCTTCGCGCTGCGCATAGGGAATTCTGTCGATTGCATTTTGAGCGGCAGCACGCGCGTTGTCAGTGCCTACCTTCGCCCCTCTGGGTACAGCGTTCCACAGAGCACCCTCACGCTCCAACGCGGCATCAAGCTGCCCTTGGATCGCGTTCACAACCCTTGCGGAGTTATCTGTCTCGGCGGCGTTGGGCTTTGTACTCGCCTCAGTCGCGCCAGCTCTTGCCTTCGCCCAGACGGCTTGCGCGTTCAGGCTCTTGCGGAATCCATCAAGCCTACGCTCGAAGTAGCCTGTCGCGTCTTGCACATTCCCCGTGGTGGCATCGATAGCGGTTGCTGCCTTCTGGCGCGATGCTGCTTTGTTGGCTTCCAAAGCCTCGCGCAGAAGCGGGTTCTCTCGCATCGCCTGCGCCTCAAGCCCCAAAAGGTTAGGATCGCCTGTCTGCTGCGCTGGCGTAAGCCCTAGGTCGTTGTCAGCCTCAATCCGGCGTCCTAGCTCTGCTGCGCGCTCCTCGCCCCCTACGAGGCCTCTCAAACGCTCTGCGGCCACTTCCTCGGCTCCCTGCTGCGTCATGGGCAATACGCCCCGCTTGACCTCCTGTGCCGTTCTGCGGGCGAGCGCCGCGCCGGGGGCTTTGGACGCGACACGGCCTGCGCCCCGCGCGGTGGCCCCAAGTACAGGCAAGGCGAGCGCAGGGGTGGCAATTTCCGCCGTCTGCTGCGCCCATTCAGGCGCGCCTGCCTGTTCAAGCAACTCGCCTGAACCTCGACCTGTGCCAGCGGCTAGCATTTCTGTCGCAGCCCCGCTTGTAGTCGCGGCCTGCGGGGCGAGGCGTTGCGCAATGGCCCCGACCATACCGGGGGCACGTTGCGCCAATTGCAGACCTTTGGCAGCGGGAACCATCCCGGCTGCACCGGTTCCGGCACCCCGCCAGAAGTTGTCGGCAAACCCCTCCGCTTCACCTTGAGCCACCTCAACGCCGCCCGCCTGCATAGCGCGCTGTAAACCGTCCTTGGCTGACCCGGTGCTAAAGCCGAACTCGTCGCCATCAAACGGGTTGATCAGATCCACCAGACCGCCCACGCCGTCTGCGATGCCCCGGTTCACCTGAGACATGATCGGATGCCTCTCGCCCTTCACCCCAAGGCTGGAAGCAATTTCTTCAATCGTCGCTTCTTGCTGCTCCGGCGAAAGGCTCAGAAAGCTGTCATCTACTTTGACCTTACGGCCCTCGATGTTGAGAGTTGCCATTACTCGACGCTCCACTTGATGCCGCTTTTCGTCGTACCCTGGCCCTTCTGGCCGCCCAATGCGTTGCCCAGATCAATGTAGTCTTGATATAGCGGCAGGAGGTCGTTGAGCGCCGCTTGCGCCTCGGCAATCTGCTGCTTGCTGTACTGACCTTGGCTGCTGGCCACTTTGTGCGCGGAGGCAATCGCTCGCTCAATTTCCCGCTTCATGTCGGCAACCTTGTTCGCCGCCCTACCGGGTCCGGTGGTGAAATCACCTGGCCGTACAGTCATGTTGTCGATCATTTCACGGGTGAGGTTGGAAGGACGCCCCGGCCACTGCGCAGAAAGTCCCTGCACAGTGCGTGTCGCAAGGCTGTCCATTGCCGTCTGCGCGCGGTCGATATCCGGCGCAGCTTGCCCAAGCCCCACGCTATCGAGAATAGTGTTTGCAAGAGACGCAGCCACTCCCGGCAGACCCACTGCACCACGCGGATTTGTACCCTCAAAAGAGTTCGCACGCTCTGGCAGGCCACCCGGTGGAGGCGCAGATTCTGCCTGCTGCGGAGCGACCACCTGATTTGTCGCAAGGTCCGTGACGACAACTGAGCCGTCAAGCGGATGGCGCGAAACGTTCAAGACCCCATCGACAATCCCGACAGCGGTGCGCCGATCAACGCCATACTCAGAGATGATACGATCAATCTTCTGTTCGGCTGCGGAGGTCTTTGATTTCGTCTCAAAGTCCGGGATATCCTTGGCACCGGCCAGCGGGTCGTTCTGGTCGATGGCTTGCCCGCTATCAGTAATTTTCCAGTCAGGCGCAGGCGGCTTGCCAAATTGGCTTGCGGCCTGCAATCCTTCAAGCGCGCCCACGTACTGTGCCGCGAGATACGGAAATTGACCAAGTGGGACCGGGTCGAGGCCATACCCCTGTAACACGCGATCCAATGCTGCTTGGTCGCCAGCCTCGAAAGCGGGGCCAGCGGCCATAAGCCCTTGCTTGATCTTCGCGGCCTCTTCGGCTTTGACCCGGTCGTCCTGAGTTTGCGCCCATTTCGCAGCCTCACGAGCGGCGGACTGCCTGCGCAGACTCAACTCCTCCTCGTTTATCCGGATCGCCTGTCTCCCCTGCTGAATGCCAAGGGCCGCTTGCGGGTCGAACCCCGCCAGAGCGTTGAGGGCATTCTGGTCGCCTGCTGCAATCTGCGCGCCTTTGGCCTGATAAAGTTGGTTCAGGGCGTTTTCGCGATTGAACTGGTTCTTCTGCTGTGCGGCCTGATTAGAGCGCGCAAGCACGTTCACAAAGTCAGGCTGAGATCCTGCAAGGATGATCCGGGGGTCCAGTGACATGCTTGTTTCCTATTGCTTGCGCTCGGGGGCGTTGTGAGTGGGCTCGGGCAAGGGCTTGAATCGACCGAAAGCGATATCGTTGATCAACTTTCGGAAAGCCTTTTCCTGTTCGGTTATCCCTGGTTCATTCGGATTAATCATTGGCCACCACCTTTCGCCATAACGGTATCATAATACCTCCGTTCAGTCACGCTCTTTGCGGTCGCGCGTGCTCCAAATTTGGTCTGCGCGAGCTATGAACGCCTCTTGCGTTTCGCCTTCCTCTCTCCAGATTTGGGGAATGCCTGTACCAGGAAAAGTGGCGTAGCCTTTGCCATAATCTTCACCCGGCACGGGACTTACAAAATGAACGATGACCGGGCCTATCTCTTCAGCACTGGCGTGGTGCCCTTCGAGGCGGGCGAGACGGTTCTTAATCTGCATTGCGACGCATCCTTTCCAAATGCTGGGGCCACTCATGGGTAAGCCAGTCTGTTGCGACCTGCCGCTCTTCGGGAGTGAGGGGCGCGCGCCGATCAGCAATGGCTTGCAGATACTGCAAAAGCCTGAGCTTCGCCCCCTTGGTAGCGGTCCGAGGTTTGCGGGCTTCCAGATGCTGAAGTCTCGAGGAGAGGTTCATGTTCAGAGATCCTCCGCACCTG
>CAZAQV010000088.1:0-4264 GCA_964487255.1 uncultured Polyangiales bacterium | reverse complement strand
CCAAGGGCTGACCTCAGCACACCGCAACGGGCCCGGGCCGATGATCGGCCCGGGCTCGTTGCTGTCGGACGACGCCCTCACATGTGCTCGGCTGCCGCCCGGATCGCCGTACGGATCCGGTTGTAGGTGCCGCAACGGCAGATGTTGCGCAGCCGGTCGAGATCGTCGTCGGTGATCGCGCGGCCCGCGTCCGCGACGGTGCGCACCAGCGCGACCGCGGCCATGATCTGCCCCGGCTGGCAGTAGCCGCACTGCGCCACGTCGTGGTCGAGCCAGGCCTGCTGCATCGGGTGCAGCTCGGCGTCGACGGTGTCGGCGAGTCCCTCGATGGTGGTGACCTCGTCCGCGGGGTCCAGATCGGAGACCGGGATCGCGCAGGGGTTGACCGCCTTCCCGTTGAGATGGCTGGTGCAGGCCTTGCAGACGTTGATGCCGCAGCCGTACTTGGGGCCGGTGACTCCGAGGATGTCGCGCAGCACCCAGAGCAGGCGTACGTCGTCCTCGACCTCGACGGTGACCTGCTCGCCGTTCACGCGAAAGGTGTGCTCAGGCATGGGTCCTCCTCACCACGCGTGGTCGCGGCCGTCGGTCGGTGACTGGGGAACCGGCGGCACCGCCGGCTTGGGCTCGAAGGAGAGCGTGTCGTGGTTGATCGGGAAGCTCGTCGGCATCGTCCCCGTCGCGCGGCCGTAGGCGCAGGCGACCGCCGCGAACGCCGGAGCCACGCCGAGCTCGCCGGCACCGCCGGGCTCCTCCGAGGTGTCCGGCATGACGATGATCTCGATCTCCGGGGGCGTGTTCCACTGCCGGGTGTAGAAGTAGTTGTCCCAGCTGGCCTCCAGGAAGGCGCCGTCGCGCAGATGGAGACTGGAGGTGAGCGCCAACGCGATGCCGTCGTTGATGCAGCCCATCATCTGCGCCTCCAGCCCGCGCGGGTTGACCGCCAGGCCGACGTCGACGGCGAAGGTCGCCCGGGTGACACGCGGCCCGGCGACCGCGTTGCGGATCGACCGCTCGACGGTCTCCGGCCGGCAGTCCAGCTCCACGAGCGCAGCGCTCACCGACTTGTACTCGGAGTGGAAGGCGATGCCCTGGGCCATCCCGTCCGGCATCGTCCGGCCCCAGTCACCGGCCTCGGCGACCTCGTCCAGCACGGCGCGAGCCCGGTCGTGGCGCAGGAAGTCGCGACGGAACCGGTAGGGGTCCTTGTCCATCCGCTGCGCGAGCTGGTCGACGATCAGCTCGCGAGCACAGGTGACGTCGGGTGAGTAGACGTTGCGCATGCTGCCGGTGTTGAAGCCCCGGTCGGTCTCGCTGAGCAGCCGGGTGCTCAGGCCGAAGTCGTAGGACATCTCCTGGCTGAGCTGGAAGAACGTCTCGGAGAACCCGAGGTCACCCACCGGCAGCTGGGCGGCCAACGAGGTGATGATCTCGCCCAGGCCGTGGCCGAGGTCGGTCACCACGCTCGTATGGCGCTGCCGATAGCTCAGCACGCGGTCGCCGGCGTACGCCGCCCGCACCCGCGACGTCGCCATCGGGTGGGTGCGCCCCTGGCGGGAGTCGTCGGCGCGGTGCCACATCAGCTTGACCGGCTTGCCGAACGTCTGCGACGCCTCAGCCGCCTCCATCGCGCCGTCGAAGAAGAGCTTGCGACCGAAAGAGCCGCCTCCCTCGGTGACGTGGACGGTGACCTGACTCACCGGCAGTCCCAGCCGGGCGGCGATGGTCTGCTGGGCCACGATCGGTGACTTCAGCGAGCTCCAGATCTCGGCACGGTGCGGGCGTACGTCGGCGACCGCGCAGTTGGGCTCCAACGCGCTGTTGCTGCGGAAGTAGAAGGTGAACCGAGCCTCCACGGTCGGGGTGGGCGGCTTGAAGCCCAGCGGAAGCTCGGCCCGCGCCAGCTCGTCGACCACGGTGTCGTCGGACTTGCCCTCGGCGGTCCCGGGCCGCCAGGAGACGTCGAGCGCCCGCACCGCGTCCACGCACTGCCCGAAGGTCCGGGCGCGCACCGCGACTCCGGTGGAGATCTCGCCGACGTCGGTCACCCCCGGCATCCGACGTACCGCGTCGAGGTTGCCGACCGATCTCACGGTGCCGTTGATGGTCGGCGCTCGACAGACCATCGTCGGCAGGGCATCCGGGACGTCGAGGTCCAGTGCGAACCGCTTGCGCCCGGTCACCGCGTCCAGCGCGTCGATCCGACGCTGCGGCGAGCCGATGACGCTGAACTCCTCCTGCGGCGTGAGCTCCACCTCGATCGCCCTCGTCCGGCGGCTGGCCGCCTGCTCCGCCAGGTCGCCGATCTCGAGGCTGGCGCCCGACGGCGCCGTGATCACGCCGTCGGCCATCTCCAGGTCGCGCAGCGGGACGCCCAGCTCGGCGGCGGCGGCCTTCAACAGCTGCCGGCGGGCGACCGCTGCGGCCACGCGGATCGGCGTGTAGGTCGCGAAGGTGGTGTTGGAGCCCCCGGTGAGCTGGTTGAACACGAGCTCCGGCCGAGCGGGGGCCAGGCTCACCCGGACCCGCTCCACCGGCAGCGAGAGCTCCTCCGCGATCAGCATCGCCGTCGACGTGGTGATACCCTGCCCCACCTCGGCGCGTGGCAACGCGAAGGAGACCGTGCCGTCCGGGTTCACCTCGACGGTGATGAGTCCCGAGGTCGGCTTCGCCGCGACGGTCATCATGTCGTTGAGGTCGACGATCTCGGTGATCTCGGTCGTCGGCAGCGCGGGCGGGGCCGGTGGCGCAGCCGCGGCGGGCGCGGAGGTCGACACCTCCGCGGCCGCCGTCAGGGTCGGTGCTGCGAGCACGTAGCCCAGCAGCCGTCGGCGCCCGACCGCAGGCTCCGTCGACGACGCCCGTTCGGGCGGGGGTCGGAGGGCCATCAGAGCTCCCGGTTGCCGGTGGGGATCTCGATCTTCGTCTCCTCACCCTTGGTGAGGTAGAAGAGGATGTACTGCCGGAGCACCTCGTCGATGGTCCAGGCGACCCTCGGGACGTACGGCAGGTCGATCACGCCCTCCCGCATCTGGAGGAAGACCGGCCACGCCGCCTCGACCGCGGGGTCCCAGATCGGCTCGCGCTCGATCTGGTTCCAGTCGGCGACCTGGTCGCCGACCAGGAAGCGTGCCAGCGCGTTGACCAGCGGTCGTCCGACGCTGAACGGGCTGACCTGCTCGGCGAGCTGGCTGAGCAGGATGTCGGTGAGCTCGACGCCCTCCTGGGTCGGCCCCATGTTGCGCGGCATGATCTCGTCGGACTGCGCAGAGGCGTCGTCCCACGTGGCCGGGACGTACTCGTCCCGGATCCCGAGCAGATGGGCGGTGACCTGCCACACGTGGAGGTAGGCCTCGGCCTCGTCGTCGGTGACCTCGACGTCCCACTCGCGCATCTTCCGCATCGCGAAGGTCGGCAGCGTGTGCCAGGTGACGAGCATGTCCTCCTGGCTGATCGGGATGTCGCTGCCCCAGTGGGGTGACTGCTGCAGCAGGTGCCGAACGCCGGCGTGGGTCAGTCGGGTCTTGATGCAGTTGACGACACAGTCGCCGTCGGGACGGTAGGCGTTGAGCGAGCCGACGGCGAACCCGAACAGGCTGGTCTTGGCCACCCGGTCCTCCATGTCGGCCCCGCCCTGGGAGTAGTAGACCGACCGGGCCTCCTTCGGGATGGCGGTGGCCAGCATCCCGCCACCGGGGCCGTTGAGCACGTTGAGGTAGAGCCCGTGCGTCTCGTTGAACGCCGCGGCGGCCTCGAGCTTGTCGCGATCGGCCCACGAGGGCATCGCCCGCGCCTCCTCCATGAAGTCGCGCAGCTCGGCCGGTAGGCCGTCGGGCAGTGGCTGGTCGTTGTGGTCCCACTGCCAGAGGAGCCGGTTGACCTCCGGCACCCGGCCGCGCTCGAAGAGCCGCTCGAGCAGCGGGTCCGCGACCTCGTCCCACACCCACCGCGGATCGGCTCCCGGACCGGCTCCGGCGACCGATCCCGCCGGCGACCACGTCCAGACCTTGCGCGCCTGCGCCGGTGCGGCGGCTCCCAGAGCGCCCAGCGCCCCCAGTGCGCCGCCCGCGATCATGACCCTGCGCCTGCTGATTTCTCCCATGTCTCCCTCCGAGGACGATGGACCCGAGACGGGTGATACGATGAAACACAGAATGTTTCCGTGTATCACCATCACAGCACAGGTGTGACGCGCAGCACAACCGGCCGGCGCGTCCGGGCCTCACCGTGGAGCGAACAGCTCCCGCAGCAGAGCCACGGCGCG
>CAZAQV010000087.1:0-4290 GCA_964487255.1 uncultured Polyangiales bacterium | reverse complement strand
CCCACGCCACTACCAAGCACTTGCTGGCTTTTTACACTTCAGGTGTCCTACGCCTAGTACCCAGCGCAGCCTTTAGCGATCAAATCTTTCGCCGCGTCTCGGGAGTTGCTTCCTCCGAAACCGTGCTCGCCCACGTTCGCCAAGCTACGCAGGGGGACAACAACGTGCTGAACTGTCACCCCTTTCAGTTCGGACGCTGGACCTTTGTCCACAACGGAGACGTCCCCAACTGGAAAGAGAAGCGCGCCGCGCTCACGGCCCTAGTAGACGAAGACCTTCGACGTTTCATCCTGGGCGACACGGATAGCGAAACTATCTTTTTCCTCTTTCTCACCTACCTGTCCAAGCACGGCCCGCTGGCCAGTCGCTTCGAACTCGACGTCATCAACGACGCCGTGGGCGAGACGGTTGGGCAGGTGCGCGACATCTGCGACAACGCGGACAGCCGCTCGCTGCTGACACTCGTGCTGACCGACGGAGAACTCATGTTTGCGATCCAGGGCGGCAAGGAACTGCGCTGGTCCACGCACAAGACGCGCTGCAGCGACCGCGACCATTGCCCGAACTTGGCTCCGCAGTGCGAGTCGCCAACACGCTCGGGCTTTGTCAATCACCTGGTCATTTCCAGCGAAGTCATCAAAGGCGAAAATGTTTGGAACGAAATGCAGGAAAACGAGACCGTCGCGGTCAGCCGCATGATGAACCTGCATCTCGGAAAAATCGGACGCCGCGCCCTGCCCGTCACCGCCTCCTGTTAGTGCTGTGACCGCGAGGTTGTGATCCCTAGCCGCACAGCAGCGGAGCGAAATCGTAGGAGAGAAAACGCTGGACCTGCAGCGTAGATTCAAGTTTGAACGACAACCGAGTTCGGTTTGCTGCGCAGCGGATAGGTTCAGAACTTCGTGGTCACAGCACTCGGCGGAACGTGCTCCCCGGAACCCCTGTTCCGCTTGCTCGCTACTCGCCAACCGTCTGGAGCGCCTTGCACCCTTCGGACTTGAACTCTTTGTCCCAAACGTATGGCTGACTCGTCGCTGGGTCCAAACCTGGAACCTCATGAGCCGGCACATTGCAAGCCAGATGGTGAATCGGCCCCTCAAACCTGAAGCTCACCGGCGTACCGTGGCCCGCCCCACGAATCTCATAGGGATGTTCGCCCTTTCCATTCTGAAGCTCTATCGAGACCATTCCCTCCGTAACTTGCTGATTCTTGTAAGATAGGTAGGTCTGCCTCTTGAGGTCGGTGTACGAAGCTCGACCAGTCTCGAACAGCCGGAGCGAGTCATCCTGCACGCCAAGGGAAAAAAGGTCGCCATCAGCGTCTTTGTCCACTTCGAAGCCAAATAGGAACTTCGGCGGCTTGTCTTCGTACAACCAAACTGTCATTTGGCCCGGAAGCAGTTGATACTCAATGCCATCGACCACGAGAAGAAAATCTCTCGCTCGTGTATCGGCGAGGACGCCTTGACCATTGTTTTCGGAAACGGTCTCCGGCTCGCTCTGTGTTTTTGGTCCGGAAGCCTCCTCGCTGGCGCAACCAAACACCAAGCCTAGGATCAATATGTACTTTCTCATTTCTCTGTTCCTTCCTTATCAGCAGTCAACAACATTTATCTTCTTGCCGCTGATCGTCCAGTTGTCATCCCGTGTGACTTCATCGAGGATCTGATCCGGATCGACATCGAAGTTGAGGTATTGAACCCCAGTCGGTGCGTTGGACGGAACCTGGATATTGAAGAAGACCAAAGTCTCCTCGAATGCCTGTAGGTTTGCCCCCGCCCAGCCAACGAACACGCCCTCTGTGCGCGACACCGGACCCAGTCGGGCCTGAACGATGACGGCTCCAGTGGCAACGTGCGACTTGTTCCCAAGGTACATCCGAACGCTCATCGAGTCGCCTTTACAGACCATGTGTACCGACGAGGGATCGATGAGAGCGAGCGACGTGCCAACCGTAGTGTGCGCAGAGATAACCAGATTCGGCTTTCCCGGTGGCGAACCATAGAGATGATCGAGCACATGCGCGTCACGCGGAAACGCAACTGCGGATGGCGTTCCTCCTGTCATCGGATGCGGCGACAACTGACGCATCACACTCATTCCCTCATTTCCAGTATAAAAAGCTGGTCCAGTGTATCCCAAAGCCGGTGTGTGAAGCAGACCGAATGCGTGACCGAACTCGTGAACGAAAACAGACCGGCCCTCTGCATTCGTGCTCGTAGCACTCGGGTCGCCAAAAGGAAGCCAGTCGGCGACCAATACATCGGCTTCTATGATCTCCTTCACCCCCGAACTGAAGGTTCGGTAGTCAAGCAGCGTGTATCCCGCGTAGCCGAGCGGCAACTGGTCGGTCCCTGGCGTGACAATGGCAACTTCGGATATCCCGTCGTACTGAGTGGTTCCACAGTCACTATACGGTCGAAGCCCATAGGTTACGTACAGCCAAGAGAATGGATATGTCCACTGACGAGAACCATAGGCGTAGGCCCAATACTTGTTCGGCTCCGCGTTAGAGGGAATCGTACATTGGTTACGTTCGATCAGCGGGTTGCCGAAGCTGCTCCAGACGATCGGCTCTCCGCCACTCTCGGCCCAGCCCTGGGCGAACGCATCCGCTGGCGAAAACAACAAGAAAATGGGGAATGCAAGTATTGAAATGACACGTAAGATGTCGCGGTTGCCGTTGTGCATCATTCTAGTTGTCCTCCTCATTGCTCGGAGCGCTCGGTCCGGTTTCCGGGCCACCCGGCTCTAGGTCCGCCTTTTCTTGCTCGGCCTGAGAGGGAGGCGGCCCATACCCCTTGTGCGGAGTCAGCTGTATTCGTCTGGAACGAGTCGACGGTTCGGGTTGAAAGACACCGTTCGCTCGGACTCCAAGCGGCGCAAGCGAAGTATCTAGGCCATTGAGAAAGGCTTGCACGCTCATCGCTTTCACGGGAACGGTGCTTTGTGGTCGCCGTACGAAGCTATCGGTCCTTGGTTCGGTCGGAAACAACGTCGCGTGAATGTCATCGAAAAGAGGTGCGCCTGAAAACTCTGGAGCTGACGTGTTGATGCCGGTAACTGCACGTTGGTGCTCACCTAGCAAGATCTTGCGGCCAGCGATGTCAGCTATCCGAAGAGGGAGCGAGTGATACGGCGCAATGATCCAACCCGAGTTGGAAAAGAAAAACAGATACGTTTCCCCGATTACGAAGGTGACGTTGGTCGATACAACCAAATCACCACCTGGTCGCTTTCCTCCACGTTGCACGAAACTAAGTCGGTTCGGCTGCTCACCTTGAGCGACTTTACCCCTGTGCACCTTCAAGGAACGCAAGTAAACCCTAGTCCAAGGACCCGTTTGGTCCGTGTATTCGTTCTCAATTCGGTCCACCGTGCCCTCAACAATCGCGGAGGTGTGCCGGACAATCTGAGAAAGCGGTGTTGCATACTGAGCCTGCGAGGCTTGAACATCCAGACTCCAAACAACGAGCGCACCGATAGAAATTCGGAGAAGCAGCTTCCCGTTCCAACCACAAACCGTGCTGCGTGACTTCAGTCTATTTTTAGGGGGGGCGAACTGTTCATGCACTCAAGATGATGGACCTCCCAAGGTCGGGCAAGGAGTTTTCGTTGCGCCATGTACGATACTACAGCGTGTATCGCAACACGCTGAATGATTACAATGAACACTGCACGTGTCTCGACGCGCGAGCAACTTTTGACCTCGACATCATCAAAAGACGCGCTGCAGCGACCGCGACCATTGCCCGAACTTGGCTCCGCAGTGCGAGTCGCCAACACGCTCGGGCTTTGTCAATCACCTGGTCATTTCCAGCGAAGTCATCAAAGGCGAAAATGTTTGGAACGAAATGCAGGAAAACGAGACCGTCGCGGTCAGCCGCATGATGAACCTGCATCTCGGAAAAATCGGACGCCGCGCCCTGCCCGTCACCGCCTCCTGTTAGTGCTGTGACCGCGAGGTTGTGATCCCCAGCCGCATAGCAGCGGAGCGAAATCGTAGGAGAGAAAACGCCGGACCTGCAGCGTAGATTCAAGTTTGAACGACAACCGAATTCGGTTTGCTGCGCAGCGGATGGGCTCAGAACTTCGTGGTCACGGCACTAGATGAGGCTGGCAAGAATAGCGATCCACGCTTGTTAGGCGTCGGCCTGCAGAGGCTTTCCTCGGTAGGTCCACTTGAAGGGTTTGGCGAGGACGGCGTTGAAGTATTCGATGAAGTCGGCCACTCGTACATTCGAAGTGCGCAAGGAGGTCCCCAGCGCGCAGAGGTGCAAGGTCTCGGCG
>CAZAQV010000086.1:0-4333 GCA_964487255.1 uncultured Polyangiales bacterium | reverse complement strand
CGTCCGGCGACGCGGTCGAGGATCCAGGATCCGACGGCGACGATCAGTCCCAGGTGGGCGACGGCGATCACCGCCAGGCCGACCCACACCACCGAGAAGTCGGGGACGAGCCAGCGGACGACGGCGCCGATCACCCAGATCGCAAGCCCGACGATGATGGCGTGGATGCGCACGGCCTTCGAGGGCATCCTGAGGAACGTTCGTTGCTCATCCATGGAGCATCACCGCCAGCGTCACCAGGCCGCCCACGGCGGCGACGATCAGGGTGAGCACCGCTGCGGTCAGGGCTGCTCGAACACGTGTGGAACGTGTACTCATCTCACTTCCTTTCATTCGTAGGCGAGCACCCGGCTTGCGGGTGACTCGGAGATCTCGAGGGTGGGGAGCCCGGCCGCGACGAGGGCGCCGATGACGGAGAGGCCCAGCCAGAGGCCCACTCCCCAGGGCGAGAACGCCGGTTCCAGGGGAGCTCCGGTGAAGAGCGTCCCGGTCGTCGACGCCACGACTGCCGTGCCGGGCACGGCGAGGATGAGCGCCACTCCCCAACCCATGACGGCGATGGCGAGCGCCTCGGAGGAGAGGATTCTCAGCAGCGTCGACGTTCCCGCCCCGAGCGCTCGCATCACCCCGATCTCGCGGCGGCGCTCGGTGACGCCGGTGGCCAGGGTCTCCATGAGGCCGAGCCCTCCGACGACGGCGACCAGCCCTGCGACGACCAGGAGGAGGCCGACGATGATGTAGAGGTGATCGTCGAGCGCTTCTCTCGCGTCTGCGGCGGTGGTGACCGAGGCGACGGCGATGCCGCGGTCGTGCAGCGCCTCCTGGGCGTCCCGTGCGGCGCGGTCCGGGTCACCGGTGGAGGCCACGACGATGTGGTTGGCCGTCGTGGGCGGCCGGGTCGGGGTGGTGAATGCGGCGCCGGTCGGGCCGCCGGCGAGACGCTTGACGACCCCTGCGACGGTCCACGTCGTGACCTCGCCGGCGACGTCGAGCGAGAGCTCGTCGCCCGGACTGGGCTTCGGGTCGTCCACGAGTTGTGTGGTGACGAGGGTGGCGTCCTCGCCGGGTGCGGGGAGTCGCCCGTCGAGCAGGGGAAGGGTGACCATCTGCGTCCCGGCAGGGATGACGTACAGGGGGAAGGCTTCGCCCACACCGGCGGCCGTTCGTGCCTGCGCCTCCTGCCTCGTCCAGAGCTCGAATCCCTCCACCGTCTCGATCGCCTGCATGGTCTCGGTGAGCTGCTCGAGAGGCGCGGCCGCGGTGAGGGCGATCTCGAGGTCGTAGTTCCGGACTTCGGAGAACTCGGCGTCCACGGCCTTCTGCCAGGCGGCGCCGGTGCTGAGGGCGACCATGAAGGCGGCGCCTCCCAGCGCCAGCGCGCCGACGGTGAGCGCCGTTCGTACCGGGACCCTCCTGACGTTGCCCGCGCCGAGGGTGAGGAGGCGGCGGCGGATGCGGCGGATCGTCGGGGTGGAGAGGCGGCCGGTCGCCTGGAGGTCGAGCGCCCCCCGGACGGTCGTACGGGCTGCTCGCACCACCGGCGGTGTCGCCGCCAGCACGGGGACGACGAGGCCCACCAGCACCTGCGCGACCAGCACCCCACCGTCGGGCCAGGGGTCGGTGATGTCGATGTTGAGCAGCGAGCCCGCGAAGGCCGCGTAGGCGCGCCCGCCCGCGAGCCCGAACGGGATCCCGATCGCCGTGCCGACGAGGCCGAGGGCGGCGACCCCTCCGAGGTACATGCCGGCGATCTGGCCTGCTCCTCCGCCGATGGCTTTCATGAGGCCGATGGACCGCGCTTCGCGGCGGAGCAGCGCGGAGATGACGATGGCGACGAGCGCGCCTGCGGTGAGGAGCGCGACGACCCCGAACCCTTGGAGGATGTACAGCAGGGTCCTGAGCACCCGGGCGGACGGGTGCTCCCCGGGGACGGGGACCTCGACCCGCGTGACCTCGATGCCGGCTCGCTCCAGCCCGGTCCGCAGGGTCGACGCGAGACGCTGGTTCGCGGCGCGATCGTTCCCCGGATCGGCGAGCACCAGGAGGCGGTCGAGCGTCGGATCCAGTCCGAGGAGTCCGAGCGTGTCCGGCGTCACGAAGCCGACGACGGCACCGGTGAGCCAGGCGGGGGTTCGTCCGGGATCGTGGACGATGCCGCTCACGGTGAGCTCGGCTTCGCCGGCTCCCCCCACCCGGACCCTCCTGTGTTCGCCGACGGCGATCGGGGTCTCCCGCAACGAGGAGCGCTCGACCACCATCTCCCCTGGCCCCGGCATGGGGGTGTCGGGCGCCCGGAGGAACCGGCCGATGGAGGGCGGTCCCTCGACCGCCACGAGCACGATTGGCAGTCGGTCTCCGGCCGCGTCCTCGATCTGTCCGAGCACCTCTCGCCTGCGTTCGACGGCCTCCACTTCGGGGAGCGACTCCACGATCCCGATCGCCTGGTCCGTGGCGTTGGGGATCGTGAGCACGACCGATGCCGGGTTGGAGGAGCGGTAGGCGGCGTCGAGTTCGCGGTCGAGCACGGAGAGGGCGGTTGCCACCGATCCCACGGCCGCGACTCCCACGGTGACGGCGAGGGCTGCCAGCATCGTTCGTCCCCGATTCGGTGCGAAGTCCCGGCGTATCTTCCGCCAGCGGGCGCCCCTAGCCACCGATGGCCTCCCGTGCGCCGTTGCCCTCGGCGAGGAGGCCGTCCGACATGGTCACCACACGGTCGGTCCAGGGTGTGATGTCCCGCTCGTGGGTGACCATGACCACGGTCTTGCCCTGGTCGGCGAGGCTCCTGAACAGGTCGAGCATGGTGTCGGCGGTGTGGGAGTCGAGGTTCCCGGTGGGTTCGTCGGCGGCGATGACCGAGGGATCGTTGGCCAGGGCGCGGGCGATCGATGCCCGTTGCTGCTGGCCTCCCGAGAGCGAGGAGGGCAGTTTGTCCGCCTGGTCGGCGACGCCCACGCGTTCGAGCAGGGTCATTGCCGTCGTGACCGCTCCGGGGCCCCGACGGCCTGCGAAGTCCATCGGGAGCAGCACGTTCTCGACGACGGTGAGGGTGGGGAGCAGCTGCTGGAACTGGAACACGAGGCCGACGTGCTCGGCTCGCCAGCGGGCGAGTCTCCCCTCGCTCATCGACGTGAGGTCGTCGCCGTCGATCACGACGGAGCCGCTGGTGGGACGATCGATCCCGGTGATCATGTTGAGGAGCGTCGACTTCCCGGAGCCGGATCGGCCCACGACGGCGACGAACTCCCCGGCAACGGCCGCGAAGGAGACGCCCCGGAGGGCGGGGAAGGCCCCGGCCGGTGTCTCGTAGACGTGGTGCACGTCGCGCACGTCGACTCGAACATTATGTAGGTTTTCGTACATGATGTTCGCTAGCGTATGGATGTCTCGATTGGCGGTCAACGCGTGATCGGGCGGAACTGACCGGAAACGGACGAAACGACGCGCATTGCGCGGAAGGGCGGATCGAGATGGAGGATCGGCGGGTACGAAGGACGAGGCAGCGGCTCGAGGACGCGCTGCTCGAGTTGATGCTGGAGAAGGGCTACGACAAGATGACGGTCCAGGATCTCATCGACCGTGCGGACATCGGGAGGTCGACGTTCTACGCCCACTATGAGACGAAGGACGACCTCCTCATCTCGAGCCTCGAGAGGTTCACCGAAGGCCTGTTGGACCCCGAGAACGGGGAGCTGCTACCTGCCGAGGAGCTGTTCGAGCATCTCGGGGAGCACCACCGGCTGTTCCGGAAGCTGATCGGAAGCCGTGGGATCGTCCTGGCCATGAACGCCATCACCGATCGGATCTACCGGAGGGCACGCCAGGTGGCGGAACGGTCGCCGGTGCACGGCGTCGCCCCCGACGTGCACGCCTCCTATCTCACGGGCTCGCTCCTCTCGCTGGTCACCTGGTGGCTCGACCACGACATGCCCTACACGCCGGCGGAGATGGCGGCGATGTGGCATCGACTCTCGTCGGCCACGCTCCACGACTGAGACGCCGCCCGGGGCCACTCCCGTCGATGCGAGTCGCAGTGACCGTTGCCGGGTCGCGTTGCTGACCGGGAGCCGAGACAACGGATGCCCCGTCTACCAGGGACCCCCGTTGTGGGCGCTACTGGGATCGAACCAGTGACCTCTGCCGTGTGAAGAAACGGCAGAGCAGTGCGCTGACCTGGGGGTTCAGCCGGAATCGGTATCTGAGCAGGAGATTCGCGTTTCGGCCGGCTTCGCCGTTTCGCACTGTTTCGCGTCGGCTTGTGTCAGAAACGTGTCAGGTTTGTCACGCCGGACGCTACTGCGACCCTTCATCAGATTTGAACCGCAGCCCCGTC
>CAZAQV010000085.1:0-4411 GCA_964487255.1 uncultured Polyangiales bacterium | reverse complement strand
GCCGCTGGTGTACGCCGGCGTCGGGCACGTCGAGCGCCGCGAGCGGGCCGTGGCGGCCCTGGAGCGGGTCGGGCTCGGCGACCGCATCGAGAACCGTCCGGGCGAGCTGTCCGGCGGTCAGCAACAGCGGGTCGCAGTGGCGCGGGCGCTGGTGACTGAGCCGGCGCTCGTGCTGGCCGACGAGCCGACCGGCAATCTCGACTCGACGTCGACCGCCGACGTGCTCGGGCTGCTCGACGAGCTGCACGAGGTCGGTCGCACCATCGTGGTGATCACCCACGAGCACGAGGTCGCGGCCCGCGCGGCGCGCAACCTGGTGATCAGCGACGGCGAGATCACCTCCGACGTCCGCGCGGCGGAGGTTGTGTCATGAGCTGGTGGGAGACCTTCCGCACCGGCTGGGCGGCGATCCGATCCCATCGGATGCGCTCGCTGCTGACCGTGCTGGGCATCGTCATCGGCATCTCGTCGGTGATCCTCACCGTGGGGCTCGGCCAGGGTGCGCAGCAGGAGGTCGAGGAGCAGATCGACACCCTGGGCTCGGACCTGCTGATCGTCTCGCCCGGCAGCAGCACGGACTCCTCCGGCATGCGCGGCGGCCTCGGGTCGGCCTCGACCCTGACGCTCGCTGACGCGCGGGCCGTGGCCGACGCCGACGTGGTGCCGGACGCCGCGGCTGTCGCGCCGACGACGTCCAGCAGCGCGACGCTGGTGGCCGGCGAGACCAACTGGACCAGCTCGGTGGTCGGTACGACGACCGACTGGCCCCAGGTGCGGGCGCGAGAGCTGACCAGTGGCCGGTTCTTCACTGAGGGGGAGGCGACCGACGCGGCTGCGGTCGCCGTACTCGGCCCGGACACCGCCAGCGAGCTGTACGGCGCCCAGGACCCGGTCGGCAAGACCCTCACCGTCGGCGGCACGCCGGTGACGGTGATCGGAGTGCTCGCGTCGTCCGGCTCCGCGGCCACGGGCGCGAGTGAGGACGACCAGGTGATGATGCCGATCGGCACTGCCGTACGGATCTCCGGTGCCACGACGGAATCGGTCAGCACCATCTACGTCCAGGCAGCCGGACAGGAGTCGATGTCGGCGGCGTACCAGGAGGTCAACGCTCTCCTGCTCAACCTCCACGGTGTCACCTCGACCAATGCTGACTTCACCATCACCACCCAGGACTCGCTGGTCGAGACGGCCAACGAGACCAACCGGACCCTCACCGTGCTGCTCGGCGGTGTTGCCGCGATCTCGCTCCTGGTCGGTGGCATCGGGGTCATGAATATCATGCTCGTCTCGGTGACCGAGCGCATTCGCGAGATCGGGCTCCGCAAGGCGCTGGGCGCGACGCCGCCGGCGATCCGCCGCCAGTTCCTCGTGGAGGCCGGGATGCTCGGTCTGGTCGGAGGCCTCGTCGGCGTGCTCATCGGGTACGCCGGCGCGCACATCCTGCCGGGTCTCATCGACCAGCCCGTGGCGATCTCGGGCGTCGCTGTGGCGGCCGCGCTCGGCACCTCCCTCGCCCTCGGCATCGGGTTCGGCGTCTATCCCGCCAGCCGTGCCGCTCGGCTCACCCCCATCGACGCACTCCGCAGTGAATGACGACCCACCGAAGGATGACGATGAACCAGCATGCCCTCCGACCGCTTGCCCTCGCCGCGGTCCTTCCACTTGCCTTCACGCTCGCTGCGTGTGGCTCGGGTGACGACGCGGCGACCGAGGACACCTCGACCAGTCAGAAGGCCCCCGACGACGGCGGAGGCGGGGTGCCCCGGGATGGTATCCCCGGCGCGAGCGGCGAGATCGCCGCGGTCGACGGCGGCACCCTCCAGGTGCAGAACGAGCAGAACGGGCAGGTGGCCGTCATCGTCACCGACACCACCGAGGTGGCCGACCAGGTCGCCGGATCGCTGAGCGATGTCGAGGTCGGGGCATGCGTGGTGGTCGGCACCGAGGTCGAGGCGACCGACGCCGGTGTGACCGACACCGCGATCACCGCGGAGACGGTCGCGATCCGTGCGGCCGGTGATGACGGTTGCTCGACCGGCTTCGGCGGTGGACCGGGCGGCGGCGGGCCACCGGCAGACGCCCCGAGCGACCTGCCGGAGGGCGCGCCCGACGACCGGCCCGAGGGCGACATTGCCGAGGGTGTGATGCCCGACGGTGAGGCGCCCGAGGGCGGTATGCCCCGCGCTGGCGGACGAGGGGCGGTCGGCGAGGTGACTGCGGTCAACGGGGGCGTGTTGACCGTCACCCCCACACGGGACGACGCCGAGAGCGAGGCGACCGTCGAGGTCGACGGCGACACGACCTACACCGTGGAGGTCGCTGCGGAGTCGGATGCGTTGACTGTCGGCCGCTGTGTGACCGCCACCGGCGAGACCGACGACGTCGGCGCGGTCACTGCCGATCGGGTGCGGGTCAGCGACCCCGTGGACGGCGAGTGCGCCTTCGCCCGCGGAACGCGCCCGGAAGGCGCCTGGTGACCAGGCTCCGCCGGATCGCTCTGCCCGTGGTGGTAGCGGCACTCGGCTGCGGAGGGGCGACGTACGCGGTCGTGGCCGACGCCGAGCCGGCCTACCGCACAGCGACGGCGAGCGTCGCCGATGTCGCTCAGACCCTGTCGCTCACGGGCACGGTCAGCGACACCGGCCGCGCCGATCTCGCCTTTGGCGCTGACGGTGAGGTGACGCAGGTCGTGGCCGAGGTCGGCGATCGGGTCGAGGAGGGACAACGGATCGGGGTCCTCGACCGTACGTCGCTGCGTGCCGACCTGACCCGTGCGCGGGCCGACCTCGCGGCCGCCCGCGCCCAACTGGAGACCGACGAGGACGCTCAGGCCGACACGGTCGCGGCGGCCACCGAGGGCGACGGGTCTGGCGCGACCAGCAGCGGCGGCTCGGGTGGGACCGACTCGGATCGCGACCGCGCGGGCGGGAACGATGCGACCGGGACTGAATCCGGGGGAACGAGCTCGAATGCGGAGAGCGCCGGTGGGACGGACGCCGGGCAGGCAGGCGGCGGGAGCGACTCCGATGCGCTCCGGCACGCGCTGGCCGACCTCGAGGAGCAGCAGACCGCGGTCACCGAGGCGAAGTCCGCCGCCACCACAGTTTTGGGCACGGCGGATGCCGCGCTGACGACGCAGCAGGAGGCCTGTGCCATCGAGGCCACGCCCACCGAGACCGATGGGCCGGACCTGTCCGTCGAAACTCCGATGGGGGAGCCGTCGGAGGACACGGCCAACAAGCCGAACGACGAGGCCGGCCGGGTGAGTGAGGCCTGCCGGCAGGCGTTGTGGGCAGTGCAGTCCGCCCAGGCCGAGGTGCAATGCGCCCAGGAGGCGCTGCAGACCTCCCTCGAGACGCTCGGTGACACGTTGAGTGCCGCGGCCGGCGTCGCCGACAGCACTGTCCAGCCGGAGGCGACCACGCAACCGGAGACGACCGGTGAGCCGTCCGCGTCGTTGCAGCCGGATGCGGCCCAGCACACCGACAGCCCGAGCACGTCGGGCACGACCGGTGAGGGTGTGGGCGACCAGCAGAGCGGCGGCGACGGGCTCGGCCGATCGGAGCCGGTCACCGCAGCCACCCTGGCGCAGGACCAGGCGGCGATCGACGAGGCCGAAGCGGCAGTGGTCGTGGCCGACAACGCGCTCGACGCAGCCGTCGTCCGTGCTCCCGTCGACGGCGAGATCGTGTCGCTGTCGGTCGAGCCCGGCGAGGAGGTCACCGCCGGAACCACCATCGCAGTGCTGATCGGCGATGGGCTGACCACGGTCGACCTCGGCACGACGGCGGCCCAGGCGCGTCAGCTCCGGGTCGGCCAGGCAGCGAGCGTCACCCCGGTCGGGAGCGACACCCAGCTCGACGGCACGGTCAGCAGGATCCAGCGCTCTCCGGAGGACATCGAGACCGACAGTTCCGCGACCGTGCCCGGTGGTGGCGCCGACGCTACGTATCCCGTCACCATCACCCTCGCCGACCACGATGGCGGCACCGCCATCGGCGCGACCGTCGGCGTGGCGGTCGCCACGGGCGAGGCCACCGACGTGGTCACGGTGCCCACCTCCGCGGTCTCCGCTGGGGTGGTCACGGTGCTCGACGGCGAGGAGGTCACGCGCGTGCGGGTCACGACGGGCATCGTCGGCGCCAGCCGCACCGAGATCGTCGACGGGCTCGATGACGGGGTCGAGGTGGTGCTCGCCGATCTCGACGCCGACCTCCCGAGTGGCGACGACACAAGGCCCCCGGGCCTCGGCGGCGGCGCCTTCTCGTCCGGTCGTGGTCCGGCGTGACGGCGAGGACGACGCGCGCCGTCGACCGATCCGATCAGGGAACCGCGGGCTCGCCCTCGTCGACGACCCCGTTGGCCGAGGCCGGCACCCGCCGCTCGAGCGCCAGCGCCATCAGCGCGA
>CAZAQV010000084.1:0-4507 GCA_964487255.1 uncultured Polyangiales bacterium | reverse complement strand
ATCGTGTTCCGAGCTACCGACTTCTTCGCCATGCCTGGCCTGATCGTACGCAGAGTGCACGGCCGGAAACATCGCTGACACTTTAGACCGGAGACATCGCTGACACTCGGGTTGTGTGTTTGGTGTGTAGGTTGGGATTTGTGCCACGAGGTGGCCGACCTCGCAAAAAGCCTCGTTTGGGGTGGATGTAGCCCAGCTGAATGGGACCAAAGAATACGTTTTGTATGCCTGCAGATTCACATGAGGATGCAGCTGTAGTGCCAATGGGTAGCTGCCCAAGCAGAGGGCTCAGAGCGATAGTTCGGCGTCCGAGCTTGATGCGACCTTGGCGGTCTGCGCGCAGCACCTCGGTGTGCTCGGCGTAGGCCGGCTCTCGGAGCTTAGTCGGATAAAGCCTGGTCGATTTGGTGAAGACCTCGCTGGGTGTTTTGCCGCCAAGTGCATCATGGGGACGCACTTCGTTGTAGGTCTTGGTGAAGACATCGAAGTCGCGTTGCTGTGCGCGTAGATTGGGCGCGATACGAAACTGCAAAAGCTCATCGACCATGGTCTTGTGAATACGTTCATGCCGACCGTTGTCCGAAGGTTTCCCCGGACGACCTCGAAGCGGAACGATGCCAAGCATCACCCACCAAATCGAAAGCTGGCTTAGGCCATGGATGCCGCTAAAGGGCGTGCCGTTATCGGTGCGGATGGCATCAGGCAGCCCAAACTCACGAAAAGCAGCATCAAAGACCTTCTTGGCAGTGCGCAAACCTGTTCCCGAAGCGCCGTGACAACGCAGAAGCATTCGGCTGTAACCGTCGGAGATGGTCAGCGGATAGCAAAGTTTGCGATTGCCGCACATAAACTGCCCTTTGTAGTCAGCGCACCAAACTGCGTTAGGTCCATGATAGCCGCCAAGCTCGGTGTGATACTTCGCGGCTCGCTCTCGGCGGGTGCGCTTTTTGACCAAGCCGCGCTTTTTGAGGTGCTCGCCGAGCGTGCTTGGTGCAGGCATCTTGATGCCCGGATGGCTTTGGGCCGCGACATCGATGAGCTTGCGTGGTCCCCACCCAGGCTGCTTTTGGCGAAGCTCCACCAGCAGCTCTATCGTCGAGCCTTTCACTGCCCGGCTGTTGCTCTTTGGAGCTCGGCTCTTGTCCACAAGACCTTGCTCTCCTTCGGCTTTGAACCGATTCCACGTCTTGTAGCCTGTCTGCCGCGTAATACCGCTGAGACGACAGTTTTCGCTCATGGCCATACCGGCCAGTTTTCGTTCGATAAACGCTCGTTTTTCGTCCATTTCATCGCTGCTCTTCCAGGGCATCGAGCCAATCTGGCCCAGCCCCATCTGTCAGCGATGTTTCCGGTCTATTCTGTCAACGATGTCATCGGTCTGTACCGTGTTCGACGATCGCCAAGCAGCCGCCGGGCAACGAAGGTGCCGGCGCGTCAGTTTGCGTGCGTCCAGTCGGTGTACCCGATCGACTTGCCTTGCGATGTGGAGGACACCCCGTGCGTATCCGTTATGCACAGGGCAAAGGCACGGTACTTCGGAATAAGACACCGTCGCCCGTTACTTCACAGCTGCTTCGCCTCGATCGCGATGAGCCCGACGGCGCCCTCTTCGCCAAAGCAACATGACTGGAGGAAGCGGTAAGCCGGGATCAGGGCAAAAGGCGTCCGAGCCGGTGGCGTGTTCTGTTTTTCCGCGCCTCGCCTTACAACTCTTGCTCAAAGAAAACGAAAACTGGCGAAGTGAAGCCGTGGCAGTGCTGCAGAACAGATCCGCGTCAAAACAAGGCGAGGAAACACTGGGGCTTGTCAATCTGCAGGCGCGCCGAAAAAGGGCTTCGAGCTGGCATGCGTTTGGGGACTGCACTCGATTTGGTGCCGACCCTGCGTGCGGCGCGTGTGACTCATGAACAAGTCAGCATCTGTGAAGAAGAGCTTGGTCGCGCGCTTTTGCAGTTTTCTCCGCGCGTTGAAAAAGCAAGAGACGTAAGCGCAGCAGCAGGGGTGTTTTTGGTCGACCCGAGTGGACTGAAACAACTTTATGGGGGCGCGGCGGTGTGGTGCCGCGCGGTGTGTGCATATTTTTCTGCGCGTGGGCGCAGCGGGGGAGGCGGCGCGGGCGGCGCGGGCGGCGGCGTATGAAGGCGCGTATCGACAATCTCGTAGGCATTGAACTCGATTTCGTACCCGCCCGCGATCAGGGTGTGCGTCTGGCCTGGCGCAAGGTTGGCCTGCTGGTGATAGATGGTACTGATGGTACTGCTGAGTTTTTGAAGTCCGCCGTAGCTTAGCGCCGTTTGCAGCCTTGAGATTCGTGCGACGTCCGGCAGCTGGTTGGCACCAAAGGGGCCACGGTCGGCGAAACCGTACCCAAGAACGTCGTTTTGCAGCTGCACGACGAATTCATCTCCCCAGCCGAGGACAGCCGCGACTTCGTCGAGACTGTCGTACGCGTTGCCCCAGCTCAGGTACTGGACCGAACCATCGGGCAGGGTGACCGCTGCGACCGCGTGTGCGCGTGGCCTGGCTGGATTCGTTGAAAGTATCTCGACAATTTCGGCCGGGTACCCAGCGATATTGGCATCGCGGGCGTTGCGAAGCGCGGATGGTGCGCAGGTCCCAAACGAGGTGTTGCAGGTGAGCGCTTCGGTTCGTGCTGCAATGTCCGCAGGCGTGTCGGCACCGCGGGCGAGCGCCTGGTCGATAAAGACGCCGTTCGACTCCAAAACGGTGTTACCTCGCACTTCGAGTCGTCCGTTGACCGACCAATACCCGTCGGCGCCAGCTTCGAAGTTGATGGGCTGACGGTTGGCGTCGAGGAACGTTGCGTTTCCATCGATCACGAAGTTGTTCATTCCGGTTTCGACTTGCGAGAGCCCGTGAATACCTCTGACGCGATAGTTCACGTAGGTACCCTCGGGAAGGCCTCGCAGCAGCTCCGGGTCGAAAGGAACGAGCGGGTTGATGTTGCTGTCCACGACAATGGTCGAAAAGTTGGGGTCGCCGGCGTAGGTGCCCGGCTGCACGCGTGCGCCGGTGACCTGCAAAGCGCCGTCGTTGCCGATGTAGACCGCAGCGTTTTCAAAACCCGCATCGTGGGCGCGCGCGAAGAGTTCTGCCGGCGTGTGTTGTCCGGGAAGGGTGGTGAACATCATCGAGGCGTTGGGGTCGCCCGCTGCGATAACGTCTGCGACCGGACCTTCGAAGAACGCATCGACCGTCGCGGCATCGAGCGTGCCACCCTGCGCGAAGCTGCCGTTGTGTACCCCCGTCGCGTTGTCGGCGACGCGCCTGAGTGCGTTGTCGGCGAGGGCTGCGGTTCCGGCTGCGTTGATGCCGCCGCCGTGACGCGCACGCCAGGCCGTACGAATGAAGCCGTTTTCGATGCCGTCGACCAAACGCCCGCCGCGTCCGGCGGCGCGAAAGCCACTTGCGGTCACGGAACGGCCGATGGTGACTGGGACGCGCAGCATCGCAAGGTCGGTAACGCCGCTCGTGCAGCTGCGGCTGTCGCCTTGCATGACGCAGTCAATGAAAGGCTGGGCAATGCCCGAAGCGACGCCCCAAGGGTCTTCGCGGACTTGCGTGTGAAGCGCGTCGCGGAACTGGCGGTCGGTCGCATAGTTGTAACCAAGCTGGACAAAGCCCGTGACCGAGTCGTAGACGCCAAGTGCTGGGTCGAACGCCTCCGTGCACGCCTCGTCGCCGAAGACGCATTCGCCGAGTTCGAGGGTGGTGGCGACGGCAACCGACGCGGCGACCGCGAGGCCCACGAGCGCGAGGCCTGAGAGACTAAACGGCGCGGTTACAAGGATCGCGACGCCAATTCCGAGAATCGCGGCGCCTTTGAGAATGTTGCCCCATGGGACGCCAGGCCCTTCGTAGTCCGGTGCCTCAAGATAGTCGCCGTTGGACGCCGAGCTCGCGCTGCCGAGTTCGAGCTCGAGCGCGCTCCCCAGCGTGATTCCGGACCCTGCCGTGTGGATCGCGCTGCTTTCGCCACCCGCCGGGATAGATGATTCGATTTGCCGGGGCTGGACCTCGCCCGACGATCGTTCTTTGATGTTTTCGTCGAAGGCGTTGGCAAAAAGCGGGGCCGTGAGCATGGCCACGCCACCGAACAGAACCCCCAAGAACGCCCACGTCTGAAAGGTGTTGCCTCGAGCATCTCGCAACATTTCTCGCATCACTCCGACCCCACTCCCTCGGCTCTACGCAGCTGCACATGCTGTGCCACCTTCGTACTGTGCCCCGCTACCTGCTCCCAGTAGAACGTGCTTGCGGCATTGAACAACTGTGCGCCATTGATGTAGAGCTGCTCACCACTGACGAGCGTTGCGCTCGTTCCTTGTAGCTGTGGCGTTTCATTGTGGTGCACCGTGCCCATGCAAGCGGTCGCTGTGAGTATCGCGATGGCCATCATCACCCCGAGCGGACCGTGCATCCATCGGCGCGGTGTGCTTCTCGACTTGCATTGCATGGTCCGAACTCACAGCAAGCGTCGTGCCGG
>CAZAQV010000083.1:0-4797 GCA_964487255.1 uncultured Polyangiales bacterium | reverse complement strand
CGTCAAATTTGGGCATTATCTCGAATGGCGGGATCTCATGTTCGCCATCAGCCCCGCCAAGGCCTCGCAAAAATACGTCCAAGTTATTTATCTCTGGATGGCCGAGGGCGGGTTCGCACATGATTTTGACGAAATGCCCGATGACGTCCCTTCATTCATGGCGGTCAACGTCGCGCGCATCAAAGCCAAGTTGTGGGGGTGGAAATGACCAGATTCCCCAAATGAGGTTGAGGACCCTCACCCGCTAAATTTCAACAAGCTGATTGCATGGATCGCCAGCACCTTCGCTGAGCGAGTGCCCTCACGCGTCTATTGCCGAGGTTAACAATGACTAATGATGAAACACCTGATCCCGACGTCATGGAGGCGGAAATCATCCCCTTCCCCGGTTCCTATGATCCTAACGCGTGCCCGGATCGCCTTAGTCCGGTCGAACATGACCCATTGCGAGAAATTGAAAACTCGATCCCGCGTGATGCGAAGTTGGTGACGGTCAAAGATGTTCAGCGCATTCTCTCGATCGGTCGTTCGAAGGCTTTCCAACTCATGTCCCGGGGCGCTTTGGAGCGCCGGTACATAGACGGCTGCTCTCGCGTCACATTGAAGAGCGTGATGGCCTTTGTGGAGGGCAAGTGATGCCTGGGCTAGGTATCAGCGATCTACGCCCTCCCGGAACGATCTATCGGGTCGACAAGCGCACCACGAACCCTAGCGGCGAGGTCCGTTTCGAAACGGAACAAGATAGTAAGCGAGAAGATGTCCGTCGGGCACGTGGTCTGTCGAGGACAATCGCAAAGGGCATTCTGGACCCTGATGAGGAAGCCCGTGCCCGTCGGATACAAGTCGATCTGGAAACAGCGGCAAGGACTGGCGAATACGCCCCGACGCTAGCCTGTCACCTTTATATGCGGTGGTTGCGTATCTGCATCGCAGGCCATTTGTGGAAGCTGATGCGCATCACACGTCGGCACACCACCGCGACGATCATCTTGCGCTCATGGGAGTTCAGTCCTGATGCGTTGTGGGACACAGACCCCGCGAAGCTGCTGAGACGATTCCGGACCGACCTATACCGAGCGGGTATCAAGGCTATCGATGGATGGTTGTTTGCCTACCTGCATGGCGAGTTCGATCCGATTGCAAAGGTCTATCGGCTCCATCTGCACATTGCTCTGACCAAGAGTATGGTCCCTGTTCTCGATCGGATCAGGACGATGGGGAACTACAGGTCCACCCGGCTACTTCCCGACGGTAGTCCATCGCCTGTGTTCCGCAGGGTCTGGATCCGTCGCAAGCCTCTGGTCAACATGCCGGAACCCATCACCTATGTGGTGCAGTCCTTCTGGCCAGCACGCCCCATCCACATTGATGGGAACGGCAGGCGCTCACGTCTGCGGCAGAAAGGTGCGATCCGTGAACCCTATCACAGCCAAGTCCTTTTGTGGCTCGACCGCTGGAAGGTTGAAAACCTGACGTTGATGGTAGGTCTCCGCATGACCAAGGCAGGACTGATCCCCACCCGGCGCCGTCGGTAAACCAATCCGAGTGCGAATGCTGTCGCCTGATGCGTCTGTGGGCCTCGTGGAGGTGTTGGGAGTGGGGTTCTGGGGGAATTGCCCGGTAACACTGCACCGCGACTGGAACCACGTCCACCGACCTCGAAAATACTGATTGGTTCTGCCGATTGTCGGTGAACCCGGTGATTTTCCCGAAGTCCAACAGTTCTCTCAACTCAAAAAAAACACCGGTCTCACCGGTCAGGACAAAGATCATGACACAGATTTCCGTATGCAACATCACGCTATCCAATGGGCTGGAGGCGACAATCGAAGGTCAGCGTTCCTTGGCCGGGTCCAACGTTTTCGCCATCACTCTCGGGCGGAAGACTGCCTATGTTTTCCAGCGCGCCCTCGTATCGAATCAAAACGAGGCGAAGGAAATCCTCGCTGCCCAAGGCGTTGTCATCATTCAATCGCGTGATTGGACCGAGTTGAAGAATGCCTTCGCCGCTATCCAGCAATTCCGTCCCGCCCCGCTGCTGGAAGAGCCAGGTTGGACAAAGGATTATTACGCCCTTGCGTGTGGCAAGGTCTTCAAACCGAAGGGCGCCGAAGCGGGGAAGGTCATGTTTACCCCGCGTCGCACCTTCGCAGCGAAGAAGGGCACACTGAAGGGCTGGCGCGAAAACATTGCTGTTCCTCTGACCGGGCAGGTCATCCCGATGATCGCAGTCCTAGGTGCACTGGCAGCTCCTCTCCTGCGTATGGTCGGAGACAATGAGAATTTTGGCTTCGAATTCTCCGGCCCTCCCGAAACAGGGAAAACCACAAGCCTGAAAATCATGGCGTCAGTCTCGGGCAATCCCGCTAACGTGCCCACCTTCAATGCGACTCTCGCGGCCTTTGAGGATCGGTTCCAGGAGTTCAACGACGCACCATATCCCGTCGACGAGGCGAACCTTGCCGATCGCGGCGGGCCTTCCTTCGTCAAGGACTTCGCGTTCAGCATGGCTAATGGGCGGGCACGTGAGACCCGTTTCGCGAAGGACAGGACTGCATACCGCTTCGTATTCGGGAGTTCATCGAACCGGCCTTTTTACGATTGCTTGACCTCTTCGAACGCGTTCATCGCAGACGCTGCGCTCCAGCGATTATTCCCACTCACGATAGGTGGTGAGTCTGAGCTTGGGGTCTTTGATCACTTACCTACAGGTTTCTCATCATCGGGTGAGCTTGCCACGCATTTGAAGGTCGCAATGGAAGCACACTACGGAACGCCCCTGCAACGGTTTCTCAAGCGTCTCGTCGAAGCGCGGGGACATAGCGCTGACGCTTTGAAGGCTCAGATCCAACGAAAGATCGCAGTAATCGAAGACGATGTCGGTATCGCCGGAACGGCTCGCGGAAAAACTCGCGCCTCTTCAGCCTTCGGACTTTTATACGCCGCAGGTTGCTTCGCCAAAATGCATGGAATCTTGCCTGCTGAATGGGATTGCCGCGCAGCCTGCGTTGCAGCCTATCATCGCCATCGTGCCGACCTTCCGACAGCAAAGCCTTGGCGGCAGCGAGTTGCTGATATCCTGCGAGACTCTGAAACGCTCGATCTACGCCAATCCGGCCTGATCAATCTGTCCGATGAGGATGTCGAACGGCATGGGGCCTTCGTTCGCAGTGGAGTGAAGGGTCGCGTAGAACTGCTCCTCACCGATCGCCAACAGCGGGCAACCTTTCCCGATTGGCGGTCACTCATGCAATCGGTGGACTTTGCGATGCACGTCAAGCGCACCGAGGAGCACGCCACAGTCCACCGTCAAATACGCTCGAACGTGAAGCGCGAAAGGTTGGCTTGTATCGTGCTTCCCGCCGATCTTGCCGTCTCGTCAAGTCAATGACTGTTCGCAATATGTTGCCCATGCCACCATCAATTCCCGGCGCTTTTCCAAGGCGCGACCCCTGCGATACGCGCGCTCGGTGGCGGAACCTACCGCGTGGGCCAGCGCCATTTCGACAACGTCGCGTGGGTGGGCGGTAGTGTCGCCTGCCCAGTCGCGAAAAGTCGATCTGAAGCCATGGACCGTCACATCGCGCTTCATGCGCTTCAGGACAGCGGACAACGTCATGTCGGACAGCGCCCTTCCGCTGGGCCCTGGGAAAACAATATCGTCAGCAGCGAGTCCTTTTTCGTGCACAGCCTGCAAAACAGATAGCGCTGGCTCGCTCAGCGGCACTTCGTGGGTTTGGCTCGCCTTCATGCGTCCCGCAGGGACCGTCCATAGCTTCGCCGCGAGATCGACCTCGCCCCATGTCATGCCGCGAACTTCGCCGGACCGTGCAGCTGTCAAAATAGCAAACTCAAGGGCTTTAGCGGAAACCCCCTCACGCTTGCGAAGGGACGCCATGAACGCTGGCATCTCGGCGTAGTGCAGGGCAGCATGGTGTTTGACGGCTGCCTTGCTACGTTTTGGTAAAAGATGTTCGAGGTGCCCGCGCATACGGGCAGGGTTCTCGCCAGTTCTCAGCCCTTTTGCCTTTGCGGCATCGAGAACCTTTTCGATACGGCCGCGCACTCGCGAGGCAGTCTCCTGCTTCTTCCCCCAAATTGGTCGGACACAACGAAGAACATCATCAGTGTCGACTTCGGCGATCGGCATTTTCGCAATTGGCTTGCCGTAGGTTTCCAGCGTATTACGCCACTGCTGCCGATGCTTCGGGTTCCTAAAGCCGCTCTCGATGTCAGCGACAAACTGCTGGGCAAACTTGCCAAAGCTCACATCGCCCGCGCTTTCTTCACTCGCCTTGTCGCGGACAACTCTCGGGTCGTGACCTTCAAGGGCGAGATGACGAACTTCGGTTGCCTTCTCTCGCGCCTTGGCGAGAGAGACGTCTAGCGCGGAGCCGAGGCCCATCTCGAAGCGCTCGCCGTTCACGGTTCCGATGAAGAACCATGAGCGGCCAGACTCGCGAATCCGGAGATAAAGTCCTCCACCATCGGAATAGATGCCAACTTTCTTCAGGTGCTCGACCTGTTTGACGTTGAGCTTGTTACGCGCGCGCGAGGACATGATTTCGCGACTTTAGCCGACACCAGTCAATAATCCAGCCATAGTTTTAGCCATAACTTTGGCGCTGGTCTGACGCGTTTTAATACGAACCCGTATGGACTCTTTATCGATTGAAAAGCCCTAAAATCCGACGATTACGACCGTTCATATCGGTCCGTAACAGTGCGCGGAATTCCAGGAGGTGGCGGAGACGGAGGGATTCGAACCCTCGATACCCGTTACCAGGTATGGCTCCT
>CAZAQV010000082.1:0-4954 GCA_964487255.1 uncultured Polyangiales bacterium | reverse complement strand
CGCCGGCATCGACCGCCCCGTCCGCGAGCGCGCGACGCTGTACGACGCCCCGCCCGCCCGCTGAGAGCGCCGCACCACCCACGCCGACCAAGCGCGCTGCGGGGGCTTCTCGCCCGCGTGCGTCCTGGGCGCCTTCGACGCTGTCGACGCAAGGCCACGTAAGCCGTTTTCGTTCACCTCTGGACGTGACGCCTGTCACTCGATATGTTGCGGCGAACAACATATGGCTGTGGTCCACCGACCCGCCCCCAAGGGTCGGTCGTCCGCAGCCGATATCGGCAAGGAGGCACACAGTGGTGAAGCTCAAGCGCAGGAAGAGCGCGCTCGCAGCGGTCGGCGTCGGACTGACGCTCTCGCTGGCGCTCACGGCATGCGGTGACGACAGTGGCGAGGGCGCCGACGCCGAGGAGACCGGAAAGATCGGCGTCATCCTCCCCGACACCGAGTCGTCGGTGCGGTGGGAGAGCGCGGACCGCCCCGCGCTCGAGGCGGCCTTCGAGGAGGCGGGCGTCGACTACGACATCCAGAACGCGGAGGGCGACGCGGAGCGGATGACCACGATCGCGGACTCGATGATCGCCGATGGCGTCACGGTCCTCGCGATCGTGAACCTCGACTCCGCGTCGGGCGCGGCCATCCAGGAGAAGGCCAACTCACAGGGCGTCGCGACGCTCGACTACGACCGACTCACCCTGGGCGGCTCGGCGGAGTACTACGTCTCCTTCGACAACACCGTCGTCGGCGAGCTCCAGGGCCAGGGTCTCGCTGACTGCCTCGGCGACACGAAGGCGAACATCGTCTACCTCAACGGGTCGCCGACCGACAACAACGCCACGCTCTTCTCCGCCGGCGCCCACAGTGTGCTCGACGAGATGTCCGACTACAGCATCGTCGGTGAGCAGGCGGTGCCGGACTGGGACAACGACCAGGCCGTGACGATCTTCGAGCAGCTCTACACCGCCGCCGACGGCAAGGTCGACGGTGTGCTCGCGGCCAACGACGGACTCGCCGGGTCGGTCATCTCGATCCTGGAGAAGAACGGCCAGGCGGGCAAGGTGCCGGTCACCGGACAGGACGCCACCGTCGAGGGACTGCAGAACATCCTCGCCGGCGACCAGTGCATGACGGTCTACAAGTCGGCCACCCAGGAGGCCGGCGCGCTCGCCGACGCTGCCATCGCGCTCGCGAGCGGCGAGGAGGCCGAGACCACGGGGACCGTCGAGGACCCCGAGGGCGGACGGGACGTCCCGTCGATCCTGCTGGAGCCCCAGTCGATCACGGCCGACAACGTCGGCGAGGTGATCGACGACGGCGGCCAGACGGCCGAGGACGTCTGCTCCGGTGAGTACGCCGACCTCTGCGCGGAGGCCGGCATCTCCTGAGAAGGCTCCGCGATCCGGCGTCATCAGCGTCGGATTCGTTGTTCGCCACAACAATAGGGTGCGTGGTGGGCCGGTCCTCCTCCCTGCCGGCCCGCCACGCCCCGCACTGCGAAAGGAAACCCGCGATGACCGCACCGGCCACCGAGCCCGTGCTCGAGCTCCGCCAGGTCAACAAGAGCTTCGGCGTGGTCCACGTCCTGCACGACGTCGACTTCAAGGTCCATCCCGGACAGGTCACCGCCCTGGTGGGTGACAACGGGGCGGGCAAGTCCACGCTCGTCAAGGTCATCGCCGGCATCTACGGGCGCGACAGCGGCGACTACCTCTTCGACGGCAAGCCCGTGACGGTGCACGGCCCGCGCGACGCCGCCGACCTCGGCATCGAGGTCGTCTACCAGGACCTCGCGCTGTGCGACAACCTCGACATCGTCGAGAACATGTTCCTCGGCCGCGAGCAGCGCACCGGGATCGCGCTCGACGAGCTCACCATGGAGGACCAGGCACGCGAGACGCTGACCTCGCTCTCGGTCCGCACGGTCCAGTCGGTGCGGCAGAGCGTCGCCAGCCTCTCGGGCGGGCAGCGCCAGACCGTGGCGATCGCCAAGGCCGTGCTGTGGAACTCACGCGTGGTGCTCCTCGACGAGCCGACCGCCGCCCTCGGCGTCGCCCAGACCCGGCAGGTGCTGGACCTGGTGCGCACGCTGGCCGACCGCGGGCTCGGCGTCGTGCTGATCTCCCACAACATGAACGACGTCTTCGAGGTGGCCGACCGGATCACCGCGCTCTACCTCGGGCGAGTGGCCGCCGACGTCCCTGCCGAGGACGTCAACCACAACCAGGTCGTCGAACTCATCACGGCCGGCCGCTCGGGCGACATCGGCATCAGCGACCTCTCCACGGCGACGATCTGAGGACCACCAGAATGACCGCTCAATCCGACCAGTCCACCGCCGCAGCGCCCCACTCGACCACCGGTCAGGACAACGGTGGGTTCGCCGGCGACACGCATCAGGCAGCCACGCTCGGCGCCGCAGCACGCGACTACTTCAACCGGGTCCGTGGCGGCGACATGGGGTCGCTGCCCGCGATCCTCGGCCTCGCCGTGCTCTTCGTCGTCTTCGCCCTGCTGAACGACACGTTCCTCTCGACACGCAACATGGCCAACCTGATCGTCCAGGCCGGCTCGATCTGCGTCCTCGCCATGGGGCTGGTCTTCGTGCTGCTGATCGGCCAGATCGACCTGTCGGCCGGTGTGGCGGGCGGTGCGTCGGCGACGATCACCGCGCTGGCGATCGCCGATGCCGGCGCGAGCTGGTGGCTGGCGACGCTCGCCGGTCTCGCGATGGGCGCGCTGATCGGCTTCGTGATCGGCCTGATGGTCTCCCTGGTGCAGGTCCCGTCCTTCGTGGTCACCCTGGCCTTCTTCCTCGCCCTCCAGGCGATCCCACTGCGCCTGATCGGCTCGGGCGGCTCGATCCGGGTCAACGACGAGGTGCTGCGCGGGCTCTCGATCAACAACGTGCCCGTGACCGCAGGGTGGATCGCAGCCGTGCTCATCGTGGCCGGCTACGCGGCCCTCGCGATGTATCGCCACCGCACCCGGGTCCGCCGCGGACTGGTCCACCAGCCGCTGTCGCTGGTGCTCCTCAAGATCGTCGTCCTCGCCGTCATCGTCCTCGGCGTGACGGCGCTGCTCAACGCCGACCGGGGGCGCCCGACCTTCCCGATCCAGGGCATCCCGTGGGTGCTCCCGGTGGTGGTCGCCCTGCTGCTGTTCTGGACCTTCGTCCTGGGCCGGACCCGCTTCGGCCGCCACCTGTACGCCGTCGGCGGCAACGCCGAGGCCGCCCGGCGGGCGGGCATCAACGTCACCTGGCTCAAGGTCAGCGCCTTCATGATCTGCTCGACGATGGCGGCGGTGAGCGGCATCCTGGCGGCGTCCTACGCCGGCAAGGTCTCGCCGGGCTCCGGTGGCGGCAACGAGCTGCTCTACGCCGTCGGCGCCGCCGTGATCGGCGGGACCTCGCTCTTCGGCGGCCGCGGCCGCGCGATCGACGCGGTCATCGGCGGTCTGGTGATCGCCACCATTCCCAACGGTCTCGGCCTCCTCGACCAGGCGAGCTACATCAACTTCCTGGTCACCGGAGGCGTGCTGCTCCTCGCCGCCAGCGTGGACGCGATCTCCCGGCGCCGCCGGTCGGCCGCAGGGGTGTGATGAGCCGTCATCAGCGCCGTGCCGGCGAGGGGACCAACCAGGAGAACGTCCGGCGCCACAACCTCGGGACCCTGCTGCAGCACGTGCACCGGTCGGGCGAGCGCACCCGTGCCCAGCTGACGAGCCAGATGGGCCTCAACCGGAGCACCATCGGAGGGCTCGTCTCCGAGCTCGACGCCCTGGGCCTCACCGAGCCGGGCGCGGCCGTCGCCCGGCGCGGCGCCGGCCGCCCCTCACCGGTGGTGCGGATCTCCCCGGACGGACCGTACGTCCTCGCCGTGGATCTCGGCGTGGACCGCGTGGTGGTCGCGCGGATCGGCCTCGGCGGCCGGATCCTCGCGCGTGGCGAGGCGGCCCTCGGCGACCAGACCGAGGTCTGGCAGGCCGGCGCCACGGTGGCCGGCCTGATCCGGCAGGTGGCGGCGTTGGCGCCGGCCGCCGCCCCACTCCTCGGCATCGGCATCGGTGTGCCCGGTCTGGTCCGACGCAGCGACGGACTGGTCCGCCAGGCTCCCAACCTCGGCTGGCGCGACGTGTCGTTCGGGTCGATCGTGCTCGCCGCCCTCGGCCTCGACGTCCCGGTCGGCCTCGCCAACGACGCCGACCTCGGTGCCCTGGCCGAGCACAACCGTGGTGCCGCCGTGGGCATCGACGACCTGGTCTACATCTCCGGCAACGTCGGTGTGGGTGCCGGTGTCATCCTCCGTGGCCTGCGGATCCAGGGCCGCGGCGGCTACGCCGGTGAGGTCGGCCACCTCACCTCCGACCCGCAGGGACCGCTGTGTCACTGCGGCAACCGGGGATGCTGGGAGACCCTGGTCGGTGCCCACACGATCGCGGCGGCGATCGGCCGCGGGGACGACGAGCTGCCGCGACTCGACGCGATCCTGGACGGCCTCGAGGCACCGCCACGGGACCTCCGACCGGTCGCGCTCGACATCGGGCGCGGGCTCGCCGCGGTCGCCAACGTCTACAACCCCGAGGTCGTCGTGCTCGGCGGCTACTTCCGCCCCCTGCTCCAGATGCTGCGCACCGAGATCGAGGACGGGCTGGCCGAGCGTGCACTCGCCCCCACGCTGGAGTCGATGCGCCTGGTGCTGCCGGGCCTCGGCGCCGACTCCGTCCTGCTCGGAGCCGCCGAGATGGCGCTCGCGCCCGTGTTCGCCGACCCGGTGGCATGCCTGGCCGACGCGATCACCGACGCGGGCGCGCGGCTGGCTGGCTGAGCCTCCGTCCACCGGGGGCCGACGCCAGGAGGGGTCACGGAGAGATCAGCTCGACGCGGCCGTCGTACACCTCGTCCAGCGCGCGCTCCGCGGCGCCGAGGGCCGCTGACTCGGTGCCGAGCGCACCGACC
>CAZAQV010000081.1:3075-4954 GCA_964487255.1 uncultured Polyangiales bacterium | reverse complement strand
GCGGTTAATCCGAGACTGGCGGGAGCTGCCGATGTGTCGTTCACGGCAGGTCTGGTGGACAAGGCTATCGATGGCCTGGGAATGAGTGGTTCCAATGGTCACACAGTGGATGAGTCCGGTGTGATGTCAGCCTTGCCCAATCAGAGCAAGCGGGCGGCGCTGATGTTGTATCGTCTCTATCAATCAATGCAATCAACGCAATAGCTCCCCAACCAGCACGGGTAACTGAAAGCAGACTTTTGGTTGCCCGTTTATTGCGCCGCGTTTGACTCTTCGATAGATACATCAATAGGTGCATCAACAGGCGCATCAACAAACTCATAACGCAGCTGCCAGCCATCGCCCTCGTTGTTGCCGTTGCTCACAAACCACAACAAAACCTGACGGCCCCATGAATCCAGCTGCCTGAATTCTGCGGGCAGGTCGCTGCCGCTGTAATTGGCAATGATCGGCGCGTTAGTGGCTTCGCCAGCAAAAAAATACAGGGAATCGGTGTTGGCCTCAGTATCCAGCCGCTCGAAGTGAAAGCGCACGCGCTTGCCTTCCGGTGCAGTAATCAGCCACTTGCAATCACTGTTAGGCGAATAGGGCTCGCCGCCACTGCCATCGCTCAAAGCGCCTTCCATTGTCAGTGCTTCCACACCGCGACAATATCGGCTACTGAGATCGATTGTCTCCACTTCGTAGGCGATCAACATCTCGTCGGACTGCCCGCTTTGATTCGGGTACAGATCGACGAAGACTTCTTTACCGGGAATAAAGACTTCTGCCGGCATGGCGGCCAATTCATGGCTGGCAACGACTTTGACTGCCGCCGACTGCGGGTCGTTTCCGGCGCTGCGAAACTCGATACGACCGGACATGGGCATGGCCACATCATATTGACGGCGGAAACGAATACCGCTGAATTCGCCGGCAGGACGCAAGGTCCAGTATTGTGCAACCTCATTGTGATTGCTGTGCAAGTAGCCACGGGTGAGGGTTAGCAGGTTGGATTCGGGAGACCGGCGTTCAGCGAATAAGCAGCTAACTGCACGTTCCATATTCAAACGCCCGGCGCCCAGCCTGGCAAAGGTAAGGCGAGTCTCGCTGACCAGTGGTCTGGCCGTGTTCTGCAAACAGGCACTCACCTTGCTTGCCGGGTAGTGCGGGTGTTGCAGTTGCACGACCGCCGCCGCACCGGCAACGATGGCGGCGGCATAAGATGAACCGTCACGCGCGGCAGTGGCCTGGTCGCTGTCAATACCGGCGCTAACAATGCCCTCGCCGGGTGCCGACAGATCCACAAACTGGCCGAAGCTAGACAGCTCCCGTTTCTGGCCATCCCGATTCAGGGCGCCTACTGCCAACACCTCTGGCATGGCCGCTGGGAACTGTTCCCGTTCTCCGGCCAGATTGCCGCTGGCAGCAACAACAAGTGCACCACGACCGATGCTTTCCTGCAATTCTCCGCGCTCAAAGCGGCCGATGACATTCATGCCCCAGGCAGTGACGATCAGATCGGCGCCGATGGCATTGGCATAGTCGAAGCCAAGAAACGCTTCCATGAGATAGTCGGTTTCAGCGTTATCGGCAATGGTTTTCACTGGCACCAGCTTCACCAGTTCTTCAATGCCGTCGCCATAGGTCTGTCGCAGAATACGGGTAATGATGCCGGCCACATGCGTGCCGTGATAAAAGTCATCGCGTGTTGCTGGCGGGTTGGCATCGTTGTCGAGATCAGACACGTCCCAGCCGGAGACATCATCCACATAGCCGTTGCCGTCATCATCGAGTCGATTGCCCGGAATCTCATCCGGATTGCGCCAGATAAAATCCCGCACTTCCGCATGGCTACTGCGAATACCGTCATCAATGATAGCTATGAGCAGCGGGTTAT
>CAZAQV010000081.1:0-2975 GCA_964487255.1 uncultured Polyangiales bacterium | reverse complement strand
TACTGAACCCGTTCCAAACCGCCGCTGCTACCCTGAGTACGATGCGTCAACCCACTGCCGCTGCCGGTATGTAACATGGCACGACCGCGCAGGTCGGGCAGCGCAAAGGTCGTGCGGCCATCGCCACCGTACATGGTACCGAGAATAGAGAACAGCGCCGTGTTACTGGCAATGGACAATAGTTGACCATCACAGTTACCCCAGCCGCGAGGCGCAAAGTTGCCGCCGAAATAGCTGATCTGGCCAATGAAAGGCTCCTGACTGCGCGACGGGTAGATACCTTGCAAGGCAATGATGCAGCGCGTGGTTGCGAAGGGCTGCATGTTCGACGCATCGATGCTGATAGTGTTGCTGGTATTGTTGACGATGATCGAACCGCTGCCTGAATAGGTCGGGCCGTCTTCACCTGCAGGTCCCTGCGGGCCAGTTTCACCTTGCGGTCCTGCCGGTCCGGCTGGGCCTGCGGGGCCGACCGGACCGACGGGGCCAACGGGACCGACCGGGCCAGCAATACCTTGCGGGCCTTCAGGTCCTGCCGGACCGTCCAAACCTTGCGGACCTTGTGGGCCTTCCGGGCCCGCTGGACCAGGCTCACCCTGCGGACCAGCGGGGCCTTCAGGACCAGCCACGCCTTGAGGACCTTCCGGGCCTGCAGGCCCTTCCGGACCGGCCGGGCCTTGCGGTCCCGGTTCGCCCTGAATACCGATGGCCACATCTACCGAGTAGCTATCACCGGGCGCGGGGCCTTTTGAAACCGTCAGTAAATAAGTGCCGGAAAGCGAAGTGGCCGGCAGTGCCGCGACGATCTCCGAGTCAGTGGCTGACATGACTGTCAGCTCCACCAGGTCACCCAGATTGTCACCCATCAATACCGCCGGGTTAGTGCCGAAGGCGTCGCCGTCGATGAACAATTCGCCAGTCGCCATGTCGGCGGCGGCTGCGGTGATCGCCAGATTGGCCTTGCCCGACCCTGATGCGCCACCACTATTACCTTGTGCTGAAACTTGCAGACTGATCGCCAGAGCGACCATCCCCAATAGTCCTGCCATGATCCAGTTTTTCATGAGAATATTCCTTGCGAATGAAGTCATTTAGTACGGGCTTTGGCTGCTTGTTATTGCCCGGGACGCGAGGTCGCGATACTCAGGATCAGAAGCTATTAAGACTGTAGCTCTCGAGAGTCGCGACCATTAACAGATCGAGTCTAACAACAGCCACATGACGGCCCTATGGCATTCGACGGGCAAATGTCAAAACTGTGAACTGGCGACAAGCCATCCTTTGTTTTACTACACTAACTTCAGGGGAAATGCGGTCGGGATTTCGCTGTAAATAACCTATCGATCCATAAACAACGAACGTGTCTAATAACGCCAACAGAAACCGGGCAATTTTCCTACATTACAACCATCAGTCTTTTGATCAAGCCTGACCAGCAAGGAGATCACCATGTTCAGTCACGTCATTCTCGGTGCCAACGATATCGCCGATTCGAAAGCGTTCTACGATGCCACTTTCAAAGTGTTCGGCTATGGTGAAGGATTCATCGATCCCAAAGGTCGTTGTTTCTGGCGCACCGACACTGGGGTGTTTGGCATTTCCAAACCCATCGATGGCAATGCCGCCTGTCATGGCAATGGCAGTACGCTGGGATTCGCTGCAGCCAGCACCGACGCCGTCGATGCCTGGCATGCCGCCGGAGTGGCCAATGGTGGCACCGCCATCGAAGATCCGCCGGGCATTCGCAACAACGGATCCCGCCAGCTCTATCTGGCTTATCTGCGCGACCCGGCCGGTAACAAGATCTGCGCTATGTATCGCGTCCCGTCAGAATAGGGCGCCACACGGCGTTCAAACCGATGCCAGACCGCCATCTGGCATCGGCGCCTGTTCCTCTCTTGCGCTTCTCCCGGGCTACAAGCAACAACCTGGCGCCCGGTCCGCACACGCCACCATGCCCTGCCCCATCGGGCTTGACCGGTCTGCAGACACCTAGATCATCCGCTATAAACCGGTATGATAGATGGCTCTGTCGCACTTTCCCGATTCGGAGCTTTAATCATGCTGCATCGCCGTCTCCGCGCGTCCCTCGTTTGCCGATTCTTTTTTACTGGTCACCTCACTTCAGGTGTCTCATCAGGCCCGAAATTGAGCCTAACACTAGCCCTCAGCCTTGTTCTTGTAGCGCTACTCGGGACTGGTCTGTCACCAACGGTTGCGAGTGCTGCTGAAGCAGCCAACGCCGCCAATAGTGGCTACTACCGCTGGCCCAGTGCCCACGGTGACACACTGGTATTCACTGCCGAGGGTGACCTGTGGCGCCTGGACGCCGGTGCCGCGCAGGCGGTACGCCTGACTACCCATGACGAGCTGGAATCGGCAGCAGCCATCTCCCCTGACGGTGAGCGCATCGCCTTTGTCGCCAGCTTCGATGGCATCCCGCAGATCTATGTAATGCCGCTGCAAGGCGGCATACCGCAACAGGTGACGTTTGAGATGGTTGCGGTCGAGATCGCCGGCTGGTCTCCCGACGGTCGCATCCTCTATACCAGTCGCAACATGTCGGGCTCGAGCCGGGTGCGGGAGCTACGGCTGGTTGATCCGGACACTACCGAAGTCGAACGCATCCCTCTGCGCTATGCCAGCACCGGCACTTTCTCTGCAGATGGCGAGACTTTGTTCTTTACTCGTTTCGGTGTTTCTACCGTCTCCGATAACGCCCGCCTCTACCGCGGTGGTGGCATGTCACAGCTGTGGGAGTATGAGATGGGCAGTAACGATGAAGCCGAGCGCCTGGCGCCTGACTTCAATGGCCCCATCGAATTCCCCATGTTCGCGGAGGGTCGCATCTATTTCATCAGCGATGCCTCCGGCTATGACAACATCTGGAGTATGAGTCGCGCTGGCAACGACTTTCAGCAACACAGCCAGTTTTCCGGCTGGCGTTTGAAGGATGCATCACTGCACGACGGCAT
>CAZAQV010000080.1:2817-4955 GCA_964487255.1 uncultured Polyangiales bacterium | reverse complement strand
GGATCGACTCCCTCACCCTGTCCGACGACGGCACCGACCGGGTTCGCATCAGCGGCGCGCGGGGAGAGCCGCCCCCGCCCACCCTGAAGGTGTCTCTCAACAGCCTCGGCGGATTCCGCAACGAGGTGACCTTCGTGCTCACCGGGCTGGATATCGAAGCCAAGGCCGCACTGGTGCGCCACCAACTCGAGTCCAGCCTGGCCGCCGAACCCACCGAACTTGACTGGTCGCTGGCACGTACTGACCGCCCCGACGCCGACACCGAACAAACCGCCAGCGCGCTGCTGCGGTGCGTCGTGCGCGACCCCGATCCTGCTGTCGTGGGTCGGCAATTCTCCTCGGCCGCAGTGGAACTGGCCCTGGCCAGCTACCCCGGATTCACCAGTACCGCACCACCCGGCGATGGACAGGTGTACGGCGTGTTCACCGCGGCCTACGTCCCGGCCGAACAGGTATCGCACACCGCGGTGCACGCCGACGGCACCCGCGTCGACATCGCGCCTGCCGCAACGACGAGAACCCTTGAACCCGATCCCGCCTGCCCCGTGCCGCCGCCCCGCAGTTACGGGCCCACCCAGCGACAGCCGTTGGGCGTCATCGCCGGAGCACGCAGTGGCGACAAAGGCGGCAGCGCCAACATCGGAGTCTGGGTCCGCACCGACGAACAATGGGCCTGGCTGGTCCACACACTCACCGAGGCCAAACTCCGCCAGCTCCTCCCCGAAACTGCCGACCTCACTGTTACCCGCCACGTGCTGCCTAATCTGCGCGCGGTGAACTTCGTCGTCGACGGCATTCTCGGCAAGGGTGTGGCATACCAGGCGCGTTTCGACCCCCAGGCCAAGGGGTTGGGGGAATGGCTACGCAGCCGCCACATCGACATACCTGTCGAATTGATGATCGACATACCTGTCGAATTGATGACCGACATACCTGTCGAATTGAGCTCAGGCGTCCACGAGGAGCTGCTGTCGTGAGCCTCTGGACCACCCCCGAGCGCGACGCCCTGCGCAAGAGCGTGCGCGCATTCACCGAACGCGAGATCCTCCCCCACGTCGACGAGTGGGAACGCAACGGTGAACTACCGCGCGACCTGCACCGGAAAGCAGCGACGGCCGGGCTACTCGGCGCCGGCTTCCCCGACTCGGTCGGCGGTCACGGCGGAGACGCGGCCGACGCCGTGGTGATCTGCGAGGAAATGCACCGCGCCGGAGCGCCCGGCGGGGTGTTCGCATCATTGTTCACCTGCGGAATCGCGGTCCCCCACATGATCGCCTCGGGTGATCGAAGGCTCATCGAGACCTATGTGCGGCCCACCCTGGGCGGCGAGATGATCGGCGCGCTGGCGATCACCGAACCCGGCGGCGGCTCTGACGTCGCGCACCTGACGACCCGCGCCGAACATGAGGGGAACGACTTCGTCCTCAACGGCGCCAAAAGCTACATCACCTCTGGTGTACGCGCCGACTACGTCGTCACCGCAGCGCGCACCGGAGGCCCTGGCGCGGCCGGGTTGTCGCTGATCGTGGTCGACAAAGGCACCCCCGGATTCGTGGTGTCGCGCAAACTCGACAAGATGGGCTGGCGGTCCTCGGACACCGCCGAACTGTCCTACGCCGACGTCCGCGTCCCGGCGAGAAATCTCGTCGGCGCCGAAAATTCCGGCTTCACCCAGATCGCCGCGGCGTTCGTCGCCGAGCGCGTCGGTCTTGCCGCGCAAGCCTATTCCAGTGCGCAACGCTGCCTCGATCTCACCGTGGACTGGTGCCGCGCCCGCGAAACGTTCGGCAAGCCGCTGATCGCGCGGCAGTCGGTTCAGAACACCCTGGCCGAGATGGCCCGGCGTATCGATGTCGCGCGTGTCTACACCCGCCACGTCGTCGAACGCCAAACCCTTGCGCCGGACGGCTGCAACCTGATCGCCGAGGTCTGCTTCGCCAAGAACACCGCCGTCGAAGCCGGCGAGTGGGTCGCCAACCAGGCAGTGCAGCTGTTTGGCGCAATGGGATACATGGCCGAGTGCGAAGTCGAACGCCACTACCGCGATATGCGGATTCTCGGAATCGGCGGCGGCACCACCGAGATCCTGACCTCGTTGGCCGCTAAGACACTGGGGTACCAACTATGACCACAGCGAG
>CAZAQV010000080.1:0-2717 GCA_964487255.1 uncultured Polyangiales bacterium | reverse complement strand
CCACAGCGAGCAGCGCAGCGGATCGCGCATCGGCCCTGACGTCGTCGATCAACACCGGCTCGGCAGCATTCATCGAAGCCGCCGAGGCCATGACCGCGAAGCTCACCGAACTGGCGGGCGAGCACGCCAAAGCGCTTGCGGGCGGCGGCGAGAAAAATGTCTCCCGCCACCACGCACGCGGCAAGATGACCGCCCGCGAGCGTATCGAGACGTTGCTCGACCCCGACTCTCCCTTTTTGGAGCTGAGCCCGCTGGCCGCTTGGGGAACCGACTTCACGGTCGGTGCGAGCGTCGTGGTCGGTCTCGGCGCGGTCAGTGGGATCGAATGCCTGGTGGTCGCCAACGACCCGACCGTCAAAGGCGGCACGAGCAATCCGTGGACGTTACGCAAGATACTGCGCGCCAACCAGATCGCTCTGCAGAACCGGCTGCCGATGATCTCGCTGGTCGAATCCGGCGGCGCGGACCTTCCCACCCAGAAGGAGATCTTCATTCCCGGCGGCCAAATGTTCCGGGACCTGACGCGGCTCTCTGCGGCCGGAATCCCCACCATCGCCATTGTTTTCGGAAACTCGACTGCCGGCGGCGCCTACATCCCGGGGATGTCCGACCACGTCGTGATGATCAAGAACCAGTCCAAAGTGTTCTTGGCCGGGCCACCGCTGGTCAAGATGGCCACCGGGGAAGAGTCCGACGACGAATCCCTCGGTGGCGCCGAAATGCATGCACGGATCTCCGGGCTGGCCGACTACTTCGCCGTCGACGAACTCGACGCGCTGCGGATCGGCCGACGCATCGTCGCGCGGCTGAACTGGCGCAAGCAAGGCCCCGAACCGCGGCCTTTCACCGCGCCGCTGTTCGACTCCGAAGAGCTGATCGGGATCGTCCCTCCGGATCTGCGCATCCCGTTCGACCCGCGCGAGGTCATCGCCCGCATCGTGGACGGCTCTCAGTTCGACGAGTTCAAGCAGCTCTACGGGGGCTCGCTGGTGACGGGCTGGGCCAGGCTGCACGGCTACCCGCTGGGCATCCTGGCCAACGCGCGCGGAGTGCTGTTCAGCGAGGAATCCCAGAAAGCCACCCAGTTCATCCAGCTGGCCAACCGCTCGGACACGCCACTGCTGTTCCTGCACAACACCACCGGCTACATGGTCGGCAAGGACTATGAGGAAGGCGGCATGATCAAGCACGGCTCGATGATGATCAACGCCGTCTCCAACTCGACTGTGCCGCACATCTCGTTGCTGATCGGGTCGTCCTACGGCGCCGGGCACTACGGCATGTGTGGACGCGCCTACGACCCGCGGTTCCTGTTCGCCTGGCCCAGCGCGAAGTCCGCGGTGATGGGTGGCACGCAGCTGGCCGGGGTGCTGTCGATCGTCGCTCGCGCTGCGGCCCATGCCCGTGGCCAGGATTTCGACGAGGACGCCGACGCGGCACTGCGCGCGGCCGTGGAGGCGCAGATCGAGGCCGAGTCGCTGCCGATGTTTCTGTCGGGCCGGCTCTACGACGACGGAGTGATCGACCCCCGCGACACCCGCACCGTGCTGGGCATGTGTCTGTCGGCGATTGCCAACGGCCCGATCGAGGGGACGTCGAACTTCGGCGTCTTCCGGATGTGAGCACGGCCATGTCTGCGAATCGGGTGCGCATTGCGACGCTGAGGGTGCCCAGGCGCGCCGAATTCGCCGGAGGAGGACGATGATCACCTCAGTTCTGGTCGCCAACCGCGGCGAGATCGCCCGCCGGGTCTTCGCCACCTGCCGACGACTGGGCATCCGCACCGTCGCGGTGTACACCGATCCCGACGCCGAGATGCCGCATGTCGCAGAAGCCGACGCCCGGGTACGCCTTGATGGCACCCGCGGCTACCTTGACTCGGCACAGCTGATCGCCGCAGCGCAGGCTGCCGGCGCTGACGCGATCCACCCCGGCTACGGGTTCCTCTCCGAGAGTGCCGACTTCGCCGCGGCGGTGCAGACGGCGGGGCTGACCTGGATCGGGCCACCGGCACCGGCCGTGGCGGCGATGGGCTCCAAGATCGAAGCCAAGAAGATCGTGGCCGCCGCCGGGGTCCCGGTGCTCGATGAACTCGACCCCGACACCGTGACCGCCGACATGCTGCCGGTGCTGATCAAGGCCTCCGCAGGCGGCGGCGGACGCGGTATGCGGGTGGTGCGTGAGCTCGCCGACTTGCCCGCGCAGGTGGCGGCCGCGCAACGCGAGGCCGAGGCGGCGTTCGGCGACGCAGAAGTGTTCTGCGAGCGGTACCTCGCGGCCGGTCACCACATCGAGGTTCAGGTGATGGCCGACACTCACGGCACCGTGTGGGCAGTCGGCGAACGCGAATGTTCGATCCAGCGCCGCCACCAGAAAATCATCGAGGAGGCGCCCTCACCACTCGTTGAACGCGTGAAAGGCATGCGCGACAACCTGTTTCAGGCTGCTCGGCTGGCCGCCCAGGCAATCGGCTACACCGGGGCGGGCACCGTCGAATTCATGGCGTCCTCGGAACCGTCGGAGACAGGCGCCTTTTTCTTCCTCGAGATGAACACCCGCCTCCAGGTGGAACATCCTGTTACCGAGCTCACAACGGGGCTGGACCTGGTGGCATTGCAGCTGGCCGTCGCCGAGGGGGCAGCGCTGGCCCCGCAGCCCCCGCCCAGCCGGGGAGCATCGATAGAAGCGCGGCTTTACGCCGAGAACCCCGCCAAGAA
>CAZAQV010000079.1:0-5185 GCA_964487255.1 uncultured Polyangiales bacterium | reverse complement strand
AGAACGACCGCCTCCGCCCCCGTGGACTCGCGGTGACGGTAGGCTAGGCGCTATCCTGACCGGGGTGTCTCGAGCCCTCCGACCAGAAGGCTCGCGCCACCCGAAGCGCGAGCCGTTAGAGTGCATCTCCAACTGCGAGTTACGCCATGGCCGTGGAACAGATCATGTTGGCCATCGCGCGTCTGCTTCCCCCCTTCTCCTGGCTGGTGAAGCGGTTAGGCCAAGGCTATCCAATCGAGGCCGCTGTTGAGGCGACTGCCCGCCAAATGGGGCTTCACGGTCATGCCGTCCGGGACACGATTCATGCTTGGATGAACGACCCGGATGTACAGGCATTCATAATCGAGGCAAAGCGATCCGGAGTAAGGCCTGAATTGAGCGAGCAGGTGGTTGCTGCCTTCGTCGCTCACTCTGAGATCGACGGCTTAACTCCTGAGGCTGCCCGTCGGACTATCCTGACCTTTGTGGACGAGCTTCAGCGTGCCATCGCCGACGACGAGGGCTTACATGGACTGGAGAATCGACTCGTAGAACGGGTCGAATTCATGTTCTCCAGAGTCGCGGCCTCAACAAATGCAGAACGCTGGCGATTGGCTGAACCCGCATCGGCTGGATCCGGTGAGGCGGATGAGTGGCATCGGAGGCTGAACGAAGGTCGGGCTCTTCAGATCGGGGGAAAGCACCAAGCGGCTCTAGAGGTCTATCGGCAGATCGCCAAGGACCTCGAGGGCGTTGAAGTCGAAGCACGCGTCCGGTATCGGCTAAACCTGAACGTAGGATCCGCCCTTATCCAGCTGCAGCAGTTAGATGAAGGTGAGGAGTACACTCGCAGGGCCCTTGACTACATCGCGGGTGATTGTCTCGCGCTCACGAACCTGGCTCAAATCGAGATCATGAGGAGCCAATGGGACCGGGCTCACGCATTCGCACAGGAAGCGGTCAAGGCGGACGAAACCAACGAGTCAGCGTGGGTAGCACTCCTCCAATCGACGCCCATATCGGAACCAAGCCCCGAGCCGCCCGCGGATCTTCTGGAAAGGGCCATGATCCAACTGGCGCTTGGCGTCCGGGCAGGTAGGGCGGGACACGTTCTTGAGGCTCGTGACCGGTTCAAGGCGGCGCTGGAGGTGGGGGAGCGAGACCCCCAGACGCTCGTGCTGCTTGGAGAGGTGATCCAAGCGGCGAAGGGCACCGCACACGAGACCGGTCAAGAGGACGAAGACACCTATCGGCTGGCTACGGAGGCCGTGGACGGCCTGGAAAACACCGACTTCCCGGCTCTTGAGGTTCGCGCCCGCATGCTCCGCGTGGCTTCCGGGATCGGCCTCGGTCGTGATGTCGTCGAAGACCTGCGCCGGGCCACTCACCTATCTGACGATGAGAGTGTTCAGGAGTCGGTTGCGCGTGCTTACTACTTCCTCGGCGACCTGTCCCGCGCAGAGTTCATCCTCGATGAGCTTCCCGGCGGGGAGGCCGAGCCGCCATCGCGGCGGGCGATTCGTGTGCGAGTGGCGGCAGCTCGTGATGACAGAGAAGGAGTCGCAGACCTTCTTGACGGCATTGAGTTCGGGAGTATGCCTCCTGAGGAGCGGCTGGATATCGCCGAGTCCTGCATTGCCCTTGAGGCCACCGCGTTGGCAGCTCGTGCCCTCGCGGACCTCCAGGCTCCGCAGGGCTTGGAAGCGGTGGCACAGACTATGCGCGGAAGGTTAGCGGTTCTCCGTGGCGATGAGGAGGCGGCGAGAGAAGCATATCTTGCTGCAATTGCCGTCGCTGAGGACGAAGTGGGCGAGGATGTCACGGCCGAGTACGGCCAGGCTCTCGCAAGGCTCGAGTTGCACCATGAAGTGGCAGCCGTGTTGATGCCGCTCTGGTCGAGGGTCGTTCGGTCGGATCGCTTAGCGGAAGTACTCGCACGGAGCCTCTACCATCTCGAGATGTGGGAGGACCTGGATCACCTGCTCCAGACCTTGGGCCGCGAAGGGCGCCTAACAGACTGGTCGTTGGACGCGGCGGCCGTGGTAGCCCTAAATCGCGACGACCTGCCGACTGCTATAGAACATCTTGAGGAGTTGCTTCGGCTACGGCCGGAGGACGCTGAGGCGAGGATTCGCCTCGGCGCTGCCCTGCTCCGGAGCGGACAGCCCCAGGCTGCGTTCGAGTACATTGAGCCGCTGGACCCGGCAGACCTTAGCGCTGTTGACGCAATCCGCATTGCCGAGATACGGCAGTTGGCCGGTGAGAAGGACCGGTTCCTGGAGTTCGCCAAGCGGGCGATCCGATTAGCACCTGACGATGCCGAGATCCAGAGGGCGTTCATAGCGACCTGCGTCCGGTGGGGCGACGCAGAGACGGCGCCGGACGTGGCAGGTGTCGATACGGAAATCGTGCTCGTGGCTGAGGACACGGACGAGACGGTCTCCTACCGGATCGTCTCTGACGAGCCCCAACGTGGGCCAATCACTGAGATCGATGAGCAGGACGAAGTAGCCGCCCTGCTGACCGGCGCGTCCGTTGGCGATCCCATTGTGTTCTTAGAGGGTCAGCCCGGCGAACGTCGTTACCGCGTGACTGAACTAAAGCCACTGGTAACAAGCCTCTTCCAAGAAGTGATGTCGCATTTCGGAACGCGGCACCCCACAGATGGTCGAATCCAGGCGTTCGATGTTGGTGAACCGGGATCACCCGCGTTCATGGCGCCGGTGTTAGCTGCACTCCACAGTCAACGCGCCGGTCGGCAGTCGGCCTTTCGTCTGTACGAGGAGTCGCATATACCGATCGGATTCTTGGCCAGCCTCCTCGGCCACTCATTGTGGAAGGTCGTTGGCGGGCTCCTTTCGGCACCTGAACGGCGCATGTGGACCGAATTCGGGGATCCTGAAGGAAGGGCGCGGTCCCGAGCGGCGGCAGCCAGTGACCGGCCGGTCGTTGTTACCATCTCCGCCCTCCGGGTTCTAGAAGACATCGGTTGCCTGGAAGCGCTGGCTGCGACCGGGCGGCCCCTCCGCTTCCCGAGGTCCCTACTATTCGAGCTCAGAACTGAGCTCGAGGAGGTCCAGAGAGATATCGCTGGAGGGGGCCGGTCCATCATGGCCGGCGACGAGGCGGGCATGATGTTGGTTGAAATCTCTGCTGAGGAACTTGAGGTGGAACTCCATAGTCTTCAGCAGATTGTGGATTTTCTTGGGACACGAGCGGAGGCAGTACCCAGGCCGCTGGAGGCTCTTGCCGCAGACAATCGGAAGCTTGCTGAGGCACTCGGTCAATCGTCTAGTGACGCGTACCTCCTCGCTGGTGCGGAGGCGGACCTCTACGCAGATGACCTTGGCCTTCGGGGTCTTGCTTACGGACGGGGCGGACAGAGCTTCTCCACCGATGCCTTCTTCGCCGCACAACTCGCCCAGCAGCGGATCACATGGGAGGAATACGCCTCCGTGGCCGTCCGACTACTCAGAATGGGCCACGAACATGTCAGCGTGTCCGCTGACTTAGTGTACGAGGTTCTTCGGGCGGAAGGGTTCGAGACCACCCCGAACACGATCGCCGTCCTAGATAATCTCGCGGTTGGCCGTGCTTCGACCGATTCGGCGGTGCCGGTCGCTGCGGGAACGGTTAGGCGTCTGGCTACCAGCCCACTCGGGGGCGGCCACATCAGAGGCATAGTGCTATTGCTAGCGGAACGGCTTACTCGTGGCGCACCAGATCTAGGAGCATTGGATCAATTCGAGGATGCGTTGCGCCTGGCACTCCGCCTGCTACCCCTGGACTTCGCAGAAGCCCGGCGAGCCATCAAGGACTTCCGAGCGTCACGGGGAGGAGATGCACTCTAACTAGCGCTTGCGGGTGCGCGGGACGCCGGTAGGTAAGGAGAACCACCACTTCCGCTCCCGTGGCCTCGCGGTGACGGTAGGCTAGTCGCTATCCTGACCTAGGTGTCTCGAGCCCCTCAACCAAGAGGCTCGCGCCACCCGAAGCGCGAGCCGTTAGAGCGACGTCAGATAGGTGGTCCTCGGTTGGTTTTCGGAGCTTCAGGAGGGACGCTTGGAATCGGGCCATGAGTTGGCAGTTCTTTGTGCGGATGTTGGCTCCGTCGCTCAAGGGCGCTTCGGATGGGCTGAGGTAGATCCAGTCGGATACCCTGACCACACGTCCGAGAGGATGGAGGAGCTGGCAGAGGCGGTGGCCTCGCACTTGGCTCAAGGCCGTAAGGTCGCCTTAGGCTTTGAGTGTCCCTTAACAGTGCCCCTGAGATCCGATCCTTCCACGCTCGGGAAGGCACGGGAGGGCGAAGGGAACCGATCTTGGTCGGCTGGAGCGGGAGCGGGTGCGCTTGCTACTGGCTTGGTGCAGGTGCCGTGGGTCCTGCGAGATATCCGGGCACGTCTGACTTCCCCAGTCCCAGCCTATCTGGGGTGGGAGGCATTTCGAGAGTCTTCGGGCGCTGCGCTCTTCGTCTGGGAAGCGTTCGTGACCGGCAGCGCCAAGGCTGAGGGCGTTGAGAATAGCCACGCCCAGGATGCGGTTATCGCCAATCGTGCATTCCGCTTGGCATTACCTGACATTGCGGCTGCCAATGCGGTGACTGTGTCAGAAGCTTTTTCCTTGGTCGGTGCCGCGCTATTGCGGAGCGGTTGGACCGGTGACGAGTCGGTGCTTGAGGAATCTGCCGTCGTAATCAGGCCTGCACCCAATCTCATGCGGTTCGTTGGTGACCTCTTTGCGAAGAAGCCGCTCCAGTGGGGATTGCGGGGTGACGTGCCGATGTGGGCAGAGCTGGAAAAGACGCATCAGGCCACCCCGATGCCATCCACCAAGGCGCAGTTGGCGGAACTGCTACTCAGGGAATTCGAACGGGTAGTCGGTGTGCCCTTGGGGGTCGAGGAGATGACGCATGTGCCTCGATTCGATGTTGGAGGGATGTCCTCTGGCTTCGTCTCCCATGAGGCATGGCGGGACCGATTCATCCCGATGCTCGTCGACCGGATACAGAGACCGTCGCTCTAACTAGCGCTTGCGGCTGCGCGGGAGGCGGATCGGAAGGAGAACAATCGCTTGTGCACCCGTGGACTCGCGGTGACGGTAGGCTAGGCGCTATGGTGACCGGGGTGTCTCGAGCCTGGGAACCGCCTAGCTCGCGCACCCGAAGCGCGAGCCGTTAGGTGGCCTTGGGTCTTAGGCCGGCAGG
>CAZAQV010000078.1:0-5374 GCA_964487255.1 uncultured Polyangiales bacterium | reverse complement strand
ACCACCTTGACATGGTGGGGGTCGGTGGTTCGAATCCACTCGGTTGTACCAAATTCAAATCTAACGGTGTCCAACGCCGTCCTAAGGGCCCTGTTTATCAGGGCTTTTTTGATTATAGTGCGTCTAATGCAGTCCAACTGGATTTAACTGCATACCCCCAAAACGGGGGGTACATCCGGGGGTATATCGCAGTACCCCCAGCTTGATACCCCCAAACGGGAGAGAGCGCACTTATGCCCCTTACCGCCACCGCTGTCAGCCAGGCAAAGCCCAAATCGAAGCAGTACAAACTGTCTGACAGCCAAGGCCTGTACCTGCAGATAATGCCCAATGGCTCCAAGTACTGGCGCTACAAGTACCGCTTTGCTCGCAAGGAAAAGGTGCTGGCTCTCGGGGTGTTTCCGGCCGTCTCTTTGAAGGATGCGCGGATTGCTCGGGATGAAGCCCGTCTCACCCTGGATAAGGGGGTGGACCCGGGAACCGTTCGCAAGGTGGAGAAGCTGACTCGGCACATCGCCGCAGCAGAGAGCTTTGAAGCGATTGGCCGGGAGTGGTTCGAGAAGACCAAGGCCAAATGGTCGGACAGTCATACCGACCGAACCAAGCGACTGCTGGAGAAGGATCTTTACCCGTACCTTGGGCCTCGCCCCATTGCCGACATCATGGCGCCGGAGATGCTGGCGGTCCTGAATCGGATTGAATCCCGGGGAACTCTCTATGTGGCGCATCGAGCCAAGCAGGTGGCCGGTCAGATTTTCCGCTATGCCATTGTGACCGGCCGCGCAGAGCGTGACCCGAGTGCCGACCTCAAAGGCGCACTGACTCCACGTCGCCAGAAACACCATGCAGCTATCACAGATCCTGCGGAAGTGGGCAAGCTGATGGTGGCCATCGATGGCTTTCAAGGTACCCCGATTGTTAAGGCTGCCCTCCAGCTATCCGCCTTGCTGTTCCAGCGCCCGGGGGAGATCCGCTCTATGGAGTGGTCAGAAATCAACTGGGAGCAGGCCCGGTGGGAGATACCTGCAGAGAAGATGAAGATGGGGATGCCCCATGTGGTGCCCCTCAGTCGGCAGGCACTTGAGCAACTGAATGAGCTACATCTTCTCACCGGCAGAGGGCGTTATGTTTTCCCAGGAGCACGGGGAGCCAGCAGATCTCTCTCTGCCGAGGCTGTCCGGGTAGCCCTGCGGAACATGGGCTACGACAAGGACACCATGACCGCGCACGGCTTCAGGGCGATGGCCAGGACAATTCTGGATGAGGTGCTGGGCTGCCGCGTGGACTGGATTGAGCACCAACTGGCCCACCAGGTGAAGGACGTGAATGGCCGGGCCTATAACCGGACTGCTCACGTCGAGGGCCGGGCCCAGATGATGCAGCAGTGGGCTGACTATCTGGACCAGCTGAGAGCCCAAGAAAAGTCCGAAAATGTAATAAACATGAAGAAGGCCTGAATAGCAGGAAATCGAGTTTCGCCAGTCTAGGGTAGCTCCCGAACGGCCGGAAACCCCACCGGCCTGGCTGGTGAATTAAATGGGGAGGTGTACGGGGTATGACATGGTGTACCAAGGCAAGAAGCTGACCAAGTTCGAGAAGCGAATTAGCCTCGATGTTGCCGCGGAATACTTTGCCGATTTGACTGGCGAAGAGATGGATTTCGACACAATGGAGCGACTGGCTTTTGGCCGGATTCCACTTTATTGCACGCCCAGGCAGACAGGGAATGTGAGCTTTTTTGTTGGGTTCTATGAGGGCAAGCTCAGAGAGATGCTGTCTAGCTTTGACTCAGGGGCAGGGTTTGATGAATCAATGAGAACGGCCATCGACCTGAACGACAGGTTGCCAGAGTATCAATTTGTTGAAGATGAATTGCCCTTCCCACTTGTGGCCCCCACTCTGGGTTACGACACAAGCCACACACCATCGAAGGATGGTGACATCTACTGGTTTATCTTCTCCCCCACAGGGAGACAGCTGGTTGCATTCAGCACATATGACGTTGATGCAACAACCATCACCGTATCCCCCAAGGACGTTTACCAGCTCGCAATCCAGGCAAACAGCGACGATGACTGGCCGGAAAATGATGCTGGGTTTTGCACTGAGATGGTTATTCGCAAGAACGGTACGGTTCTGGGGGATCCTGATGTTGAGATTAGCTCTATCCGGATTACTCCTGGGACAACATTCTACGGGCTGCATGACTTGCAGAAACACCCGCAAGAAGGCGATGGGGGGGCGATTGAGAGTGATGCAGAACGAGGGGCGTCAGCCTATTTGGCCATTTCCGGCATGATTAAGATGATTACGGGGATGTCGAACAAGACCCAGGGCAGCATCCAAGAGTTCATTGCAGAGGAATTTGGCGGCGTGCGAGGAACCAGTGAAAGCAAACTGCAAAAGCTGTTTGCAAAAGCCAATGCTGCAGCTGAAGAGGCAAGGAAAGAGTAATTGCATTTGCAAATTTCACTTTTGCATTTGCAATGACTCCGCGAGTTTCATGCCAATAATGGTGAATCACTCCAACGCAATACAGAGTGATTCACATGGCACTACAGCTACCCGAAACAGGCTATCTACGACTTCCGCATATCCTTGGTCAGGAGCCTGTCACCAAGCAGCAAGCCCTCGATAACCAAAAGGCCGGCAAGGGGCCTAAACGGCCCCGTCCTGGCATTCCTCCTATCATCCCCGTCAGCCGCTCCACCTGGTGGAATGGCGTAAAGTCTGGCCGCTTTCCTGCAGGTGTGAAGCTATCCGGCGGTATTACCGTCTGGAAAGTGGAAGACATCAGGGAGTATCTGGAGAAAGTAGGGGAGGTGTCGGCATGAGCGAGAAGAGCCCGGCGCCCACCGGACCCATCCCCAAAGCACCCGTAAAGCGTATCACACCCCTATGCCCACGGCAGCAGCGACTGCTGGTGGCTCTTGTGGCCTGGGAGGTGACCCGTGAGCAGGCTGACCGTATTGCCAAGGCTTCCAACGGCCCGGCAGTGGTGGGTGCTCTCCGAAAGAAAGGCCTCAAGATCCGCTGTGACCGGCGGGACAAGATTGATGCTGATGGCAAGAAAACTCGCCCAGGCACTTACATCCTTGAGCCTGACTCTTTCCCCTTGGCAAAGCAGCTGCTGGCGGGGGTGGTAAGATGAGTGGGCTTGCAGCAATCCAGACACAGGGTTATTGTGCGTCTGTCGCAGCAAAATCTGCGGCCGGGTTTGGCGACCCGAACTCACAAAGGCGCACAAGCGCCCACCCTGTAGCAGGCGCTTTTTTTGTGCCCGCTATACAGAGTTATGGTGGCTGTGCGTGGGAGGCCTTCGGGCCTGCCGGCTCCCTTTGTGGCCGGTTCGCCAACCTGCGCACAGTCACCTCCATCTTTTTGGCGAGAGATGCAGGTGGCTCCAATCACAAAGGAGCTACACCCATGCAATACGTCCGCATTGCGTCCGCATCACGTGCACGCGCCCACCGAAAAATGGCCGTTTCGGCCCTCAAATCAGATTCCAGCCTGGCCACCCGTCTCAAGCGGTACCGCCACCACTCCGCCAAGGCTCGCCGCCTGGAAGGGGGTGCCGTATGAGTCAGGCAATCTCAAACCCAGCAGCACTGGTTGAGGTGCTCGAGAACATCCTCAGCGACATCGGCACCGTGGCCAACTCCCTCAACACCGGCTTGGTGGACCTGAACTGCAATCCTGAAGATGCCGGCCGCGGCTATGCCCACATGTACTCCATGCTGGCTGAACGTATTGGCTGGCTGGCAGACCTAGGGCTCACCCATATCACTGGCAGCCCTGAAGTTGTTGGTGACGTCGAACAGTGGTCTATGGCTCCGGCATATCACGATGCCAAGGCCAAGCTGGTAGGCAAGGGGGGCAAATCATGAGCGTCCCAACCACACGTGCCGAAATTGAAGGCGAGAGCCTCATTGATTCAGCAACCGCCCTTCGGGCTATTTCCGAGCTGATACAGGAAAACGGTGTCCGGGAAGGCTGCGAGGGTATGCAGCCATTTCTGGATCTGGGTGCCTATGAAGGGCTGGCCTGTGCTGTCTCCATCATTGCCGAGAAGCTGCAGGAACAAGGCGAATTCTTCAAGCAAGACGCAGTTGTTGCCGTGCGGGAGGTGAGCCATGGATAAGCGTATCCCATCATTTGGCGAGCTCCTGCTGGATCCGGGTGCCATTGCGCCGGTATGCGGCCCTGATGGCGGAAAACTGACCCTCACCGGTGAGCAAGCAGAGCAGCTACGTCGCATTGCTCAGGCCAGTGAAGAAACCGGCGATGCCTTGGAGATTGGTATGCGAGTGGTCGGCAAGCTGATGGCAGCCAGTGCCACCAGTGAGCTGCCCATGGATGCTGACGAGATACAGGCCTTGGGCTGGTTCATCCGTGAGGTGAGTGACGTGGCTCATTGCCTCAAGAATGTGGGCCTGGGCGCCGAGTATCGCCTCCAGGCGGACGGCAATGGGGTGCCAGCATGAGCATCCTCGACCAGGTATCACAAGCCAGCTACGCATTCCGTTCTGCCCGGGCCTCCCTGCTGCAGTTGATGGGGCGTCCCAATGAGAGTTGGGCAAGAGGCTACGCCCAAGGGGTGTTGATTGCCCTGTGGGAGCAGGACGTCATTACCGATGAGCAGCGTGACGCCGCGGGCAAGGCGCTGGATGCCATGGGGGTACGTTCAAATGGATAGCCAATACTCCTGCGGCGATGCCGTTGCTGACTTCCGCTCCGAGATACTGGCGGTGCTGGGCAGCGCTCCGGACCATATTGTCCCTGACGGAGAGCCTCACCGGTTCAGGGTTGAGGGTGACAAGGGGAGCAAGCGCTCAGGCTGGTACATCATGCATCTGGATGGTGTCCCTGCTGGCAGCTTCGGGAACTGGAAGGCCGGCCAGAAAGAGACGTGGTCTAAAGTAGACCGAAATAGACTGACTGCCCGGGAGCAGGCCGAGATCCAGCGGCACTTCCGGGAGCAACAGGCTAAGGCTGCCCGCAAGCGTCAGGAAGCCCAGGACGAGGCGGCCGAGAAGGTCCGCAAGCTCTGGGAGTGGGCCAAGCCTGCCGATCCCATGCACCCCTATCTCCAGAACAAGCAGATGCCACCCATGCAGCTCCGGCAGCATGGTGAGGTGCTGCTTGTACCCCTCACTGATGGTCACCGGATGGTGAACCTGCAGCGCATCTTCCCTGATGGCTCCAAGCGCTTTTATCCGGGTGGCCGGGTATCGGGCTGCTGGAGCCCTATCGAGGGCGAGAAGGGGCCTCTCTACATCTGCGAGGGCTGGGCCACCGGGGCAACCATAAACAAGCTCACAGGCCATTTGGTGGTGTGTGCGATGAATGCCGGGAACCTGACCCATGTGGCCAA
>CAZAQV010000077.1:0-5479 GCA_964487255.1 uncultured Polyangiales bacterium | reverse complement strand
GCTAGGCGCTATCGTGGCCTGGGTGCCCTGAGCCCCTCGACCAGAGAGCTCGCGCACCCGAAGCGCGAGCCGTTAGGCCGTGAGCTCCGTGTATGGGCCTGGGGAGGTTGTGAACAAGCTCATGCGGGATTGCGCGCCGGCAAGGGGGCGATAATTGATAGGGGCGCGTTGGTGGGATTACCTGCACTCGCGAGGTCAAAATGCGGAATGCCTGTCTGTTGATGCTCCTGGGTCTAGCGTTGGCCGCGTGTACAGGCGCGCCGAGAACCTCCGAAGTGTCTCGTGCCCTTGAAGCCGAGTACGGCGAGATCGTCGATGTCGCGGAAGTGAAGCGACTGAACGGTGTCGAGTACCCTCCCGGCGGCGGAAGCGCCCATCGGTACGAGGTGGAATACGAGGCACTGCTCAAACCGCGGGGCCCGGTGACCCTACTCGTTTCCGGAGGTCTCGAGCGAAGCATGTATGGGGGGGCCCTGATCAAGGGCATCCAGTCCGGCCACATCGCTGATCCTCAAGGCCTGGCGGTCTTCCGCGACATCGGCACCGCGCGTTGGCGGACGGATGAACTCCGGCCGGCCCGCGTGATCGGCACGGCGGGGTTTACCAAGACAGCGGCTGGTTGGAGGATGTCGTCGCTCCAAACCTATCTGACCGAGCAGTCCCTCAACGAGGCGAGTGTCGGGCGGTCGGCCGGCGTCAATGCCGCATCGACGGCCGGCGATGACGATCCCATTGAGAAGATGGTGGGCGGCCGGGACCCCCTCTGCAGGCAACGGGCGGAAGCTCCGGGCGTTGGGAAACGCCCGCTCCTACGTCGCTTCTTTAGTCGCAGTCCGGCTACTACAGCCGCCGCGTATCCAGACACGGCCATCGAACTCCGGCCTGACAGATCCCTCGGTGGAATCCGGCTAGTTGGGGCAGAAGGCCTCTGCGCTGGACTAGAACTCTTGGCTTGGAGCAAGGAAGGCCTTGGGCGCACCGTTGTCTCAGCCCCGTCGGCGAGCGGTTACCGAAGGGTGTCCACCGAACAGGCCTCCGAGGCCTGGGCCACGTGGTTCGCCCACCCCGATTCTCTTGACGCTGTAGATTGGGTGCCGCGCTATGTGGAACTTGATAACATTGAATCCCTCCGACGAACTCCTCCCGACGATAGCCTTGCGACAGATATCCAACACGGGGCACGGCTAGACGAACTCTGGGCGACCAGCACTCTCACACAGTTGGAATATGACCAGATGGAGTACTGGTACCAACATCGGGCTAATATGCCAGCGGGAGTCGCCACGTACCTGCGACCCCATCATGGGTTCAGGCCCCACCCAGACGTTCAGGTGGTAATCCCGCCGCCGACGACCGATGGGTGGTCGGCCGTGTCTACGCACGTCAAGGACCCACAACTGATTTGTGGCATCTTCGTTGGCGAGCGGCCTTCGGCAGAGCTCGGCAACCCGGCGACGGAGAGCGGGACACCCCAGTGCGTGAGGAGGTAGTGCGCTTGTCGCGCGTCCCTTTTAAACAAGCCACTCCCTTGTTGGATAGAGAATGGTCGCGCCTAGGCCCCTCAGGCTAGGCTGAGGACGTCGTTTACAGTAGAGTCAACGGACCTTCTTTACAGTTCGCCGTCCTTTTTGGGTGCCGCCGGACCTCTGCTTGCTCCTCCTCCGGGGATCGGGGGAGTCGAGAATCAGGCGTTTGGCTTCGTAGAAATGGCCGAGCCAGACGGGACCGAAGTAGACGTTGAAGAGGCCGTGGTCAATTTCTTCGAGTCCGATCTGGTGGCCGGCGAGCAGGGTGCTGACGAGGATGCGGTCGGTGTACCAGCGAATCCCTCCGTTGAAGGAAACCAGGCGCGTCTCGAAGTGGCCTGGGTAGGTGACGGGTGGGAGATCCTTGGGGTAGGGCCGGGGTGAGGGCTCGTAGAGATCTGCGGGCACTGCACCGTTCAGGGCCTCGTGAGGCCGGACGTGGTTGTACTCGGCGCAGAAGTCGTTGAAGGCCCGCTGCTGGCACCGGAGGTTGGCCCGAGGCGGCCGGGTGGCTTGCCGCTTGAGCACCCGGTGCATGTTCTCGTGCTTGCCGTTCTGCTGGGGGCACCCAGGCTCGATGAGCTGGGGCACGATCCCAAGCTGAATGAACCAGATCGAGAGCCGCGACAGGCGCCCCAGAGTATTGGTCGCGAAGGGCGTCCCGTTGTCCGTTCGGATCCGCCGCGGCAAGCCGAAGTCCCTGAAGAGCCGGGCGAATGCGGGGAAGACTCCAGCGGTTCGGACGTTGGGCCGCCCACGGCAGTCGAGGACGAATCGGGAGTACATGTCCTGGACGGTGAGCGGGTAGCAGAGCTCCCCGTCCCGCGTCGGGAACTCCCCCTTGAAGTCCGCGGACCAGGTGTCGTTCGCTTCTGCCGCGAAGGTGTCGGGCCGCCCCGGATGCCACCGACGCAGACGCTTGCGCCGCTTGGGCACCAGGCCGTGGCGCAGCAGGATGTTGTGGACCGTGGTGCGCGACGGCAGCGCCAGCTCGGGCCGGTGCCGCTCGAGGTACCAGATGATCTTCTTGGCCCCGTAGTCCTCATGCGCCCGCCGAACCCCGAGGATCGCCTCCACCACCTGGTCTGGCGTCGTCCACGGTGAGCTCCGAGGCCGGGAGGACCGATCCTCCAGACCGGGCGGCCCTTCCCTCTCCCATCGTTTCAGCCACTTGTAGCCCGTGGGCCTGCTGATGCCGTAACGCTGGCACACCGCGCTGAAGCTCCTCAGGCTTCGCTGAACCTCCAGAACGAATCGTCTCCGTTCCTCCACGACATGGATCTCCTCGAACGGCATCGGCCACCTCCTGTGAGGCACCGACTGTAAACCATGTCTGTTGACTCAGCTGTAAACGACGTCCCTTGGTCGGACCCGCTCACGGCCTAACAAGGGATTCCTGCTGTGGAGCGGTCGAGAGGGTGCTTCGGCTGAGCCCTTGAGCCTCCTCGGCACCGGCTCCGCCTAGCCGTGCCGGTGGACGGGCGGGTAGGTGAGCGCCTAGTCTGAGGATCCGTGGGCCGGCAGGTCCACAGCAGAATCCCAAATGATGTTAGACAACCCGTGAGCAGGCAGAGGATGGCAAACGACAAGAAGCGGAGTTGCTTCGTTATCGCGCCGATCGGAGGTGACACATCGACAGCGCGCCGTGCGACGGACGGCCTTCTGGATGCGGTGATTGAGCCCACTCTAGAGACGCTAGACTTGAGTGTGTCGATCGCTCATAGAATATCGAAGTCAGGGTCGATCACTAGTCAGATAATCGAGCGACTAATCTCGGCAGACTTGGTCGTGGCGGATCTCACTGGCTTGAACCCGAACGTGATGTACGAGCTCGCAGTCCGACATGCGAAGCGACTTCCCACCGTGTCCCTAGCCGAGCAAGGCACCAAGCTCCCCTTCGATATCGCCGACGAGCGCACTCTTTTCTATGTCAACGACATGGCGGGAGTTAAGGACTTAAGCGTGCGCCTGCGAAACGCCGCAGAGGAAGCGTTGGAGGACCAAGCACCGGACAACCCCATATACCGCGCCATTCAAGGTGCCGTGATGCGGGACGTCGAGCCGCGGGACGCCCAGGGGTATGTCATTGAGCGACTAGATCAACTCGAGCATCTGATCCGCTCTGTCCGTGAAGGCGCAGGGGGGAGGTCCAGAGTATCGGTTCCGCTGGCCGAAGCTGGAAACGTGGTGAACGTGAAGGTCACAGTCGGCGGCACCAGGGAGCAGGTGGAGAGGCTTAGGAAGCTTCTCCAGACGCTAGGTACAATCACGCAATTCTCTGTCCAAACAACCTCGTATCCCAGCGACCTAGATGTGAAGTGCCACATCTCCGGAGGTATACCGCTGGTGGACTTTCTCGGTGCTCTGGTCGAGAGCGGTCTGCGACTAAACGCGATAGACGCCGATGACCTCCCCTTTTAAGTCTGGTTGTCTAACTGGCGCTTGCGGGTGCGCGGGAGGCGGGGCGGAAGGAGAACGACCGTCTCCGCACCCCGTGGTCTCGCGGTGGCGGTAGGCTAGGCGCTATCCTGACGTGGGTGACCTGAGCCCATTGACCGTGAGGCTCGCGCCACCCGAAGCGCGAGCCGTTAGACTGAGCGAACCACCGGGGGGAATCTGTGACGGCCTTTCAGATTGCATTTGCGGCGACGGTAGTCGGCGGTCTTGCCCTTGCCGCCCTGAAATGGGCGGGAAGCCAAGTTCCGCGGGCCGGGAAGAAGCTGATGGTCGCCCTTCGCGGATCGGTCATGTGCGTCATGGGTCCCAAGAGGGTTGGGAAAACGAGTTTTCTCAACTACCTCCAGTTTGGGAGACTCCCCGACCAACGTCCGGTGGGAGGCCCCACCCGCCATGTTTCCGATCCGTTCTCGGTGACCGTCGAAGAAGACTCGCGGTTGAAGCTGCACATCCGGAGAACTCGTGACTTCCCTGGCGAGCTCGATCCCGGGCCCCAGGTGAAGTGGGTAAAAGAGGAATCCCCAAGCATCCTTCTTCTCTTTTTAGCTTTCCCCACCGTCGATCTAGATTGGCTAGAGGAGTTCCTTGGTCGTCTCGCAGATCTGCTTCGCACCGACCACGGATTCGGGAAGACGCTTCGGGCGTGCAGGGTCGTGATCAACAAGGACGATCTGGTCACGGAATCCGAGGCGGCAACAGCAGTTGCCTCCGTGCGCGCACTGGTCGAGGCTGTTCTCGGGCCGGTGGTATCCCCCTCAGGCCTGTCGAGAATTGAGGTGTCGCCCTGCTCGCTCCTTGGGTCGGAGGGCGGTAAACTGAATGCAGATGCACTGATTCTTAGTGTGGCGAACGACCTCTCGGCGTCGCAGCCCCTGAAATATCTGGAGAAACCTGATGCGTGAATCAGAAGTCCGGGCCGCAGCCTTCCAGGACATGCTCGTCACGCGAATCGCCTCGGCCGAGCGCACGGCCCTAGTTCAAGAGGTCGTCGCTCGCGTCGTTGCCGTGTCATTGCTGGTGGTCCTGGCAATCGGCTGGCAGTGGCCTCCGACCCCGAGGATCGCCGTGGGGCTGATTCTGATTTTTTCTCAATACTTCGCGATGATAGCGAAGCGTTCGAGCGCTATCCGGTTCCATCGCTTGGAAGACATAGCTCTGAAACTATACGGTGGTCAGTTCAGCGACCTCTACGTAGGAAGGCTTGCCGAGTGGAGTGATCAAAGAGGACTACCCCAGACCGTCGAACCCATGGTCTGGATGACTCTAGCCTTAGGGATGGTTGCAGTCCCGTTATTCATCTAGTTGCTCAGTCTAACTAGCGCTTGCGGGTGCGCGGGGGGCAGGGGGGAAGGAGAACGACCGCGTCGGCACTGGTGGACTCGCGGTGACAGTAGGCTAGGCGCTATCGTGACCTGGGTGCCCCGAGCCCCTCAAACACGAGGCTCGCGCACCCGAAGCGCGAGCCGTTAGGTGGCCTTGGGTCTTAGGCCGGCAGG
>CAZAQV010000076.1:0-5592 GCA_964487255.1 uncultured Polyangiales bacterium | reverse complement strand
AAAAAGTGGCGCACCCGACAGGATTCGAACCTGTGGCCTCTGCCTTCGGAGGGCAACGCCTAATTTCGGAAATGGCGGAGAACTGCGGGTTGTGCTTTTCCAATACGCGGAACAATACGGGAATACAACGTGAATGCCGCCTATTTTCACCGGAGTTTCACCGGAGCAGGTAGATTGCCAAAAAAATCAAGTCCTGCCCTACCTGCCGCCAGCGATCAGGCGACCAAACTTGATGTGGATGCAAATAGCTTCGGCAAGTCTGATGCGGTAACAGGGCAAATTAATTCAACGCCCTGCACCCCATTTTAAGGATTGCAATGGTCTGAGAGTCAGCATGAGCAATTGGTCAATATTCTCGTGGGCTCGGGCATACGCCAAGATTGAGAAACTTGGGGGCGTGAACGTTTGGCTTTCGGAGAAACAGGTCAAATCGATGAGAGTCGAAGAGGCGCTGCCTAAAGGGGTTGTCGTCAGTCAGCACTTCCCTCAGGCTCAGATCGTAGCCAGCATCGGGAAGCGCATATACGACGTGATCGACCATCCCATTGTGCGCGAGCATTTCGGCCCGGAAGATACGGTCAAAGAGGCCTTTCTCACTGATGGCGCTGGTTTCCGCTTGATGGATTTGTCAGTTTTCGAGGTGCGACGTAAGCGGAAACCGAAGGGCATCTAGCCTAATTCGCCGACACTCGAGAACAAGTGCCGTTGAATACTGAGAAACGCTGCACGAATCTCGACGGTCGATCCCAGCTTGCGTTTGGCATCATTCATGCTGCCATAACGACTGCGGATGAAATGGCTAAGGCGCTGGGTGTCGAGTTCTCGAATGCCGTCCTTGGCGTAGGAGCCGAGGACGTAATCGAGGAATTCGCGCATTTCTTCCTCGTAGCCATCCATGCCCGTCGCCTTCGCCGTTTCAACGCGCTCGGCGCGGGCTAGGGGTGCCAGAGTGAAGCGGATGTAGCCGAGCACGTCGAAGATATCCGAGTTCGGTGCGTCGATCAGGCGCCGCATGTCAGACAGGCGTTCTCGATCGTAACCCATCTCGGTCAGACGCTGAAGGAAAGCGTTGCGGCGATCGGGATCGCTCCATATCTCGCGCAGTTCGTCTTCGTTTGTAACGAGTGCGCCTAGATCGCCAAACAGGTGGTCCATGAACTCCTGTGCAGTGATGGGCCGGCCGTTGAACATGTATGTGGTGGCGCCGACGTAGAGAATTTTGCGCTCCTTCCCGTCGGCCAGCTTCACGATTACCTTCTCGATTGGCTCCTTCGGATCCTCGGGATCTTGCGGATCGTCCGGCCCATCGGGACCGCCGGGCCCAGGACGCGGCAGTCGGGGATCCGCTGGGTCTTCCGGTTCGCCATCCCACTCGGGATCGTTGAAGTGCTCGTAGGCCTTCACGAAATCGTAGATCGTGAAGAAGTCCTTCCCGTCGAAGGTGCGCGTGCCGCGGCCGATGATCTGCTTGAACTCGATCATCGAGTTGATCGGCCGCATCAGGACGATGTTGCGCACGTTGCGGGCATCCACCCCGGTCGACAGCTTCTGCGACGTCGTCAGGATGGTCGGAAGCGTCTTCTCGTTGTCCTGGAACTCGCGCAGGTGCTGTTCGCCCAGCTTGCCGTCGTCCGCCGTCACCCGTTCGCAGTAATGCGGGTCCGGATTGTCCTTGATCTGGTTGATGAAGTTGCGGACGCGGGCGGCGTGATCCTGCGTGGCGCAGAAGACCAGCGCCTTCTGGCGCTGGTCGATCTGGTCCATGAATTCCTGCACGCGGCTCATTTCGCGCTCGTCGATGATGAGCTTGGTGTTGAAATCGGCTTCCTTGTATTCCTTGTCCGGGTCGATCTCGCCCGCGATCACCTCGTCCTCATCGCTGAACGTATAGGTGTCCATGGTGCTCGCCATCTGGCGCACCTTGAATGGCGTCAGGAAGCCGTCGCCGATGCCTTCCTTCAGCGCATAGGTGTAAACCGGTTCGCCGAAATACTTGTAGGTATCGGCGTTAGTGTCTCGCTTGGGCGTGGCGGTCAGGCCTAGTTGCACGGCAGGCGCGAAATATTCGAGGATCGCGCGCCAGGTGCTTTCGTCCCGCGCGCCGCCGCGGTGGCATTCGTCGATTACGATGAAGTCGAAGAAGTCCGGCGCGTAGCCTTCGAAGGTGAACTCGGTCTCGCCGTCTTTTCCGCCGGTCATGAAGGTCTGGAAGATCGTGAAGAAGATGTTGGCATTGGTCGGCACGCCGCCGCGCTTGCGCACTTCCTCCGGGTCGATGCGAACGAGCGCATCTGGCGGGAAGGCGCTGAAGGCGTTGTAGGCTTGGTCGGCAAGGATGTTGCGATCCGCGAGGAACAAAATGCGCGGGCGGCGCGCCGGTTCGCGGCTGAGATTCCAGCTGGACTGAAACAGCTTCCAAGCGATCTGGAAGGCAATGCTGGTCTTGCCGGTGCCAGTGGCGAGCGTCAGCAGGATACGCTTGTCGCCTTTCGCAATCGCTTCGAGGACGGCGGTGATGGCGTTGTGCTGGTAATAGCGGGGCTGCCACTTGCCGCCGCCGGTCTCGAACGGGACCGCGCCGAAGCGTTCGCGCCAGTCATTGCCTTGCGGAAAGGAACGATGCCACAGCTCGTCCGGGGTCGGGAAAGGAAGGTCGTGATTGCCCTCCTTCCCGGTGTTCATGTCTATGCCATACCAGCCAAGCCCGTTGGTCGAGTAGGCAAAGCGCGCTTCCAGCCGCCGCGCATATTCCTTGGCCTGCCCCACGCCATCGGTATGGCCTAGGCCCGCGCGCTTGGCTTCGATCACTGCAAGCTGGCGGCCCTTGTGGGTAAGCACATAATCGGCCGAGAGCGCGTTGGCGCGTTCGCCGCCTGCAAGGATGCGCCCCGGTGCAATGGTAAGCTCGCGATTGATCCCGGAGCCTTCAACCACGCCCCAGCCCGCCTCGCGCAAGACGGGATCGATGCGATTGGCGCGGGTGTCGGCTTCGGTTTCCTTCTCGAGCATCAGCTTAGGTCAACTCCCCCGCAAAAGCCTTTTGCAGGATGGATTGGCGGAGGTCTTCGAGGTCTTGTAGTTTCTCAAGGCACTTGGCCGAGAGGCTTCTCATTCTTGACCTTATTGTCAACAAATCAGCGATGACCTTCTTCTGCTCAGCGATTGAAACTTTCGGCACCGGAAAGTCCCTCAGTTTCCCGAGCCCCACGAACGGCTGCGCTCCACCATTCGTCGAATGGTCAATGTATCTGGCGGCCATAGGTGACTGGAGATATTGAAGGAGATATTGCATGTCGAAAGCTGGAGTTTGTCTGATCAAGCCGACGTTCTTTATCGAAAATTCACTCTCGCTTTCGACCAAACAGCATTCGCCTCGGTTTACCCCAATCATGGACATAAGAATATCACCCTTATCAACTCTTGATCGCTTGCTGATTTCTTGGTGATCAGAGTAGGAGATGTTTTTGCATTTCTCGAAATGCATCCCGTCCCAGCGGACATTTTTCTGGGTTACCAACGGCACACCGTCTTCGACATATTTCGGTGTATCGTGTGTTCCGTCACGAACGTCGCAGACATCCGCTAGTCTCTGCGTTTCGGTAGTCTCCGCGTCGAAAGTAGAAGCCAATTGGGAGCGATAGATAATCTCTGCATCGGCAAGATTGGTTTCGGCATTGGAGCAGGCGCGGTCGAGGGCGGCGAAGGCTTGATCGAGAACCGAGACAATCCGCCCCTGCTCCTCCTTCGGCGGAAGTGGAATTTTGAGTTTCGCTAAATCTTTTGGATAAACGTGGGGCTGCGCGGCACCTTGGCGCAAGTTCTCGTTGATGTATTGCTGCATACTGAGCAAAAAAAGGTAAACATAGCGAACGTTGAGGGCATCACCATTTGGCTGTATCGTCGAGCAATCTGACGCCCAGATTGGGCGATCAAAGAAATTAACGAACCCAGCATTTGCCCCCGAGCCAGATACCGTAATCACTGGCCCATCGCGGTTCGGCATGTCATGGTAGTATGCGGGGCTTATGCCGCCCGCGACTACCGGAACATCACCCGGATTAGCCTTCTTCTTGGTTATCACCGAACCTCGACGGACAATACAAACATCGCCCAAATTTGCCGTAGGCCAGCCGCTCATAGCATCCCCCGAATGTCTTCGAGTATCTGCGCGGTCTCGGCATCGCGCGCCAGCATCGCCTCGATAATCTCCCCTGGTTGGCGCAATGGCGCTTCCTCCGGTGCATTCGGATTGCGGACCGACAAGTCCAAGGTGGTCTGATCGATCTCGTCGACCTTCACCGTCCAGCTCTTCTCGCTGTCGGCCTTGTCCGCCTGCAGTTCGACAAATTCCTTCAGGTCGTCGTCGTTCAGCGGGTTGGTCTTGCCCAGCGAACGGCCGGGATCGAGCTGGTAATACCAAATCTCTTTCGTCGGCGTGCCCTTGTCGAATAACAGCACCACCGTCTTCACCCCAGCGCCCTGGAACGTGCCGCCAGGGCAATCGAGCACGGTGTGCAGGTTGCAGGTGGCCAGCAGTTCCTTGCGCAGCTCCACGCTGGCATTGTCGGTGTTGCTGAGGAAGGTGTTCTTGATCACCACCGCGCCTCGTCCATGCGTGAAGCGTCCCTCCGCCTTCAGCTTGCGAATGAAGTGCTGCAGGAACAGGTAGGCCGTCTCGCCGGACTTGATCGGGAAGTTCTGCTGCACCTCCCGCCGCTCGCCGCCGCCAAAGGGTGGATTGGCCAACACGATATCGTGACGGTCGGCCTCCTGGATATCCATCACATTCTCGGTGAGCGTGTTGGCATGGCGGATCGTCGGCGCCTCAATCCCGTGCAGGATCATGTTCATCACGCCCAGCACGTAGGCAAGCGACTTCTTCTCCTGCCCGTAGAAGGTCCGGCGCTGGAGCGTTTCCCATTCTTCGCCGGACAGGTCCGGACGGCGCAGATAATCCCACGCCTCACACAGGAACCCCGCGGAGCCACAGGCGCCATCATAGATGGTCTCACCAATCTTGGGATCGATAACCTTGATCATCGCGCGGATCAACGGGCGCGGCGTGTAATACTCGCCGCCGTTGCGCCCGGCATTGCCCATCCGCTTGATGCGGGTTTCGTAAAGGTCGGACAGCTCGTGCTTGGCATCGGTGCTGCCGAAATCGAGCGTATCGACGATGTCGATCACCTCGCGCAGCGAATATCCGGAACGGAACCGGTTCGCGAGTTCGGAGAAGATCTCGCCGACCTTGTATTCCAGCGTATCCACATCGGCATCGCCGGCATTGAAGGTCTTCAGGTAAGGGAACAGCTTGCCGTTGACGAAGTCGATCAGGTCCTGCCCGGTCTTCGCGGCATTGTGATCGAGTTCGCCTTCTTCGTCTTTCGGCGCGGCCCAGGCCTGCCAGCGGTAGGCCTCGTCGAGGATCGGCGTATAGTCGCGGCCTTCCAGCTCGGCTTGATCCTGACGCTCCTGCTCGAGATCGTCGAGATACTTGAGGAACAGAAGCCAGCTGGTCTGTTCGGCGTAATCTAGTTCCGACGACAGGCCCTCGTCATTGCGCATGGCCCGGTCGATATTGTTGAAAGCGTT
>CAZAQV010000075.1:0-5605 GCA_964487255.1 uncultured Polyangiales bacterium | reverse complement strand
TCGGTTACACATCACCGCCTCAGAACTGCCAGGCCAGACCTGCGCCGATTGTGAGGGAGACGGCGCCAGTGCCCGGGACTATATCAGTGGAGAGGTCCATGTTGAAGTCCATGCCCTTGGCGGGGCTGGAGGCGCCGACGCTGGCCTCGATCGAGATCACGTCCTGCGGCAGCTCGGGGCCCCCGATCTCGAAGGTAAGGTCCGGATAGGCCGCGAGTGCCGAGGTGACCATCGGGGCCTCCTCGAACTGCCGCCGCCAGCTGGCCATGATGCCAAGGGTGGTGTGGCTGCCATCTTCGTGCAGGGTCTCCTTCCGCAGGCCGAGCGACACCACGCTCTGAAGGGAATCGACGCTCTGGCTTTCGACGTTGAGCGAGAGATCGCCGCCACCGGTTTCCCTGAAGGCATCGGTTTTGACATTGGCCCAGGCCGCGCCCAGCGAGGGCTCAAGAAATAGACCGTTGCCCAGATCGAAGCGGCGGCCGAGTTCGAAAGACGCCGCTGCGTGGCTCCCATCGAACTCTGCGTGGGCGGTGCGAAACTCGCCCCCGGCCTCTGCATTGCGGGTGCTGTCGTAGCGATCACGTCCGAACTGGAGCTGCCCGGCGACCCAGCTATTGCCGAAGTCATGGCGCAGCGCGCCGGTCACGAAGAGGCTGTCGACCCCGAGGCGAGACCGCGCGGCGTCGGAGTAGCTGTCGGAGTGGGCCGTTGAGTCGGAGATGCCGATGGAAAGAGCATACCGCGTGCCCGCGCCCAGCTCGCCCGTCAGGCCGCCGCGCAGAGAGCGGATCAAGGCGCTGTAGCTCAACATGTCGGAGCTGTCGTCGTCGCGGGTGAGGCCGGCGTCGAACTCCAGCCAGAACGGGCCCACAGGGCCGGTCTTGGCTGTTGCCCCCACCCCGCGCGTGGCGAAGGTGTCTCCGGGCTTTCTGGAGTTTCCCGGCCGAAGCCGGTCCATGTCGGCCCGCCGGAGCATCCGCAGGTGGTCGAAGGTCACCAGCGGGGCAGTGCCGAAGTGCTCCGGTGTCATCTGGCGCAGGGCGGAGGTCACATCCGGTTCGGCGGCGACGCCGGTGAGGAAGCGGTCCAGATCCGGCGACATGAAGGGAAGCCCGTCCAGCACCTCACCGATGGCGCTCTGGTTGCCCGATCCGGCGTCTTCGCCGAAACTGGACAGCGACACCCCGGAAATATCCACTGTCTCGATACCGGTGTAGACGTAGGTCTCACCCCGGAAGGTGAAGCTGCCGTCGCCTGCCGCGATGCCCGCGATAACCGCGTCGTATTCGCCGGGCAGGACGCGCACGAAGGCGAGCGCGAGCGTATCCCCCGCGACCTCGCCGTTCCCGGCGATGACCCCTTCGATGGTGACGTTGTTGTGCAAGGTGAAGGTTTCGTCGCCGCTGCCGCCCACAATGTCTCCGGTCGTGACGGAATACTGCAGGAACTCGGCACTGTTGGTGCCGCTGGTGAAGTGCAGGGCGGTGCCGGAGGTGCCGTTGATGTTGCCTGCGGTGACAACGCTGTTGCCGGTGCCCGCACCGAAATGGACGCCCGTCGTGCCGCTGAGCGATGCGCCTTCGGCGTTGTGAAACTGATTGTCGAGCACAAGGCCGTCGATGGCCCCCGAGCCGCCCCCGAAGCGCAGGCCGATACCGCCCGCCAGGATGGTGCCGGTGTTGACGACGAGGTTGCCGGTGACATCCCCGCCGTTGCCCGCCTGTCCGGCGGTGCCCGCCACAGGGGCGTCTGGCGGGAGCGCCAAGGCGCCAAAGGCCCCCGATACGCCGGGCGTTCCGTCAGGATCTCCGTCGCCACCGGCGCCGCCAACACCGCCGGTCCCGCGATTTCCGTTTATGCCGACTATCCCGGCCGCGCCGGCGCCGCCCGCAGACCCTCCGGCGCCGCCGATCAGGGACACGCCGTCCTCCCCGCTTTCGATGACACCTTCGTTCACGACCGTATTGTCCGAAACAGCGCCGCCGTGACCGCCATCTCCGCCGATACCACCGGCACCGGCGTTTCCGCCCTGCCCGGCGCGGCCGCCTGCGCCGCCATTGCCACCATCGCCGCCGCGTCCATCATCCCCATCCGGTGCGCAAGCAGCGCCGATGCAGGCGCCATCGGTGCCGTCGCCGCCGTCGCCGCCTGCGCCGCCAGCTCCACCGTGTCCGCCGCTCCCGCCATTGCCGCCATTGCCGCCAACAGCGCCGTCGCCACCGCTTCCAGCATCGCCACCCTGAAGACGGATCCCCGTGCCGCCTGTGGTCAGGGCCGCCTGGTTGGTGATCCTGTTTTCGCTGACCGAGCCCCCATCAGCCCCATCGCCGCCATCGCCACCATCGCCGCCATTGCCACCGCGGCCACTGCCTCCTCCGCTCGCGCCACCGCCGCCATAGCCACCGTCTCCGCCATCAAAACCCGCTGGATGGGTGAGGTAGGGCTCCTGCCCGTCTGCACCCTCTCCGCCTAAGCCGCCATTCCCGCCATTGATACCAGAGCCGCCACGGCCCCCTTGACCGCCGTTGCCACCATTGCCGCCGTTGCCACCATCGCCTCCCTCGACCACGATGCCATCCAAGCCGGCGTTGAGCACTCCACTGACCGCGAGATCATTGCCGTGAACCGCTCCCCCCTCGGCACCGGCTGCGCCCAGCCCACCGGCGCCACCATGAGCCGCGTTACATCCAGCCACCGGGCATGATTGCTGATAGATTCTGAGATCTCCGAAACCTCCGCCAGTTGCGTCGCCCCCCGGAAAGGATCCATTCTGCCCGGATAGACCGTGAACCGTCGTCGCTGTCTGATCCGAGCCGGCGCCGCCGTTGGCGCTGGCGCGGCCATCACCGCCGTCACCGCCATCGCCGCCCGTCACCCGGATGATCTGACCGGCGGCATCAATCGATCCGCCCAGAACCAGGGTGTTTTGCCCCACAACACCGCCCGCTCCGCCAGCGCCTCCGTCGCCGCCGGTCGGCCCCGTGAAGGCTCCGTGAGACCCCAGACCGCCCTGCATTGCAAAGTCGCCACCCTGTGCGCCGACGCCGCCTGCACCACCCGACAGCACGAAGGCGCTGCCCCCGGCACCGAGTGTCCCCGAAAATCCGATGCGTGAGTTCAAGAGATCCCCGCCGCCGCCACCGGCGCCGCCATCCCCTGAATCATAAGCGACGCTGTTGACCACGACCCCGATGGAGCCCACACCACCGACGCCCCCCATGCCACCGGCGATTAAATAGCCGTCGGCCCCCACCAGCAGAGAGCCACGCCCATCGATGAATGCATCCGCCACCTGCCCGCCGTGACCGCCTGCGCTGCCAGCGGGAGTGAGATAAATCCCTTCGACTTGCCCAGGTTCCGTGGTCGCGCCTGCTCCGCCCGCACCTGCCTCGATGAACAGACCGAAACCGGCGACACCGACATCCAGATCGTCATCGAAGGAATAGCCAGTGAGGTCTTCCCCATCTCCGCCCGGCGGCACCGGAGAGCCCACGGTGAAAACGCCCGCTGCGCCGTCGATCCCCTCAACCCGAAGGTGATCCTGGGCGGCAAGGGACGAGACACAACTTACGGAGAAAAGGACTCCAACGCACAGGATAGACTTCGCTTTCAAAGCTGGCTCTCCCAAATGGATTAAAGTGACGTCATGAAATGCTTGTGAGTTGCAAGGTCACACCCGTATGCTTCACAAGCAAGCCTTTTCCGGACCGGGCCATCAACGGCCTCATATGGGTGTCACACTAAAGCGTTCGCTTCGGCTCAGTGAAAGGCATCCAGTTCGCGATAGACTCCCGAAATGACCAGCGAGCAGCCCAATCAAAGGTTTCTCATGCGACCACTTCATTGGGATTCTTTTGTGGCACGCAGGACGACACGCTCTCCAAGGTGCGGGCGTAGCGTGGGTAATTCAATCTGCCCCCCGAGGTACGCCTAATCATCGTCGCCAGATCCTTGCATGCGAGTGAGAGCCCACTCGAGGTAGTCGAGATAGGACTTCGCAGTTTCCAGCTCTTCATCGGGAAAGCGGCAGGGAAGCTGGTAGCCTGAGCCAGACCGAACCGCCCTCATGACCTCATCCGGCGACTGGATCATTTTCCGAGAGATCCAGACTCTCCACGCCTCCAGTGAAGGCGCTTCCTGTTCCCCGACGGTGATGATCGTCAGCCTGAAAGCTCTGCGGCCGTGGTTGTTCCTTAGGTTATTCTTAGGTTCTTTATACGGGGCGACACGGCTGTCATGTTTACGCGACACGCTTGTCACAGGCCTCACCCGTTCAATGTCATGCTCGCTGTCATGTTCGATGTATGGCGGGAACACCAACTGGAGTGCGCGGCGGCGGTTGTTCATCCGGACCTGCTTCATCCAGGCCCCGCGCTTCAGTGCTCCCAAGTGGCGTTGGACGGTCCGGACGTTGAAGCCCAAAGCAGACGCCAGGGTATCGTTGGACGGAAAGCAGCATGCAGTCTGGGCGTTTGCATACTGCTCGCAGATGTACGTGGCCAACAGCTTCGCTCCACCGGACAGGTGCTGACAATGCATCACCGCCTTCTTCCATTGGTACCGGCGCATTTTCCAGCTGCCGTTGTAGTCGATCGGCTCCTCCATCATTCGCCACCACCAACGCTGTTGGCCTCGATCCAGTCGAGGATGTCCTTGTCGCGGTAGCGGACGAGGCGACCGATCCGTACGAAGCGGGGGCCATCGCCTCGAGCGACCGCCAGCTCAAGGAACCGCTTAGAAATGTTGTAGCGCCTCTGAACTTCGGTACGGCTCCTGAGGCGGTTGCCGTTCTTCTCTTTCATCCAACTGCTCCATGCTGTGTAGAACTGCATGGAGCTTCGGGAGAAACTGCCCGAGTTAATATTCTGGGGCCTGAAGAAAGGCCTCCAGATTAATACTTTTCCTCGATTTCCCGCTTGGTTAGCTTCAAATGATGAGCGACATTCCCGCCTAGGCTTGGCTTGCCCTCGATGGCCCGCCAAGCCTTCCTAAGAGCGTCCTCCTTAACCCGATTCCGAACTTCGGCAATCGCCATCAGGTCGCTGATGAGCGCGTATCTTCCCGACTTTTCCACCTCGATGAAGGTTCTCAGCATCCATTCGGCAGCGTGTTTCGCACGCAAACGACGGCGGCCAGCAGTGTCAAACCATTGCGCAGGCAAGTCACGCGCGAAACAGAAATAGTGCTCTCTACCCAGCCTGACCTTGCCGGCGAAGTAGCTTGGCGGAAGCACGCGGGCGCCGCTGGCGCTCTCTTCACAACAGATGATCCTCCCCGCCCGAAGCCCGTCGTATTCAATGTCAGTGAGGCGCGCTCGAAGACTGTTTCGACGGTCCACGAATTCGAACCAAGCTTGCGGCAACTCTGCAAACTCAACCAGTGAATTGAATGGGCTCACGCGCCCGAGGGGTATCAACCTGCGTGCCTTGCGATCGGCCTCGAGCACTTTACCCCGCTCCAGCACCCGTCGGTGGTTCAATTTGAGATACTCGCCAATAATGCGATTGGCATCCCGCCAGACATTCCACTCACCATCCCCAAACTTTCCGAAGAAATCGCCGATTGCATCAATCAGCCTTTTCTTGGGGTGCACCCAGCTCAC
>CAZAQV010000074.1:0-5654 GCA_964487255.1 uncultured Polyangiales bacterium | reverse complement strand
CGGAACCCGCGCATCGGCACGAACGGACGCTGAAGTCGAGGGGCAGACGCGGCGGTTAGACGCACTCTCGCGAAGCGGGTCTGTTGCGCGAACGGGTGACAGTTTCACGCATCCGTGCAGCCGCCCATGACGCCCTTCGACTAGGCTGCGCTCGATATCGCCCTACCGGCGTTCGAGCCAGTTGAAAGTGATCGTGGGGTCGACGTGTCACCTAGGCCTGGGGGAGAGACGGACAAGCTCGGTAACAAGTACGAGCTTGCATGGGCGATCCGTCACGCTCTCTACTGCATCCTCGACGACCGACGGGCGTTGACCGCGGAAGACATTGACTCCGAGGCCGGCAAAGGTTCGGAGTTCACCTACGACACTGGACTCGTCGCTGAAGCCCATCAGTTAAAGCGTCAGAATGGCAACAGCAACAGCTGGACCGTCAAGGCCCTGGCCGATCTGAAGATCTTTGAAGCGGCTGCGAAACACGTGGCGGCTGGCCGGCGCTACCACTTCGTCTCTCTCGTGCCCTGCAGGCCACTGCAGGAGTTGTCCGAACGCGCGCGCAAGTCTGCCGACCTAGCGTCCTTTACTGACTCCTGGCTGACGGGCGAGCTTACGGCCGTCTTCGACCAACTGACAGCGTCCGAGGTGCTGGGCAGTCCGCAGGCCGCCTGGGACACGCTTCGCGGAATGTGGTTCTCCGTTCAGGACGAGTACGACATCGTTCGCATGAACAGCATGCTTGCTGAGTGTCACCTCAGTGGCGCTAGCGGTCACCTGATCTCCCTGGCTATCGGCGACATTCTGCTCGACAACCTCGGCAAACGTCTGACCCGGACCGAGCTGCTGGCGCTGCTCGCCGAACAAGGCATCAAGCCGTTGGCACGTGGGTCGCATCAGAGGGCACACGAACAGGTGCTGGCAATCACCAATAGCTGGCGCCAGTCCATCCAGCGTGAGCTACTACAACCGCCGATTGAGCGAGCGGAGGCTGCTCAGCTGGTCGAGGCACTCGACCTCAACCGGATCGGACTCATCGCGGGCACGGCTGGCGGCGGGAAGAGTTCGGTTCTAGAGCAAACGGTCGCCTCGCTGGAGTCGGCTGGAGCCGAGGTCCTGGCATTGCGGCTGGACAGGCTCGACCCGTTCGCGTCGACCGCCGACCTGGGTCGCCAGCTCGGTATCGAGACCTCTCCCGCGGTCGCACTGGCGTTGGCAGCGGACGACCGCGACGCCTACCTCGTAATTGACCAGCTCGATGCCGTGAGTCTTGCTTCCGGCCGCATGCCGGAGAGTTTCGACATCGTTATGGATCTGATTGGCGAGGCGTCGTCTGTCTCTGGCCTGCGCGTTGTCTTGGCGTGCCGCGAGTTCGACATCGACAACGACCACCGGATCCGGGCATTGGCTTCTCGCCCTGACGTCACCAAGGTGGAGGTTGGCCTGCTCTCGGTCGAGGAAGTCGACGCTGCTGTCTCCGGCATGGGCCTGGACCCGACGAAGCTGAGCGCATCGCAACGAGTGCTGCTGCAGACACCGCTGCACCTCGTGCTCCTGCAAACGATCGCGTCTCAAGGTGACGCGTTGGCCTTCCAGTCGAAGGGCTCCCTGTTTGAAGCTTTCTGGGAGCGCAAGCGACAAGCGACGCGCGTTCGGCGGCAGAACGTCAGGTTCAATGACGTGGTCAGCCGGATCGCCAATGCCGCGAGCGATCGGCAAGTGCTGTCCGTCCCTATCGAGATTCTGGATGACGGCGATCTGATTGAGGACGCCAACGTGCTCGTCTCGGAGCACGTGCTCGCGCGGGACGGCGATCGGATCGCGTTCTTCCACGAAACGTTCTTCGACTATGCCTTCGCGCGGCAGTGGGTGTCCCGGGCGGAGTCGCTGGTCGACTTCCTACTCCGTGACGAGCAGGAGCTGTTCCGCCGCGCCCAAGTCCGCCAGATCTTGCAGCATCTCTACGAGCGGGAGCCCGACCGATTCCGCGTTGAGGCCGAGGCGGTACTAACGGCCAGTGACGTCCGGTTCCACATCAAGGAAACGGTGCTTGCCGTCGTCGCGAACCTGGCTGCGCCGACGACTGACGACGCCGCTTTGATGTTGCGGGTTGCGGCAACCCGCCCGCACTTTGAAGAGCGGCTCTGGCAGCAGTTGCGCCGGCCGCAGTGGTTTGTGCGCTTCTATGAGGATGGCCAACTTGCCATGTGGCTCGATGGTTCGGACCAGCACATGCGGCTGCACGCGCTGAACACGATGGTCAGCGCCGTCAAGGAACATCCCGTGGAGATCGCGGCTCTGCTCGGCGACCGCAAGGCCGCGTCGGAGTATTTCGACTGGATGCGCTGGGTAACCCGCTTCGCAGATGTGCATCAGAACCGGGAGCTGTTCGATCTCGTACAGGATGCCGTTCGACAAGGCGCCTATGACGCCACGGAGCACGAACTCTGGCTGACGGCACGCGACCTGGCGAAGCACGAACCACTCTGGGCGATCGAGTTGCTCCAAGCGCGGCTCATTGATCACGTGGACGCACTCGCGCTCAATGACGGCGGCAAGGTGACCGTGCTCGGTATGCGTGAGTACGGGGCGGCCGAACTTGTGAAGGAAGCCGCCGATGCTGAGCCGCTGGTGTTTGTGCAGACGATCGTTCCGTATCTGCGCCAGGTCATGGCTGCCACGGCGATGGAGCCTCGCGACGACGAGCCGATCCGCGATCACCACTTCAGCGCACGTTATGAGATTGACGAGCTGGCCGATCGCGAGCTTGACGACGCTCTACTCGCGGCGTCGGTTCGCTGCCTGGAGGAATTGGCGAAGACGGACCCTGCGGCAATCCGAGGCTTGCTCGACGAGCTAGCCGCTGACCCCTATGACGGTTCGCAGTTCCTGCTCTACCGAGCTTTGGCGGCGGCCGGTGAACACTTCGCCGACTGGGCGGCAAGTCTCCTGCTCGAAGGGGGCCGACGCCTCGATTGCGGCTACATCTCAGATGCCGACTGGGTCGCGCGAGAGCTTGTCCGAGCGATCGCGCCTCACGTCAGCGACGAGGTGCACCAGCAACTCGAGGACTTGTTCCGGGACTTGCGCAACCAGTACGAGCGGCGTCGGAGCTCGGGCAGGTCGGCCTTCACGTTCTTGTCGGCCCTTGACGAGCCTCGCCTCACCCCAGCGGGACAGCGACGACTGGGCGAGTACCGGCGGAAGTTCGAAGAAGCGGCACCCGCAAAGCCGCGCGGAATCACGGTCGGGTTCATCGGGTCACCGATTGCCTCGGATGCAGCTCAGAAGATGACCGATGCGCAGTGGCTCGGCGCTATGGGGAAGCACGACTCAGACAAGACCGACTGGAGCAACTTCACCGGAGGAGCCCGCGAACTGTCCCAAGTGCTCCGCGAGCAGGTCGCAGCCGACCCGGCACGATTCGCGCACCTGTCACTGCAGCTGACGGCCGAGTTCAACGCGGCCTACACGGATGCACTGCTGATGGGTTTTGGCGACGCCGAAGTGCGCGAAGACACAGCACCACTGATCTTTGACGCGGTCCGCCACATTGCCTCGCTGGGGCAGGCGGACAACGATCGATGGCTCGGCATGGCCCTGAGGAAGTACTACCGCGAGGTGCCACTTGATCTCGTCGAGCTTGTTCGCGATCGCATCCTGCACGCACCTGATCCGACCGATAGTTCGCCGGTGATTGTCCGCGACGGCACCGACGGACAGAGCGCTGCGGACATGCGAATGAACGGCATGAACACAGCGCGTGGAAGCCTGGCCGAGGCGCTCGGTGACCTGCTGGTCACCGACAGCGACGGACAGCGGACCGCGCTGGTGGTGCCCTTCCTAAACACTATGGCCAGCGACCCGGTGCTGAGCGTGCGGTCGTGTGTGGCATACACGCTGGCCGCCTCGCTCCGCCACGCTCGTCCAGAAGTCCTGGCCGCTTTCGAGGTCTTGATCGAAGCCGATGATCGGCTCCTGGCTGCCGGGTTCGTACAACAGCTGATGCTCTACATCGGCAACGTCAATCCCGAGGTCATCGATCCGGTCATCCAGCGCATGCTGGCCTCAGCGGACGATGAGGCGCGCGAAGCCGGCGGTGCCATAGCAACTTTCGCGGCCCTTGAATGGAGTCGCCCGGAACTCATGGAACAAGCACTAGCTGGCGACGCCCATGTCCGCAAGGGAGTCGCGGAGGTCTGCGCTGGCCGCGTGGACCGTACCTCGAATGCCGACTTGGCAACGGCCAGCCTCATCCGCCTGATGAACGACGACGATGACGAGGTTCGTAAGGCCGCCGCCGCAGTGGCCCCGCATCTTCGCGAGCATCCGCTTCAGCCGTTTGCCCAACTCCTGACAGCACTGATCGACTCCCCGTCGTATGACCACGCCACGCCGCAGCTACTTCTCACGCTCCAGTACGCGCCAGACAAGGCCGACGGATTGATCTTGAAGGCGGCACAGCGGTTTGTCGATGTTTTCGGGAAGGACGCTGCTGACATGCGTACCGGGGCGGCTGGGGACGCCCACTACATCAGTGAGCTGGTGGTGCGTGGACTAGCGCAATCACGGGATCGCGCACATCGAGCGGCGTTGCTCGATGTTCTGGACCTACTTCTAGAACTTGGCGTCTATGGCATCAACGACGCCATCGCGGAGTCGGAGCGTTCTTAACGGAAGGTGCGGAAACCTTCCGCGAGGGACCTACGACGGTGGGAACAGCGAGGCCACGATTTCGTGCGACCCCGCGATGAGCGGCGCGGTCATTCCGTAGGACCACACGACCTGCTCCTCCGGATGGCTGAAGAGATTCCGCAGCTCTCGACCGGCATGGAGCCGCTCTCGGGCTGCGTCGTCGTAAAGGCCATCGGTGAGGCCGCGGTCGATCAACCGCTGGAAGCGCTCGCGCGGTTCTGCAAGTCGGACCCTGAGCGAGCTCTCGACCGCCTGTAGGGAGACCAGAACGCCTAGGATTAGAAACTCGTAGTCGAAGTAACTCTGCACGAAGAGCGCTCGGCTTGTCCTGAGTAGCTCGGCAATGCCGGAAGGCGTGGCAGAACTCAGCTCCCAGGTGGCAGAGGTTCGGCGGAGCCGACCAGGGCTCATCGGCACAGGCTGCCCGTGCGTGTCGAAGCCGCCGATGAAAAGGCTCATGCGGGGATCGGGCTCGACATGGAACTCGTCTTCAGTCATCGTGCTCAGTCCGTCAACAGGCCGACGATCTTTTCGACGAACGCATCCTCGGCGGCCTGGCCCGCGGCGCCATCGTTGTTGAACGTCTCGGTCTGGATGATTGCGCGTCCGAAGACCTTGACCTCCGCACGCCAGCACATTGGCTGCACGCTCTCGCAGATCAGGTCGATCGTCACCGCTCGCTGCAGCAGATTCGTGTGGTGCGGAAGGCGGACGCCGGACCTCAACTCCACGGCACCCAAGTTGTGCTTCATCTCCATGGCCGAAGACTAGGTGCGCCAGCCGACAGTCGAACTACCTCGTGGTGCTTCTCTGGACTCTCCTAAGGCTGGTCTACGCCTCTCGACGACGCATGATTCAGACGTGGGCGGTCACCGCCGGGTCATTCTGGGCGAAAGGCAGCAGGTCTCGGGCTGCCTCGGGGACCTCCCGGCCCAACTGGTGTCAACCGCCCCTGCCGGCATCGGCAC
>CAZAQV010000073.1:0-5707 GCA_964487255.1 uncultured Polyangiales bacterium | reverse complement strand
AAAGACCCTCTTTGGGCCGCTCTTTCCGCATTGCTACTGCTGACGACCTCCCCCGGCGCTCCCCTCTGCCTGCTCCTACACCCCATTGCTCGCTTTTCCCACTTCAGGTGTCCTACGCTTTGCAAACGCCAGCGAAGCCCAGCTCGTGGGCAACTTCTCGTTCATCAACGACAGACCACACGGCAGCCGCTTCGCCAGCGTCGGTGATGCAGCAACCTTTTTGGACCCTGTATTTTCGTCCGGCGTGTCGGTCGGCATGGTGGCGGCGCAGGACGTTGCCGCACGCCTTTGCGAGGGCCTCCAGACGGGCACCGAGGCCGAACCCGACCTCATGGCCGAGCACCGCGCTGAGATGATTCGGGTGTACGAAACGTTCGGTTCTGCGATTCACCGCTTTTACAACACACGCATCGTCGACAACCTCTTTTTCGCCACAAACGCAGATCGCGAGACCAAGGCCGGCGTCATCACGGTCCTCGCCGGCGACGTCTGGCGCCACGACAATCCGTACCAAAACGGCATCCTCCGTGGCCGGCATCATTGGCAGCTTGAGACCGGCTCCACCGTCGGAAAAATGCGCGACGCAGAGCCCGCGCAACCGCAGACGAAGGCCTAAAGCAAGGCACGGCAAACAGTTGCTACAAGGCGATGGGTGTGCGGTTGGCGTCGGGTTCGCCGATGGCCTTCACATTGTAGCCCAGGTGTTGACAGCAGCCGGTGAGGAGGTCGTTGTTGTAGGTGCCGCTGTTCACCTCGATATGGCGCCCGCCCTCGATGCCGCCACCGACGACCATACTAAAGCGGTCGGAGTTCTTATGGCGAAAACCCATGGCCTTTCCCCACAAAACCATGGTGTTGTCGAGCAATGTGCCCTCGCCTTCGGGAACTTCACTCAGCCGTCGGAGCAGATACGCGAACTGCTTGGTGAGCCAAGTCTCGATCGCGAGCCGATTCGCACGGATTGATCCGGTGTCATCTTCGTTGGCTCCGAAATCATGGGAAATCTCGTGATAACCCTTGGTGATGCTCAGCCCTTCATCGGGCCAGTAAGGAATGATGCGTCCTCCGCTGTTACCAAACTGAAGAGCGCCGACGCTTGTGGCCTGACACGCGAGGGCCTGTACCATCACGTCGATCTGTAGACGCATGACGGTTGGGTAGTTCGCGTTCTCGCGGTAGAAGCTCGAATCCTTGTCGAGCCCAACGATGCTTGAACTTGCATCACACGTGAGCAGAGGCTGCGCTTGTATGCGTTCTTCGAGCGCTCGGATACCGTCGAGATGCGCGTCCATCTTATGCCGGTCCGCGGCCGGGAGCTGTCTCCGAAGGGAACTGTACTGACCTGCCCATACGTCGAGGACGCTCTTTTGCTTGCGCTGCGCGTCCGACATCGCCGCGCTTGTCGTTTCACTCGACACGTTGCCGAAAACTCTGGAGAAGGCCGTAACAGGATTCACTTCCGGATCCACGGGGGAGCCTGCACCCGAGTAGAACGCTCGCGACAGCGGTCGTCGGCCACCGAGAGCAGCACCCAGTACCAGTGATCGTTCGGAGCGCGCGGATGCGACCATCTGGTCTATACTTGCACCACCTGCCCAGGTATCTTCGTCTGGCACGCCCCAGCCGGTAAAAACTTCGCCGATCGCGGGATGGCCTTGATCGGCCACGCCATCGAGTCCACCCACCGTCAACAACTTGTCGCGGAACGGCTCGAGCGGACGAAGCATTTCCGGAAAGCGAGCGGGTAGCAGGCCTGCGCCTCCAGGATCCCAGAAACTGCGATTGATGGGTTCACTTGAAGTAAAAAATACGAGCAGTCGGAGCGGAGGCTGTGCGTCGGCAGACGCAATGCGTGCGAAAAAGGGAAGCGCGGCGAGCGCTGAGCCTCTGAGGAGGCTCCGTCGCCCGAAAGTCCGGTAATTTCTGCTCACGAATGCCCAGTGGCCGGCGATGCGACAAAGCGATCAAAATGAATCTGATCGCTTTGTCCCACCTCGAGCACAGAGAAGCTATGGAGAAGGATGCGACTGCACCGGTCATGGTTGCGCTGTTACTGGTGGGATGCACAGGGGAATTGACCTTCGAACGGGCCCATTCCGAAGAGGACGAGCCTGCAAGTGTCGACGCTTCTTCCGACCCAACGAGCATCTTGGTTGACGAGGTCAGTGACGTCGGCGATGCGCAAGACCCCTTTGAACGCTATCAATGCGCAGACGCACCAACTTCGGTAGGCGAGGCGCCCCTGCGGCGGTTGACGAGCACTGCCTATACAAACATTGTGCACGACGTGTTCGCACTAGACTTCTCACCGGAGCTCGTTGCGGACGAAGAGGACGCAGGCTTTGCGATTAACTCGAATGCACCGGTGTCGACACTTCAAGTCGATCAGTATGCTCGCGCAGCGCAGCAGGTTGCCGCACAGGCCGTCGAGAAGAGCTACGATGATTGGTTTTCATGTGATCCGACGCAACTTGACTGTGTCGAGGCGTTTGTTGACCGATTCGGAGAACAGCTTCACCGCAGGCCTCTACGTGAGGGACAGCGGTCTGTCTATCTTGGACTCTTCGAAAACACACGCGCCTCATTTGGCCCCCGGGACGCCGCGGCGCTTGTACTGGAGGCTATGCTCGGCTCTCCGGACTTCCTCTACCACGTCGAAGTTGCCGCCACGGAAGGTGCGCTCGGGACGGATGTCTCGGTCGACTCCTTTACGTTGGCAGCGCGTCTTTCTTTTTTCCTCTGGGACGCGGGTCCCGACGAAATACTGCTCGACCTTGCAAGCGACGGGTCGCTGCTCGATTCCGTTGTCCTTGAAGCACAGGTCGAACGAATGCTCGACTCGAGCAAGGCAGCGCGTGGCCTGACGAGCTTTTACACACAGTGGCTTGGCATCGGCGAGCTCGACGAGGCGTTCAAGAGCCAAGCGCGCTATCCCGAGTGGAACAAGAGTTTGAGTCGCGTTGCAGAGGAGGCTGTCGCACGCTTCGCCGTTGACGTGACGCAGCACGGGACGGGATTCGCAGAACTCATGACCGCGAAGTGGGCATACGCCAATACTGAGCTTGCACCTCTATACGGAAGTGAGGCTGGAGAAGAGCTCGAACGGATTGAGATGACAGCCCCGGATCGAGCGGGCGTGATGTCACAGGTCGGTTTCTTGGCGTCGCATGCCCACTCGACGATCCCCTCCGTCGTGGAGCGAGGGCTCTTCGTTCGAGAAAGACTCTTGTGCCAGCCGCTCCCGGAGCTTCCCGAGTACATCAACTTTGGTGAGGTCGTGAATCCTGGCCGCCTGAGCGACCCTCAGTGTTCAGGTTGTCACCAGCTTCTGGATCCAATCGGGGCAATTTTTGACCAATACGGAGCAATCGGGGAATCCGATCCGACGTCGGCCGATGCGCCGGGCGAGGTCATAGCGGCCCTCGATGAGCAGATCGACGGCGTGTATCAAGATCCCGCTGAGCTCGCACAGTCACTAAGCGCGAGCGCCTTGGTCAAGGAGTGCTTCTCAACGCAATGGTTGCGATACGCACTTGCCCGACGAATCGGTGCGGCAGATCGATGCACAGCCTACGAGATTGCAAAAGAAGGTTCGACGGCAGCTGGCGACATCCGGTCGATGCTTCGAGCCATCGCCTTGCATCCAGCCTTCTCCACGATGAAGGCTGGCCCGGGATAAGGAGGGACACAAAAGAGAAGACTCAAGCTCGCTTCAGGACATCCTTTGCTTCCGAACTCGGAACACGTCTTGCTCCGGAAGAACAGAAACTGTTCCGAACTTTTTTGATCGCTCCTCCAGTGCCCTCGCACTTCACCCTAAAAGGACAAGGGAGTTCGAATGAATCATAAGAAGATTGTTGCGCTAGGACTCGCGCTGGCGCTGGGCTGTACTGGAAACGTGGGCGAGAGCACGAGCGTTCGAGATTTTGAAACGCTGTTGGCGGCTCCCGTCAACAGCTGTCAAGAGGCTGAAGCGCTATGTGAAGAAGCTGACACGCTGTGCTTGTCGGTAAGCGCAGGACGTTGCGACTCACTTCAAAGGAAGTGCCAAAAGGCTCTCGATCAAGAATGCCAAGAGCCGGATCCGTGCGAACCTGCGACCTGCGGTGTCGATGACTGCGGCGCCCTCAGCGATGGCTGTGGCGGTACGCTCGACTGCGGAGAGTGCGCGCCTGAATGCGAACCAGCAACCTGCGGTGTCGATGACTGCGGCGCCCTCAGCGATGGCTGCGGCGGTACGCTCGACTGCGGAGAGTGCGCGCCTGAATGCGAACCAGCAACCTGCCCCGCCGACTCGTGCGGGCTCACGGATGATGGCTGCGGCGGTACGCTCGACTGCGGAGAGTGCGTCAGCACGAGGCCCCAGCCGCCACAAGACCAAGACAAAGGGGATGGTGCAGGCCGCTTCCGCATTGGCTGCGACTTTTCGCACCAACTGCAAGTCGATCCGATCGTCTCTCCGTTTCAGACCTCGGGGCACATGCATGACTTCTTCGGGAACACGATCACGTCCTCCGATCCCGACTACAATCGTATGTTGAGCGGCAGCTCCTCCTGTGACTTCTCGAAGGACACGGCGGCATACTGGTTTCCTGCGCTTCGCGCGCCAGATGGCAGCTTCGTGAAGCCAGATGGCTTTCAGTTTTACTACCGCGCGAGACCGCTCGACCATGCGTACGGGACCAACTACTTTCCACCAAACTTCATGATGATCGCTGGCGGCCCTCAGGCACCCGACACCGCGGCGTATTGGACCTGCAAAGGAGAATCTGACACTGGCTTCGCGGACCGCAAAACCTACGTGCCCGACTGCCGAGGCGTCGAAGAAGAGTGGCTGGTTGCACACGTTTTCTTCCCTTCTTGTTGGGATGGCGCAAACATCGACTCTGCCGACCATCGTTCGCACGTCGCATACGGTCTCGACGACGATGGCGACATCTCGAGTTCGCACCCGGACAGATGCCCGGCTTCACATCCGTACAAGATTCCACAGCTCGACCTGCGTGTGACCTATCCCATCAAAAATGGCACCGGCTACAGCTTCGCGAACGGAGACCAGGTCCCACACTCCGACTTCTGGAACACGTGGCAGCAGGATGCTCTCGAAAAGCTCATCGATGACTGTCTGCGAGCCGGCGTCAACTGCGAAGGCATCTCGGACTAGTTGTTGGGCTTAGGGGTGCTCCGCTTTGCGGAGCACCTCAGAGCGCAGTGCGCTCAAGGGTTTCGATGTCCAGCTGATAATGGAGCCACCCGTTTTCAAGCTCAACCGTCTCTGACGCCGGAGCACGAAAGCGCACGATGATGGGGCGCTCGTATCCTTCGCGAGAGAAGCGTCGTTCACGAAGGGCGCCACCTTCCCAGACCTCTTCTATACGTTCGCCACCACGCTCACGTCGGATGGTCCCATCCGAAAGGCCGTCCGACGCCCGCATGAAGTTCACACGATGGACGTCGAGCAGCACGAAGCGCGGCGGGACCGGAAAGGGTTGCGGCACAAAACTCTGAACTTCAAACGCCACGCCCTGCTGGCGAATCATGAAAGCCCGTGAACCAAAAGGGGTAAGACCAAGCAAGATGAGTTCGTCGCCCTTCTTTTGCACCACCGCCAACATCGACGATTCTGTCTCGCCGCGCCTAAAGGTCACGCGTTCGCACTCCTTCTACTTGGCACGTATTTCCACGGTGCATTTGCGGGACTGCACGA
>CAZAQV010000072.1:0-6319 GCA_964487255.1 uncultured Polyangiales bacterium | reverse complement strand
CTATCGCGCGAGGCACACTCGGGTGAACTTTTGACGCTCAAGGTTCGCTACAAGCAGCCCGACGGCGCGACGAGCAAGAAGCTGCAGTGGACGGTACACGACCACGGCAAGTCGCTCCAAGACGCGAGCCACAACGAGCGCATCGCAGCTGGGATCGCGGCCTTCGGTATGCTCCTTCGCGGCTCAAAGCACAAGGGCTCAGCGAACTTTGCGATCGTCAAAAAGCTCATCCGTCCCACCATCGCCGCCGACGGCACCGGCGACCGAGCGGAATTGTTTCACCTCATTCAACAAGCCGAAGCGATAGGTATATAGCGTGCGTGTACGCGTGATGAGTGGTCTTTCGAGAAGCCGATTTTGCTAGTTGCAAAATCGTTGCTTCGCAGAAAGCCTAGCGAAGAGCCATAAGTACAGTCTCAATCGGAGCCGGGGCCCGAATGAGACTGCAGTGGCACTCTTTCGGCGGCTCTTCGGGCTCTCAGTTGCAGCCCGATGCGGTACGAATGCGCTCGATTTCACCGAGCAGAGTTTCGTCAAGAACGAGGGCTTCGAGTGCGGGGCCCTCGATGGAAAGGCTCTGTTCGTCCTTTGTCGCTTCGAGGAAAAGCCACGCCCGTCCCCAGACCGTCAAAATGGCGTCCTGCCAGCAACTGTCGTTGACGATAGCGGCATAGGCGGTTGGAAAGTTTTCCCGCGTGTACTTGAGGTAGCGCTGCATGTACCAGAGGAAGGTAAACATGCCGTCTCGCGCGCTGGTGCGAAGCTGAGGGTTTTGTTGGTCTAAGAATGCGTAGCCCGTCGCGATCGAGTTGACGTATTGAACGACCTCTTCGAAGAGCACCGAGAAACCTTGGTCGCCGCTGTCGAACTGTTGGTCGTTCGGGTTTCCGTTGAGGTAGCAGTCGGCGTAACTGTCGCAGCCCATCGGAGACGGTTGGCCGCACTGTACGCCACACGGTGCGCGTAGCGCGGAGTAGCTGTCGGCGTTGATGAGACTTCGCGCGACGGTTTGACCACCCAGCTGGGAAGAATTTCCGCCTGTGCACTGAAACGAAAGGGTGTCGGTAATCTGGTAGTAGTCGCCCGCGCCGCTCATGCTCTTTGCGATGTCAACCACATGTCCGCATTCATGAACGACTGTACCTAAGCGTCCAAAGGCTTGCTCTGCGCTGGCGGTCTGGCCCGCCAAAAACCACGTGACACAGTCGCTTCCGTATTGCTCGGCGAACCACGAGGCTTGTAGTCCTTCGCTCACGAGCTGTGCGCCGATCGGGTAGCGACGATCCAGCACTGAAACGAAAAATGAGTTGACCGTGGCTGGCGAGTAGCCTGCGACGAGGTCGCTGATGTCCGCCGACGCATTCGGAAGTGCTTCGCTGTACTGACCGTCGGTGCACGCTGGGTCTACGTAGGGGCTTTCGACGGGGAGGCTTGTGTCGGGGGAAGTCGCACTGTCGCCCATCATCACCGTGCCGTCTGCAACGCCGCTGTCGAGCATTAGTGGGGGGCCGCCCCCATTGTCGCGACTGGCGCAGCCGGCAATGCCCACACTCCACAAAATTACGAAGGTAACCGAACGCATCAAGCCTGCGATAGCACCTGAGTCCAGTGCGTGCCAAAACCCCCCGGCTTGCTCCTTCGCTCAGAGCGGTCAAGCTCGCGCGATGATTCAACTTCACCAGCTTTTTTGCGGCCGTCTCGCCGTGCCCCTCGCCGGGCTCTTGCTCGCCTGTGGCGGCTCTCCTGCGCCTGGCGATCCGGATTCGACGGATGCGACCGTGCGTGGGGACGCGTCGAGCGACGCGATGGTTTTGCCGGACACGAATGCTGGCGATGTAGGTTCTGCCGATGCTAAAGCCGATGCCAATACCGAACTCTACTGCGCCGAGCCGGAAGCCAAGGGCTCGCTCAGTGACTTGGCGCTCGATGAACTCTCGGGGTTGGCGCGCTCGTATGCGTTCCCGGGTGAGTATTGGGCGGTCAACGACTCGGGCTCCCCGATCCTTTACCGAGTTGACGCCACCGGTGACACGCAGGCTTCGTGGCCGATCGGCGGTGCGACTCACGACGACTGGGAAGACGTGGCATCGTACCGCGCAGAGGGAAAAGCGTGGATCGTGATTGGCGATATTGGGGACAACAGTGCGCGCTCAGGTTCGGGCGCTCCTCGTGAGAACGTGCAGCTTTTTCGATTTGAAGAAGGGACGCAGGCGCCGAGCGCCGAGCAGGTGCAAACGCTTTCGTACACCTACCCCGCTGGTCCGCGTGATGCTGAAGCGCTGTTTGTAGACCCAGCCAGTCAGGACATTTGGATCATCACCAAGCACAATGACTCACATAAGACTGAGGTCTATGTGTGGCCGTATCCACAGGTTTCGGGTGAGAAACCCACTTTGGTGCGTACCCTTGCGCTGGGTGCGAGCCCAGCCCTCGTTCATGCGGCCACGAGTGCGGATTTATCCGATGACCGACATCGACTTTGGCTCCGCACGTACAGCGCGGTGTTGGTTTGGGAAATCGGGGATGGTGAGTCGATCGAGACGGTGCTCGAACGTGAACCGGTCGAGATGCGTGCTCCCTTTGAAGTGCAGGGCGAGGCTATTGTCGATTATGGTAGGGGGTTTATGACGATTGCCGAAGGCAGTGCCGCAACGGTCTACCAGGCGCTCTGCCGTTAAGAGCGCGAGTTTTTGAGCATGAAGGTCGGTGTGTGCTACACGCTGTAGTGCCTATCTGATAAACTAACAGTAGGGGAATGTGAACGACGACTTCTGCTTTCAGCAACCACCTCTGTTCAGAGTACAGCGGTGGGGGCGCAGTCAGCCAGTTCGGGCGAGCCTCGTGCTACTGCTCTCATTGGTCGGTATTGCCAATGCTCATGTGCATGCGCAGTGCCCCGAAGAAGACACGTGCAGCAACGGAGGTTGTGCAAGTGGCACACTCGTAACCACGGCAGGGGAGTGTGGAGACTGTCCGGTCGGGACGATCGTGATCTTGGACAGCATGGGAACCACCGACAACGACTGTTTCGTCGGCGGCCCAGGCCCCGATACATTCATCAGCGGTATCGCCGGCGACGATTTTATTTGCGGCAATGGTGGCGACGATAATCTCCAAGCACGGCAGGGGAACGACATCATCTGCGGGGGTAGCGGAGACGACTTCATCGATGCTGGATCGGGCGACGACTACGTCCATGGCGGAACGGGGAACGACACCATCCTGGGCGACAACGGCGACGACGTCGTTGATGGTGGTGAAGGCGATGACTCGGTTGATGGCGGCAATGGAAATGACACAGTCTACGGCGGCGCTGGCGGTGACACCGTGCTCGGAGGAAATGCAACAGACGTTTGCATCGATGATCCCGCGCCGACCGATCCTTCTTGTGAAACGGCGACCTATGCGTTCGTCGTGCGTGCAACTGTCTTTTATGGTGCGCAGCGCGGTACTTTTTTTTGGCAGACGAGCACCGAACTTGGAACGACCGGTTTCGATATCGTGCGTGTTGACAACGCGCCGACTCAGTCGGTGGCACCTGGGCTCCCAGCCTCGATGCACGCACATGGAGCCGCGTATGCATACGTTATGCAGGGCCTCGAACAAGATGCAACGTATGCGCTGCGTGAACTTACAGCTGGTGGTGCTGGCAAACTGGTAGCGTATTTCGCACCATCGTCAGCGGCCGGCCCCAACGTCAGTGAATCGGGCTATCACGTTTGGCGTAACACGCGTCGCGCGATACCTAGAGCGCCCCAGACAGAAGAGCGCAGGCTGCTGTCGGGGACTAGTGACATTCGCTTTCGTATGCCAGGGGGGCAGCCTGTGTGGATCTCGGGGCTGCAGCTCGCGTCGTGGTGGGGGCTCGACGCAGCACAAGTTGCAGAGCGAGCGCGCTCCGGGGAGCTTCGTTTCACGCATGCCGGCGTATCTATCCCTTATTTGTTTCGGGACGCGGGCGTTCTCTTGAGTGTGTCTTCACCTTCCGACGGTTGGCGCCTGCCAGCGATCGTTGTCGCCTCCTATGCGCAGCCCGGAGCGCTTGCGCCCATCCTCGACCTGCCATCCACCAGTTCGGCGGCGGATGCCGAAGCGCGCGCCACGACCCAGTTCGAACAAGATGTCTTCGCGGCCACCGTCGTACCCATGCTACCCGATCAAGATGTGATGTATTGGGCAGTTTTAGCCGCCGGGCACAGCAGATACGACAGCTTTTCCTCCGCGCTTTCGTTGCCCGACGCGACAGGCGGTGAGGTTGAGGTTGAGCTTGTGCTTCGCGGCGCCGTGACGGGCAGTCACGGGTTACAGGTCAGTCTCAACGGCCAACTGCTAGGCGAGGTTTACATCAACGGTCGGGAACCACAAAAAGTGCGGGTCGCCGGTGCGATCGATGGGCTCGCTGAGAATGCGAACCTTGAGCTTAAGATGTTGCCGAAGCTGAGCTATCTACCCTCGTCGATCGTGTATCTGGACCGCATCGCCGTCGACTACCCTCGTGCTCTCCAGGCTGCCGGCAATGTGGGCATGCAAGTTGGGCCGGGTGAGGTCTTCGATGTCGCAGCCTTGCGCGCAACCGAGGGTGTCCGGATCGCAGAGGATGGCCTTATTGAACATCTTCGAGTTCCCGAGAGCGGACGCGTGCGCTTGCCACAAGCCGGAAGCTATTTCTGGTTTGACGACGCGTTTGACGTTCAAAGCTTGCCGAGCGTTTCGTTGATGAGTTCCGCGGCTAGTCAATTGGTGATACCGACGCAAGCCCCCGAGCTTATCGCCGTGGCACCCGAGTCGCTGCTCGGCGCAGCAGCGCGCTACGCGGACCTTCATCGGCAGCAGGGCCTTTCAACACTGGTCCTTTCGGTCGATGACGTACTCGACGCGTTTGGCGGAGGTTACGGAACGCCGGACGCGATCAGACGGTTCTTGACAGCTTTGAAGGTGCAATCTGGGCAAGCGCCGCGCTTCCTGACGCTGTTTGGACCTGCGCACTTTGATCGACGCCATCAGAACACGTCGGAGCCTGGCGAAGTGCCACTGATGTTGTTGGCAACTCACAATGGGCTCTATGCCGACGATGGTCGCCATGGGGATCTTGACGAAGACGGCTTGGCGGACCTCGCCGTGGGGCGGCTGAGTGGCAACAGCGAGCAACTCGCGCGCTACCTCGACCGGCTCGAGCGCTACCTCGCGGCCGAGCGCGACCTTTCACAAGAGAGCTGGACCTGGATTGCCGACCGGGTGACCGACGGCGTGGACTTCGACCAGCAGCTCTCTGCGGCACTTGGAGAGAACCTCGGCGCGGTGCGCGTCGATGACAACGTGGAGCTTGCACGCGCGGCGCTTTTTCAAAGCAGTGGGCCGGTTGGCTATCTTGGGCACGGTTCGATGGATCAGCTCGGCAGTCAGGCTTGGTTCACGACCGAAGACGTCGCACAGATCCAGCGCGATGCGCCACTTTTCTTTTTGGCGGGGTGTGCCGTCGGCCGACACGAACTACCCGACCACATGACGCTGGCCGAGTCACTGCTTTTTTCTGCTCAAGGTGGTCCGCTCAGCGTCTTGGCGCCTTCGGGCGTATCCTACTCGGAGGTGGGGGCGGATGCGGGCGCAGCGATGGCTGCAGCGTTACGGGACCAACAATATGAGCGGCTTGGTGACGCCGTGCTCGCTTTGCAACAACGCGCGTTGGCTGAGCCTCAGGGACGCTTGGTTGAACTCGTGCGCAAGCTTGAGCTTTTTGGCGATCCAGCATTGCCCTTGCGGCCGATTGTACAGGCGTCAGAGGACGCTGGTGTGACCTCAGACGCCGCGGGGCCTTCGCGGCCGAAAGGCGCTGATGCTGGGCGTACGGAGACTTTTATGGACCCTTTGGTCGCCGGACCTCCCGTCGTCAAAGATAGCGGTTGTACGCTTGGGAACCTGCCGTCAAATCGGGCGTTCATCTGGGGTGGGTTGCTTGCCGCGTTGCTTATCCTTCGCCGCAAGCCGTTGCGATCGCGTGGTCCACGCGCGAAGGTGGGCGAGTGTTGCCGATGTCTTGAGGCAGATCAGCAGATCAGAACATGATGAGGTGTCCACATCTCGGGTCCGGTCGCGATTCCAGGGGATGATAGCAACGGTTCACCTTGGCGGATTACAATCCAGCGCGTGATTGTCGCTGAGGGGCTCCATGATGCGGGACATCCTGACGGCCTTCACAGCAAGGGCATGTTGCTCTCGGGAGGACATGTCAAAAAGGTCAGTTTCGTTCAGTCGTTGCTCGCGCATAACGATGACCGCAACCCGCGGCTGATTTGGGGGTCGAACATCGAGTTCATCAATG
>CAZAQV010000071.1:0-6391 GCA_964487255.1 uncultured Polyangiales bacterium | reverse complement strand
TGACTGGAATCAGCGGGTGATCTCAGCGGCTGAGGATTGGCGCCTTGTTGCCCGACCCGGGGACGGCGTGATGATTCCACAAGGCGTGCGGGAGCAGTGGGCAGTTCTCACCGAGTCTCGCCACCGACCCCTGAATGATCTGCGCTTCGGCAGGGCCGAGAGGTTGTGCGGGGCCCTTCTCACCCTTCACGCCATGGCAGACGAGGCATCGAGATTCCTCGCTTCGGAGCCCGAGCGAGCTTTCGAAAGTCGGGCATGGAGCCTGCTGGCCAACCGTGGGTCGCTGTCTCGTATCTCTCCAGGCCGGATCCGCGTCCTCCCCAAGACTCACTTCCCGGAGCGGGGCATAACCATACGGTCGTTCTCCCGGTATCTGGCTATCAGCTACGAAACCGTGGATCTTCGGTGGAGGAGGTTCGAATCCAAGCTTCCTCCGGTTGGGGCCACCGTAGATCGTTTGGAATTCAGCGCCATCCTCCTCCCCTGGCCCCTTCATCTCGGAGGGGACGCCTTCCGCTCCGTCGACGGGCCACTGGAGAACATGGACCCTGGAGCATATGGGTTCTTCGAGTTCGCCCCGGAGACACCACTGGACTTGTCACTAGTTCGCCGACTACTCGAGGTCGCACGCACAGAGGTGCAAAGGGTCGATGCCCTGATCCTCCCCGAGGCTGCGGTGGAGCCCGGTGAGATTCCCTCCCTCGAGGCGCTTCTCGTCGAGCACGGAGTCAGGCACCTGTTCGCCGGAGTGAGGGAGAATGCCAGGGTGGGAGGTTTGGGACGGAACTACTTCCATCTCGGGGTCCTCACAGGTCAAGGATGGGAACGTTACGAACAGGCAAAACACAATCGGTGGTGTCTCGATGCCAATCAGATCCGCCAATACCACCTGACCCGAGCCCTGGCGCCCGACAAATTGTGGTGGGAAGCCATCGAGCTTCCCGAAAAGACACTCCAGGTCCTCGACGTCGGAGGAGGGGCCACCACAGTACCGCTGATCTGCGAGGACCTCGCCCGGTTGGACGAGGTCAACGATCTCCTGCGGCGACTTGGGCCGAGCATGATCATTGCCGTGCTCCTCGACGGTCCGCAGCTCTCCGGCAGGTGGCCCGGCCGCTACGCATCCGTGCTCGCAGACGATCCAGGGTCTGCGGTGTTGACGCTCACTTCCCTTGGCATGGCAGAGAGATGCCAACCCCCTGGAAAGCCACGTTCTCGAACAGTTGCCATGTGGAACGACGCTCGGACAGGTCTCCACGAGTTGAACTTAGAACGCGGGGCAAGCGGAATCCTGTTGACGGCCTCCGAGGGAAGGACCGGTGGATGGACAGCCGACGGCAGACAACACGAATCCCCAGAACTGGTCCTGACCAAAATCAACCAGCTTCGAGTCCCGAGTACCCATCGACACGCCTGACAACTACCCCAGTTTCGCTGGCTTCACTCGTCGTGGGTTTGTGCGTAGCCAATGACGTCGCGTATTTCTTCGATCAACCAGACTTCCTGCAACGTTGATGGCATTTCAGGATCACTTCCTGGATGCCCGAACCTTCCTTTGTGGAAAGCCTCCCATGGGTTGTCAGCGGCCAGGTCCCCTAGCTATTCGGGCTCGTCCTCGGAACCGAAGTTCAAGGTTTGACCGTCACCGCCGTGGCAGCCCCGACAGAGTCCGGTGAAGAGGTCCTCCCCATTGTCCAGATCGGCGCCGACCACCACGCCCGTATCGCTGTCGATGAACTGGCCGTAGTCGACGAGCCCCTCCCGGATGAAGGCAACCAGACTTGCGATCTCATCGTCGCCCAGGATCGAAAAATCATGATCGCCGGTAGTGAGGGCGGTCTCCAACTCCTCCGCCGATTGCTCAGACGCTTCGAAGATCCCGGGAATCCAGTGAAATGCGATCCGGAGCCGTAGGCACCTTCAGCGCCCTGGTAGTCCCAGCCGTGACACTCTTTGCATCGGAAGGTGTCCGGCCCCTCCCGTTCGTCAGTGGACTGACTCGCCCACAAAGGGTTGCGGTCTCAGGGGGTCATTGCGACGCTTCGGCGAGCTTCTGTGATGGTGTCATCCATCCGAGGGTTTGTCGAGGCCTCGAGTTGAGCGAGTAGGCAGCCTCCCACCATTTGTCGTAGAGCAACCCGCCTTGCACCACTTCATCCGACCCGCCACCGCAGGCTCCAATGATCAGGGCAACACCAGCCAAGACGAGCAGCCACATCATGCTCGGCCTGTCCATTTGCGCACCTCCTGTCGTGGCCTGCCTGAGCCGAGCTTGGGAACGCGGTGGACCCCCCTCTGTAAGAGTCAAAGGACCCTTTTCGATGCAATCACCATGGCGCCTTTACTCGCGGATTGCGACCGGCCACCCATGCAGAATGCGGAGAGGCTCGAACTGGTCTCGATCGACCGATACTCTCTCATCGTCGACGAAGAAGTTGCCCAGACTGGATTTGGATGGACACCGGGAGGACGTACGGGTCAGGGACTGCTATCCCCCTACGTCCATCATTTGAGTGACACGGTAGAGCTGCCATGGCTCGGCTATGCCTTTCAGCTCATGGGAGCCCGCATCAGCGAAACCGCTGGTCGACCCTGCCACCAGATCCTTGACGGTGCGGGAGACAAGGATCTCACTGGGTTTGGCTTGACTCATTACCCGGGCAGCAATGTGCACTGCGACACCTCGAAGATCGTGGTCTGTTTCCTGCACCTCCCCGAAGTGGATTCCGCTGCGTATCTCGATGGACATGCGCGCCAGTTCGTCTCTTATCGCCTGTGCAGCGTGGATGGCATCCCCCGGGTGGGCAAACACGGCGAGGACGCCGTCTCCAGTGTTCTTGGCGACCAACCCTCCATATTGGGCCGTGTGCCGTGCCGATATTTCGTCGTGCATTCCGAGGACCGCCGACCAGTCTCGGTCACCGAGCCTTTCCAGCTGTGCAGTCGAGCCGACTATGTCGGTGAAGAGGAGAGCCTTGAGGCTTTTTTGCCCTACCGACGGAGAAAATGAATCGCTGATGAATGACTCGATGTGAGAGAGCACCAGGTCGGGATCGTCGTAGTACAAGGCCATCCCGGTACCGGGAAGCTTGACATATATCGCATCGTTGATCCGGTCAGCCAGATACCGGCCGTGTGACTCCGGAATCACCGGATTGGGCTGGTGCAGAATGAGAGTAGGCGTGACGATCCGCCCCAATAGGTGCCTCACGTCGATGTTTGTGAACTGCTCCACATGGCGTCTCATCTCGGCTGGAGTCCCCACTGAACGCATGTATTTGGTGAACCAGGAGACGAAGTAGTCGTCACCGGCCTTGGAAGGCACGAGGATCCGAGTTATCGCCTCGGTTCCCCATCCTTGTTCAAACATCTCGGCGAGCGAAGACAGCGTCTCGTCATCAACCCCGATGGGATATCCGGTTTTGCGTTTCATGCAGGCCGTCGTGTTGGAGAGCAGGAGATGAGTGACTCGATCCGGGTTCGCCGCGGCATATTCGATCGCACCGGGCCCGGCATCGTGGGCCGCGAAGAGTCCAAACTGGTCACTTTGAGCGGTGTTGCGCACGCCGTCGAGTTGTTCGCCAAAGGGGGGAGGATCCATGTCACCGGGCAATCGGTCGGAGGCACCCGTCCCCAGAACGTCAAACCGGATGAGACGGGAGAATCCAGCCACCCGACGCATGAAGACAGCCGCAGCCGGATCCCCCCATTGCTCATCGGTGTGGTTGGAGCTCCCCGCTGACCAAATCAGGTCTGGCGGACCCTCACCGATTTTCTGATACGCGATCCCGCGTTCACCCAGCTTCGCATAGCGTGTCTGGGGCGGAGTCATCACGTTCATCAGCAGCACCGCTCAAGCCGACCGAACTCCGGCGTCTCTCAGACCTGAGACCCTGGGCTCCGCTCGCCCAAGAGATCCGCTCTGCGCTGACGATATTCATCGGATGACATCGCACCCTCAGCGAATCGGCGCTCCAGGACCTCAATCGGTCTTTCCTGTGGAGCTACGCGCCACGTGTCAAAGGAACCGCTGCGAGCGAGCCAGACAATCCCGATAACGATCGCGGCGATGAAGAGCAACCAGAAGCCCATCATCCAGAATCCCCCCATCATGATGAAACCTTCACCCTCGGCGGGACTTCTGTCTCAACCGAGTCTTGGCCTCGGCCAACTGTCTCGGATCGAGCAGCGACGGTTGACTCTCTGCTCCTGCCATTGGTGCGCCACCCGAATAGCGGATAGAGCACACAAAAACCGCTCAACCCTGTGGCCAGTGGGAAGAAGCCGAAGTACTTGAGGAAAGTACCCCAACCCCCTTCAACGACACCGCTCCAACCCAGATACAAGAGCACCACTCCAATGGCCACTCTGATGATCCGATCCAATATTCCTTCATTGACCCAACTCCAGCTCATTTCCTCATCTCCTTTCGATTCCAAACACCCACAACGGGGCAGAACTGGTCGTCGGTCGCGTTTGGCGACGCCTTGGGCTCAAGGCACGCCGTCGGCCCTGCCCAGAGGGTCTACATCGATTTTTTCAATACCTCCTTTGGCCTGTGCATCTGGCTGGGGTCCTCTTCGAGCAGTTCAAGAATGCGGGCGGTTCGGGCCTTGACTGTTTCGAGGTCGGCCATCATGCGGTTGGGGGGAAACGAAGCCGGCATGCCGGCCAACATCCGCTCGCACTTAGCTGACATGCGTTCAGCCAATGCAGGGCGTCCCATTCCGGACTGGGCCAGCATCCGGAAAACAACAACCATCCCGGACCCGACCACCAGCCAGGGCAACCAGCGCCTCATTTCAGTCAATCGGCCACCACGCCGACCCTCGATGACTAGATACACACCAAAAGCCTGGGATAAACAGAGTCCAAAGACCCCAAAACACGAGTTGAGTCAGCAGGCTCATGCCACGAGTGACGTGGAGGCGGGCCAATCACCGCGCGTGTCGTTCCTCCAACAAGTAGATTCACTCGAGACCGCCGAGACGCGCGGGTACCACCAAGTCGAAAGGGTGAGCAGGCAATGGTCCGGAGGCTGTCGCGAGTCTACTGGCTGCTTGCGATCCTGTTTCTGGTCGGAGTCCTGGTACAGGTCTTCCTCGCCGGTCTCGGCACACTTGGCTCGACAGACAGCTGGGATCTTCACGCCGGTCTGGGCTACGGCCTCTTCATCCCACTCATCGGGATGGTGACTCTGATGTATCCGGCGCGCCTTCCACGACCACTCAAGATCTGGACTTGGGCATTACTGGGGGTCTACGTGATCCAAGCGAATGCCGTGATGCTATTCAGACCCTCAGCCATATCGGCCCTCCACCCGGTCCTTGCCCTGTTCATTTTTGTGCTGGCAATCCGACTCATACAACAAGTCAACGCCCATTCAGCTGCAAGTGGCAACCAGACTCACGGCACATGAATGCCGGGAGAGTCGACGCAATAGATCTTGGTTGGCGATTCGCCACGGACCAAGGAGTTTCAGGCGATTACTCGACGGTGATGGTGGCTTTCCTTCCGGCGTTGTAGTGTCCTTTCACGTGACAACCGATCGGTAGCGACGCCTGCTGTTTCCAAGTCCGCCGATCTATTTGATGTTGCGATGGCTGCAGCGCTCTCTGAGGACGGAGGGGTTGCCACGCTTGACCCATAGAACCCGGTCGCCCTAGATGAAGATGGATCGAACCTCGGTGTTCTGTGAGCCTTCGCAGCCAGCGACGGGGGTCATAGGCGGCATGTGGCCGGCGCGCTATCAGGCTGCAGGATCAGGGCAAGGAATCCTCAGTGGTTTCAGGGGTAGTTGTTGTGGAGGGGATTTGAACCCCTGACCCCTTGACTGCCAGTCATATTCGCCGGGCGATTTGACCAATCAGCACCTGGATTTGCAACCCCTGATGTGTCACGAATCTCCAACTGTTGCAAGGCTATTTGCCAGATTGGTGTTTGCTGGGCGGATAAGTGAACTGGCGTTTTGGAACAACCAATAACAACCAAGAAAAAAGCTGATGGCTATTCGAACCGTCAGGAGCTTACGTCGAGAAGTCGGGCACCACCGAGTGAGGAGCCCCCCATGGTGCGACCCTCCCCAGCATCTGGAGTAGCGGATCGCTATGAGGACGGTGGTAATCGAGGATGTGAAGCGCAGTCTGCCAAACACGTGATTCGGGAAACCCGATAGATCTTCACAAATGGGCTGATGCCGGCGATGGCCTCTAATGATCTTCTCACATGATTGGAGTCATCCTGGTGGCATGGCTGTCCTCTGGTCCTCGCGGCATGGTGGTGTTAGCTCACAGATCGGCCATCGCCCAAGCGACATCCGGTCAACACCCCACCGTCTCAGCGACGTGGCTTCAGAGGGCCAATTTTCGGGCTTCGTCCCTGCCGATCCGCC
>CAZAQV010000070.1:0-6529 GCA_964487255.1 uncultured Polyangiales bacterium | reverse complement strand
CGCGGACGCCATCAAGGGCGCTACCCGGAGTTACACCTCTCCGTGGGACATGACCACTTCAAGCCGGCGAAGGTACTCATCAATTCTCACGCATTCAGCCGCAGCCGAAGCTCGATCCCTGGAAAGGCGAACTTGACGAGTTGCTGGCTGCAAGCGCGCGAGAGCCCAAGCGCGAAGGGCTAACCCGCATCCGTATATTTGAAGAACTTCGGACCCGAGGATATGGTGGAGGCTATGAGGCGGTCCGGCGATACGCGACCACGTTGCACCGCATCGCGCACGACCAAGGCCAACCAAGAGAGGACCTCTTCTGCCAGCCAGTCTTGACTGGGGCCGAAGAGACATTCCTCGGCCCCATAGGGCTATTCTTCCAGAGAACCGGCGATCTGTTCCGCCTCTCGCAGCTTCACCACATCGGATAGCCGATCCGCGAGATTGCGGAGCGATGATCTAAGCAGGATCAACGTATGCCCCTGGGCCGTTGTCGCCGTTTCACAGTGACCGCCAGACATGTCGCATTCGTCATGAACGAACCAGGTGGTCGTTTCAGCCTTGATGGTCGGCTCGAGGCTTGCGGCCAGATCGCGCAGGATCATGATTTTCTCTCTCGAGAAGCTTTCCGGGGGCAGTTCGCCCTCGCGCAATTCATCAATCCCGGCCAGTCGCTCGTCCCAGAGCACACCGCTGGCCTCGGCCTCGGCATAAGAGAGAGCCACGGCCTCAGCGGCGCGCAGGGCGTCGTAGATGGCATGCGTTAGGGCGTTCGGATCCATGCTGGCATTACCCATAGGTTTGCGCCTCCGTTCCTGTCGAGAAGAGCGACTGCGGGTGCGCACCCGTCTCCCTGATCGCCTCGGAGAGAGCATCGTGGAGCAGGCAGATTTCCTCTACATAGGGCGCCGCCGGATCGAGGTTTGCGAAGAAGGCAGCCTCCGGGCAATCCTGATCGTGGACGTTTTCGAGGGCGAAAAGCGACAGCAGCGCGGTGGCGTCACAGATAAGGCGCCGCGTGATGGGTTGGGGCTGGCCGAGATCGGCGATCAACCGTTGCGCCCGACGCAACCAGGGCTGACCTCCGAGCATCAGGGCTGCGTTCTGAATGGCTTCGTAGTGATCTTCCGCAAAGCGGTGCAGCGCGGTGGCTGGCTGGGGAATATCGAACATGTCTGTTCTCCCGTTTCTGCTCCAGCACGATCGCTGAGAGCTACAAGAGTGACCTCCTCCTTTCCGGCCACGATTGGTGAAGCGTTTCCGCTTCAGGTTATGTTTGTGAGGGCTGCTTGCCTTCCTGCTGTCTTCACCAAGACAGGCAGCAGGAAGGTAAGCTGGGCATCAGGGTTCTGCATTGAGGCGTCAGCGTGCCGATCGCTTATTGGTGGCTCTGACCCCGTTAAAAAACGTGGCACATGGGCTGATGCGTACTTGAGAGTGGTGACGTCGTGCTTGCGGCGATCCCGGTTAGGAAGATGACGAACTTGCATGGCCGACGCCCTTCGCCTTGAACGGAGGAGATGCGATGGCAAAACCCATGCCCGGCGACCACCCGGACCTGAAGATGGTCAATCCGAATGCGGCGGCGATCGATATTGGCTCGACCATGCACATGGCTGCTGTGAACTCTGACGCTGACGCCATGCCGGTGCGCGCCTTCGGGACGTTCACACAAGACCTGCACGACCTCGCCGAGTGGTTCCGGTCGTGTGGTGTCACCAGCGTGGCCATGGAGTCGACCGGCGTTTACTGGATACCGGCCTTCAAGATCCTGGAGGCGCACGGCTTCGAGGTCATCCTGGTGAATGCCCGCTATGCCAAGAATGTGCCAGGCCGCAAAACGGACGTCAGCGATGCGGGATGGCTGCGCCAGCTGCACTCTTATGGGTTGCTCCGTGGCAGTTTCCGCCCCGAGGCCGAGATCGCCACTCTGCGCGCCTACATGCGCCAACGTGAACGGCTCACTGGGTATGCTGCCGCCCATATCCAGCACATGTAGAAGGCACTCATGGAGATGAACCTGCAACTTCATCATATCGTCTCCGACATCACTGGTGCGACCGGCATGCGGATCATCCGTGCCATCGTCGCCGGCGAGCGCGATCCGGAGGTTCTTGCCGCGTTCCGGGATGTCCGCTGCAAATCCTCTATGGACACGATCAAAGCCGCGCTGGTCGGCAACGACCGGGAGGAGCACGTCTTTGCCCTGACACAGTCGCTGGAGCTTTACGACTTCTACAAGGCACAGATCGAGACGTGCGACCGTAGGCTGGAGGCTGCGGTGGGGGCGCTGACGATCCGCGCAGACGATGATCTGGCCCCGCTGCCAAAGGCGCGGATCAAGGGCAGGCAGCATAATGCGCCATCCTTCGATGTGCGGGCTGCGCTCTACGGGGTGTTGGGCACAGATCTGACGCAGATCCACGGCCTCGGGCCATCGCTGGCTCTGAAGATGGTGGCCGAATGCGGCACGGACCTGCATGCCTGGAAAAGCGCCAAGCACTTCACGTCGTGGCTCTGTCTGGCCCCGGGGAACAAGATCTCTGGCGGCAAGCTGCTGTCCTCGCGGACGCGTCGATCTTCAAGCCGCGCCGCTGCACTTCTGCGGCTGGCTGCCGTCACAATTGGCCGGAGTGACACGGCCCTCGGCGCGTTCTATCGACGCCTATCGGCGCGGATCGGCAAGCAAAAGGCGGTGACGGCCACGGCGCGCAAGATTGCCGTTCTGTTCTACAATGCCATCCGCCATGGCATAGCCTACCAGGATCAGGGGGCGGCAGCCTACGACAAGCGACACCGGCAACGTGTGCTCTCAAATCTCCAGCGTCGCGCGAAGACACTCGGCTATGCCTTGGCGCCCATGCCACAGGAGTTGGCTGTTTCTTAGGAAGCCGCAGCCTTCTTCGCGAAAGACGCAAGTCGATGAGCTTTGCCTTCATCGAAGCGGAGAAGGCCAGCTTTCCTATCAGCCGCATGTGCGGGACTCTGGGTGTCAGCCAGAGCGGCTTCTTTGCGTGGCGGGAACGCCCGGCGTGCCAGCGCCAGCAGCAGGACATGGTCTACCTCGCCCATATCCGCACGGCCTTCGCCTTGTCGAACGGCACCTATGGCAGCCCGCGGATGCACCGGGATCTGATCGACGACGGGCACCGGATCGGGCGTCACCGAACGGCCCGGCTGATGCGCGAAAACGGCCTCGTGGCAAGGCAGAAGCGGCGGTTCAAGCGGACGACGGACAGCCAGCATGCCTGGCCGGTTGCCCCCAACCTAATCGCCCAGGACTTCCGGGCCGAGAAGCCGGATCGGAAATGGGGCGCCGACATTTCCTACATCTGGACGGCCCAGGGTTGGCTCTACCTGGCGGTGGTCATTGACCTCTACTCGAGGCGGGTCGTCGGCTGGGCGACAAGTGACCGGCTGAAGCGCAGCCTCGCCCTCGAGGCTCTGCGGCGCGCCATTGTAAACCGCAATCCCGCACACGGGTTGGTTCATCATAGCGACCGTGGCAGCCAATACTGCTCTGTCGAGTACCAAGCCGAGCTTCGGAAACGCGGCATACTGATCTCGATGAGCGGCAAGGGGAACTGCTTCGACAATTCGATGGTCGAGACCTTCTTCAAGACCATTAAGTCGGAACTGATCTGGCCGGTCGCCTGGCAAACCCGGGAACAGGCTGAAAACGCCATCGCCAGATACATCGACGGGGTCTATAACCCAGTCAGGCGACATTCATCGCTCGGCTTCAAAAGCCCTATCGCATTCGAGCGCGGGGCTCGCAAAGTGAGCTAAAGGCTCTCCATTAACTCCGGGCAAGTCCAGTTCAGTCATACACAAAAGATCGGACACTCTCGTTGGCTGGCGAAGGAACGACCCCGGACCTTCTCTTGGACACCTTCTATAGGGCTGTGTACGCTTAGGTTTGCGACGCGCTACCAGATTAGTCGTTTCAATTTTATGCTGAGTTGCCAGCACTGACCTGCCGTTGATCTTGTTTATGGTACTATGGCTTCATGAACGAGGCCCTGCCGCAGTAGGAGGGCCTCGGTTTTAAGCGTCGATAGCCTTGTGCCTGTCACGCGGCGTCAAGTTCTGTCCACTGATCCTGAAACTTTGCCGTCGCGATGGCATATCTATTTTCGATCAAAGCGGCGAGGTCCACGAGCAGGATGAACTTACGGGCTTTTTGGCTGCCTTCGTCCAAGCTGAAGTATGGGATCCGGATTTCGCCATCATCAATTTTCTGCTTCAAGGTATCCGGCTTGTAGTTCCAGTAGTTCGCCGCGATCTCGAGGGGGATTACCGGCTCTCCGCCGAAGCGGGCAAGGAGGAGGTCGATCGTTTTCATGAGGTTCTCCACTTTTTCTTCATGTTCCGAAGAGGACCTCGGTTCGCGGCAATTCTTTCAGAAGCTGGTTTGATTGCTGCCCTCGACAGGAGCGACGTATGCCGAGCACCTACACGTGGAGTGCTTGGCACATCTCCAGCACACGGTCGAACCACGCCCAGTCGGCAAACTTGTCACCAACTTCTTCAACATGCTCGTAACGGTAAAGACAGCCGCCGTTCTTGTGTTCCGAGATCTTGGCAACGAACGAGGCGGTCATGCCCATCTCAAACTGGCGACTGACCGCCTCATGCCGGAAATCATGGAAGCGCAGATCCACGACTCCGACCTTGTCTCGATGACGGCGATAGGCTGTGCCGATGGACCGTTCGGAAAACGGAAAGATATGCTCGGAAGTTCGGGGCATTGCTTGAATGATCGCCAGCGCCTCGGGCGGCAGCTTGCACCAGACATTGTTCCCCTTCTTTTTGCGCGGGTGTTTCATGTCGCGAACAAGGATCTGACTCTTATCCTCCTGCAGGTCCTCCCAACGAAGCCGGCAGATCTCGCCCAGCCTGCGACCCGAGTAGATGGCGAAAACTACGAGGACCGCGACGGGAAGCTTCTGTCGACGGTTGTTGGCGAGGGCGGTAAGGATCAGATCGAGTTCCGCCATTTGGGGGCGCCGGCTCCGTTCCTCAGACCGAGCAAGAACTTCGTCTTCCCAAAGGGTTTCCATGGCCAAGGCCACTGCCTCGATTGGAAGCAGAGTTCCGCGCCTATGAGCCCATTTCAAGGTCGCGGCCAAATGCGTCATGTATCCCGCCACGGTTTGTGGCGTTCGATCGCCATCCAAGAGCTTCTCGGCAAAGGCATAAAGCTGTTGCTGCGTAAGCAGAGAGACCTTGGTCTTTCCGAATTCGTGATCCCGGATATACTCGACGTTCTGCAAAGCAGACTTACCAAGTTTTTTGCCGCGCTTCAGCCGATCGGCAATCACATCCGCGATTGTGGTGTCGGTAACGATCTGCATCGGGAAACCGTGCAACTCGATCTCGGCCAGCTTCTTGTTCCGCCATTTCTTTGCATTTGCCAAGTGACGGAACGTTTCGCAGAGACTACGGGACTTCCCATTCACCGTGCGTCGGATTTGAACCCGGTATTTAGCACGGCCGCCAGTGGTCAGAATGCGGGTGATGTTCAGTTCTTTGAAGTCGTCAGCGTTTTTCGACTTCTTCGCCTTAGCCTTCTTGTTGGTTGCGGACGCGGTGGAGGAAACGATCTGCTTTGGCAATGGGGTGACTGCTGGGTCCGAAACCTGCTCCCAAGCAGGGGCACTATGACGGCGGGCGGCTTGCTGCGCGGTAATAGTGGTCAGGACGTTCTTGGTGCTGTCATCGATGGTGGTCATGGAAATGGTTCCTTCTTCGCTGTTGTGAGAAGGAAGTCGGTACATCCGCGCGCAGCATACTCTGGGTTTGAATCCCGACTTCCTTGGGTCAGACACAGAGCGAAGGGTGGCGGCGCGCGGGGCGAACCCGGCCGAAGGAAGCGACGGTGTTCTGGCAGCTCAGATGTGCTACACGGTAGCAATTCTGAATCGAAAACCCCGGAAAACCGGGGCAAACCCCCGGAAATCCACGCCAAGCGTGCTACATGAGGCGCAATCGGAGTTGAGGTTAAGATATTGAAAAGTAATGCGGAAAAAGCAGCAAAGCTAAGCGTGGCGCCGATGATGGACTGGGCGGGTATCCTGTATATTCCATATTTTTCAATGTCTTAGCTTTGTTGTGTCTCTGTTGTAGCAAGGCCGTAGCATTCTTCACAGTCTGATCACTCTCACGGAGCGTTATCCGTTTGGAGTTTATCACACGCCATCCCCGCTGAACGCACTCGTGATCGGAAACAAGTTGCACCCCATGGCCTCCGAAAGGCCTGCGAAGAACGCAGTTCGTGCAACGCCGCACCGCTTTTGAGCCATGCGGCCGCATTGGGTCAATCGGCGCTGCCGTGAAGGTCGGCTGCGATCTTCTTGGCTTTGAGCCGCGTTTCGATCGCTGCCAGCCGAGACGCCAAGCTGAGGAGACGTGCGTGAAGATTGATGGTGGCGATACCATAAGGATCCATGGCGTTTTCTTCCTGGCGCCGGAAGGTGGCGGCCGTTCCACTGCTGGTGAGGTGGACAGTCGTCGCTCCCGAGATGAGTGGCTCGAG
>CAZAQV010000069.1:0-6674 GCA_964487255.1 uncultured Polyangiales bacterium | reverse complement strand
GCCACCGCTGCTCCACGCTCCTGGTTCCTCGAATGCCGGGGGCGGGAGTCGAACCCGCAAGCCCTTTCGGACGGGGGATTTTAAGTCCTGTCCAATGGGGTATCTGGTGCAGGAAATGCCGGACACAACCGGACGGAACCGGAGGATTCCGCCGAATCCGGACCCCGGCGTTCCGGCCTGTCTCCCATGAGTGGTCAGGAGTTACGGCACATGTCCGACACACCCGGGGGCTGTTGGGGGTGCTCTGGGTCCTGATGGGACCAGCTCGGGTCCCATCCTGTGGACAGGGGCTCGTTGACATGCCAGCCGTCTAGGTCGATCGGACCCTAACCTTGCGGCAAATCCGCCAACCGGTAGGATGCCGGGAGTGGGACAGTCGACCCCTAAGACTAGGAGCCGGATGTGACCATCAGAGCCTTCCCTGGACCACGAGTCAGCGATGCCTGCGGCGGATTTGTCCGGAGCATTTGGATAGTGGTCATAATGCTAGGCCTCACTTCTCCCGTGATCCAAGGCCAGACGTGCGTGGGGTCCGCCAGTCTCCCAAAGACCTTGGTGGAGATCCAACCATTCTGGTGGGATGAGTTTGGTGCCAGTCTGGCGGCTCGGGTTCCCATCGAAGGAGGTTGGTACGGTCTGGCGGAGGTCAGTGTCAACGTACCTTCGCATGCCAGACCCACCCGAGGCTCGGATAATCGCGGACAGTACTTTGGCGAGACCTTCGTTCGGCAGAACGGCTTGAGAGGCGGCCTGGGATGGCAGTTATCCTCATCAGGCCTCGATTTCTGCCTCAGCGGCACCGCTGGGGTCGGCAGTGTCAACAGCGCTAATGAGGACCGCTACTACGTTGATAGTTTTGGTCGCGTCATAGAGACGGTCGACGGGTTAGAGGTCGACTCCCCGGACCTAAGCCCCTGGCACTTGAGAGGAAAAGTCGGACTGGGTCGGCAGTTCGGCTCTGGATTTGCAGGGGGCCTCAACATCTTCCTGGAGCGCATCCAGGGTCTCGATGACGACTCACCCCGAATAGCTCTGGGCATCTCTCCAGCCCTTGGAGTTCTGATTGCTGACGCTGTTCAGGTGCGGTTGCATTTCGTTTTGGGACTTTGGGACAACGGAGTTCCTGCCGAATGGGTTGACCAGGGAACCGCGCTCGGGCTCGCCTTCTAGGACGCGGGAGGTCCGCTTCCGGGTAGTTCAACGCCTCCCGGGCTCAGAGAGATCGAGCCCGTAGGGAGGTACTCTCTATCAAGGAGTGACGGGGTGGAGATCCGCCTCAATCGTGCGGCATGGCAATACGATCCTGGGGAACAGCTGGGACCATCCGGCGGTTTCGGAAGGGTCTACCGTGGAGTAGGTGAAGAAGGGGTGCCAGTCGCGGTCAAACGACTCCACCTTACCGCATCCGACGCTGCACACCGCGAACTGCGTATCGCCGAAGAACTCGCCGGCGCCCCATACGGGAACATCCTAGTTCCGCTGGATTCTGGCCAAGATGCAGAGGACGAGGCGTACTATGTGGTCATGCCGTTGGCTGACTGCAGCCTTGAGGGGTACCTGCAGGACGGCCGTGGGAAGCTGACGGAGGAGGAAGCAGTCGAGGTCCTCTCCCAAGTCGCCAAGGGTCTCGAAGAAGCCGCCGGCTTAGTGCATAGAGATCTGAAGCCAGGAAACATCCTGCGGCATGACGGACGTTGGAAGATTGCCGATTTTGGGATTGCCCGGTTCGTAGAAGACTCCACTTCGATGCAGACGCTGAAGGAGTTTCTCACCCCGGCGTACGCGGCGCCCGAGCAATGGACGTTTCAGCAGGTCTCCAAGGCTACCGACTTGTATGCGCTCGGCTGCGTAGGGCACACCCTGCTCACTGGAGCTCCGCCGTTCACTGGGTCCCCCCAAGAACTGAAGGAAGAACATCTCCATGCGCCTCCTCCACTCGTTGAGGGTGTAGCGCCGCAGCTGGGATCGCTTCTTACAATGCTGCTTCGGAAGCACCCCGAGGCTCGACCTTCCCTCGGGAGGACCCGCCATATTCTAGAATCCCTCCCCACGGATCGACGCCACAATGGTACCCTTTCCGCCCTGGCAGAGAAGGGTCGAGTCCTGGCGGCAGAAGCCGCAGAGGAAGAAGCCCGCATTCGCCGCGAACAGACCCAAGAGCAGGCAGAACTCTCACTCGCTCAGGAAGGTCTCGGGCTCCTGAAGGAGATAGCACTTGGGCTCATCGACGAGGTGGAGGACCACATCCCGACCTGCAGACCGGTCCGAGGGCCTGACTCCTGGAGGGCGGAAATCCCGGGTAAGGCAGACCTCCGCATCGGCGTTAATCACGCCGGTCCGCTTCACACCTTCAGAGTAGGATGGAAGGTGTATGCGGGGGGAGCCATCCTCGTTGAGCAGGCGGGTCCTACGCCGTACCAGTGGGCGGCCAATCTCTGGTACGGAAGGACCGACAGTGACGGCGATTGCCGATGGTTCGAGATGGGATACGCAGGCGGGGGCCTCAGGATCGGCGGCGGCTGGATTCCCTTCTCAACCAATATCCAGAAGGCCATGCAAGCGGATGGTTCGGGGAGCCAGACGTTACGGCTAGCCTACCCTGACCCGATCTTCATCGATGATGAGGACGAGGTGGCGTTTCGTGAGCGCTGGCTGCGCATCCTCTTGGCTGCGTTAGAGGGGCGGCTTCAGCGGCCCCGCTACACCCCGTTTGACCCACGCACGCTGTTCCCCGCCGGATGAGCCAGTCTTCAACGTCCAACCGGCCTTGTCTTGGCTTCCTCCGTAGGCGCACCACTTGCCCGCCCGACTACGGCCGCCCCCACCTCTAAGCGGGATGCTCCCCCGGGACTGATGGGTAGCGTTGTCGCCCGCGGTCGTTCCTGTGTGCCTGTGGCACGCATGCCGGCTGCTAGGATCTGAGGAAGAACGGGCCGCCACCCCCTGCGCGGACCGGTGCACCGTGCGGGCAAGGTGTCAAATCGTCACCGCGCATACCGAAGCCTGAGGGATGGTGCCGGTCCTTGTGAGCCTTACCCCCCCTGGCCTCGCCTGCTCCCGTTTCCACCGGCGGCGAGGATGCCACCCCCACGCCCCGAATGCGGAGGGGACGGGCCGTGTACGCGGGTTCTCGGGGTTTTGCTTCTGTCTCCCCATGCGCTAGACATGCCCGGCCCATTACGCCGACGGTACTAGCACGTCGGCGTTTCTGCGGCCGTGTCCCAAAGCCTTGTTCGGTCTGGCGGCGAAGGTGAAGGAGCCGAGTTTCGCGCTGTGTGCCGGGCGTCACACATGCGGCCGTGCTCGTCTCCTTCGTTTCGTGGGCTGTGCCTTCGTGACAGCCCCACGGGTCTCGCTCCCGCGTCGTCGAGTTTGCCGTCGTCAGGCCCGGGTTGTCAGGGTGGGACATTGCCCGGATTGGCTGGCAAGTCGGCGCTTCCTCCTCCCGTCGTGTTTCGGACGCCCCAGGTGGCGCCGGCGGGTGACGGTGTCAGAGCCCCGCATGCGATTTCGGCTTCTCAGGCCTACTCGTGGCCCGGGAGGACCCGCGTGTCCCGGGGGCGCACCCCGGCCGTGCCGGCCATCCGGTTGGCCATCTCGATCGCCGCACGCCGGAGGAATTCACTCCTCGTCTCCCCGAGGAGCGCCGCCGCTCCGTCTACTTCCCGGAGTTCTCTCCGGGACAGCTTGGTGCTCGCCACGTTCGTCCTTTCCACCGCTCACCTCCGCGGTCTACGGGTCTGCTTAAGGACGGCATCCGCCCTTGTGCTCGGAGGAGGGTAGACCGTATCCTGGACGATACCCAGCCCTTCACGTGGACGTCATGTGGACATGACCGCACGCAGAGATATCCGCTTCCAGCTCGCTCGCATGGCCCGGGTGGATTCGGGTGGGAGCATGGACCGCCTCTACGCTCCTGGCCCGCCTCTCTTGGCCTACAAGGACGCTGCCGTGGAGGGAGGCGCCCTTCTCTTCTCGGGCGGTCCGCAGGAGGCCTCAGGGGAGCGAGAAGGGCTTTTCGACGCCTTCCTCGACTTGAAGGGGGCACCCCCGTCCGAGTTCCGCGATTTCGCCCAGCGGTATGGGCCCCTCTGGGTCTGCCCTCACGGCTCCGACACCGGGAAATGCGTCGACTGCGGAGCCGGACTCCCCCTGTCCGACGATCACCGAGAGGCGCTGAGCCTGTGGGGGGCGGCGGTGGATGATGTCCTGCTGGTGTTGGAGGTGGCCGCGGGGCTGCACCGCTCCGAACCCGATGAGGACCTCGTGATCGCTTCGGACGCCTGGAAGGCTAGGCGACCGGTCGCGTACCGCGATGTAGACATCCTCGCGTTAGGCGACCTGTTCGACCTCCGAGTTCCCGAGACGCCCAGGTTCGTGCTGTCGGGATGGGGCTGGCCGGAACTCCGTGCTCTCCCCTCCCAGCCTGAGGGCCCGGAGCGCGTTCAACTCACCCGGCTTGAAGCGCAGGCCTACGTCGAAGGCGTGGTGAACTGGTGGCTCAGGGCCGGGAACGCCGTGCTGGGCTTTAGCTGGCGGGAGAACGGGCCGCAGGCTCACCTGCCGGAGTGGACGCTTCGGGGGGCGATCGCGAAGGATCTCATGCTCACCGTGTGCCGAGTGGATGGACTCGCCTTTTGCGACAACTGCAGCCGGCCCTTCATCCCGTCGCGGAAGCCTAGGAAGGACCAGCACACCTGGTGCCCTCGGGAGGTCTGTCAGAGCGCCCGGTACCGCCGCTCCAAGCGCAAGCAACGAGGGAACGGCTAAGGGCGAACGCACGGTCCCACATTTTCCCCAGAGGGAGTGCAGGATGAGCAACGGAAACGGAAGGGTGTATCGGCGTGGGAGCGTCTGGTGGATCGACTACTCCCACAACGGGCAGCGCTTTCGCGAGTCCAGCGGCTCGGATCGGAAGAAGGACGCACGGGAGCTTCTCAGGAAGCGCCTCGGGGAGATCGGCCACGGGCGGTTCATTGGCCCCGACGCCACGCGTGTGACCCTCGATGACCTCCTCTTGGGGATCGAGCGGGACTACGAGGTCAACGAGCGGAAGAGCATCCGCCGCCTGCGGTCCAGCCTGAAGCATCTCCGCAGCTTCTTTGGGCGACGGGAGCGGGCTGTGAGCATCACGACCCCGCGCATCCGTCGGTACATTCTCCATCGCCGTGCGGACGGGGCCGCGAACTCCACCATCAGGAAGGAACTGGCCGCACTCCGGCGAGCCTTCCGCCTCAGCGTCCAGGCGGGCACACTCGGCACCGCCCCCCACATCCCCGGCATCGAGGTGTCGAACACCCGTGAGGGGTTCGTGACGGCTGAGGACCTCCAGGCGATCCTCGCCGAACTCCCGGAGTATCTTCGTGGGCCCACCGAGTTTGCGTGGTTCACCGGGTGGAGGAAGGGAGAGGTGCTGGGTCTGCGCTGGGCGCAGGTCGACTGGGAGTCCGGGGTGATCCGGCTCGCCGCCGGCTCGACCAAGAACCGTGAGGCCCGTGAACTCGTCTTCGAGGCCCTTCCTCACCTCCACGAGCTTCTGAAGCGCCAGAAGGCGTGCACTCGCGAAGTCGAGGCCCGGCAGCAGCGGATCGTCCAGCACGTATTCCACCGAGACGGTGAGCAGATCCGCTCCTTGCGCACCGCCTGGAAGCGCGCCTGCGAGGATGCCGGACAGCCCGGCGTGTGGTTCCACGACCTCCGCCGCAGCGCCGTCATGAACCTTGAGCGTGCGGGCGTGAGTCGCTCCGTGGCCATGAAGGTGACCGGCCACAAGACCGAGAGCGTGTACCGTCGTTATGCGATCGTGGACCGCGCGGCGCAGGAAGAGGGCCTCGCGAAGCTTGCCAAGCTCCACGGGACGATAGGGAGCTGAGTCATCTCCGACTCAAGGGTGTCTGGACCCGCGACTAGCCCCTCACGAGGCCTCGGCCAGATTCTTGATCCGCTGCTCCAATCGGTCTTCCCAGGCCCCCGTGCTCTGGCAGCGGTAGTGGGCATCGGGATTGTTCCACGTAGCTGTGACGCGTACCGAGGATTCATCTTCGTCCCCCCGCACGCGGACGTTGTACGTGACCTCCTCCGCGTAGTCCACTCCACCAGGGTGGTACCGCCCACAGTGGGAGGCCTCCTCTGCCAAGGCCCGATCTACCCGGAGGGTGGAGCTGGCGATGAGGCCCGACGCTCGCTCGATGGTTTGGATCGGGATGTTGTCGAGCGCAAAAATCTCAATAACGGCGTCCCATGTATCGTCAACGGAAGCCGCGACATCCGTCGGCTCAGGAGCGGGACTAGGGGGTGGAGCTTCCCCCATCGGCGCACAAGCCGCCACCAGCAGGAGAATCACACTGCCCATTCCTCGGTTCTTCAAGAGCTACCCCCAGGATTCGAGCGGGCCTACGTCGACCGCCGTTAATGCCCCCGTGTCAGTTGGCCGATACACTACGATTCGACAGGCTGTGCCGTCAAAAGAAGCTGTCGGAGGCCGCCTTCGTCACCGCGAAAAACAGCCAGCCACGGCACAATCCCGGCACACTTGAGGGACCGCCGTGCCCTCAAGCGCACAGCACCACCGCCTCATCGCTTCCCGGAAACGATTTGTACACAGCCACTTAGGGTACTGATGCCGGGGGCGGGAGTCGAACCCGCAAGCCCTTTCGGACGGGGGATTTTAAGTC
>CAZAQV010000068.1:0-6994 GCA_964487255.1 uncultured Polyangiales bacterium | reverse complement strand
AGCGCAGCGCCGCCATCGTGGACGAGGCTGCAGGCGCCAGCGAAGACCTTGCGGACGCGACCGGCATGGTCGCCGACGAAGCCGAGGACGCCGAGAAGGCGGTTTCCGACCTGGTGAAGTCGGTCAGCGACCTGTTCGACGAGATCACGTCTGCACTCGAGGCTGAGATCGAGTTCGAAGAGGCGCTTGACGATCTGAGCGACACGCTCGCCGAGAACGGGCGCACGCTCGACATCAACACCGAAGCCGGCCGGGACAACGCACGCGCCCTGCTCGACGCCAAGAACGCCGTCGTGGGGATCATCGAGCAGCGCCTGCGTGAGACTGGATCGCTGGGTGAGGCGACCCGTGCCGGCGAGGCGTACGTCGCCCAGCTCAAGAACCAGCTGAGAGAGGCCGGCTTCACCGAAGATCAGATCGCCGAGCTGGTGCGCCAGTACGGCCTGGTCCCCAACGAGGTCGCCACCCGCATCAAAGCCGAAGGCGTGCAGGAGACGATCGCTGGCATCGCCACGATCGAGACGATGCTGCGAGGACTGAACGGCCAGCAGTCGACGGTGACGATCACGACTCGTCGCACGAACGAGGACGGCACGGTCACGGTCGGGTCGAACATCGCCCGGCGTGATGGCGGACCGATCCCCGGTCCCACGGGTGCGCCGGTCCCGTTCCTCGGGCACGGCGGCGAGTTCGTTCTGTCCGCAGACGTGGTCGACGCGATCAAGCGGGGGTCGACGACCAGGGGGCTTCCGATGTCGGGTGCATCCGGGTCGGGCACGTACAACATCACGATCAACAACCCCGTCGGCGAACCGACGGAAGCGTCGATCAAGGCCGAGCTTCGCCGGGCGCAGCTCATGGCGATGTAGGGGGGCTGGCGATGGCCGACAACTACGCCACGATCAACAGCCTGCGGCTCGACATCGCCGGGTTCGTCCGTGCCCGTGACCTGACTGGCTTGATGGAGAAGGGCGAGCATCGAGGCAGCGACTTCGTTTCTCAGGGCGTCGCTGGGGATACCTTCCGGGCCAAGGTGCGGGGGTCGCTGCGGACGTTCATCCCGCTCATCGTCTACGGCACCAACGACAAGGACGGCGTCGCACACCCCTCGCCGTATGCGGGCATCCGGGCCAACGTCGCGCAGATCCACACGTCGTGCGTCGATGCGTCGCTCAGCTCGACGGTCACGCTGACCGTGACCTACGAGGACGCAGCAACCCGCACAGCCAGCGTCTACTGCCCTCGACTCGACGTAGGGCTGCTCACCGAGAACGACCAAGGCGTCGCCGCCAACGCCGTCCTCGAGGTCGTGATCCCGGCGGGCGTGCTCACCTGATGGCGACGTTCACCGTCTACGACACGGCCGGGACGAGCCTGGGCACCCTGTCTCCGTCGCAGGCGTCGTGGACGCACCAGGTCGGCGAGGACGGGTCGGGTTCGCTGACGGTCGCCGGTGACGTGTCGTCGACGCTGCTGGCCGAGACGGTGGTGGTGCGGGTGAACGACGGCACGTCGGACGTGTTCGGGTTCGTGCCGATCACCAAGACCCGCCGACAGGTCGAGGCGTCGACCGAGGTCGACCTGGCCGGGCCGGGCGCACGGTGGCTACTGCACGCGGCCCAGGTGTACCAGGAGGACACGACCGACTGCGCTGAGCCTGCGGACACCCGCTGGTTCGGGTGGATGTCGGGTGACTACGTGGACGCCGACTGGTCGCTGGCCGAGTCGTTCGGCACGTTCCAGTCCGGCCCGTTCGCCACGTCCCGCCCGGAAGGTTGGCCGGTCCCGGCTGCCGAGTACATCACGCCGACGGCGGCGGCCGTGGCTGCTCGGGATTGGTATGCCCGCAAGTCGTTCACCTTGTCGGCTGAGGCCGACTACTTCGTCCTGGCCGCAGCCGACGACGAGTACCGCCTGTTCATCGACGGCACGGAGATCCTGTCCACGATCGGTGGCGGTCCGTTCCAGTGGCAGCGGTTCCAGCAGCGCCCGATCCGTCTGTGCGCCGGCACCCACCAGATCGCCGTGCAGGTCCGGAACCTGCAGCGGGCGTCGGCGTCGACGAACGGGACCTACCTGATCTTCGCCCTGTCGCCGACCGACGAGGACGGGCAGCTCCGCAACCAGAACCAGGTGTGGAACCTGTACCACGATCACACGGGCGGTACGTTCACGCTGTCGACGGCGTTCGGGTTCACGACGGCTGCGATCGCTTGGAACGCTGCGGCCGCTGACATCGAGTCGGCCCTGGGGGCGATCGCCATCCCTGGCGCCGGCAACGTCGAGGTGACCGGGTCGAACACGCTGCGGAACGAGAAGTACGAGGTGAGCCACGATCACACGGGCGGTACGTTCACGCTGTCTGCCTTCGGTGGGACGACGGCGGCGATCGCCTACAACGCCACCGCCCTGCAGGTCGAGACGGCGCTGGAGAACGGCATCGCCCGGTTGAACGAGAACGTGACGGTGACCGGCACCGGCACGTCCGGTGATCCGTGGGTGATCGAGTTCGACAACGGGCTCACGCTCACCGAGGTCGAGCTGACCGGTGACGGGTCCGGACTGACCGGCGGGACCACGTTCACGGTGTCGAACACGCAGGATGCGCTGAACGATCCGTGGCGCATCGAGTTCACTGGCGACCTGGGTTCCACCTACGTGCCGTTGTCGGCTGACGGGACGAACCTGACCGGTGGCGCAGCGATCGTGACCGACGAGATCACCCGAGGCCAGTCGGCCGGGTCGGTGGTCAAGTCCGACACGTCGTGGGTGGTGCTCGACGACCCCGCTTCCGTGCCGGGGTTGACGCCAGGCGAGATCCTGCGCCTGGCCGTTGAGGAGGCTCAAGCCCGTGGGACGACGGTGCTGGACGACGTCACGCTCGGGTTCACCGATGCCGCCGATTCCGACGGCAACGCATGGTCGGCCGAGCTGGTGCTGCCGTTGTCGCTGCCCGCCGATGTCCACCGGCTGTCGGTCGTGGTGGAGGAGCTCGGCTTCGACGTCGACGTCGACCCGGACCTGACGTTGCAGGCATGGAACCTGCGGGGCACGGACCGGTCCGGCACCGTGTCGTTCACGGCAGGTACGGCGGGTACGTCCGGGTTCGTCGCATCCCAGGACGAGACGACCGTGCGGAACGTGATCCGTGCCCGCACCGACCAGGGCTGGTTCGAGAACACCGATGCGACGAGCGTGACCGCTCGTGGCCGGTGGGAGGACGGCATCGCGCTGTCGGGCTACTCGACTGAAGACGAGGCCGCTTCGGTCACCCAGCCGCTGCTGGACGACCTGGCGACGCCCCCGAAGAACACGACGTGGACGATCCCCGAGGAGGCGACCGTGGTGCCTTACGACGACTTCTTCCTCGGTGACGTGGTGTCGGCGCCGGCGTTCGGCACGTCCGGGTTCACGGCCACCGACATGCGGGTCGTCCGAATCGGCGGCGTGCTCGAGGAGGCGTCGATCGTGTGGAGCATCGAGGGCATCGACTGACATGACCCGCCGCCGTCCTCGCCCGACCGACCCGGAGATCCGCTACCGGAACATGCTGGAGGCCGAGGGCCGTCCTGCGTTGGCTGGATTGTCCCGCATCGGGTTCGGGTCGTCGGGTTCGACCGGCCTGGCAGGGTCGACGTTGGTGGACGGGTCGTCGGACCCGTCGTCGTCGGCAGCGCTCGGTTGCCTGCTCGTTCTCGCCACGGCATCCGATTCGATCGCTGCCGGCGGCGACTACATCGAGTTCGACACGATCGAGCAGAGCGTCGGGTTCGATGGCACGGCCACCCCACAGTCCGGCTACTGGCAGCATCCGTTCTCGGGCGTGTATGCCCTCACCGTCGAGGTCGAGTGGGACACGTTCACCGGGGGCGGCACGATCGAACTCGAGGTCGACGGGCTGACGACGAACGAAGGCGTGATCGCCTCGGGCAGTTCCGGCAAGCGGGGCCGAGGAACGATCTTCTACGTCGCCCAGGAGGGCACCGCCGGCCGGGTCAAGGTGACCCAGGACTCCGGCGGCGCACGGGACATCGCAGCGACGGCATGGATCGCCGTGACCGCCCCGACCGACGTTCCGGTGTCGGCGTCGTGGGAGCTCGTGTTCTCGGCCGACGCGTGGGACATCACGAACGACGGCACTCACTGGTACGTGACCGAGGGACCTTCCGGCGAGACCGTCACGAAGCGCACCGCGTCGGGCACCGTGGTCGACACGTTTGAGGCGACCACGGCCGGCGGCACCGACGACCGAGTGCGCGGCATCACCTTTGACGGCACCGACCTGTGGATCACCGGCGGCGCCGACGCCATGACCCGGTACAACACGTCCGGCGTCGAGCAGGCCACCGTCGACCTGTCGTCGGCATGGTCCGGTGAGGTGTCGATGCATGGCATCGCGTGGGACGGGGCCGACCTGTGGCTGACCGGCAGTGTGACCGCCGAGCTGCGCCGCTTCTCGACGACCGGCACATCCGAGGTCACCGTCGACCTCGTCGACGTGTCCGGCGGCGGCTGCGCCGTCTACTCGAGCACCGTGTACGTCGTCGACCGGGCGAACGACCGGCTGCGCACGTTCGACCTGTCCGGCACCGAGGGAACCCCGGTGAGTATCTCGGAGTGCCCGATCAACCCGCACGGGCTGTGGATCTCTGCGAGTGGTGAGTTGTACGTGAGCCAGGACGGAGTCGGCGTGTACAAGCGGCTGGCGACGCTCTGATGGCTGGTGAAGGCTTCTGGCAGGAAGAGGCAGGGTCCGGCGGTGGAACGAACGTCGGCGGTCTCGGCACGATCGAGCTGGCCGTCGATGCCGCACCCCACACCCTGCAGTCGCTGTCGGACCAGAAGGGCTGGTATAGCGCCGAGGCGGGCCGCACCTACATCGCCTACAACGGCCTCGAGCGGGATCTCTACGTCACCTACTACGAGCACGCCACAGGCACGCTCGCCACGCCGGTCGAGGTCGACACCTACCCGATCGCAGATGACAACCAGCACGGCGCCCCGACGATCGCCGTCACCTCCGACGGCAAGATCCACGTCGTCTGGGGTGCCCACAACACGGCGCACCGGCACTGCATCTCCGACGCCGCCCACGACATCTCGGCGTGGACGTGCACCGACATCCACACCGGCACCTACCCGAAGATCACCGTGGTCGGCGACGACTTGTACTTGTTCGACCGGGCCGGGTCCGGCCACACCGGCACCTTCCCGAGTCACGAGTTCGCCGGCATCCGCATCTACTCGAGCGGCTCGTGGAACACCTACGCGGCCCTCATCGACACGACCGGCGTCCCCGCTGTCACCACCTCCGACTGCTACATCGGCCACGCCCAGTACAGCGAGGTCGACGGTCTGATCCACCTCGGCTGGCGGGTCACCGCCGGGGCATCGCACAACACCGGCGACAACGGTAACTATCACGCCACCTACGACCCGAGCGACGGCAGCCTCGCAGCGGCCGACGGCACCGACCTCGGGACGTCGATCACCTGGGCAGAGCACGCCGACTGCGAGATCGAGGCGCTCGCCTCGGCCACCATCGGCAGCCCCGACATCCTCGTCTCCACCGACGGCACGACCCTCTATGCCGCCTACACCAAGAACGACGCCCACACCGTCGCCACTTGGAACGGCACCGCCTGGTCGGTCGCCTCGACCGGGATCGACGCGACCGGCACCTACAGCGGATGGCACGTCATCGAGCACGACGGCGCACTCCTCGGCATCTTCAACGACCAGCCAACCGGCCAGATCAGCAACATCGTGGTCGCGTTCTCGCCCGATGGCGCGTCGTGGTACGAGGGCGGCACGCTCCTTGAGGGCAGCAGCGGTAACGGCTTCACGCGCATCGCGTTCGTCGTCGGCGGGCCGTGGCTCGCGCTGACCGCCGAGCTGCCCACCGGAGAAGCGTTCACGTCGGCGACCGCCGCTGACCTGCAATCGCTCTACGCCATCACCGCACCGGTCGCCAGCGCAACGCACACCCACGCCAACGGCGGCGGAAGCAGCGTCACCGCACTCGACGACCTGTCCGACGTCGACACCACCACGGCCGCCCCAGCCACGGGGGACCTGCTCGAGTTCGACGGCACCAACTGGGTGCCGGTCGATGGTGCCACGACGGTGAAGGACTCTGGCCGGTGGGAGGTGGTCGTGACGGGGTCCTCCCCGCCCGTTGCGACGACGAACGGCGCGGGGGACGACTGGCTCTACACCTGGGTCCCAGGTTGAGGAGGATGCACGATGGCAACGCTCGGTGACGGTCTGCGAGACGACGGGGTGGATTCGTCGCTCTTGCTCACAGAGCAAGGATCGGACCCCGCTACGCCCGCTTCCGGCAAGCGACGCGTCTACGCCAAGGCCGACGGCATCTACGAGATAGACGACACCGGATCTGCGACCGGCCCACTCGGCGCAGGTTCCGGCGGCAGCTCGACGTACATCGGTGCTCGGGCGTCGTTGTCATCTGATCAGAGCATCCCGCACGCCACCGACACGGCACTTGCATGGGGCACGGAGACCTTCGACTCTGGTGGGTTGATCGACGTCGCCGGAGCCAATCCGTCGAGGTTCACCGTCCCCAGCGGCCAGGGCGGCAAGTACCTCGCCAGCTGCACCGTGCAATGGGACAGCGTCACCGGCGGGATCCTGCTGCGCATCTACATCTACGTCAACGGTTCGCAGGTCGGTGGGCCTGGAGGTGGTCGCTCACCTTCCGGTGCCGGCACCTCGATCATCCTGACCGACGTCTTGGACCTGAGCGCGGGCGACTACGTCGAGTTCTTCGCGTTCCAGGGCTCGGGCGCAGCGCTGGGCGCCCGAGCGACCGACACGTTCGGGTCGGTGTCCAGACTCGGCGGGTGAGCAGTGATCGCCTACCTGCGTGCAAACCCACCCCGACGCCCCTAGGTGGAGGTCATGGAAGCAGACCCGAATCCGCACGACCTCGACGGCCACGCAGGCGTCGAGCTGCCACCGATCCCCGTCGCCG
>CAZAQV010000067.1:0-7043 GCA_964487255.1 uncultured Polyangiales bacterium | reverse complement strand
AAAGCGACACGCGTTTTGCGCGCGTCGCTTTACGGGCGGCGGATTTCCGACCCTGCTTTTCGGGCACTAGATCCGGGTGGTGGGGGTCGGAAATCCGCCAGCGAGAGGGGTTGCCGACGCGAGAGCGTCGGCAACCCCTTTTGTCTTCTGCGGATGGGCGACCATGTCGAGCCGAAACAACGGCGGGGTATTGCGTCCTCAGTGCCCTCCATCTGCCTCACGGGGTCCACGGTCGTCCCCCCGACGGCCATTTCTGGAGACTGGAGGCGCGTCGGAGAATCGGCGCCCGAAAGTCGCCCAGGACCAAGGTCTAATGAACTCATGGTCGAGTTGCCGCCGCCGCGAGTCATCTTCGGTCGAGGCGGGCCGCAGACACGCCCCGGGCACCAAGAGCCAACTTCAGAAGACAACATGCTTGCCGGCCTCGTTTGCTTCGCTCGTTATCCATGGCGCTGACCGGGGCGCACGCCTGGCGGTAACGCTGCTCAGTGAGCGACCGTGCCCGGGAAAGCGGGAAGCCGAGCCAAGCTCGGCGACCCCTGAGCGTCACGTGAGATCTGTCGACCGACGGTGATGCCCGCCCGTGGTAAAGCTCCTTTCTTTGACAGACGATGGTTATCGACCCAAGTATACCCGCGTCTCCTCTCGTCCCGACCCAGGCGTGTATGGCCCTGCCCCTCTCACCTTCCGACCCTTAGCGTGCGTCCCTGGTGGATTTCCCATACGGCCAAAACGTGGCTTGAGGGCCTTCAGCTTCTGGTCTCAGCCGTCGCCGCTGGATTCGGCTATTCCCTGCAAGCGAGCCAAGACGAAATCGTGTCGTGGGCGGCCTTCTCTCCAATCGCGGGCTCGACCCTTCGTGCACTGCAACGAGATGCCTGGTGGGTTGTTCCCCTCTGTATCGCCATGCTCTGGATTCTAGAGCTACTCCGCCGGCGGGTCGGTAACCCGGTCATCTGGGAAGGAGTGGATTCCTTCCTAGACCAGTTCCGGAACCACGTGTTCGAGGACGCCATCGCGACGGCCAATCCGCATCCGAGTCACCATTTCCGGGCCACCCTGTTTAGAAGGCAACGGTTCACGTCCCGGTCGGTTACTTGGTCCGGGTGGCGTCCCCACATGCTCGGGAATCCTTGGAAGGGTTGGCTGGTACCAATGGCCCGGTCGGGCCACCTGACTCAGAAGACGCGCACGGTTTTTGCGATCCCCGACGATGGAAGGTGCGAGGGCTTGGCGGGGTGGGCTTGGGCAAGCGACGGGCCTGTAAGCGTGACAGGGCTCCCGAACGTGTCGGCGGAGGACGGAAATCATCCCACCGAGCCTCAGTTCCGACAGTACGCCAGCAAGACCCGCGTCTCGGTAGAGTGGGTGAAGATCAAGCGGCCAACGAGTCGGGCAATGTGGGCATCACCTGTTGAGGTTGACGGAAAGCCGGCCGGCGTACTTGTGATCGACAGTAGGCATCCCAGCCTCGATGGAGGGAAGGCGAACCGTATGTTCAAGGAGACCGCTGAAGTTCTTGGCACCTTATTGAAGGGGGCCTGATATGAAAAATCGTAGTCGTCTCATCAACGTGAGCCCCTCCGACATTCCCTCTATCCGTCGGAGTGAGCAGACAGGCCAGATCCATGTCAACATCTATGTCTCACCTTACGACATACCCGAAAGTGTTTATGGGGAGATCGACGAGGAGCGAGGCACTTTCACTATAAGGTTTAACTACATTCAGCACGAACCCAGCCGCCTCGAACAGTATGGGCCGCCTCATGTTGATGCGGTACGCCTCCGAGTGGGGAAGAATAGCGGGCGCCTCCACGCCATTGAGATGAAACTCGCCGATCTTGATGCCACCTCCCTGCGTGTTGACATGGCTAGAGCCGAGAATGCGATCGACCGTTATTTAGGCCGCCTATCTGGTGAACATCCATCGGCCAATATCGGCATCGCAAAGGGGATTCTCCGCGATCATGCTGCAGAGCTTTTTGAGCCCTAGGGCTCCTTCCCACAAAGCCCGCAAAACTAAGCCGAGGGGCTGAATACGGCATTGCAGTTTGCGGGGCTGACTCTGTATTCCCGACGGTGCGACCATTAGGTTCGCCTCAGTCCTTCCTTCAGGAGCCGGGCGGGGTATTCCGCGCAAGGAGGACGCAGAACTCGCGGGCGCTGAGAGAGAACAACGTAGGAACCTCGTCTCCGTCGCCGAGGATACTATCCGCCATAGCCTTCTTTCTTGAGAGCGCCTCGACTACGGCCTCGTCGATCGTGTCTTGAGCTATAAGCCGAAGATACCGGACCGGCTCCTCTTGTCCGATCCGGTGAATCCGGTCTTGGCTCTGGGCGAAGTAGTCGTACCGCCACGAGAGTGTGTAGTAGACTGCTACCGTTGCGGCGGTGAAGGTATAGCCGGTGCCGGCGGCGGCCGGGTTGGCTACCAGGAGGCGGCAGCGCTCGTCGCCCTGGAAGGCGTCGACCGCATCCTGCCGGTCCTCTAGGCCTACGTCACCGTAGATCGCGCGGGCCCCGTAGCGGTGGTATCGCTTAACTAGTTTCCGGAGCGGTCCGACGTAGTCCGACCACAAGACGACCTTCTGGTGCGGCTCGGCCATCAACGACGCCAAGAGTTCATCGAGGGCCTGCTCCTTGCCTATTGTGCCTCCGACCGGTACGCCGAGAATGCCGGGGTCCGTGGCGATCTGAAGGAGGCGAGTAAGGGAGGCGAACGCCTCGGACCTCGCCGCCCGGAACTCGTTCTCGCTCATCCCTTCGAACCGCCGGAGAGTCCCTTCCCGGTAGTCGTCGTAGAGCGCCCGCTGCCAAGGAGGCAGCCGAACCGGGACGTCGACGAACGTCTTCTCGGGCAGGTCGAGGCATTCTGCCTTGGTACGCCGTAGCACGAAAGGTGCTATGAGGTCCCCAAGCCGGTCGGCTGCCTCGACCGATACCGCAGCGTCAGAGTAGCGCGCCTCGAAGGTTTCGGCAGATCCCCAGGGGCCCTCCGGTTCCACAATTCGCAGTTGAGAGTAGATGTCGGACGGCGAGTTGGTGACAGGAGTTCCAGTCAGAAGCCACCGATGGACAGCCAGATCGGCGAAGTCCGTGGCTGCGATGGTCGTGAGTGACTTGGCGTTCTTCACAGCGTGGGACTCGTCCACTACCATCACCATCTTCCGCCGGGACATCAGACCCCGGACGGACAGAATGTCCGCACGCGCCCCCTCAAAGTTGATAAGCACGACGTCCTCACCCGTCTCGCGGAGCCCCCGTCGCCTGTGGCGGCGACCGCTTGGAATCACCCGGACGGAGAGGTCTGGGCTGAATTTGGCGATCTCAGCCCGCCAGTTCTCCTTGAGGGAGTTGGGGCAAATCACAAGAAGTCCGAGGGCCTCGTCCTCCTCTCGGAGGATATTGAATGCCGCGATTGCGACGAGCGTTTTCCCGAGACCCTGCTCGAAGGCGAGGAGACCCGACCCGCGCCGCAAGAGGAAAGCCACGCCCTCCTCTTGGTGAGCCATTAGTGACCAAGACATTCGCTTTGTCCTCAGGCGATCTTGTGGCCAGCGAGATTCTGGATGCGCTCGATCGCGTCGACCAGCCGCTCGAGCTCGTCAGGGTCAATCGCTTCGAGGTCTCCGAGCGCCACCTTGGCTAGGCTGTTCTTGAACATCCTTACGCGCGTAACGAAGGACGGCGCGCCCCCGAGTGCCGTCTCGAGTTGGCCCATGGAGTCCTGGATAGCCGAGAGGTGGTCTTCATTAAAGACCTCAGGCTTGGCCTCCAACTCACGCTCGAGCGACTTAGGCATCGCGAGAATACGGTCCCCTAGGGCGCTCTCGCCGGCCCTCACCTCAGCGGCGAGCTTTGAGGCGATGCCGGGGGTGCCCTCCTTCAACTGCCGCCACTTCTCGTCGTCTTCATAGAACTGCTGGATGAACCGTGCGTCCCTGTACTCGCCAAAGACACCGGCATGCACCATGTCGAACACCTCCTCGCGGAGCGGCTCGGTGGCCGGATCTTCATAGCTTCGCACCTTCGGCCCAAATGCTTTGGCCCGCGAAATTTCCTCCAGGATGGAGAACTGGTCGATCGCCTCCAGCCGAGCCTTCCCATCCTCGTCATCAAAATGCTCCTCGTACCGGAGCGCGAATTCGTAGGCACTCAAGAGTCGACTGACCCAGGAGCCACTTTTTCCCATCTGCTCAGCCAAGCGCGCCTGCGTCGTGACCGGTTTCGTGCCAGTCATTTGCGGGGTCACTGCTTCGTAAACGAACCTCGCCTGGGCGTAGCGGCTCCAGTTTCTAACGCCGCTTCCGCGGACGTGGATGGCCGCTTGGAGAAAGAGGATGTCCTCGTCGGAGAGCTGATTCGGCAGGATCTTGGCTCGCACGTACTTGTAGGTGTCCTCCTCGGGCTTGCCCCTATTCTCCCTTCGAAGCTCCCGAAGGATCGCCACGCGGGTGTTGCCCTCGATGACGAGGGGCTTTCGCCCGGGGCGCTCACGGACATAGATACGTTCCATCTGGCCCTGCCGGCGGATGCTGCTCTTGAGCGCGTCGTATCCGGGTGTGGCCGCGAGGTCCGCTGCGATTTCGTCCTCGGACTTGGGAAGGCCCTGCTGCATGTGGAGCGTTCGTGGGTTCTGGTCCCACAGCTCGACCGCGTCCACGGGATAGTCGTGCGCTTCGAGCTCCCACTCGCGGTTCCCGATCATCATTGCGTAACGCGGGGGGGAGTCCTCGTCGGTTGCCACGGCGACCGTGGTCGTGGTGTCTTGTGCCATCGTCTACTCCTTGTAGGGCGGCAGTGTGATCGGAAACGGTGAGACGAGCGGTACCTGCGCGTTGTAGCGGGGCTGGAAGATCCAGACGAGCATGGCCTCCGCGGCCGACCGTAGATTGGGGTCGGACACACTCGCCCAGCTGAAGAGGAGGTCTCTGGACCGCCGGGCCTCGCCTACCCAGGGATTGCCCCTTCCCCTGGCATGAGACCGGATACGGGACCGCAGGTCTTGCGCTTGCCCGGCATATGCTACCGGGAACAGACGCCTCTCCTCCCATCGGTCCTGAATGACGTAAATGCCCCCGGACCCGGGCGGCACCGCACGCGTGCCCTTGGTTGTAAGCTCCCACGGCCCTCGCCAATCGAGGCGGAGACGGAGCACCTTTCCCCCCGCCCGTCTGGCTGTGGTCGTTGTCACCATGTTTGCCCCCCCTTCCTTGGTTCGTGTTGACCTGAATATTCTTGCCCAGGCAAGCCGAGTCAAGTCAGGCAACAGTCACGCACAGTCGCTAAACCTCCCGCACGAACCGAAAAAAGCGAAATAAGGTGACGCTCCGCAGCGCGGAGGGTCCCCTGTAAATCGCCGTCGTGTGGGGAGCTACGGGAAATGGGGGGCGAGCCGGCACTTGACGAAACAACATGTGTTTTCTAAGGCTTGCGGTTTTCTTTCGGGTCCCCCAGGTTTGTCGCCACTGCCGCCGTCGTCTACTCTGCCGAACCGGGACCCACCTCGTGCTGGACCACCGCCCAAGAGCTGCCGACCCCATGGCCGGGCCCACCTGCATAGACCTCTTCGCAGGGGCTGGGGGGTTGGCGGAGGGCTTTCGCCAAGCCGGTTTCTCTGTCCGGAGCGGGGTGGAGGTCGACGTGGCAGCTGCCACCACCTTCGGACGGAACTTCCGGGAAGCATCCGTCTTCTTTGGTCAGGTCGCGGACGCCAGCGCTACCGCGCTTCTCCAGGACGCTGGCCTCAAGCAAGGCGACTTGGATTGTTTGATCGGCGGGCCACCATGCCAGTCCTTCAGCTACAACAACCACCAGAGGTCGGAGAAGGACGTCAGGGCCGGGCTCTTTCGGGACTACCTCGGCCTGCTTGAGGGATTAGAGCCGAAGTGCCTCGTAATGGAGAACGTGCCGGGAATCCTCACGGTGGGTGGAGGGTCGGTGATCGACGAGATCGTCGAGTCGCTGTACGATCTCGGCTACGAGTGCGCAGTGAAGATCCTCTATGCGGAGGAGTTCGGGGTTCCGCAGGAGAGACGCAGGGTCTTCATCGTCGGGTCGCGTTTGGGCATCCGCGATACGGAGACGCTCATCCCCGATGGCGTCTTTGGTCCTGTACAGAAGCCTTCGTCTGACGCGAACCCATACGTCCATCACTGGAAGCGCGAGCCGGGGCGGGACTATGGGCACATGAACGCTGTGAAGGTGGGAAGTGCGATCAGTGATCTGCCCGCGATCGAAAACGGCGCGGAGTTGAACGAGATGGACTATGCGTCTCCGCCTCGAACCATCCTCCAGCGCAGGCTTCGCGGCAGCCAGTCCGTGCTCTTCAACCACATCGTGCCTCAGCTGGCGCCGAAGACGCTCCGCCGTATCGAGCACGTGCCCATTGGCGGGTCCTGGCGGGATATCCCCCACGACATCCTGCCGGCCGGGATGCAGCGGGCGGACCGGAGTTCTCACACCAAGCGATATGGGCGGCTCGACCCGCTGGGGCGGTGCTGCACGATCCTTACCAAGCTGGACCCTCACTGGGGTAGCTACATCCACCCCCATGCGAATCGGGTAATCTCCGTGAGGGAGGCCGCCCGACTACAGTCCTTCCCGGATGCATTCCGTTTCTATGGACACAAGAGTGAGATGATGCAGCAGGTCGGGAACGCAGTGCCGCCCCTGATGGCAGCCGCCCTGGGCAGGACTGTGCTGAGCCATATTCGGGAGCGGAGTGCGGCCGGTCGACACGCGCGCTCTGCGGCCTGACTGACGCGAGAAGCAGGGCGCCAGAGCAACCCACTCCAGGCTAACGGACCTTCTTTACACAGTTCGCCGGCCTTCGTGAGTGCCACCGGACCTCTGCTTGCTCCTCCTCCGCGGATCGGTGGACTCGAGGATCAGCCGGATCGGCAGCCGTGAGCCGGAGCCCGGGGCGGACGTCCAGCCGGAGCGGATCCCCCTCCAAGAGGCGGGTCCACACGGCCGGGGGGCGCTACGCGAAGGCTCGCGTGCCGGCTGGGCGGGGCGTATGGTGGCGGGCCGTTTCCATC
>CAZAQV010000066.1:0-7329 GCA_964487255.1 uncultured Polyangiales bacterium | reverse complement strand
CCAACCTCGAAGTCTACCTCAACGACGTGATGGAGGCCGCGCTTCCGCTCGAATGTCAGGCCAATTGATAGAAATATAGGAGAAATAATGAAAAGCAAATCGTTTGTTCGGTGTGGGACGAGCGTAGGTTTCGCTTTGTTTAATCACGATGCCAGTGCGAACTGCAGGGCCAGTGCGAACCATGACGCGAGTGGCCAGACCGCGCGGCTGCGCAAGCCGAGTTTGATGCCGCGGTTTCAAACTGGAAGAGCAGGCATGGCTTCACAGGCTTTGACAATGTGAACATGAAAAAGATGCTCGATCCAGATGACCTCTACTGGCCCATGACGCAAAGGTGATTGCCAGCGTCGCCCCACTTTGGCGGGTTGCCCTAGCGCTGTGGTGATGCCTTGAAGGTCGAAACCGTGCCGTCGGCGGCGGTTACGGTTACAGAGCCATCGACGGGACTGATTTCAACGCTTCTCGATTCTCGCAAGAAGCGCTGAAAGGCTTCGGCGTCCGAGAAGCCTCTGGGAAAGGTGTCGATGACGACCGGCTGATCCAGGCCCCTGTGCCCGATGCCGATCCCGGGCCTCGCGGGTCCGAACGTAAAGGCCTCGAAGCCCTTCGTGCCCGCCGTGCCATTGAACTGACCATTCAAACCAACGCCTTCGATCTTGATACTCCTCGTCGAGTCGTTGACGTTGTACACACGTACCAGGCGTCCAGCTTCTTCGAGGGGCAGCGCGGTCTCGCGTATTTCCTCAAGCGTGCCATCGGGTCGCGCCGTGCGTGAAATGTACTCGTGGGCGTCGAGCGCGCTCTGCACCTGGATGCTGCCATCGTCCAAGCTGCGGATCTCTGCTCCGCCGTCGCGCACCTGCTTGAGCAGCTCGCTCCCGCGCGGATTTGCCGGCACACGAACGATGTCGCTCTCTATCGTTGCTTCGACGACAAACTTGCCCTTGAAAGTCTCAAGCGCAAGCGTGTTGCCTAGAACATCCGTCGGGGGTGAACCGGCCAGGAACGAGGAGCGACGCGCGCCCGTGAAGTCCGAGAAGGAAACTGTGCCATCCGGGAAGTAGTGGACCGCACGGCTGTCCAAGAACAAGTTGACCAGGCTCCTTGCGTGATCGCCCTTTCCATTGAGCGCTGCTGTCATACCATCGAGTTGAAGCGCAAACTCAGGGGTTGCACCCCGGCCTGGCTTATAGAACCCTTGTTCAATCAACCAATCGCGGGGCAATATCCGTTCGAGGCCGTTTGGATAGAAGAGGCCCTCGATAAAATTCCCGTCCTTGTACCGCCGCCGAGCTTGAACAATAAGCTCAAGCGTACCGCGGTTCACCTTCGACACAAGATCTTCGTCGATGAGACGCCCATCCTTCGTCCACTGGGTCGCGATGGCGCTGTCATTGAAGGTTTCCGAAAAGAGTGAGACGCGGTTCACACCGTCTCTGGTCTTGACCTGCGTGGTCGACGACGGCTGTTCGATATGTCGAGCCCAAGCGCGAAGTGAGGGCTGGTCATTGGCCACCTCGGCCAGCACCTCAAAATTGGCGTCAACCAGCGAAATCTTCTTGCGCTTCAGGACTAACGAGGCGCCCTTCACAGTCTCGCCGTTGACCACGACCTCAGGAACAATCACCCGCGCGCCTCTGCGAAGCTTCACTCCGCTTACGATTTTTGCAGCCTCTGTCAGGTCGTCTGCAACTTTGGCGATCTTTCCAACCTGGGTGATCCTTCCAGCCCGGGCGAAGCTTCCAAATGCGGCTTCCAACCGGCTGCCGATCTGTGGCGCGGGCTGAATGCCGACCGCCGCGGTCGGTCTGGCGTTGGTTGCACCGCGAATGGCGAGTTCGCTACTAGTACCGATCGCTGAAAAACCACCGATGCCCACAAGGCCAACGGAGGCCACTACAACTGCTTTTTGAAACATCATGCCTCTCACACAAAGCAAGGAGCACGCCAAACACCGCGCACACGGTCCGAGTAAGGGCGACGCCAAAGCCATTGTAGTTTTTGCCGCTGCGCGCAGCGGTCGTACAGAACGCACGAGCTGAGCAGCTGGTTAGAACTCGGTTAGTGGGACTCTTGTGGAGTTCCAGCAACGCTCTTTAGAGTACGTATGCAAAAGATGCTCCGAAATATGGGTCCCAGATCGAGCCAAAGATGCCACTCGTTTTCGCTCCGCGCTCCGCTTCCGAACAGTCATCACAACCGTTGAGCCCCCAACCCACGATAGCGGAACTGAGCCCGACGTGTGGCCGCACGAACAGATCCTCTGCGAAGGCAAACTGAGCGCTCATTTCGGCGTGAAACCAAAGCAGTGCATTGGCGATGTCGACACCTACCTCGAGTGCATAAAAGCCAACGGGCCCCGCGTAACTAAGCTCCATCCCAGCGAACGCGCTTGGGGCGCCCTGGTCGCTACTGTGGTCTTCGGCCTTTGCCCGCGGCACACCAAGCGTTAGTGCGAGGACGCACATCGCTGCCCTAAGCCAAGTCACCATCCATTCATCGTTTGTCGTCATCCTCTTGCCCCTCAATCGCCTCGTGCATGAGCTAGGGTTTCGGAACGTAGACGCTCTGCGTCGAGGGTGAGGTCAGCTCAAAGGTTACGCCTGAAACCTTCTTCGCGAGTTCAACGATCAGATTGCACTGGCCGTTTGCGGCCGTCGTGCAGCTTCGCGTGCCTTGCCCGCCGTGGCGTCCCTCGCCAAACCAGTTGGCTTCAACGAGCTGCCCCGCGGACGCGCCTGTCCCTTCACGCACCGAGACCAAGAGCCATGCCGTCCAACTCGACCCATTGGCAAAGGTCAACGTCTGCACATCGCTAATCTCAGGGCCACTGCCGCTGGTGCCCCCGCCTTCTTGGATCAGAAAATGCTTCGTGTCCAAGGTGGCGCCGCCGTCGTCATCGCGGACGAGCAGGCTGACCGCGAAGTCGCCCGCCCAAGCGTAGCTGTGCGAGACCGTCATGCCGGTTGCGGTGCTGCCATCGCCAAAGCGCCACTCGTACGCCGTGATCGTGCCATCGGGGTCGTGCGAGTCGCTGGCATCGAAGACGCAATCGCTGCCCGTGCAGCTCCCCGTAAACGCGGCCACCGGAAGCTGATTGCTCCAGGCCTCATCGCCTTGCACAAAGGTGGTCGACAGCCACGTCTTGAGCCCCTCGACATCCGCGGCAAACGGGATATCCGGGTTCTCCTGCGTGCGCGAGGCCCCGGCGGGGCTGCTAAAGAGTTGTCGAAAGTCCTCGGCGATCATTTCGCTCGGGGTCCACGCGTGCGAGGTAAAGAGCCGTTCGTCCTGCGTGTCGACGCCGCGCGCGATGAGGTAGGGCTCGAGGTTTTCCCATTGGTTGACCACCTTTTGGTGATAGGTCGCCCAGGCGTGGCCGTACTCGTGAAAGAGCCCGAAGTCTTCGTTCGTCAGGTGATACTTAAGCCCGATGTAACAGGTCGCCTGAAAATTTGAGTGCGTGCCCGGCACGCCTGAAACTGTATGCGTGCAGTAGGTGCGGGTCGAGTAGGCGAATAAAACCTTGGTGAGCGGTGCTTCCTGCCCCCGAAGGGTGCCCCGCTCGAGCGCATCGACGATTTCTTGCGCGGGCAGCGCATCGTTAAAGACTTCGACCACGACACCATCGCTGGTCTCGGCAACCGAGATGGGGCTATTGATGTCGGTCGAAACGGTGATGGCGTGCCAGCCCAGGTCAAAGGTCTCGCTCGCGCCTGCGCTCAAATCGAAACTCTTTCGGGGAAAGATGGTTTCAGTCGTGGTCGGCGCCCACTGCTCGAAGATATCAAACCAGGTGGCGCTGCTCATCTTGGCTTGGTAGCTGCCGGGAGCAAGTCCGCTGATCGTCCAGGTGCCGTCTTCAGCCGACGTCGCGTGCCCCGCTAGGTCTCCGTTTTCATCGAAGACCGACACCCCGTGGCCCGGCCAAGGCGGCTCACTCGGGTCCCAGCTTCCATTTCGGTCGAGGTCTTCAAACACAATGCCCGAGATGCTTGCCGTCGACTCGGTGTTGGCCTGCTCGCTACTGCTCAATGACGACTCCACAATGTCCGCCGTGCAGCCCCAGCTCGCGGCGAGCAAGCAACCGAGGCTTGCAACGCGAATCGCTCCCTCAAGCTCTGTCAATACAAAGCGCGCCCAAGAGCTTTTGTGTAAGCATGCGTGTTTTGCCATCATTGGCAGGTTCCGCCCTGGCCGCCGACTGCGCGTGAGACCTCGTCAAGCAAGTCTCGCTCCGCCTGCGTGGGGTAGTGCGTGCCGGCACATGGTACCAACGCGTCGCCGAGTTGGTTGACCGGTGTTACCGTAACCGCCGCCCAGGAAGGCACGGAAATCGGCGAAGACGAAACACTACTGGTGTCGTCCTCTTCGGGTGGAAGGTGATTGCCTCGCAGAAACAGCTGTGAGCCGCCGACACCGGTACGATAGTAAACCGCGTCATCGGCGTTGGTCCCACACGATGGGGTGTCTGCCGGTTGAAGGTAGTTGTATTCGGCGAGCACTTTCGGGTCGACGATGCCGTCGGAGTCGAGCGAAAGGCCATGCGGATCGTTTCGATGGCAGATGTAGCCCCACTGGTAGTGCACGTTATTGATGTGGTGCGCCTCGGCCTGGTCCGAATACTTGGGCCCGCGGTCGTCTACGCGCGCCCACACATTGTGGTGAACGGTGATGTTCTTGGGACCTCGGATCGAAGCAGCGCGGTACTGCGTATGGATAAAGTTATAGGCGAGCGTAATATTGTAATAGGCATTTCTTTCTTCGTTGGCATTGAAGTCGAAGATCCCGTCGGTGGCTCCCGTGAGCGTCAGGTGTTCGAGCGCCACGTTGTAGATATCCCCGGAGCTCCCGGCATCAAAGCCCCAGAAGTCTTGTGACGAATCTGGGTGACCACCGGGACCAACATGCCTTAGATAGCGCGCGATGATATCGTGGACATCTTCGGAGCCTGCCTTGATGTTCAGCTTGTGGTCCGCGCCGTGGTCAAAGGTGATGCCTGGAGCAGGCGCGGTTGAGCCGTCGATGGTGATGAAGGAGTCCTCGATCGAGAGGCTATCGCTAAGCGTAATGGTGCCGCCAACGTCGAACACGATGTGACGGCAGCCCGCAGAGATCGCGTCACGGAACGAGCCGCTGCCTGAGTCCGACAACGTCGTAACGCGATAGGTCTGAGGGTTGCTACAACCATCTGCGCCAAGAGTTTGTGCTCCGAAACCTTCGATATCGCCCGTGGAAGGCTCAGGGCAGGCTCCACAATCCGCGCTGCACGAGCTACATGACTCATCGGAATCGCAGGTTCCATCGCCGCAGCTCGAAGGCGTCTGGCATGCGCCGCAGTCGGATTCGCACGAAACGCAGTCTTCGCCTGCATCGCAGGTTCCATCACCGCAGCTTGGCTCAGGCTCAGGCGACGAGCATTGATCTTGGTTGCTCGGATAACCGGGCAGTACGCACAAGTCCTCGCCCGAATCGCGGCCAAAGTCGGCGCCAATGTTGTGCTCGCATTCAAGCCCGTCCTGGCAGTCTGAGTCGCCATCACAATCGCCTTCTCCATAGCCGCAGGGACAGGCGTCGGAGCAGTAGTCACTGTCGCCGAGCGGAACACTGTGGCACGCATCAGCAAGCGTACCGCAGACGTCGCTGCTCGAGCAGCTACCGCAGTCCGCGCTGCAGGAGCTACATGATTCATCTGCATCGCAAGTACCGTCCCCGCAGCTCGAAGGCGTCTGGCATGCGCCGCAATCGGCTTCGCAACTGCTGCAGTCTTCGTCCGCATCGCAAGTGTCGTCGCCACAAAAGGAAGGGGACGGACCTGCATCGTCGGTCGAACACGAACCGCAGTCCTCCGGGCAGAGCGAGCATGACTCCTTCTTTTGACACTTTCCGTTGCCGCAGTTGGCCGCAAGGTAGGTCTCAAGGCTCTCATTGCTATCCGTTTCGAGGGTTGTGGTGCACCCCCCTAGCAAGCTCGCAGCGAAAAATATCGCCCATAGCCCCGGAGCGCCCAACCATGCGCCCTTTGTGTTACCGCCGAAAGAACCGTACTCACACCACTTGTGTTTCATGTCCACCCAGTGCAAGAAGTGGACAGCAACGATCACAAAATCTCTGGAATACTTTGTGTTCTGGGTGGAACAATAGGCGCTCCGTCAACGGATGCTGTCACGCGGGCTTGTCCGGAACTACAGACAGCCGTCGTTCCAGGCGGCATCGCGTGAGGTCAGCCAGGCCGCAAGAGCACTGTCCGGCGTGGTCAAGCACCCGGTCTGCCCGCGCAAACTAAAACTGGGAAAGACCGGCCCCTGGATGTTCATGAGGCTTGAGGGCACCTCGCCACTGAACTGATTTTTCGACAACTGAAGCTCTGTAAGACCCGACAGGTTTCCGATCGATGCTGGGATGTTCGGTCCGAAGGCGTTTCCGTCTGCCGTAAGCTCCGTCAACCCCGACATCTCACCGATCTCGCCTGGCAGCGGCCCCGAAAGCCCGTTATACGAAATGCGGAGACGCTGAAGGTTTGACAAGGTCGTAAGCTCGATCGGAATCTGACCTGTAAGCTGATTTTCCTTGAGCGAGAGTTCCTGCAGCTGCGCAAGCTGGCCAAACGAGGGCGGAATTGCCCCAACGAGCTGATTGCTATCGATCTCCAGGTGCTGCAGCGCGGCAAGGTTACCAACTTCCGGGGGGATGCTTCCAGCGAGCTGGTTGCTTCGGAGGTCCACTGAAACAACCGAGCCACCTGCACACATAATACCGAACCAAGTGCAAGGATCCGTACCGACGAGCCACCCCGTATTGTTCAGCCAGTTGTCTCCGGCCGTCGTCCTGTAGATCGCAACCAAAGCCTGGCACTCGACAAGGGGAATCGTCGTAACACGGTTGCAGAAATTCTCCTGCGCATCGCCAAGCGTCATCGCGTCGCTCGACATCTGACCATCGGCCTCAGCCTGCTCGAAATGAAGGCGTCCGCACGCAACGACTAGCAAGATCAATGCTCCCAGACCTAGGCCGCCCGAGCGTAGGACAAAGCCGCCTGTCACTTGCTTCGGGTGCACAACTCAAGTCTAGCTGAACAGCGCAGAGACGCTGAAAACTTTTTTTTGATCGATTCTTGCGCACGAGGCCACTGGGGTTTTGCTACCTGTTCCGAATGGGGTCTCAGAATGTCGCGCAAATCCCCAATCCCTTTTCTCGTAAGCTCGATGACCTTGCTTCTCGGCTCATCGGCGTCCTGCACCGGTGGTCTTGCGACGACGACCGAAGAGGAGGGCGTCGGTTCGACCACGTTGGCTGTCCAATCTGGCGAAGAAGTCGTGCTCGATGGCT
>CAZAQV010000065.1:0-7747 GCA_964487255.1 uncultured Polyangiales bacterium | reverse complement strand
TTTGCTTCTTGTTATATATAGGCCTAAACTGTTTTTAGTTTGCTTGCTTCCAATGGTTTATATAGGGTTTGAATCCGGGAGCGACGTTTTTCTTCTCCTGATTTTTTTGGTTCCGGCGGTTTATTGCTATTTTCGATTTGTTTATATCTCTAGGTTTTCGATAGGTTTAAATTTATCGTCTTTTGCTGTTTTTGCTGTTTTGATAATGGTTTTTGTTTCATTTATTTTCATCGATCAAATTTTAGCAGTATGGGCTGCTGCTGATGAGGGAGGCGCGCGCACGAGCTTAATGTGGAATGGGGTATTGGCAAGTATCAATTCGCCTGTTTTTGGATGGGGAAGTGGCTCGTTTTCAGGGATTCTCCAGCCATATCAAGGGCAGGAGGCCCACAATACTTTTTTGGACTTCGCAATGCAATTTGGTTTTTTTGTACCAGTAATTATCTACGGGTTGATGATAGGCTCTATTGTTGTTGCGCTGAATCGTAGGCAGTTCCTCGTTGCATCTTTTATTTGCGCATTTATTGTTTCTGGTATGTTTCATTTTTCAGGTAGGCACTTTATTTTTTGGGTTGAGATGGCTATTTTCTGGACTTACTTATTTCCTTCTTCGATAGCACCTGTAGTAGAGCCCTCTGATGTACTAAAAAAGAGACCTGTATGTGTGGTTTGACCGGGTTCTTTAACCCCATATCGACAAATTCGGAAGTTGTCGTTAAAAACATGGTACGCCAAGTTACCCATCGTGGTCCTAATGACTCAGGTGCATGGTGTGATGAGAATGCTGGAGTGGCTCTTGCTCACTCCCGTCTTTCAATTCTCGACCTTTCCCCGTCGGGCCATCAGCCCATGCTGTCAGCGAGAGGGCGTTATGTCTTAGCCTTCAACGGGGAAATATACAATCATCTGGAATTACGGGCTCAGTTGCAGGCGGAAAAAGAAGCACCGGTGTGGCGGGGGCATTCCGATACGGAAACTCTGCTGGCATGCTTTGCTGCATGGGGTATTGAACGGACCCTGAAATCCACAGTGGGGATGTTTGCCATTGCTCTGTGGGATAAGCAGGAGCAGCTATTGACGCTAGCTCGTGACCGAATGGGCGAAAAGCCTTTGTATTGGGGATGGTGTGGCGACGTATTGCTGTTCGGTTCTGAGCTGAAGGCCTTGAAGGTTCACCCAGAGTTCAATGGCGAGATTGACCGAGGTGCCCTGACCTTACTGTTGCGCCATTGCTATATACCAGCGCCTTACAGTATTTATACGGGTATTCAAAAACTTATGCCTGGGCATTTTCTGCAAATTCCGTTGCAGGGTGATCTGGCCTGCTCCAAAGGTGTCCACCCTGAAGCCTACTGGCAGCTGAATCAGGCCGTGGAAGAGGGGCTGGCGAACCCGTTTACCGGCAGCCCGAATTCCGCCGTAGATCTTTTGGAATCGAGACTTTCGGCCAGTATTGGCGCGCAGATGGTTTCTGATGTGCCGCTCGGAGCGTTTCTGAGTGGCGGCGTGGATAGCAGCACAATTGTTGCCTTGATGCAGGCACAGAGCGAGCGGCCGGTTAGGACCTTCACCATCGGTTTTGACCAGGGTGGGTACAATGAAGCGACGCATGCAAAAGCTGTTGCCGACCATTTAGGTACTGAGCACACCGAGTTCTATGTTCGCCCGGAGGACGCACTGGCGGTAATTCCGAATCTTCCTACCATCTATTGCGAGCCTTTTGGCGATAGTTCGCAGATACCCACGTTGCTCGTAAGTCAAATGGCCAAGCAGCATGTCACGGTTGCCTTGAGCGGTGATGGCGGTGACGAACTGTTTGGTGGCTACAATCGTTATCTGGCAGCACGTAGGGTCTGGGGACCGGTGCAACGAATGCCTGAATTTGCCCGCCATGCCGCCGCTGCCGCTCTGCGCTGCGTACCCCCAGCCACGTGGGATAGACTCTTTGAATGGGCAAGGCCGGCACTGCCCAAGCGCTTACAGCTTTCTATTCCGGGCGAAAAAGCCCGCAAACTGGCCGATGTGCTTGCGCTCTCTGATGGCCATGCCTTTTACCGAGAGCTTACCAGTCACTGGAAAGATCCGGCCAAGGTAGTTATTGGTGCAAGGGAGCCAAAAACGCTTCTCACAACACCTTCTTGTTGGCCGGAAACCGACTGCCTTGAGCATGCAATGATGGCGATGGACGCGCAAACTTATATGGCGGACGACATTCTCACCAAGGTAGACCGTGCGGCGATGGCTACCAGTCTGGAAACCCGGGTACCGATGCTGGACCACCATGTAGTTGAACTGGCGTGGCGAATGCCCCTCGACTTGAAACTACGTGATGGGCAAGGCAAGTGGCTGTTACGCCATGTGCTTTACAAACATGTGCCCAAGGAGCTTATTGAACGACCGAAGATGGGCTTCGGAATTCCGTTGGATAGCTGGTTGCGCGGGCCGTTGAGAGACTGGGCAGAGACATTGCTCGATGAAAGTCGCCTCCGGTCGGAAGGCTTCTTTCATCCTGAGCCAATCCGAGCTATGTGGGCGGAACACCTGAATGGTAAACAGAACTGGCAGTATCATCTTTGGAACGTGTTGATGTTTCAGGCGTGGTTGGAAGTGAATTGACAGCCAAAAAAATCCTCTTTGTTGTTAATACCCCCGAATTCTTTCTGTCGCATCGGTTGCCGATCGCACTTGCCGCACGCGAGGCAGGAAATGAAGTGCATATTGCAACGGCGGGAGGGGATGCCGTCCGGGAGATTAGGCGCCTTGGCCTGGTACACCACACCGTTGGCATTACTAGAAGCGGCCAAAACCCTCTTGCAGAGTTGGGTTCTTTTGTCAGTTTGTATCGGTTATTTCGGGAAATAAAGCCGGACTTGGTGCATCTGATTACGATCAAACCGGTCTTATACGGTGGCATTGCGGCCCGGCTTGCTGGTACATCTGCCGTGGTCGCTGCCGTTTCAGGTTTGGGGACCGTTTTTGTGGCGCAGTCAAAAGTTGCCCGCGCCCGTAAAGCGTTGGTCTCAGGGCTTTATCGACTGGCATTCAGCCAGCGGCATCTTGCGGTGATTTTTCAGAACCCCGATGATCGCGATGGGCTATTGGCGATTGGCGCACTTAAACCGATTCAGGCACGAATGATTCGAGGTTCTGGCGTGCACCTCGCCAATTATTCAGTTGTGCCTGAGCCGGAAGGCACCCCGGTAGTCGTGATGGCCGCCCGGTTATTGCGAGATAAGGGCGTGTACGAGTTTGTTGAGGCGGCCAGATTATTAAAGACCCGTCGTGTCAATGTGCGGTTGCGTCTTGTCGGTGCGCCGGATCCAGGTAACCCGACCAGCGTTGATAGGTCGGAAGTGGATGGCTGGGCTGCCGAGGGTGTTGTTGAATTGCCGGGTTATCGAACCGATGTTGCTTGTCAGTATCAGGCGGCCAATATTGTGTGTTTGCCTTCCTACAGGGAAGGCTTGCCCAAAGGACTGGTTGAGGCAGCGGCCTGCGGGCGGGCTGTGGTAACGACGGATGTGCCTGGCTGCCGAGATGCAATAGAACCGGGTGTGACCGGCATTCTGGTGCCAGTGAAAAGTGCACAGGCGCTTGCGGATGCCATTCAGATGCTTGTAGAAGCACCGGAACGCCGGTTGAAAATGGGCAAGGCAGGTCGTGAACTGGCGGAGAAGGCCTTTTCCATAGATCATATTGTGGAACAGCACATGGGGATTTATAAGGAGTTACTCGGGGATGGCTGAGCGGGTTATGGTCACGGGTGCGTCCGGTTTCGTTGGCGGCCAGCTGATAAAGCGTTTGGCGGCGCAGTCATCAGCCCCTGTTCTGGGAACTGTGCGGGCGAAGGTCGAGGGTGATGATTCCTCGTATTTTGCCGTGGGTGAGATCAATGGTGATACGGATTGGTCTGAAGCACTGCTGGATCAGCGAGTCATCGTTCACACTGCCGCTCGCGCCCATATTATGGACGACGCGGCTACTGATCCGCTAACTGAGTTTCGAAAGGTCAATGCTGCTGGCACGCTCAACCTCGCACGCCAGGCTGCGGCGTTCGGCGTTCGGCGTTTCGTTTTTATCAGCTCTATAAAAGTAAACGGTGAGCAGACCGCGTCGGGCAGATGTTTTACCGCTGATGATAGACCGGCTCCGGAGGATCCTTATGGCATGTCAAAATCGGAAGCGGAGCAGGGCTTGCAGCAGGTTGCTCGGGAAACCGGCATGGAAGTGGTGATTATTCGCCCGCCTTTGGTTTATGGCCCGGGTGTTAAAGGTAACTTCGCCAGCATGGCCAGGCTAGTTGCTAAAGGCCTTCCTTTGCCATTGGGTGCTGTCCACAATAAACGTTCTCTGGTCGCACTGGATAACTTGGTAGACCTGATTATCACCTGCGTTGATCACCCCGCCGCTGCGAATCAGGTGTTTCTGGCCGGCGACGGGGAGGATCTTTCCACATCCGAACTGTTGCGGCGTGTAGGGGTCGCCATAGGAAAATCGGCGCGTCTGTTACCGGTGCCTGCCGGGGTGTTGCAGTTAGGTGCTTCGGTTTTGGGTAAAAAAGCCATGGCGCAGCGGTTACTTGGATCCTTGCAGGTGGATATCTCCAAAACCCGGCATGTTTTGGGTTGGGAACCGACGATTTCGGTTGACGAAGGGCTGAGGCGCTGTTTTAAACACAATTAGGATGGTTAATGTGATTCGTTTGTTGGATGTTGTGTTTTCGTTGACCGGTCTGGTACTTGGATTACCGGTGCTCGTGGTGCTCTATGTACTGGGAATGTTTGATACTGGCGCGCCGCTATTCCGCCAGGAGCGGGTAGGTCGGGACAAGCGGCCGTTCACGCTGGTGAAGTTCCGCACCATGAAGATTGAAACGGCTTCTGTTGCAAGTCATTTGGCGAATGCCGCGTCCATCACTCGGTTTGGGCGCTTCCTGCGTCGCACCAAGCTGGATGAGTTGCCCCAGCTGTGGAACGTGCTGAAAGGGGAGATGAGCCTGGTGGGGCCGAGGCCATGCCTGTTTAGCCAAGAAGAGCTGATCGCCGAGCGCGAGGCTCGTGGTGTATTATCAGCAAGGCCGGGAATAACTGGGCTGGCGCAGGTAAACGATATTGACATGTCGACGCCTCGTTTGCTTGCGGAAACCGACTCGAGAATGCTGGCGGAACTCAATCTCACTGCTTATTTCCAATATATTCTGTTAACAGTTCGTGGCAAGGGTGCCGGAGACAGAGTGAAGGACTCACAATGATTAATACCTTTTTGAATTTACCTCGGGTTCAAAAGCGGCTGATTTCCGTGGCGTCCGATACGATTGTTCTTTTGTTCGCCATTTGGGCTGCATTCGCTCTGCGGCTCGAGCAGCAGCTGTGGGTGCCGGATCGCGGCCATGTCATCGTAGCCGCCATTACGGTGGTGTTCACGATTGCCGTGTTCATTAGGTTGGGCCTGTACCGTGCCGTGATTCGGTTTCTGGGCGATAAGGCGTTTCTAACCATCATATACGGAGTGTTTGCCTCCGCCTTGGTGCTAATTATTACCGGTTACTTGCTGCAAGTGCCCATTCCACGCTCCGTGCCGATTATATACGGTGCTTTGGCGTTTGCTTTTGTCAGCGGCACTCGCCTCGGGGTGCGCATGCTGGTCAATCACCCTCATCAGCGAAACAAGGAAGCGGTGGCCATTATCGGAGCCGGCGAGACAGGTATGGCCCTGGCCTCGGCATTGAGGCAGGGCGTGGAATATCGCCCCGTCGTGTTTGTCACCTTTAATAAGGCCAACCATAAATCGATGATTGACGGCCTGCCAGTAGTCAGTATCGATTTGATCGCCAAGAATATGCCCAAATATGGCGTGAGAAGGATTCTGCTCGCGCTTGACCCGCACTCCGCTGTCGACCGCAAAAAGTTGCTGAAGCAACTGGAACCCCTGTCTATTCCGGTACAAACAGTGCCGTCGGTTTCCGAGTTGGTGGCGGGGCAGGCACGGATCAATGATATCCGGGACCTCGAGCTTGAGGATTTGCTGGGCCGTGAGCCTGTGCGCCCAGACACTGCCATCGTCGCCAAAAGCCTGTTCCAAAAATCGGTCATGGTAACTGGTGCCGGGGGCTCTATAGGGTCTGAGCTTTGTCGTCAGATTATTCGGCATAAACCGACAAAGCTTGTACTGTTTGAACAGTCCGAGTTTTCTCTCTACGCCATCGAACGCGAACTGCAGGCCATAAACCGTCTTGAAAGCTTGGGTGTGGAGTTGCATGCGCTACTGGGCAGTGTCGTCCACCGCCGCCGCTGCGAAGTGGTTATGCGGGCTTTCAATGTCCAGACTGTCTATCACGCGGCTGCCTACAAACATGTGCCTTTGGTTGAGCACAATGTTATTGAAGGTGTTCAAAACAATGTATTTGGCACGGCACACGCTGCAGAAGCGGCAATAGCAGCTGGTGTTGAGCGTTTTGTTTTGATTTCGACAGATAAAGCTGTGCGACCGACGAATGTGATGGGCGCCAGCAAACGGATGGCAGAGTTGGTATTGCAGGGCTTGGCTGAGAGGCAAAATACCACGATCTTTTCCATGGTGAGGTTTGGGAACGTTCTCGGTTCCTCTGGTTCTGTGGTTCCATTGTTTAGGGATCAAATCCGTGACGGTGGGCCTGTTACGGTTACACACCCAGACATTATCCGGTATTTCATGACTATCCCAGAGGCAAGCCAGTTGGTATTGCAGGCCGGGAGCATGGGCCAGGGTGGCGAGGTATTTGTGCTGGACATGGGGGAGCCAGTTAGGATTGCCGATCTGGCTCGTAAGATGATTCATCTGATGGGGTTAACCGAGAAATCGGAGAATGAACCGGATGGTGATATTGAAGTGGTATTCACTGGCCTGCGCCCCGGAGAAAAACTCTTTGAGGAATTACTGGTGGGTGACAATCCCCAAGGTACCTCTCACCCCAGAATCATGATGGCCCGGGAGGTGTCGATGACACCCGAGAGTCTTGATGCAGCGCTCAAGGATTTGGTTCGAGCAAGTCAGGATTTTGATTGCGGACGAGTGGTGGGAATCCTTCGTGAGGCGCCTACGGGATTTGCACCTAACGGCGGGCTTGCCGATCTCGTTTGGTGTAAAGATGGGCAGTCAATGACGACAGGTTCGAATGGCAAGGATAATGTCCGACAGTTCCCAGCTTAATCTGCTAGAAGTACAAAGGCCGCTTTACCTGTTTTTAGCATTAGCAAAAGGATTTCGGATTAAAAAATTTCCTTACCGTTCAAGCCTGGATTGGTTGGCGGGCATTTTATTGGGGTAGCGCCCCTGTAGTCCGACCCACAAAGCGCAAGCCATAAGTTATCACTCAGAAATCATTCTGGCTGATGCTTGCGTGCTGATTATTGGATTTACCTTTAAGGAAAGCTGCCCAGATTTGCGCAATACCCACGTTATTGATGTGATAAAAGAACTACAAGATTTCGGGTGTTTGATGGATGTAACAGATTGCTGGGCTGATGGTAATTAAGTTTAATATGAATATGGCGTATCATTTACCGATACACCTGAAACCGGTGATGGAATGCTTTAAGGTTTAAGGAAGCCGATCAACGCGATCGGCTTTTTTGTTTATATTAAACCAAATTGTTTTGCCAAAAATTGTTAAATTATTTATTATCTATCTCGACTGACCGTCAACTCTCCAACTTTTAAAACCCTCAATTGAATAAGGTTTTAATTCCATGGCAAAGATTAACGATTA
>CAZAQV010000064.1:4804-7982 GCA_964487255.1 uncultured Polyangiales bacterium | reverse complement strand
GCCGTGCACGCGTGGAAGAACTCGTGATGGCCGAATGTCGTCGGCCATGGGTTAGGCCACTTCAGCGCGTAGAGCACACCGCCGATGCTGTACAGCACGCCACCAACGATCAACAGCACCACCGCCGCAACACCCGCGCCGTGCATGATCGGGCCGATGAACCACACCGCCACCCAGCCCAGCAGGATATAGAGCGGCACCCCCAGCCAACGCGGTGCCGACGGCCACAGCATCTTGAGCGCCACACCGGCCAGCGCGCCAGACCAGACGATCCAGAGCAGCACCCACCCGTCGGCCTCCGGCAACGCCAACAGTGCGAACGGGGTGTAACTGCCCGCGATGAACAAGAAGATCATCGAGTGGTCGGCGCGTTTCATCCACTTGCGTGCCGTAGCCGACTTCCAGTTCACCCGGTGATAAACGCCACTGACGGTGAACATCGCCACGATCGTCAGCGTGTAGATCAGCGTCGCGATCCCGGCGCGAAACGACTCCACCGACCACGACACGGCGACCAACGTGGCGCCGCAGATGACCGCGATGACCGCGGAGTAGACGTGGATCCAGCCGCGCAACCGTGGCTTTCCCAGGAACTGGGCGACGCCTTCGGCGACTGCCTCGGGCAGATCTTCTGGGTCGCGCGGTGTCTCGGCGGTATCGCGGGGATCGACGGATGTCGGCACTTCACCTCCACTAACTGGCATTGGCCTTCTGTGGGCCACAGTAGTCTTGACGATCGTGGACCTCATTCCGCGACGACTCAAAGAGCCGATGTATCGGCTTTACGAGATGCGGCTGCGCCACGAATTGTCCCCGTCGCGGTCTCAGCTTCCCCGCCACATCGCGGTGCTGTGCGACGGCAACCGGCGTTGGGCACGTGAGCTCGGCCACGACGACGTCAGCTACGGCTACCGCATGGGTGCAGCCAAGATCGCCGAGATGCTGCGCTGGTGCCATGAGGCCGGCATCGAGATGGCCACCGTGTATCTGCTTTCCACCGAGAACCTGCAGCGCGACCCTGACGAGCTGTCCTCGCTGATCGAGATCATCACCGAGGTGGTCGAGGAGATCTGCGCGCCGGTCAATCAGTGGAGCGTGCGCACCATGGGTGATCTCGAACTCCTGGGCGAGGAACCGGCGCGCCGGCTGCGCGACGCCGTGCAGTCCACCGAGGGCGCGACACCTCCTACCTCCTTCCACGTCAACGTCGCCGTCGCCTACGGCGGTCGCCAGGAAATCGTCGACGCGGTGCGCGCACTGTTGGCCAAGGAGCTGGCCAACGGTGCGACCGGCGACCAGCTGATCGAAGCCGTTACCGCCGAGGCGATCTCGGAAAACCTCTACACCTCGGGCCAACCGGACCCCGACCTCGTCATCCGCACCTCGGGGGAGCAGCGGCTTTCGGGATTCCTGCTGTGGCAGAGTGCCTACTCCGAGATGTGGTTCACCGAGGCCTACTGGCCCGAGTTTCGCCGAGTCGACTTTCTGCGCGCGTTGCGTGACTACAGCGCCAGGCATCGACGCTACGGGCGCTAGGGGGCATTGCGACCGACCTGCGCAGCGATCTCATCTCCACCCGCTGACGATTCTCCGGACGTCAACCTTTTTCGGGGTGCTGACCTGCGGTTGGCAGTAGTTGGCGGCAGGTGGTGTCGAGCTGGCAGTCGCCTCGGCGAACTATCGCTGCCATGACCGCGATACCGGAAACGTCGCGGTCGGCCGTCCGAGGAAAGGAATCACCATGACCGCACTGAGCACCACGCCGACCGATTCGCTGCTGCGGGCAGCCCTCCGCGCCGACGCCATCATCAGCGGTGCCGCCGGAATCGGTCTGCTCGCGCTCGCCCCCCGGGTGGCTGAGCTGTCGGGTACCACCGCGGCCACCGAATATGTGACGGGCGCCTTGTTCGTCGTGTTCGGTCTCGCCGTCCTGGTCTTGGCGGCGCGCCCGACCGTGCGTACGACGGGGCTGCTGCTGGCCCTGGGAAACCTGCTGTTCAGCGTCGTGACCGTCATCGTGGTGGTTGCTGGGGTCTGGCCGTTGACCACCGCCGGAGTGCTGCTGGTACTGGGAACCGGCGGCTACACGCTGGTCATGGCCGAGCTGCAATATCAGGGTTGGCGGCGGGCAGCCTAGACATCACGGGCATCATCTGTAGCCGTCCAGCCCGGGGGCTTGGTCAGCCTCCCCGGGGCGCAGCCCCGACCGGCCGCTACAGCTTGCGAAGCCGTAACCGGTTGATCGAGTGGTCGGCGTCTTTGCGTAGCACCAGCGTGGCGCGCGGCCGGGTCGGCAGGATGTTCTCGATCAGGTTGGGCCGGTTGATGGAATGCCAGATGTCGCGCGCGGCGAACATGGCCTGCTCGTCGGTCAGCGTCGAGTAGTGGTGGAAGTGAGAAGCCGGGTCGGCGAACGCGCCGGCCCGCATCGACAGGAACCGGGAGACGTACCACTGCTCGATGTCCTCGATACGCGCGTCGACGTACACCGAGAAGTCGAACAGGTCCGAGACCATCAGTGCGGGGCCGGTCTGCAGCACGTTGAGGCCTTCGAGGATCAGGATGTCGGGGTGTTTGATGACCTGCTTCTCGCCGGGCACGATGTCGTAGAGCAGGTGCGAGTACACCGGTGCGCACACCGCGTCGGCGCCTGATTTGACCGCGGTGACGAACCGCATCAGCGCTCTGCGGTCGTAGCTTTCCGGGAACCCTTTGCGCTGCATGAGGTTCCGCCGCGCCAGCTCGGTATTGGAGTACAGGAACCCGTCGGTGGTGACCAGGTCGACACGGGGGTGGTGTTCCCAGCGTGTCAGCAACGCCTGCAGCACACGTGCGGTGGTGGACTTGCCCACGGCCACACTGCCGGCGACGCCGATGATGAACGGCACCGGCCGGTCGGGACTTTGTACGGGTTCGCCCAGGAATTGGGCGGTCGCGGCGAACAGCGACTGGCTCGCGGCGACCTGCAGATGGATCAGCCGCGCCAGCGGCAAATAAACCTCTTGTACCTCGAGAAGGTCGACCTTCTCGCCCAGGCCCCGCAACTTGACCAGTTCGTCCTCGGTCAGCTTCAGGGGTGTGGACATGCGAAGTGCGCGCCATTGACTTCGGTCGAATTCCACGTAGGGGCTGGGTTCGTTCAGCCGCGCCATTGCAACAGTCTTGCAGCTAGCGTAGG
>CAZAQV010000064.1:2120-4704 GCA_964487255.1 uncultured Polyangiales bacterium | reverse complement strand
GTCGGGTTCGTCGACGAGGTCGAGGCGTATTTCGACGTCCGGATCGCCAAGGGCGACCCCGATCGGTACGCGCAGGCACACGCAAAACTCGACGAGGCGCTCGGTGGTAGCGGGCCGCTCACCGAGCGGATCCAGGCGTACCGGTCGGCCGAGGAGATCCCGCCGGCGCGCCTGGAGGAGTGCATCCACGCGTTTTCCAGCGCACTGCGCGACCGGGTACGGGTGATGTTCCCGCTGCCGGCCCGCGAGACCATCACCTACGAGGTGGTCACCGACAAGCCCTGGTCGGGATTCAACTACTACCTCGGCGACTACACCTCCACCGTGGCCGTCAACGCTGACCTCAAGCAGCAGATGTCGAATCTTCCTCGGCTGGTGGCACACGAGTCTTATCCCGGCCACCACACCGAGCACTGCCGCAAAGAGGCGGGCTTGGTCGAGGGCAAGGGGCAGGCCGAGCAGACGATTTTCCTGGTGAACACCCCGCAATGCCTGATGGCCGAGGGGCTGGCCGATCTGGCGCTGTATGCCGCGGTTGGGCCTGGGTGGGGGTCGTGGGCTAGCGAGATCTATGCCGACCTGGGCCTGCGGTTCGACGGTGAGCGGGCGGAGTCGATCTCGGAGGCGACGAGCGCGTTGGCTGAGGTGCGTCAGGACGCCGCGCTGATGCTGCACGACGAACACCGCTCCGTCGACGACGTCGTCGAGTTCCTGAAGAGGTGGCTGCTGGTCAACGACGAACGGGCCCGGCAGATGTTGCGGTTCCTGTCGTCGCCGCTGTGGCGGGCCTACACCAGCACCTATGTCGAGGGCTACCGATTGCTTCGCGGGTGGTTGGATGCCAGGCCGGACGGCGTTGGGGTGCCCGAACGGTTCGCGAGGCTGCTCGATGAGCCTCTGATCCCGTCGTCGCTGCGGGTCGGCTAGGTGCTGGCTAGGTGCTGGCTAGGTGTTGCGGCCGTCCCAGGGACACCATTTCTGCATGAGGGTCGTCCGGGTGGGCGGGTCGCGACCCTGATGCAGAAATGACGTGGTCAACCTGCAGGCCGGAAGTCGGGTAGTCCCGACTAGGCTCGTGGTCATGACTGCAGACTCCATCACCGCCGGTCTGGGTGCCGAGTACGCCGACACTGCAAGCGAGGCCTATCGGGCCGCACTGCAGGTGATCGAGACCGTCGAACCGCGTATCGCCGAGGCGACCCGTAAAGAGCTTGCCGATCAGCGGGATTCGCTCAAACTCATCGCCAGCGAGAACTACGCCTCGCCGGCGGTGCTGCTGACCATGGGGACCTGGTTCTCCGACAAATACGCCGAGGGCACCGTCGGGCACCGTTTCTACGCGGCATGCCAGAACGTCGACACGGTTGAGGCGCTGGCCGCCGAACACGCCCGGGAGTTGTTCGGCGCCCCCTATGCCTACGCCCAGCCACACTCCGGGATCGACGCCAACCTGGTCGCCTACTGGGCGATCCTGGCCACCCGTATCGAGGCGCCGGGCTTGGCCGAAATGGGCGCCAAGCACGTCAACGACCTGTCCGAGGCTGACTGGGAGTCGTTGCGCAACAAGATGGGCAACCAGCGGCTGATGGGGATGTCGCTGGATACCGGCGGGCACCTCACCCACGGCTTCCGGCCGAACATTTCCGGCAAGATGTTCCATCAACGTCAGTACGGCACCAATCCGGAGACAGGGTTCATCGACTACGACGCCGTGGCCGCCGCGGTGCGCGAGTTCAAGCCGCTGGTTTTGGTGGCCGGCTATTCGGCTTATCCACGGCGAATCAACTTCGCCAAGATGCGCGAGATCGCCGACGAGGTCGGTGCCACCTTGATGGTGGATATGGCGCACTTCGCGGGTCTGGTGGCGGGCAAGGTGTTCACCGGCGAGGAGGATCCGGTGCCCTATGCGCACGTCACGACGACGACGACGCACAAGTCGCTGCGTGGCCCGCGCGGCGGACTGGTGTTGGCCACCGAGGAGTATGCGCCTGCGGTCGACAAGGGCTGCCCAATGGTGCTTGGCGGGCCGCTGTCGCATGTGATGGCCGCCAAGGCGGTGGCGCTCGCCGAGGCCCGACAGCCGGCGTTCCGGCAGTACGCCCAGGCCGTCGCCGATAACGCCCAGGCGCTGGCCGACGGATTCGTCAAGCGCGATGCCGGGCTGGTCACCGGCGGCACGGACAACCACCTCGTGTTGCTTGACGTGACCTCGTTCGGGCTGACCGGACGGCAGGCCGAGTCGGCGCTGCTGGACTCCGGCATCGTGACCAACCGCAATGCGATCCCGGCCGACCCCAATGGCGCCTGGTACACGAGCGGCATCCGGTTCGGTTCGCCGGCGCTGACGACGCGTGGCTTCGGTGCCGACGAGTTCGACCGGGTCGCCGAGCTGGTGGTAGAGGTGTTGAGCAACACCGAGCCGGCCGCAGGGCCGAAGGGTCCGTCGAAGGCGAAGTACACGTTGGCTGACGGCACCGCCGAGCGGGTCCGTGCTGCGGCCGCCGAGCTGTTGGAGGCCAACCCGCTGTACCCGGGGCTGACCCTGTAGGCGACCCCGGCTGACCTGTTGGCGACCGGAGCGGGG
>CAZAQV010000064.1:0-2020 GCA_964487255.1 uncultured Polyangiales bacterium | reverse complement strand
GGGACCCCTGTAGGGAGCCAGAGAAATCTTCCAGAAACCCTGGAGGACCGGTCGAAACGGGTCCAGTAAGGGGGTCTGCTCGGCTGTCCCCTGCGAGATTTCCATTTCGGCGGTATGTCGGCGTGGGAATTTTACGATTCCCACAGAATTGGGTTACTGTAACCGCATGGCACAGAAACCTGTCGCTAATGCGCTGACCCTCGAGCTCGAGCCGGTCGTGCTGGCGGAACTGCGGCGCCACCTCGACAGTGAGGAAATCTGGTACGCCCATGACTATGTGCCGTTCGACCAAGGGGAGAACTTCGCGTTCCTCGGCGGACGGGACTGGGATTCCTCGCAGGCGAGCCTGCCCAGGCATATCACCGACGCGGTGGAGATCCTGCTCATCACCAAGGACAACCTCGCCGGTTACCACCGCGAGCTGGTGGAGCACTTCATCCTCGAGGACAAGTGGGGCCGGTGGATGGGGCGCTGGACCGCCGAAGAACACCTGCACGCTATCGCGCTGCGTAACTACCTCGTCGTCACCCGTGAGGCAGACCCGACGGCCAATGAGAACGTGCGTGTCGAGCACGTCATGAAGGGTTACCGCGCCGACTCTTACAGCCAGATCGAGACGCTGGCCTTCATGGCGTTTTTCGAACGCGCACACGCGGTGTTCTGCCGCAACCTGCAGGCCCAGATCGCCGAGCCGGTGCTGGAGGCACTCGTCGGTCACATCGCCAAGGATGAAGACCGCCACGAGGAGTTCTTCGCTAATCTGGTCACCCACTGCCTGGGCTACAACCGTGACGAGACGATTGACGCGATCGCGGCCCGTGCGGCCTCCCTGGATGTGGTCGGCGGTGACATTGACGCCTACCGGGACAAGATCGACACCGTCGCCAAGGTCGGCATCTTCGACAAGGCGGCGCTGGCCCGCGTCATCTCGGACCGGATTACCGCCTGGGGGCTGGCCGACGAACCGCGGCTCGCACAGTTCATCAGCTCGTAACTCGCGCGCCCCTTCGGCTCGGCGCGCCTGTCAGGCGCGAAAGGCGCACTCGGAGTAGCGTCGTTTTCGATGGCTAGCGAAATGCTCTGCTGTCCGGGCGGTCCAGAATTTATTTCGACAGGGACCGGCCCCGGTCCTGAGGCCGCTGTGTGTCCACCGAGAACGTTCGTGTGGGGTCACACGAACATGGATGCCTCGAGGAGCGCTCTGTGACTGATTCGCAGGATCGGCCGGGCCAGCAATCCGACGGATGTCGGACCTACGTGCTCGACACCTCAGTTCTCCTATCCGATCCGTGGGCAATCATGAGGTTCGCCGAACACGAAGTGGTCGTCCCGCTGGTGGTGATCAGCGAGCTGGAAGCCAAACGGCATCACCATGAACTCGGTTGGTTCGCCCGGCAGGCGTTGCGGCTGTTTGATGATCTGCGGCTCGAACATGGGCGCCTGGATCAGCCCATCTCGGTCGGCGACGAGGGCGGCACCTTGCACGTCGAGCTCAACCACAGCGATCCGACGGTGCTGCCGGCCGGATTCCGAACCGAGACCAACGATGCGCGCATCCTGACCTGCGCGGCCAACCTCGCCGCCGAGGGTAAGCGAGTCACGTTGGTGAGCAAGGACATTCCGCTGCGTGTGAAGGCGGGTGCGGTCGGTCTTGCCGCCGACGAGTACCACGCCCAGGATGTCGTCACCTCGGGTTGGACCGGCATGGCCGAGCTGGAAGTCGCCGGCCAGGACGTGGACGCCCTCTTCGCCGACGGTGATGTCGACCTTGAAACCGCCCGCGATCTGCCTTGCCATACCGGAATCAGGTTGCTGGGCACCAACTCTCACGCGCTGGGCCGGGTCAACGCCGAAAAGCGGGTGCAACTGGTACGTGGTGATCGGGAGGCGTTCGGCCTGCGTGGCCGCTCTGCGGAACAACGCGTCGCGCTCGACCTGCTGCTCGACGAATCGGTGGGCATCGTTTCGCTCGGCGGTAAGGCCGGCACCGGTAAGTCCGCGCTGGCGCTGTGCGCCGGGC
>CAZAQV010000063.1:0-8419 GCA_964487255.1 uncultured Polyangiales bacterium | reverse complement strand
CCCGCATCACGATCGCCGCCAGCCGGGCGGTGTCCGTGGTGCACAGGACCGGGCCACCGAACCCGTCACGCACCAACCGCGGAAGATACCCGCAGTGGTCGAGGTGGGCATGGGTGAGCACCACGGCGTCGAGCGACGTCGGTGCGAGCGGCGGCGGCTCCCAGTTGCGTCGGCGCCACACCCGATCGCCCTGGAAGAGCCCACAGTCGATCAGCACCCGACTGCCGGCGTCGAGCAGGAACCGGCTCCCGGTCACGGTCTCGGCGGCGCCGAGGAACGTCAGGGTGGGTTGCTGGGGCATCGCAAGCCTCCGTCCGATGTCGCTCGCTCCAGCCTGCGACCCCCCGGTCATCGGGCGCCAGGGCCGGAGGTCACGCCTCGCTGTGGTCGACCGCCCATCGCAGGCGGACCATCTCGCCGAGCTCGTGCTCCGCGAGCCGGCGGTCGACCCGCGCGGCCTCCGCCTCGAGCTGCGGCACCCACCGTTGCTCGACCGCACGGAGACGGCGTCGCGTCGCGCCCTCCTCGCTCTCGACAGCAGCCAGGGCGCCTCGTGCCACGGCATGCCGCACGGCTGCCTCCAATGCCCGGACGCAGGCCTCTCGCGCAGCATCCTGAGCCGTGCTGGCGCCGGCTGACAGCGGCTCGGCCGGCGGCGGCCGGAACACGGCCCCGACCGGGTGTCGCAGTCCCACCGTGCGCCCCCAGGTGATGTCGACGGTGGCGGTCGCCGCGGCTCGTCCCAGTCGCAGCCCCCGTTCGCCGTCGAGCAGCGCACTCCGCAGCAACCACGTGCGAGCGTCACGAACTGCGCCCTGCCACGCCTCCCCGGTGACTTCAGAGAGCTCGGAGAGGCGTCGGCTCTCCGACTGGAGAAGGTGGAGCTTCTGGTCCAGGACCTCGACCGCGCGCCGCGCGACGGAGAGGCGATCCTGGAGCCACAGCCGGCCGGCCCGGCCTGCGGGGACGCGGCGCATCACCATGACGGCCCGGGCTGCGTCCGGGACGCGGCGATCCGATCGGCGAGATGGCGCTCGGTGATCATGGTCAGCTCTCGACGCGGCAGCATGCGCAGCGCCGACCACACGCGCTCGAGGGTGTCGTCCAGGCTCCGGGCCTCGTTGCGCCGCTGGTCGATGACATCGCGCTCGACGGCGTCTGCGAACACCAGGTGAGCACGATCGCTCGCGCTCAGCGCGTCCTCGCCGATGAGCTCGGCGAGCTCGCGGGCCTGGCGGGCACGCGCCAGCGACGCCGTGGTCTGCGCGGCGACGTCGAGGTGGTCCTCCCGGGTTCGTCCTGGCCCGGCACCGGCCCGCATCAGCCGGGACAGGGAGCTCAGCGGGTCCACTGGCGGATAGACGCCACTGGCATGACGCTCTGCGGAGAGCACGATCTGTCCCTCGGTGATGTATCCGGTCAGATCTGGCACCGGGTGGGTGAGGTCACCACCGGGCATCGTGAGTACCGGCACGATCGTCACCGACCCCGATCGACCGCGGATCCGTCCGCACCGTTCGTAGAGCGACGCGAGGTCGCTGTACAGGTATCCCGGGTAGGCCCCGCGCGACGGGAGCTCTCCTCGCGCTGAGGAGACCTCCCGCACGGCCTCGGCGTACGTCGTCATGTCGCCCATCACCACGAGGACGTGGCGTGCTCGGTCGAAGGCGAGGTGCTCGGCCACCGTCAACGCCAACCGGGGCGTCTGCAGCCGCTCCACGACCGGGTCGTCCGCCGTGTTGAGGAGGAGCGCAAGCTCGCCGGCCGCGGCGCGCGGCTCGAGTGCGTCCCGCACCATGGCGGCGTCGGCATGGCTCAGCCCCATCCCGGCGAAGACCACGGAGAAGGGCTCGCCGCCGACGCTCGCCTGGGCTGCGATCTGCGTCGCGAGCTCGAGGTGAGGCAGGCCCGCCACGGAGAAGATCGGCAGCTTCTGCCCGCGGACCAGTGTGCTCAGAGCGTCGATGACGGACACGCCCGTCAGCACCGCTTCGGAGGGAGGCTCGCGCCGGGTGGGGTTCAGCGGTCGCCCGCCGATCGGCGATCGCGTCGACTCGATGACCGGTGGCCCGTCGTCCAGCGGTTCGCCGCTGCCGTCACACACCCGACCCAGCCACCGGGTGCCGACCGGGATGTGCAGACTCTCCCCTGCGAAGGCCACCGATGCGCCGCCCGGGCGCAGACCGTCGGTGCCCTCGAGGACCTGGACCACAGCGGTATCGCCGTCCACCTCGAGCACCAGACCGTGCCGCACCTCCCCCGAGTCGAGCCGGATCCACGCCGCCTCGTCCCAGCCCACGCCGGCGACATCGGCGACGACGACGAGCGGGTCACGGATCCGCACGATCTCGGTGTGCTCCACGACCGGTGACCCGAGTGGCGTGCGTGATCCTCCCGGCGCCGTCACGTCAGGTCCTCGAGCCGGTCCAAGATCTCGCTGCGGCGAGCCGCGACCCGCTCGGTGTCGTCGGGGCCGGCCTCCTCCCGGGCCCGCAGCAGCAGGCCGAAGTCGACCTCGTCGAGCGCACCGGGATCGACGCCTGCCTCCACGAGCGTCCGGCAGCGGTCGACCACCGCCAGCACCGCGTCCACGAGTGCCGCCGACTTCGCCGTCGAGCACGACCCGTCCCGTGGGCTCAGCGCATTCTGCTGCAGCACGCCCTCGCGCAGCAGCCGTCCGGCGAGGAGAGTGATGCGCTCCTGGTTCGGTAGCGCGGTCACGCCCACGAGCTCTGCCAGCGAGGCGAGCCGGTCGGCCTCGGCGAGCACCGAGATGACCTGACTCCGACGACGCGCCCAGGCAGCGTCGCCGGCCCGGGCGTGCCAGACGGCCATGCGGTCGACGTCGCGTGAGAACGAGCCGGACCAGGAGACCGCCGGGTAGTGGCGTGCGTAGGCGAGATCGCGATCGAGGCTCCACAGCGAGCGGACGAAGCGCTGCGTGTGCGCGGTGACGGGCTCGGTCAGGTCGCCTCCCGGCGGTGAGACAGCCCCGATGATCGTGACCGACCCGGTCCGGCCACCGAGAGTGGTGACCCCGCCGGCCCGCTCGTAGAACGCCGCGAGCGCCGACGCCAGCCCTGCCGGATAGCCCTCCTCAGCCGGCAGGGCACCGGTCCGCGAGGCGAACTCCCGCAGCGCCTCCGCCCAGCGCGAGGTGGAGTCGGCGATGACGACGGCGTGGTAGCCCATGTCGCGGAAGTACTCCGCCACCGTGACGCCGGTGTAGATGCTCGCCTCACGGGCCATCATCGGCATGTTCGAGGTGTTGGCGATGATCACCGTGCGCCGCGCCAGCCGGTCGCCGGTGCGCGGGTCCTCCAGGTCCGTGAGCTCGTCGACGACGTCGGCCATCTCGTTGCCACGCTCGCCGCACCCCACGTAGACGATGACGTCGGCGTCGCACCACTTCGCGATCTGCTGGAGGAGGATCGTCTTGCCCGTGCCGAACCCGCCCGGCACCGCCGCCGCACCGCCCCGTGCCACGGGGTAGAGCAGGTCGAGCACCCGCTGCCCGGTGTGCAGCCCCTCGACGGTCTCGGACCGTTCCAGGTACGGCCGCGGCTGCCGCACCGGCCACTGGGCGACGAGCCGGATGTCGTGACCGGCCACCGTCGCCACCACCGACTCCACCGGGTAGCTGCCGGTCCGCGCGACGAACGTCACGGGGCCCTCGACTCCCGGCGGTACCAGCACCCGCAGCGGCAGCGGCTCGCTCCCCGTCGTTCCGAGCTCGTCACCGGCTGTCAGCGTGGTTCCCGTGGTGGCACTCGGCGTGAACCGCCACCTCGCCTGGCCGTCCTCAGCCTTCCCCCAAGCCGCAGGGCGGAGCCAGGTCTCGGCATCCGAGAGCGGGCGGAGCAGGCCGTCGAACACGCCCCCCAGGAGACCGGGCCCGAGCCGGACCGACAGCGGCACACCTCCTCCCCTGGCCGGCGCGCCGGGCGCGAGACCGGCCGTGTTCTCATAGGCCTGGACGGTCGCACGCGTGCCCGCGATCGCCACGACCTCGCCCGGCAGCCGGTCCGGTCCGATGACCACCACGTCGGACATGGCCAGGTCGCCCACACCGTCGATCTCGACCAGGGACCCGGACACGCGCACCACTCGGCCCGTCACGACGCCCACTGCTCCGCGAGCGCCAGCTCCTCCTCCGCCAGGGCGTCGGCCGTGAGATCGGCCAGGGTGCACACGAACCGCCTACCGGGGACGGTGGCGACAACCCCACCCGAGGGCACCTCCAGGATCTCGGCGTCGGCACCGAGCGTCGCCCGGGCACGTGCGGTGAGCTCGTCGAGCAACGCAGGGTACGACGCGTCCTCGCGGAGGGCCGTGACGGCCTGACGAACCCGACGTCGCAGCTCAGCGTGCACCCGGCGCCGCGCCCGCAGCACGAGGGTACGGGCATGACGGCGCGCCTGCGCCTGCGTGGCGGCGGCGAGTGATGCGGCGTCGTGCTCGCCTCGAGCACGAGCGTCGTCCAGCGTCTGGCGAGCATCGGCACGCGCTCGTGCCAGGATCGTTGCCGCCTCCTGGTGAGCCGCGGCGAGGCGTCGGGCGGCGTCGGCTCGCGCTGTAGCCGTCAGTGCGTCGCGCACGGGCGTCAGGGCGTCCTCGACCCGCACCACGGTGTCGGTCACGGCGGCATCACCACCACATAGGGAGGCACGGTCCGGCGCAGGGCTCCCGCGTCGATGACCGCAGCAGCACGCGCGGTGACCACGACCACGGCCACGTCCCCCGGGAGCTCCGACCACGCTGCGCGGACCTGCTCCGGCTGCTCCGCCGTCATCACGAGTGCGCCGGCGAGCGCATACCCCGCGACCTCGGCCTGCTCACCCAGCACCGCAACCCGGCCCACCTCGCGTCACGCCCTTCCGATCAGGATGATCGCGACGATCAGGCCGTAGATCGCGATGCCCTCGGCGAGACCCACGATCACCATCGCGCGGCCGAAGAGCTCCGGTCGTTCGCTCATCGCGGCCAGCGCCGCCGCGCCGGTATAGGCCACCGCGATGGCGGCACCGATCGAGGAGCCGGCGACCGCGATGGCTGCGCCGAGGAGCGCCGCCCACTCGGACGTTCCTCCCGACTCCTGGGCTTCCCGGGCCACGGCCTCAGCGTGTGCGGGACTCCCGATGAGCGTCGCTACCAGCACGGCGGCGCCCAGGACGCCTGCGACGACACCAGTGGTGGCCAGGGCGGTCGCCGCGGCACGGCGACCTCTCCCCCGCGCAAGCAGATGTGCTGCCACCGGCAACGGTGCGACGGCGGGCAGAGCGAGGAGCCATGGACTCATGCGGACCTCCGATCGGTGGCGACCGACGTCGTCGGGTCGCTGGCGGCCTCGACGGGCAGCTGCCACGGGTGGAACGGCCGCCCCTCGAAGCTGAAGACACGGGAGAAGAGCTCGTAGTACTCCAGCCGGAGCGCCTGGACGGCGGCGACGAGCGCCTCGAGTGCGAACGCGACAGCGTTGCCCAGGACGAAGACGAGCAGGGCACCGACGCGGAGGACCCCACCGCGGTCCCACAGCGCGATCGTGCCGTCCCAGACCACCAGCCCGACAGCGGCGTGGGTCAACCCGAAGGCGGCCAGCCGCGCGAACGAGGCGAGGTTGGTGCCGAGCCGCACCGCGGCGTCGAAGACCTCGACGGTGGCCTGACCGACACGGCTCCCCCAGCCCTCGGACTCCACCGCGGGCACCGCCGCCAGGAAGCCCACGAACGACAGCGCCAGGCCGGTGACCGCCACGAGTCCGCCGACGGCGACGAGCGACGCCGAGCTCTGTAGCGCACCCAGGGAGATCAGCCCCAGACCGACGAAGAGCGAGGCTCCGGCGAGACCGCTCGCGGCACTCAGCGCGACCGCCCAGCCACCCTCACGCCACCGGTTGACCGTGCCGACGACGTACGCCCCACCCAGCAGGACCGCGCCGACGGCCAAGGCCGCTTCCAGCAGCCGCACCGGCTCCTCGAGCGGTGCGAGCCACAGCACGGGCACCACGCCGGTCGGACCGAAGAACTCGCCGTACAGCAGCCCGAAGGCCATCGCAGCGAGCCCGGAGAGCGCGATGAAGGGCCACACCGGCCGGAACCGGGCCAGGGAGGGCGGACGCCCGAGCCGCATGAGGACGGCGGCGAGCACCACCAGCGCACCGTGACCGACGTCGCCGAACATCATCCCGAACATCACGACATAGGCCAGTCCGGCGAGCACCGTCGGGTCGACGTCGGAGTACGGCACCGTGGCGTAGGTGCGTACGAGCGGTGAGAACGAGCGCCTGACGGCACCCCGGGACCGCATCAGCGTTGGTGGGTCGAGTCCTCGCGGAGCCCCCAACGCAACCACTCCACCGCCGGCGTCCGCCAGCCGTGCAGCGAGCGGTGCCACGTCCGTGGCGGCCGACCATCCGGCGACCGCCGCGACCTCGCCACGAACCACGGCGGCGCGCGTCACCACCTCCAGGGCTGCCTCGCCGAGGATCAGGTCGGTCCGCCCCGCGGCCTCGCAGGCGGCGAGATCGGGGGGCTCCACCGACAGCACCGCGTCGTGCCGGTCGGCACCGGCGAGGCTCTGCAGCCGTCGGGCGGCCGGACCGGCTTCCTGCCGCTCTTCCTCCGCGCTGCGGTCCACATCCACGCTCCCCGTCTCCGCCACGCGCACGAGCACCGCGCGCAGCGCGGCGGTCGGCGCGACCACCGCGACACGCTGCATCCGCACCGGCTCGGCGAAGTCACGCCACCCCATCGAACGCCTCCACGACCGAAGCTGTGCCCCCGTGCGCAACCGATGCCAGGGCGGCACGGACCCGCCAGGCGTCGATGGCGAGGACGGCCACCGTGCCCACCACGACGGCACGGTCGAACTGCGAGGTGCTCAACAGTCTGAAGCCGTCGCGCTCGACGTGGCGATGCCAGGCGGCCTCGGCGCGCCAGAGGTCGCTGCGGTCGGCCATGCCGTCGAGCGCCCATCGGCTGCCACCCGGCAGGGCCGCGGCGAGCCGGACCGGTCCCGCACCGCTGGTGAGCTCATGCACGAAGGCCGGCCCGAGGACCGAGGTCGCCCGTGTCGCGACTGCTCCGTCGAGGAGGTGTCCCCTGATGCCCACTTCTCGCACCAACAGCAGCGCCGCTGCGGCGCGCGCCCACCCGGCCGCCTCCGGTGCGCCGGCGATGACGTGCTGGCTCCAGACCAGGCGCATCCACAGACCGATGCGCCACAGCTCGGTGCTTCCGGCGTCACCCCACGGGGACCTGCGCATCACCTCCCGCACCTCCTCGAGCGTGGTGGTTCGCTCCACCCGGGTCCATGCTGTCTCCAGTCCGCCGAGGCGGTAGCCGGGTTCACTCCGCAGGCCGCTCAGCCACGCCACGTGCTCCTCGACGTTGGCGATCTCGAACCCGGCTGCGAGGACGCGGAGGAGTGCGGCACCCGGACGCGGCAACCAACCGGCCAGCACCCGGAGATGCCACAGCACGGTGGCGCCGGCGGCGCGCTGCAGTCCGGCGAGATCCGGGTGCTCCGGAAGATCGTGGCGGTACGGCGTGGCCGCCAGCTCCCGGGCGGCCTCGGCGAGCGATGAGCATCCGGCGAGGCGGCGGGCGCCCGCCGCCCCTAGTCTGCGGCGGGTGAGCGCCTCGGCGCGCACGGCTCCAGCCACCCATCCGCCGCTCATGTGTCGTCGGCCCCCGTGGCGGGGCGCCCTGCGGCGGCAACGGACGCCCGCAACCTCGCCACCACGCGATCGACGGACTCCTGCAACAGCGGCTCGGCGCTCTCCCACACCGCGGCGGCCTCCACCTCCGCTGCCCGGCCGACGTCGTTCGCGTCGCGCTCGGCCTGCTCCTGCACCCGGCGGGCGACGTCGGCACGCTCGGCCGCAGCATCCTGCTGGGCCTGCGCCAGCATGGTGCGAGCCCGCTCCTGAGCCTCGTCCCGGACCCGATCGGCCTCGACGTCAGCGTCCCTGCGAATCCGCTGCGCCCGATCGACCGCGTCCGCCAATCGCTCCAGGACCGGTTCCAGCTCCGCCGAGAGCTCCTCGACGCGGTCCGCGGGCACGCCCGGCCTCGCGGCAGCCCCCGGCGTACCCGCCAGCCGGAACCGCTCCAGGAGATCGCGGGACCGTGCCATCCACACCCTCCGTCCGTCGACGCTGCGCATCGACGCTAGGAGACGACGGAGCGCCCTCGCAGAGGAGAACGTGGTGTCACGGCGGGACCTTCGTCCCGGCGGCCGAGGACGGCGTCAGAACGGGGACCTTGGTCTCTGGCACCCGCGGCGGTCCTCGTGGGGGACTGTGGGGACGCGACCAGACGAGGAGGGGACATGAAGATCGGCGACACGCTGCGACAGGCGACCGACACCGTGACCGCCAAGCGGGTCTTCGCCGACCCGATCGAGAAGGACGGGGTGA
>CAZAQV010000062.1:3119-8483 GCA_964487255.1 uncultured Polyangiales bacterium | reverse complement strand
TGCTGTGAAGCCCGCGCACGCGAGGAGCGAGATGGATGCTGCGCACGCGAGGAGCAGATGAGTACCGCGCACGCGAGGAGCAGATGAGTACCGCGCACGCGAGGAGCAGATGAGTACCGCGCACGCGAGGCGTGCTCCGGACCCCGGTCTGGTCGTGGTGGATAAGCCGGGCGGTATGACCAGCCACGACGTGGTGGGTCGATGCCGGCGCTTGTTCGGCACCCGCAAGGTCGGGCACGCGGGCACGCTCGATCCGATGGCCACCGGTGTCCTGGTGGTCGGTATCGAGCGTGCCACCAAGATCCTCGGCCTGCTCACCGCGACCGACAAGGCGTATACGGCCACGATCCGGCTCGGTCAGACGACCACGACCGAGGACGCCGAAGGGGACGTGCTGAATCGGGTGTCGGCCAGTGCGGTCACCGACGGGCAGATCGAGGCGGCCGTCGCGGCGCTGCGCGGTGAGATCGACCAGGTGCCGTCGGCGGTCAGCGCCATCAAGGTCGATGGCAAGCGGGCCTACCAAATGGTGCGTGAGGGTGAGGTTCCGGTCTTGGCGTCCCGGCGAATCAGGGTCGAGCGGTTTGATGTATGCGCGGTGCGGCGCGCCCCCGATGGCTTTGAGGTGATCGACGACGTGATCGATGTTGATGTCGAAGTCGAATGTTCGAGTGGCACCTATATCCGCGCGTTGGCCCGCGACGTCGGCGCCGCGCTCGGTGTTGGTGGGCACCTGACCGCGTTGCGGCGCACCCGGGTCGGCGGATTCGGCCTCGAAACCGCTCGCAGTTTGGATGATCTCGCGGAATCTCCGGTGCTGTCCTACACCATTGACGAGGCCTGCCTTCGCGCTTTCCCCCGGCGAGATCTCACCGACGCCGAGGCTGTCGACGTCTCGCACGGCCGTCCACTGGCGCCGGCCGGGTTGGACGGCGTGTACGCGGCGACCGCCGCGGATGGTGCCGTGATGGCTTTGCTCGAGGATAGTGGGTCGCGGACCAAGTCGGTCGTGGTGATCCGTCCCGCCACGCTGTGACCACGGGTCGATTTACGATGCCCGTTCAGCGCGCCGCCGGGCGCTCGACGCGACGCGACGCGTGGGGCGCCGAGTCGTCATGGTCTCGAATTTGGGCTTGACCCAACTATTTCAGCAACGTCTATGAGTTTCGCGCGCGGGTCCGCAACGTCCACGCCGCGCGGAGGTAAGCCTTGTTCGATCCGATCCGCATGGTTAGCGTTCGCTTTTGTCACCGGCAACTGGGGCAGCGCGGCGAGCTGTTGACATACCCATACTCACAACGTATTTCGTCACGCTCCGGTTGGGATTGTCGCGCTTCGATTGCAGTTATGGGAGTTGGTCCTTGCGTCGCGGCGACGGGCAGCTCGGTGTTGCTGAGGCGTGTCATAGGATCGGAGAAATGCATTGTCGCACAATCAATATCGGTTCAACAACGCGCTACGTGCTCTGGCCGAGTCGCGGCGGGAATTGGTGCTGCTCGACAAGGAAACCGGAACCTGGAACCGTCATCCGTGGCAGGAAGTACGCGCGCTCGGCGATATTATCGCCGTGCGTGTCGCAGAGCGCGCGGGGCCGCGGACCCCGGTCGTAGGACTGGTGGGGGAGCCGACGTTGCCGTTCATCGCCTCGGTGCCTGCGGCGTGGACAGCCGGCGGCGCCTTCACGATCGCGCCAGGGCCGGTGCGTGGTGCGCCGCCGCAGCGGTGGGCCCGGGCAACAATGGAACGGTTCGCAGAAATCGGAGTGACCAGCGTACTGAGCCACGGACACCACCTCGAGTTGTTGCGTTCGTGCCCGTCGGCTCTTGCCGTCGACGATCTTGTCGAGATCGGCTCGGCTGGCGTGGGCGGGTTAGGAATAAGTCTCGGGCGGGGCGATCACGAGACGGCGGTGCTCCAGTCGACCGCAGGCTCGACGGGGGTGCCGAGAACGGTCGACATCGGAGGTTCGGCCCTGCTCGCCAATACCGGCGGACTGCGGTCGCGTTTCGACACCGGCAGCGACGACGTGGCATGTTCCTGGTTGCCGCTCTACCACGACATGGGGCTGATCTTCCTGTTGTTCAGCATGTTCCATGATCTGGAGATGTGGCTGGCTCCAACCTCGGCGTTCTCCGTTTCGCCGTTCCGTTGGCTGCATTGGCTCAGCGAGAGCGCCGCGACGCTGACGGCGGCGCCGAATTTTGCCTACAACCTGCTCGGTCAGTACTCCAGCCGGGTCAGCGCTGCCGACCTTGGCGCGCTCCGGGTCGCGCTCAACGGCGGCGAGCCCGTCGACTGCGACGGTTTTGCGCGATTCGCTACCCAGATGGGGAGATTCGGGTTTGAGGCCTCGGCGTGCCTACCGGCTTACGGGATGGCCGAAGCGACCTGTGCGGTCACCGTCTCAGAGCCCGGTGCCGGCTTGCACTTCGACGTGATTGAGGCAGCCTCGTCGGGTCCCGTCCGCCACGCCGTCCTGGGAACACCCATCGACGGCATGGAGATCAGGATCCGCCCGAGCGGCGGCCACGGCTACGGCGGGCGCGATGTGGGCGAGGTCGAGATCCGTGGAACTTCGATGATGTCGGGTTACCTCGGCGGGGAACCGGGTACCCCGCCGCGCTGGTTCCCGACCGGAGACCTCGGCTACCTCACCGACAGCGGGCTAGTGGTCTGCGGTCGCCTCAAGGAAGTCATCCACCTGGCCGGACGCAATGTCTTCCCGACCGATGTGGAACGTGTCGCGGCCACCGTCGATGGCCTGCGCGTCGGATGTGTGGTCGCTACCGAGGGCCCGGCGGCGGCCGGGCATACCGGCCTCGCGGTTGTCGCCGAGTACCGGGGTGCTGCTCGCGCCGGCGTCACGCAGCAGCTCGTCGAACGCATCGCCGCCGAATGCGGCGTCGTCGCGACCACTGTGGAGCTGGTCTCACCGGGGTCGCTGCCACGGACCACGTCGGGCAAACTGCGCCGTCGGGAGGTGGGCCGTCGACTGCGCGCGGGCGAACCTGTCACCGGTGCCGCCCCGGTCGCCCACAGCGCCGCCGGGACCCCGTGACAGACCTCTCCGGGCTCGGGTGCCGCTCGTTAGGCGACGACTCAGATCGCTTTGGCCGCTTGTTAGGCGACGACCCAGATCGCCTCGGCCGCTCGCTCGGCGACGACTCAGATCGCTTTGGCCGCTTGTTAGGCGACGACCCAGATCGCCTCGGCCGCTGGGCTTCCCAGCTCGACGGTGGTTTCGTTGACCTCTTCGCTGGCCTCTTCGGTGCCGGATAGCGCGGGCTGCCGCACGGCTACCGAGATCATGCCCGCGAAATCTCTGCGAGCGAGTACCCGTAGGCGTGCGTCCAAGCTGATCCCCACCGTGTCGAAGTAGCGCAGCATTTCCGGGTCGGCATCGGAGATGCGCGCAACGGTGCCCGCATCGCCGTTCTGGCACACCGAGAGCTGGCGTGCCGGAGGCGTGGGAACCTGGCCGTTGGTCCCAGGGATGGGATCACCGTGCGGATCGCGGGTCGGGTATCCGAGCTTGGCATCGATGCGGGCCAACATCCGATCGGAGACCGCGTGCTCGAGCACCTCCGCCTCGTCGTGCACCTCGTCCCAGCTGTAGCCCAATTCGCGCACCAGGAAAGTTTCCATCAGCCGGTGCCGGCGCACCATCGCCAGCGCGGCGCGTCGGCCGGCCGGGGTGAGCGTGACCGCACCGTACTTCTCGTGATCGACCAAGCCCTGATCGGCGAGTTTTCGGATCGACTCGGAGGCGGTGCTGGCGGAGACCCCGATACGTTCGGCCAGCAACTTTGTGCTCACCTTGTCGTGCGACCATTCCTGGGCAGTCCAGATGACCTTGAGGTAGTCCTGCGCCACCGTCGACAGATCGGCAGGGCGGGCGGGGTTGCCTTCAGGGCTCACGAATACAAAGTTTAGGCAATCATCACCTGATCCGGTGGTGCTGATGGCCCGGTGTTGACGTCGGGTCGTAGGCTACGGCTGTGCAGCGCTGGCGAGGCCAGGACGAGATCCCGACGGATTGGGGCCGATGTGTCGTCACCATCGGCGTGTTCGACGGCGTCCACCGCGGTCATCAGGAACTGATCAGCCACGCCGTCAAGGCTGGTCGGTCGCGTGGAGTGCCCACGGTGCTGATGACGTTCGACCCGCACCCGATGGAGGTCGTCTTCCCCGGCAGCCACCCGGCTCAGCTGACTACGTTGACCCGGCGCGCCGAACTGGTCGAAGAGATGGGCATCGACGTCTTCTTGGTCATGCCGTTCACCTCGGATTTCATGAAGCTCACCCCGGATCGTTACGTGCACGAACTGCTGGTCGAACGGTTGCATGTGGTCGAGGTCGTGGTCGGCGAGAACTTCACATTCGGCAAGAAAGCTGCCGGCAACGTCGAGTTGTTGCGCAGGGCCGGGGATCGGTTCGGCTTCGCGGTCGACTCCTTGTCGCTGGTCGCCGAGCACAACCGCGATGAGACGGTGACCTTCTCGTCGACCTACATCAGGTCCTGCGTCGACGCGGGCGACATGGTCACTGCCGCCGAGGCCCTGGGTCGCCCGCACCGGGTCGAAGGCGTGGTCGTGCGCGGCGACGGCCGGGGCCGGGACCTGGGGTTCCCGACCGCGAACGTGGCGCCGCCGATGTATTCGGCGATCCCGGCCGACGGTGTGTACGCCGCCTGGTTCACGGTGCTCGGGCATGGTCCGGTGGTCGGCACAGTCGTCCCTGGTGAGCGGTATCAGGCCGCGGTCTCTGTCGGCACCAATCCGACGTTTTCCGGGCGCACTCGCACCGTCGAAGCGTTCGTTCTGGACACCACCGCCGACCTTTACGGCCAGCACGTCGCCGTTGATTTCGTGGCCCGGCTGCGTGGTCAGGAGAAGTTCGATTCGGTCGCCGACCTGGTGGCCGCGATGGGCGCCGACACCGAGCGGGCGCGCACCATCCTGTCGGCCCGCTGAGCTCCTCTGGCCACTGGGCTCGTCGTCGCTCGTCCCTACGCTGGCCTCGTCCCTACGCTGGCCTCGTCGCTGCGCTGCGCTGGGCTCGTCGTCGGTGGGTGTCGTCGCCCAGTTCTGCACCATGGCCGTGGCCCTGCGCGATCAACAGCCCAGGTGCAGAACTCGCGGCGGTTGGGACGGGCGGCGTGCGTGGCGGCTGGGGCCTAAGAATGCTGCGGCTGGGACGGGCGGCTGGGGCCTAAGAATGCTGCGGCTGGGACGGGCGGCGTGCGTGGCGGCTGGGGCTAAGAATGCGGCAGCTGGGACGGGCGTGCGACGATTCGGTCTATCCCGTGCCCCGCTGCTAGACTGCCTGCCGACCCGGCGCGCGCTGCAGTTCGCGGTGGCCGCG
>CAZAQV010000062.1:0-3019 GCA_964487255.1 uncultured Polyangiales bacterium | reverse complement strand
CCCGCTGCTAGACTGCCTGCCGACCCGGCGCGCGCTGCAGTTCGCGGTGGCCGCGCCCCCGGAATGATCCGGATGTTTTGATCGCGGACCGAATTGATGGAGTTGTTTCGTGGCGCTTACTGCCGAGCAGAAGAAGGACATCCTGGGCCAGTACGGCCTGCATGACAGCGATACCGGATCGCCGGAGGCTCAGGTCGCGCTGTTGACCAAGCGGATCACCGATCTCACCGAGCACCTGAAGGTGCACAAGCACGACCACCACTCGCGTCGTGGACTGCTGCTGCTGGTCGGCCGCCGCCGCCGGCTGTTGAAGTATGTCGCTCAGGTCGACGTCCAGCGCTACCGCTCACTGATCGAACGCCTGGGTCTGCGCCGCTGATCCCAGCCCGCCACTCGCGTCCGGGGCCACCGATCCGAAATCTGGTCGTGGTCGTATCCGCCGCAGCTATGGCGGCGGCGTTAGTGGCTGGCTGTTCGTCATCGGCTGACACCCGGGACCTGGTTGTCGGGGACTGCCTGAAAATGGGCGGTCCACCCGACCGTCCTGAGGCTGTCGAGGCAGACTGCGGGTCGCCGGAGTCGAACTTCAAGGTGGTAGCGGTGCATTCGGGATCGGCCGACAGTCCCGAGCAATGCCCATCCGACGTGGATTCGTACTACTCGATGCGTGGGTCGTTCTCCGACTCGCGCACCACGGTCTGTTTGGACATCGACTGGGTGGTCGGGGAGTGCATGAGCATCGACCCGGAGAATGGCCGCGCCCCGGTCCGGGTGGACTGCGCCGACATCGCGTGGCCCGGGCGTCAGCGTGCGACGCAGATTCTGACCGATGTCGCCAACGCCGACCAGTGCGTCAGCGGGGTGGGCTACCCCTATGAAGAACGTGCCTTCACCGTGTGTGTGGAGGACATGGGCTGAACACCGGTGGATTAGGGGAATGCGGCGTACCGGGATGTACCATGAGTGCGTTCGGCTGCCGTAGGCGCGAACAACGGGGTGCGGTCCTTGCAGATCCGCAGGGATCGTTCCCGCGTAACACGACAGGAACCGCTCGATCGCGCGGTCTTCGGTAGTGGCTGCCGGAGGAAGTCTCCGGCCGCTTCGATCGACGGCCGTCGACGCATCTGAGCTGGGGCTGTTCCGGGCTACCCGGGAGCACGAATTCGCGCGTGTTCACGCGAAAAAGCTGAAGAATGATGCATGAGAGGCCGTACGGACGTTTATGTCTGTCGTAGAAATTGATGAAGGCGTGTTCGAATCGACCGCCGTGATCGACAACGGGAGCTTCGGCACCCGCACCATCCGCTTCGAGACCGGAAGGCTTGCCCAGCAGGCGGCCGGCGCCGTCGTCGCCTACCTCGACGACGAAACCATGTTGCTGAGCGCCACCTCAGCCAGCAAGAGTCCCAAGGACCATTTCGACTTCTTCCCGTTGACGATCGATGTCGAAGAGCGGATGTATGCCGCGGGCCGGATTCCCGGCTCGTTCTTCCGGCGTGAGGGCCGGCCGTCCACCGATGCGATCCTGACGTGCCGGCTGATCGATCGGCCGCTGCGTCCGTCGTTCGTTAGTGGTCTGCGCAATGAGATCCAGGTCGTGGTGACGGTGATGAGCCTGGATCCCAAGGATCTTTACGACGTGCTCGCGATCAACGCCGCCTCGGCGTCCACTCAGATCTCCGGCTTGCCCTTCTCCGGGCCGGTCGGCGGTGTCCGGGTGGCTCTCATCGGCGGGCAGTGGGTGGCGTTCCCGACCGTCGAGCAGCTGGAATCGGCCGTGTTCGACATGGTCGTGGCCGGTCGCAAGGTCGGTGACGATGTGGCCATCATGATGGTCGAGGCCGAAGCCACCGAGAACGTCATCGGCCTGGTGGCCGGCGGTGCCGGTGCGCCGACGGAGAGCGTGGTGGCCGAGGGGCTGGAAGCGGCTAAGCCGTTCATTGCGGTGCTCTGCGATGCCCAGGCTGAGCTGGCCGGCGCGGCGGGCAAGGAGACCGCTGAGTACCCGCTGTTCCCCGAGTACGCCGACGATGTCTATCAGTCGGTTGCCTCGGTGGCCACCGAATCCCTGTCACAGGCGTTGACGATCGCCGGCAAGAACGAACGCAATGATCGCACCGACGAGATCAAGGTCGAGGTGCTCGACCAGCTGGCCGAGCAGTATGCCGGCCGCGAGAAGGAGATTGGTGCGGCGTTCCGGTCTTTGACCAAAAAGCTTGTCCGGCAGCGCATCCTGACCGATCACTTCCGCATCGACGGCCGGGGCGTCACCGATATCAGGGCCTTGTCGGCTGAGGTTGCCGTTGTTCCGCGGGCACACGGCAGCGCATTGTTCGAGCGCGGCGAGACCCAGATCCTGGGCGTCACCACGCTCGATATGATCAAGATGGCTCAGCAGATCGACTCGCTGGGGCCCGAGACCACCAAGCGCTACATGCACCACTACAACTTCCCGCCGTACTCGACCGGAGAAACCGGCCGAGTCGGTTCCCCGAAGCGCCGCGAGATCGGCCACGGCGCGCTGGCGGAGCGGGCCCTGGTGCCGGTGCTGCCCAGTGTCGAGGAGTTCCCGTATGCGATCCGTCAGGTCTCGGAGGCGTTGGGCTCCAATGGTTCCACCTCGATGGGGTCGGTCTGCGCGTCGACGCTGTCGCTGCTCAACGCCGGTGTGCCGCTCAAGGCGCCGGTTGCGGGCATCGCGATGGGCCTGGTGTCCGACGACATCGAAGTTGACGGAAAGACCGAGCGTCGGTTTGTCACGCTGACCGACATCCTGGGCGCCGAGGATGCCTTCGGCGACATGGACTTCAAGTGCGCCGGCACCAAGGACTTCGTCACCGCGCTGCAGCTGGATACCAAGCTCGACGGTATTCCGTCCCAGGTGCTGGCGGGTGCGCTGGCGCAGGCCAAGGACGCCCGGATCACCATCCTCGAGGTGATGGCCGAGGCCATCGACGCGCCCGACGAGATGAGCCCGTACGCGCCGCGGATCACCACGATCAAGGTGCCGGTCGACAAG
>CAZAQV010000061.1:0-9820 GCA_964487255.1 uncultured Polyangiales bacterium | reverse complement strand
AGCACCAAGGGCATCAAGAAGCAGCTGACGCTGGAGGACGCCAAGCCCAACCTCAATCCCTTCAGGGGCTCCTTCAACTCCGGGCTCACTGACCTGAAGGGCATGGCTTCGTCGGGCGGTCAGGGCATCGGCTCGAACCTCGGGGCGGGCGTCAACGCGGGCATCGACGGCTGGACGCAGACGATCGCCAACACAGCGGCCCGACAGGTCAACAACGCGATCGCGGCAGCCCGCAACGCCGCGCAGGTGCGGTCGCCTTCGAAGAGGACGATCAAGCTGGGTCGCCAGATCGCCCAGGGCCTCCAAGTAGGTGTGCAGAAGGGATCGCCCGGGGTCTCCAAGTCCCTGGAGAAGCTGACTCGCCGGATCGACAAGTACATCGGCAAGCGCTACAAGAACGCCTCGCAGAAGGCGCAGAACCGCTACTTCAAGCGGGTCAGGAAGCACCTGAAGGACGAGTACAAGGCTCTACGGCGCAACGGCCGAGCCCAGGAGCGGAACAACCGGCGACTGGACGCTGCACGGCAGAAGCTGAGGGAGATCCGGCAGGAGTCCCGCCAGTACGGGAACGCGATCCGGGACACCCTCGTCCAGAGCGGAGACATCACCCAGCTCGGCCGCCTGGACGACGGGTCAGTCTCGGGTACGCGGCTTCTCGACCAGCTCCGGCAGGAGGCCGCCCAGGCCAAGCGGTTCTCCGCACTGATCCGGGACCTGACCGCCTCCGGGCTCAACGACACGTCGCTGAAGCAGATGCTCGCCGCCGGGCCCGAAGTCGCCCTGGCAACCGCCGAGGCGATCAAGGCCGGCGGTCAATCCTCTATCGACGAGATCAACGCCCTGACGAAGAGCCTGACCGACACCGGGACCTCGCTCGGCAACAGCATGGCCGACGAGTTCTACGGCGCCGGGATCAAGGCCGCAGAAGGTCTCGTCAAGGGGCTCGAGCGGCGGGAACGGCGGCTCGACAGGACTGCACGGCGCCTGGCCAGGAAGCTGACCAAGGCGGTCAAGAAGGCCCTCAAGATCCGGTCCCCGTCCAAGGTGTTCGAGGGCATCGGCCAGAACGTCACGAAGGGCCTCACGATCGGCCTGGACGACACCTACGTCAGGCGGGCCGGCACCGCGACGGCAGAGGCCTTGGTCAAGGGCTTCGGCGCGCCAGCCCTGGACGCGTACGCCTCGAGCGCCGGCGCAGTGCAGCCGATCGCGGCTCGAGTCCAGCTGACCGCGGAGCAGGTCGACCAGCTCCAACGGGGCCGTGCCATCCAGCTCGATCTTGACGCCTACCGACGCGTCGGGGGAAGGGTCACCCAGTGAGCCAGCAGTTCAACACCATCGACGTCCTCAAGCTCGGAATCGAGGACGATCCGGCTGGGCTGGTGAACCTCGTGCCGAACCCTTCGGGCGAGCTGGGCGGCTGGGGCTGGGAGACCCCGGTGGTCGGCAGCCGCATGTTCGGCGGAGTGACCGGCGCATGGGGCTCGTACCTGAGGTTCATCGACCACAACACCGACTCCGCGTCATACTTCCTGACCGAGCCGATGCCCGTGCTGCCGGGTCAGTACGCCGCCGCGTACGTTGACTCGCTCGCCGGCTACAGCCTGAACGGGACGGTCTATTTCCGGCTCTCGTTCGAGTGGCTGGACTCCGCATTCGGATCCCTCGGTGCCACCGCTCAGAGCGGCTACTTCGCAGAGGACGATGGACCCACGTACTTCGGCGAGTCTCAGGCACCAGCCTCGACGGCCTACGTCAAGATCCGGGCGGATCTCTACAGTGATACCGCAGGTGGCCTGGCCTTCGGCGGCTCACACCATCTGACGTTCAACGACGTGACGGTGGCGGTCGCGGACACTGCCGCTGAGCTGTCCGGTCTGACCTTCATCGAGCCCGTGCCCTACGTCGACATCCTCGGCCCCTCACTGGCGATCGACATCGAGCGCGAGGAGCTCAATGTCGGCACCGTGACCGCCGTGGTGCGCGACGCCACCCTCGACCCGGCGCAACACTCCCTGATCCGCCCGGGGAAGAGGGTGCAGCTGAGCGTGCTGACCGGCGGCGTGTGGGAGCCGATCTTCACCGCGGAGGCGTCGACCGCCAAGGTCACCTACGACCTGCTGCACCCCGACGAAGACAAGCGTCCCCGGATCACCGTCGTGGCTACCGACGACATCACCAAGCTGGCCCAGGCGAAGCGGCCCGACGGCGTCGCGGACGGCGACTACCTGCCCTGGGTGCTCGAGGGCGCCGGGGTGCCGTGGAACGTCAACGGCGACGGTGCCCAGGTTGGCAGCGCTCCCGACGTGGCATCGACGAACGAGAACGCCACGGCGATCGACCAGGTCGCGATCACGCGCGACACCGAGCTCGGGCACGCCTGGCTGAGTCGCAAAGGCGTGCTGACCTACGCGTCACCGGACCAGGTCGTCGCCGTGCCGCCAGCCAAGGGCAAGAACCTGATCTACGGCGGTTCGTTCGAGCAGGTAGCCAACAGCCTCGGCGTCTACACCTCCGGCGGACAGGTCAATGCTCCGGGAGACGCCGCCGTCGGAGACTGGTACCTGACCGGCGACTCGAGCGGCAACATCTATCTCGACGCGACGGGTGGCGGCGCGATCCCTGTCAGCCCGGGTCTGGACTACACGATCTCCTGGTACGCACGCCAGGATGTCGGCGCTTCCTCGGGCTACTTCGATCTGGCCGTGTACGACGCCGACGGGGTGGAGCTCGGCATCGTCGGCACGAACGAGCACGGCATCCCCTTCACGTCTTTCGGCCCGGGCGGTGCGGGCGGGCCGGACATCTGGCCCATGACCGGCATGGATCTAAGCGCGTGGGAGCGGATCGGCATCAGCTTCACGGCCCCGGCGAACGCCGCCTACGTGGACTTCTACGGCGACTTCTACGGCGATCCGGGAGCGCCCTATCAGCTCGACGCCTGGCAGTTCGAGCAGTCCGCGACAGCCACCGCGTACGAGGACTTCGTGGTCGACGATCTGCTGAACGAGTCGGTCTACAACACGGACCTCGACATCGACTACGACACCGAGCGCACGATCAACTCGGTCACCATCAAGCTGCTCCGCTTCAACGACGGCCAGACCGAAGAAGTCGTGTTCGGGCCGTACGAGGATGCTGCTTCGGTGGCCGAGTGGGGCCGCCGCGCGAAGGAGTTCACTGTCCACGGCATCGCCGAGACCGACCTCGAGGCGTACGCCGCGGCGATCTTGATCGCGAACGCCACTCCGCGAGTCCGGATCAACTCCGTGGTGGTCCCGATCGACGAGGCGTCCAAGCTGTCACTGGCCACCCTCGACCTCGGCGACCTGATCGGCGTCAGCAACACTGAGGCCGGCATCAACGACGCCATGCGGGTCTCTGGCGTCGAGCACAGCATCCGGCCCGACAAGTGGCTGATGAAGGTCTTCTTCCAGCACGACGGCGGCGTGGCGTCTCCGCAGCTGACACCGCCGGTGAACGCAGGTGAGCCGATCGGCGGCCCGGTCCGGATCGGTGACATCGTGATGTCTGGCCGGACCGACGAGTCCTATGGCTTCGTGAAGGCCAACGGGCAGCTGCTCAACACCGCCGATTACCCGGCGCTCTTCGACCACTACGGGTACACCCACGGCGGAGCTGGAGCACAGTTTGCCGTGCCGGACATGACCGACCTGTTCCCGATCGGCGCCGGATCCAAAGCGCTCGGCACCTCCGGCGGCTCGCCGACGATCGACCTCCAGCACAGCCACGGCGCAGGCAGCCTGCTTGCGGACTCGGATCCGGTTGATCGCCATGTTGACTCCACCTCGGGGTCAGACAACGACAACTACGGCAACCACAAGCACAACGTCGTCGGGAACACGGCCAGCTCGCTGAGCACCAGCGTGGACATCCTCAACCCCTGGCGGGCGCTGAACTTCTTCGTGAAGGCGCGAGCATGATGTGGGACGCGGCCCAGTACTCCGCCATCGCCGCCGCCGGCGTCGCTGGGCTGATCTACCTGGGGCGGGTACTACACAGGACCGTCCGGACGCTCGACGCCGTGCACGGCCTGGTGGAGCACCAGCTGCGCCCGAACGGTGGCGAGAGCGTCTATGACATGGCCAAGGAGACTCGCGACTGGTCACGTGAGCACCAGGAGCAGGCCGACGACGACCGACGCGTCCTGGCCGAGGTTGTTCGACGGCTCGACCACGTCGAGCGGCACCTCGGGCTCGGCGGCTGATCGAGCGACCCGACTACGGCTCGACGAGGGCACTCCGCGGAATCGCGTAGTCCCGGCCGATCTTGGACGCCGGCAGCGTGTGCCGGCGGATCCGGTCGAGCACGGCCTGCCTGGACACGCCGAGCAGGTCGGCGGCTTCAGTGACCGTCATCAGCTCGGGCAGGGGCTCGAACCCGAGGCGCTTGTCGTACTCCTCGGTCGGCATGACCTCGACCGAGATCGCCTCGGCGCCGGTGGCCGCGGCGATAAGTGCGACCGCAGTGTTGGCGGCCTGGGCGAGGTTGTCGGCCGGCAGGGTGATGACGACCTCGAGCCAGCCGCGCGGTGCGATGCCGATCGCGGCGGAGTGGCCAGGCAGCCGGTCGATGACGTCGTCGTACGCGTCGGGATCGATGTCGTGCGGGTCAGGCCGCTTGTCGACCTGCACGGTCGCGTTGTAGTGGATCATGTTCCGGCCCTCGGTCCTCTCGTGTGACGATGGGTCCGAGGACCGGGGCGATATCCGCGCCCCGGTCCTCGCGCCGCCTACTTCGGCGGCCAGCGGAAGCCCGCCCGCCGGAGAGCGCTCAGGGCGTTCTTCCATCCGCGCCGGTCGCTGGGCGTCTGCGCCAGCTTCGTGACGAACCGCCCGTCTCGGTAGACGAGCGGGTAGCCCTTGCCGCTGCGCTTCCAGGCGAATCCCTGGCGCTCCAGCTCCCGGATGAGCTTCCGCGTGTCCTTGTCCATGTTCCCACCTCCCTTCGTTGACGACAAGTACATACTAACATTGCCCCTTGCCATACGACAAGGGGCATAGCACCGTTGCCGCCGCTGCTTGCACCCGCCGCCGCGCACCTGCCGTTGCCATGCCGACCGGCCACACCCGCCCTCGAGGAGACCCTGATGCCCGACACGATGGCTGTCATCGACCTGCTTCGAGCGTCCGGTGTGGAGTGCTTCACCCGGGCCGAGTGGGGCTCGCCGCGCGAGGCCGACGGGTCCTACGCCCGTCGAGCACGCACGCACCCGATGCCGCGCCGCAAGGCCCGCTACCACTTCCTGCACCTGACGGTCACCGGCGACACCGACACGGTCCAGCAGGGGAAGTACGGCGCCCGGCAGATCGAGCGGTACGGCTACAGCTCGCCGCCGATGGTGTCCTACCAGGACCTCATCACCAACGAGGGCCGCTACTTCCAGGGCCAGGACTACGGCACCAAGGGCACCCACACCGTCAACGACAAGGGCATCGCCGGCTTCCCGCACAACCTCAACCTCGAGGGGTACGCGCTGGCGCTGATGCAGAACGTCGACGACGCCGTCACCGACGAGCAGGTCGACCTCGCCGCCCGCGTGTTCGCCGCCCGCGAGCTCACCGGCTGGGTCGAGTACGGCGCCCCGATCTTGCCGCACCGGAAGTTCGCGTGGAAGGCGTGCCCGGGCTGGCGCGCGATGCGGCGGCTCCGCCGGATCCGCCGCCTCAAGGACCGCTACGTCAAGAACGGCCTACCCGGCACAACTCAGGAGGACACCATGCTCAGCGTGAAGCAGATCTGGCGGCGCCAGATCCCCCGCCTCAAGATGCCCGCACAGAAGGTGCTGCGGAAGATCTTCAAGCGCACCGGGAAGCTCATCCGCCGGCTCGACGAGCAGCAGGAGCAGCTCGACATCATCGAGGACCAGCTGGCCGAGCTCATCAGCCTCAACGGCGGCGCCGGCGAGAAGGAGGACCGCTCGGGGGAATCCTGAGCCGCCTGTCGTTGGGCACCCTCAACGCAGGCGGCGACGCCTACCCCCACGTGCGCGGCATGATCGCCAAGCACGACCTCGACATCATGGCCGTGAACGAGGCCCACAACGCCCGGCCGGCGCTGCGGGACCTCGCCGACCTGCTGGACTACCGGCGGATCCACCACACCCGCAGGATCGGCAGCGCGGACGCGGCCGACACCGCCGTGCTCATCAAGCCCGGGCCCGAGCTGCGCAAGCTCGACCCGCTCGAGATGACCGAGCCGTGGTGGTGGGGCAAGACGAGCTCGCGGCTGCGGGAGCGTGAGCCGCGGTTGCTCCCGCGGTTCGAGTACGGCGGCTGGCTGGTCATCGTGCTGCACAACGTGCCCGACCCCGACGGCGGACCAGGCCGCACGAAGGGCCGCAACGTGCCCGCCGGCAACGAGCTCCTCGCCGCGGTCATAGCGGCCGCCCGTGGCCGCGAGCACGTCGTGATCGTCGGGGACTTCAACCTCGAGCACGGCCAGGTCGTCCGGCTGCTCGGGAGGCCGCTCGACGCGGACGTGATCCGCCTCGGGAAGGTCACGCACGCCGTGGTCGTCGGCGGCGTGAAGGACAGCAAGACCAACCTGCCCGAACGCGACGGCCAGCACAGCCGGGCCGTCACCACCATCGAGAAGAAGGAGACCTACCCGTGAAGAACGAGATTCTGCTGATCTGGTCCTCAGTGCTCGTGACCGCCCAGATCCTGTTCGCCGGCGCCGCGCTGGCCGACGCCATCGGCGCCACCACCGCCGCGCTCGGTGCGCTGGTGGTCGCGGCCGCCCAGGGCGGCACCCAGTTCTACGTCCGTGGCCGCGTCACCCCGGTCCAGCCCACCTCAGCAGAGGGCGCTGTACATCGGCCGTGACCCGACGTAGCCTCATGCGTCGGTGTTGACGCCGGACCCGAGACCGGCATCACCACTACACAGCCGCCCCGCTCGACTTCGGTCGGGCGGGGCGGCTTCTCTCGTTTCCAAGTCGGATACCGCAATCATCGGGGCCGCAACTGCACGATGGTGGCTTCGTTATCGCGCGCCTCGTCGGCGACGTCGCCTTGGGTCCAGTGTTGGAGAAGGTCGACAGGCGTGCCCAGGAGGTGGGAGACCTTCGCGACGTAGTTCGAGCCGTGTGCGCGCCGTAGAGCCTGGTCTAGGAGCAGGGGCTTCTCGAACGCAACGGGGACTGGTTCGCCTTGGTGCTTCCTCCAGCCCATCGAGGACATCTGGATGAACAGACTGCGGCGGCGCTGGTCGCTCACCAATCCCAGCTGCCGAGCGCGCATGATGAGGGCTCCGACCGAGATCCCGTAGTCCGCCTTCACTCGGAGGAACCCGTGCAGTGTGAGCGATTCGCTGAGGTGTTTCCGCGCCACGGCTTCGGGAATGAGCAGCGCGCCGGCGAACGCGTGCGCGCGCTGCTCACGGTCGTCTCTGGTGCTGGTCAGCGAGGTCGAGAGGTCCTGGTCGGCGATGAGATGGCAGAGCTCATGGGCGATCGTGAAGCGTCTGACATCGCCACGGTCTGCGCCGAGAACAGCGATCAGCGGCCGTTCAGTCTCGGCCGGGCGGGACAAACCCGTGTGGTCGCCCGCGACCTCGCTGCGGAGCGGGTCCAAGTCGGTCACGACGCCGACACCGAGCCGCTCGCACAGCCGTGTCATGTTCTTGATCGGGGCGTTGGCGCCGACCCCAGCACTCTTCCGGACCGCTGTCGCCATGGCCTCGATGTCGGGGCTCACGCCGGGGAGCCGCGCGACGTGATATCCCGAGGCCTCCGATGCGTGGCGGAAGACGCGCAGCGCTTCGTTGTAGGTCTCCACCACCTGGGCTTCATCGCGCACCTTCGCGCTCGCCTTCTTGCGGAACGTCACCGGAGCCGCGTCGGTCGCGATGGCCGGCGCAGCGAAATAGCTCAGCGGCACCTTGTACACCGCGCTCGCCCTGTGGGCGAGGTCGGACGACATCGGCCGCTTACCGCTCCGCACCTGGGAGAGGTAGGCGCCCGACACATCGAGCTCGCCTGCCATCTGCTGCTGGGTGATTCCTCGCAGTCGCTGCAGCGCGGTGATGCGGTTGGCGTAGAACGGGTGCTCACTCATCGTTCTCGTCGACCGCCTCGTCGAGCTCCGCCTGGAAGAGGTTGACCTCCTCGTCGTCGCCTCGGAACTCCAGGTTGTCGAAGATCGTCCCGCCGGGGAGCACATCGAGAGAGAAGTCGAGCGGCACCGTCCGCCCGTACTCTCCAGGCGCGATCGTGTGCACGACGCGCAGGGTGAAGCCAGCTTCCTCCTCGGCCGGGGCGTCCTGCAGATCCCACAGCAGCAGCAGGTTCGTCCAGGCCGGCTCCAACTCGGCGATCCCCATATGCGGGATCGGCTGATCCTGGACGCTCCAGTCGTTCCGTCGCTTTGCGCTCCGCCCGGCCGGCGGCACCCCTCCGGGGTAGGTCTTCCGCCGTTCCTTGAGGAACCTCAGGCCAGCTCGCTCGTCTGCGTTCTTGAGGAACAGCTGCGCCATCAGGCACGGGTTCCCCTCGATCGTCCAGCCGTCGGGGAGCTCGACCTCCTCCAGGAACTCTCGCATGTCGCACCGCACAGCCATCGGCAACAGATGGGGGTACTTCTGCCCAGGGAGGCCGACACAGCGCTTCCGCGACTGACCGAGCGCGTACGACAGCGCGTTGTAGACGTACGGCCCAAGGATCCTGACCTGGGCAGTGAGCGCGGCCTTGGTCTCTTCGTGCATGTGCTAAACATCCATCCAGTCGGGGAAACGTGCTTAATATTTAAGCACAGATGCAACGTCCTGACACGCTACGGCGCGGACCCGGCGTGTCGTCCGAACGGCTGGCAGTCGCCTTGATCCCGAGACGCACCACGCCCAGCGTCCTACTCTGCTTACCGCGGCTCGCCCCCACACGCGAGCCGCGGCCCATGTGGGCGGCCCGCCCGGCATCCCATCTCTGCTGGGCGGGCCGCCCCGCAAGCCTCACCCCACCCAGATACCATCGTCCCTACGGTCTGCTCGTGGCGGATCGCGCTCGTGGTGGGCACTCTGCCCGGCTTGGGGGCGCGCGGAAGGTCCGCCACGAGCTCACGCCGGCGTAACTGCTGGGACGCTCATCGGCTGTACTCGCGTCGGAGAGCACGCCTCTCGGCCCGCGACAGGCTCTCCACGCCGCCGACGCGGCCCAGCACACCCATGCGGCGGTGGTGGCCCATCCCAAGCGCGTGGGCGAGCTCGTGTGCTGCTACAGCGCTCCGGAGCCGGCGCGGCGTGGCCCGCTTGTTCAGCAGCACGACGCGGTTGTGGCGCCAGTCGCGGGGATAGCGCATTAGGCCGTAGAACCGGGCCCCGATCATCTGGCGCATGCGGCGATCGCTCCACCGGCCCTTCCGGACCCGGATGCATGCCGCCGCCGAACGGTTCGAGCACTTCCCGAATCGCACGCGGATCGGAGTGTGTCGACGGACCTCGCGGCCGAACCTCCGGATCCCCCATCCGCGCCCTTGGATGGTGATCACGGTGCGTGCCGCGTCCCGGTGGTCGTTGAGCGGGTAGTTCACCGTCGGCCAAGGGTCGGGAGCCGCCGACGCTGGCCGGGCTGCAGCGACCGCAGCTGCAGCAGTGACTGCCGCAACGATCATGACGGCCAGCCAGACGCGTGTGTACGCATACACGGATCCAGCTCTGAGTTGCTTCTTGTTGCTCCGCAGCGTTCCCACAGAAACCACCTCTGACCTGCATGTTTACGGATTCATGCAGGTCAGAGGTCAGTTGTGAAGCGGGTTCGAATCCCGCCCCCTCTGCTTCTGATGGCGCGAGCACGTCGCTCGTCC
>CAZAQV010000060.1:0-9859 GCA_964487255.1 uncultured Polyangiales bacterium | reverse complement strand
TCGCGATCCGCGAAGGTGGCCGCACGGTCGGCGCTGGCGTCATCACCAACATCATCGAGTGATCGCCGCACGATTCACGTCGCGAGACTTCGTTACCGCCTCCGCTGCCTGCGCACGTACCCTCAAGTACGCTTGCGCGGGCTGCTCGGCGGCGCCTGCTCTCGCTCGCGACTCGCACGACGCTCCATCCGCCGGCTAGCGATGGGAGAGCGAATACAGGTTACGCTGGTCTGTCAGAGCTGTGAGGCTCGCAACTATAAGACCAGCAAGTCTAAGAGTGCAGAAATTGGACAGCGGCTAGAGAAGCGCAAGTTCTGCCCGAAGTGTGGTACTCACACCACACACCTCGAATCGAAGTGATGAGCGGTGTCTGAGGAGAACCAGATGTGCTACGAGCACAGTGGTTTGGAGCAGACCCTAGCGAAGAACCGAAATGCAGTGAACGCCAGTGGCGCAATTGGTAGCGCAGCGGATTCCAAATCCGAAGGTTGAGGGTTCAAGTCCTTCCTGGCGTGCCGACAAGGAGCCAAAAACCCCTCTCACACGAGGGGTTGAACTTTTCTTAAGAAACTTGCCGAATCCTCTGGCCAGCGGCTCCAGACTGCGCTATTGGATCCGGCCCTTTTCCCCCCCAGGGCTCAAAATTGGGGCGTAGAGCCGCGACAACACAAGAAAAACAGCGCCACAAGCGCACGAATTCGATACTCAAAAACAGCCATGGCAACCGACGACAACAACGATGCTCCCAGGAGCAATGCACCTCCCGGAACGGAGGAGCGCGCACTAGAGCAGCAGGCGGTTTACGACGAGGCCGTTGACGACGCCCCGCCGGTTGCCGTTGGCGCGCAACGTTTGGGCGTGGAGCGTTGGGTTCAGTTCTCCTTCATCGCGCTCGCCGTCGTTCTTATCTGGGTACTCGATAAGTTGTTCGCCTCGGCCATCGAGGTCGTTGGCGACCGGCTCGACCTTCCAGCGGTTCAGCCGTGGATTATCACCGCTGCTGCTGCCATTGTCGGTGCATTGGTCGGGCTCTATTACTTCAAGAAGGAAGACACAAACCGCTTCACTCACGAAGTTGTGGGCGAGCTACAGAACGTCACCTGGCCCGACCGTGAAGAGACTTGGAAACAAACGGTTGTGGTGATTATCACCTCGATCATTGCATCGGTCGTGCTCTTCGCGTTTGACCAAGCGTGGTCTCGACTCACCGATTTGATTTACGGAGCCTAACCCTTTTCAGGACCGATATGATGGAAGAGCAGGAAAAGAGAGAAGAAGAGACGCAGATGGTTGAGGTCACCTCTGCACCTTCCAGTGCGGTCTCCTCCGATGCAGGCTCCTCCACCGCTGACAAAACAGCTTCGGCTGATGCCAATGAGCCAGCGGAGCAAGAGCTGGTAGAAGCAAAATCGACGGCGCCAGCCGGGTCACAAGTCGAGTCCTCAACAGAAGATGACGATGACGACGAAGACGTCGGGCCCGCACTCGTCAAGATCGGGCCGTCCGGCAAGCCGATGAAATGGTACATCGTGCAGGCCTATTCGAACTACGAAAACAAAGTGAAACTCTCACTTGAGCATCGCATCAAGGACGCGGGCAACGAAGAGTACTTCGGGCAGATTCTCATTCCTCGTGAGAGCCTCCAAGAAAACCGTGGCGGCAAAAAGCGCGTCAGCACGCGTACGTTTTACCCGGGATACATCTTCGTCCAGATGGAGCTAACCGATGAGACTTGGTACCTGGTGAAGGAAACGCCCAAGGTTAACGGTTTCGTGGGTGGTCGTAAGCCTACGCCTGTCCCGCGCAAGGAGATCGCGGCCATCACGCAACAGGTCGCTGAAGGCCAAGCAAAGCCCAAGCTCAAGGTCGTCTACTCCGTAGGTGATCACGTCCGTGTCTGCGAAGGACCTTTCGCAAACTTCACGGGGGCAGTTCAAGAAGTCAACGCAGAGAAGCAAAAGGTCAAGGTCTTGGTTTCGATCTTTGGTCGCGAGACACCCGTCGACCTCGGGTTTGGTCAGGTCGAGAAGGCGTCGTAGGAGTCCTCCTCACGCACAGGAACGTTCGTCATGAAAAAGGTTATTGGACAAATCAAACTTCAGATTCCCGGTGGACAGGCCAACCCTGCCCCGCCCATCGGCCCGGCGCTCGGTCAGCACGGCGTTCAGATCGCGTCCTTCTGTAAGGAGTTCAACGCACGGACGCAGAAGGACAACGGCCTGATCATTCCGGTCGTCATCACCGTCTACTCGGACCGTTCTTACACCTTCGTGACCAAGACGCCGCCTGCAGCGGTGCTCATCAAAAAGGCGATTGGCCTCAAGATATCGAAGAAGCCCGGTGCGGGTTCGGCACGTCCGAATAAGGACAAAGTCGGAAAGATCACACAGGCACAACTTCGCGAGCTTGCAGAACAAAAGATCAAAGACATGAATGCTGGCTCTGTCGAGACAGCTATGAAGTCTTTGGCCGGTACGGCTCGCTCGATGGGGGTAGACGTCGTCGATTGAGTTGCTGCCCACTGTTGTCAGCGTTGCTGCGCGACGAGGGCACTCCACACCACCTCTTCTCCAAAGTTGAGTCGTAGGTGGAAGGCAACGAGCCGCTAGGAGATAAAATGGAAAAAGGTAAGAAGAGGAAAAAGGCGTTCGAACTCGTCGACCGCCAAAAGCAATACGAACTCAAGGACGCGTGCTTTCTCGTCAAAGACGCTGCGTACGCGACTTTTGATGAGTCCGTCGACTTGGCCGTTCGTTTGGGCGTCAACCCCAAGCACGCAGACCAAATGGTTCGCGGTGCGGTCGTCCTTCCACACGGCACCGGCAAAACCAAGCGCGTGCTGGTGTTTGCGAAAGGCGAGAAGGTTAAAGAGGCTGAAGAAGCTGGCGCAGACTTTGTGGGTGGCGACGATCTGGTTGCAAAGATCAACGAGGGTTGGCTTGAGTTTGATGTTGTCATTGCTACGCCCGACATGATGGGCCAGGTTGGACGCCTTGGTCGCGTGCTGGGCCCACGTGGTCTCATGCCCAACCCGAAGGTCGGCACGGTGACATTTGACGTGGGTAAAGCTGTTTCTGACGCAAAGGGCGGAAAGGTTTCGTTCCGCGTCGAGAAAGCCGGAATCGTGCACGTACCCGTCGGTAAGGTTTCGTTTGAAGCCAATAAGGTTGCTGCGAACGTCCAAGCGCTCGTCAACGCGCTCGTCAAAGCCAAGCCCGCGTCCGCAAAGGGCACCTACCTTCGCAGCATCACCCTTTCTTCAACGATGGGGCCGGGCATCAAAGTTAACCCCAGCACGGTTGATGCCGAGCTCTAGCCTGGAAGGCAGCAGTATGAGTACAGCAGAAACAGCCAGCAGCATCCGACCCGAGAAGCTCGAGGAAGTCGCGCGCATCAAAGAGAGCTTCGACAAGGCCATCGCAACCGTTTTGGTGGACTTCCGAGGTCTTTCGGTGGAGCAAGTTACCGAACTTCGTGCACGTTTTCGTGAGAAGGCGATCGAGTATCGAGTCGTAAAAAACACGCTCGTGAGCAAAGCTCTGGCCGACAGTGAACTTGGTAAGAGTGACGCGTTCGCGGCGAGCCTCAAGGGCCCAACGGGTATTGCTTGGAGCTACGAAGACCCTTCGACAGCAGCGAAGATCATCAAGGACTTCCGCAAAGAAGACCCCAAGAATGAAGAGTTTCTTCAGGTCAAGTGCGGATACATGGAAGGCCAGTACTTCGATGGTGCAGCAGTGGAGAACCAGCTTGCTGCTCTTCCTGGTAAGGACGAAGTGCGAGCGATGCTGCTCGCGCAGCTCATGGCACCCGCTCAGTGTTTGGTACGTCAGCTCGGCGCACCGGCCCAAAACCTCGCATACGTACTCGATGCCAAGACACGCGCAGGCGACGAGTAGAACGCCACCTTTTTAGAAAACAACCCCCTTAGACAACAAAAACTTTTCCCGTACAGACGAAACTGCGTGGCAGTGAAGAGACAGCGGGCAAAATTGGAGAGATAGAAAAATGGCAAACATGACCCAGGAACAAATGATTGAGGAGCTCAGCTCGTGGACCGTGATGGAGGTCGCAGGCCTTGTGACGGCACTCGAGGAGAAGTGGGGCGTTTCCGCCGCTCCCGTCGCAGTCGCCGGTGCAGGCGGTGCTGCTGCTGATGCGGCTCCTGAGGAAGAGAAGACGGAGTTTGATGTCGAGCTCACCGAAGCTGGCGCCAAGAAGATCAACGTCATTAAGGCGGTTCGCGAGATCACCTCGCTTGGTCTTGCTGACGCGAAGGCTCTCGTTGAGGCAGCTCCCAAAGTTTTGAAGGAAGCTGTTTCGAAAGAAGAAGCTGAAGACATCAAGAAGAAGCTCGAAGAAGCGGGCGCGAAGGTCACTGTCAAGTAGGTGCTGGGTTCCTGCGAAAGCAGGGACCGCACAAGACATGGCCCAACCCCTCGCTTCCCGAAATTGCTTCCGTTTCCGGCGCTTTGGCGTCGGTGCGGACGCGTGTATCCAAAAGACAGGATCATCCGCCTAAATATGCGATCATCGCGGCGCTTCGCGGCGCATGCGAGATCGCTGGCGTTCATCTAGAACGCAAGTGTCTTACACCCACCCCCACCGAGAATTGAGACCCCATGGCTGCCACCGTTCAGAATAACTTTCGCGTCCGTCATAGCTTCGGAAAGATCGAGCGAATCATCGATATTCCGAATCTGATCGATATCCAGAAGCGCTCCTACGAAAAGTTCCTTCAGGCCAATGTTCCACCCGAAGAGCGTGAGGACATTGGGCTTCAGGGCGTTTTCAAGAGCGTCTTCCCGATTCGAGATTTCAACGGCAACAGCGAAATGGTCTTTGTCGGCTACATGCTCGAGCGACCCAAGTACGACGTGAACGAGTGCATGGAGCGCGGCATGACCTATGCGGCGCCCATCAAGGTCACGATCGAGTTGATGATCTACGACACCGTCGGTGACAATGGTGAGCGCGCGATTCGCGACATCAAACACGAAGACGTCTACTTCGGCGAGATTCCGCTGATGACCGAGAACGGCACCTTCATCATCAATGGCACCGAGCGTGTTGTTGTCTCTCAGCTGCACCGTTCACCCGGCGTGTTCTTCGATCACGACAAGGGCAAGACACATGCCTCGGGTAAGCTGCTCTACCAGGCGCGCATTATCCCGTATCGTGGCTCGTGGCTCGACTTCGAGTTCGATCCCAAAGACTTGCTGTACGTGCGCATTGACCGTCGTCGCAAGCTGCACGCGACCACGTTGCTCAAAGCACTCGGCTACACGACCCACCAGCTTCTCGACTTCTTCTATGACACCGAGACAGTTTTCCTCGATGGCAAGAAGCTTTCGAAGTCCCTTGAGTTTGACCTGCTCGCAGGCCAGCGCGCGACGCGCGATATCAAGGTTGGCAACGAAGTCATTGTCAAAAAGAACCGCAAGTTCACGCGCGGTGCGATTCGCCGCCTAAAGAACTCGAAGCTGAAGAGCCTTCCGATCGAAACGGAAGAGCTGTTCGGGAAGTACGCGGCTGAAGACGTGGTCGACCAATCGACGGGCGAGGTGCTTCTTGGGGTCAACGAAGAGATCACCGAGGAGAAGATCGACGCGCTGCGAGAGGCGAAGGTTAAGGACTTCAAGATCCTTTTCATCGACGGCCTCAACGTGGGTTCGTATCTGCGCGATACCTTGGTCGCTGACAAGACCGCAACACAAGATGATGCTGTGCTCGAGATCTACGGACGCATGCGGCCCGGAGACCCTCCCACGCTCGATACGGCGCGGACCTTCCTCAACAACCTGTTCTTCAATCCTGAGCGCTACGACCTATCGCGGGTTGGCCGTCTGAAGCTCAACTACAAGTTCCATCGTGATGATGAGGAGAAGAAGAACATCGAGTCCACCGTGCTTACGCACGAGGACATCCTGTACACCGTTCGACACCTCATCGATCTGAAGAATGGCAGGGGTACGGTTGATGACATCGACCACCTTGGAAACCGCCGCGTTCGCGCCGTCGGTGAGCTCATGGAGAACCAATGCCGGATCGGCCTGGTTCGTATGGAGCGCGCGATCAAAGAAAAGATGAACCTCTCGGCAGAGATCGAGACGCTTTCGCCGCATGACTTGGTCAACGCCAAGCCCATGATGGCGGTCGTCAAAGAGTACTTTGGCTCGAGTCAGCTCTCGCAGTTCATGGATCAAACCAATCCACTGTCGGAGGTGACCCACAAGCGTCGCCTTTCAGCCCTTGGCCCGGGCGGTTTGACGCGCGAACGCGCGAGCTTCGAGGTTCGCGACGTACATACGACGCACTATGGTCGCATTTGCCCGATTGAGACGCCGGAAGGTCAGAACATTGGCCTCATTGCGTCGCTTTCGACCTTTGCGCGCGTCAACGAGTTCGGTTTCGTCGAGACGCCATATCGTCGCGTCGAGGAGGGCCGGGTCGCAGACGAAATTCAGTGGTTCAGTGCGCTCGAGGAAGAGGGGCACCACATCGCTCAGGCCAATGCGGAAATCGACGGTCGTTCGAAGAAGCTCAAGGGCCACCTCATCAACGCGCGAATCAACGGCGAGCCGATGATGGTTCCACCCGAGCAAGTGACCCTGATGGACGTGTCGCCGAATCAGCTCGTATCGGTCGCGGCCTCGCTCATCCCGTTCCTCGAGCACGACGACGCAAACCGTGCGCTCATGGGATCGAACATGCAGCGCCAGGCGGTGCCGCTCATTAGTTCTGAGGCACCCATCGTGGGCACAGGGCTCGAAGCACGTTGTGCGCGCGACTCGGGTGTTTGTCAGGTGGCCAAGCGCTCCGGTGTGGTCGACAGTGTCGATGCAGCACGCATCGTGGTTCGTGCCGATGGTGAAGCGTCGCTTCCGGACATCTATCGTCTCAAGAAGTTCACACGCTCGAACCAGAATACCGCTTACAACCAAACGCCAATCGTGCGTGCGGGAGACAAGGTCAAGGCCGGCGATGTGATCGCGGACGGTCCTTCTTGTGAGATGGGTGAACTGGCGCTCGGCAGAAATGCGGTGGTCGCGTTTATGCCGTGGGGCGGCTACAACTTCGAGGACTCTATCCTCGTCTCCGAGCGCATCGCCAAAGACGATGTCTTTACGTCGATTCACATCGAAGAGTTCGAGTGTGTTGCGCGTGACACGAAGCTCGGCAAAGAGGAGATCACCCGTGACATCCCCAATGTCGGCGAAGACGCACTCAAAGACCTCGATGACTCGGGTGTCGTGCGTATCGGTGCCGAAGTCGAAGCGGGTGACGTTCTGGTTGGCAAAATCACGCCGAAGGGCGAGACCCAGCTTTCTCCTGAGGAGAAGCTTCTTCGTGCCATCTTCCACGAGAAGGCCGCGGATGTTCGCGACACGAGCTTGAAGGTTCCGCCTGGTGAGCGTGGTGTCGTGATCAACGCACGGGTCTTCGCGCGTAAAGGCACGGAAAAGGACGAGCGCACCAAGCAGATCGAGGAGGCCGAGCGTCGCCAGTTCGAAAAAGACATGGCAGACGAGATTAAGATCCTCCGCGACTCGACCTACGATCGTGTGCGCCGCATCCTGCTTGGCAAGGATACGACCGCGAAGCTCGTCGATAGCAAGGGTAAAGTATTGTTGGCTCGCGGTGCGAAGATCACCGCGGAAGACCTCGATGGCATCCCTCGCAAGTACTGGGGCCACATCGAGATCGACAAGAGCAAAGACAAGATCGATCGCGTGCTCGGCGAACTCGAGGAGCAGGTCAGCGCGATCGAGACGCTTTTCCAGGAGAAGATCGAGAAACTCTCGAAGGGCGATGAATTGCCTCCCGGCGTCATCAAGATGGTGAAGGTTTACATCGCCATCAAGAGAAAGCTCCAAGTCGGTGACAAAATGGCGGGTCGTCACGGGAACAAGGGTGTCGTGAGTCGCATCCTGCCTGAGGAAGACATGCCTTACCTTGAGGACGGCACTCCGGTCGACATTGTGCTCAACCCGCTCGGTGTTCCAAGCCGTATGAACGTTGGGCAGATCCTTGAGACTCACCTTGGTTGGGCCGGTCTGCAGTTGGGTCAGCGGCTGCAGCCGATGGTCGATGAGCAGAATCAGAAGCTTGAAGAAGTCAGGCAGCTCCTCAAGAAAATCTACAAGCGAGGAGAGGTTTCCGAGCTCGTCGATGAACTTGATGACAAGGATTTGGCGCGCTTTGTTCGCAAACTCAAAGGTGGTCTTCACCTGGCGACTCCGGTCTTCGACGGAGCTGACGAGACCGAGATCAAAGAGCTGCTTTGGCTCGCGGGGCAACAGACCAACGGTCAGAGCGTCCTGTTTGACGGTCGCACCGGCGAGGCGTTCCACGAGGATGTCACGGTCGGCGTGATGTACATGCTCAAGCTACACCACCTTGTCGACGAGAAGATTCACGCTCGGAGCATCGGGCCTTACTCGCTCGTCACGCAGCAGCCGCTGGGTGGTAAGGCGCAGTTCGGTGGCCAACGTCTTGGAGAGATGGAGGTCTGGGCAATGGAAGCATATGGCGCTGCCTACGCGCTCCAAGAGTTCCTGACCGTCAAATCGGACGACGTCCAGGGCCGTGTCCGGATGTACGAATCGATCGTGCGAGGCGAGAACCGCATCGATGCGGGCATCCCAGAAAGTTTCAACGTGCTGATGAAAGAACTTCAAGCGCTGTGCTTGAACGTAGAATTGATCGATGACCCAACCGGTCAGAAGCGGGACAAGATGGTCGCCGCCGAGGAGGAGTAGGAACCATGAAGGACATTTTCAGTTTCTTCGATAAGCCCCAAGACCCACTTGCCTTCTCTGCGATTCGCATCTCGATCGCATCGCCGGAGAAGATTCGCGAGTGGTCACATGGCGAAGTTAAAAAGCCAGAGACCATTAACTACCGCACGTTCAAACCCGAGCGCGATGGCCTCTTCTGCGCGAAGATCTTCGGTCCGGTCAAGGACCACGAGTGTATTTGCGGCAAATACAAGCGCATGAAGCACAAGAACATCGTGTGCGAGAAGTGCGGTGTCGAGGTCATTCAGAGCAAGGTGCGTCGTGAGCGTCTTGGCCATATCACGTTGGCCACTCCAGTCGCGCATATCTGGTTTCTCAAGAGTCTTCCGAGCCGTATCGGTGCGGTGCTCGACATTACGCTCAAGGACCTCGAACGGGTTCTCTACTGCGAGTCCTACGTGGTTGTTGATCCGCTCGAGACCCCGCTTGAGAAGGGCGAAATCCTCAGCGAGGAGCGGTTCCAAGAGCTCGAGGACGAGCTCGGCGATGACGCCTTTATCGCAGGCATGGGCGGCGAAGCTGTCTTGGAGATGCTCAAAGAGGTCGATGTCCATTCGCTTGCAGAGTCCCTCCGTGTCGACATGAAGACCACGACGAGCGAGGCCAAGCGCAAGAAGTTCGCCAAGCGTCTCAAAGTCGTCGAGTCGTTCAAGGACTCGGGCAATCGTCCAGAGTGGATGATGCTTTCTGTTATTCCAGTGCTTCCTCCGGACCTTCGTCCGCTGGTGCCACTCGACGGTGGCCGCTTTGCGACCTCGGATCTGAACGATCTATATCGCCGCGTTATCAACCGTAACAATCGTTTGAAGCGCCTGATCGAGCTCAACGCTCCGGAAATCATCATCCGCAACGAGCGCCGCATGCTTCAAGAAGCTGTGGACGCTCTCTTTGACAACGGACGTCGTGGTAAGACCATTACCGGTCCCAATAAGCGCCCGCTCAAGTCGCTCAGCGACATGCTCAAGGGCAAGCAGGGGCGCTTCCGCCAGAACCTTCTCGGCAAGCGCGTCGACTACTCCGGCCGTTCGGTCATCGTGGTCGGCCCGAGCCTCAAGCTC
>CAZAQV010000059.1:0-10328 GCA_964487255.1 uncultured Polyangiales bacterium | reverse complement strand
AATCACCTAGCGCTACTCACGAAACGAAATGACAAAGAGCGTCCCCGGGGCTCCCCTTTGGGGAGGTTGGTTGCTTGAAATTCAACCTGAGGACGTTAGTTACAGAATTGACTTTGGGGACATCGGTTCCGGTAACTGGGATAGAAAGCTGGCCCTCATTGCCTCTAGGCGAGATGCGTCGGTCTCTATGAGTTCGAGAATTTCGATAGCCGCTGCTCGTTGACCCGGTAGCTCGGCTTTGAGTTCAGCGTACAAGAGCCAAAGCCCGGCCCGCGCTAGTTGCCTGCAAGTGTCGCTTAGGTCTTGCTCACGTTCGGAACTATGAGACTCCCCGTTCAGGATCTGGAACAGCAGTTCAAGTATACCAATGCGCACGAAAGAGGGTGAGTGATCCAGCAGAGCCGCCAGCAGCACGGATACAACCGGGGGAGCAACGTTGAAAAGCTGGCCCTGAACTACGACATGGTTTTCGAGCTTCCAGTATGCTGCTTTCACCGCATCCGGCGAGTCTGCGGTAAACATTTCCTCAAGCGAACCCGGAATCTCCACCGCGGGACCGGAAGCCTCGTGCAACTGCGCCCACGGGTATCGACTTAGTTCGGCTTTCCAGATCTCCATTATCGGCCCCATGCGCCGCCCGGGTCAGCAGGAGTTCCGGGAGGGAATTGGCTCGGACTATACTTCCCCTGGCAGTTCTTGCATACCGGGATCTCCGTCCATTCGACATCTCCGGTAGCCGGATTTCTCCGCCAACCTTTTGCCTTGGTCATGTTGGCGTCCGGGCCTAGTTGCCGGGCTACATCATCCTCCGCACATCCTGACGGATTGCCCGAGCAACCTGCAACGACCTGTCCGTCTTTGTGCCCACCGACGTACGTTGCGTGTCTTCGACCGTGCTGCTGACCAGCGGCGTCTCTCGCAGCTTCAGCAGCTTCTCCAGGGCAAGGCTCTTCTTCCTCGTCCTCATCTTCAAACAGGCTGTTGATTGCCGCACCAATTGCCGCGACCGCGACGAGAGCGTAGGCGCCGACCTCAACAGCTACGGGCCAAGCAATGAGCCACTTGCCGTGGGGATCTACGAAGTTCACTGGGTCTGCCTCTACATAGACGAATACGTTCAAGCCGCCCTTGAAGCCTGCAGGATCCTTTGCGGTCCAGCGGCCGACTTCGGCGTCGTAGTCGCGAGCGCCGAAGCGGACGAGTTTGGTGTCGGTGTCGTAGAGGCCGCCGGCGTATGCGAAGGGCTGCCAGCCGGGTGAGGAGTCGCTGAGCACTTTGCCGAATGGCGAGTACGTGAGTTCTTGCGCGACTGCGCCTGTGGAAACCTCGACAATGCGTCGGACGGAACCGACTTGGTCGGCGATGATGCGGTAGGTTGTGCCGCCTCGGATGATGAGGTCGGGCACGCCCAAGGCATCACCACCGACTTCCCCGAGGGCACTTGGAAAATGAAGCGCCTCCTCGGCCAAACCTAGCTTACTTCACACCAAACAAGCCTCACCGCGCCGGCGAACTCCCCTCCTCAGCGCATCGGTGCGTTCGCAGGTCACAACTTAGGTTCGCAGACCCCGATTGGAATGCCACAGCTATGCGCCCTCGCCACCTTCATCACCAACACGCGGCTCGACCTGCCTCGTCGAAGTGCTCTGCAACGCATCCCACCCCTTCAACTCCCCTCTCCTCCCAAAGCCCTTTGGGGACGTGTGTTCAAAAACTTCACCCAATCGCCGATACACAAAAATCGTTACAGACTCGTCCTCAGATCCGAGGCCATCCATCGGGTTCCGCTTCCGCATTATCCATCCAGCTGAAAACCTCGATTCCAGGATGAATGGTGGTTTCGTTTAACTCCTCGATTCGGAGAACTTTCTTAAACAACCAGGAAACCGTCTGCCCATCGGGATTTTCATAGCTGTGCTCGCTTCGCCTCCCTTCTTCTTCCGCGAGATTTCGAACTTCTTCTTCAGTGCAGCCTCTGAAGAGTCGCACGCTGCATTCCCAAAGGCCGTCTTCACGGCTATCAGTGATCTGTGAACGATATAAGAGTACCGCCGAGTACCATCCATTTTGATTCTTTTCTGTCACTTACTTGTTCTTCACTTTCTCAAGAAGACGCTCTTGTTCTTGAAGTATTTTCTTCGCTCGCTGCAGGCTAACCTTGTCTTTGCCTTTTGCAGTTTTCAGAGCATCTTTGATTTCTTCTAACGACTTTCCCAAATGCTCACTGGGGAACTTGCGCATAAGGCTACCGGGTATCTTTACGTTGCCTGCCGTATCCTCAAGCAGCTCACCGAAAGCCTTGAAGCATGCCCTTCCTGCGGGAGAGGATGCGACCGAAGACATCAACGGTCCGGCCGCGGAAAAGGCGAGACCGGCTGCTCCCTCCACCGCCATGCTTGTCATGGCCTCGTCGCTAGTAGGGCCCACTGTGGAGTGGTCCGATGTTGCTGGAGCAGCAGCCGACGATGGATTCCATAAATTGAATCCTACGGCGCCCCCGATAATTACAATGACGACGACAGGATGCCGCCCGGTAACGTCTACAAAATTGATCGGATTGGAATAACTGTAGTTATAGAGATTCGCGCCTCCGCTGAATCCCGCAGGATCCTTCGCGGTCCACCTCCCAGTTTCCGCATCGTAATCTCTCGCACCGAAGCGAACGAGCTTCGTTTGCTGGTCATACAAGCCACCTGCGAACGCAAACGGTTGCCAGCCCGGTGAACTATCCGACAAGACCTTGCCAAACGGCGAGTACGCAATCTCCTGAACTATAGCACCCGTGCTCACCTCGACAATGCGGCGCACGCTGCCAACTTGGTCGGCGATCACGCGGTAGGTGGTGCCGCCACGGATGATGAGGTCGGGCACGTTCATGCGCGTGGCGTACACAAACTGTTGGATGAGGTTGCCACTGCCGTCGTACTCGGCGACAGGATTCAGGCCATCTTGGTAGGTCCACTGCCGAACGAGCGTGCCGTTTACTTTCTTCCCGACGCGGCGCCCGAGTGCATCGATGATGTACTCGATGAGCGTGGAATCCGGCAGCGTCACGGAGAGCAAGTTGCCGAGTTCGTCGTAGTTGTAGCTGGTCGTCCCGCCCGCATCTGTCTTCGACGTGAGCTGGCCGTGGTCGTTGTAGGTGTACGAGTTGCTGCCGTACGTCAGCAGCCTATCTTGAGCATCGTATGTTGCTGCGACTGTGCCTTCCGGGCCAGTGTAAGCAACACGGTTGCCGTTTGCGTCGTAGTCATACTCGTAAGTGAGCACGCTATCGACGTAGACATCCGTGAGCCGTCCGCGCAGGTCGTACTCGTAGGTTTGCGCCGTGCTGCTCGCGCCACTCGTCTCTTGGCGGCTATCGATGCGCCCGTCAGCGTCGTAACTGAATGCATAGCCCAGGTCGCCACCAGCAAAGGTGGTATTCATGCTGATCGCTTCGCCGAAGTCGTTGTGCGAGCGCGAGGTTGCAACGCTGTTGCCGCTTCCGCTGTCGGTGAGCGATGTGCCCGTGAGCAGGCCATTGAGCGGATCGCGGGAGACGAGCAAGCCCGAGCCGCTGCCGTCTGGCGTAACCGCAGTGATATAGCCGTCCTGGTCGTAGGCGTAGGAAACCAGGTCTCCATCGACATCGATCTCCGTGACGCGGAAGTGATCGTCGTAGCCAAAGCCCACATACGCGCTCGGGTACTCGGCGGTTGTGCCGGGGTTCCACGTCACGCGGGTCAAGAGCGGCCCGTCATAGGCCATGGCCAGTTGGTCGTTCTCTGGATTGCGAAGACCAATCACCTTCCCGTCGAGAGGCGAGTACGAATAATCGTAAATGCCGCGTCCCACCGTCACAAAGTCCACGCGACCGGCAAGGTCGTAGCTCACATCAACCGTTCGGCCGTCCATCAGCGTCGAGACGCGCGGCGCGCGGTCAAGATCATAGCTCTGGCCCGAGCTGCCCGTCGCCGTGCCTGCATCCGGCGGGTCGTAGCTCTGCACTTGGTCGCGTGGCGTGTAGCTGAAGTTGTGGGCGGCGCGGCCTGGAGGCGTAATGGACCTCAGGTTGTCCATCGCATCCCACGTGGTGGACAGCTGCTGGCTGTCTGGGAGCGTCGTGGTGAGCGGCCGGCCGACGGCATCGTAAGTGTACGAAGTCTGCCGGAGCGACGGCGCCGTCACCGACTGAAGGAAGCCGTCGGTATCGTAGCTGTACGTTGTCATGCGCGTGCCGTCGGTTGCCGAGGTTTGCGTGATGGTCTCGATACGTCCGTCGCTGTCGTACGTGTAATCGACGGGTGCAATGCCCGGAACCGATACGCGCGAGACGCGACCGAGCGCGTCGAGTTCCGTGATCGAGCTTCGACCTTCTGGGCTCACCGAAGTGTAGGCGTTTGCTGCAGCGTCAAAGTCAGACGTCGCCGGCGCGTCCGTACCTACGGTTTGCGTCTGCGAAATCGAGACGACCGAAAGCGGGTCGACCGGGTTACTGAGCACGACATCGCGCGTCGTTGTCGTCGAACGCGTGAGCCCAGAAGGCAGCGCGGTCTCGGTTTGTGCCGAGTATGGCGCGGACATCCCAAAACGTGGATCCGGTGCCCCAATGGACGTGGACACGGTACCGTCGGGCATGACCACGGTTGCGCCGCTCGATTGGTTGGTGAACTGGTCGGTCGTAAAGCCCGCCGGGTCAGTGACCGAGCGCTTCGACGCGCCGTCGGCCTGGCTGTCGATCTCATAGTGCGTCGTGCGCCCAAGCGCGGTCGTCTTGTCGATGAGCTGCTTCGAGCCGTTTTCAGACGCAGACAGGGCGGTTGAGCCTCCGACCGGGTCTTCGTCGAGCGAGAGGTAGCCGTCTACAAACGTGTAGTTGTGCTCGCGCAGGAGCGGGTCTGTCATCTTCGATAGCGCGCCGGGCTGCGTGCCGTCGTATTCCAACAAGTACGCCTCGGACAGTTCGTTACTCACGCTTGCGAGGTAGCCATCGAGGTTTGTCGCAAGAGATGTCTGCTGGCCATAAGGCGCGGTCACCGCAAACGCCGCGCCGGAGCCGTCGCGCTCGATTTGTGTAACGAGCCCCTCTCGGTCGATCGAACGCAAGAGCCTGCCGGCCGTATCGTACTCAAAACTACGAAGCACAACGCCGGTATCAGCATCAACTGTTTGTTGATGAAGCCCACCCTCGTCGAAGGTGTAGACAACGCTGCCGTCCGCCGAAGGCACGACAGGCGTGACCTCGTTGTGAAGGAGGTAGAGTTCTGTCGGCCCACTGAGCTGGTCGCGTAGAAGGTAAACATCGCCATTCGGGAGAACTTGGATCTTCGGACGGTTGAGACCTCCTCGGTCGGGGCCAAGGTCGAACGAGGTCGCCGCGACGCCGTCCCCGGCGAGCGGATTGGATCCCTCGCCCATAAGCCGCGTCGTTTCTCCAGAAAAATCAGTGCGGAACACGCCCCACGAGATGGGGCTACCATCGAAGTCTGAGCCTTCACGCCGACCCCACACGAACGAGTTGTCCGAGAGAAAATGTAGGTCTTCGATGAAGCTCGCGAACTCGCCTCCGCTGGTCGTGAAGCGGAAGGCAGCGACCTTGCCCATGTTGTCGACCCACGAAAGTGTCCCGCCGTAGGCTTGAACAAACTGGCCTCGTGAATCGACGTCGACAACCTTTCCGAGCGCACCGCCACAAAACGGCTGTTCGAGTGCGGGCTCGCCTTCATTTGGAAAAATCAAGCAGTTGCTGGCGCCACTGCCCGCGTGGCGGGTCACAAGCCCATCCGCCGAGATGCGGTAAAGGCGACCGATGTCGGTCGGCACGAACGTGACACCATTGGCGCGGTCGTGCGTGAACCTCGAGACTGAATCAAGGTTTGCGTCAAGCGCAGCAACGCCCTCTGGCGTGGGAACCAGGCTACCACCACCTGCGAATCGGTGAACTGTCCCGTTGTGTTCGACACGGTAGATCTTTGACTGATCTCCGATCAACAGACGCCCTTCTCGGTCCACAGCAACACGGACCAAAAGGCCAAAGTCGGCGTCGGCCAAAAGCGTACCGTCCGGCACGTTGCCGGAAGCCGGCTTGCCGGAGCCGTCCCAGATAACTTGGAGGCCGTCCGACTCGCGATAGCGCAAAATCTTGCGAGGCAGCGGGAGAGGTTGAATTTGGACCATATAAAGCGCGCCGTCTGGGCCCACATCCTGCATGGTTGGAGGCAGCTCGGAGGCCGGGATGGTGTGAAGCAAGCTCATGCCGCCGTACTTCGAGACGCGGCGCTTTTGACCCGAGCCAAGCCATAGGATCCCTTCGCTTGTGTCGTAGTAGTGGTGCTCGGAGAGGTCCCATCCGGCAACCCCTACGTTGGGCGAGTAGTAGGTTCCGCCGAGCTTCGTCGTCCAACGCGAGGACAGGCAAAGTTCCTCGCGAGCACTGCCGGCAAGGAAACTGATGGCTTGGCCGGTGTTTCCGCCGAAGGTTGGCGAATCGGTGTACTGCGCCTGGTAGCAATACTTTACAGTGACGCCAGCGAGTTGCGTCCCTTGCACTTCACGCCCCGCAACGTCGCGCCCATCCCATTCGAACGTGACGACATCGCCGACGGACACCGTTAGGGCGTCACGGCGCTGGGTGAAGACGTTGCCAGCGACTGCAACTTCGGCCACGATGGTCTTCACAGAGGCCGGTGGTTCGCTCTTTGCAATCGGCACGTCGATCTTGAACCGGTCTGCCGCAAAACGCATTCGCTCGCTCTGGTAAACCAGCGAGCTGCCCGAACCGGCGATCGGTATGCTTTCGCCAAGCGTTCGGCGGGTACAGCCGATCACCGAGCCGCAGCTCAGCTCGTCGGAGTCAGGCTCCGCGCTTTCGAGTTTCTCGTCATCGGTTTCCGGAAACTTCGCGTCGTCAGGCGGGCCGATTCCCAAATTCGCGTCGTAGTCGGTGAAGTGAGAAAGTTCGACTCGGACGAATTCGTCACCTTCGGCGTAAAGCGTTGCGATGAGTTCGGCTTCCTCGTTTGAAATTCCCGTCATCGCTTCGTTGTCCGGGAAGTTGTCGTTGTTCTGATCGAAGAGCGCCCTCGCTGGCGTTTGGGATCCAATCGCCCAGACGCGCATCACCTCTCCCGGTTCGGTGCCTTGCCAGCGCCCAAGCTCCTGGTCGAAGTATCCAAGTGGCACATCCGCGCCGACGGGAAGCCCCAGAAAGTTATCGAGGTAGAACGGAAGCGGCGTCGAAAAGTCGACCCGTTCGGCACCAAGAGCTTCGGCTTCGTCGATCGTGAATGCCGCCGCATAGGTGTAGCCCGACTCAAAAGGAAGCGGCGCAGGCATCGCGTCCGGACCCATGTCGCCCTCGGTGTACTCGGTAACCCGCACGGAGACAGTTCCCGAAAGCGAAACGCTGGTGTCACCATCGATAAATGCTGTGGCCGTCGTCTGAGGTGGAACGACGACGATACCGGTTCGAGTTCCGTCCGCATCCGTGACCACATCGCCTTGTGCAACTTGGTAGTCGGTTGACGCCAAATTGACCGAGGAGACCGTCGTGCTCTGCTCGGTGACGACAAGGTCGGCAACGCTGAGGTAGCCGCCCCATTCGGTCTCGATAGTGCGGACGGCGTGGAGGTACGCTGGATGCGAGTACTCGATCACCAGCGTTCCACCGGCGTTGATCGCGAGATCGAAGCGACCGTCGGCACGCGTGAGGGTCCAACCAAACTCGGGGTGGTCCTTGACGGTTACTCGGACGTCGGAAACCGGAATACCAGCTCGGTCAAACACGTGGCCAAAGACCGCGCCCATTCGCTTTTCCTCGAAGGCTGCGACGTCGACGTCACGCTGAACCCGCGGGCTCCCCTCGTACAGATACGACACCATGTCCGCAAATGGCGTAATCTGGTTATCCGGCAACGGCGGCGCGACAAGAGAAAGATCGGACGGAACGCCTTCGCAGCTTTCGTCGACCATGCCGTCGCAGTCGTCATCGAAGCCGTCGCAGGTCGAGTCTGATCCAAGAGCGGAGCCCGGCGTGCATGTATCGATTTGCGTGCCCAGGTCACACTCCAAAGTTCCAATGGCGCCGCACGCGCCAACGCCGCACGAGGTTGTTTGCGGCGCGTAGTCCTCGTCCGAAGCGCCATCGCAGTCATCATCAAGCGCGTCGCAAGTGGAGTCCACTGGCGCCGGCGCACCAGGCTGGCAACTGTCGACCAGCGTACCCGACACACAGGACAGCAAGCCGTCCGCTGAGCAAGCGCCCACTCCGCAGCTCGATGGCTGGTTGACGAAGTCCTCATCGATCAGCCCGTTGCAGTCATCGTCGATGTTGTTGCAGACCGAGTCGTCCGCAGCCGGGTCTCCTTCAACACAGTTGTCGACGACTGTTCCCTCGACACATTCGGTTGCGCCCGTGGCCTGGCATGCACCGACTCCACATGAGGTCGGTGTTGGAATATAGAACTCGTCGGCAGCGCCGTTGCAGTTGTCGTCGATGCCGTTGCAGTCCTGATCGCTTCCGGTCTTCGTTCCAGGAGTGCACGAGTCTTGAACTTGCCCACCGACACACGATGTGGTCCCGGAGGCTTCGCAAGCACCAACGCCACAAAAAGTGGCGAGCGGAATGTAGTCCTCGTCAGCAATGCCATTGCAGTCATCGTCGATGCCATCGCACGTCGCGTCGCTGCTCGCGGGGCTGCCGGGCGTGCATTGCTCAACGACAGTGCCGTTTTGACAGGTAGCTGTTCCCGTCGCCTGGCATGCTCCGACGCCGCAGGTTGAAGTGCCGACGAAATCCTCGTCGAAAAGGCCATCGCAGTCTTCGTCGATGCCGTTGCACGTCATGTCGCTGGGGGCGGGCGTACCCGGGACGCATGCCACAGTACCGTCTGTGCACTGCGGATAGCGCAAACAGGCGCCTACGCCGCAGCTGTTTTCTGGGTCTGAAAAGTCCTCGTCGAGTTCGCCGTCGCAGTCATCGTCGAAGGCATCGCACGTCGCATCGTCGGCCGCCGGCTCAGGCACGACACAGGTATCTACTTCCTGTCCACCTATGCAGCTAATTTCTCCGACGCCGTCGCACACGCCATCCGTGCACGTCGTAGCAGCGCCGACGAAATCTTCGTCTGCCTCGCCGCTACAGTTATCATCAATACCATCGCACGTGGCATCTGTTGCCGACAACGGCGAGCCGGGCGAACATGAATCGCTAAGTGTGCCGCCCACACAAGTCGTAGCTCCGCTCGCCGAACACACTCCAACCCCACAGCTTGTCGGTTCCGGCACAAACCCTTCGTCCACAGATCCGTCGCAGTCGCCGTCGATTCCATCGCAGTTGTCATCGCTGTCTACTTGCGAACCCGGCGAACAGGAATCGACCACGGCGCCGCTACTACAGCTTGTACTCCCACTTGCAGCGCACGCACCGACGCCACAACTCGTCACTTCGCCCATATAGTCATCGTCGACCAACCCATCGCAGTCGTCGTCAACGCCATCGCACGTCGAATCGCTCGCCGGGCCCGTAGCTGGAGTACAACTGTCTTCGATTGCTCCATCAACGCATGACGAGACCCCGGAAGCTTCGCATACGCCCAGTCCGCACGTCGTCGGCGAAGGAGCAAAGTTCTCGTCGAACGCCCCATCGCAATCATCATCGACTCCATCACAAGTCGGATCGTCCACCGAAGGGACTGCTTCTTCATCGACTGCGCCATCGCAGTCATTGTCGACAAGATCGCAGGTCGCATCGGAGGGCTCTGGCGTTCCAGGAACACACGTATCACGCTCGCCAACGAAAGGATCGCACACCGTAGAGCCCGTTGAGGCACAGGCACCGTCACCACATGTCGTTGCGCTGCTGAGCCAGCTTTCGTCAACAAAACCATCACAATCGTCATCGAAACGATCGCACGTTGTGTCGTCCGGCAAGTCGAGCAACGAACAGCTATCTACAGCCGAGCCATCAATACAGACGAAGCGACCCCGCGAACAGTTATTTGGCGACGGGAAAGGACAGCGGGTGCCGGCCCCTATGAAATCCTCATCGGCGATGCCATCGCAGTCGTCGTCAACCCCATCACATGTGCTGTCGTCCGAGGCTGAAGGAACGCACTGCTGGCAATCTTCATCAGCGATGCCGTCACAGTCGTCGTCAACGCCGTCGCACGTGGCATCGTCCACCGCCGGCGTACCGGTCGTGCAGCTGTCTTGAACCGTGCCGCCTACGCACGATGTCGCGCCCGTTGCGCCACAGGCTCCGACGCCACAACTGGTCGATTGACTGACGTAATCGTCATCGGCGACCCCATCACAGTCGTCGTCGATGCCATCACAGGTCGCATCCG
>CAZAQV010000058.1:0-10588 GCA_964487255.1 uncultured Polyangiales bacterium | reverse complement strand
GCATGGTGGAGCCGGCCCGGATGGCCTGGGGGCCGAAGCGGGCGCCCACCCGGTAGGTGGTGGCGGTGTCGAAGGGGATGCCCACCACCGCGAAGTCCACGTCGTCGGTGGTCTGGAGGTGGGGGAGGCGAAGGAAGGTGCGGACGCCCCCGAAGCGGGGGCTTTCACGTGCGTCGGGCGGTTGGTAGCGGGGCATGGCGGAAGGGGTGGCGGGATGGCGGGACGATGCGCCGAAACGCGCGGCGCCCCCACCGGGCCGGCCGGGTCGTGAAGCGACCCGACGCCGGGGAGGGCACCGTCCCGCAAGGTCTCGGGGGCCGCCCGGAGGGACAAGGGCCCGGGCGGTGGCGCGCCGAGCCCCCGGGGCCCAGGATGCCATGGCCGCCCCGACGCCTCCCGAGCCCCCGACGCCATGTCCCGTCCCGCATCCGCCCGCCCGATCTCCGCCACCCTCGCGGCCCTCCTCCTGGCCTCGACCCTGGGCTGCGAGGGCGATCCGGCGCCTACCGGTTCCGGCGACGCCCCCGACGAGGGGCCCGGTCGCCTGGTGATCGTCGGCGGCGCGCTGGACGCCGACAACGCGCCGGTCCACCACGCCGTGCTCGAGGCCCGGGAGGGGGAGGGGCCCTTCTGCGTCGTGCCCACGGCGTCGGGCGCGCCCCGGGAGTCCATGGGGCGCGCCATCGAGACGTTCCGACGCTACGCCGCGGACCCGGCCCACGCCGCCGACAGCCTCGACGTCGTCGGCCTCTGGATCACCACCGACAACCCCGAGGCCGCCTCGGATCCGGAGGTCGTGCGCCGCCTGTCGACGTGCTCCGGCTTCTGGTTCGTGGGCGGCTCCCAGTCCCGCATCGTGCACACCTTCCGCCCGGCCGACGGGGACACGCCGGCCTACCAGGTGCTCATGCGCCGCTGGGAGGAGGGGGCCGTGGTGGCCGGCACCAGCGCCGGCGCCGCCATGATGAGCGCCCGAAGCATCGCCGGGGGCTCCCCCGACGAGGCGCTGGCCTCCGGGGTGGCGCGGGACGCCGACGGAGACGGCGAAGCCGACGGCGAGGGTGTGTGGGTCCTCCCGGGGATGGACCTTGTCACGTGGGGGATCGTCGGGCAGCACCACCTGGCGCGCGGGCGCTGGGGGCGCCTGGTGGTGGGGGTCCTGGAGGAGGAGGACGACCTGGGGGTGGGCATCGACGAGAACACGGCGCTCGTGGTGGAGGACGGGGCCGGACGGGTGGTGGGCGCGTCGAGCGTCCTGCTGGTCGACGCCTCCGACGCCGGGATCGGCACCGAGCCCCGCACCGCCCGGGGGATCCGCCTGGAGCTCCTGGCCGCCGGCGATCGCCTGGAGCTGGACACCGGTGGCGTGACCCGGCCCGGGGGCCGGGCTTCCGTGCCGTCGCTCGGCGCCCCGCCCGCCGACTCCGCGGCCGAGGCCGGCCCGTGGGCGCTGGACGAGCTCACGTCCGAGCCCTTCGCCCGGTGGGCCTTCCTGCGCCTGGCGCAGCGGATGGCCGCGGGGGACGCCGACGAGGTGGCGCTGGACGGGGGCGCCCGGACGCTGCGGCTGCGTACGGGCGAAGGGTTCACCGCCGGCGTGGACCCCGAGGGCGGGCTCCTGGAGGAGGCGGGGACCGCACGCGGGTTGTCCGCGGGGCCCTTCCTCCTGGATCTGGAGATGCCCGGGGGCTGAGGCGGCCCAGGGTGGAACGCGCTTTGCGGGGCTGACGGGCCGAAGCCGAGGTCGCCCGAGAGCCGGAGCCCGCCATGCCCGAGATGCCCGAGATCGAAGCCGCCCGCCGGACCGTGGAGGAGCGCGCCCTCCGCCGCACCGTGGAGACCGTGAGCCTCCGCCCCGCGGGCCTTCTCGTGGACACCTCCGAGGGGACGGTCCGCTCCGCCCTGAAGGACCACCGGCTCACCGCCGCCCGTCGTCACGGGAAGCATCTCTTCGTGCGGTCCGGCGAGGAGCGCGGGCGCTGGCTGCGCCTCCACTTCGGGATGACCGGCACGGTGCGCGTCTACGAATCGGACGAGCCCGAGCCGGACTACACGCGCCTCCGCCTGGACCTGGCCGGGGGCCGCTCGCTGGCGTGGACCTGCTCGAGAAAGCTGGGCGAGATCGGCCTCGTCGAGTCCCCCGAGGCGTTCGTGCAGGAGAAGGGCCTCGGCCCGGATCCCACCGGCGACGGCTTCGGGCTCCAGGACTTCCGGGAGGTCCTGGAGGGGCGTCGCGGCACCATCAAGGGCACGCTCATGAACCAGGAGATCCTGGCCGGCGTGGGGAACGCCTACTCGGACGAGGCCCTCTTCCAGGCCGGCGTCCACCCCGAGACGTCCGTCGACGAGCTCGACGAGGAGCAGGTGGGCGAGGTGTGGCGGGCGCTGACGAAGGTGCTCTGGAAGACGGTGGAGTACCGCACTGACGACGAGGCCCGGGTCCCGGGGAGCTGGCTCCTGCCGCACCGGGAGGACGGCGCGGACTGCCCCCGCTGCGGGGGCACCATCCGGAAGGCGCGGGTGTCGGGCCGCTCCTCCTACTTCTGCGACCGCCACCAGGAAGGGGGCTGAGGCGGAAGGGGTGCCGTCCCCTCAGCCGACTCGGCGGATGGCCTCCACCAGCTCGGCCTTCTTCATGGAGCTCCTCCCGGGGATGTCCAGCTCCTGCGCCCGCTCGTAGAGCTCGTCCCGGGTCCGGTCCCCCAGCCCGTCGTCCCGCTCGGCGGCCACGGGGCGGGCCTCGTCCCCGTCGCCTCCCCCCTCCAGGCTCCGCCGCAGCACCTCGATGAGGTCGATGACCTCCGCGCCCCGCGCGCCTTTCTCCCGCTCCTCCTCGGGGAGGTCCACGACGTCGCTCCCCGCCTTCCGCTTCCGCGCCACCAGGGCCTCGAGCTCCTCGTCCCGGCGGTCCTCGAGCTCCGAGCGGTCCAGCCCGTCCTCCTCCAGCTCCCGGACCGCGGCCTCCAGGGCGTCGGTCCGCTCCTCCGGCGCATCCCCCGGATGGGGGAGGCCCACGTGCTCCTGAGTCCGGACCTCGTCGTGGAAGCGCATGGTCTCGGCCCGGAGGATGCCGTCCCGGGCCAGGATCGCCACCAGGTACTCCTTGCTCCGCATGACGAAGGAGGCCACGCCGGCCCGGCCGGTCTCCTCCATGACCCGGGCCAGGAGCCGGTACGCCTTGGTGGAGCCCTCGGCGGGGGAGAGGAAGTAGGCCCGCTCGAAGAAGACCGGGTCGAGGTCCTCCACCGGCACGAAGCGGCGGAGATCGATCTCCCGGCTCTTCTTCGGCTGGAGCCCCTCCAGCTCCTCCTGGGTGACGGTCACGAACTCCTTCCCGTCGTCCTCCGGATCGGAGACGTCGTACCCCCGCACGATCTCGTCCCGGGAGACGGGACGCCCCTCGGCGGGGCACACGTAGCGCTGCTCCAGGGGACGCCCGTCGGCGCTCACCATGCGGAGGGAGGAGCCGGTGGAGCGCACGGCGGAGTAGAGGCGAACGGGCACGTTGACCAGGCCGAAGGTCAGGCTCCCCGACCAGAAGGGGCGGGGGCCGGACGGGCGCCCGTTCTTCTCGTCGGCGCCGGACTTCTTCCCGGAATCCTCAGGCACTCTTCCGGCCCTCCGCCTCCTGGAGGCTCGCCTGGAGCGCCGCCGCCAGGGAGGCGCCCTCCTCCCGCTTCCGCTCGTACTCCTTCATGGAGATCGTCTTCCCCTCGGCCTTGGCGTCGAGGAGCTCCCGGATGCGGGCGCGGTGCTCGTCCTCCCACCGCTCCGGCTCGAAGGAGCCTTCCATCATCTCCACGAGACGACGGGCCATCCCCAGCTCCTCCTCCTCCAGCTCACGGTCGCCTCCGGCGTCGAGGGCCGGGGCCTCGACGATGGCCCCGGCGTCCCGGAGGGTCACCAGCATGGGCACCCCGTCGTGGAGGCGCAGGGCGCCCCGGTAGCGCTTCTTCCGCATGGTCCAGCGGACCACGCCCTCCAGGCCGGTGCGCTCCAGCGCGGCCGCCAGGGCCGCCCATCCGTCGGGGTCGCCGTCGGGTCCCAGGTAGTACGGGCGGTCGTACCAGGGGTGGGGAAGACGGCCCGGCTCGACGAAGCGGAGGACCTCGATGCTCCGGGAGGCCTCGGGCTCGAGCTCCTCGAGGTCGTCGTCGTCCAGGACGACCATGCGTCCGTCCTCGGTCTCCCACCCGCGGCGGGCGTCGGCGTACGACACGGGGTCTCCGGTGGCCGGGTCCACCATCTCCCGCTTGACCGGGACGCCGTCGGGCTCGTGGAGGAGTCGGAACCGGATCGTCCGGTCTTCCACCCCCGAGTAGAGCTTCACCGGCACCCCGCCGTCCAGCTCCACCACGCCCTTCCACATGGCCCGCACGCCCATCAGCGCGCCTCCCGGGAGGAGTCGGAGGAGCTCCGGGCGTCCGCGGCGCACGACCGGCACAGGAACGCCCCCGGTCGGGCCCGGACGTGGACCACGCAGTGGGGGCAGCCGGGTTCGTCGCACTCGACGCACCGCACCTCGACCTCCAGGGAGTAGCCTTGGAGACAGTACCTGCACCGCTCGGACCCTTCGCCGAGCCAGGCGGCGAGGTCGGGAGTGGAGGCGGCGGGCGTCATGGAACTCCGGGAGCGGGGAAGTGGCATCCGGACCGTCCTGCAGAATCCGTTCCAGCCTCCCCGGACGCGCACGGCCCCCGGGAGGCGATCCCCCCGGGGGCCGGCCGGAGCGGTGGGACCGGAGAGGCGGCCCCCTCGGACGTCAGTCCTGCCGTCTCAGCGCCTCCTCGACGCCCTCCATGACCCAGATCTCGTTCTCGCTGTCCCCCACCAGGGCTGCGAACCGGGTGCCGTCGGGGTGCATGGTGAACTGCCGGGGGACGCGGTCGAGGACCCGTACCGGATCTCCACCCTCGGCGCTCACCTCCCAGAGCTCGGCCCGGTTCTCTTCCTCACGCCACACCCTGTAGCGGACGGTTCCTCGATCCCCCGCCGACAGCGACTCGGAGCCCGGGGAGAGGAGGTCCGGAAGGGCCACCCGGACCAGCTCGCGGACGTCGGTGCCGTCGGGGGCGATGGTGCGGAGCGCGTTGGCGTCCTCCGCCACGGCCCCGAAGGCCACCCGACCGTCGGGGAGGACCGCCAGGGACAGGTCCGGCTCCTGGTCCGTCTCGTGGAACCAGAGCTGCCGACCCGTGGCGAGGGACCTGGCCTCGATCCCGTGGGCGCCCTCTCCGTTCTCGTCCCGGACCCGGCGCGCGTAGAGGACCGTCCCGTCGGGGGAGAAGGCGAAGCCCTGGTCGCCCGGACCGGCGTCCTCGACCTCTCCGGTGACGAGATCCACCCGGAAGAGCCGGAAGGCGCCCTGGGGTCGGGCGCTGTAGTAGATCGACTCACCGCCGGGGTGCCAGGCCAGGCGCCGGGCCCGGGGGTGGGGGAGGTCCACGACCCGGCGCACGTCCGAGCCGTCGGCGGAGCGGAGCATGAGCTGGAAGGTCTGCTGGCCGGGCATGCGCCGGAGGTAGGCCAGGCTGCGGCCGTCCGGGGACCAGGCCGGCCACTGGGTGCCGCCGGCGGCGGCGGAGCCGACGGGCTCGGCCTCGGACAGGATCTCGCCCGAGGCGAGGTCCGCCGAACCGACGCCCACCTGGGCCGAGCCGACGCTCACCATGTAGAAGTACCGGTCCCCCGCGGCCCCCAACGGCCGCGCGCCGAAGACGGAGCCCCGCAGCAGGCGCGCCTCCCCGAAGCGATCGCCGCGGAGCGGGTGGTACCAGAATCCGGTGTCCCCGTCGCCCGCGCCGTAGGTGAGGATGCCGCTTCCGCTCGCGGACCACCCCTGGAGACGGTGGCCCTCCGTGCGGGCGATCTCCCGCCCCTGCAGGTCGAGGACCACCACGTCCGACCCGAGGTCCACGGCGATGCGGCTCTCGTCCGGGGAGAAGGTCGCGGAGTGGGGGTGGGCCTCGCCCTCACCTGCGTCGAAGATCTGGCGCATGTCCCCCGACTCCGGATCCAGGAGGTGCAGGGTCGCCGGCGTCCCGCCTCCCGGAGGGTTGTGCTCCAGGAGGATGCCGTGCTCCTCGCTCCAGTCGGTGGCCCAGTAGTAGTACTCGCCGTGGTCGGCCGGCCGACGCACGACCCGCTGGTCGGACCCGTCGGCGTCCATGATCCGGAGCTCGTATTGGAAGCTGGCCTCACCCTGGGCCTCCACGTTCCCGTAGAGGAACGCCACCCGACGCCCGTCGGGGGAGGGGACGGCGTTCTCGGCCCAGCTCCCGTTCTCCCCCCAGGCGCCCTTGCGGGTGAGGTTCCGGGTCCGGTCGGTGGTGAGGTCCAGGAGGGCCACGTCGCCGTGGGTCCAGTCCACGTACGGGAAGGTGCGGCCGTCGGGCGCAGGGGACCCGGTCCCGAAGTCGTGCTGGCCGCTCCGGGCCCGGGCGATGCGTCGGAGGATCGGCAGCTCGCCGGTGTCGGCGTGGGCCAGAACGGCGGCTTCGGCATTGCCGGTCACGAGGGCCGCATCGCCTCCGTCCCCGCCCCGTGTGGTGAGGAGGAGGGCGGTGGCGATCAGGAAGACGACGAACGCGAGGGGGTTCTTCATGATGCTCCTTCCGTGGTGGAGGGTGCGGGGGTGACGCCGCCCTCTCCCTGTTTCACGTCGGGTGCCACGAAGCTTCTATCCGGGGTTCGTCCCGTCATTGCGCCACGTCGGGGGGGCTGGCGACCCCGGGACGCCCCCGTGGACCGTCACGTTCCGTGACACCCGCCCGGCTCCCGCCGTCACGATCCGTCGCGACGCCGGCCTCCGCGGGGGCCGGGAGGACGAAGACGAGGCTGGCCCCGCCCAGGGGGCTGTCCTCGACGACCACGCGCCCCCCGTGGGCCTCGATGATCCGCCGCGTGACGGGGAGCCCGAGCCCCGTCCCCCCCGCGCGCCGCGACACCAGTGGCTCGAACACCCGCTCCCGCAGCTCGGGCTGGATGCCGGGCCCGTCGTCGTCCACCACCACGCGGACCTCGTCCTCCCGCCGCTCCAACCGGACCTCCACCCGGCCGCCGGCCTCCACGGCCTGGGCGGCGTTGAGGAGAACGTTCAGGAATGCGGCTTCCAGCGCTTCCGCGTCGGCGGGGACGGGGCGTGGGGGCCCCGCCGGGAGTTCCGGGAGGGCCGCCCCCTCCTCGAGGAACGTGGGGCGAGCCGCGGCGAGGGCGCGCTCCAGGGGAATCCGGACGTCCACCATGCCGGTGGGGCTGCGGCCGCTCCGCGCCGTCTCCAGGGCGCCGGTCACGGTCCGGCTCAGACGCCCCACCGTGGCGAGCGCCTTGGCCTGCAGAGCCCGCTCCCGCGACCCCGCCGGCAGGCGCTCCTCCACCTGCTGGAGGTCGAGCTGGATCGCCGTGAGGGGGTTCCGCACCTCGTGGGCGAGCTCGGCCGCGAACTCCCCCACGGCCGCCAGCGCCTCCCGGTCGGCCAGCGTGGCCAGCGTCTCCCGCAGGCTCCGGGTCATCTGGTTGAAGGCACCGGCCACCCGACCGATCTCGTCGTCGCCCTCCGGCACCTCGGCCGGCTCGAGCCTGCCCCGCCCCACGGACTCGGCCGCGCCGGCCAGCGCTTCCAGGGAGCGGGTCATGCGGCCGGTGAGGACCACGGCAGCGACCATGCCCAGCCCGGCCGTGACGAGCAGGAGGAGCGCCCCGGTCCGCGCCGCCTCCCGGAATGGGCCGACGAAGGGCGCCACCGGAGCGGCGGCGATCAGGCGGAGCTCGGGCTCCCGGAGGTCCGCCGTACGGGTGATCCAGTCGTCGCCCTGCCAGGAGAAGCGGGGGCGCTCGAGAAGGAGGGGGTCGAAGCTGGTTGGCGTGAGGTACGTTCCCTCGGGCCGATCCATGGCCGCCACCACCACGCCGGCCGGGCCTCCGGCGGACTCGCCCAGGAGGGCTGGAGTGGCCAACGACACCAGGAGGGTTCCCCGGCCCTCCCCGGAGAAGCGGTCCCGCACGGCGAGGGGAATACGGACGGGGCGACCGAAGGCGGCCGGCGAGGCCTCGGGGAAGCGGTCGCGTCGTGCCACGACGTTCCCCTCTGCGTCCTGGAGGGCCAATGCCAAGACATCGGCGGGAAGGCCGGCGAGCGCGTCCTCGAGCCGGGCGCCGGCGAGGGCCGTGTCCTCGGCGGCCCCCGGGCCGGAGCCCAGTGTGGCCAGGATCGGTCCCTCGGTCACGTCCAGCAGGCGGGACCGGTAGACCACCCACCGCTCCGCGACCCCGCGTATGTCGGCCCGGAGCGTCTCGTCGAGTCGGGCGCGGAGCAGGGCCTCCCCGGAGCGCGCCGTGGCGCCGGTCAGCCAGATCCCGATGAGGGCCAGCGGGACCACCGCGACCCCGAGCACCAAGAGGAGGATGCGGGCGCGGAAGCTCATTCAGAGATCGATCCCGTGGCGCTCGATCATGCGCAGCAGGCGGGGTCGGGACACGCCGAGGATCTCCGCCGCCCGGGTCCGGTTCCCGCCGGTGGCGGTGAGGACCCGGGTGACGTGGCTCGCCTCCACCTCGTCCATGGAGGCCAGCTCCGGCAGCCCCACCTCCGCCGTCCGTCCGCGCTCCAGCGCCAGGTGCTCCGGGTGGACAACGCCCCCGGTCGCCACGGCGGCGGCCCGGGTGAGGCAGTTCTCCAGCTCCCGGACGTTCCCGGGCCAGTCGTGGGCCAGAAGGAGGGTACGGGCTTCGTCGGAGAGGACGGGGGTGGGCGATCCGCTCTTCCGGGCCGCCTTCTCCAGGAGGTGCTCCGCCAGCAGGGGTACGTCTCCCATCCGCTCACGGAGGGGAGGCACCCGGATCTCGACCACCCGCAGGCGATAGTAAAGGTCCTCCCGGAAATTGCCGGCTTCCACCATGGCCTCCAGGTCCCGGTGGGTGGCGGCCAGGACGCGGGCCTCCGTCGTGCGCGGGGCTTCCGCGCCCACCGGGTAGAACTCCCCCTCCTGGAGCACCCGGAGGAGCTTGGCCTGGAAGGCCGGGGTGGTGTCTCCGATCTCGTCGAGGAAGACCGTGCCGGCCCCTGCCAGCGCGAAGCGGCCCTCCCGGTCCTGGACTGCGCCGGTGAAGGAGCCCTTCACGTGCCCGAAGAGCTCGGACTCCAGCAGTCCCTCGGGGAGGGCGGTGCAGTTGACCGCAACGAAGGGGGCGTCCCTGCTCTCCGAGCCGTGGTGGATGGCCCGGGCGATGAGCTCCTTGCCGGTCCCGCTCTCCCCGCGGATCACGACGGTGGCCCGGCTGCCGGCCATCTGGCCCACCACCTTGAAGATGGAGACCATGGAGGGATCCCGGCCGACGAGGCGGTGGCCCGACGACCCGTCCGCCGGCTTCCGGGCGTCGGCGGTGGGGCCGGGCTCCGGGCTCCGCCCGGCGGCCCGGGTGGCGCGGTCGGCGAAGATCCGATCCACCAGGACCCGGAGCTGGTGGAGGTCGAGGGGCTTCACCAGGAAGTCGGACGCGCCGCCCCGCATGGCCTCCACGACGGTGGGGAGGCTCTCGTAGGCGGTCATGAGGACCACGTCCACGCCGGGGGCCCGCTCCTTCAGGAGCCCGAGGAGCTCGAGCCCGTCCATCCCGGGCATCCGCACGTCGGAGAGGACGAGCTCCGGGGGATCGTCGGCCAGGCGGGCCAGGGCGGCCGGGGCGGTCTCGGCCACGTTGACGGCGGTGCCGCGTCCCTCCAGCGCGCTGGCGATGGAGGTGCGGACGTCGGGATCGTCGTCGACGACGAGGATGGTGCGGGCCACGGGGGCGCTCCAGCTGGGGGCACTGCGCGTCCGCTGTGGGACAGTACCCGGTCAACCTTCGGCGGCACGCGCCCCCGCGCAATCCTGGGCGTCTCGTCGGACGTCCGCCTCCGACGGGACCCTCAGTCCACGTAGTACGAGACGCGGACCCCGGTCACCGCGCCGTCCTCGACGTACAGCGTCACCGGCTCCGAGGCGCCCATGCCGCAGTCGTAGACCAGCTCGCCATCGCTCCGCCGCCGGGGCTGCCCCAGGACCTCCACCACACGGGCGGTGTCCACGCCGATGAGATCGGGTTCCATGACGCCCGGCTCCGAGATCTCGGCGCGGACCGGGAAGTCGTCCCCGGTGGCCTTGCGGACGCGGAACTCGGAGCCCGGCCAGGTGAGGGTGAAGAGGGAGTCGGTCACCTGGGGGTCGTGGCGGTTGGGCTCGGTGGTCACGGACGTCTCGTCGGGCTCGCCGAAGGCGTCCCGGAGCGTGCGCCGGGTGGGCTCCCGAGGGAGGATCTGGCTCTCCAGGTCGTCGCAGGTGAGGGAGGCCAGCTCCCGGGACCGGGTCGGGGAGGGTTCGGAAGCCGTGTCGGTGGGGGAAGGGGGTGCGTCGGCCGGCTCCCCGGCGTCGGACGTGGCGGCGCCTCCGGCGTCGGGGGCCGGCTCCGGGGCGTCTCCGCCACAGGCGGCCAGCGTGACGAGCAGGACGGCTGCGAGGGTGCGGGTGGACGGGCTCATGCGGCTCTCAGGTCCTGGTACTGGGGGTTCCGGTCGAGGTACTCGTCGACGAACCAGCACGACGTCGAGACG
>CAZAQV010000057.1:0-10959 GCA_964487255.1 uncultured Polyangiales bacterium | reverse complement strand
ACCACACGGTGAGCTCCGCGGGGCTCGTGGGCGGGGGGAGCCCGCTCCGCCCGGGAGAGGCCAGCCTGGCCCATCACGGCGTCCTCTTCCTGGACGAGCTCCCCGAGTATCGGCGGAGCGTGCTCGAGGTGCTCCGCCAGCCCCTGGAGGAGGGGGTCGTGTCGTGACGTGAAAGGACCGAACAGGATTTTGCGAAAAACCCGAACCAGTTCCCCGACGAGGCGCCCGTAGAATGGCGGAGGCGGTTGCGAGGCCCTATGTCGGGGAAAACGGGTCACGGTTGCGGTCTCAGCGGCGCTCTCAGTTCATCGCCTTCGCCCCTCCCAGTGCACCCTCGGTCATAATGAGGAGTCGGGGATCTTGATCACCCCGGACGACCTCGAGGTGCCGCCGTGGTCATGAACTGCCAGTTGGGTCTCCAGTGTCTCACCCGGATCCCGCGCCGCCGTCGTCCACGGCTACCGAGATGATCTGGACAGAGGGGACATCGAAGGCGTCGAGAGCTCGCAGGAGCAGCCGTCCCTCGCTAAGCGCGAGAATATCTCCAGCCTTCGCCGGTAGCCGCACTCGCCCCGCGAACCGACCATCAGGCGAGATGATCCACCATACCCCTGAGGAGTCGCCGAAGGGCAAGAACTCCTGAGCCCAAATCTCTCCCGAGTCCGAGACCTGAACCGCTTGGAATGCCGGCTGTAAAGAAGGCTGTAGCTCTCGGTCAAAGAGGAATGCGACCTCCAGCGCTCCCGGCGCATCAGCCGCCTCCCGCCGAGCGACTGATGCCAGACTTGCGAGTTCCCTATCCGAGATTGGTGCGTCCGCCTCGGGGTATCGGAAAAGATGCGTCTGACCCACGGAGGGATCGACCACCGAGACGGAATGCGTAAGGCCGGATGCAAAGAAGAGGGAAGCTCCGTCGAAGACCATCTTTGCTTGAGCACCGAAGGGGGCTACCCAGATGCGTCCCCCATCATCAATCATCTCTCGACCGGGGGCTTCCAGCAGGGTGTCGGCCGCTCCCGTGGAAAGATCAACGACACGCAAGATTCCCGGAACCACTGCCCGTGCTTTAGCACCAGAGCGCCCCGCCATCGTGCGGGACGCGAGGTTGTATTCCCAGGCGAGAACACGCGTACCATCGAGAAGCCAAGCTCGATTTGGAGGCCGCGGGAACAGCTTCCTCGTCAGAGTGAGGGCCGCGGTCATTTCTCCCTGGCTGGTGAACTCCGTAAACCGACCCAGACGGGCGTCGTACACTCGAACCGTGCCATCGGCGAGAGTGTTCAGGGAAACCGCCCCGGAGAACTCACCAGGACCCTGTCCCCTTCCCCCAAAAGACGCGACCTGGGCGCCTGCGGAATCGAAGAGTAGTACTCTTTGAAGTTGACCATCCAGAATCGCAACCCCACCTCCAGGAAGAAAATCGCCGTCGCTAACACGGGAAAAGACCGCGGTCTCGGGGTCCACACGTGGAGGCACCGAAAGCAACATCTCATGGTCAAGGGGCCGCACCGAATCCCACCGTGGCGAATGGGTTTCCACGATGCGCACTTCAGCCGAGTCACTGCGAGTCACACTCTGCCCAGGAGGTGACTGTGAGCATCCGGCCCACGATGGAATAGTGAGAAGGAGCACGAGGAGCGGTCCGTCCACGAACGGGCTGAACCGCCCCCATCGAGCGTCAGCAGTTGCGGTGCCCCGAGGCCTCATTCGGCTTCTCGCTTCGCCGTCAGTGCCAGATTGCTGTATCTCCATCGAGCCCCAGCAGATGGAACGGGGTCAGGAGCGCCCGGCCCAACGAGTGATTTCGGGTGGTTCGGCATGTTCCAACAACCGTCTGTGAGAAAGTTGAGGTCGGGGCGTACTCAGGAAACCATTGGGGCATCGCGACGAACACCTGAGTTGGACAAACGACGGCACCCATCTACTACGTCGATAGTAGGTGGGTGGTGTCGTGCTTGCCAGTGTCGGAGGATTTGGGTGGCCAATCGAAATCGTCGACCAACACGGCCGCGATGGTTTGCAGGCTTCGCAGCGCATGAGCTGCGGAGTACTCGCTCAGCCCAAGTAGGGGCATGGCCGCGCAACTGCCATCCCCTCTCCGATAGAGGCGCCTCCGCCCGCCGAAGCCTCGGCGTGAGGGGCGTCCCCACATGGACGGCGCCGGGTGAATTGAATGGTTTGATCGCGGCGGCTGCCGGACCCCTTCCCGCTCGTTTGCTGCTCGTCGATCGGTCAGGTAAGCTGAGAGAAGATGCCCGCCTGCCGGGCTCGGGAGGTTAAGGCGCTCCATACTGTTCGTGAAGGTCTCTCCCCCGAACTACGATCCGTTAAGAAGTGCCGTCGAACGAGGAGGCGAGTTGCTCCGAGTATTGTCGGGCGTTGCACTTGTCGTTGGACTGATAGGGTGCCGAGACGCTCCAGGTTCTCTTCAACCGCAGGCGGTGCCAGATCGGGCGATCGTGGCCTCGGTCGGGACACTGGAGGGCAATGGTCCGGAACTCTTATCGAACCCTCGATCGGGGGGTTTGTCACCGTCCGGTCGATACATAGTGGTCGTCGACCGAGACGCGCCGCACCTGCGGATCCTGGATCGTGATTCTGGTAGGCTGGTGTCTGCGGGGAGCGAGGGAGGTGGACCGGGCGAACTCCGGAACCCGGTGAAGGCGGTATTTGAGGATGACACCACCGTGGTCGTGCTTTCTTCCAGTCGATTGGACTGGTTCGGAGTGGATGGATCCTGGGCTGGGGGCGTGAATCTCGACCCGCTCGGGATTCTGGCCATGTCCGTGACGGTGGGGTGCGACGAAGAGCTTCTGCTCTATGGCCCCCGGCATGGGACTGACGCGAACCCGGCCTGGTTGCACGCTGTCAAACAGGGGAAGATCACCAGATCATTTGGGGAGCTACCCGGGCCCGGCAGGGTGGCCTACGGGCGGCTCGAGGGCGTCGATGGGGGGGCGCAACGGATCTTCGTATGGCATCAGCAGGGCGACGCGGAAGCCGGGTTCTGGGTCGAGTGTGAGTACGGGGCCACCAGTTTCCTCCCGTCCAGGGTGTCGGAGGGTGGGGGGCCGGAGGCAGCGTTCGTTGAGGACGCGTCCCGCACGATGTCACTAACCCTGCCGGATACGCTGTTCCGAGGAGCCGTGCAGCTATCTTCGGCCGAAGTGTTACAGGCGGAGAGCTGGAAGGATGAAGGAAGGCCCGTCACGGAGTTCACCCGACACGGGACGGACGAGTGCTCCCGCTTCAGGCTCACAGAGGCGTGGAAGCTCTTTGACTTAGGCCCCCAAGGAGTCCTCGTCGCCCGCCGGGAGCCATTTCCAAAGGTGATCCTCTTGGACCGAGGGTGGGTCGAGGCCCGGCTCGGCAACCACGAATGCACCTCGTGAGAGGTAAGAGGGCGGGGCACCTCCTAACTTATGCGCATGGCGCGGCCCACCTGGAGGCGGCCACGGTCCCCTCGAGTCCGGGGTGGCGAAATCACCTCGCTCGCCGAGGTTACTGATCCGATCCCGAAGTTCCGGGAGTCTGACCCACAGCAGCGGCGTGGGCGTAGACCGATGATCGCACGACAGCTGATCCGCTCAGGTGGATCAGCGCACCATTCTCGGGCATTTGCGGATCCGAGTATGTGACGCGCAGGTTATATGTGGATCCTTCGGAATGAGCGGGTTGTCGATTCTCCGGCACAGCTTCCCCGAGGAATCCCCTGCCCATTCCGAGTCCCGAACGCTGACCCGATGAAGATCGGAAGCGACAGAAGGCTTCCAGGTCCTCGGGGTAGGGAGCTTGAGCCCGAGTGGGTCTGAGATAGCCGTGTGGCGACGGTTCGTTACCGCAGATGGAGGGATGAGGGGTGAGAGAGCGTGAGGCGAGGATCGGCAGATGTCCTTGGAGCCTCTTGGCGGTGGGAGCCGGCGGGCTCCGGCATTCCGGGACAAGTCCGGGGCGGACCGGCCGCGAACTGGTGACGGGCAAAGGCGGGCCCCACCAAGCCCCTCATCGCAGAGACACGCGCAGATCGTCGGAGAGCAGTCGGGGGGGCCGTAAAGAACGGGCTCCAATCATGGGACAACTCTGGGGGATCAAGGGCAAGAAGCTTCTCAGCGTCATAGGAGCCCTACTCGCGCTGTATCCTATCGGGCAGGCAGAAGCACAGCAGGTCGCGGGGTGCGAGGATGGATTGGTCGCGACCATTCAGATTCTGTCCGACACCGGGGGGCCCGTCTCAGGCGCCTCGGTCGTTCTGCCGGATCGGCAACAGAGGTTCATCACAGACGCCGAGGGGCGCCTCGCGGTGGATCGGGTTTGCCGCGGTGTGCTCCGGATCTCCGTCTCCCACATGGCGTTTGGTACTAAGACCGTCGAGAGGGAAGTCTCAAACGGCAGTCCCATCACCATTGAGATGGAGCCCCGTGCAATTGCTCTGGAGGGCCTGACGGTCGAGGTGGAGACCGTGATCAGGCAGCTCGAACGGCGGAGGGAGGCGCACGGGTACAGGTCCGGGGTGCTGGACGTGGCAGCGCTCCCCCCCGAGGAGGTCCCGGCCGACATACCCGCATACGTGGCCGCGCGAACCGGACACCCGCTCACTGCGTGCGGACCCGACGTGCCATTCGGGGAGTGGAACTGCTATCCCTACCGGGGTGGCCTCCGAGCGGTGGGGGTGATCTGCGTCGATGGCGTCCGCGCCCAGGGGGGGCCGGCGACGTTAACAGCCGCCGTGCAGCAGGGAGACATCGCGCGGTTGGAGTTCTACCCGACAAACGGACTCATGAAAGTGTACACCAAGGCCTTCGTACTCCTGGCCGCCGAGAAGCCCTGGTTGCTCTCGGATGCGGCGGATGGCTGCTGAGGATGCTCAGGCTACTGCTGCCAACCTGGGACAATCCGTGGGGCTGCAACCGGTCCCCGAGTCCGTCGCCCCCTTCGAGCTTTGGGAGACCATGAACCGCCGTCACGTACTCGTTGGGTTCGCAGCAATCCTCGTGTCCAGCCTCGCTGGGTGCGGGCCTGAGGTCTCCGACCCACCATCGGAGGCCGGCCCTGCCCCCTGGTCCGTCGATTCAGAACCCGCGCTCCGCATCGGCGCGACCGAAGGAAGCGAGGGCCCCCTCTTCCAGCGTATCGCTTCGGTCCGCCTCCTGGACGGCGGCGGGGTCGCGGTGGCCGACCAGGGGTCGGCGACAATCTCGGTCTTTGGGCCTGACGGTGCCGAAGAGGTGGAGTGGGGGGGCGAGGGGGAAGGGCCCGGCGAGTTCGAGTGGGTCAACCACCTGGAGGTGGCCGGCGATACCGTCTTGGTTCACGACCCCGGCCTCCTTCGCTTTACCGCGGCCACCCGAGCCGGCGATGTGCTGGACACCCGCTCATACGTCACCGACGAGGGGCGCCCGGAGATTGTCCTCGGCCGTTATCCCGACGGGGGCTGGGCCATGGCGTGGATCGACCAGTCCGCCCTGGGCGACTTCACGCAATCGCCCGCGGATCCCATGGTGGTCGGCCGGTTCGCGGCAGACGGCCGGCTGGTCCGGCGGCTGGGCGATGCACACGGAATGGTCCGGACCCGCTACGAGAGCGGCGGCACCGGGCCCGCCCCCCTGAGCCCGTGGTTCCACGGGGTGCTGGTGGGGGAGTCGGCGGTCTTCACCAACGGTCAGGAGCCCGTCTTCTGGGTGGTGGGGCCGGACGGCGAGGAACCCAGAAGGGTAGAGATCGGGTTTTCGACCCCAAACCCGGAAGCGGCACGCGCGGCCCTCGAGGCCGAGCTCCGCGACGAGGACAACGAGGACCGCATCCAGGGAATGGGGGACGATGTGTGGAACCGGCCCGTCCCGGCCATCGGCGGGCTGCTCGCTGGAGAGAACGGCCGAGTCTGGGTGAAGCGGTTCGATCCCGCTGCAGACAGTTGGCTGGTCGGCGGCGCGGGCCGGGGCGGGCCCGGGGGTAGTTGGGTAGTCCTCGACCTCGACGGACGGACCGTCGGGGAGGTCGAGATGCCGCCGGAGCTCATCCCAACCGACGTCCGGGACGACCGGGTCGCAGGGATCACCGTCGACGAGCTCGGTGTGCAGCGGGCAGCGGTACAACCGGCTGCGGCGTTGAGGATGCCCCCACTTCAAGCTCGTCCGAATGCTTCACCGGCTGAGATGCTCAACGGTGAAGGCGACCAATACGGGGCACACCTTTGTCATCAGGGAGGACGAGGATGCCGAGTGTCCGGGAAGGACGAACTACCATGACTATCCGGGGGGTCTTCGCGCTGCTGCTCCTTTCGTCCGGCTGTGGAGGAGAAGCTCAGAGTCCAAGTGAGGCCGTTCCGATGTGGGGGACGGAGGAGATCGCCCGGGTAGGTAGCGTGGACGAGTCCGGCTCGGCCTTGGCGGACGTGGCCGATGTTCTGGCATTGGACTCGCTGTTGTTGGTCTTGGAGTGGGGCCAACCGAGAGTCGCTGTATTTGGGCCGGCCCACGGGTGGATTCGAGATTTTGCCGAACCGGGAGATGGGCCGGGCGCGCTGAGAAGGCCTCAGGCCCTCGGGCTCACCGGTGAACAGATCTGGATACGAGACCCCGGTGGAGCCCGGTTGGAGACGTACAGCCTCGGGGGCGAACCCCAACAGTCATATAGGTTCTCCATTCCGGGCGACTCGTTGGGTGCGGGGTTGGTTCCCTATGCGCTGCTCGAGGATGGGACCGTCCTTGCGGGTCCCAGGAACCGAAGGATGGCCTGGCAACTGCGAGGGCTGACGAAGTACGTCGACTACCTGAAGGTCGATGCGGGGGGGCAAGTCCTTCAGCCTCTGTATCGGGGGGCACTGGGAGAGACGGACGCCTACTCCGTCGAGGCGTCGAACGGCAGCCACTTCGTGGGGCCTCATCCGCTTCAGGAATCCCCCTTGGCCGCCCCATTTCCGGACGGCTCAGGCCTGGTGGTCGTAGAACGGTACATGCCGGACGGCCCGGAAGAAGCGACGTTCCGGCTACTGGTCTTCGATGCATCCGGGACTCGAATCACCGATGAGGCCATTCCCTTCCAACCCGTGTCCGCAGATGGGTGGTTGGAGACCTATCTGGAGGAGATCGAGAATACGACTACCGGCGCGGATCCAGCTGAGTTGGTCCGGGCCCTTCGCGAGGGCCTCCCTCCCCGAGAGTATTACCCACCGGTCGCGGAGCTGGTTGCCGGGATGGACGGAACGGTGTGGCTGAAGCGGGAGTGGACCGGCTCAGCGATGGAAACCTGGGAAATCTACGGGCGGGATGGAGACATACTGGGTCAGGTTCAACTGCCGCGTGACTTCCAAGTGCGATATAGCTCGGCCCAAGCGGTGTGGGGGGTCGAAAGCGATGACCTGGATGTCCCTTACGTGGTGGGATATCGCGTACATCACTGAGTGGAGCGTCCCCCCGATTGCTTATGGTGGGCAACCGAGCCCGCGAGGGCCCACCAACCCAATCAGCGACCGAAGCGACCTATGGAAGATGCGACGATGAGCGCGCGTAGAACCCTCATATCAATCCGGGCCTCCGTCTGGCTCGGTCTCTCGGTCGCCATGTTGTGTGGGGCAGGTACCATACACCCCGTGTCGTCTCAAGAAGTCGGCCTTGGTCATCCCACCTGGATCTCAGCTAAGAAGTTTACGGCGGTCCACTCAATCAGAGCGTTAGAGCACGGCGTGATCGTAGCGGATCGCACGGAAGGGCTTCTGTTTCTCGAGTGGGACGGGACCGAGGCGCGTTCTGCGGCGCGGACCGGGGAAGGGCCGGGAGAGATGGAGGGTGTCGGGTCGGTCTTCCCACTCAGAGCCGATTCCACCCTGTTCGTGGACGCGATCACCCGCCGGTGGCTCCTTTTCAAGGGCAGCGAGGTGGTCGAGACGGTAACCGGGAGATCCTTCATCAACCGTCATATGCTTCCAGAGATTGTCGGGGTCGATGCTGGTTCTCACGTAGTCGGCGAAGCGACCTATACCATTCCTCGGGACGGTACACCTGGCTTTCCTGATTCCGTGTTTCTGATCATGGGAGACCGCGCTCAAGAAAGTCTGGATACCATCGCTCGGCTGCCCGGGGATGGAGATGGCCATCAAGCCATGGTCGAGGGCATTGCGATGTACCCGTGGTGGGTCGGCGCCAATCCCCTATCGACCCGGCCGCACGCTGTCGTGTATCCCGACGGCACTACGGCAGTGGTGTGGCACGATCCCTATCACGTGCGGTGGCGCGGTCCAAACGGACAGTGGTCAGTCGGCCCCTCGATCGGAACTGAACGAACGAGGGTCGACAGAGAAACCAAGTGTTTCACGATGAGGAATTACTTCGGCGTGGAGTTGCCGAACTGTGATCCATCCATTCTGTCAGGCTGGCCGGAGACCCTGCCCCCGTTCCTACCGCGTCCGGCTTCCCAGATTCCGGTGGCGTTCGCGACGCCGGATGGAGGTGTATTGGTCTGGCGTACCCCAAGAGCCGGCGAGGACCGCCGGCGTTACGATCTGATCAACAGCGAGGGGCGGCGCGAGGGCGTGCTGGTGCTCCAGCCTAACGAGACGATCGTGTCGGTGGCCGACAACACCGTGTACTCCGTCATGGAGGATGAGTGGGGGCTGCAGACGCTTCGGCGCTACCCTTGGAGCGCTCTGGGGGCATCCAGGGATTAGGACCGCGAGTCGTCGCTTCCCACCGATAGCCTCGGCGAGCGAAAGGGGCCGGTCATCACCTGCATTCAGTTCTCCGCGTCTATGCGGCCGAGCCCCGGTACCTCATAGCGGCGAATTGACTGGACCCCCAATTCGTCCTCGGCGAGGGCCCAAAGCGTGTCGCCTCGGACTACGACGCCGAGCTCGGTCGGGAACCCGCTGAACCGGGCCTCCTCTGGGAGTCGGACCGTCGCCCGCCACCGGCCGGTTGGTCCGAATACGTCGAAGGAGCCGGTCGAGGGGATTCGATACCTGCCGGTTTCCCCAAGACGCTCCCTGAGCTCTGGAGAAAGTTCCCTCCAGACGCCGGGTTGATTTGGCCAGACCCAGGTCCGACCGTCTCCCGGTAGGAGAATGCGAGCGTAGGCCGGGCGCTCTCGAGGGATGTCTCCGGTACCGGCTTGGCCGCTCATATGCTCGTGCTCCTGGGCACTCATCACGACGGGTGACCAACGCCGAGTAATCCGCACCACTGTGCCATCGGGGCGGTACACATCAAGGCTGTAGTCCGCCGGGCAACCCACGGCCATAGAGCCAGCCGAGCCAAGTGCCCAGGTGGTCTTGGGGACGAAGGGTTCCCGTGAGTCCTCCCAATAGCCCGCGCGAAATTCACCGGTCGAAAGTGTCTCGCACTCGTGCGCGGCGTCTGTTGGCGTAAAGATGGTATCCGGGAAGTTTCCGGCCGCTGCGTCGACCTGGAGATACGCAGGTCGAGGATGGGGGATTGGGCCCCGCCCTGGGGACGAGGGGTGGACTCCCATCCAGAGCGTGCCGTCTCGGCGGTACAGGAGGCCCCCATCCACGTACCGAGGCCGGACGTTCGGCCGCCGCAGGCTGAGGACCTCGCCGGACTCGAGGTCGAAGACACTTACCCGGCCGTTGGTGAGATCCACTGCCGCCAATTCACCAGCCGAATTTGCGGCCATCGCCTGCACATAGCCCACTTCTGCGGGCCCTCGGCCGTCTCGAGCGACGTACCCGAGGAACTCGCCATCTGGACTGAAGCGCCGGATTCCGTCATCTCGGTCGTGGACGAAAGTCGAGCCATCGGGACCAATCGTGAAGGCGAGCACATCAGAAAACACATGCTCTAAAGGACCGTTCAACCGCCCGACCCTTATGACCTCTCGCGGGACCAGCGTATCGGGGATGACCGGACCCGAGCTATACACCACCGAGGTGTCCCCAACCTGCATCGAGGTGTGCGGGGGCGCCTGGGTGGAGCAGGCCATCCCGCACCAACCTGTCACCACCATCAAGCGTACGATCCGAGATCGACGCACCATTTCGGCCTGTGCAGGAGGGTGAGCGGCTGGAGAAGGAGACTCGTTTCGCCGCTGGTAGCGTTTCTCACCTACTACCCATATAGTAATCACGTTCTGCACCTTATCCGGGGGTGCCGGCTTCCGCAAACGCAAAATTGCGATTTGGCACGCCCCCTCGAGATCTGGCCGGATGAATCAAACGGTCGGTCCCACCTGCGTGACGGGGATAGACAGCGTCGCGACGTTGAGTTCTCACAGGGTATTGGGGGCGGAGAAGTCGGTCCGCCCCCCCGGCTCAACTGGCCCCTCTGGATAGGTCAAGAGGGATCGCTCCGGGAGTCCTGCCGGCTGGTTTGCTGCTCGACGATGGGTCAGATAAGCTGAGAGAATATGCCTTCTCAAAGGACGAGCGACGAACTATTGAGCGCGTGTGTAAATAGCGCACCATTTCCCGTGATATCATGAGCTTCTCCCGCCGCACCCTAAGCCTCGTCACGGTCGCCCTCCTCCTGGGCGCCCTGGGCGTCGGCGCCTGGGTGCGCCTCGGGATCGACGAGGGGAACACCGAGCCCACCGAGGAGACCGCCGGCGATAGCGTCGTGGCGGCCAACCTCCCGAGCTCGTCCGCCGACGCCTTCTCCACTGCGGTCCCCCAGCCGGTGACCGGCGCGGAGGTGGTGGAGGACACCCTGTGGATCCGCGTGAACGCCCCGGGTCAGGCCGAGGCGTGGCGCCGCGCCACGGTGGCCTCGCAGGTGGAGGGGGTGGCGGTGGCCGTCCCGGCCCGGGAGAACGGGATGGTGGCCGCGGGGCAGACGCTGGTCCAGATCGACACCACGGACCTGGCGCTGGAGGCGGCCCAGGCCCGGGCGGACCTGTCGGCCGCCGAGGCCGATTACCGCCAGATGATCCTCTTCAACGACGAGATCGCCGATCCCGAGGTGCGGGCCGAGCGGGAGCGGATCGCCCGGAGCCGGAGCCAGCTCGACCAGC
>CAZAQV010000056.1:0-11200 GCA_964487255.1 uncultured Polyangiales bacterium | reverse complement strand
GATCACTCTCCTTGTGATGCACATGCACACAGGACGAGCCGAGAATGTGCCCGGCGGGACTAAACGTCACCTCCATGCCTTTTACCGGTTCGAAGATTTCATGATAGTGGAGTGACTCGAAATGCTTGAGGGCCTCCCAAGCATCCTTTTCCGTAAAAAGTGGCTCGGGCTTTTCGTGTTTTGAGAACTTTTTTCGGTAGGCGTACTTGGCATCTTCTTCCTGGAGAAAACCAGCGTCAGGCAGCAGCACTTTGCACAGGTCATGGGTGGCCTTCGTACAGTAGATTTTGCCCTTGAATCCGTTCTTTACTAAGGCGGGCAGGTATCCCGAGTGGTCGATGTGAGCGTGGGTGAGCACCACTGCATTGATCGTTGCAGGTTTGACGGGAAACTCCGCCCAGTTTCGGCGCCGGAGAGTCTTGACGCCCTGATACATTCCGCAGTCCACCAGTAATCGGTGTTTCTCGTCAGATAGCAGATAGCGGGAACCGGTAACAGTGCCTGTGGCGCCAAGGAAGCGGAGTTTCATGGTGGCATCCTTCTGATTCTGCATTAAGGGAGTGTTACTATGGCTCAGAATAGTTCATATCATTTTGATCTGAAGCAGGAAGCGAAAAGCATGGATTACAGCTCGATCCTTGGGGACGTTATTGAAGTGGCCGATAAGGCCAGTGAGCGTGTTCTTCACATCTACCAGTCGGATTTCAAGGTGAGCTATAAAAAGGACGAGTCGCCAATCACAGCGGCAGACATCGCTAGCCACGAAGAGATTGTAAAAGGCCTGCGTGGAATCAGCCGGGACATTCCCATTCTCTCGGAAGAGGGCGTCGACATTCCATGGGAAGAGCGCAGGCATTGGCGTCGGTTCTGGTTGATTGATCCGGTTGATGGAACCAAGGAATTTACTCAACGCACGGGCGAGTTCACGGTGAACATTGCATTGATTGAGGAAGGGGAGCCAGTGCTTGGAGTTGTGACCGTCCCGGCGCTTCAGCAAGCCTACTGGGGCGTGAAGGGGCTGGGCGCCCACCGCCGCGATCGGACGGGCCGTATCCAGGAGATTCGCGTGGTAGAACCCAAGTCGGCCAGGCGTGTCGTTGCCAGCAAGAACCACCTGAATTCAGAAACTCGTTCGTTCATTGACCGCCTGGGCGACCATGAGCTTGTGCAGGCTGGCAGTTCCCTGAAGTTTTGTCTTATTGCGGAAGGTCGTGCTGACCTTTACCCCCGGCTGGGCCCGACCAGTGAGTGGGATACCGCAGCGGCTCATGCGGTTCTGGCCGCTGCTGGGGGCAAAGTCCGCACGCTGGAAGGTAAGCCACTTTACTATGGCAAAGAGAATCTGTTGAATCCTCAATTTGTCGCAGAGGGTGGGTGATACTTATGAGTTGGTACGCGCTCCAGCACAAGCCAGCTCAGGGTGACCGAGCCTTGGCGCATCTTCAAAACCAGGGTATTGCCTGCTTTTACCCAAAGGTCAGCGTTGAAAAGTTTCGGGCCGGTAAACGCGTAAAGAGCCGAGAGCCGCTTTTCCCGGGTTACCTGTTTGTCTCGCTTGAGCAAACTGACCCCATGTGGGCCAAGCTTCGCTCAACCCGAGGCGTTATCCGAATAGTGGGCTTCGGTAATAGGCCGGTCCCTATTCCGGATGAGATACTCGAGCACATCAAAACCAGCCTGAATGCCGTCGAGGAAAAAGGGGGGATTCGACCCGGGGACCCCGTGGAGCTGCAGGAAGGTCCCTTCAAGGGGCTGAATGCAATTTTCCAAGCTTACGATGGCGAAGAACGGGCCATTGTTCTCATTAGCTTCATGCAGAAGCAGCAGCGCATCAAAGTACCGGTTTCTGCCTTAAAGGGCTAAAAGTTAGCTTAGCGATCTTGGTAGTTGTAATCCTGAGGCTTTTACAATTGTTTACGCACCTAACTATCTGAAACTGCGTTAGCCCGCTTCTTGGCTCTTGCGTGGTTCAAGAGTAGCCTTAGAATCCTGCCCTGTCTCAAGCAGCGTATTCAAGGATCGACTGGAACCAGCAAGGAGGGTGGTGCTGCGCTCCCTTGCCCCTCCGTTTGTCCGCCTGTAACACCCTCAAAGAACCCTATGACCTCAAAACACTGGACCCTGGTCGGTGGGGCGGTAGCGTGCCTGAAGGTCTTTCTCTTCGTCGGTTTGCTCGGCGTGGGCACCCGTATCAGCTTCCGGGTATCGGTGGGCGAACTGGCCGTCCCGGGATCTGCGGCTACCTGAATGCCCCTTCAGTCACCTTCCTTGGCCGCTGCGACGCTGTGGTGCAGTACTCGGACCAAGCGTAGGACACGCAATGATTGTTTTGCGATTTGGCATCAACCCGGCAAAAGAAATAGAACTTACGAAGCGGCGGTTTGAACAGAGCGGAGTTAATGTGAAAGGGGTTGTTCTGAATACTGTGACTAAGAAAGCATCTGACTACGGTTGCGGTAGTTATCAATACGAATATCAGGCTAGTTAGAATTTCCTTGCATTCAGGGCCTGGCCGTCTTTGCCGATTCTAAATAGACCAAGATTTTTGGAGTAGGTCCTACGCGAGGCCTTGAATTTGAATAGTCGTTAGCTGGCTGCTTCTAGGAGACCTTGAAAAAAAGCGGTGGATGTGGAGAATTCCTCTCGCCGACTCTGAGCATTGGTATATTTGAAGCCCCTGCGGCCTACCAATGTTGAATGACAGCCAGCACCCCATAAAGCGTTAACTTTTCAGGACCTGTTCGGATATTTAGGATTCGATAGGGACTAATACTACCCTTAGATTTCAAGTGGCGATTTTTGAATGTCTACCAATGAGAATCAACGAATGCAATACGATAACGAAATTAGCTTGGTAGATATCGCCACGATATTTTTGAGGCGTCGACGGATATTCTATACCGTTTTTGTGGCAGTGATCTTGGCTGGGGTTGGTTACGCAATCTTCGTGCCTGAGGAGTATGGCTATGTCAGCCTTGTGAAATTGGCAGAGAAGGGTTCGGGTGAATATGTCCAAGAGCCCACCACTGTCATTGCTCAGCTTGAGAACTATTGGCTTCCCGAGTCTCAAGCCGCCTACCGTGCAGAGCACGACCGGAAGTTGCCATTCGAGGTCACTTTTTCTAACCCTGAAAACACCGGCCTGATTCGAATGTCGACGGAAGCAACGCCCTCCGAGGTGGAGGTGGTCAAGCGTATCCACGGTCAGTTGATAGAAACACTCAAGCAAAAGCAGTCGACCGCTATGTCTCTTTTGACGCAGGGCCTTGAAAAGCAATTGGAGTCACTGGACTCCACCATAGAAATGCTTCAGGGCACCCCTGAATCGGGCGCTGCCATCGCTTCAGCGATTGAACGACGTGTTTCAGTTGAAGCCAAATTGGCATCAGTTGAGCCAATGGAGACGCTTGTTATCAGCCGGGAGAGTGCAGAAAAGAAGGGGTTGGCGAAAAGCCTGATAGTTTTATTGGCTGGGTTGTTAGGGTTGTTGGCCGGCATTTTAATGGCGTTCTTCACCGAGTTTGCCTGTCTTGTGAAAGAGAATCTGGCCGAAATTTAGTCGCAATGGTTGTGTGGTTTAATCTTTAACAATGCTTGCAAGCTCTAAGTCTCCTATATTTATTTTGCCCCTTGCGCGTAACAAACCTCCGAAGCTTCACTGCTTTTAAGCGCTGGAGAATGGTTGGTGGGGCGGTAGCAGGCATGAAGCATTCGTCCTTTCTATTGCAGCTGATTGATCCGGGGGCTGAGGGCGGCACACAGAGTTGGAACTAGCTGAGCTGTAGCATCTTTATACCGTGCCGGTACCACTTGGCCAGTGTGTGGAGCGCCATTGATAATGGGACTAACAGAAGTGTTGCCGGGTACCAAGCCTCAGCAGGTGAGGGTTTTCAAGGCCAATGATCCGGCGGTGGACCTTCAATAAAAAAGTGAGCTAAATCGGGCGTTGGCACAGTTGCTTGTCACCCTTATTGGCAGCTTCCCATTTTTATAATCCCTGCATCCAATTCAACATCTCAGGAAATGCATCCACTATGAACTTAGACAACCTCACCCTTGCCGTTATCGGCCTAGGCTACGTAGGGCTTCCCTTGGCCGTAGAATTTGGCAAAAAGCGTCCCGTCATCGGATTTGATATCAATCAGAAACGAGTCATGGAACTCCAGAATGGCCAGGACCACACTCTGGAGGTAAGCGGTGAAGAGCTTGAGCAGGCAATTCATCTGAGTTACACCTCTAGAACTGACGACCTTAAAGCCGCTAACGTCTATATCGTAACGGTTCCGACCCCGATCGATGAACACAAACGCCCGGACCTGACCCCGTTGATCAAAGCCAGCGAAACCATCGGGAAAACCCTCAAACAAGGCGATATCGTAATCTATGAATCGACGGTTTACCCCGGGGCAACCGAGGACGACTGCGTGCCGGTGCTGGAGCGGGTATCCGGTCTGGTTTTCAACCGGGACTTTTACGCCGGCTACAGCCCTGAGCGAATTAACCCCGGAGACAGGGAGCACCGTGTCACCAACATCAAGAAAGTCACCGCCGGCTCCACCCCGGAAATAGCCGATCTGATCGACGCGCTGTACAACGAGATCATTACAGTAGGCACCCACAAGGCAAGCAGCATCAAAGTCGCCGAGGCTGCCAAGGTTATCGAGAACACACAGCGAGATTTGAACATCGCCCTGATTAACGAACTGGCGATGATCTTCAATAAGATGGGTATAGATACCGAAGCGGTTCTGCGGGCAGCTGGTTCCAAATGGAATTTTCTGCCCTTCCGGCCGGGCCTCGTCGGCGGCCATTGCATTGGTGTAGACCCCTACTACCTAACCCACAAGGCACAAACCATCGGCTACCATCCGGAAATCATCCTCGCCGGAAGGCGCCTTAACGATGGTATGGGTGCCTACGTGGTTTCCCAGCTAGTTAAAACCATGTTGAAAAAACGTATTCAAGTGGAAGGCGCCCGCGTGCTGGTGATGGGGCTGAGTTTTAAGGAAAACTGCCCGGATCTGCGTAATACCCGGGTGATTGATATCGTTAGAGAGTTGGCTGAATACAACACTGAAGTGGATGTTTACGACCCCTGGGTAAGCGCTGCCGAAGCACAAGTTGAATACGGCATAGCACCCATTGAGCAGCCAAAACCCGGCCAGTACGATGGTGTGATTCTTGCCGTGGGGCACAATGAGTTTAAAGAACTGGGTGCGGCAGGTATTCGGGCGCTGGCAAAGCCGGTCGGGGTAATTTACGACTTGAAATACATTCTGTCCGCAGACGAATCCGACATCAGGCTGTAAACCATGACCCGATACGAGCAGTTGCAAATCGAGCTAAACGAAGTGCCTAAAACTTGGTTGGTGACCGGCGTAGCCGGTTTTATTGGCTCAAATCTGTTGGAGCATTTATTAAAGCTGAATCAGAACGTCATTGGGTTGGACAACTTTGCCACGGGACATCAGCACAACCTGGACGAAGTCAAGGCGCTGGTCGATCCTGAACAATGGCAACGATTTTCTTTTCTCGAGGGTGACATCCGCACGCTGAAGGATTGCCAGCGAGCATGCCAAGGCGTGGATTACGTACTTCACCAGGCCGCTCTTGGTTCCGTTCCACGCAGTATTGACGACCCGATCTCCACCGATAGCACCAACATTGGTGGTTTTCTCAACATGCTCGTGGCCGCCCGTGATGCCGGGGTTGCCAGCTTTACCTACGCCGCCAGCAGTTCAACATATGGCGACCATCCAGCGTTGCCAAAAGTAGAAGAGAGCATAGGTAAACCGCTATCTCCCTATGCTGTTACCAAATACGTCAACGAGCTATATGCAGACGTCTTCGCTAAAACTTACCGGTTCAGTACCATCGGTCTACGTTATTTCAACGTATTCGGTAAGCGCCAGGATCCGAATGGCGCATACGCCGCCGTTATTCCGAAGTGGGCCGCTGCCATGCTCAACGGTGATGACGTATTCATCAATGGAGATGGTAGGACCAGCCGAGATTTCTGCTTTATCGAAAATGCTGTGCAGGCTAACCTGCTTTCTGCCGTTGCTTATCGAAGCGCACAAAACGAGGTTTACAATGTGGCAGTTGGCGACCGAACAACCTTGACAGATCTCTTCAACGCGCTGAGTGCGGCCCTGGCAGAGAATGGCAGGCCTTATTCAAAGTCGCCGATTTATAGAGAGTTCCGTAGTGGTGACGTCCGTCATTCCCAGGCCGATGTTGGCAAAGCTCGGAACAGGCTTGGCTACGGGCCGGAATACAGAATCGAGGCGGGTATAGCTAAAGTTATCCCCTGGTACATTGATAACACCAAGTAACCTTCATGAGTAAAACCAAGGCGCTAAAAGCCATTTCTTTGCTCTGGTTGGGTTCGGTTCTTGGAGCAGGATGCGCGTTCCTGACTCAGGTGATACTTGCGCGAAAGTTGGGGCCTGAGGCTTTCGGACTATTTGCATCGGCGCTTGCAGTTGTAGTTTTAGTCTCGCCCTTGGCCAGTTTTGGGGTTGGTGGATTCTGGCTAAAAGTATTTGGTCAAGAAGGCTGGAGAGCCATCCGCTGGCTCCGCGGATCACTAAAATACACACTCTTAACTACGTCACTTGTCCTGGCAACCTTGTTACTTTGGGCTTTTCTCGGGCCGCACGATGAAAACACTCGTATTCTATTGTCGGTGCTCTCATTTTACTTGCTTGGTCAAGTAGTATTGGAATTGGCAAGCGCCAAGCTGCAACTAGAAGAGCGTTATTCCGAGCTCGCACTCTGGCAATTTTTACCGCATTTCTTGCGTCTTTTCTTTGTGGTATTTCTTTCTTTTCTGGCGGTGAACTGGTTTTCGTTGTATGCAGTAGGTTACGTATACGCATCTGTCTCTATCAGCATTTTTATAATCGGAGCTGTACTAATATTTAGTATGTGTGTTGGTGAATTCTCGCTTAAAGGCCACGGTGAAGAACGGAGCTTTTATACTGCGCCGTTGCCAAAGATGAATATGGTTATAGCCCAATCTTGGCCTTTCGGTATGGCGGGTCTTTTTCATCTGATATATTTCCAAAGTGATATAATAATATTGAAGTATATTAAAGGCGACGAGGTGGCGGGAATATATAATGTCATATTTGTTGTCATGGCTGCAGTTTATATTCTTCCTAGTGTGGTTTATCAGAAATTCTTGTTGCCTAAAATACATCGGTGGGCTCAAAGCGATAGAGAGAGGTTTTATGAGGTATATCGTACCGGTAACTGGATAATGTTGGGGCTAGGACTGCTTGCCATGGTGTTGTTGTGGGTTTTAGCGCCTTACGGAATCCCTATTTTATTTGGCGATGACTATTCTGACGCCATAATTCCGCTAATCGTTATAGCTATAGCAGCTCCTTTTCGTTTTTTAGCTACAAGTATGGGGTCCACGTTAGTGACTCAAGATAATATGCGAGTAAAGGTGTTCTATATGGGGGCAACCGCGCTATTGAATATTATTATGAACTTTTCATTGATTCCGAGCCTCGGATTGTTTGGTGCTGTAGCTTCCACAATTGTTAGCGAAATATTTTTGCTTCTGCTTTATTTTCGAGGAGTAAAAACAATTTTCCCAGAAAAGATAAAGGTTTTCTTATGACGGTTACGGCGGAAGTTAAAGAGTTTATTAGGCCAGTTCGGGATATTATCTATACTTTTTTTGGGTTTGTTTACGATTTTGCAAGGTTCTTTCGATATGGTGGATGGAAAGATAAAAGTCGAAATTTAGTTAGAGATTACAAGTCAGTAAAAATATATCATCGTCTTGAGAAAAGTCTTAGTTTCAGGCAGCGTGATTCAGGGTCTGGTTGGGGTGCTGCTAACGATTTATATCGTCATCTTAAAAAGTACGTTGATAGAGGCGTTAGCCTAACTCATCACGAAAAGGTGGGGTTAAAAGTCTTAGGCGATTTTCTTGCAGAATCTGGTAATGAGAGTTTTCCAGATTTTTCGAGGCTAGTGGATTTTCACAAGAAATGTAAAATGCTTTCTTCTGAACGCGGTGGGATCTTAGAAAAAGAAAGGCGATCAATAACTGAAGGAAAGCTTCAGGATCCGAGGACGTTTTTTCTCTCAAGATATTCTGTTAGAGATTTTTCTGACGAGGCCGTAGCCGATAGTGAAATTGAGAAAGCTATTTCACTAGCGCTCAACACACCCTCGGTATGCAATAGGCAGGCATCGTTCATCTACTCTCTACATACACGTCAAGAGATAGATAAGGCATTGAGCTTGCAGAATGGAAATCGAGGGTTCGGGCATGAAGTACCCTGTTTATTGATTTTGTGCGCCGATCTTTCCGCGTTTGATACTGCTGGCGAGAGGTATCAGCATTGGATTGACGGTGGTATGTTTTCTATGTCGATTATTTGGGCGCTTCACTCACTAGGCCTCTCTTCTTGCTGTTTAAATTGGAGTAAAGGGCCGGTTGATGATTTAAAGCTTCGAAAATTAATAGATATAAAGAGCGAACACACCGTTTTGATGATGCTTGCAGTGGGATTTCCTCGTGAGAATATAAAAGTCTGTTATTCTGAACGGAAGCCTGTCGATAATTTCTATAAGTGTTTGGATTAATAATGAAAAAGTTCTACCTAACCGGCCAACGTACCTTTGGTAACCGCGGTTGTGAGGCCATTGTTCGAAGTACTGTTTTAATGCTTAATCAAGTCTTCGGAAAAGCCGAAATCCTTGTGCCGTCCGATGATATTTCCCGGGACCAAAAACAATGGCCAGACTCCGCTGAATATGGGGTGCGTTTTGTCCATGCCTATGCGCCTGCGTACACCCGGTACTGGGCGCATTTTCAAAGGCTACCATTTAAGTGGTTAAAGCAGGCAGGGTGGCCCTTCCCGTTTCCTCACAGTGTTCGTAATGATATTAAGAGTGTCGACGCTGTTTTGGCGGTTGGTGGTGATAATTATTCATTGGATTACCGCTTACCGTCTTTATTGATGGGGTTGGACCAGTTGGCTATGGAGCTAGGCAAGCCTGTTTTTCTTTGGGGCGCGTCTGTAGGTCCCTTTGAGCAAGAACCGCATTTTGTACCGGCCATCCGGAAGCACTTGGGGAAAATGACCAAGATCTTTGTCAGGGAAAGTATTAGCTATGGTTATTTGACTGAGACTCTCGGCCTGACGAATGTTGTTCAGATGGCGGATCCGGCATTCACCCTTGCCAAAGAGCCTGTTAATGACCGTTCATTTTGGCCAAAATTAGCACCGAAGGGTGTGGTTGGGTTGAACATCAGTCCGTTGATTGAACGTTACAAGCGCAGCGGACAAGATCTCAGAGCTGAGACGATTCAGTTTATTCGCCATGCGGTCGCCCAAGGATTTGGTATTCTCTTGGTATCGCACGTCGTGCCGCTGGATAATTCGGAACAAAATAACGATGCCAACTATATGGCTGCAATGCTATCAGACTTATCGGATCTTGGTGACGCAGTCACGATAATGCCGGCCCAATTCAATGCCGCGCAAATCAAACAGGTGATTAGCGAGTTGCGTTGTTTTATTGGGGCGCGCACTCACGCAACTATTGCGGCCTTGTCCAGTGGGGTTCCGACCTTATCCATTGCCTACAGCGTGAAAGCGAAAGGTATTAATAAGGATCTGTTGGGCGACGTTCCGGTGATCTTGCCCACTCCTGAACTGACTGCGGAGAAACTGAGCTCGGCACTGGATTACCTGATAGCCAACGAGGCCCAGATCAAGGTCCATCTAGAGAATAGGCTGCCCGAATGGCGTAAGCGGGTGGAGGCAGCGACAAAGGATATAAGAGATAGGATCACAAACGATGGCTGAACCAGCTAGCGTTAGTGTGATTATTCCCTGCTATCGTTGTCTTGATACGATTGAGCGGGCAGTGGCTTCTGTGGCCGCGCAGACTCAGAAGCCAGCAGAGGTGATCCTGGTAGATGATCATAGTTCGGATGGCACGCTAGAAATCTTGGATGAAATTAAGTCTAGGTATCCGAAAGGCTGGATAAAAGTCATTGCCTCCTCAACAAATGGTGGGCCGGGAACAGCACGGAATCTCGGTTGGTCTGCCTCTACTCAAGCCTACATTGCCTTTCTCGACGCGGACGACAGTTGGCATCCGCAAAAAATTGAAATTCAGTATGGTTGGATGATCAGGCATCCCGAGGTGAGTCTAACAGGCCACCCCTGTCAACAGGTTGAGAATGGTGATTTTGAAGGTTGCCAGGTTCAATTTTCCACTAGCGGCTCTGGGTTCTATAAAATCAAGAAAAATCAGTTGCTGTTGTCCAATCGCTTTCCCACGCGCTCAGTCATGCTGCGCCGGGATATTGGACATCGATTTGCCAATGGCAAACGGTACAGTGAAGATTATCAATTATGGTTGGAAATATGCTGTGGGGGGCTTATTTGTTGCAGGGCTGAGCTGCCATTAGCTTACTCCTACAAAGCGGCATACGGTGATGCGGGGCTGAGTGCAGCTCTTTGGAAGATGGAAAAAGGCGAAATAAATACCTACAAAGTTCTTGCTAGGAGGCACTTTATAAGTCCGTTTTCCTTCTTATTCCTTTGTTCGTTATCGTTGTTAAAGTTTTCCATACGTTTCGTTAAAGTTTCATTGAGCAGGTTCGGTGGATAAGCATTTTATGCTGGATAAATTGGTTGTCATTTACTCATGCGTTTAGTTAAGTCTGATTTTGGCGTCAATATGTTTTTGGGTGTTGCCCTAGGCTTTGGGTACATGACGTCTCTACGTTTTTTAGGCCCAGTGGGTATATCTGAACTTTTAGTTCTAGCTGTTTTGCTTTATCTTGCGGCAAAAGATCCAAGTGTTTTCTTTCGGTTCGGTGTTGGGGTTCAGGCGCTTATAAAATCGTATTTGTTTTTATCATTTTTCATTTTAATGCCTGTTGTTACAGTTTTCGTTTTTGTTTTATTTGATGTAAATGCATCAAGCCCTTTGTACATGATTTCGTTTATGATGGGTTTATTGTTAATGTTTTGTGTTATTAACGGGATAAAAAAAGGTCTTATAAAAGTCGACGTGGTTGCGCTGTATTTCGCTTTAGCATTTTTTCGACAAACTCTTTTTATTTTTTATTTATGTCGCAGTCAACAGGAATAAGAGAGTCCAGTTTTAGTAATAATCCTAACCAGCTCTTGTTCTATTTGATTTCTTTGAGTTT
>CAZAQV010000055.1:0-11412 GCA_964487255.1 uncultured Polyangiales bacterium | reverse complement strand
GCCGGCGGGCTCGTGGGAGGAGGTGAGCTGGAAGGGGGAGGTCACGGAGTCAGTGCGCGCCGCGCTGATACAGGACCGCCGGTATGGTCATGAAGAGGATCCACAGGTCCCCGACGAGGGACCACCGCCGCACGTACTCCAGGTCGAGCTGGGCTCGCTCGGGGAACGCGACGTCGCTCCGGCCCGACACCTGCCACAGCCCGGTGACCCCGGGCTTCACGGAGAGGAGCGTCGGGATCTGGCCCCGGTACTTCTCCAGCTCGGGCTCGACCACGGGTCGAGGGCCCACCAGCGACATGTCGCCCTTGAGCACGTTGAGGAGCTGGGGAAGCTCGTCGAGGCTCGAGCGACGGAGGAACCGGCCCAGCGGGGTGATCCGGGGGTCCTCGCTCTCCGGAAGCTTGAAGTCGTTCTCGACATACCGCTTCCAGAGCTCCGGATCCGCCTTCAGCATCTTCTCGGCATCGGGCCGCATGCTCCGGAACTTGAGCAGCTCGAAGAACCCTCCGGCGTAGCCCGCCCGGCGATGACGGAAGAGGACGGGACCGGGGGAATCCAGCCGGATCGCGAGGGCCACCACGAGCATCACGGGGCTCAGGAGCACCAGGAGCAGGGCCGACCCGATGATGTCCACCCCCCTCTTGAGCACGAGCTGGGGTGCGCGGAGCGCGGGGGCGATGATCTCGTTCACCGCCGTCTTCTCCATGAGGATCCGGCGCGGCTCGACGTCGGCGAGCTGCGGCGACCGGGGCTCGCAGAGGAGGCGACACCCGTGCGCCAGGGCGAAGTCGGCCACCTGGCCGAACCGGCGGGGGCTCAGCTCGCCCGTCACCATGATCGTGTCCACCCCTCCCTCCAGCCATCCGTCCATGGCCTCCATGTCGTTCGGGAGGTCGGACGCCCTGAGGACCGCCACCACGGGATACTGCTTGCCCAGGAACAGGGGGTCCGTGGGGCTGTTGGCCCCCTTCACCTCGAGCACCCGGTGCCGGAGGCCCGGGCGGGGGACGCGCCGGGTCAGCCAGAAGAGGAGGTTCCTCATCGTCACCAGCGTGATGCCGAGAAGCGTCCAGACCACCCCTCCCCGGAGGACGACGGTCACCGGGTGGCTGATCCAGATGTGGGCGTAGAGGGCCAACGTCACGCCGCCCCCGACGCCGGTCAGGATGCGCACCGGCTGACGCCAGTGCTCGCCCGCCCGGTATCCACCCGTCACCGTCATGGCCAGTACGACCGCCACGGCCATCTCGTACGGGGAGGACACCGTGGTCGGAAGGAGGCTGGCCACGAAGGAGGCGGCCGCCTCCCCGAGAGCCCCGCCCCGTACCGCCCGTAGGAGCCCCCGCCCCCCGTACACGGCCAGGATGTCCACCGACACCAGAGAGAGTACCCGGAGCACACCCTTGATCAGATGGCCGGTCAGGTTCTGACGTGGACCCCGGCCCACCGGGCCGGCCGGGGGCGCTGGATCGTCCGCCACACGCGGAGGGGCTGGGATGAGGGTGGTGGGGGTACTCACGAGGTCCTGGCCGAGAGAAGCGTCAGGAATACAAGATGGGCCGTGGAACGGGCTCGATCCAGGGCTCGGTCATGACGCTCCCGCAGTGCCGCCGGACGGATCGCATCCTAGCCGTAGGAGGCCGCGACGTCGCTCTTCCGCCTCCCACCGGCTCTCGGGCCCCGCCCCGGCCTCGGACCGGAGCCGGCCCGGAGGCCCTCCGGGCCGGGGCGGGGCGGCACGTCCCGGTGCCTCGACGCACCCCCGCCAGCCCCGCCAGGCGAGCCCTTCAGCTCCGGCGAAGGGCCGGCTAGTATGAGAGGGTTCCCACCCCTCGATCCGCCCCTCCCGCCCCGTCCATGCCCGATCCCACCCTCCTCGTCGTCGGGTACAACGCCACCGAACCACGGGTCGTCAAGCGAGCGCGGGCCTTCGCCGCGAACGGCAGGGAGGTGGTGACGGCCACGTTCAGGCGCTCCCGCCTCAGCGGCCAGAGCAGCGAGGAGTGGGTGAACATCGACCTGGGCCGGACCCGGGATCGGGCCTACGGCCGGCGCGTCTGGGCCCTCGCGCGAGGGCTGTGGCGGCTGCTGCGACACGGGCGCACCGTCCGACGCGCGGACGTCGTCTATGCTTTCAACATGGACCTCGCCTTCCTGGCCTTGGTCGCCACGAAGCTGCTCGGGCACTCCCCCGTGATCCTCTACGAGACCGGGGACGTCCAGCCGGTGATGGTGGGCCGCGGGGTGCAGGGACGCCTGATCCGCGCGGTGGAGCGGTGGGTCCTGCGTCGCGTGGATCTCCTGGTGGTGACGTCGGAGGCGTTCGTCCGGGAGTACTACGAGAAGTTCCAGGGATACCACGATCCGTTCTTCCTCCTCGAGAACAAGCTCTACCCGGCGCCCCCGGCCGCGACGGCGTCGGCGAGGCAGTCCCCCGCCCCACCCTGGAGGATCGGGCTCTTCGGCGCGCTGCGGTGCCGGGCCTCCTGGCGGCTCATCGACGAGATCGCCGGAGCCCTGCCCGACCGTGTCCGGTTCGAGCTGCGGGGATACCCGACGCTCATCGACAGGGACGACTTCGAGGCGGTCCTGGCGAGGCGGGACAACGTCACCTTCCACGGCCGGTACCAGGTTCCGGACGACCTCAGGGAGATGTATTCGGAGGTCGATCTGGTCTGGGGCTTCGAGCTCGTGCAGCCGGAGCACAACTCACGCTGGCTCCTGCCCACCCGGCTCTACGAAGGAGGCTATCATGGCGTGCCCTTCCTGGTGCCCGCCGGCTTCGAGGTGGCCCGGGTCGTGGAGGAGCTCGGCATCGGCTGGAGCTTCACCCCCCCGTACGCGCCCGCCCTGATCCGCTTCCTCGAGGAGCTCGACCCGGCGGAGTATCAGGAGGCACGGCGCGCGTTCCAGGACGTCCCCGTCGAGCGCTGGTCCGGCGCCCAGGACCACGCCCGTCTCCTGTCTCAGCTCCAGAACGGCTCGTGAAGGCGCCCGACCTCCTCCTCCGGGTCGGCCCATCGTCCGAGCTGCTCGCTGCCGACCCGGTCCTTCACCCGGGCACGTAGCGTCCCCAGCGGCATCCGGGCGGCATCCGACGCCAGGTGGCGGATCAGCCCCCGCTCGGAGCGGAGCGACCCCTCGATCTCCGCACGGTCGTATCCCATGCGCGCCAGCCGTCCGTCTCCGATCCAGGACAGGTAGCGCCGGGCCCACCTCCGCCGGAGGGGGTTTCCGAAGGCCCCGGGCCACCTGCCGAGCGACGCGTCGCTCACCCGGGACCAGCGGTCCACCCCCGTGGGATCGCCCATGCGGCCTTCGAGCCCCACGTCCTCCAGGCGTCCGAGGGTCTCGGCGCGGAACTCGATCCCCGTCTCCCGACACACCCTGCGGACCTCTCGCTCCGGGTCGGCCACCAGGTCCTCGTAGCGCAGCTCGACCAGCCCGCCTCCCTCCGTCTCCACGAAGTCGATCAGGGAGGCCAGGCCCCGGTAGAGATCGGCCCGGTAGGCGTGCAGGTTCCACCGGCCCTCGCCCCAGGTGCGGATCATGGACGCCGCCACCGCAAGCGGGTTTCGCCAGAGCACCACGAAGCGCGCGTCAGGGAAGACCGCTCGCAGCTCGTGGCAGATGAGCGAGTACCGCGGCGTCTTGTCGATGAAGAAGGCGGCGCCGTCGGCCGCGGCTCCGTAGAGCTCGAGGGCGAAGGAGCGGAGGGCGGCCCGGTACGTGTCGGCCCCCTCCGGCAGGCTCCCGACGAAGTCCTGGAGGGCGCGGACCCCCAGGAGGTGACCGTACTCGGCCCGCGCACCGGGGCCCCGTGTCGCGTACACCTGCGGCAGGAGGAGCCACGGCTCGGAGGTCGTGGCCACGGACGGCTGGGCGGCCAAGATCCGCTGCAGCAGGGTGGAGCCAGCCCTGGGGAGCGACAGGATGAAGAGGGGTCGGACGGCCACGCGCCCTAGGCCCCGTCCGTCCCCGGCCGTACCCGGTCGCGCCAGCGGGCCAGCTTCCCGTGGAGGGTGCGGCGGAGCTCCGCCACGTCGGAGGGGTTGGAGGCCGCCTGCCACCGGACGTACTCCCGGACCAGCCCCAGGAAGACGCCCAGAAGGAGGCCGAAGATGAGGGCGACCGCGCCGATGCGGACGTAGCTCCCCGTCCGACGGACGAATCCCTCCGGGGGATCGATCACGGTGATCAGCGGCGTGTTGCGGACCTCGTTGATGCGGGCCTCCTCCGCCGCCACCGCCAGGGAGGTGTAGACCTGCTGACGCAGGTCCACGATCCGCTGGAGCCGGGCCGCCTCGAAGCGCAGCTCGGGAGACTGCTCGTACCGTCGGTTCGCTTCGTAGAAACGCTGGAGCTCGCTCTCGGCCGAAAGCAGCTCGCCCCGGACCTGCTCCAACCGGGCCGCCACGAACTCGCGCTCGGCCGCGGCACGGGACTGCCGGTTACGGAGGTTGAAGTCGTTGACCAGGTCCAGGAGCCGCCGGTTGACCAGGACGGCCAGATCCGGCCAGGGCATGGTCGTCCGGACGGTGACGACGTTGGACTGCGTGTTGGCCTCCACCGCCAGGGACTCCCGGAGCTCCAGCGCGGCGTTGCGGATGCGGGCCTCTTCCGTGTCGCCCTCCACGTCGAGGAGGTCGGCGAGCGTCCCCCGGAGCGAGTCCGTGGACGCCCCCACCTGGAAGGCGTAGTCGGTCTCCGCGGCCGCGCGGAGGAGATGCCGGGCCCGGAGGAGCTGCTGATAGAACTCCACGTTGTCCCCCTGCCCCGCCCCGAGCGACATGCCGAACTGTGCGGCCAGGCTCGAGATCTGCCCCGACCGCGCCTGTTCGGAGGACTCCGGCCTGAACGAGGATTCCGCGACGTAGTCGAAGCCGGTGACCAGGAGGAAGGCCAGCACGCCGAGCACGAGCACCACAGCGCATCCGAGAATCAGGGGAAGCTGTCGAACCAGCGCCGACGCCGCCTTGACCAGCGACAGGTCGTCGTCGCCGGAGCCCGGCGACAGGAAGAGCGGCTGCTGGTCTGCTCGCGACTCGACGTCAGAATCCATGGTCCGGTCAACCATTCGCAGGTACGGGATGGGGAAGAACGGGCTCGGCTAGGACCGGGGCATCCTGTCCGGGCTCCCGGGCCAGGTGGGTCAGGACGGCCAGGATGACGAAGATAGCCGTCCATAGTCGGGCACCGTAATAGGCGCCCTGGACGTTGGCATACATGAGGACGAAGACGACGAGGTACCCCCGGTGCCGCACCCTGAACATGCGCAAAGCCGCGGCCAACGTCGCGATCTGCGCGAGCCCTCCCGCCAGGCCGAGGTAGATCCAGTGGAGCCAGAAGGCGTTCGTGACCTTCTGGATGAGATTCTCCTCGGCGGCGAAGGAGGACAGGGGGATCCCCAACGAGACGAAGCTCTCCTTCACCGGCGTCAGCAGGAGCTCGTTTCCTCCCAGTCCCACCCCGAAAAGCGGGTAGACCGTCAGCACGCGCTCCGCGACGAACACGGGGGCCACCAGTCGGATCAGGGTGCTGAAGTCCTGACCCGAGACGAGGCGGAGGAGGCGCCCCCGCAGGAAGGTCCCCCCGATGGCGGCGACCAGGACGGCAGCCCCGAGGCCGACCACCGCGAAGAGGACGAGACGCCGCACGTCCCCCCGTCGGAGGAGCCCGCTGACCCCCCGCTCCTGGTCGATGTACAGGAGGGCCATGACGATGACGGCCAGGCCGCCCAGCGTGATAGGGCTCCGGATCAGGGCGGCGCCCGCCCCGGCGGCGAGCAGGAAGCGGAGGTATCGCCCCGGACCTCGGGACGCCGCCAGCCAGGCGGCGAGACCGAGGAGAAACCACTTGGCCAGGTGGGAGGTCTCTGACGTGAAGAACTTCGGCCGCAGGCCCCCGGCGATGAGCTGCTCCCGGGCGTCCGAGTTCCGAGGGTCGAGGACGGAGAAGAACTCGGAGCGGAACGCGTCGGACACGGCGCGGAGCGGGGTCCACAGCTCCAGGGCGACGCCGACGATCAGGAATACGAGAACCAGGCCCAATGCCGCCGACAGCTCCCGCCGCCGCCAGGCCGTCAGTTCCAGGTAGAGGGCGTAGGCGACCACCAGGGAATAGACGAAGAAGAGCAGCGCCTTGAACCGCTCCGAGAACATCACCACCGGCTCGGGTGCCAGGCCGAGGGTCAGGACGGGTACGAAGAGGATGAGCGCCAGGGCGGTGAGGTGCTCCCGACGAATCCCGTCCCGGTTGTTCAACACCAGGAACGGCGCGGCGACCCCCGCCAGGATCGCCGGCACGGGCAACCCCGCCACGCGGGCCTCGACGTAGGTGAACATCCCCACCGCGTAGACGGCCATGAGCGCCACCCCCAGGGGACGGCGGCGGATCAGATCGCCCATGAGCGCTCCTCCCCCTCCGTGTGCGGCGGGAGCAGGGCGCTCACCTCGCGACTCCCGCGGGGCCCGCCCCTCCGTCGAGGAGGCGCCCGGCCGTGGGGCGAGGGTCATCGGACGTGTAGAGGTCGATCCCCAGCATGTCGCGCACCGGCGCGAGGGCCTCCCGTGCCTCCCGCGCCCCCACGGCGTCCATCCACCGGGCCACGAGCTGGTCCCCGCCCCGACTCTTCGCCACCGCCTGTCGTGACTCCCCGACCGTCGTCCGCGAGGGTCGGTCGAGAATGCGGAGCATGCGCTCCGGATCGGGGAGACCCAGGAGCTCGACCAGGGCCGTGCAGGTCGCCTCGGGCTCGCCCACGAGCTCCTCGTAGGAGACCGCGGGGAGGTGCCCCTCGGAATGCTGCCGCCACGCGACGAGGTTCTCGAGCCCCCACTCCAGGACGTAGCGCTGGAGATCCGTCCCTTCGCGCGCCACGGCCCGGCACGCGGCCCGGGACGCCTCGTCGATCAGGGGGGCCACCGGCCCCTCGGGAGCGAGGAGCGCCTCGGCCTGGTCCGGCCATCCCCGCCGCATCACGGACAGGGCCGTGGGGACGGGGTGCCGGACCAGGTAGATCGGTCGAGCCTCCGGGAGGCCCGGCACCAGCCAGTCCGCGAACGGGAGCCCGTTGACGAGCTTGGCGACGGTGCGCCGGACCGTGAAGTGGTAGCCCCCCAGGAGCCGCCATTGACCGTACGCCCTCGCCCGCCCGCCCAGGATCTCCGAGAGGTAGGCGAGGATCGCATCCCGCTGCGCGGGGTCGGGGGAGAGGATCCTTCCCCGGGGCGGGATCGGTCCCACGCGGCCCGCGTGGGGGTGGTACCTCCAGAAGTCCAGCGGCTGGTCCGAATAGTCGAAGCCCGGCTGGCTCGCCACGGCCTGCATGAGCAGCGTGGATCCGCTCCGCCGCATGGACAGCAGCAGGACCGAATCGCGAAAGGGGACCACCCGCCGCGCGACGCCGCCCAGGAGGCTCCGGGCCCAGTACCGGACCGGACCCGTGCGCCCGCCGCTCACGGCCCACCCCCCGCGGCCACGGCCGACGCTACGACCGCGGCGAAGTCGTCGGGGCGACGCCCCTCCAGGAAGGCCTCGGCCCCGGCCGGATCGACGAACGAGCCGGGCCCCTCGCGCACCATCCGGCTCATGGCCTCGCCCAGGCTGGCGGGGTCTCCGGCATCCGCGACGCACCCGAGATCGTGTCTCCGGACCCAAGCCCCCAGCAACCCGTACTCCTGGGACAGGACCGGCTTGCCGTGCCGGGCCGCCCGGACCAGGACGCCGCTGGAGCCGACGAAGCGCTGGTAGGGGGCGAGGACCACGTCGCAGCGCCGGAGGAGCGCCGCCAGCTCCGGGTCCGGAATCCGCCGGTCCTCGACCCCGACCCAGACCTCGGGCCGGGACCGTCGCACCTCGTCGACGCGGCGGTGGAGCCCGTCGGAGTCGGAGTCGGCCACCTTCCCCGCGAAGAGGACCGCCGTGCGGGAGGCCACGTCCTCGGGTAACCGCTCCAGAGCCGACAGAAGCGGGAAGATGCCCTTCCGGGCCGCGATGGCGCCGAAGAGGAGGAACAGGACACGGCCCTCGGGCAGGTCGACGCCCACCCGCCCGTCTCCGTCCGGGTCCGGGTCGGGTGCCGGATCGGGGAGGGCCACGACCTTCTCCCCGCCGCGGAAGGCTCCCTCGGCGTACTCGCTGAAGAACGGATCCAGGGACAGGACCCGGTGAACGCCCGGGTTCGCCAGCATCCTGCCGTAGAGCACGCGCTTCCGCAGGTCCCGGACCCGCTCGGGCAACGTGGGGGCCCCCATCCCGGAAGAGGCGTAGTGGACGGAAGGACGGAAGAGGATCCCCGAGACCGGCGGCCGGTCGGCCGAGCCCCTCTCCAGGGCAAGGCAGAGCTGGAGGGGGTCGAGGCGCATGGCCAGGACGTGATCCACCTCCAGTCGGGCCGCGTGGCTCCGGACGATCCTCCAGCGATGACGGCCCCGGGCCACCTCCCCGCCCTCCAGACAGGCCTCCGTCTCTTCGGACGTGAGCGACCACAGGCGCACCCCGGACCCGCCGAATGCGGCGTCCCACCCCCCGTCCCGCCAGAACCGGCGCTCCAGCTCCGGGTGCACGACGAGCTCGACCTCGCCGAAGGCCCCGCTGCGTCGCTGATGCTCCAGGAGGTGTCGGAGGAACTCGGGCGGATGGCCGAAGACCTCGGGCTCGAAGACGAGAAGCCGGCGCGGGCCGTCCCGGCTCGGCGGGACCTCCGGGGCGGGCGCAGGGCTCACCACCCGCGGTCCTCCTCGTAGCCCAGACGGACCAGCAGGTCCCCGGCCACCTCCTTCATCGCCTCCTTGTGGCCGGCCTGGAAGGAGGAGGCCCAGCCTCCCGTGGATCCGGACCGGAAGGTGTGGGACCGCTCGGGTCGGATGTTGGCCGCCGCGGCGGCGGCGAGTCGCTCGGGATCCGGCGCCTCCCCCTGGCACCGCTCCCCGTAGAACCGGGCCATGGCCAGCAGAGTCTCCCGTCGGCGGGGGCCGACCAGGTCCTCGAATCGGACCGGGAACACGTCCTCCTCCTCGAGCCAGTCGAGGTACCGGGCGTAGCGCTCGCGCACGCTCCCGTAGGCGGGCCCCGAGCCCGACGTGTTCCCCTCGATGGCCAGCCTCAGCCTCTCGGAGTCGGTCGCGAGGCGACGGAAGAGCCCGTGCGCCCGGTGCCAGCGGTTCATGTGGGTGAGGTAGTGCGTCTCCGAGACCACCACGTCCCTGGGATCCCGATAGATGAGGAAGTGGACGATCGAGCGCTCACGGACGGCCCGGCGAGCCTCGGGCCCGTGGAAGAGGTGGGCCCGCACGAGCTCACCGGGAACGACCCCCGCCACCCGGCGCGCCATGGCCCGGTCCGACCGCTCCCGCAACGTGAGCGAGGGGGTCGAGGCCCAGAAGGTGCCGTAGTCCACCGCCCCGGGAAAGGCGGCCAGGATCTGGCTCAGCAGGTGGGTGCCGCTCTTGGGCACCGAGTTGGCCAGGAGCGGCGGCCGTGACCGGTACTCGGAAGGACCGGCCCGGACGCGAGCGACGAACCGGGGCACCCGCTGGAGGAGGGCGTAGCCTTTGCGCAGGAACGGATTCTTGCTGTGCAGGAGGTTCATGACGCGTCCCATCCACCGCTTCCGGACCGTGCGAACGCCTCGTGACGGGAGCGCTGGATCCGGCTCCAGGCCCAGGCTTTCGGAGCAACGATAATGGTAACGGCAACCCGGGTAGGCCGGAACGTTGCGCGTCCGCTCGGGTTCCTCGACCGTACGCCGTGCTGCCGGAGCCGCCGACCCCGGTCTTCGCCACCGACGCCCCCGCCTCCAACGAGCCCCCGAACGCCCGCATGCCCCGCCCGTCCGTCGCCCTCCTGGGGCTCATGTGCCTGTTGGCCCCATCCCCCCCGGCCGCGGCCCAGAGCTCGCTCCTCCCGCTCGTGAAGTCGGCCGCCGACAGCGCGGCACCTGCCGAGACGGGCACGATCCGGCCCATGCCCGTCGTGCTCGACGCCTCCTTCCGCAGCGCGTGGACCGACGACCGGCTCAACGGCTCCCTCTGGTCCGGGCGCGGCCTCGCCTCGCGCCTCCAGGCGGGGGTTTCCGCGCGCTGGCGATTCCTGACCGTCGCGGTCCAGCCCGAGATCGTCTGGGCCCAGAACCGGTCCTTCCCCGTCGTCGAGCGGCGAGGCTCCGGTCCGGAGGGCTCCTCCGCGCCCTGGCAGCGCATCGACCTGCCCCGGATCTGGGGACCAGGGTCGCCGACGTGGGTCCGGCCGGGGAACTCCTCGGTCACCATGGGCACGGAGCGAGCCCGCCTCGGGGTGTCCACGGCCGTCCATCGCCGCGGGCCCGGCATCCACTACCCCCTCCTCCTGGGTACGTCGGCGCCCGGCTTCAGCCACCTCTTCCTGGAGGGCGCGGGATCGCTGCCGGGGGTGGGCCGGATCGCCGTCCGGACGGAGTGGGGCATCCTCCAGGAGTCGGAGTATTTCGAGCTCGGCTCCTCCTCCACCCGGAGCCTGCTGTCCGGGTTCTTCGTCGACTGGTCCGTGCCGTGGACCGACGGGCTGACCCTGGGCGCCTCCTACCTGTACCGGGACCCCATCGAGGACGGCCTCGACCCGTCCCTGCTGTTCAAGGCGTTCGGCGTATCGTGGAGGCAGGGCGCGGAAGAGCGGGCCGAGGATGCGATCCTGGGGCTCCACGCTCTCTGGCGGGGGCCGTCGTTCCGTGTCTGGGCGACCCTCGGGCGCGGAGACCACTGGTTGAACGCGGAGGACCTCCTCACCGAGGCTGGCCACAGCTTCGCCTACTCCGCGGGCGGGATGTTGGCGTGGGGGAGCGACGCCCGGAGGTGGACGCTTCACGCCGAGGCCGTGGAGACGGCCCGGAGCTTCGAACGGGGCAACACGGTCTATCGCCATGGCGACGCGGGGCACACGCACGCCGGTCAGATGCTCGGCGCGCACGTCGGCCCGGACGGTCGAGCCTACTTCCTGGGCGTGACGAGCCTCCGTGAGCCGGGGACCTTCGGGGTGGAGCTCGAGCAGGTCCGCTACGACCTCGACACCTACGCCAGGCTCCTGGACCGGCGCGACGGCGCCGCCGGGGAGGACCGGGAATGGCGGGTGGCGGGCACGTTCGTCGGAACGCCCCCGGGCGTGGCCCCGTCGGGTCTGGCGGTGGAGCTCCGGGTGGGCGTCGCGAAGCGGTGGAACCGCGACTACCTGCCGTACGCCGACGGGGGGCCGCCCATCGGTTCCAGCGAGCTGAACTGGATCGTGGACCTGGGGGCGTCCTGGACCCCGCCCTGGGCCGACGCCACGGAAGGGCGCTGACCGCCAACAGACCGGGGGTTCGTCACGCCCACCCCAGGTCCTCGTCGTCGAAGCTCTCCCGCCGCTCCACGTCGAGCACGCCCTTCACCCGGGCGATGG
>CAZAQV010000054.1:6378-12539 GCA_964487255.1 uncultured Polyangiales bacterium | reverse complement strand
GAACCCAATGCCCTGTTCAATGGCGAGGACCAGCAGATACAGGCAGCGATCGAGCATTTACAGGACCGCTTGCGTCGCCAACCGATTCCACCGCTCACCCCGACGCTGATGCCACCTATGGGTGAGCGCGGCAGTGATGTGAGCGACTGATTCGTTGTCTGTTGTTGTCTCTTGTTGTCTCTCGTCATCCCGTGCAGTCCGGCCCGGTCAACTCCGGCTACAACAACAGGTACAGCGCCATGCTGTGCCTGTGGCCTGACTCAACAGATCCACCGTGCATCTAACCCGCTGTTGCTGGCAGCCAGCGGGTTAACCTGTCTTTTAGTACAGAATGGGCGTACAGTGTAAGCACACGTTGAATCCCGTTTGCCGTAACGCCGTCTGCATCTGAAACGGCACTCCACCTCTCAACCCGCATGGGTCCTCAACTTTCGCATCCGCTCTTGCGGCGATGCCCGACTAACCCAATACCCTACCGAATTGCCATGACGATTTCTGGCCATTCCGCTTGGAGAATGATTTATGAAAATTCGTCTCGGCTACGAGATTGTTTACAGCTGCACTCAGGTCACACCAATGATCCTGACGCTCAATGTGCATTCATCGCGCGCGCCCTACTTGCTGACACCGGATCAGATCATGACCGATCCACCGCTGGAGCTGAACGGCTATCGCGACTTGTATGGTAACTGGGTCACGCGTCTGACATTGATGCCCGGTGACACCAAAATTTCCAACAGCACGATTATTCGTGATTCGGGAGAACCTGATCGCCTGTCTCCCCATGCCCAACAGTTTCCGGTACAAACCCTGCCTGAAGAAACACTGGTTTATCTACTCGGTAGCCGCTACTGCGAAACCGATCTGCTATCGAATGAGGCCTGGCGCCTTTTCGGCAATGGACCCACCGGCTGGCATCGCGTGCAGGCGATTTGTGACTTCGTGCATAATCACATTACTTTCGGTTATGAACATGCGCGCAATACTATGACGGCAGCGCAGGTCTATGAAGAAGGTAAAGGTGTGTGCCGCGACTACACGCATCTGGCCGTGACTTTTTGTCGGGCACTGAACATTCCGGCACGTTATTGCACTGGTTATCTCAGCGATATCGGCTTGCCACCGCCCTATGCAGAGATGGATTTCGCCGCCTGGTTTGAAGCCTTTCTCGACGGCGAATGGCATACCTTCGATCCGCGCAACAACAAGCGCCTGATTGGCCGCATTCTTATGGCCCGCGGCCGTGATGCCACGGATGTCTCGCTGAGCAACAGCTTTGGTGAGACACTACTGAAAAGTTTCAAGGTACATGCCGACGAGGTGATTGAGTAATGAGCGACCAAGCTTCCGCTCAGGGAATGAGCGCTGCGCCGAGACGCGCTGAAGTCCTGTTAGACGCCAACGAGATCGGTGCTTATGAAATCATCCGCACCATGGGCGAAAGCCCTATAGTTATCGTCTGTGACCATGCCTCCAATCGCATTCCCGCCAGACTCAACAATCTCGGTTTGACAGCGGAGCAACTGGCCAGCCATATTGCCTGGGATGCCGGCGCGGCAGAGCTGGCGCGCAAACTGTCAGCCAGACTGGATGCTGCGCTCGTACTCAGCAATTATTCCCGGCTGGTGATTGATTGCAATCGTCCACCCGGACACGCCGACTCAATCCTTAGTCAGAGTGACAATATCGAGGTCCCCGGCAATCAGGGCATCGACAAGCAGGAAGCCGCCCGCCGCGAGCGCACTTTGCTCACCCCCTATCAACAAGCCATTGCCAGCATCATTGGCCGGCGCGATCAGGATCAGGTCCGGCTGTTAAGCATCCACAGTTTCACTCCCAGTATGAGCGGTACGCGCCGACCCTGGTCCATCGGCGTGTGTTACGACAAGCAGGACAGCGCCAGTACCCACTGGGCGAGAAAAATGCTCATGGGTCTGCGCACGCGCGTCAATGCCACGGAAGACATGATTGGCGACAACCAGCCTTATGAAGTCGAAGGCGATTGCGATTACACCCTCACCAAGCATGGCCACAAGCGCGGCATTCCCAACCTGATGCTGGAACTTAGGCAGGACAAGATCAGCGACGAACTCACGGTGCAGCGCTGGTGCAACATCATTGCCGGTTGTTGCGAGTTTTCTACCTGATACCGCAAGGCAGTTGTCGCTCGGCCCCGATCACACTAACATGGCTGTCGAAACATGAATTGCCTAATGTGCAAACGTGAAGAGACTGGCAGCATGACTAATCCGTAGCGGCTATCTCCACGTTTATAACTACAATAACACCACAAAATTCAGGACTGTCCTTATGAAGCCCAGCACACGCCCTTATTCTCCCATTCGCACTGTGTTCCTCGCCTTCACGCTGATTGCAGGCTCACTCACTTTCACCACCAGCCTGGCCGATAGCTGGCCACAGCAGGAAGCAGGTGCCAAGGCTGCCGGTTTTAGCGAAGAAGGTATCGCCGAACTGGATGCCGCCATGCGCGAGATCGTCGCCAATCAGGATGTCGCCGGTATGGTCTGGATGCTGGGCAAGAATGGCAAGATAGCTACTTACGAATCCGCCGGCCTGGCACGACTGGAAGACAACGCACCCATGACCAAGGATTCGCTGTTTCGCATCTACTCCATGAGCAAGCCGGTCACCGGCGTGGCGCTGATGATGTTGTGGGAAGAAGGTCTATGGGACTTCGATGATCCACTGAGCAAATTCATTCCCGCATTCGCCAACCTGCAAGTACTGTCCAGCTATGACGATGACGGCAATGTGGAACTGGAACCGCTGCAACGCCAGCCCACCATGCGCGAGTTGCTCAACCACACCGCCGGTTTCGGCTATGGCCTGTACGGTGATGATCCCGTGAACACCGCATTCCGCGAACAGCAAGTTCTGGCCTCTGAGAATCTTGACGAACTGGTTGCCAAGGTTGCCAATATTCCGCTGCTCGCGCAGCCGGGTGAGCAATGGTATTACTCTATCGGTGTCGATGTGCAGGGCTATATCGTCCAGCAGATCACCGGCATGCCCTTTGGTGAATTCCTGCGCACGCGACTGTTCGAACCACTGGATATGCTGGACACGCGTTTCTTTGTGCAGCCACAAGATCGCGACCGCTTTGCCGAAGTCCATTTCTGGGACACCGAACGCAATCGCCTCGCACAACAACCGCACCGTACTGACCGTCCCAGTTACCTCGACCCCAATCGCCTCGAATCCGGTGGCGGCGGACTGGTGTCATCGACGCACGATTACGCCCGCTTTATCCAGATGCTGGTTAACGGCGGCGAGTTGGAAGGCGTACGCATTCTCAAACCGGAATCCGTACGCATCATGCGCACCGACAGCCTGACTGGTGAAGAATCCATGGCACTGGCCATCGGTGGCGTCGGTCGGCCCGGTGTCGGCTTTGGTGTCGACTTCGCTGTCACCTATGACCCACGCGCAGCCGGCACACCGCAGGGCGCTGGCAGCTACAACTGGGCCGGCGCCGCAGGCACTTCCTTCTATATCGACCCGGCCAATGATATTTTCTGGCTGTCCATGATTCAGGCGCAGGGAGCGCGTCGTCCTGGCGCCGCCAATATGGGTGAGGTGGCACGTAACCTGATCTATCAAAGTCTGGAGCAATAGACTTACAAGGTGCTGCGCCGGTTGGCGCAGCACCTTTTTTCTTGATCTTGTTTTCTTAACTCTTCACCATTCCTGTCAACGCCTTTATTCATTCTTCTGATCAACACGCCGATGTCAGAGCCTGCCAGTAGCAACGCGCCAGCATCCACCCTCAGCGAATTGCGACAGGAGCTGCTCTGGCTGGGCATTTATGGGGTCATGGCGCTGGGTGTCGGCTCGGGAGTTCTGGCACTGGCCTGGCGCACCGATGAAGCTTTCCAGTGGTTGATACAGGCCGTTCTGGTCTGGGCTTTCGTGTGTTATCAGGCCGGGCGTCGTCTGTCGCTCAACCGTCCTGATGCTGACGCCGCGCTCTATACCACTCTGGGCTGGGGTAATCTGGTCACACTGCTACGTGCCTGCTTTCTGGCGGCGACCGCCGGCTTCCTCTTCCAGTCCTGGCCAGCGGGGCCGGTACTGGCCTGGGTACCCGGCAGCATCTATTTTTGCGGCGCCATTCTGGATCGCGTCGACGGTTATGTGGCGCGCAAGACCGGCCACAGTAGTCAGCTGGGTAACGAGCTGGATATGCTGTGCGATGCCCTCGGCCTGGCCATTGCCTCCCTGCTCGCCTTTGGCTATGGCCAGGTGCACTGGAGCTACCTGCTGTTTGGTGCTGCTTATTACGTCTTCCATGGCGGCTTACTGTGGCGGCAACACGAAGGCTTGCCTGTTTACCCGCTGCCACCTGCTTTACACCGTCGAGCCTGGGCCGGCTTTCAGATGGGCTTTTTAGTAGTCGCGCTGTGGCCGTGGTTCTATCCTCCGGTGACAACACTCGCCGGCTTTGCCTTTATGTTACCGGCACTGATTGGTTTTATTGTCGACTGGCTTTTTGTCAGCGGCCGCCTGAGTCGACAGAACCCGGCGACCGATCGCTTCTTTCAGCGCCTGGCGGAGTTCAGCCAGTCTCTGCTGCAACCGGCACTGCGGGTATTGATTGTGGTATTGCTGATTTTAATGCTCGGCATACCCGGCCTGTGGTCTGGTCTGGACAGTGATGGCAGAACGGTCAGTGTTCTGATGGGCGTCGGTTTTGTACTGGGTGCAGTATTGGTGCTCAGTGGCATCACCGGCCGTGCCGCCTGCCTGATGCTGATCGGCTTACTGGGCAGCTATTTCGCCGGTCATGAGCTGCGGCTCATTGATGCCGTTTTGTTTTGTGGCGTAGTCTGGTTGATGTTATTCGGCACCGGTCGCTTCAGTCTCTGGCTACCCGACGATCATTGGCTAAACCGGTACGACGGCAGTTGAAAAAGCGCAACGCTCCTGGCCATACCCTCCTGCACGCCCTCACCTGGCTCGTCGCTGGCGCGCTGGCCTTGTGGATTGTCACGCGCTTGCCGGCCGAGTCGCTGCTGCAAACTGTTGCGCAATTGCAGGCCGGACAATGGCTACTGTGGATCACACTGAACCTGTTGGTTATCTTGTTACTGGCCGGTCGTTGGTGTGTGCTGACTCGCGCCATGGGCCTCACAATCACTCTTGGGAGTTTACTGCGCATCCGTCAGGCGGGCGGCCTCATCAGCTTCGTCACTCCCGGCCCACAGTTTGGTGGCGAGCCATTGCAAGTGTACTGGCTCTGGCAGCGCTATAAAGTCCCTGGACACGCCGCCTTTCTCGCTGTGGGTCTGGATCGCTTCTTCGAGCTCAGCGTCAACTTCGCCATTCTCTTGCTGGCCGTGCTGGCGCTGTTGCTCAGCGCTGCAGTTGAGTCTGTGAACTGGATCTGGGTGGCGACGATCTTGTTGGCGCTGTTGGCCCTAATGGCCGCGGCAGTCTGGATAGTGTTACGCCAGCCTGTTCGCGTGCGCGACTGGGTGGTACGGCTCGTGCGACCCTGGCAAAAAAGTGCACGCCTGAAGAATCTGGATGCACACTGGAGTCAGTTGCAAGAGTCGTTGCAGCAAGTAGTGCGGACGCAGCGTCCTGCGCTGATGCGTGCATTGCTGTTGTCGGTAATGGCGTGGCTGGCGATGATTGTCGAGTTCTGGTTACTGCTGCGCTTCGTCGGCATTGAACAACAGCTGCTGACCTTTGTGTTTTTATTCACCGTCGTGCGACTGGCTTTCCTGTTGCCATTGCCCGGCGGTGTCGGCAGTGTGGAGGCAGGATTATTCTGGGCGTTGCAACTGCTGGCGCTGCCACTGTCTGCCGCAGCCGGGTTGATCGTCCTGATGCGTTTGCGCGATGTAGTGATTCTGCTCAGCGGTGCAGCCTTGCTGCCGGGCTTGCAGAAACCGCTGGCGGATACGTTAATGGTTATTCGCGACGAGCAAACCTGAATCAGAAGTCTTTACTGTACGCCGCCCAACAAGTCTCGTTCTCCCACAGATGCACACTGAAACGACCGGAGCCAGGCGGCGCAATAGCGGCCAGCAGTTTGTTGCAGGCGATACGACTGAAGTGCTCGAGACTGGGATTGAGCCCTTCGAATTCCGGCAGATCGTTCAACATGCTCTCGCCAAAGTAATCCACCAGCTTGC
>CAZAQV010000054.1:2858-6278 GCA_964487255.1 uncultured Polyangiales bacterium | reverse complement strand
TACTCGAACACCACTTGCAAGGCATCAGCCGCAGCACTGTCCAGTAGTTGATAAGCCTCGCTGGCTTTGGCGAGCGCGAAGGTGTGGGTAATAAACTGTTGCGGCTGGCACTTGCTGATCATCTGCCAGGCCTCGCTAAAACGACGCTGCTTGTCCCAGCGGCCACTGAGTGTTGGTGCGATGGTGCTGACCTGACTACTGATGATGGTCATGCGGTTGCGATGGAAGCGCTCGCCCAGATTAATCTCCGCTCGTTTGCTGCCGTACCAGCTGCCGACGACGATGCGCCCGGCATAGCCACACAAATCCACTGCCAGATTCATCGCCAGCGGTGAGCCGCTCAGTTCAAGCACTGCATCAGCACCTCCTGCCAATCGGGTTTTCAGTGCAGCGATGTCAGCGGCGCTATCCGCAGCGAAGACACTTGTCGCGCCGGCGCTACTGGCTTGCTGTCGGCGCTGCGACACCGCATCCACGGCATACAACGCCGCCAGCGGAAATTGCGCCAGCAGACTGGTCGCCAGCAGACCCAGAACGCCCTGCCCCAGTACCACTACTTTTTCCCCCAGCAGCGGCGCGGTATCCAACAGCAGGTTCACGGCCGTTTCCATGTTGGCAAGGAAGATCGCCGCGCGCGGATCCACCGCATCCGGCACCGGGATAACAGCGGTCAGCGGGCAAACAAAATGACTGGCGTGGGGCTGAAAGGAAAACACCTTTTGACCCAGCCAGAATTTATCCACTTCCGGTCCCACTTGCTCGATTTCACCAACACAGGCGTAGCCATATTGCATGGGGTAACTGTGCCCGGCGCCAACACTGTCCAGGCTGGCATCGTCTTCCGAGTGTTCAGGCAGCTGCCCGCGATAGGCCAGTAGCTCGGTGCCGGCACTGATACCGGAATACAGGCTGCGCACCAGCACTTCATTCGCTGCCGGTGCCGCCAGCGTCTGCTCGCGGACTTCGGCGGTGAAGGGTTTGTTGAACCAGAGTTGCTGCGCTTTCAATGCGTTCGCCTTTTCTATTAAGTGGCCGCGATGTGGACTGTTACTTCGCGGCGCCGGATCGACTGGCGTCTTCGTACTGCAGATCGCCCCAGACCACCAGATCACGACCGGCATGGCCGGAGTGAATTGGGTCGATTGCCAGTATGGTATTGCTGCCGGCTGACTGCAAATTATCGACCGCCTTGTAACCGCCCACCAACTTGGGCGCAATGGTAAGCACCAGCGCATCGACCAATTGCGCCTGCAGGAAGGCAGTGATGATCTCTGCCCCGCCCTCGACCATCAGACTCGTGATGCCACGCTGTCGCAGAACTTTCAGCGCTGCCGCCAGTGGCACCTGTTGCGGATCACTGTCATCGGCATTGACCAGCAACACCTCAACATTGTCACCCAGGGAATGTGGCTGATCGTTTACCGTGAGGATCCAGCAGGGTTTATCCGGGTGATTACAGAGGCGGGAATCAGCGGGTGTGCGCAGTTGACTGTCCAGCACAACCGGCTGCGGATTGGGCCCTTGCCATTCCCGCACGGTCAGTTGCGGATTGTCGCTGAGCAAGGTGCCGACGCCGATAAGAATGCCGTCATGCAGGCTGCGAAGCTGATGGGTAACGCGCATGGATTCGGGCCCACTGAAGCTGACTGTGTCGCCACAGCGCGTGGTGATACTGCCGTCCCAGCTCTGGGCATAAGCCAGCGTTACGAAGGGTCGATCATCGGCCTTGAAGTTGGCAGTGCGGGCGCACAGCCAGTCTTCAATCTGCTTGTTGAGGTTTGGCGACGTCACTGTCAACTTTCTGTGCAGAAGGATTGGGCACACTCAACATATGGTTCATGCGCTTGGCCTTGGTGAGCAGATAAAGCGAGTTGTCAGGTGTCAGCGCCACCGGCAATTGCACGCGGGCATTCACCTTGATGCCATCGCTCTCCAGCGCCGTGATCTTGTCCGGATTGTTGGTAATCAGGCGCACCGACTTGATCCCCAGATCTTCCAGTATCAATGCCGCCAGCAAGTAGCTGCGCTCATCGGCGCCATGACCCAACATGAGGTTGGCGTCGACGGTGTCGTGGCCTTTGTCCTGTAAGTTGTAAGCGTGCAGTTTTTGCAACAGACCTATGCCACGCCCTTCCTGCCGCAGGTAGACCAGCACACCGCGGCCTTCTTCAGCAATCACCCGTAACGCCTGATCCAGTTGTTCACCACAATCACAGCGACGCGAGCCAAAGACATCACCGGTGAGGCATTCAGAATGCACACGCACCAGCACATCATCGCCGGCCAGGTCGTCACCCATGAAGAAGGCCAGATGCGCCTTGTCATCGAGCGTATTGCTGTAATACCCGAGCTGGAACTCACCGTAATCGGTAGGCACACGGGCTTCGGTAATGCGGGTTACGGTCACACTTTCGGCGGCAAGTTCAGTCATCACAGTTCAACAGTCGGTAGTCTATGGGCGGAAAATACAGGCCAAGCCAGTTGCAAATCCTGCTGTGAATAAGGCTGCACCTGGCTTCGACAAACAGGATACGGAGAGAGGGTCAATCCGGATTAGTGTTGAAAGGAGACTTGACCCTGTTTGCGCATGCCCTGCCGCGGCCAGTGTACCGTGATGCAAACTGACTTTTGCTGCTATTGTTGTGTGTTCTGTTCGGGTTCTCTTATTAGTTTTATTGTTGGTCTTCTTGCTGATCCGGAAGCAGTTATTGGCGGATGGCCTCTAATTCGAAGCGCAGTGTCACTGCATCACCGACCAGATCATTGCTGACGCCATAATCCATGCCCCAGCGACTGCGCAGTATCGTGGTGCTGGCAGAAATGCCCAGCGTTTCCTCACGGTGACCAAACGGGTAACGCTCCAGCTTGTTGATTGACACCTCCAGTTCCACCGGATGGGTCTCATCAAGCATGGTCAACGTGCCAGCCAGTGTACCACGGGCCAGATCATTTGGGTCGGGAGTATAAGAAGTCGCATTAAAGACGATAAGGGGGTGCCGGCGGGCATTAAGAAAGTCACCGCCGCGCAAGTGATCGTCGCGTTCGTCGTGGTTGCTGAAAATGCTTTCGGCAACGATCTCAACCCGACCACCGCCTAATTCGGAAGTTGCCGGATCGTAGCGAAACTCGCCGGAGCCTTCCAGAAACATACCCATCTGTTGCTGGTAGCCAATATGTTCGGCTTCGAAAGCAATAGAGAAGTGTTCGGAGTCGATTTCCCAATCAGACATTGCCGCTTGCAGTCCTGCTGGCAACATCAGCGCCGCCACCAGAGCCAGTGGCCAGTGCGGACGATTCGCACGGGATGTTGCTACCTGATTCTTGTCTTGATCGGTTTTGATCTGAATGTTTGTAAAGAGTTTCTTGAGTGTTGTCATGAACGTGTTCATTTGACCTCCTCGCGAAAGAATTTGTTGGCTA
>CAZAQV010000054.1:1396-2758 GCA_964487255.1 uncultured Polyangiales bacterium | reverse complement strand
TTGCTGCTGAGTACTTTTCATCCATCGTGTGATGAATAACTGTCAACAGCGCTGAATGAGGGTTGAAATGCAATCAACCTCGAGTCGATTTTCGTTAGCTGCAGCAAACGACTGTCAGCCCATCGAGCATAGACAACAAGGGTTACGCGGTCAACTTGCCTGTAGATCAATCACTGCTGTGAACGTCAAACTTTGTTACGGTTTGCATGACTTTCAACTTGCAATGCGCTTGACGGGCCTGTGTCGACACTCACGCTTCGGAAGAGGAACTGCTTCAAGCAGCGCGCCTGAGAAATCAGGATGGCAGTATTAAAAGGTCCATGTGTCCCACAATGCAGCTGCCCTCTTCGATCTGTTGCTGACGAAATTCCTGCCATGCCTTCAATGCAGCCAGATCGATCGCCGGGTCGTTAGCCACCGCATTGGCAATGCCGTTGATCAGCTCCAAGACCAGCGCACGTTCATCACCACGCAGTTGCCAGGCGCTGTTAGCCGTGACTACCTGAAATCCTGCTGCGAAAAACTGTTGCTGCAGCGTGGCAATAGCTTGCGGCCCCAGCGCCGGGCCAAAACCCTTGTCGGTTTGCTGATCGCGATTAAAGGCAGCCAGCACGGCGGCGTCCAACGGATGTGCAGGAGACCATTGCGTCTGACCGTCGTAATTCAACGCCGCATAAAGCGCCACCGGCTGATGGGTTTGTTGCGCTTGTAACATTACAACCAATTGATCAATAAACGTGGCCGACACCAGATCGAACAACGCCGACGCAGTAATCAACTGTACATCTTCGATGGGCAACTGCTCAACCTGAGTCAGATCCAGAGCGTAGGTCTTAAGGTTGTGCGACTCCGCGTGACGACGAGTCGCCTCGGCGAGCAAGTTGGTGTCCTGATCCACCAGTCGCCAGGCCAACGGCATGTCATCAAAGGCTGCTGTGTTGGCAAAGGCACGCAACGTGGAACCGGTGCCCGCCCCCATATCCATGACTGTTAATTGTGCGTGGTCAATCGCGCGGTTTTGCAACCACTGCTGCAATTGTGACAGCAACTCCTTGTTGCGGGCCCGGTAGTCCGCTGCCTCACGCAAGTCGAGCCAGTCTATGCTGAAGCCGCTCACGCGCGGGCCACCTGTTGTAATGTGCGCGCTACACTCGCAGCAGTGTCCTGCCAGCCAGGCAGCGTGGCCGCCGCGTCTCTGGCTCCTTGCTGCAGTCGCTGCCGCAGTTTGGTATCGGTCATAAAATTCCTTAACGCTTGCGCCAGTGCCGACACATCATCGGCTGGCACCAATAGTCCTGCCGTGTCTGGCACCACATCCGGCACAGCACCGGCGCGGGCGGCGATGATTGGCAGCCCGGCAGC
>CAZAQV010000054.1:0-1296 GCA_964487255.1 uncultured Polyangiales bacterium | reverse complement strand
CGCCCGCTGCTCCGAGGCTTGCAGCTTTTGTTGCGCGTCAACTGACAAACCGGCTTCCAGTGCCAGTGGGTGGTGACACAAGGCCACGAGTCGCAAGCGCTTTGCCTGTGCGGCGGCGATTTCATCGAGCACGCCATAAAGCAGTCCGTCGATCACGACCAGTGCTTGCTCCGGCAATACCGCCAGCGCAGTCGCCACAGTCTGCAGATTCTCAGCCGAGGGATCCAACAAGCAATGGGGCAAGGACAGTGTCTCTACTTGCCAGCCCAGCGCTCGCAACTCTGCAATGAGACGACGGTCATAACGATAGCCCCCGGTGGCAATATCCAGATCACCGGGATAGGCAAAATAGACAGTCGAATTGAGGTTCGAATTGCGGGTCGAATTGAGGGTCGATTCGGTCATGCAGCGTGAGGCTCAGTGAGTTACAGCGCCCATCATGTCCAAACATCGCCCTGGTCGCAAGCCAGACGCCGCATGCCGCTCGCTGCAGGACACAGCCCCGTGCAGCCCTGTGCAAGCGCGGTGAAATCAGTCAAACTGGGAATTGCGCTGTGAGAGTCAATAACCGTTAGTGAGAATAATGAAAATAACAGGAACAATGGGAATTTTGAGAAACAGGCAGTGTTAAACAGAAAATAGAGAAGGCGACTGAAGACAAGCAATCAACAGCCTTCGCCAGTAGCGAACCCGGGAGAACAGCATGAGCGACAGCGACCAGAAAATAGCCGTAGTGACCGGCGCCAACAGTGGCCTGGGACTTGAGACTGCCATCAGTCTGGCGGAAGACGGTTTCACGGTGGTGCTGGCCTGCCGCAGTCAGGCACGCGCCAATGCTGCCATTGAGCAGATCAACAAAGCGGTACGTAACCCGAGCCTGGACTTCATTGCGTTGGATCTGGTGGAACGGGAAAGTATTCGCCGCTTCGCCAACACCTTCAAGGAGCGCTATGACCATCTCGATCTGCTCATTAACAACGCCGGCGTCATGGGGCCTACTCACACCATCACTGCCAACGATCTGGAGTTGCAGTTCGACGCCAACCACATCGGCCACTTCTACCTGACCTCGTTGCTACTCGATAGCCTGGATCAGGAATACGAGACGCGCATTATTAATGTCTCCAGTCTGGCCGCACGCCGCCCTTACGCCGATATCTATTTCGATAACCTGAACTTCATCGATACTTATAATGACGGACCGAAGCTCTATGGTCTGTCCGGCATGGTGGCCTATAGCCAGAGCAAGATGGCGAACATTCTGTTCACCATGGAATTGAAAGATCGTCTGGCCGC
>CAZAQV010000053.1:4577-12570 GCA_964487255.1 uncultured Polyangiales bacterium | reverse complement strand
GCGACCGGCTGCACCAGCGAGCTGCCGAGGCCGACGGGCGCGCCGGGCCCTGAACGCCGGTGCTCCGGCGTGAGGACGACGGAGCGGAGCCCGCCGATCAGAGCTCGGGGGTCATGCCGTCGTGACCCACTGAGGCTCGGAGTCGTTGAGGTGCACGGCCGTGGGGACGTGAGCCTCGAGGCCGTCGATCGGCGGTGGGGCCGGCCGTCCCGCTGACCGACACCATCCAGCACCGACCGACGAGGGGCCCATGAACGACGAGGCATCACACTCCGTCCCCCATCGCGATGTCCGAGCCCGCCGGGTCCGCTTCCGCCACCGCGCCGGCGGCCGGCTGACGCACTACGTCGACGGCGATCTGGTGATGAGCCATGCGGTCGCCGTGCTCTCGGGGATGTTCCCCGAGGGCGAGGACTTCTTCGTGCGGGCGGTGCGCGACGTACGAGGTGAGGTGTCCGACCCCGAGTTGGGACAGCAGATCGCCGGCTTCATCGGCCAGGAGGTCACGCACGGTCGGGAGCACCGCGAGCTCAACGAGCGGTTGGCCGAGATGGGTTATCGCAGCGCTGCCGTCGATCGGCATGTACGTCGTCTCCTCGCGCTGGTCGAGAAGACCGGCCGCTCCCGCCGGCTTGCCGTCACCGCGGCACTGGAGCACTACACCGCGACCCTCGCCGAGGTGCTGCTCGAGGAGCCGGAGGCACAACGACTACTCGGCGAGACCGAGGTGCGCGCGTTGCTGCTGTGGCATGCCTTGGAGGAGTCCGAGCACAAGGCGGTCGCGTTCGACGTCTACCGTGCTGTGGGCGGCCCGGAATGGCGGCGCATCTGGATGATGCGCGTGACCACCCTCGTCTTCCTCGCCGAGGTCATCGGTCACACTGCCCTCTCGCTGCTACGCGACCGCGCGACTTACCACCCGCCCACACTGGGCCGTAGCCTCGCTTCGCTCGGGCGGTCGCCGTTCCTCCAGCCGTCGGTGTGGCGTCGGTTGCGCTCCTACAACCGTCGCGGCTTCCACCCCGACGACTGGGACGCGGCCGACCTGGTCGAGCGCTGGCGAGATGACCTGTTCGGCGACGGTGGGTCGCTCCTCGATCGCCTCCGGTGAGGAGTGCTACCGGCTCTGGCGCAGTTCCTTCACCACGCGGAACTGTTCGGGCGTACCGTCCTCGAAGTCGATCCGTAGTGACGCCTCCCCCTTGACGGTGCCGGCGAACCGCCACAGGAGCCCGTTCTCGTCCACGAAGTAGCGCAACGGGCTCGACGCGTTGTCGTTCCCAGGACCGGAGAACTCGTCCACGGCGGTGCCGCCGATCGATGACTCGCCCCACCATTGCGCACCGTTCTGCCTGAGGAGCAGCGCGTTCTCGGGGCGGTCGGATCCGAGGTTCAGCAACAGCAGGATGGCGGTGTCGATCGCCGACTGCGTCTCGTCGAGACCCCGCGAGGACCAGGTGCCGCGCGGCGGCTCCGGCAGCGAATCGGTGCTGACCTCGGGGTGAGCGGCCAGACCCTCCGGTGTGGCCTGGACCAAGGCGGTCTCGCCCGTTTCCGGAGTCTCCATCCGGGCGTACAGCACGTGCCTGCGGTAGTCCACGACCCCTTCGAGCACCACCTCGGATCCCGACGCCGACGTGGTGAGCGAGAACGTCCGCCGGCCGCGGTCGTAGTTGTTGAAGCGAGCCACGCTGAGCCGCTCGGACTCGGCCGTCGTCAACGTGCGGGGTGCACCATCCGGCGCGGCATCGTCAGCAGGGTCATCCCCGCAGCCACCGAGGAGGAGGGCCAGCGCCACCACGGCGATCGGCCAACCGAGCCGGATCATCGGGCGCCTGCCTCGGTACGCCCGGTCAGCAGGTCCCCTGCAGGCACGGGGTACGTCGCGACGTCCACCGACGGCGCCGCGGCCTCGCCGCCGTAGTCCGGCGGAAGGTTCGGCTGCTCCGGTCCGGCCACCACGTCGCGGAAGGAGATACCCGGCGGCGTCGTGACGCCAGGCAGCTCGTCGCCGGTTCGTTCGGCGGAGCCGTCGGGACAGGCCCACATCCCGTCGACATCGTCCGGCAACGTCGCCCTCAGGTCGGTGCCAGCGATGCAGTTGCCGCTTCCGGGCGCCCGATCGGTCGCCGTATAGGCCAGGTCGATGCGGTTGTCGGCAACCACATTGCCCACCAGTCGGTTGTCGACGGGTGGGATGTCCTCGCTGGAGGTGACGACGATCCCTGCTGAGGGGTGCCCGGTCACGCGGTTGCGCAGCACCTCGTTGGCCTGTCCGCCGGAGATCCCTATCCCCACACCGAACCCACCTTCGGCGATCTCGGGAGTCCGCGGGGCGCTGTTGTCCGTCACCAGGTTGCCGGCGACCGTCCCGTCGTGTTGCGGGACGAACGCTTCCTGATAGTCCGACATCAGCGTGAGGCCGACGCGGTTGTCGCTGAACCGGTTGCCGACGACATACACCTCGCCACTCGCGTTGGTCTGCTCGTAGCCGACGGCGTTGTGCTCGGCGACGTTGGTGCGCACCACGATGTTGCAGTCCTCGCACTGGCCGACGTAGATACCGGAGTCGGCGTGTCCGGAGGTGTAGTTGTGCTCGATGACGCCGTTGTGGGCGTCGAACGCGTAGACCCCGTACAAGCCGTTGTTGCTCGCGGTGACGTAGCGCACCGCGAACCCGTCGATGGGCGGGTACTGGTCGGGGTCGAGCCGGGTGTATCCGTCGCTGCCCGATGCGAGGCCACCCCCCTCGTCGGTCATGCCGGTCACCAGGACGCCGTTGAGGTTGAAGTCGCGGACGGTGAGGTTCTCGACCTGGACACCGTCAGCGGTGACGACGATGCCGTTGGCCTTCACGCCACCGCCGTCGAGCACCACCTGATTGCGATCTGTCCCCCGGATCGTCAGATCCTCGGTGTCGACCGTCACGGACTCCGGGTAGCTCCCAACGGCCACCTCGATCGTCGCGCCGGGCGCGGCGGAGTCGACGGCTGCCTGGATCGTCGACTCGTCGTCGGGCACGGCGATCACGCCGGACCGTTTCTCCACGCTCGAGTCGTCGCCCGCGGAGCAGCTGACCGTCAGTGATGCCATGAGTGCCGCGACAACAGCGGTGGCGCACCGGGAGACCGGCGGTGTCATCGACAAGGGCGCTCCCGAGAAATGCGGTCCGCATGGAGGTGTTCGCGCAACGCGGCTGCGTGGTCCGTGGTTACCCTAACGCGGTGCCCCCACCGGAGGATCCCCGCGCAGCGACCCATCGTCGTGCGCTGCTGACGTCGGTCGTCGCGCTCGGCGCCGGCGTCCTTGCCGGCTGTTCCGCCGAGGGTGAGGCGGAGCCGTCAGCGCCGGCCGACACCTCGTCGGGCGCTTCGACGGTGCCGGCGACCGGTGAGCGGCAGGCGGGCGTGGACAGGCCGGCGGGTCAGCAGGCGCACCTCGGGCTGATGGTGCTCGACATCCACCCTCCGGCTGACGCCCGTGACCTGCTCGACAGGCTCGGCGAGCAGATCGACGGGCTGGCCGCCGGGAGCGATCCGGTGCTCGACGGCTTCGACCCCGCCAGGCTCACCGTCACCGTCGGGCTGGGTCCGCGAGTGGTCCGGCGCTTCCGCGGCGCTGGATCGCCGGGCACGACCGATCTGCCCGAGTTCGCCCGTGAGCAGATCCCGTCCGGCGCGCGGGGCGGAGATCTCTTGGTGCAGGTCTGCGCCGACGACCCGACGGTCGTCACGCTCGCCCTCGGAGCGGTCGAGGCGTCGCTGGACGGGCGAGCGGAGCTTCGGTGGACGGTGACCGGCTTCCGGGGCGTCGTCGAGGAGTCAGGAGCCCCTCGCAACCTGCTCGGATTCCACGACGGCATCAGTGTGCCGAGAGCCAGCGCGGAGCTGGACGACGACGTCTGGCTCGATGAGGTGGGCGCGGAGGATTCGACCATCGCCGTCGTGCGGCTGATGCGGCTCGACGTCGCGCGATTCGTCCGTCAGCCGGTCGCCGACCAGGAGCGGATCATCGGTCGCCGGCGACGTACGGGAGCGCCACTGTCCGGCGGTGATATCGCTACTGACCCGGAGCTCCTGGCCAAGAACGACCGCGGTGAGTACGACATCGCGGTCGATGCCCACGTACGACGAGCCCACCCGCTGCCGGGCGGTGCCGGCGGGCTGATGCTGCGTCGGGGCTACTCCTATGCCAGGACGCCGGAGGACCAGGGCTTGGTGTTCATCTCCTTCCAGCGGTCCTTGCGGATGTTCACGCAGACCCAGGCGCGGCTCGACGAGCAGGACGCGCTGATGGAGTACGCAACGACCACGGCGTCGGGAACCTTCTGGATCCTTCCGGGCTTCGCTGCCGGGCGTCGTCTGGGCGCGAACCTGTAGCAACCCCGCCGGGCATGCCCGCTCGGGAGGTTCTGCGGCGGCGTGCGGACTCCCGCACATCTCGTGCGGTGTCCCGCATGAAGGTGCTGTGTGCGATGACACGGCGGTGTTGACCCGTGTTCTGTGCGGTGAACGCAGGTGTGGCCATGGGGTCGGCATCGACGTGTTGTCGACACACAGTGCGGGGAAAGAGAGACGACGGATGCTTCCACGGAGTGCGGGACTCGGGACAGCGCGACGAGGGGGGCCCCACCGGGATGCCGTTGGGCGTCGCGGCCGGCGCTGGTCGGCCATCGGTTCGGCGGCTGCGCTGGCGATGGCGGTGTTGGTGGTCGGGCCGACCGCGCCGCCGGCGGCCGCGGCGACGGGCAGTGTGACGGGCACGGTGTTCCGCGACTACAGCTTCAACGGGGTCTACGAACCGGACGGAACCTACAACGGCGGCGCCCGGGATGTGGGAGTCGAAGGCGTCACCGTCGTCGCGTTCGATGCCACGGGGGCGCAGGTCGGGACGGCGGAGTCCGGCGCCGACGGCAGCTACTCGTTGACCTACGACGCTGCGGGCGACGGGACCGACGTTCGCCTGGAGTTCTCGACCCCGGACGGCTTCGTCCCGACCGGCGCTGGAGAGGACAACGGTTCGTCGGTGCAGTTCGTCGCAGACGGCGATGTTGCCGACTACGGCTTCGCCGAGCCGAGTGACTTCAACGGTGCTGACACGCAGCTGGCGACCGCCAAGCAGCGGTCGGTGATCAACACCGACGGGTCGCGGACCTCGACCGATCTGGGGACCGTCGTGACATTCGGCGCCGAGCAGTTCACGCAGACCGGCGAGAACGGCACGTCGCAGGCCACTGTCGCGCAGACGGGCTCGGTGTGGGGCATCGCCACCATCGATGACGAGTACATCTTCAGCAGCGCGCTCTTCAAGCGAGCATCGGCGGTCGGCCCGGGTGGGCTGGGCCAGGTCTATCTGACCGAGACCGGCGGCGTGCCGGACGCTACGCCGTTCGTCACCATCCCCGACGCCGGACAGAACCCGCGGCCAGCCGGCGCTGCCGATCCCGGGTCGGGGTACGACTGGTTCCACGACTCGATTGCTTACCCCGAGGTGGGCACGATCGGGTTGGGAGCGATCACCCTGTCGCCGGACTACTCCACGTTGTACGTCGTCAACCTGAACGACAAGCAGCTCTACTTGGTCCCGATCACGCGTGACGCGGACGGCGCGCCAGTCGCCGGGACGCCTACGGCGGAGCCGATCCCGGCTGCGCCCGGTTGTGCTGCGGCGTGGAGTCGGCCCTTCGGCGTGCATGCGACCGAGGAGAACGTGTTCGTCGGTACGACGTGTACCGGACCCACCGACGACGACCTGACCGGGTACGTGCTGCAACGGGGCGTATCCGACTCCGCCTTCTCGACCGAACCGGTGCTGACCGTGCCCTACAGCGGTGTACAGCGTGGCATAGCAATCACCGGGATCAGCGCGAACGCCATCCCGTGGGGCGGCGCCGAGACCTTCGACCTGCGGAACGGCTGGGCGATGCCGCAGCTGGTGCTCTCGAGCATCGACTTCGATGCGTCCGGCGCGATGCTGGTCGGTATCAAGGACCGTGGCGGGGACCAGGGTGGCTACTACCAGGGCAGCCCGGACGAGAGCGATCCGAAGAGGTACGAGACCGTGGCCGCCGGCGACATCCTGCGCGCCTGCGGATCGTTGGACGAGGGCTTCGTGCTAGAGGACAACGGCAGCTGCGGGGGCGTCGCGGGCTTCGGAGTCGGAAACGGCGAGGGTCACGGCGGCGGCGAGTTCTACTACGACAACTACCGGTCGACCGGCCACAACCAGACTGGCTTGGGTGCGGTGCTGCAGCTGCCTGGTCGTGACCGGCTCGTCACGACGGCGTACGACCCGACCGACAGGTATCGAACCAGCGGTGTTCGCCGCGACTCCAACCTCGACGGGTCCGGGCCGATTGGATGGAACCTGCAGCTGGTGGATCACGCCGACCCCAGCGGTGGGAACCCCGGAGGCGGCTTCGGTAAGGCCGGTGGCCTGGGTGATCTGGATGCGTTGGCGATGGCGCCGGTGGAGATCGGGAACCGGGTGTGGCTGGACGCCGACGACGACGGGATCCAGGACCCGGGTGAGTCGCCTGTCGAGGGTGTGGCGGTCGACCTGACGTGCGATTCGGCGTCAGCGTCCACGACGACCGATGCGGCCGGCGAGTACTACTTCAACGACGAGAATGTCGAGGGTGGGCTCGAGCCGGGTGTCGACTGTGAGATCACGTTCGACCCGTCGGGCACGGATGCCGACGGCCTGCCGATGACGCAGACCGATGCCGGCGGGAAGGACACCGTCGACTCCGATGCGACCGGTGTCGATGGCGTTCCGACGATTCAGGCGACGACGCCGGCTGCGGGTGCGGATCACAGCTTCGATGTCGGGTTCGTCGACCAGGGCGAATGCCGCCTGGGTGATCTGGTCTGGGAGGACACCGATGGGAATGGTGTGCAGGATGCGGAGGAGCCTGGCGTCGAGGGTGTGACGGTGGAGCTGCTGGACGCCGATGGGAACGTGGTGGAGACCACGACTACGGACGCGGACGGGTTGTATGAGTTCGTCGGCATCGAGTGTGCGACGTACACGGTGCGGTTCTCCGACATCCCTGCGGACTCGTCGTTCACCACTCCGAACGAGGGCGACGATGACGCGGTGGATTCGGACCCGACGCCGACGCCGGATGACCCGACGGTGGGGGTGAGCGATCCGGTGGAGCTGACGCCGGACAGCCCGGATGACCCGACGGTGGATGCGGGGATCGTGCCGGCTGCGGAGGTGTGCAGCCTGGGTGACCTCGTGTGGCTGGATGAGAACGCGAATGGTGTCCAGGACGACGGCGAGGCCGGTGTCGAGGGTGTGACGGTCGAGCTGGTCGACGCCGATGGGAACGTGGTGGAGACGACCACGACCGATGCCGATGGTGCCTACGAGTTCGCGGGGATCGAGTGTGGCGAGTACACGGTGCGGTTCTCCGATATCCCGGCCGACAGCGATTTCACCTCCCCGAACGAGGGTGACGATGACGCGGTGGATTCGGACCCGACGCCGACGGGGGATGACCCGGCGGTGGGGGTGACCGATCCGGTGACGTTGGGTGGTGAGGAGCCCAACGACAACCCGACGGTAGATGCGGGGATCGTGCCGCCGGCGGAGGTGTGCAGCCTGGGTGATCTGGTCTTCGAGGACCCGAATGGGAATGGTGTCCGCGATGTCGGCGAGCCGGGCGTCGAGGGTGTGACGGTCGAGCTGCTGGATGCGGACGGCAACGTGGTGGAGACCACGACTACGGACGCGGACGGGTTGTATGAGTTCGTCGGCATCGAGTGTGCGACGTACACGGTGCGGTTCTCCGACATCCCTGCGGACTCGTCGTTCACCACTCCGAACGAGGGCGACGATGACGCGGTGGATTCGGACCCGACGCCGACGCCGGATGACCCGACGGTGGGGGTGAGCGATCCGGTGGAGCTGACGCCGGACAGCCCGGATGACCCGACGGTGGATGCGGGGATCGTGCCGGCTGCGGAGGTGTGCAGCCTGGGTGACC
>CAZAQV010000053.1:0-4477 GCA_964487255.1 uncultured Polyangiales bacterium | reverse complement strand
CCGACGGTGGATGCGGGGATCGTGCCGGCTGCGGAGGTGTGCAGCCTGGGTGACCTCGTGTGGCTGGATGAGAACGCGAATGGTGTCCAGGACGACGGCGAGGCCGGTGTCGAGGGTGTGACGGTCGAGCTGGTCGACGCCGATGGGAACGTGGTGGAGACCACGACCACGGACGCGGACGCGTTGTATGAGTTCGTCGGCATCGAGTGTGCGACGTACACGGTGCGGTTCTCCGACATCCCTGCGGACTCGTCGTTCACCACTCCGAACGAGGGCGACGATGACGCGGTGGATTCGGACCCGACGCCGACGCCGGATGACCCGACGGTGGGGGTGAGCGATCCGGTGGAGCTGACGCCGGACAGCCCGGATGACCCGACGGTGGATGCGGGGATCGTGCCGGCTGCGGAGGTGTGCAGCCTGGGTGACCTCGTGTGGCTGGATGAGAACGCGAATGGTGTTCAGGACGACGGCGAGCCGGGTGTCGAGGGCGTCACGGTGACGTTGCTGGATCAGGATGGGAACCCGGTTGAAGGTGTGGAGCCGGTGACCACGGACGAGAACGGGGAGTACCTGTTCGAGGGCATCGGATGTGGTGTCTACGTCGTCGAGTTCTCCGAGATCCCGGCCGACAGCGAGTTCACCGATCCCAACGCGGGGGATGACGACGCGGTGGATTCGGACCCGACGCCGACGGGCGACGACCCGACGGTGGGTATCACCGGACCGGTGGAGCTGACTCCGGAGAGCCCGGATGACCCGACGGTGGATGCGGGGATCGTGTCGCCGGCCCCGCAGGAGGTCTGCTCGGTTCGGGGCATCGTGTGGGATGACGCCAACGGCAACGGGCGCCGCGGCGACGGCGAGTCGGGCATCGGTGGTGTCACCGTCGAGCTCATCGATGCCGATGGCAATGTCGTGGCGACCACGGTGACCGGCTCGAAGGGGAGGTACGGGTTCACCGACATCGAGTGTGGTCGCTACCAGATCGGCGTCCCGGAGGTGCCCGACGGGATGGAGCCGACCGACCCGAGGGTGGGATCCGACGACAGGCGCGACTCCGACCTCGAGCCGGGTACCGGCCTGACCGATCCGTTCGAGGTGACCCCGGAGAATCCCGAGGTTCGCCACATCGACACCGGACTGCGGATCAGCGAGGTGAACGACCCGAGCGGTGACCAGCCGGGCGAGGAGGACGACCAGAGCGGCGGCCTCGAGGGCGTCCTTCCCGACACGGGCGGCCCCGGAACGCGACTGGCGCTGGCAGGGTTCCTCGTTCTCCTGCTGGGCATGGGAACGGCGGCATCGGCACGGCTGCGACGGCACTGACCTCCGAGCAGTCCCAGGACGGACGCCGCAGCGAGCTCCCGACCGCTGCGGCGTCCACCTGTTCCACCGTTCCCTCTGTGCCGCGAGGATCGGATACCTTCGAGCGGCACGATCACGCTTCACTCAATGGTTCATGGGGTACCTACGTATGGCGGAGTTGCATGATCTCGGGGCACTGCGGTGACGCCGCTCCCGCGGACCGACCAGCAGTTGGTCGGCCGCGATCGCGAGCTCGCGAGGGTGGTCGAGTTCCTGAGAGATCCTCGCGCTGCATCTCTCGTCGTCCAGGGACCGCAAGGTTTCGGCAAGTCCCGCCTGATCGATGAGGCGCTCCTCGTGGTCGGCGACGAGATCGTCGTCGCCCGCATGGCGGCACTCGCCTCGGATCGCGCGCCGTACTCCTCAGCTCTGACGGTCGCCGACTCGTTGGCACAGGTCGATCGGCTCCGGGCACCGATGGAGCGACTTCGAGGCATGTTGCGCGACCGAAGATCGGGACCGGATCCGCGGCCGGACGTCGACTTCGCCGACGCGATCGTCGAGATGCTCGCGAATGCCGTCGATCCCACCCAGCCGATCGTGACGGTGTGCGACGAGTTCGACGACGCCGACGATCTGTCCCGGGCGCTGTGGCTCGTGCTCGCTGAGCGAGCGGCGAGCCACCCGTGGAAGGTGATCTTCACAGCGCGGGACCAGTCGTGGGCCGCGAGCTCGGCCCCGCACGCCGACACCCTCTCCCTGGGGGAGCTGGACCCGGCTGCGGTCTGCGCGCTCCTGGAGCAGGCGAGTGGGTACCGCGTCGCCACACCGGTGGCGTCGAGGATCCAGAGCGCCACCGGTGGCAACCCGCTCGTGGTTCGCGAACTTGCGACGCAGCTCTCGGGCGCCGAGCTGTCCGGGCTCGAGCTGCTGCGTGCTCCGTTGCCGATCACCCCACGGATTGCTGAGTTCTACCGTGATCAGCTCGCCGGAGTCGATCAGCAGACCCTTGCGGCGATATCGATGTTCGCCTTCGTCGACGCCATCGAGACGAGCTCGCTGGGGATCGCGCTCGGTGGCCTCGACCAGGTCGACAAGCTCGTCGACGCCGGAGTGATGGCCGAGCAGAACGGGCGCGTCCGGCTGGAGGTCCCATTGATCGCCGCAGTCGCGGCGCGGATGACCTCGATCGCCGACCGATCGGTGATCGCGCGGTGCTTCGCCGACGAGCTCGATCACGAACGGCTGCTGTTCACCATCATCGACCACGAGTCTCCTCCCGACTCCTGGATGCGCGAAGCGACACGGCAGCTGCGTCGCAACCTCCGCGGTCGCACCACCGAGAGGATCGGCACCCTGGCGGTCGTCGCCGAAGCTCGCGCGGCATCGGTCCGCGACGGCGAGTTCTGGACGGCACTCGGCCTTGCCTACGGTGCGGCCGGAGCAGTGCGCGGCGCGCAGCGGGCAGCCGACCAGGTCGGTCACCGCGACGCCGCGGGTCTCAGCCGGGTCGAGCTGTACGACTATCTGCTGAGCCTGGCCGAGCTGCAGGGTGGCGACATCGGAGTGCTGGCGCTGCTGGGCGACGGGTGGTCGGACGCGGACAAGGCGGACACGCGGGTCAACATCGCCATGGCATTCCTGTTGCGGGGTGACAGGGCTGCTGCCCGAAGCGAGCTCGAACAGGCCCGCGAGCTCGCCGATCGGACGCCCGACCACGACGACGCTCGTCTGGACCTCGCTGAGCGGGTCGCCGCGATCGGCTCGTCGCGTGTGGACGAGGAGCACGTCCTGCGCGACGTCTTCGCGCAGGCAGACGACGGGAGGTGGAGGTCCCCGCTCGCCATCGTGGCGATCGCCCGGGCGCTGATGGCGGCCGGGCAGGCCGATCCCGCGCGGGCGCTCCTGAGGCTGCGCGCCACGTGGGATGCGACCGAGACCCAGCGTGCGACGTACCTCGCGGCGCTCGCCGAGATCGAGGCCTGGTCCGATCGCCCCCACCGAAGCCTGGAGATCATCAGGGAGCTCGAGGCGACGCTGCCGATGGTGTACCTGGAGTCGATCGACCCGGCGGCAGCACTCATCCGCAGTCATGCGGCCACGGGTGAGGGACGCGAGCTGCTGGACCGCTTCGACGGGCCGGGTGGGTCACGCGGGATGAGCCGCGCGCGGGCAGCGGCCATGGGCTACCACCATCTCGCTGCCGGCGAGTACCAGGCTGCGATCGATGTCCTCAGGCCGATGGTCCGCGGAGCTCCCCCTCCGCATCTGTACCCGGATGCGCTGGCCAACCTCGTCGAAGCGCTGGTCGCGGCCGGGCGTGCTGAGGATGCGCGTCGCGAGCTGGCCCACGGCGTCGACGCCTTGGATGCGTTGGACAACTGGCACACGCGCATGTTTCGGCTGCGCTGCGCCGCGTTGGTCGCTCCCGCAGCAGAGAGTGACGACGCGTTCGCCGCGGCGGCCGCAGCCTGCCGAGGGGTCGATGGGCACGCGCTGGTGCGCACGATCATCGCCCAAGCGAGGGTACTCGGGATCGATGGGCGGGATCAGGACGCGGCTGCGGCGCTGGGTCGCGCGGAGCTTGCGTGCCGTGACTGGCGAGTCGAGGGTTGGAGGGCCGAGGTGGAGCGCATCCGGCACGGCCTCGCCACGCCGAGCTGCCGCGATCAGCAGCAGGGTGGGCTCACGATCGACGAGCAGCAGGTCGTGGATCTGGTGGCGCAGGGTCTTCGGAACCGAGAGATCGCCGCCCAGCTGTATGTGTCGCTGCGCACGGTGGAGGCGACGCTGACCAAGATCTACCGCAAGGTCGATGTCGCCAATCGAAGCGAGCTGGTGGCACAGTTCGGTCGGCCGGCCGACGACGCAGCGCAGGACAACACGCAGGGCACCGATGGCTGATGCGTCGGTGAGAGGGAGCTCGGACGACTCACCGAGGGCCGAGCAGCAACAGGTGACCGACGAGCCAGGCGTGGAGCCCGCCCGGGTCCGGGCAGGGTGGTCCCTCGGCGATGCCCGGAAGGAGCCGGCCGGCTGCGATGCTGGCCCGGTGAGTGAGAGCGTGACCGAGCAGCAGCGGCCGCGTCCCGACGAGGCCGAGCGACTCCGCGAGATCTGGAGCCGCCTCGGCGTCCCGGGGGCGATCGACGTCCACACCCACTTCATG
>CAZAQV010000052.1:0-14815 GCA_964487255.1 uncultured Polyangiales bacterium | reverse complement strand
CGCGTGTTCCTTCACGTCGACAATCCCCTGCGCATCCTTCGGCACGCTGACCCGCAAGGGATAGTCGGCGAAGCGGGCGCTCGAGAGAAACCATCGGAGTGCTCGGGCGACGCGCTCGGTGCTCCCGATCTCCCAGGGCGAGACAGGGAGGCAGCCGCCGCCCGCGAGGGAATGGCGCGGGTCGTTCCCGACCGTGTGCAAGGAGGCGAGGAGGTCCGCTTCGATCGCGTCGCGGTCATCATCCGACGCGAGAAACAGGACCAGGACGTCGTCATCATCCCGCTCGCCGATTGCCGCACAAACCCGGCCCAAGCTTTCCTGTACGCGCGCCTCCTTTCCGGCTGCCAGATCAGCCGTCAAAGCAACCAGCGCGAACTCGCGCTCGCCGAAGCGCATCACGATACTTCCGTCGCGCCGCCATTCGAGGGTGACGTCGACGCCGTTTCCGTGGACCGGAACGGCTGCCCCACGCGTGATGGGGGTGGCCAGCCCAATGTCGGTTGGCTCGTAGCCCAGCGTGTCGAGCGCGCGGATCGTCAACAGCATCGTGAACGCGTCGAGGCCGCGAGACAGTCGCTGCGCCTCCATGTTGAGCTCAGCCGGGCTCTGTGTGCGCCCAGCGCCCGTGCGTGCCCACTCGCGCCAGAGCTCGGCAACGCGCCGGTAGTGCTGGTCGTTCGTGAGGATGTTGGTGCTCTTCAGCGTCGTCGGGACGAAGGCACGACGTGGGACCTCCTCGTAGAGGGGCGAGCCGAGCAGCCCCATCACCTTGTATTTGAGCCACTCGAGCTCCCGCAGGGTGGCCTCTGCCTTCTTGCGCCCCTCATTTGCGTCGATGGACTCTCCCCACAGCTCACTCATCCGGCGCTCTCTCTGGTAGGTGCCGGCGATCGAGGTGGAGTAGTCCTCCTTCTCTCGGAAGACTTTGAGCAGGCGGCGGATGACGTTGATCCGCCGACTCAGATACGCGCTGAGGTTGTCCAGGAGCCGAGCCACGACCCGGTTCTCGTAGATGTCGACCTGGTCCTGGCGAACCTCCGCGAGGATCCGCTTCGGCAGGATTCCGCGCAGGAGCGGGCGATCCCAGTCTTCCGTGTGAGCAGCGAGATAGGACGCCGCGGCCGGCGGGATCCGGCGCGCCTTGGAGACCGGCACCCGCTGCACCTCCACGTGGAGATGAGCGCGCGGCTTGCGGCAGACCGTCTCAAGGTGCCCGAAGTGCTCTCGGATCAGCAACTCCAGTGGCTGCAAGTCCACTTGCTCTGAGATGCCCGGCACCAGCGGAACGACATCGAGCCACTCGAGCCAGGAGGCGCTGTCGCTGGTCAGCTGCTCAAGCTTGTCGCCGATGGTGCGTACGCTCTCGGCCTCGAGTTCGTCGGGAGCTTGCGCGCGCGACACAGTTCCGGTCTGCCGTTGGCCGTCCCCCGTGAGTATGTGCCAGTGTCCCGAAGGCTCCGGCACGAGGAAGTCACCGCCCGCTGCGCCCGCGGAGTTCATGAACACCTCGGCGGTCGCGTCCTCGAGTACCCAGCGACCGACGAGCGTGCCCGTCTCCGGTGGCGCCACCCCCCGGCGCCCCGTCAGCCGATCACGGAACAGGGCTGGCGAATCAGACGTCATCGTGTCCCAGTCGGTGCAGCTCCCCTCGGAGGAGGTTCAGGGAGCGTCGCGGCTCGTGCGCCTTGTCCAGGAGGCTCCAGCCGGTCTGGATGCGGTCGCGCAGCGCGATGATGTCCTCTGGCCGGTTGTCGTGTCGGTCACGGATCTTGCGGAGCAGCTTCGTCGCCAGGATGTGGTCGGTCGCCTCGCCCACGGTGCCGCCCGCCGCGACCACGACGGGGACGTAGAAGCCCATCTGCCGCTCGAGTCGGTTGCCCCAGCCGACGCGAAAGCGCCGCCCCAGCGTCTCGCCCAGCTCCTCCTGCAGGAAGTCGTATGCCTTCCCAGCCTCAGTCTCGTGAGCGCGCACGGCCGTCTCGAACGCACGCTGGAGGGCCTCGAGGCTCACGGGGTTCTGAGGCTGGTACTCCGCACGCTCGAAGGTCTCGCGATTGCGAGGCAGCTCCATGACGTGCGCGCGGTCGTAGGTCTTATCCGCGAAGTCCTTGGTCGTCTCGTCGTGGTTGGCCGTGCCGACGAACCAGACGTTCGGTGGAATCTGCATCTTCGTCCCGCCCTCTGCGAGCAGCCGCGGAGCCGGGTCGACCGCGGCGGTCATGAGGACCAGGCGCTGACGGTGCTGATCCTGCTCCAACGCGGAGAGCAGATCGGCGAAGTACTGCTCGGGGTGCGACAGGTTCATCTCGTCGAGGACGATGATGAACGGTGTGTCTTGGTGGAACGGAGTCGAGGCGCGGTACATCGCCTGGAGGAACTCCGACTCGTAGAAGCGGCGCTCAAAGGTGTTGAAGTGCCCGATGAGGTCCTGGCGGTCGCGCCAGCCGGCCTGTACCTCGACAAGCGCGCTGCCGGCCCCGATCGCCCGAGCGAACGCAAGCGGCAGACTCGTCTTGCCGGTACCGCTGATGCCCTGCAGCAGATGCAGCCGGCTCATGGCCAGGCCGCCGAGGAAGCTCCTCACGTCCTCTGCTGAGTAGTACAGCTCCTTCTCCGTCTTTGGATCCCAGGCCATGCGGTGCCGCACATACTCGGCGAAGTCGGAGAGGCTCCGGATCGTGTCGGTGGTGGGCTTGGTGGACTGGAGACCGTTGTTCGCGTCCATGGCGCTGCAGGACGGGAACGGGCTCTTGCCTTCCACTCCCTTGACCAGCGCGTCCACCTCCGCGCGGAGTTGCCTGTTGGCCTCGTGAAGCAGCGCGTTCGCTGACTCGAGAGACCGCTTCTCGTCGCGAAGGGACTCAAGCTCGGTCACCGCGATCCGTTTCCGCGCGGCCTCCTGACGAGCTTCGCCAAGCTCTGCGAGGAGCTGGAGCCGGTCGGACTCCCACAACTCTTTCTGGCGCTCGAGGTCCTCGAGGCGCTGCGCCGCCTCGGCACTCGGCCTGCCGCCCAGCGCCTTGCGCAGCTGCTCCCGCTCCTCTTCGAGGGCCCGCATCCGCTTCATCACCTCATCGGGCGTCTCACCACCGAAGCGACGGTCGGCCTCCTCACGCTCGGCTAACTGTTGCGCGAATCGGTCCCGCTCGGCTCTCGCGGCATCAAGCCTCTCGTTGAGCGCCTGGATCTCCCCGTCCTTTAGCTCGACCTGGCGCGCCGCTCGCTGTTCGACCTTCTCGTTGAACGCCTCTCTGTCCTCGTCGAGCAGCTCACGATCGAGGTCGAGGTCCCGAGACAGCTTGCGCAGCCGTTTGGCCTCTGCCGCGAGCGCCACGCGCTCCTTCTCCATGTCCTCGCGCTGCGCCGCGAGCTCGGATTCCGCGGTCGCTCGGGAGGCGGCGGCGTCCTCGGCCTCCTCCTCGCGCTGGGCCTTCGCCTCCGCCGCGAACTTGTCGCGCTTCTCCTGCAGCTCCTTCTCGAAGGCCGCCCGCTCCTCGTCCATCTTCTCTCGGTGGAGAGAGAACTGGGTGCGTAGGGCCTCGCCTTCTGCCTCGAGCTGCGCCAGGGCGTCTCGGTTGCGTCGGCTGAAGCCTGCGTCGGCATCCAGCTCGCGCTGGACGATCTCTTCGCGCCGCCGGAGCAGGTCCGCCTCCTCGGCTTCTAGCTTCTTCTCTCGCTCCGAGACCCCTTCATCTCGGGCAGTGAGCTCCTCCTGCAGCGCGTCCAGGTCGGACCGCTCCTGCTTGAGCTTGCCTTCATGCTCGCCCACCTCGGCTGTACGGCGAGCGATGTCGGCCTCGGCACCCTCAAGCCGCCGTCGCTGAGACTCGAGCAGGGCGACCAACTCCGAGGCTCGCTTGATGAGGTCTTCGCTCGTCGCGTCGGCTGATGGAGCCGGAGCCGCTTCCATCGCTTCGATGTCCGCCTCGGTGGCGTGTGTCACGGCCGCCTCCTCGATCTTCGCGAGCTCATCCGTCGGGGTCTCGGGAGCGGCCGTGGGGGTGGTGGCCGGCTTGGGGGCTGGCTTGTTGTTCCGCTTCTTGTTCTTGTTTCGCCTAGCCATGTGAGCCTCCGGTGCTCTCAGTCGAGGGGTCCGATCCTGGCCGGTCGAGTCCGAGGAGAATCGCGACGGTGTCGTAAACCCTGTCCACGTGTGCTTCGGCTTCCTCGGAGGAGATCGAGGCGCCGTGCGCGTGACCCGCCCCACCACCTGCGGTGGCAATCTCGTCAATAGCGACGAGCAACTCGGGTGAACGCGCCGCCGCGCTCGCGAGTGGGTGCGATGGGTCTCGCTGCGCGGCCAGGGCGGTCGCTGTCACCAGGGGCCGCAAGCGCCAGTGGGCGTTGTAGTCGGCGACGGACCGGATGTGACCGGGCTTCACGTTGAGGAGCGAGTCAGGCACCGGGGCCGCGAACCCGAGCGAACGAAACGCGCCCTCGTAGGTCGCGGAGTAGACGCCGCGATCCTGCTGCTGAACGTGGCGCTCGCGGCCGGTTCGCCGGTCGACTCGCGCGACGTAGACGCGCTTCCAGATGTCGCCGAGCGGGTGGGCAGCCGTCAGCGAAGAGAACACAGCCTCGAGCACCTTCACGCCGGCACGGAGGGTCTCGTTGACCTTTCGCTCTGGGCAGTCGCGACCGAGCGATCGCATCTCCTGCCGGGCCGCCTCCATCTCGAGCGTCTGCTCGAAGGCGATGTGGCTTCTGAAGTTGACGGTCAGCCGACGGTCAATCTCCAGGCCCGCCTGAAGCTGGATGGCCTCGAGCCAGCGCTGCTGGTCTTCATAGCCCGCGTGGAGGGTCTGCCCGACGAGGGAGTTGATGACCCCGAACAAGCCGGGCACCTCGTGCATCACCGCCTCAACACGGCGACGGAGCCGCACACTCTGTCCGAGCCCGAACGGATCGCATGCGTACCAGTCCATCGCACCGGCGTCCGAGTCGGGCACGTACAGATAGGTCATGAGGAAGACCGGCTGCGGCTCCTCCTCGACGAAGCTCACACGGCTGATCTGAACCCCAGACGCGACGAACGTCCCGAGCGCCTCGTCGTCCGTGTCGTCGGCGTCCTTGAAACGGAGCCCCTTTCGGTGCTGCGCCACCGCGCGCACGACTGCGGCAGCCGTCGGTGTGGCGGGCGCGACATCGCCGCGCGGCAGGACGGTGAACGTGCGATACCGCCTCGGTTTGCCCGTCGTGCCCAGGAGAACAGACGGGAAGCCACTCTCGCCGAAGTCGAGCTCACAGTAGTCGAGCGACTCAACGAAGCGCGGCCAGAGATCGCCGTTCCAGGGGTCTTGGAAGACATACCCCGCGACCATCTCTTGGGTCTCGAGAGCGTCCTCCTCCAGCACATGGAGGCCGCGCTCCGTGGGGAGTCCGTGCGGGTCGAGGTACCCGAGATCTCCGAGCTCGGTGAGGATGAAGGCGGCGAGGTCGGCGTGAACGGACAGGTGATCCGCGAGAGCGTCGACCCGCAGCACGCCGGCTCGACAGAGCCCCATGATCGCCCGCTGCAGCACGTTCAGCTTCCGTTGCCGAACGCGGGGGGCGACGACTCGGTACGCCCACGCCGGCCACAGGATGAACTGCCGAGAGCTCCAGCGCGCGTGGTGCCGGGGCCCGAAGTTCAGGGCTGGCCTCTCAGGCGTGAAGTTGAACGCCATGGTCCCCCCCACAGAGCTTCAGGAACTGAACGAGCCCGGGAACCGCCTCCGCGGCCTGGTCTCCTGTCAACATCCCGCTGTCGCCGACGACGATGAGGAGGCGCTGCTGGCGACTCATCGCGACGCACAGGCGGTTCTCCAGCATCAGGTGCCCGTACTTGCGCCTCAGCAGCTTTGGCTGATCCGCGGCGATGTCGTTCGACCGCGTCATCGAGAGGAGCACGATGTCGAACTCCTTCCCTTGGAACGCGTCCACGGTGCCGACTCGGAGTCGCTCAACGAGCTTTCCGGATGCCCCCCGTGTGGTCTTCCACGCGTCATGGATGCGATGCGAGCCGTCCTCGAGCTGCTCGGTCATCCCGAGCGGCTCCATGTGGCGCAGAATCTCGCCGACCTGGGCTGAGTAGAACGAGATTACGCCGACGCTCAGGTCCGGGCGCTCCGTCATGATTCGATGCGCCTCGATGGCGATCCACCTTGCCTCGGCACTGCGGCTCTTGCTCTGGCCGCGGCGCTCAGCGCCATGCCCGAGAGGGATGTCTACCCACGCAGCGACCGCGCCGTCGTAGCGGGCCAGGTCGTGTGCGAAGTCCTCGGGCGGCCTGCCGGAGGCGAAGCCCTCCCCGTGAGGCTCGTAGAAGGTCTTGCTGACGAAGTCGCCTAGCACCGGGTGCATGCGGTACTGCACGTCGAGGGTGACCGTGCGCTTGATGCTGTCTGCACGCTCCCTCTCCCTGAGCTGGGCGAAGAGCCGCTGGAAGAGGCTCGTGCGGAGCATCTCCTGCGTCTTCGTGGACACGTCCGAGTCGAGATCACTCTCGATCTCGTGATCCAGGATGTGCGGCAGCTGGCGGTGGTCTCCGACGAGGATGATCCTGCGCTCGGCGAGCGCCATTGGGATGAAGAGGTCAAGCGGGTTGGCGCGGGCAGCCTCGTCGACGACGACCGTCTCGAAGACGTTGTCCTCCCCCTTGAGAAGGCTCATCTGGTACCCGACAGCCTGTTGGCAGGTCGCCGCGAGGACCACGGTGTAGCGCTCCACGGCGTCGCGGGTGCCCGTGCGGTCGTTGTCCAGGTCGTCGAGGAACTCATGAAGGACCGCGTCGACGCCTCCATGGGACGAGCGGACCGCCTCGCGGAGCGCGTCGATGGTCGCCCCCAACGCCTGTTCGACGTCTTCGCTGACCATGGGGGCAGAGGCGGGGCGCTCGTCCGGCATGAGCCTGTCGACCAGGGCACCTTGGAGATCTGTGAGCGCTGACAGGAAGTCTGGCTCGACGTCCACATCCCACGACGCCGCCTTCTCCAGGAGGCTCTCTTGCTCGGGAGCGAGCACGCCCAGGCGCTGCAGGCGCCGGAGGGCCTTTCGCGCCTGCGTGTCGCCATCATCAGAGAAGGCCGCCGCGGTGCAGCGGAGACCGCGGACAGCCTTGAGCGCCTGCTCGATGTCGGGGTCCGCGTCCACATGCGTCGCGGGGCGTCGGAACTGCTGGGCAAGCTCGAGGAGGCGGTCCGAGACAATCGGCGGAATGTGTGGGCTCGCGATCTCGCGGATGGTGGACAGCAGGCCAGCGACGTCCTCCGTACGCGACGGCGCCTGAAGGTACCCGACCGCCAGGTCGCGGCAGCGACGAAGGGACACGGCGGCTGGAAGCTCGTCGCCCGTCGCGAGCTTGGCGCGAACCGCATCGACACGCTCCTGTCGCCACCGCTCGAACCCATCAGCCTCGTCGGCCTGGCCTCGCTTCCGCCCGACCTTGATCGCGGGGAGGCCGAACACCTGCGTGGCGCTGGCCACGTTCTCCACCGCGTCGTGCTGGTAGCTGCTCAGAAGATAGCGGCCGGAGACCCCATCCGTGTCCTCAGCGATCTCCGAGAGTCGGGCCTGCAACGCGGCGATGGTCCTGGTCTTTCCAGTACCCGGTGGGCCCTGTACCAGGGCGATGTCCGGTGTGTTGAGGGCGACCTTGAGGGCCTCCACTTGGCGTCCGGTGGGCTCACCGCCGAAGGCCTCTCGGGCGGCGGCTGAGAGCGGCTTCTCCTTCCGCCGCCGCCGCTCGGGCACGACCTTCCCCTCAATGAGCAGACCCAGCTGGGGCATCGGGCACTCGGCCGAGGCGATCAGGGCCTGCGCCTTCCTTCGACGCTCGAGCCGAGTACGGTCCCCGCCGAGGCTCATGAACAACACGCCCGCGTCCGGTGGGGGGTTCCGATCCTCGTCGTTCCAAGCTGGCAGGCGCAGATCGAGGGTGAGCCTCCGCCGGTCGTAGCCGACGCACTCGCCGGCGAAGATGCGGCCGCGACCGTTTGGCGACTCCTCCGGCTCGCTGTCCAGGTCGATCGGTTCGGTCAGCTCCGGAGGGGGGGCCGCTGCGGCCTCCAGGTCAACGGACTCGCTCTCCTCCAGCGAACGAATGCAGTCCTCCAGGCGCTCGTCATCTTTCAGGTGAAAGCGCCAGCGCCCGTCGGCGAGGGGCTGGCGAGACGCGTACGTCAGCCACCCAAACTCCCTCGCGCGCCGCTGGATGCTTCGGCGCTCCAGCTTGTTGTACTCCCGCCAGATGGCGAGGTAGCTCCCCGCCTCACCGACGATCTGGTCCAGCTCGCTCCGCGCGGTGCCGCGGAACCTGCCGGCGACGGTGTGGTCGACGAATCGGAACTGTCCCCGGACCAGGAGAATAGGGCGGCGATCGTCATCATTCTGGGTGCGCTTGGCTTCGACGACACGAGTGACCTGCAGCCGGTCTTCGGCATCCCGCGCGACATCGACGGCCCACCCCCGCCCGTACAGGCGGAACGCGCTGCGCTGGTCAGCCTGGGGGTTGGGGCTTCCGGAGAGCAGGACCCGCGTGGAACCGCCGGGATCCGTGACCAAGATGCGGTCCTCGAGCCAGGCGATGACATCCCCGATCGAGCTCAGGCTCTTCCGCTTGCCGCGGACGTACTCGACAACCTTCTCGTCAACGCCGAGGTCGACGGGTTGCGGCCAGACGTTCTCCGAGGGGAACTCCCGGACCTCAACCACGAGTGACGTCGCCGCCAACTTGTCGTCGTTGGGGTGACGGGCGGCGACCCAGGCGACCCGTGGGAGTGCCCGGAGGAGGACGCCCGCGAGCAGCTCCTGCTGATGCGCGTTGGCGCCCTCGATCGCCCAGGACGACTTGCCTACCCGCATGAGCGCTTCGGACTCGAGACCACTCGAGAACAGCTCAACCTCGGTCTGCGAGGTGATGGTGCCGAAGTCGTCCTTTGCAGCCGGCACGACCTCGAGCACGGTGGACTTGCCACGCTGGACATCGCTGATCTTCACGACTCCCTCCCTGGCCGAAGCTCGAAGCTGAGCACTCGATGAAGTCGGCCCTTGTCGCCGAAGTGCAGCCGCCACGAGGCCTGTCCGGGGCTGAGGCGCAGCGTCTGCGGCTGGTCCGAGACAGTTGTCTGGCGGCCCCCTGACGCCGAGAACAGGCGATACTGCTCGCCGTCGAGGCTCCGGACGGTGAGCCTGTCACCGGCCAGCGTCGCCTCGACGACCGGCTCGTCGGCGCCCGAACCCTGGTGGTCGAAGGCGAGCCGGCGCGTGACCGTGAACGCCGCGCCTGCGGTCACGGCCCCGTGCCCGACGATGACCGGGCGAGCGGCCCCTCGGTGGGGCTTCGTCAGGATGCCTCCGCTCGCTCCATGCTGGGGGTCCCAGAGGTGCAGGACAGCCGTCGCGAACGTTGGACGCTCCTCGTCGCACCACGTGCAGCGTTTCTGGTTGAAGTAGAAGGAGCCTCCGCAGTTGGCGCAGAGGATCGTGGCGTCTGCCGCAGCGAACAGGCGCTCGGCCCACTCCGCAGCTCCAGGTCGGCGTGTTGGTGCCAGCCGACCTTCGCCGAAGGTGCGTTCGAACGCCTCGCTGAGGCGAGACGAGAGCACCCACTCCCTTGGAACGCCAAAGGTCGCGCGGTTGCTGTCGTCGTTGGAGTCATCGATCCACGGCAGCAGGCCCGCGAAGGCCTTCTCCTCGAGCTCGGGCTCGCCGTCGTTGACGAGGTCGCCGATGAAGGGATGTGCGAGGGCGAGAGCCTGGAACGCGATGACCGCGAACGCGTGCACGTCGGTGAGGGTGTTGACGCCAGATCGACCCTCAACAAGCTCGGGGGCGCCATAGCCCGGCGTGTACACACCAGCCAAGGCGCCCGGCGACGACTCGTAGCGGAGGTTGTCCGTGTCTATGAGCCACACCTCCGCGAACGACGGGTCCTCAGAGATGAAGATGTTGGCGGGCGAAGGGTCGGAGTAGGCAAGCCCCTTTCCATGCAGCTGCGCGAGCGTGTGCGCGGCGCGGGCCAGCACCAGCAGCCGCCTGCGCAGGCCCCCGGTGCGAAGGTACCAATCGACGCCGGGAGCCTCTCCTTTGGGAGGCGCGAGCAGGAGCTTGATGGGCACCATGCCGGTGAGCAGCTCCATGACGTACCCGGTGTGTGGTGGGCGCAGCATCTCCAGTGGCTTCGCGATGGGGAGATCGGAGACCGGCAAACGGCGCACGTGTGTGAGCTGGTTCCTCATCCGCTCGCGGTGCCGCTGTCCGCGTCCGGCGACAATCTTCACCGCGAGGCGTCCTCCCTTCACGGAGTACACCGCCCCCTGACCCCCTCGACCGAGGAGCTCCGTCAGCTCGTAGCGCACGCCGTTCACGTCCACGACGGACTTCACCTTGCTCATGTCGCCTCCTCGGAGGAACGAGGGCTCGCGTAGATCACGGCGAGTGTCTTGTCGTCCAGGTGTCCGGGGGTCGGCCACGCTCTCAGCTCGGCGGACAGCCGGAGCCAACGCTCTCGGGGCGTCAGCGGCACGAAGGCGTCGACGAGCCAGTCGCAGAAGCCGTCGAGCCGTTCGGGGAGGAGGTCATCCGCGACGCCGTCCGTCGCGAGAACGACGACCCGGTCCAGCTCTGTGGCAGGGAGCTCCACCAGGTTCCAGGCGCGTGGCCCCTTCGACGCCCCGAGACCGTTCGTCTCGTTGGCGAAGTCCTCGCCGCGGTCCCCGATGATGACCCGCGTGTCCGAGCCAGTACGGGCCATCGCCAGGCCGTCGCCGACGCCGCCTACGATCAAAGACCCCTTCGGGGAAGCGAGCGCGAGGAGGCAGGTCGTGGCCGCGCTGGCCGGGTCGATCGGGTGAAGCCGCAGCCGCCACAGCACCTCGACAAGGTGAGGGAGGTACGCGAGGGGCGCGCCGTCGGCCTTCGACCACCGGGACACCGCCTCTTTGACCGCAGCGCATGCGGCTCGCGAGCCCTCACGGGCGTTCGCCTTCGAGCCCATCCCATCGCACACCACAGCCAGGGCGCCGAAGGTGCCCTGGGCGTGCAGCCACGAGTCCTCGTTCGGCCGCCCCTCCTTACGGTGAAGCGGCCCTCGGACCGAGGCACCAAAGCTGTGGGTGTGCTGAGGCACTCGTCAGTCCTTGATCAGAAGTCGAAGTCGTCGAGATCGGTCGGCTCGACCATGACCACGCTGTTGGGGTTCGCGCTCCGCGAGCGCGTCGTGACGCTCATGGTCACCCAGCGGAAGAAGTTCTTGATCTCCCGCGCCTCGTGGGCTTCGAAGACTCGAGCCTCATCGCTCGCGAGGAAGGCCGTGAGAGTCTCATTGTCGGCGTCGGCGCCGATGCCCATCGCGAACCTAGTCGCCTTCGACGCACGCTCCGACCCGAGGAGCGCTTCGAGAGGCCCGCGCCAATCGTCGGTCGGCACGCCATCCGAGACGAGCACGAGCGTGGGGCGATAGGCGCGGCTCGGGATGGTCTCCCGATCCTCGATCATGGCTCGCGCCAGATCGAACGCCTCACCCATCGGCGTGCGCCCAGACGCCTCCATCGACTCCCACTGGGTGTCGGCCGCGGGGCGGAGCGGCTTGTGTACGGTCGCGCCGCCACGACCGAACGCGATGACGCTCACGTGGATCTCCGCGCGGGAGTCGTCCTCCTCCGCGAAGGTGGCGATCATCTCGGAGACCGCGTCGTTCAGCGCTTCGATCTTCCCGTTCGCGCTCATGCTGCCGCTGACGTCAGCGAGGACGATGACGGGCAACGGGCGCGCCGAAGACATCGTGAATTCCTTGAGTTTGCTCATCTGCTTCTCCTGCTTCGGGGCCGGGGCCCCGCCTGATCGCGCCTCTCGGACCGGCGGCTTGGCCGGCGCGCGGCGCCCGTGGTTGTCGTTGACCCAGCGGCTGACGATGTCTTCTTGGTACTTGGCCCAACCCATGGCTCTCCTCCTGTCCTGCCGACTACCAGGACCGCCGGCGAGACCGGCGACGACGGGGACGAAGCCCGCGGAAGTCGTGGTTGCGGTAGACGGTCATGATGACGCCGCTGTCGCTGCACACGACCTGGACCCCCTCGACGTCCGCGAGGTCGATTCCGTCCTGCTCGAACCTCTCGACCTCCTTGCGACCCACCGCGTAGATCGTTGCGCCGCGGACGTAGGCGACCCGGCCGAAGTTGATCACGCGCCGAATCGCCGCCGGCGAGAGGCCGCGGCCGCTCATGCGCTCCCAGGCGTGGCGACTGAGGTCGTAGTCCCTGTGGATGTCGAGGTTGTGCTGTACTGCTGCGCCCATCGTTCGGCTCCTGGCTCTCGTCGCTGGCGGCCAATCCGCCTGCGTTCGGAGACCAGTAGAGCGAGGGCCGTGCCAACTTCGAGCAGGGCGTGGGGTGATCAGGTCTAAGTCCGCTATTTGACTGGATAAAATCGAGACGACCAGCATCAGGGTGCGCATGACTCATGGTTCGCCCTCCGCCGTTTCGGAAGCTGCCTTCCGGGTCTCGGCAGAATTATTCCGCGGCGCCTTCGCCCACTCTCGAAGGGAGCGCTCAGAGACGTCGCAGAGCTCGCTCGCGCGGAGCCCCCTCGCCGAACTGATGCGCCGCAGCTCGGTCGCGATGAAGGCCTTGATGTCCGCCAGCACCTCGGCCGTCTCCACCGCGCCGTTGACCTCGACGAGGTCATCGAGGGGGGCGCCGTGAGCGAAGGCGGCTGCGATCGCCCGAGAGACTGAGGTGGACGGGGCTCCTCCACCGCCGGTGAGTGCCTCGAGGCCGTAGGTCACCGCGTCGGACGGAGGCATGGGCTCTTCCGTGTCGTTCCTGGCCGCGAGGATGCGGTAGGCGATCCGGAATAGGTCGCGGAGATTGCCGGGGAGCGGGTGCCGACCCATCGACGCGACCACGCGGGAGTGGTGCTGCTTCCCCAGGGTCGCGCGTCGCTTTGTGACAGCAGCACGTCGCGCAGCCTCGCCGTAGACCGCCTCCCAAAGCCACGGCAGCTCCTCGGGCACGTCCCGCAGGGGGGGCAGCGTCAGCGTCAGCAAGCTGATGCGATCGAGGAAGTCAGGATCGAGCCGTTCCCGGAGCTCGCGGTCATCGATGTTGGTAGCGGTGAGGAGTCGAAAATCGCTCTCTCGGGGGGTGTCGTCGCCGAGCGCGAAGTACCGCTTCTCTTCGATCGCGCGTATCAGCAGTCGCTGGAGGTCGGAGCTGACGTCGCCGACCTCGTCGAGGAATAGGGTGTCGCGGTGCGCAGCCGCGAGAAGTCCGGCGCGGTCCGACGTCGCCCCGGTGAACGAGCCCTTCTTGTAGCCGAAGAGCTCGGCCCGCATCGTCTCCGGGTTGTACTGGCCACACGCGACGCTAGGCCAGCTCGCGTCCTGCTCATCCCGCTTGAATGGGCTGCTCGATCTGATCCAGCTCGCGAGCGTCGTCTTACCGGTCCCACGCTCGCCGCGGATGAGCACGGGGACCTTCAGCTGCGCGAAGCGCCTCGCTTCCGCGAACACCCGCCGCATGGCGTCGCTCTGAAAGCGCCGAGGGTCCAAGAGCACGACCTGGTCCTCAGAGCCAACCTCTCGGGGGCGGGACGCTTTGTAGACCTTGTAGAAGGTCTCGATACCCAGCTCGACCGGAACTACTGCGGGGCGCCCGCGACGCTCGGATCGGCGGTAGGACTTCACCACGGTAAACGGCGCGTCCACGAACCCGGTCTCGGCCATCAGCACCCAGACCGTGTGCATCGAGGGCGTCCCGGGGCTGATGTGGACGACGAGCTCGCGGCCCGGGAAGCGGCGTCGCAGCTCCGGGAGTTTGTCGCGCAGGAAGTCGAAGAGCCCGCGATGATCTGTCGGGTCGTCTCCGCTCCACGCCTCCAGATGGACCCGGAAGCGACGCTGCTTGAGCTCGGCGGTGAGCTCGTCGACAGCCCGCCGCTCTCTCGTCGTTCCACCGCCTTCGGGAGAGCGATGGAGGAGGACAACGTCCGTGACCTGACCGGCGTAGCTGGACTCCTCATCGCAGAGCAGCGTCAGCGTCGGTCCTGCGACCGGCTCGCCGTCGACGAGGCGCGGCTTGCCCGTCTCGCGCTCGCGCTCGAAAGGGTCGTTGTTGACGGCGACCCAGGTGATGAGAACTGGCGAGGGGCTCACTCGTCACCTCCGTCGTCATCGCGTTCTGCCTTCGCCTGCTCGACCTGCTGGAGAATCCAGGCGTCGAGATCGGCGCGACGGAACCGCCACTGGCCCCGGACCTTGAAGCCGGGCAGGTCGCCCGACTGCGCCATCGTGTACGCGGTCTTCTCCCCGATCTTCAGCAGGGTGGCGACGTCGCGGATGGTGAGGATCTCGTCGCTGGACATGTGCAGCTCCGGCAGTGCCTTGAGGCGTCAGTGGTTGTCAAAGGATGCCAAACATCACCAAGTTCTACAACGCTGCACCAGTCCATCCGCGGCGTCGCCGTACCCCTCGCGCGCCCAGGAAAACGCAGGAATCCGCGCCCGCGGTGTCCCACTCTCACCGGGCTAACCATCGGCTCTCTGGTGTGAACCGGCTTTTCGGCGTCTGGAGGCGTCTCTGAGGCCCAAGAGCAGTCAGAGAGCACCAGTCTGGGCCCGACGACGAAGCGAGGTACTCTGGCGCGGCCCGAGCAGAGAGCACACCCCGCGAGGGGGCACCGACCGCAAACCCGCACCACGACGGCAGATACGACAAGACCCCCGCCGGCGATGCCGACGAGGGTCTTGTTAAGAGAAAGGCCCAGGCTGACTAGCCTGGGCCTTATGAAGCTCCGGATGCTGGACTCGAACCAGCGACAAGTCGGTTAACAGCCGACTG
>CAZAQV010000051.1:7352-15852 GCA_964487255.1 uncultured Polyangiales bacterium | reverse complement strand
CCGACGCCACAAACTTCGCTGTCAATTGTCATTCCTCGTGCTGCGGTGCTTACTGGTTTGCAGGCACTCTTTTTCTTATCTCAATACGCTCTTTCTTTCGCTATTTTTTCGTTACTCTTTCGTCGCCATGCTGGCGGATCGCTTCTCCGGCAACGTTGTCAGGCGCCGGAGGGCACTTATTAGACCGAAATCGGCGCCAGTGACTGTGGCTCAGGCCAGCAATACGCGAATCGCCTGCAGGCAGAGGGCGGCCATTATACCTGCTAAAACATCATCTAGCATGATGCCCAGCCCACCCTGCACCTGCCGGTCAGCCCACTTGATGGGCCAGGGCTTGAGGATATCCAGCAAGCGAAACAGGGCAAAGCCACCGAGAATCCAGCGCCAGTCCACTGGCAACAGAAACAAGGTGATCCACAGCCCGACGAATTCGTCCCAGACAATACCCCCGTGGTCGTGCACGCCCAGATCAGTCGCGGTCCGCCCGCAGATCACGACACCAGCCCAACAGGCCAGCAGAACCACGGCGGCGTAAGCGTAGACTGGCAAGAATGTCAGCGGCCAGTACAGGGCCAGGCCCATGATGGTGCCGAAGGTGCCCGGCGCGCGCGCTGCCAGCCCGCTGCCAAAGCCAAAGGCCAGTATGTGCAACGGGTTGCTGAAAGGTCTTGCTTTGGCCGGTATATGAATCAGTGCCACAGTTCAGCTCGCAAAATGTTGAAAGGATGAAGCGACTGGCGTGGTCTCACTGCCATCGCGATGGCGCAGACGCACACCCTGCTCGGCACTGATCTCGCCAATACAGGTCAACAACAGTCCCAGATCGGCCGCAATCTGTTGCAGGCTTTCCAGCTTGTCCGCTGCTGCAGTCAGGCACAATTCATAGTCGTCGCCACCGTACAAGGCCGCACGTTCACAGCTGGCGACATCGGTCACTTCCTGCGCCGTGGCGGCAAATGGCAACGCCTCCAGCTCAATCATGGCGCCAACGCCACTGGCCTGCAGCAGATGCTGCAAATCCCCCAGCAAACCGTCGGAGATATCGAGCCCGGCGCTGACATGCGTTGCTGCCTGCATGGCGAACGGCACCCGCGGTTCCGGTGTCCAGTACTCTGCCTGCAATAAACGATGCTGCTCTGCTGTCAACTCCTGCAATTGCACTGTAGTGCCATTCAGGGTCACCTCGCCCACTTCACTGGCGAGTCCCAGCGCGCCATTGCCCAATGTGCCGGTAACCAGAATCTTGTCACCGGGTTTGGCACCAGCGCGACGAATTATCGCTGCCGGTTGATTGAGGCCCTGTACCTGTATGCTGATGCTCAGGGGACCACGGGTGATATCACCGCCCACCAGTGGACATTGATAACGCTGCGCCAGTACTGACAACCCCGAGGCGAATGCCTGCAGCCATTGTTCATCCGCCTGCGGCAGGCTCAGACCCAGGGTAAAACACCAGGGCTCGGAGCCCATGGCCGCCAGATCACTCAAATTGACGGCTAACGCCCGCTGGGCGATTTTTTCGGGAGCAGCTGCCGCCGGGAAATGCACATCAGCGACAAGGAGATCCATGCTGGCGGTGACGACCTGACCGGCCGGCGGCGACAGGATCGCCGCGTCATCACCTATCGCCAGCTCGATACCCGGGCGGGCAAAAGACAACTCGGGTTGCGCGAAGAAACGGCGGATGATGTCAAATTCGGATAGCGGCATAGTGAAGGACGTGCCGGCACGCAGCGACGCGAGCCGCGGCTTCAGACTTCGGGTGACTGTTTGGCGGCCCACTCAATCGCGCGCAGCTCGGGCACCAGTTTATCCAGCACGCCATTGATATACTTGTGACTGTCCGTGGCGCCAAACACCTTGGCCAGATCCACGCACTCGTTGATTACCACGCGATAGGGTACGTCAATGCGATTGGCCAGTTCATAGCAGCCAAGATACAACAGGCCCTTTTCAATGGGGTCGAGGGCACCCGGATCTCGATCAAGTCGCGGCTGCAGATGCCCGTCCAGCAGTTCTTTCTGTTTGGGGATGTCGAGGAACAGGGCATCGAAATATTCCCAGTCCACCTTGCCGTGGGTATCAGCGTGAAACTGGGCGGCGATATCGAGCGGCTCATTATCCGACAGCAGCCACTGATACAAGGCCTGCAGAATCAATCGGCGGGCGCGACGACGCTGCGCCAAAGGCACGCGGTTACGGCGATTGTGTGGCGTTACAGGCAACGCTCCGCTCTTGCTTGCTGTCACCTACTTCTCCAACTGCCGCAGCAGAGACACCATTTCCAGCGCAGTCAGCGCGGCTTCGCCACCCTTGTTGCCCGCTTTGGTGCCGGCACGCTCGATGGCCTGTTCAATCGTATCTACCGTCAGCACACCAAAAGCGACAGGTATCTCACTTTGCAGCGACACCTGACCCAGTCCTTTGACGCACTCGCCAGCAACGTATTCGAAGTGCGGTGTGCCACCACGAATCACAGCGCCGAGAGCGATGACGGCATCGTACTTGTCACCGGCTACCAGTTTCTTTGCTGCCAGTGGTAATTCCCATGCACCGGGCACCTTCACCAGCGTGATATCGCGGTCCTGTACGCCGTGCTTGCGCAAGACATCCAGGGCACCTTCCAACAAGCGGTCGACGATAAAGCTGTTGAAGCAGGACATCACAATCGCATAGCTGGCTGCCGCGTTGTTGTAATTGCCTTCGATGGTTTTCAGTGTGCTCATGCTTGTTTCCTGTACACAGTGCTTTTATTCATGAAAGGGGACGAAATCGACGACTTCGAGATCGAAACCCTGAATCGCATTAAACTTGGCCGGGTAGCTAAGCAGACGCATCTTGCTCACCCCGAGGTCGCGCAGAATTTGCGAACCCGTGCCAATGGTCAGGTCCGCACCCGGGCGCGAACCGCGCTCCGCCTGCGGCCCATCGGCCAGTGCGAATTCCAGATTGTGCGACAAGTCCTGACCGTAATCTTCGCCGGATAATAGCACAGCCACGCCCTGGCCTTCCTCGCTGATACGCTCCAGCGCACTGCTGAATGACCAGCTGGTGCTGCGATCGGCGTTAAACACCTCGCAGATATCACGCAGGGTATTGGGGATATGCACGCGCACCAGTGTCGGCTCGTCGGCACTCACCTGCCCTTTGACAAAGGCCAGATGCAAACTGCCGCTTATAGAGTCCTTGTAGGTATGCACAGTGAACTCGCCGAAGCGCGTGTTCATCACATTGGATTCACTGCGCGTAACCGTGTGCTCATTGGCAATGCGGTAGTGAATCAGATCGACAATAGTGCCGATCTTCAGATTGTGTTTCTTGGCAAAGGCTTCCAGATCCGACTTGCGCGCCATGGTGCCGTCTTCGTTCATGATCTCGACAATCGCTGCCGCCGGTTGATAGCCCGCCAGACGAGCCAGATCGCAGCCTGCCTCAGTATGGCCGGCGCGGCGCAAGACACCACCTGGCTGCGCCATGATCGGGAAGATATGACCAGGCTGAATAATGTCTTCCGGTCTGGCATCGCGTGCTACTGCCGCCTGAATTGTGCGCGCACGATCGGCCGCCGAGATACCCGTCGTCACACCGGTCGCCGCCTCGATCGAGACAGTGAAGTTGGTGTTGTAGGGCGTATTGTTCTCATTGACCATCAACGGCAGCTTCAGGTGTTTGCAATGTTCGCGCGTCAGCGTCAGGCAGATCAGACCACGGGCATTGGTGGCCATGAAGTTGATGTCTTCCGTGCGCACACGCTCAGCGGCAATGATCAGATCGCCTTCGTTCTCACGATCTTCGTCATCCATCAGGATGACCATCTTGCCCTGACGAATATCGTCAATGATTTCTTCTGTGGTATTCAGTTCCATATCTCTGGCTTGTCAGCAACGTCGTTTGTCTGTGTTTACTAATGGCTGATGGTTACTTGCTCTTCACCCGGTCCATTAAATGCGTCAGGAAATCTACCTTGCCAATCTCCACACCGTTGGCGCGCAGGATGTTGTACGCGGTTGCCAGATGAAAATAAAAATTCGGCAGCAGGAAGTCATCGACGTATTCACTCGCCGGCAACTCCGCGTAGTTTTCCGGGCCCAACTCCAGGTATTTTTCGGCTGGCACTTCACCCAGGGATGACTTGGCAGCCGCCAGCTTTTCCCGGGTTTCGGCAATCAATGCTTGCGCTGCGGCCAGATCAGGCAGGTCCAGATCTAGGCTGGTCACTGTCTCGCCTTGCAGCCATTGCACACACTGGTTTGGCAAATTACAGCAGATGCCGAGCTGCTTGTTGAACGGGAACATGTCGTCGGCCAATTTAAAAGCCATGAATTCCTCGCCATCGAAATGTGCCGTTGCCTTGGCCAACAGGTGTTGCAATGTGGCCAGTCGGGTATCAAACAGTTCCAGTGTCTTTTGCATGTTGCTCCTCAATTCCTAAGATCGCGTGAATTCTTTATTCGCCCAGAAAACCATGTTGCTGCAGGAATTCCCGGTTGATTGTGGTGCCGCTGTCATCGTCCTTGTCGTTACCTGCGGTCAGCATGCGCTCGAGATAACGCGCCACCAGATCGACTTCCAGATTCACCGGTTGGCCAATCTTGTAGCCGCCGATGATGGTCTCTTGCTGCGTGTGTGGAATCACATTGATGGAAAACTGATTACCACTTACAGCGTTTACCGTCAGGCTGGTGCCGTCGATACAGATTGAGCCCTTGGCAGCGATGTAATGGGCGATACTTTTCGGCGCGGCGAAATCCAGCCGTACACTTTTGCCTTCCGGTGCACTGGCAATGAGTTCGCCGACACCGTCGACATGGCCACTGACAATGTGGCCGCCAAAGCGATCACCTACCTGCATCGCCTTTTCCAGATTCACCTTGCTGCCCACCGCCAGTTTGCCCAGCGTCGTGCAACGCAGGGTTTCCTGCGACACGTCGGCAGCGAACTGGCCGTCGTCGAACGACACCACCGTGAGGCAGCAACCACTGACGGCAATACTGTCGCCCAGTGCCACGTCAGACATATCGAGCTTGCCTGTGCGCACGACCAGCCGCCATTCGGCATCGACCTGCGTCAGTGACGCCACTTCACCAATGGCTGTGACAATACCGGTGAACATGAATCCTGTGCCCTGCTGTTAAAGTTATTGAAGCGGCTGGTGCTTAGAGGCGCGTGGAGGCGCGACTTGCTAACGCGGAACCAGAGTCAGTTTGCAGTCCGGCCCGAGCATCTGTTGCTTGACCATGGTGAAGCCCCAGCTCTCTTCCAGAGACTGCAGCCCACTCACGCCAAACAGGGGCCGGGCATCGGCGCCGAGAATTTTCGGAGCGATGTAAAGCACTAGCTGATCGATCAGACCGGCTTCCAGCAAAGCACCGCTCAAGCGCGGACCCGCTTCCACCAGTACCTCATTGCATTCGCTTTCGATGGCGAGCGATTCTAACACAGAACGCAGGTTGACCATTCCGTCGTCGCCGGGGGCATGCTTTAGCGTTGCCTTGTCTGCCAGTACCGCCAGCTGCTCGGACTCGCGCGTTGTAAAGATCTGTACTTCACCCGGTTGGGAAAACAGTTTTGCCGTGCCAGGTGTGCGCATTTGGCTGTCAACAATCACGCGCAGTGGTGGCTGCTGACTGAGGTGTGCATTGGCGTCCAATGCGCTGCCACTCAAACCCAGCTCATCCGGGCGCACAGTCAGGGACGGATCATCCACCAGGATTGTGTTGATACCAGTGAGGATAGCGCTGCTGGCAGCGCGCAGCTTCTGCACATCACTGCGTGCCTGACCGCCGGTTATCCATTTGCTCTGGCCGTTGGCCAGTGCCGTACGACCATCGAGGCTCATGGCCAGTTTCAAGGTGACAAAAGGCAGGCCCTGTTCGCGGCGCTTGAAGTAGCCCGGGTTCAGTGCGCGTGCCGCTTGCTCGTATTGCGCCAGGTGATACACGGCGATGCCGGCGTCTTCCAGTTGCTTGATACCCTGGCCGGCCACCTGCGGATTGGGATCGACACTGGCAATGACTACCTTGCTGACGCCGGCCGTGATGAGCGCATCGGTGCAGGGTCCGGTGCGACCCAGATGCGCACAAGGCTCGAGGGTGACAATGGCCGTGGAACCGGCGGCATCGGCACCGGCATGCACAAGCGCCATGGCCTCGGCGTGAGGCTGGCCGGCAGCGGTGTGCCAGCCTTCAGCGATGATTTGTCCATTCTTCACCAGCACGCAGCCCACACGCGGGTTCGGGCGTGTGCTCAATACCATGGCGGCGAGTTCGATCGCCCGCTCCATTTGTATCGGGCAGTCAATAAACTCTGCCGGCAATTGTGACTGGTCAAGTTGTTGCATCGTGCAGCTGATTTTTCTTGGCTTAGTGAGTATCTGGTGCCGTCTGCCTCGTTCACACTGTGCTAACGAAGCAGGCGATAGTCAACCAGCGTGTGTCTGTTCAGGATTCCTGATTGGAATTGTCCTGGGAGAGGCGGTCGATTTCCTGTCGGAATTCGTTCAGGTCCTTGAAGCTGCGATAGACCGAGGCAAAGCGTACAAACGCCACTTCATCCAGCCCGCGCAATTCCTTCATCACTTCCTCTCCCACGGCTCGGGACTGAATTTCGCGTTCGCCCGTGGCCCGCAGATTTGCCTTGATACGATTGAGCGCTTCTTCAACGCGCTCAATACTGACCGGGCGTTTTTCCAGCGCCTTGTGCAAACCGGCGAGCAACTTGTCTTCATTGAAAGGCTCGCGGATGCCATCCTGCTTGATGATGCGCGGCATCACCAACTCAGCAGTTTCGTAAGTAGTGAAGCGCTCTTCGCAGGTAATGCACTCGCGGCGGCGTCGCACCTGATTCCCTTCCGAGACGAGACGCGAATCAATTACCTTGGTATCAATGGCTCCGCAGAATGGGCAATGCATAACAGGCTTCTCTTGGTCTTGTAATTATGGCCGGTACGTTGACCGGCGCATTTTTTATTTTCCGTATACCGGGAACCGGGCACAGAGATCCAGCACCTTCGCCTTGACCGCTTCGATCGTCTCTTCGCTGTCGAGGTTGTCGATGATGTCACACATCCAGCCAGTGAGCTCTTTACATTCTGCCTCACCGAAACCACGGGTAGTGATCGCCGGTGAACCGATGCGCAGGCCGCTGGTGACGAAAGGCGGTTTCGGATCATTCGGTACAGCATTCTTGTTGACGGTGATGTGGGCGCGATCCAGTGCCGCGTCAGCATCCTTACCGGTAATGCCCTGCTTGATGAAGCTGACCAGGAACAGGTGATCGTCGGTGCCACCGGAGACCACATCATAGCCACGCTCGATGAACGTTTGCGCCATGGCCTGGGCGTTCTTCACGACCTGGGCCTGATAGGCCTTGAAGTCTGCGCTCATGGCTTCCTTGAAACACACCGCCTTGGCGGCGATCACGTGCATCAACGGGCCGCCCTGGCTTTCCGGGAATACCGCAAAATTCAGTTTCTTCTCCAGATCCTCATTGGCACGCGCCAGAATCAGGCCGCCGCGGGGTCCACGCAGGGTCTTGTGTGTTGTTGAGGTGGTGACGTCGGCGATGTTGACCGGGCTCGGGTAGACGCCAGCGGCAATCAGACCGGCAACGTGGGCCATGTCGACAACAAAATAGGCACCGACGCTGTCGGCGATGTCACGGAATCGCTGCCAGTCAATGACGCGAGAATAGGCGGAGAAACCGGCCATGATCATCTTCGGCTTGTGCTCTTTCGCCAGCGCTTCGACTTCGTCGTAGTTAATCTCACCGGTTTCGTCGTCGATGCCGTACTGCACCGAATTGTAGATACGGCCGGAGAAGCTGACCTTGGCACCGTGAGTCAGGTGACCACCGTGGGCCAGTGACATGCCCAGCACGGTATCGCCCGGCTCCATCAGCGCCATGTAGACGGCGGCATTGGCCTGTGAGCCGGAGTGTGGCTGCACATTGGCGTAGTCCGCCTTGAACAGTTCCTTGGCGCGGGCAATGGCCAGATTCTCGACCACGTCGACATGCTCACAACCACCGTAGTAGCGCTTGCCGGGGTAGCCTTCGGCGTATTTGTTGGTGAGTACCGAGCCCTGGGCCTGCATAACGAAAGGGCTGGTGTGGTTTTCTGAGGCAATCAGCTCGATATGCTGCTCCTGACGGGTCCTTTCGGCCTCAATGGCCGCACTGATCTCGGGGTCAAATTCAGACAGGCTGATATCGCTCTTAAACATGCACTACTCCGGCGAAGGTTGTGAATTGAAAAACGGGAATTTTTGGAAGGCGGTATTCTAACTGATGACCAGGCATTCAGCATCCATATATTGTGGTTTTGGCGGGATCTGGAGCGGATTTTTGACAACACAGTGACGAGTTGCTGTGCCATAATAGCGGCCTCAATTTTTGCACCAGGAAGGTAGTCAATGGCGCAGTTCGTTTACACCATGCATCGCGTCGGCAAAGTGGTACCGCCGAAGCGGGAAATTCTCAAAGATATCTCCTTGTCGTTCTT
>CAZAQV010000051.1:4548-7252 GCA_964487255.1 uncultured Polyangiales bacterium | reverse complement strand
CAGGGCGATCTGCAGAACAAGATCGACGGCGTTGACGGCTGGCAGATCGAGCGCACGCTGGAAGTCGCTGCCGATGCCCTGCGCCTGCCGCCCTGGGATGCCCAGGTCGAAAACCTCTCCGGTGGTGAGAAACGCCGCGTCGCCCTGTGCCGCTTGTTGCTCTCCAAACCCGATATGTTGTTGCTGGACGAGCCCACCAACCACCTCGATGCCGAGAGTGTCGCCTGGCTGGAGCGCTTCCTGCTGGAATACCCCGGCACTGTCGTCGCCATTACCCACGACCGCTATTTCCTCGACAATGCCGCTGGCTGGATTCTGGAACTGGACCGTGGCCACGGTATTCCTTACGAGGGCAATTACAGCAACTGGCTGGAGGCGAAAGAAAAGCGTCTGGCGGTGGAAGAAAAGCAACAGGCCGCCCACGAGCGCACCATCAAGTCGGAACTGGAATGGGTACGCGCCAACCCCAAGGGCCGGCAGTCCAAGTCCAAGGCCCGTATCGCCCGCTTTGAAGAATTGAACTCGCAAGAGTTCCAAAAGCGTAACGAGACCCAGGAGTTATACATTCCGCCGGGTCCGCGTCTGGGCGACAAAGTCCTCGAAGTGAAAGACCTGTGCAAGGGCTTTGGCGACAAGACATTGATCAACAACCTGAGCTTCTCGGTGCCGAAGGGCAGTATCGTCGGCATCATCGGTGGTAACGGCGCCGGTAAGACGACTTTCCTGCGCATGCTGGTCGGTCAGGAACAACCGGATAGCGGTTCCATCACGCTCGGTGAAACTGTTGATCTGGCGTATGTTGACCAGAGCCGCGATGAGCTCAACGGCGGCAACACTGTCTGGGAAGAAATCTCTGACGGTCAGGACATTCTGCAGATCGGCAAATACGAAGTGCAGTCGCGCGCTTACGCCAGTCGTTTTAATTTCCGTGGCGGTGATCAGCAGAAATTCGTCAAGGATTTGTCCGGTGGTGAACGCAACCGCTTGCACATGGCCAAGCTGCTGAAGAAAGGCGGCAACGTCTTGCTGCTCGACGAACCGACCAACGATCTTGACGTGGAAACGCTACGGGCGCTGGAAGAAGGCCTGCTGGCGTTCCCCGGTTGCGTCATTGTGGTTTCGCACGACCGCTGGTTCCTCGACCGCATTTGTACGCACATTCTGGCGTTCGAAGGCGACAGCGAGGTGACCTGGCACGAGGGCAACTATTCCGACTACGAAGAAGAGCACAAGAAGCGCGTCGGCGATGCCCAGCCTACACGGGTGAAGTACCGCAAGATCGACGCCTGAAGCACGACGTTTGAAACCGGGCGTTTGCAATCAAGCGTCCGGAAAAAAATGCCATATACCCGTGCACGGACGCACGGACTTAACCTTTGTCGAAATCACAAGATTCCGAACAAGAAGTGGCACCTGACTCTTTTTCGCCAGCGCATGGCGCATTGAGTAATATTCTTTAAAGACCAGCAACTAAACGAGGCCGCCATGAATCGACTTGTTGTTTCCCTGCTTGCACTGTTGTTCTCCACCTCTCTTACTGCCCAGGGCAACAGCTGGAAAATTATCCATGCCGGTTCGCTGCTGGCGGATGCCCGTGACGGTGTGCTCACTGAGCAAAGCATTATCGTCCGCAATAACGTCATCGTCGAAGTCCGCGCCGGCTACGTGCAGCCGGGTCAGGTTAATGGCACGGCCAATGCCGAGGTCATCGACCTGAGCAATCAGTTTGTCATGCCCGGGCTGATTGATTCCCACACCCACCTGCTGGGCCAACAGGAACCCAATGGCCGCGAGGTCGCCGTGACCCGTTCATCCGAGTTCAGCACCCTGATGGGTGTGGAGTTCGGCATGCGTACGCTGCGCGCCGGCTTTACCACCGTGCGCAATGTCGGCGCCGACCGTAATGCCATCTTCGCCCTGCGCGACGCCATCAATCAGGGCATCGTCATGGGGCCGCGCATTTTCGCCTCCGGCAGTTCCATCACGCCCACCGGCGGTCACGGTGACCGCAACGGCTTCCGCGACGACGTCTTCGCCGAACCCGGCTCCAATGTGTGTGACGGCATCGCCGAATGCCGCCGCGCCGTGCGCACGCAGATCAAATACGGTGCCGACCACATCAAATATGTGGCTACCGGCGGCGTGCTGAGCATCACCGCTACCGGCACCGAGCAACAATTTACCGATGAAGAACAGATCGCCCTGATCGAAGCGGCGCACGCCATGGGTCGCAAAGTCGCTGCGCATGCGCATGGCAAGGCCGGCATGATGGCGGCGCTGCGGGCCGGCGTCGATTCCATCGAGCACGGGTCCTATCTGGATGAAGAAGTGGCCGACCTGTTTGTGCAGACCGGCGCCTATCTGGTGCCGACGCTGATTGCCGGCTACACCGTCGAGCGCATCGCCAGTGAGCAGCCTGATTTCTTCACGCCGCAAGTGCGGCAAAAAGCCCTGGAAGTCGGCCCCATCATGCGCAACGCCTTCCGTATTGCCTATGAGAAAGGCGTCAAGGTGGCTTACGGCACAGACGCGGGTGTCAACGATCACGGCACCAATGCCTACGAGGCGGTGCTGATGAATCAGGCCGGCATGCCGGAGCGGGAAATTCTCATTGCGGCGACAATCAATGCCGCTGATCTGATCGGTATCACCGACTACGTCGGCACCATCGAAGCCGGCAAGGATGCCGACATCATCGCCGTCA
>CAZAQV010000051.1:0-4448 GCA_964487255.1 uncultured Polyangiales bacterium | reverse complement strand
TCCGGCTCGTTGGCCAGCATAAACCAGCCGGCATTCTTGCCGGCGTAATACACCGCCTCATGACTCCACGTTTGCTCGCGCTTCGGCGACGGTGCCGCGCAGGCTTCCTGATAGGCCTGCCGCGCGCCGGGCAAGCCGAACAGGTCATGGCCCTGTTCGCAGGCTTGCAGCAATACCGAGATGGAAGGCAGATACTCCGAGCTGCGAATCACTCGTTTGGCGGCGAGGACGATCTGCCGCGGCGGAATGTGTTCCAGTGAAGAGAGCCAGTATTTCTTGGCAATGGAGAGACTGTCCGCCGTGGCGAAGGCCTTGTGAAACTGGTTGTGATAGGCGAACTCAAACTCCGCGAACACCTGGTTAATGGCATCCACGTGATCCATGCCGGCTTGCGCATCAAACTCGGCATGCGGCTCATTAACACCGGGCTCGCCAGCGGCAGGTCGCTTATTCGGCCCAACTGCGGTCGGCGAAGCGCTGGAGCTGTTCTTTAAGCCTTTGCTGGCCTGATCCAGCAACGGTTTGATTTTCTGCATGAGTGTTCTCTGCCAAATCGCGTTGTTTTAGTTGCCGCGCCCAATCCTGCTTGATGAACTGGAGAAAGACGGTGTTCCATGAGGCTTTTACCTGCTGGCTGTCGCGCCAGTACAGGACAAATTCCGGTACGCGGCTGCGCGCGTAATCTTCATCGATCTCCGCCAGTTGCAATATCTCGAAGCAGTCGGCACTGGGTTGCCAGTCTTCGGGAATCACCTGCGGTGTGTCATCACGGCCGAAGGACGCGGAAAATTTCGCCCATTGACGGCGAATGTGCTCAATAAATTTGGTGTTCCAGGCGCCGTGCACGACACCGCGCTCACGCCAGTACAGCACGAACTCGGGAATGGCGTCTTCGATGAATTCACTGCTGATGCCGGAGTTTACCAAAATCTCCAGTGCATCTTGCGAAGGCCACCACTCGCTGGACATGTCGGTGGCCATCTCGTAAGCACCGCGTCGGGTTTGTTCCTTGGCCCATTCCTTGATCGCATGTTTGTAAAAGGCATTGCCCCAGGAGAATCTGGCGTGTCCGCGGTCGCGCCAGTAATTAACAAACTCGGGCACCAGATCGCGCAGGAACGCTTCCGGTATCGCGTGCTGTTTGCACAGGCGAATCCAGTTGTCATCCGGCTGCCAGGTTTTGGGTATCAGTGAGGCCGAACCCACTGCTTCCGGCGCCGGACTGCTGGCCGGTTGTGGCCGGCTGCGCTGACTGGACTCCTCGCCTTCGTCGATGGCGAGATAGTCACGGCCGCGGTCATGCGGGTCGGGATCGATCAGCAACATGCCCAATGACTGCAGGGAATTTTTCACGCGCGTGATGTCGACTGTCTTCCAGAATGGAAACAGATCCTGCAACTCTTCGTCGCGCACCGCCACCCACTTCAGGTCCGGTTGCTTGTGTCGTGACTCGCCCTTCTGCGGCGCCAGCCAGTCTGCTAGCGTCTGCAACATCACCGCCTCTTCCAGTCCGATCGTGGACGCGAGGGTCGGCGAAACAATCAGAGGACGCTCTGGTAATAATTTTGCGGACATGGAACTCACTAAAAGATTGGGCAACAGCGATTGCTCGCCGGCTCGTGACATTGCCGACAGTGACCCTTGTGAAGCCAAAGGTCGGGTCGTGCGCGTCGCTGCTGCTAATCATTCGATGCTAACACAGTCGAATTAGCCAGCGCACGGCGCAATTGCTTGTGCGACTTCGGTCACTGTACACTGACTCCTGCCACTGATTCGAATAGCAGTTTATCAACAGTGTTTTCACAGCTAATCCAAGACTTTATCACCCGCGAACAGTTACCCGACTCCTATGCTGAGGATACGCAGCAGTACCTGTTGCCGCTGGCAGAGACCTTACTCACCAGTATTCAGGAAAACACAGAACCTCGAGCACCCATCATCGGCATCAACGGTGCCCAGGGTACAGGCAAGTCGACACTGGCCGCACTGCTCACGCATTACTTCGAAGCACAATCTCTGACAGTGGCCAATCTGTCAATTGATGACTTCTATTTGTCCAAGGCCAAACGCATTGAACTGGCAGACATAGGCCATCCGCTGTTACGTAGTCGAGGCGTCCCCGGCACGCACGACCATTCGCTGTTGCGCATGACTTTGCGCCGCCTCCAGGTCGCCGACAAAGGCGATGTCATCACGATTCCGCGCTTTGACAAATCTCAGGACGATTGCGTACCGCTGACAGACTGCCCGGCAATCTCGGGGCCAGTCGATGTGGTGATACTTGAGGGATGGTTTGTCGGCGTCGCTGCCGAGCCCAAAGAAGCATTGCAGCAGCCCATCAACGAACTGGAGAGCACTGAAGACCCGGATGGCACCTGGCGAACCTATGTCAACACAGTGCTGGATCACTATTACCAGCCGATCTGGGATCTCCTGCATCAACTGATTCTGCTTAAGGCACCATCCTTCGAGCAAGTTTTCGAATGGCGTTCATTGCAGGAGGAAAAACTCAGGTTACGCAGCGCCGCGGATGCACCGGGGCTGATGGATTCGGAAGAGATTGCCCGTTTCATTCAGCACTTTGAGCGGTTGACCCGCTGGAGCCTGGCGACGCTGCCGGAGCTGGCTGATACCGTGCTGGAGATGGATGCTGCGCACCGTATTGTGCGCAGCTTCAACAACTACTGATGTACCAACAGTATTTTCCTAGTTGGCGCTGGCCAGCTGATCCTTGTGCTCGCCATTTTTCGGATGCTGTGCCCCAGGCTCTGAACTCACAGCAGGCGGGGATGCGGCAAACAACTTCCTGAACAGCGGCTGCAACCAGACGCGTGCGATCAATGCTACCAGTGCGACTGCGAGCAATTGTCGCCACAGCGGATAAGTCTCACCGTGTTCGGCCATGGACAACTGCAGTGCCCAACCCATCTGCGCGTACAACTGGTTCAACACCAGACCGCAAACAATAGCCGTGACGATCACGCCAGTCATATAGGCAATCAGCGAACGCGTGCCCAGTTGTTCCTTGATCACACCCATGGTGGCGATGTTGGTTGCCGGGCCGGTGAGCATGAACACCAGCGCCGCACCGGGTGAAATACCGGCAAACAGTAGACTGGCAGCCACCGGCGTCGAGGCGGTGGCACAGATGTACATGGGCAGACCGACAATCACCATGATGACCATGGCCAGCAGGCCATCACCCCATTGCAGGAAGAACGACTGCGGCACCAGTGCCGTGATCACGGCCGCCGCCACCAGACCGATCACCAGCCACTTGGCGGTATCGGAAATCATGCGACCGTAGCCGTATTGCACCGCTGACAGCATTTTCTGACCGAATGACGGTTCTTGTGCAACAGTCTCCGCTTTCTTCTTGCTGCTGCAACACCCGCCACAGCTGCTTTTCTCGGCAACCGGCGGTGTGTCTTCCTTGTCCCACAGGGTCACCAGCGAACCGGCAACAATGGCACTGATCAGCGCACCAATGGGACGGGCGATAGCGAAGATGGGGCCGAGTACGGCGTAGGAGAAGGAGATAGAGTCGACGCCGGTTTCCGGTGTTGCCACCAAAAAGGATGACGTGGCGCCTTTAGAGGCACCGGCCTTGCGCACGGCCAGTGCCGTCGGGATCACACCGCAGGAACACAGTGGCAGCGGCGCACCGATGAAGGCGCCTTTGACGATGGAGACGAAGCCCTTGGAGGACAATTGCTTCTCCACCCAGCTGGCCGGGATCACCTGCTTGATAATACCGGCGAGTAAATAACCGGCCAGCAACCAGGGCGCACTCTCGATCACCAGATCCCAGAATATCGTCAAGAAATTCATCATCCCACTCTTCTCCTACGCTCTCTTATTTCACTCAATTCACTCAACTCGTTGACACTTTCCGTTGCCAGTCGCCGGTTTACTGCCGGGTTTCGACTTCGCCGCCATCCAGCGCTTCCATAATGGAACAATGGGTGGCCTCTTCCGGTCCGCCGCAACAGCTTTCCAACAGGCGCGACAGCGTCTTGCGCATGGATTCCAGTTCGGCGATCCGCGCATTCACTTCTTCCAGCTTGTGGCGGGTAATGTCTGTGACTTCCTGACAGCTGTGGCTTTCCTTGTCGACGCGAATCGACAGCAGCTGGCCGATATCGTCCAGCGAAAAGCCGATGTTGCGTGCCGTTTTCACAAACTCGGCGCGGCGCACATCTGAATCGTTGTAAAAACGGTAACCCGCTTCATTGCGGGAGCTGGCCTCGATCAGGCCATGCTTCTCGTAGAAGCGAATGGTATGTGGCGACAGCCCGGTTCTCTCACCTAACTCACTGATTTTTATCATGGTTTCTCATCCTCAATGGACCCGCTGCAGCGCATTCAGGCGCAATCGGGCAACTCAATGGCGATGAGTATAAGCTTAGAGTTAACTCTAAGGTCAAGAGGTCAGCTTGCAGAAATTT
>CAZAQV010000050.1:16674-18022 GCA_964487255.1 uncultured Polyangiales bacterium | reverse complement strand
CTATCGCGCGAGGCACACTCGGGTGAACTTTTGACGCTCAAGGTTCGCTACAAGCGGCCCGACGAGGCTACGAGCAAGAAATTGCAGTGGACGGTGCACGACCACGGTAAATCGCTCCAAGAGGCGAGTCATAACGAGCGCATCGCGGCGGGCATCGCGGCCTTTGGCATGCTGCTCCGTGGCTCGAAGCACAGTGGCTCAGCCAACTTCGCACTGGTCAAAAAGCTTATTCGGCCGACCATCGCGGCTGACGATTGCGATGAGCGTGCGCAGCGAGCGGAACGCGATGTGGTAGGTCTACATCGTTCGTTTCGCTGCACAGCCGCGAAGAGCCATCAACAGAGGGACCGCGCCGAGCTCTTCCATCTCATTCAACAAGCCGAAGCCATCGGTATCTAGAGTGGAAGTGCGATGAGCGGTCTTTGAAGGAGAACGAGATTTGCTATCAGCAAATCGGTCGTTCGGGACAAAGCCAAGCGAAGAGCCAAGAAATAGAGCCACCTCATCCAACAGGCTGAAACCATCGGTATCTAGAGTGGAAGTGCGATGAGCGTGCGGAGCCAAAGCAACCCGATGTGCTAGCAGCACATCGATGGTTGCGACGCGCGAAGCCATCTGGATTTGGCTTGCATCGTATGAAAGGGCTGTCTGCTGTGAGCCGACAGCGCCGTTTCGACGCCACTTTTCGATGGGAGCGTAGGCCGATTTTCTGGAGTCAAAACACACACCTCGGAGTGCTGTTCTGTGCGCGCTGAGCGGAACATGGCATGCGCCCTAAGGCGCCGAAAATACTCCTAAAAAATCACTTTTCACACAACCTGTGGATGTCACTATGAAGTGCATGAGGACATGGATGGGAGTGCCAAAAAACGTTTTATGGGTTGCTGCGATGCTGGCGGCGTTTGCATGGACTGGCTGTGCCGGTGATGTCGGTGGTGGTGACGATCTCAACGTCGTTGTCTCTTCCACTGGGCTGCGGGCCGATGGCCAAGATCTATTCTTTGAGACCACAGCATCCGGCGAAAAAGATTACGCGACGGTGGTCGTACTCAATGATCATAAGCGTCATGCGGTATCGTTGACCGCTGAGACGGCAGCTCCTTTTGCGGTGACAAACGCGCCTGCCATGCTTGGGCCCGGGCAAAGCACATCGATTGAGGTTGTCTTCGGACCCTCGGCTCCCGGAAATTATCAAGAGGTGCTGACGCTCAGCGCGGATAAGGGTGCGGCTGTTGAGTTCAACCTCTTCGGCGTATTCGCTCTCGCAGAAGGGGGCGGAGATGCAGGCACAGACGCTTCGGCAAGCTGTGGCGATGGCACCTGCGATTCAAGCGAAGACTGCACGACG
>CAZAQV010000050.1:0-16574 GCA_964487255.1 uncultured Polyangiales bacterium | reverse complement strand
TGCAGCCGATTGTGGCGCATGCCCTGCGAGCTGTGGCGACGGCACCTGCGATTCGGGCGAGGACTGCGCGAGCTGCGAAGCCGACTGCGGCAGTTGTCCAGTGTCCTCGACGTGCGGAACGAGTGGTGACAGCTGTCATGTCGATCCACTCGGCGACAGCAACTATTGCTCACCATCGTGCCCATGTGGATGGGGCGAAGGCGATTGTGACGGTGATGACGAGTGTCAGAGCGGGCTCGTCTGCGTCCACAACATCGGTGCCGACTTTGGCCGCGGCTCGGGTGAGGACCTGTGTGTGCTGCCCGGTTATCCAAGTGGTCAAACAGAGTGCAGCGGCGCTTCGGCAAGCTGTGGCGATGGCACCTGCGATTCAAGCGAAGACTGCACGACGTGTGCAGCCGATTGTGGCGCATGCCCTGCGAGCTGTGGCGACGGCACCTGCGATTCGAGTGAGGACTGCGCGAGCTGCGAAGCCGACTGCGGCATGTGTCCGACGACCCCGGTGTGTGGCGACGGAAACTGTGACGCCAATGAAAATTGTTCCACTTGTGCAACCGATTGCGGGACATGTCCCGTCGGAGGGTCGTGTGGCGACGGTTCATGCAGCGCCAACGAGCACTGCGCAACATGTGGCTCCGACTGTGGTTCATGCACGAACGCGGCTCCGACCATCGTGCGCGGTCCCTACTTGCAGCGCGTAAGCCCGTCTCAGATCACGCTGCGATGGCGCACATCATCGCCAACCGAGTCGGTGGTGGTGTATGGCAAGAGCCAGGCGAGCCTACTGCAAAAGGCGCAGGTTTCAGGCACGCGCGTGCGACACGAGGTTACCATCACGGGACTCGATGCTGACACGAAGTACTTCTACGGCTTTGGAACCAGCAATGCTGCGCTTCGAGGCATGACTGCTCAGTACTATTTTGTGACCAGCCCGCTGACTGGCGCGCAAGAGCCAACCCGTATTTGGGTGATCGGTGACTCTGGGGATGCTGGCAGTGACCAAGCCGCCGTCTACAACCAATACCGTAACTATACCGGCAACCGAAACACAGACTTGTGGCTCATGCTCGGTGACAATGCGTACGGCGATGGCACCGACAGCGAATATGACAAGGCGGTTTTTCAGGCGTATTCGGAGATGCTTCGCAACACGCCACTGTTCTCAACGTTGGGAAATCACGACAACTGCCTCGATCGCGTCTCGGCCAGTTCGTGTGCTGACTTGCCCGAGAGTCTGGACAACGTTGCGCCCTACTACGAGATCTTCACGCTTCCAGAAAATGGGGAGTCGGGGGGCTTACAGTCGGGAACCGAAGCGTATTACTCGTTTGACTACGGGGATATTCACTTCGTGAGCCTCAACTCCGAAACGCACGCGACGAGCATGGCCATGAAGTCTTGGCTCGAAGCCGATCTGCAACAGACAACAGCAAGCTGGATCATCGCGTTTTGGCATCATCCGGCGTATTCGAATGGTTCACACAACTCGGACCGAGAAGGCAGCTTGGCTGACATGCGCGAGAACTTCGTCGCAGTGCTGGAGAGCTACGGCGTAGATCTCATTTTTGCGGGTCACAGCCATAGTTACGAGCGCAGCGCGCTGCTCAACGGCTATACCGGCGACTCAGGCACCTTTGACGCGAGCAAGCACGTGGTCGACCGCAACGCCGACGGATCCATCTCAGATGGTAACCCACAGGGTGATGGCGCCTACCAAAAAACAGGAACCGCCGGTGCAGTTTATTCCGTAGTGGGAAGCTCGAGTAAGACGAGCGGATCCGATTACCCAACGAGCTATTGGTCGTGTAAAGACGGTTTCATGATGAGCTGCCCGAACGGTCCCATCATGCCCGGCATGGTGGTCTATCTCGAACACCTGGGAAGTGTGGTGGTCGATGTCGACCCGGCTGGCGGCTTCGCCGATGTGGTGTTTCTTGACACGACGACGGGCTCGGTGGGCGACCGTTATCGAATTGAAAAGTAGAACATACGTCGACCGCGAAGAGCCCTGGGCAGAGTCTCAATCGGAGCCGGGGCCCGAATGAGACTGGTTAGAACTGGCTGCACATACCGATGCCAGGGTCGCAGATATTAGAGCCGGGGCAGTCCGCTTTGGTTTCGCAGCTTAAGTTGCCCGTCAGCTGCTGGGCAAGCGCATGAGCCGTCTCAGCGCGTCGAGCCCTTCTGGGGAACCGGTCCAGAGCGCGTCGAGCTTGGCTGGTTCGAGGCTTCGCAGCGCCGAGCGCACGGCCCAGAGCGCGATAATGACGTCGTCCGCAAAACCGATGACGGGGATGAAGTCGGGGATGATGTCGATGGGGAATGCGAGATACGCCAGCAAGGCCCAGAGCTTCCAGCGCGCCGCACGTGGCACAGATTTGTCGACCAGCAGTTTGCGCACGAGCTTATAAAGGTCGGGCAAAAGGGACATGCCGTCCCGAAGCGACTCGCGACTCGGCTTAAAAACCGACATCGCGACGATGAGCAAAAGCCACAACACCGCCGTTGCCAGGACAAAAACCAACAGTGCGTCAAGCAACGGCTCACCCATCAGAGCACCATCTCTACGACTGCAGTCCAGTCGTTCTTTTCATTTGAAGATAGTAGGTGCGCCCGGTACCGGAGTGCTTCGCGCCCCGACCTTGGACTTGCGGTCCAGACGCAGCAACCGATCCACTTGTCGTGCTCACAGGCGGAGTCGATGAGTCGAACGAGTGGGGTGGGGGTTGGGTCGGTCGCATCGTAGGTCCAAAATGCCAGCTCCCCGAGCACGAGGGCGATGAACTGCACATCCGTGCGACCGATCTGCGCCGCGAGGTTGCGCCTCTTGATCGGAAAAGCCTCTCTTGGAAAGGGTCTCGGTGCGTCGAAGCGGCTAAGCGCACGACCGACCAAGCTCATTTCGCCAGGAATGGCCGCGTAAAGCGCTGCAATCACCACTGGTTCAGGATCGCCGCGCAAAAACCCATCGTGGCCACGCGCAACTTCGAGACTGTGGACCGACATTCGCATCGTTGTGAAACTGCTCGTCACGCTTCGATCTGTAGCATCTCTGCGAAAGGCTCGTCTGCACCGTCACGCCTCTCAGCTCAAGAGTAGCGACACGTGCGAACAGTTCCCGCCCGAAGCGTCAAAAAAGCGCGAATTTGCTAGCGGTTACAGCTAGCGTCTCGACTTTGGGCGGCCTTGTGTAACTACTAAGACGATGCGTCGTGTGTTCTTGGTGCTGGTGACACTCAACTTCTGCGTTGCTACGGCCTCGGCGCAGAGCTGGAGTGGTCTTGGTGCGGGTATCGAGATCGCAAAATCTCCAGGCGTGTGGCGTGTGCGCGTCGATTTGTGTGAACCCGGCGTGACCATCCGCGCGACGCCGCCGGGTTCTCGCGGACGCACGACGGTTTCGCGGCGGCTGCAGGCGGGCGACGATGTAACTATCAATGGTGACTTTTACGTGGGCGCCAAGGTGCCCGTGGGCTTGGCCGTTGGTGAAGGCCAATACTGGAGCGATACAAAGGACCCAAGCACCCATGGCGGTGTCTTGTTTGGGCCGGGCCGCGTCGAGTTCGACGAGGGGCCGCTGCAGCGAGCGTTCAACCCCAGGTGGATGACCGATGTTGTTGGTGGCTTCCCGGCATTAGTCGTGGACGGGGGAGCGCGAAATTACACTGAGAGCCAATGTTTTGGGTCGAACAAGCACACGGCAGTCGGTTTGAGCGCCGATAAACGCACCATGTATTTGGTGGTGGCCCAGAGCATCACTTGCGGTGCGCTGGCGAACTTGATGCGTGACCTAGGCTCAGAGTTCGCGCTCAACCTCGACGGCGGCGGCTCGTCGGACATGGCGACCGCGGCCGGCGCATTGATTGGCTCCACCCGCGCCGTAGCCAACCACCTGGGCGTCAAGGGCTTCGGCAATGGTGTCCCGCACGCGTGCATCGACCGACGTCTTCCAGCGGCAGCTGGCCATGTGCGCCGACATGTCACCGATCCCGATTCGTTCTCTGCTTGGAAGTTTAGTGATGGGCACTTCGTCGTCTCGTCGGATGCGCAGATCAACAAGTTTGGCGATGGTGCAGCTTGGCCGGCAGCACCCAAATTGGTGCATGACGACCGCAATGGAAAGCTTTTGATCCGCGATCGCGATGGTCTTCTGCGGCATATCGAGTCACCCCGCTCGTTACGCTATTGGAAACTCGACGGCGTTTCCTACGGGGTGGCCTCCGGCAGTGAAGGTCAACCCTTGCCCACCATGCCGATCCTGGCGCGTCACAGTGACGGGCGGGTGTTCGTGATCGACACCAAGCCCGCCGAGGTCGTGGTTCCAACCCCTCCGGACGCCGGTCCGGATGCACAGGTCGAGACACCGCTCGATGGCGCTGTGCTGGTCGATGCTGGCCTCGACGCCGCAACACCTCCGATGAAGAGCGCTGGGGGCTGTAACACGCAAGCACGTTCTCTCTCGCCATTGTATTGGTTGTGCGCCTATCTTCTGCTGTTCACGAGGCGTCGCCTTAGCCGCGTCCGACACGGGCACTATCGGGCAGCCTGCCGGTACGCTTCCGTGGTTCTCTGCTCTGTGTTTCTTGGCTGTTCAGGTGAGGCTTCCCCGGGCGACACGTTGCGTGAAGCAGGGACGCCTGACGCAGCGTCGCATGAAGCCGGAGCGTTTGATGGGAACTCTCTTGTGGACGGAAGCAGCGTTCCGTCCGACGGCAGCGCGGACACTCAACTCCCGCTGTCCGATGGGGGAATTTCCGACGCGGGGTTTTCTCCGATCGGCCTCACCGTAACCCCAGATATCCTTGCGACATGGCGCATGCGGACGACCGATGGCCCGTTTCGCCAAAATGACGATTACCAACCCGGATCCGAGAACGAGTGGGAGGATGTGGTTTCTGCCAAGGACGCGTTTGTCAGTGATCCGAGCGCGTCGAGGTGGCTTGGCCCGTCTGGATCGGACTGCGTTCCGAGCGGAGGAGCGCACGATCCGAGTTGGGGTCGTTGGTCGATCATCAACCGCGCGGCCTTTTGGTCTCTCATCAAGGATGACGCTTCGGTGCGTGCTGCGGTAGTTGATGAACTTGTTTATCGAACGCAGAACATCTCCCGTTTGGACTTCTCGGACACTTCGCAATGGTGTAGCCCTGGAATCGGGCAGAACAACCCAGGGTTCGAAGTCGCCAACTTCGTGGCGGGCCACCTTCTTGCTTTGGACTATGTGTTGGCGGCGGATCCCAACGCGCTTTCGAAGGTTCAAAGGGAGGCCGTTTTTGCCTGGCTCTACCACTGGGCGGACTACTCGATTAGCGAGATGCTGCGACTTGTTCGCGGCAGATTCGCTTCGGTCGACCCTCTCGGAGATCCGGCGGATTGGGGTCCGAACTCGGGGCTGGCGGCGGAAAACGAACCCTTCGATGGTGAGGGACTCGCCATTGCCGATCTCCATTCGGAGTTCAACAACAAGCGCATGCAACATTGGCGCACGATCGGTTTGATCGGGGCATTCTTGAGACTGCACGGGTACGCGGAGCCAGCAACGAGTCGGCAAGGATACTCGCCGCACGAACTCGTTTCTGCGGCGAAAAATGCGGTCAAAGCGTATCTAATCTACGGAACCTTTCCAAATGGCTACGTCATGGACTTTCGTCGTGCACAGTCGGGTGGAACGGGGCCGGACAAGGGCTTGTACTACGCGTTTGCGTCGCTTGCTCCGGTAATTTCGCTGGTGGACGTCTTGGCCATCCAGCAAGACACAGAGCTTCTTCGGTACTCGACGCGAAAGGGACAAGGCGCCTCGGCGTGTCAGCCGGGCGATGATGCAAAGTCCGTCGAGTGGATCACGATCGAACTGCTCAAGCATATTGACACCGTGACATACACGCGCACCGTCTACGGAGGAACGATCGATCTGGTCAATGGTTCCTATCGTGGAGGGCGCAATCAGGCTGACATGTCGATGATGCCCTTGGCACGCTGGATGACGGGCTCCAACCGGCAGTTCTTGGTCGACGTTATCGAGCGACAATACGAAGGACAGTCAGGTTCTTGGGTTAACGAAACGGCGGGTTTTGGCTCTCGCGAGCCCTGGTGGTTCGATTGGGGCGTCTGGCCCACGGGCCACTTCATGTTCAATGGCGTAACTCCGTGAACACCGTTGCGAACCCTGCGCAGGGCTGCTCTTAGTACGATTGAGACGTTGCTTAAAGGTGCTTTTGACGGTAGGCAGCCGTCCCGGTTGCGGAATGCGGCTTGGGGATGAGGCGGTGACGCCAGGCGAAGAAGGGCGGTTTGTGGTACACCTCCGACCGCTCCTTCGAGCCAACACATCGAGAGCAACGAAACGGAAAGACGATGGCGAAAGATCTTAGCACCTATAGAAATATTGGCATTTTTGCGCACGTGGACGCGGGCAAGACGACCACGACCGAGCGTATCCTCAAGCTGACCGGCAAGATTCACAAGATCGGCGAGGTGCACGACGGCGCCGCCACGACCGACTTCATGGAACAAGAGCAGGAGCGTGGCATCACCATTCAGTCCGCGGCCACGACTTGCTTCTGGAAGGGACACCAGTTCAATATCATCGACACGCCCGGGCACGTCGACTTCACCATCGAGGTTTATCGTTCGCTTAAGGTGCTCGACGGCGGTGTGGGTGTGTTCTGTGGCTCGGGTGGTGTCGAACCGCAGTCCGAGACCAACTGGCGTTATGCGAACGACTCCAAGGTCGCGCGTATTATTTACGTCAACAAGCTCGACCGCCTTGGTGCTGACTTCTACCGCGTCGTTGGCCAAGTGAAGGAGATTCTTGCTGCCAAGCCGCTGGTCATGGTGCTGCCCATCGGTACCGAAGCCGACTTCGTTGGCGTGGTCGATCTTCTCGAGCGCAAGGCCTACGTATGGGACGACTCCGGCTTGCCCGAAAACTTCGAGGTCAAAGAGGTACCCGAGGATATGCGTGAGCTCGTCGACAAGTACCGCAACGACCTCATCGAAACCGCTATCGAGCAAGACGACGACGTGATGGAGGCCTACCTTGAGGGTAACGAACCCGACATTGCCACCATCAAACGCTGCATTCGCAAAGGTACAATCAACCTTTCCTTCTTCCCGACGTTCTGCGGCTCATCCTTCAAGAACAAGGGCGTGCAGCAGGTGCTCGACGGTGTTGTCGATTACCTACCAAGCCCGACCGAGGTTCCGCCCCAACCCGAGGTGGATCTCGAAGGCAACGAGACGGGCAAGTTCGCCATCGTCGACCCGGACGGTCCGGTTCGTGCGCTGGCCTTCAAGATCATGGAAGACCGCTTCGGTGCGCTGACCTTCACGCGCGTCTATTCGGGCACCATTAAAAAGGGTGACAACCTGCTCAATACCGCGACCGGTAAGTCGGAACGCATCGGTCGCATGGTCGAAATGCACGCCAACGACCGCAACATGATCGAGGTGGCGCAGGCGGGCGACATCGTCGCGCTCATCGGTCTCAAGAACGTCAAGACGGGTCACACGCTTGCTGACGAAAAGAATCCGGCGACGCTCGAGCCGATGGTCTTCCCCGATCCCGTCATCTCAGTCGCACTCAAGCCCAAAGACAAGGCCAACGGTGAAAAGATGAGCGTCGCGCTGGGCAAGATGGTGGCCGAGGATCCGTCTTTCCACGTTGAGGTCGACGAGGAGTCCGGCGAGACGATCATCAAGGGCATGGGTGAGCTTCACCTCGACATCAAAGCGGACATTCTTAAGCGAACCCACGGCGTCGAGGTCGAAGTCGGTCGCCCGCAGGTTGCCTACCGCGAGACGATCACTCAGGCCGTCAGCGACGTGTACACGCACAAAAAGCAGACCGGTGGTTCGGGCCAGTTTGCGAAGATCGACTACACCATCGAGCCGCTCGAGCCCGGCGAAGGCTACGTGTTCGAGTCGAAGATCGTGGGTGGTTCGGTTCCCAAGGAATACATCCCTTCGGTCGAAAAGGGCTTCCAACTGATGATGGAAAAGGGCCCGCTCGTCGGCTTCCCGCTCCAGGACTTCAAGGTCACGCTCAACGACGGTTCGTTCCACGCGGTCGACTCGTCGCAGATGGCCTTCGAAACGGCCGCCAAAGCGGCCTACCGTCAGACCATGCCCAAAGCTGGGCCACAGCTGCTTGAGCCGATCATGAAGGTCGACGTCTATGTGCCGTCGGACAACGTCGGTGACGTCATCGGTGACCTCAACCGTCGTCGCGGCATGATCAGCGGCCAAGACAACCAACCGATGAGCGTACGCATCAAGGGCGAGGTGCCGCTGTCTGAGATGTTCGGCTACATCGGTGACCTTCGCTCAACCACCTCGGGCCGTGGCCAGTTCTCCATGGAGTTCAGCCACTACGCGCCTGTGCCGCGTAACATCCTCGAGAAGGTCAAAGAAGAAGTCGCCGAGCGCGAAAAGAACAAGTAACTCTATTACGCGTAGCAAATCTGGCCCTCTGCAAACACCGCTCATCGCGGTAGCTGCAGGCCGTTCGCGGCGGCTACGCAAATCTCCAACTAACCTACCCTTAACGATTCTCTCTGCGTCGCCGATCGCAAAAACGCGTCGCGATCTTCCCAGGGTTTTGCTGGCACACCCTTTGCTTGCTAGCGGGGCATGGCACGCTATGCATTCATTCTCAGTCTTGCCGTGGCTTCGATCGGCGCCTTTTCGCAATTTGGTAACGCGATGGACCGCACACTGGTCGATCAGGTTCGCGCTGAGGGCGCATCGTCTTCAGGAGCAACCCACGCGACCCCCTCGCTTTCGAGTCGCGCGCAGGCCGCGGTGGCGAGCGCAATTCGAGGTCTCGCGAGAGACATCTCAAAGATTGAGCGAGGCATATGGGGGCTCGACTCGTTCGTCACTTCGGTAGCCGGAGGAGTGCATGTCGGGGCGAAGGCCTTGGAGGTGAAAGCCCAACGTGTAGAGGATTTGAGCGCGCTTCGCAGACTCGCTCAAGGCGTGCAAGAGCTCGAGCCAGAAACAAAGCTTACTGAGCTGCTTTCTTACACCAGGCGAAGGGATATCGCAGAGACCTTGGCAGGTCGGACGGTCAAAGCATCGGACAATCCTGAGCTATTTGATGCGGAAAGAGCGTACTTCGAAGTGCGACTTCGTGAGCTTGCCAGCATTGAGCCGCGGCAGCGCGCTGCGCTCCTCAGTGACCTTCCACTGCGCGAGGGCGAGCCCAATTCTCTGTTCTACCTACGCGGGCTTGGGCCTCACAACGTCGTCGGAGACTACACCGTCTATGGCAATATGCGGAGAAGGTTTTTCGAGCTTGGCGAGGCACGCCGCAACGGCGAGCTTCCGGCGCTGGACCTCCACCACCGCCCCCTACTCTTTGACCTCAGGAACGTCAAAGACCTCGAGTTGCTACCAGGCATCAACAAAAAGCTTGCCCGACGCATTGCCCAGGCAGACGCGCTCGACACGCTTGAAGATCTAAAAAAAGTCAAAGGTGTGGACGCAGAGCTTGCCGGGCGCATGGAAAAGTTCCTCGAAAAGACGCTGGTCGTCGACCGCATGATGGCGGCAACAGAGCTTAAGCAGCTAGACGAGCGACTGGCTCTGCTCTCTCGAACGCTCTTTGGAGAGAGGCTCAAGCCGGGCACGAAGCAACCCAATGTTGCCAAGATTCGTCGGGAACTCGCGCTTGACAGCTGGGGCACGCTTCATCACGACTGGGTCGACCGTGCATACGACGCCGCCGAGCTCATTCGGGAGCATGTGGTCGTGAACCATCAGGGGATCTCCGATCCGCTGCTCAGCGATCGGATACGCCAGCGCAGCTATCATGAGGCTGCTCGCCACATCACCGAATCCGCATTCGGTGAGCCGAACGCCGAGTTCCTTGAGCTCGAAAAGGTGCTCCGCGAGCGAATGGAAGCGACCTGGCCCCCTTATGATCAGGCGCGTTTGAAGCAGCCGCGGAGACCTACGGAAGGGTTCGTTGGAGGCACCGCGGACGGGTTTATCGGCGGCAATAGTGGGCGTCCTCGACTCTAGTTTAGTTTAGGCGCTGTGAGTGCTCGGAAGCGTACCGGTTATGTTGATTCAGCTAACCGGCTGATCCCATCTTGACCAGCCCGGCGCGCAAAGAGCGGAAATGTCGAGTCGCGGCCGATCAACTCGAGGGCGTAACCAAAGGGCTCGCATATCAAGCGAGCGAGCTGACCGCAGACAAGTCTCGACTTGTCGCTGACGCTGGCTACCCCGCTGGCTGGGCCGACTCGATGAACGAACGCGCTCACGATCTACAGCGTCAAGCCGAGGCGCTTCGTGCTTCGATTGCGGACACATGGCCGCGCTGACGTGTTCTGACGCGATGGTTGCTCCACGCAGAGCGTAGCAAGTTCCGCGCGGGCGGGTCTGCAATTTTACAACTCGGGTTGCGCCACCGACGTCTGAACCCACAATTTCAGCAGCTTGAGCGAATGTGCTGTGCTTCGGGGAACGTCAGCCCTCGCTGGGCATGAAGCTTGCTTCTTGCTTGTTCGTGGTGTGGGTAAAAACTAAAAATCTAAGCTATTCCTTTTTAACCTTTGTGAGCGCGCTGACCTTCGGTGCGTGTGGTCTTTCGGAGCCGCTGGGCTCGCAAGCGTTCGACCCCGACGGGGGCATATCTCCCGGTGCCGCTTCGGCGGAGCTCACTTTGGAGGTCGCGGCCTCGTTCGATGAAGTCTTTAGCGGGCATCTCGACGCTAGCGGCGATGTCTGGGATGAGTACGAGATCGACGTCCAAGAGGCCACAACGTTGACCGCGACGCTCAGCTGGTCGACCAACGCCGACCTCTACTTAATCTTGTTCGACCCATCTGGAACCAGGGTTGCGCGTGAGCACGGCAGCGGGACCAACAGCGAGGTCATCAGCTGGGATGTCGAACCCGGGGTCTGGAAGGTCGCGGTACGCTGCGATTCGTTGAGCGCCGATTACACGCTGCACGTCGAAGGTGAGGCGCCGCCTTCGATTGATGAAGTTTTCGGCGGGCACCTCGACGCAAGCGGCGATCACTGGGATGAGTACGAAATCGACGTCGCCGAGGCCACAACCTTGACCGCGACGCTGAGCTGGTCGTCGAGTGCCGACCTTTACTTGATTTTGTTCGACCCATCCGGAACCAGGGTTGCGCGTGAGCACGGCAGCGGGAACAACAGCGAGGTCATCACCTGGGACGTCGAACCTGGCGTGTGGAAAGTGGCGGTGCGCTGCGATTCGTTGAGCGCCGATTACACCCTACGCGTTACAGGAGGCGGTGGTGGGGATGGTGGACAAACGCCGCCTCCCACCAAAGAACCGTCCACGACCGAGAGCTTTCGCGCGCGGGCTCGGCTCCTCGGCTTGCTTTGGGGAGACGGTCAGCGAAAGTGGTCGGGCGATTGGGTCTATAAGTGTTACACCGGTGATGGCGCAGAACAGCGAAAGAAGATGTGCCGGTTCTTGGAGTATCTCGGCAAGCAGGTCGCCGGAGCGGACAACACGGTTCGCACGGGCGACGACTACGTCACCTTTCGCAACCTTCCCTGGGACGATTGGACCAATAATGTTCCCAACGACCCAGCCATTGCCAATTACAATTTCTTGGCTGGAATCTTCAATGGCGAAGGCTCAGCCAAAGGTCTGGTCTGCGACCAAACGGACGGCATCGGCGGGCATTCCAAAGAGCGCGTCGAAGCGCTTTACAATCACCTCCGGAGCAGCCCTGATTTTGAGGGCCTGACCTTCACCTTGGACAAAGGGTCTTCCACGTACAGGTTGCATCTCAAAAACCCTGAGGAATGGCGGATCATTCACCCTTGGGGCTACATCAACCTCGACCGTGTTCCCGGCTACGGCGACCAGTCGTCCCTAGACACCACCGACCCGGTGGAGCTGAGCGAACCCTTCGCGCTGTAACTCACGAGCAGCCATCGAACCTGGCGCTAGCCGGCGAGCGCACTGATCACGCCGGCGTGCGCCAGGGTAGAAGGCGTTACCAGTGGGTGCGCTGCGCGACGTTTTTGCCCAGATCGCGCCATGGATCGGGGCCAGAGGGTAGTATTTATGGCAAAAGCCAAAGGCTGGGGCATCGTTTCAGGCTGCCGGGCGGAGCGCTACTAGGCATTACCTTCTTCCGCAGGCTTCGAGATAGACTTGCGATATGGATCGGAACAAGGTGAAAAGGCTGAGGTTTGCTGCAGCGTTGACGGGCGTAGTCTTGGTGGCATGTGCCTGCGGCGGGGCTTCGCTGGCGCCCATTGAATCCGCGCCGCAGGTTCCTGAGCGGCCCGATGGCACGGTCGCCAAGGCTGACCGCGAAGTGCAGGAGCAAGCGCGGCTAGTTCATAAGATCTGCAGCGAGCAAAGGGAACAACTCCAAGACGATGTTGAGTCGGCCGAAGCGGGCGACATTGGTCTCATCTCTGCGGCGACGGTGGCGATGGTCTTGGGCGAAGCGGCAGATGGTCGGAGCGTCGAGCAGCTGCAGCGGCCGACGACCGATCGCATCGAAGCCGTGCCGCGAGAACAACCGAGCCAGAGGCTCGAAAGCGAAACGCGCGCGGCAGCGGAAGCGCGGGTCCGCGAGATCAATCTCGAGCTCGATCGCGCGCAGTCGTTTCTCAATGCCCATCCCGATCCGACCGTTTGGTCGGAAGTCGACAGCCTTGCCTGGAACGAGCAGCTTGAGCGGCTGCGTGTCCTGTGCCGCTAGCGCAGTCGCTCGTGGCTTCCCGACCGCAGCGGGCTGGGTCTGTTGCGAAATCTTCGAGACCTTTCGATTGAGTCATACGATCACCGAGGGATTGGAAACTCGTCTTGTGAGATCGCTGCCGTGCTCGAACGTGCTAACGTCATGCGCATCCAATCGAGCAACGCTTGATAGCGTTCTTCTGCTACGCCAGACGTGTGTTCGAGTGATTGGAGATCGAATCTACCGACCGGGGCGGTGTCTTGCACCCAAGGTCTTGCACGCGCGATTCCGAAGAACAGTGGCAATTCCGCCTCGGAGTGACCCTGTTCAAAGAGCAAGAAGCGATTCACGCCACGCTCGTAAGAAGTAGGCATCCGGAGGAAGCCGGGTCGCGCTTCAAGGGCTACCAGCTCAATCTGTTCGGTTGGAATGCCTTGTTGTTTCGCCACGTGATAAACATGCTTTTTCACCTCGTGCATGGTCGCGCCAGTAAAGGAGTAGTCGACGAGCGTAAGCGTTCGCTCGCCCAACTGTTCGCGGCTCGGCAGGTGCTCGGCGAAGTGCTGGCTAATTTTTTGCGCGCGTTTCGACTGCTCTGCCATCGGAAGCTCGCTCAGGGCGCGAGCCGCCTTGTTTGCATTTGACAGCGGCATGTATTGTATCAGCGCGTCCGGCTCGCGGATTTGAATGTAGCCGAGAAGCGGGTGTGGGCTACGGCCGACTCCGACAAACCAACGTTCCTGCGCTGGAAAGGTTCGACGAAACCTCTCACCGGCTTGTTGTATGTCGGCGAACAACTCGCTCGTGAGCTCTGCTCGAATCTCGGAGGGAAGCGTGGCGGCTAGATCGCCGAGGCGCCGCTCGGCGACCCCTAACGAGTGTCCAGCGTTTCGCGCAGCTTCACTCGCACGGCGTCCGACCGCCGCCGCATTGGGGCCCGCCGAGAGGGACCCAGCCTGAAACGTACCGGCGAGTTGCGGACCCGTCGGTTGCGCCGGTGCTCCGCTCACGGTCTTGGCACTGAGAAGCTGTTCGCTGGCTTCCCCGAGGGCGCCAAGACTGGGAATGGCGAGGAGCAGCAGTACGCTCAGAAGCAGCCGTTCGGACACGAAGTTGATGAAGAGCAACGCCCGTGCCGCGGTTGTGCCATTGAGATCATTTACTTAAGTCGGAACACGGGGCGCCTTCACCGACCACCCTAGGTCTTCTGGCGTGGTGTCTTGACCCTAGGCTCCCGCAGACGCACCCTCGACGCACGGTGTAAGATCTTGCCTACATCGGGTTGACACGGAGCGTTTAACAAGTATTCTCTGCGACCCTTTAGCCGGGGGCTTGTCTTCGTTTAGATTGCAAGTTTTTGAAAACACTAACTTTTATGTTCGCAAGGTCCGTCCCAGATGCAACTGGAAGGAAACCAGCGGGCAGGAGAAAACAAACCTCAGATATGTTGATTAGGCCATAGACAGGAAGCCACTTCGTCAAGAAGAGCGCCAGCGATGAGCGTGTGAAGCGAAAACAAGCCGATTTTTTAAGGAAAATCGATGCATGTGACGCGAAACCGCGAGGAGCCAGCAGTAGAGCGCCGCGAATGTCTCCTGAGACCCCTATCCGATGCAAAGCCACTCCGAGGGAGAGTGGGACGGGCCGGAAGGGGTTTTTCTATGTCCGCAGCTCCCATTTTGACCATGGCACGCGACTTCCCACTACAGAAAACCCGAAACATCGGGATTATGGCGCACATCGACGCCGGGAAGACGACGACCACCGAGCGCATTCTCTATTACACGGGCATCAGCCATAAGATCGGCGAGGTGCACGACGGCGCTGCGACCATGGACTACATGGAGCAAGAGCAAGAGCGCGGCATCACCATCACCTCCGCTGCGACCACTTGCGCGTGGACGGCGCTGCACGGCCCATTTCGTGAGCAGCAGTTCCGCATCAACATCATCGACACGCCAGGACACGTCGACTTCACCATCGAAGTCGAGCGCTCGCTGCGTGTGCTCGATGGTGCAGTCGCTGTGTTTGATGGCGTCGCCGGTGTCGAGCCGCAGTCCGAGACCGTGTGGCGCCAGGCTGACCGCTACAAAGTGCCGCGCATTTGCTTTATTAACAAGATGGACCGCGCGGGCGCCAACTTCGAGCGTGGCGTCGAGAGCATCAAGAACCGCCTCGATGCCAATCCCGTTCCCATCCAGCTTCCGCTTGGCACCGAGGACGACCATCGCGGCGTCATCGACCTCGTCAAGATGAAAGCCATCGTGTTCGCAGACGACGATCTCGGAGCGAAGTTCGAGTATGTCGACATTCCCGACGCGTACATCGATGCCGCAAAGGCCGCGCGCAATACACTCATCGAGTCGGTGGCCGAAGTCGATGACGCGCTGATGGAGCGTTACCTGGAAGGCGATACCGATTTCAACGAAGACCAGATATTGAGCGCGCTTCGGGCCGGCACCCTGGGCTTCAAGTGCGTTCCCGTTCTTTGCGGTTCAGCCTTCAAAAACAAGGGCGTGCAGCAACTTCTCGACGCAGTGGTGACCTTTCTTCCCTCCCCGCTCGATGTGCCCCCGGTTGAGGGCGTGGACGTTGACGACCCCGAAAAGAAAATGCAGCGCAAGGCAGACGACGCCGAGCCTTTTTCCGCACTTGCTTTCAAGGTTGTCACCGATCCCTTTGTCGGCCAGCTGACCTTCTTCCGCGTTTACTCCGGCACGCTCGACGCTGGCACCCAGGTGCTCAATGCCACCAAAGGCAAAAAAGAGCGCATGGGCCGCATCCTGCAGATGCACGCCAACGATCGTAAAGAACTCAAGTCAATCGAAACGGGCAACATCGCAGCCGCGGTTGGGCTCAAGACGGCGACCACCGGCGACACCCTCTGCGATCCGAAAAAGCCGATCATCCTAGAGCGCATGACCTTTCCCGAACCGGTCATCTCGGTCGCGATCGAGCCCAAGACCAAGGCCGACCAGACCAAGCTCTCGGACGCGCTGCAGAAGCTTGCGACCGAAGATCCGTCGTTCAAGGCCGAGACCAACGAAGAGACCGGGCAGACCATCATTAGCGGCATGGGCGAGCTTCACCTTGAGATCCTCGTCGACCGCATGAAGCGTGAGTTCAAGGTCGAAGCCAACGTGGGCAAACCCGAAGTGGCCTACCGAGAGACCATCACGGGCAAAGCTGAGGTCAACAAGAAGTACGTCAAGCAGTCGGGTGGTCGTGGCCAATACGGGCACGTGGTCATCACCATCGAAGCCGCTGAAAAGGGCTCGGGCTTCACCTTCGTTGACGAGATCAAGGGCGGCATCATTCCGCGCGAGTACATCCCTTCAGTCGAAAAGGGCATCGCGGACGCGATGACCCGCGGCGTCTTGGCCGGCTACCCGATGGTCGATGTGCAAGTTACGCTCACCGACGGTTCGTACCACGACGTCGATTCTTCGCAGGCCGCGTTTGAGATCGCGGGATCCATGGCGTTTCAGGAGGGGGCGAAAGCCGCTGGGCTCTGCTTGCTGGAGCCCGTGATGGATGTGGAGGTCCGTACGCCCGAAGAGTTCATGGGAGACGTAATTGGCGATATCAATTCGCGTCGAGGCCAAGTTCGTGGCATGGAGGACGTCGGCTCGCTGAAGGTGGTCGAGGCGGACATCCCGCTCGCGAACATGTTTGGCTACGTCGGGGACCTTCGTTCCAAAACGCAGGGACGGGCTGTTTACACAATGCAGTTCAAGGAGTACCAACCCGTCCCCCCCAACATCGCAGAACCCATCGTTAGTCGAGCAACCGGTCGCTCGTCGTTTTAGAGAAAAACCGCACGGAGAAAAAAGCAAATGGCAAAGGAAAAGTTCAATCGCGACAAACCCCACGTAAACGTTGGCACCA
>CAZAQV010000049.1:0-18384 GCA_964487255.1 uncultured Polyangiales bacterium | reverse complement strand
TGGACGACCTCACCTTCATCCCCATCTCGGCGCTCCACGGGGACAACGTGGTGGAGAGGAGCGAGAACATGCCCTGGTACCAGGGCCCCTCGCTCCTGCACCACCTCGAGCACGTCAACGTGGGTGCCCACAGGAACCTGGTCGACTTCCGCTACCCGGTTCAATACGTGGTGCGGCCCGACCAGGACTACCGGGGCTACGCGGGTCGCGTGGCGTCGGGGGCCATCCGTCCCGGCGAGGAGATCATGCTCCTCCCGTCGAAGAAGCATTCGGTGGTGACGAGCGTGGACACCTTCGACGGGGAAGTGGACGAGGCCAAGGCCGGCGATTCGGTGGTGCTGACCATCGAGGACGAGCTGGACATCAGCCGGGGCGATATGATCGTCCGCCCCCTGAACCTCCCCACGGTCTCGAACGAGATCGACGCCACGATCTGCTGGACCTCCGAGGAGCCCATGAAGCCGGGGACGCAGTACTGGCTCCGGCAGACCACCCGTGAGGTCAAGGCGTTCGTCTCCCGGCTCGTCTACCGCATCGACGTGGACACCCTCCACCGGGAGGAGACGGACCACTTCGAGCTCAACGACATCGGGCGGGTCCAGCTCACCACGGCCCAGCCGATCTTCTTCGACCGGTACGAGCTCAACCGGGAGACCGGCAGCTTCGTCCTCATCGACCCGACCACCAACAACACGGTGGCCGCGGGCATGATCCGGGGCGAGGTCCAGCGGCCCGAGGGCCTTCCCGAAGTGGAGACGGAGGAGGACCGGACGCGTCGCGAGGTGTCTCCCGACGTGGTGTGGGAAGGCTGGAACATCCCCCTCCCGAAGCGGGAGGAGCGCAACGGTCACCGGGCCGCTGTGGTCTGGCTCACCGGGCTTCCGGCGTCGGGGAAGACCACCGTGGCCCAGGGCCTGGAACGGCGTCTCTTCGACGCGGGGTGCCAGACCATGCTCCTGGACGGAGATCAGGTCCGCCACGGGCTCTCCGGGGACCTGGGGTTCAAGCCCGAGGACCGGAGGGAGAACATCCGACGGGTCGGAGAGACCGCGGCCCTCTTCTTCCGCCAGGGATGCGTGGTCGTCTGCACGTTCGTATCCCCCTTCCGGGAGGACCGGGAGCGGGTGCGTCGGTTGGTCCCGGAGGGTCGCTTCGTGGAGGTCTTCGTGGACACGCCCCTGGCGGTGTGCGAGAAGCGCGACCCCAAGGGGCTCTACGCCCGGGCCCGGCAGGGTGAGATCGCCCACATGACGGGGATCAGCAGCCCCTACGAGGAGCCGGAGCAGGCGGACGTCCGGCTGGACACCTCCGGGAAGGAGCCCGAGGCGCTCGTGGAGGAGTTGATGGACGTGCTCCGTGAGCGGGGCGTCCTGCCACCCGGTGGAAGGCAGGTCTAGCCCCGGCGGCGTCTCAGCTCTTCGCCCCGACCACCCGGGTCATGACCCCGACGATCCGCTCCAGGTCGTCCTCCCCCAGGGCCGAGCCCGACGGAAGACAGACCCCCGTCTCGAAGAGACGCTCCGACACCCCGTTCAGGTGGGCCTCGGCATCCTCGAACACGGGTTGGAGGTGCATGGGCTTCCAGAGGTGGCGCGCCTCGATGTTCTCCGCCTCCATGGCCTCGATCACGTCGGAGGGACGGCAGGTGGTCACGTCGGGATCCAGCGTGATGCACGTGAGCCAGTAGTTCGGCGTCCCCCACGGCGCCATCGGCATGAGGTCGACCCCCTCCAGCTCGGCCAGGGCGACCCGGTAGCGCTCGAACACCCGCCGCCGTGCGGCGATGCGCTCGTCCAGCACCGAGAGCTGCCCCAGGCCGATTCCGGCCAGCACGTTGCTCAGCCGGTAGTTCCAACCAACCTCGGAATGCTGGTAGTGGGCGGCGGGGTCCTGGGCCTGGGTGGCGAGCTTGCGCGCGCGTTCGGCCAGTGCCCCGTCGTCGGTGACGAGCATTCCCCCGCCGGATGTCGTGATGATCTTGTTGCCGTTGAACGAGAAGATCCCGCTCTGCCCGGCGGTCCCGACGTGCGTTCCCCGATAGGTCGTTCCGAGGGCCTCCGCCGCGTCCTCCACGAGGACCGCTCCGTGCCGGTCGCAGGCCTCCCGGATGGGGTCCAGGTCGGCGCTCTGCCCGTAGAGGTGCACCGCCACCACCGCGCGGAGGGGTCGCCCGTGTCGCTCCCCGTCCTCCAGCGCTTCCTCGACGAGGGCCGGGTCGAGATTCCACGACTTCTCCTCGGCGTCGATGAAGATCGGTTCCGCACCTTCGTGCACGACCGGGCCGACGCTGCCGATGAACGTGAAGGTGCTCACCGCCACCCGATCCCCCCGTTCCACGCCGGCCAGGACCAGAGCCAGGTGCAGGGCTGCCGTACCGGACGAGACCGCGACCGCGTGGGCGCTTCCCACGCGCTCGGCGAACTCGGTCTCGAAGGCCGAGACGTGGGGCCCCACGGGGGCGATCCAGTTCGTGGCGAACGCCTCGCGCACCCGCTCGAACTCCTCGTCGCCCATGTGGGGCGGGGACAGATAGATGCGCTCGGGGGCGTCACTCACAGGGATTCTCCATCGAGGGCGGTCATGAGCGTGTTGGTCAGCTCGTCCAGGGTGTTCACGGTCGTGTCGGGGCGGTGGAGCTCCGACGGGGGCTCGTGGCGAGAGTAGTCCCCGTCGCAATGGCGGGCCCAGACGGTGCGCATGCCCGCTCGGCGGGCGCCCAGGAAGTCTTTCAGCGGGTTGTCTCCGACATAGAGCGCGGCCTCGGCCGGTACCCCCAGGCGTTCGAGAACGAGCCGGAAGGGTCGGGGGCTGGGCTTCCAGCCCTCCCGTCCCAGGGAGTCGCTCAGGACCACGGCGTCGAATCGTGGCTCGAGCCCGAGCGCGTCCAGCTTGGCCTGCTGCACCTCCTCGTATCCGTCGGAGACGATCCCCAGGACGACCCGGTCGGCGAGGTCGTCCAGAACCTCCTCGATCCCGGGGAAGGGCTGGATCTCCGGGACGTGGCTACGGTAGGCGTCCACCATGCCGGACACGTGCGTTCCGGGCAGTCCATGGCCCTCCAGCCAGGCGTCGAAGAGGTCGCCCCGCCTGCCCTCCTCGAACAGCCGGAGCAAGCCCCGCTCCGTCTCGGTGGCACCCACGTCCGAGTGCTCGGCGAGCCACCGGGCCGCCGCCGCGAAGCCGCTCCTAACGTAGTCATGCTCCCGGAAGAGCGTGTCGTCCAGATCGAAGACGATCGCCCGTAGTCGCGACGGGCTCACGCGCTCGACCTCGGGCCGTCGGCGGCCTGCAGGGCACGCATGTGCCGCCTGGCCTCCTGCACCGCAGCCTCGTTGATCCTCCCGCCGCCGAGCACGACGCCCACGGTGCGCACCAGGATGGCCAGCTCGAGGCCGAGCGACCAGTGGTGCACGTACCACACGTCCAGGGCGATGCGGGTCTCCCAGTCCACCTGGATGTTCCCGTTCACCTGGGCCCACCCGGTCAGGCCGGGGCGGCGTTCCAACCGGGTCCGCTCCACGGGACCGTATTCCTCGACCTGGCTGGGCAGCGTGGGGCGAGGACCCACCAGGCTCATCTCCCCCCGGAGCACGTTCACGAGCTGCGGGAGCTCGTCCACCTTGAACCGGCGCAGCCACCGGCCGACCCGCGTCGCCATCGGATGGTCCGGAGTCACGCGACCCATGGTCTCCGCCCGCCGGTCGTTCCGCTGGAGCGTACGGAGCTTGAAGATCGTGAAGGGCCGACCGCCCCGTCCCGCTCGTTCCTGGACGAAGATGACGGGCCGACCGTCCTCGAGGAGGATGAGCAGGGCCGCCAGGGCCAGCAGGGGCGCGGTCAGAGTCAAGCCTGCGATGGCCCCCACGATGTCCAGCCCGCGGGCGATGCGATCTTGGAGAGGGTGGCGTGGAATGGTGGACCTGCGGCCGATGGGCACGAACGTTCGGAAGGAACGAAAGTTTAGCCGAAGATCCCCGAGGGTTACAACCGGGTCTCGACGGTGGCGGCGGGCCCGACCTTGGAGGCGGCGTCACCCCTCCCTATGTTCATCCTTCATCTGATCCGGGGGCCGCATCGAGCTAGGACGGAATCTGTATGGGGGCGAGCAGCGCGGGGGGCGGCGCCGGCGATCGAGGTCTGCTGGTGACTTTCAGCGGGTTGGACGGCGCGGGCAAGACCACCCAGATCGAGCTCCTTCGCTCCCGCCTCGAGCGTGAGGGGCGTCCCACGCGCTACCTGTGGTCACGGGGAGGATACACGCCGGGCTTCGAGGCCCTGAAGGCATTCGCCCGACGCCTCCTCAAGCGGAAGCTCCCGCCGCCGGGTGACAACCCGGACCGGACGCGGGCCCTCGAGTCGGGCGGCGTGCGCCGGGTGTGGCTCCTGATCGCGTTGCTGGACCTCATCCTCCTCTACGGCGTGGCCGTGCGCTGGTGGCGCTGGCGTGGCGAGGTGGTCGTGTGCGACCGGTACCTCTGGGACACGCTGGTGGACTTCAGGCAGAACTTTCCCGGTGACGCCGTGGAGCGTTCCTTCCTCTGGCGGACGCTGACGCGCGTGGCCCCGCGCCCCGACCTGGCCGTCCTGCTGGTGGTCCCCACCGACGTGTCCGTCCGACGGGCCGAGGAGAAGGACGACCCCTTCCCGGCGCCGCCCCCGGTCGTGGCGTGGCGGCGGGAACAGTACCTGGAGCTGGCCGAGGAGAAGGACTGGCTCGTGCTCGACGGGCGGCGCGACCGCGCCGACATCGCCTCCACCATCGCCGACGGCCTCCTCGAGCCCCACTGCGCCGAGTGAGGATCCGCGAGCTCCTCGAGCGGGAGCCCTTCGGCGACATCCTGGCCGCCACCCTGGAGGCGTTCCTCCCCGTGCTCACCGGACGGGAGCACCGCGTCCGCTGGGTGGAGGGCCGTCCCGTCGGCTCCGCGAGCCGGGGCGACGGGCAGCTGTGGCTCTGCAACCACTTCCTCAACGCGGTCTTCGTTCCGGGCGTGCGGCCCCGGGTGCTGGATCCGGTCGTGCGCGAGTTCGGGACGAGCGTGAGCCGGTGGCGGCGCCCCCTCCAGAGGGCGGCCGTGGGGCTGGCCGTGCGGCGACCCTTCTCGCGATTCCTGGCGCAGAGCAGCCTGCGCGTGGCCCCCTCCGTGCCGCGGGCCGAGGAGCTCCTCGTCCTGGGAGGCAACCACAAGATCCGCGTCGTGGATCGGGCTCGGGGCGTGGCGTGGGCGGTGCTCAAGGAAGGCGTTCCGGCATCCCACCTTCAGCGCGAGGTGGAAGGGCGCCGGGCAGGGGAGCAGGCGGGCGTGCCCGGCCCCGAGCTCCAGGAGGTCGGGGACCGGTGGTTCCGGGAGGCGTACGTCCTCGGCACCCCGGCGAACCGCCTGTCCCGGCCCGGCGCGGAGGCTCGACTCGTGGGGGCCGCGCTCCAGGCCCTCGCACCTCTGACCGAGCCGTCGCTCCGCGCGGGGGATGCCCTCGCCTACGCCCGGGACGCGGAGGAGGCCATCGGGCGCCTGACGGCGGACGGCGGCGTGGAGCCGGCGGTGGCGGAGGCGGCCCGCTCGCTGGCCAGGCGGACCAGGGAACGGGTGGACGCCGCGTCACCGGGAGGTTCGGTCCGGACCGCGCTCACGCACGGCGACCTGCATCCCGCCAACATCCTGGAGACGGCGACGGGGCTCGCCCTCATCGACTGGGAGAACTGGGGGCGCCGTCAGGCCCTCTACGATCCTCTGGTCCTGTTCACCGGATCCCGCTTCCCGGCGGGCTTCCCGGCCCGCATGGAGCCTCTCCTCGCGGGCCGGGAGCCCGCCTGGGCGAGCGACCTCCCGGGCTGGGCCGCGTCGCTGTGGGCCTCGCCGGAGCGGCATCTCCACCTGCTCCTCTTCCTCCTGGACGAGCTCCGCTTCTACGTGGAGGAAGCCGCCTCACCGCTGGTGACCCGGACGCCGGACTCCCTGTCGGACTGGCTCCGGAGCCACCGGGCGCTGATGGAAGGGTCGTGCTGACGCGCTCCCGGGGCGGGCAGACCGTCCTCACCATGGGGGGGATGGTCTTCCTCCAGATCCTGAACTTCGCGGCAACCCTCGCACTCGCGCGGTACCTGGGACCCGAAGGGATCGGCCGGTATCAGCTCGCCGTGGCCGTCGGCTACCTCCTCTCCATCGGGACGAAGCTGGGGCTGGACGAGGGGCTGAGCTACGCGCTCCCCGGGCTCGCCCACGAGCGGGCGCCGAATCGCCTTTCCATCGCCGCCTACGGGTGGGGGACCTCCGTCCTGGCGAGCCTGTTGGTGGGCGCGGCCGTGGCGCTGGTGGCCGAACCCCTGAACGAGACGGTGTTCCGTCTCGAAGGGTTCGCCGCCGACCTGCGCACGCTCGCCGTGCTCCTCCCGGCTCTGGTGAGCCTCCTGGTGGGCCTCTCGGTGCTCCGCGGGATCGGGCGCTCGGATCTGCGGGCCTGGGTCTACTACGTGGGGGTGGGGAGCCTCTTCCTCCTGGGCGTGCTCGTCGTGGTGCGGGTCCGCCCGACGTCGCCGGTGGCGCTCTGGGTGCGGGCGGGAAGCTTCGTGGCCGGGGCGGCCGCTACCGTGGCCCTGGTGGCGTACCTCCTCGGTGGGGAGCGGGGCGCGCCCCGCTCCGGCCAGCTCCGCTCCCTCCACCGTCTGTCGGGGGTGCTCCTCCTGGCGAGCTCGGTCCAGTACCTCCTGGAGCAGTCGCTGGTGGATCTCACCCTGGTGAGCCGCTTCGGCTCGGCCGAGGACGTCGGGGTCTACGGGGTGGCGGGCCGGGTCGGGGCCCTGGCCCTGCTCGTATTCTCCAGCGTCACCGTGGTGTTCGGCCCGCGCTTCGCCGAGATGGCGGAGGATCCCGGGACCGCCGGGGCGCTGGAGGGTACCTATCGCCGCGTGGCTCGGTGGGTGGTCGCTCTCAGCGGGCTCGTGGTCGGCTGCATGCTCGCCGGGCGCACCGGCCTCCTCTCCCTCTTCGGAGCCGAGTTCCTCGCAGGAGGGCACGTGCTGGCCATCCTGGCGGGGGGGTACTTCCTGGCGACTCTGGCCGGGCCCGCACCCGCGCTCCTCATCGCGGTCGGGCGCGCCGATCTTGAACTGAAGGTGAGCGTGTTTAGCTTAGCGGTCATGGTGGCTCTGGGGGTGTTCCTCGGCCGCGTGTTCGGAATGACCGGTGTGGCGCTGGGCACGGCGGCGGGGGTGGCGACGGGGGCGGCGATCCGCTTCGTCCTTCTCGAGCGGCGCTTCGAGCGGAGCCTCTTCGACCTGCACCTGACCAAGATCCTCGCGGCCTTCCTCCTGGCCGTCGGGGTTGTGGAGTGGGCGCGTGCGCCCCTCGTCTCGTGGCTCGGGGCTCCCTTGCTTCACTCCATCCTTCTCATGACGGGCTTCACCGTGGTCTTCTCGGGGCTCCTCCTCCTGCTGCGGCCTGAGCTCGACGCCCGTCCGCTCCTCCGGTCGGGCCCCGGACGGTGATCACCGCCGCCGGACTGGATCGCGGGGACGGGGCCGACCGTCCGGTTCCCTGGGGCTACGGGCTCCGACGGATCTGCGTCGCGGCCCTCCCTCTGATCGTCTCCCTCTTCCTCCTGGCCGTGGGGGCCGAGTCGACGTTGGCGGTGCGGGTGGCGTGCCTGACCCTTCTGGGCTCGGCCGTGGCCCTGGCCGCGGACTGGTTCCTGGCCGGCGACTACTCGCGGCACATCGGATGGGTCTATCTGGTGGGTGGTTGCGGCATCTGGTTCGCCTTCCCGGCGGGCTATCTGGCAGCCTCGCAGTCGGTCTGGTTCGGGGAGTGGATCCACATGCCCGTCCCCAGCGACGCGCTCCTCTTCGCCGCAGTGCTCATCTCGATCTTCTTCCTGGGCAACGCCGTGGCGTACTGGACGCTGACCGGGCTCCTGGGGAAGGACCGTCCCGCGCGGCGGACCGCGGGGGAAGAGGTCTCGCTCTTCTCCCCGCGGGGCCGTCGGATCGTCCTCCTGGTCTGCTTCGCCTTCGGGTTCGCCCCCTACGTCGTCTTCGGCGGCACGCTGCTGGACATCTTCCTGGGTGTGCTCCAGGGCCGCGGGGAGAAGGCGTGGGCCGTGGCGACGGCCAGCTCCTACGAAGGCAACCCGCTCATGACCATGTTCTGGCTGAGCCGGGCCTTCCTGGTCGCCGGGGGGAACCTGGTCGGGCTCTACGCCCTCTCACGGCGGCCCCAGGGCGCCTGGGCGCGCGTCGGGTACGGGTTCCTGTTCGCCCTCACGAGCCTCGTCGTCTACTTCGACCAGGGCACCCGCTCCGTGTTCATCATGACCGTCCTGCCGCCCTTCGTCGCGGCGGCCCTCATGTGGACGCGTCGCCCCGACGGGGAGCCCAGCCGCATCCGCATGGGCGTGGTGGGCGGCAGCGCGGTCATCGCCCTCCTGCTCCTCACCCAGCTCCAGATGCTGTACCGGCTGGAGCGCACCCGCTCGCAGATCGGACAGACGAGCGTGCTGGAGCTCATCGCCCCGAAGCAGCAGACGGACTTCTTCACCGAGACGGCCAACGCCGTCGTCCTCCGCCGTGACCTGCCCCGGGGGACGCTCGACGAGAGCCCGCTCCTCTTCTTCGCGGTGAATCCGATCCCACGCGTGCTGTGGCCGGACAAGCCGCTCCCCCAGACGATCTACTACTACACATACTATCGGTGGGGCGTTAACATCTGGGACAAAGGTGGCAACGCCATCCCCTCCGTGGTGGGACAGTACTTTTTGAATGGAGGGGTGGTGGGTGTGATGTGGATTGGCTTGCTCTACGGTGCCTTGGTGGCGCTCCTGGGCCTCCTGGCCCGCCGCCCACCGACCGAGACGGTTCTGGCCGCCATGTCGGGGCTCACGTTCTTCCTCGTCTCGTACCGCTATCTGGGACCGGGCTTCCACTACTCCTCCATGCTCCTCCTCCTGATCGTCATGATCTACCCGCGCCTCGTTGCGGCCCCCGTGCGTCGCGCTCCACTGCGGCCTCTTGCGTAGCATCGACGAGCCCGCCGGAGGGGGGGGCGAAGGGGAACGGGAGCCGGCCTCCCGGGGGCCGAGGGCGCCCGCGGCCGACGGGTCCGTGCGTGCCAGTCTCGTCATGGTCAACTACAACGGCCGGGCGTACCTCGAGGAATCCCTCCCGACCCTCCTGGACCAGACCTTCCGGGACTTCGAGGTCATCGTGGTCGACCATTGCTCCACCGACGGATCGGTGGAGTTCCTCCGGGCCGAGTTCCCGTGGGTCCGGGTGCTGGAGCCCGGGGCCAACCTCGGATTCGGAGCCGGAAACAACTACGGCATCCGGCACGCCCGGGGCGACCTCATCGTCGTGACGAACTACGACACCATCTTCCACGAGCGCTGGCTCGAGCGGATGGTGGAGCGTGCCGATTCGGCGCCCGACATCGGGATCGTCTCTCCGAAGATCCTCCTCCATTCGCAGCCGGAGGCCGTCCACACCATCGGCCTCGCCTTCCAGTATACGGGCCACGCCCGCTCCCGCGGCTACCTGGAGCCCGGCAGCGCGTTCGATCGGCTGGAGGAGCTGGGGAGCGCCACCGGCTGCTGCTTCCTGGTGAAGCAGGAGGTGCTGGACCACGTCGGAGTCTTCGACGAGGAGTACCACGAGTTCAGCGACGACTTCTTCCACTCGTCCCTCGAGGACGTGGACCTCTCCTGGCGCGCCCGCCTGGCGGGGTACCGGATCGTGCTGGAGCCCGAATCCGAGATGCTCCACAAGTACGACCCCAAGCCTCTCACGCCCCTCCGCTACTACTACCTGGAGTGCGGACGGTATTACACGGTGGCGAAGAACTACCGGATCGCGACCCTGGCCCTGCTGATGCCGGCCATGCTGGTCTCGGAGATCCTGATCTGGGGGTACGTCGTTCTCAAGGGACCCGCCTTCGTCGGACAGAAGCTTCGCTCCTACGCATGGCTCGTCCGCAACGGCGCCACCCTTCGGCGTGGCCGGAGGGAGAGCCAACGGGTCCGGTCCGTCGGGGACGCCCGGATCCTTCCCCTGTTCCAGCGGGAGACGGAGATCCGCCACATCCGCATGCCGGCGTGGCTCCGACGGATCGTCGAGGTCCCGGTGAACGGCTTCTTCCGGCTCTACGGCAGTGCGGTGGCCGGGTTGGTGCGGATGGTCGGCATATGACGGCGTCGCCCGGGATTACGGACTCCCCCACCGTCCCTTCGCAGAGCCGCGTGCTGCTCGATGCGTCGGGCGTGCGGGGGGGCGGAGTGGAGACCTTCCTCATCGGGCTGCTCCCGCCCCTGGTCGAGGCGACCGACACGCTCCGCTACACGCTCCTGGTACCCGCGTCCCGGAGTCACCTGTACGAAGGTCTGGACCTCGACCTGGAGCGGGTGGACGACGCGGCGATCACCTCGACGCGTCGGCGCCTCCTCCACGAGCACTTCGGCGTCCCGGGCGCGGTGCGTCGCAGCGGCGCGGATCTCTATTTCCGGGCGGACGAGATGCTGCCGCCCCTGGTGGCGCTCAGCGGCGTTCCCACCCTGGCGGTCTTCCACGGCACGCAGCACTTCTTCATCCCGGACGAGCTGGGGGACGGACCGGTCCGTCTCGCGTACGTCCGGCGTATGAAGTCGCTCACCATGCGCCTGGCGACCGCCTGCGTCACGGTGTCCCACCACGCCCGGGCGGAGCTGTCGGGGCTCTTCCGCAACCGGCGCGGCAAGATCCGGGTGATCTACCACGGGATCGATCGTGAGGCCTTCCACCCGGGCGAGCGTGTGACGCCCGCCTTCCTGGCGGAGCGGGGGGTGGATCGGTACCTGCTCACGCTGGCCGACCGGCATGCCCACAAGAACATCCCGCGTCTCGTGGCCGCCTACGGCGCGCTGGTGGCTTCGTCGGACGTGAGGGAAGATCTGGTGATCGCCGGACGGGTGAAGGACGTCGAGGAGGAGGAGCGCATCCGGGCCGCCATCGCGGCCGAGGGACTCGAGAGCAGGGTCCACCTTCTGGACTACGTGGAGCCCGGGGACGTCCCCGACGTCTACCGCGGGGCGACGGCGTACGTCACGGCCAGCCTCTACGAGACGTTCGGGCTCACGCCCCTGGAGGCGATGGGCTGCGGCATCCCCGTCGCAAGCTCCGGCACGTCGTGCCTCCCCGAGGTGTGCGGCGACGCCGCCGAGTATTTCGACCCCCTCGACGTGGACGACATGAGGGACGCGCTCGCACGCCTGCTCCTCGACGAGGACCGCCGCCGTCGACTGATCGACCTGGGCGCCGTCCATGTGAGCCGCTTCCGGTGGGAGTCCGCGGCTCGACACTACACCGACCTCATCCTCAAGACCCTGGGCAGAGCGTGACCGATCCCCTCGACCTCCTCGAAGCCAACGTCGAGGAACGCATCCTCCTGGAGTCCATGAAGTCGCTGCGCGACGGGGCGTGGCGCGAGCGCGTCCGCACGTTGCTGGACGCGGCGGACGAGCCGCGGCTGTGGGATGCGGCACGGGAGAATCGCATCATCCCGTTGGTCGCCCATGCGGCAACGGACGCCGGCGTGACGCTTCCCGAGCGCTGGGAGGCGGAGCACCAGGAATGGGTGGATCGGCTCGGCGCGTACATGGACGAGCTGGACCGGGTGGCGGCCCTCTTCGCCCGCCACGACATCCCGCTGGTCGCGCTGAAGAACGGCGGCATCGCCCGGGCCCTCTACCCGTGCCCGGGGTGCTGCCCCATGGGCGACCTCGACGTCATGGTGCTCCCCGACGATTTCCGGCGGGCCCACCGGCTCCTGGTAGAGGACGGGTACACGCTCCGCTTCCGGTCCGACCTGAAGAAGGCGGAGGTGGAGGAGGCGGAGCGGGACGGAGGAGGGGAGTACCTCAAGGAGATCGCCCCGGGCCGCGAGCTCTGGTTCGAGCTGCAGTGGCGCCCCGTGGCCGGCCGCTGGATGACCCCCGAGCGGGAGCCCGACCCCGAGGAGCTGATGGCGCGCTCGGTGCCCGTGGACGGAAGCGACGTGCGCATCCTCTCGCCCGAGGACAATCTGCTCCAGGTGTCGCTCCACACGGCCAAGCATTCCTGGGTGCGCCCGCCCGGCCCTCGCCTCCACACGGACGTGGAGCGCATCGTCCGGGCGCAGGACGTCGACTGGGACGTGTTCTGCGACCGCGTGGAGGAGCTGCGCGTCCGCACCCCGGTCTACGTCTCGCTCGCCATGGCCGCGGACCTTCTGGGCACGCCGATTCCCGACGCGGTGCTGCAGCGCGTCGCGCCCTCGGCGGTCAAGCGGAACGCGGTCCTGTCCCGCATCCGTCGCGCCGGCGTGCTCTATCCCGACCGGCCGAAGTTCAAGAACTTCGACTTCATCCTGTTCACGGCGCTCCTGTACGACGACCTCCCGGCGTTGATCCGGACGGCCCTGCCCCGGCGGGACTGGATGGAGGAGCGCTATGGCGAGCGCCAGACGTGGAGGATGCCCGCGCTGTACGCCCGTCATCTGTTGGGACTCGTATTCCGCAGGGAGCTGCGATAGATGCGCTACGGTTTCGTAGGGGCGGTCGAAGGGAGCCGCCACGCCCTGGAAGCCCTGCTCGCCTCCGACGCCGAGGTGGTCCGGGTGTTCACGCTGAGGGAGGAGCTGGCGGTCCGGCACTCGGACTTCTGCGACCTCGAGCCCCTCGCCCGGGAGGCGGGGGTGGGCGTGAGCCGCGTGGGGTCCATCAACGACGAAGCGGTGCTCGAGGAGATCGAGGCGCTGGAGCTCGACTACCTCTTCGTGATCGGATGGTCCCAGATCCTGACGGCTCCTCTCCTGGACGCCCCCACGCAGGGCTGCATCGGCTTCCATCCCACGTTGCTGCCCCGGATGCGGGGCAGGGCCGCCATCCCCTGGACGATCCTGATGGGTGTCGAGGAGAGCGGCACCACCCTCTTCTTCCTGGACGAGGGCGTGGACTCGGGCGACATCCTGGTCCAGAAGCGGTTTCCGGTGGCCCCGGACGAGACGGCCGCGTCTCTCTACCGCAAGGTCACGGGTGCCCTGGCGGCCTCGGTGGGGGAGGCCGTACCGCTTCTGGAGAGCGGCGCCCCCCCGCGCACGCCCCAGGACCACGGTGAGGCCACCTACCTGGCCCGTCGCCGCCCTTCGGACGGATGGATCGACTGGAAGGCCCCGGCACGGGACGTCTGGACGCTGATCCGGGCCACGGGGGACCCCTATCCGGGCGCATTCACCTATCGGGGTGACGAGAAGCTCGTCGTCTGGGAGGCGGACCTCCTGGACGACACCCGTTGGGTGGGGGTGCCCGGCCAGGTCCAGGCGCGGCGCGAGGACGGGGTGGTGGTGGCCTGCGGGGACGGCCGCTGCGTGCTCCTCCGGGTCGTCCAGCCCGAGGACGGGGAACGGACTCCGGCGGCCGAGCACGTGAACCGCCGGCACGAGATGCTCGGCGTCGATTGGCTGGCGGCGTGGGACGAGCTGCGACTCCGTCGAATGGAGGAAGCGTGATGTTGGGCAACGGCAGATCCCGGATCGTGGTGGTCAGCCCCCACCCGGACGACGAAGTTCTGGGTGTCGGGGGCACCATGGCCCGCCACGTCGATGCCGGTGACGAGGTCCACGTCCTGGTCGTGACGCGCGGCAACCCCGCCGTGTTCAGCGACGAGTCGGTGGAGCGCGTGCGGGCGGAGGCCAGGGCGGCTCACGAGCTCCTGGGCGTGTCCTCCACGGTCTTCGGAGAGTTTCCGGCACCCGGCCTCGACACGGTCCCCCACTACGAGCTCGTGGACTTCATCGCCGCGTTCCTCCGGGAAGTCGGGGCCGAGACCGTCTACGGACCCCACCCCGGGGACAGCCATCTCGACCACCTCCACGTCTTCCGCGCGCTCCTGGCCGCGGCCAGGCCTCGCCAGGGGATGACCGTCGGGAGGATTCTCTCCTACGAGACCCTGTCCGAGACCGAATGGGGCCCCCCCCATCCCTCGGAGGCGTTCGTGCCCAACGTCTTCGTGGACGTGAGCGAGACCCTTCCCAGGAAGCTGGCGGCCATGGAGTGCTACGAGTCGCAGCTGATGCCACCACCCGACCCCCGGTCGCTCCGGGCCATCCGGGGGCTGGCGCAGATGCGGGGCTCGACCGTGGCCTCGGAGGCGGCGGAGGCTTTCGCCCTGGTGCGCGAGGTGTTGAAGTGAGCGGTGTCGTCGACGTCGTGCTGACGGCCGTGGGCCGGCGCGTGGAGCTGGTGCGAGCCTTCCGGCGGGCGTACGAGGCGCTGGGTGTGGAAGGACGCATCGTCGGCCTGGACGTGGATCCCCTGGCCCCCGGGCTGCAGGAGGTGGACGTGCCCATCCGGTGTCCGCGCACGGGGACGGCGGAGTGGGAGGAGATGCTGTTCGAGCTGTGCGACCGACCCGGGGAGGTCCTGATCTTTCCGCTCATCGATCCGGACGTGACGGCCCTCGCCGGGCTGCGCTCGAGTCTCGAGGAGGCCGGGGGGCGGCCCCTGGTGGTCCCCGCCGAGGCCGCCGGGACCATCTCGGACAAGTGGCTGACGTACCGATTCTTCGAGGACCTGGGCGTGCGGACGGCGTGGACGGTCGCTGCCGACGACGTGGATGTGGACGGCCTGGAGTTCCCCGTCTTCCTCAAGCCCCGACGGGGCAGCGCCAGCCAGGGAGTCCATCGCATCGACGACGCGGAGGAGCTCCGGTTCTGGACCCGACGGGTCGAGGATCCCGTGGTGCAAGAGTTCCTGCCGGGCCCGGAGATCACCACCGACGTGGTCATGGACTTCGAGGGCCGGCCCCTGGGCGCCGTCTCCCGTCGTCGGATCGAGGTCCGGGGCGGCGAGGTGTCGAAGGGCACGACCGTCCTGCGACCGGGCCTTCTGGAGGCCTGCGTCGACGTGGCTCGTGCCCTCGGGGCCGTGGGGCCCGTTACGGTTCAGGCCATCATGAAGGATGACGAGCCCTGCTTCACTGAAGTGAACGGCCGGTTCGGGGGAGGGTGCCCCCTGGGCTTCGCGGCGGGCGTGGACGGGCCCCGGTGGCTCCTGGCGCTGGCGGCCGGCTTGAAGCCGGAGTTGCCCGCTCTGGGCGCGTACGACACCGATCTCTACTTGACCCGGTACGACGAGTCGTTCTTCATGACGGAAGAGGCGATCTCACGAGACGATCCCCGAAGGGCCCCGTCGGGCCAGGCGTTGCGATGAACGTGATCAGACCGTCCACGGACAACCATTCCGGCGCCGCGTCGCCGTTGCGTTACGCCAATCTGCTCCTGCGACGTCGCAGGGCGGTGTTGGCTCCCGCGGTCCTTCTGGCGCTTCTGGGCGTGGCGCTCTGGATCTTCGGCTCCGGGAGCTTCTCCACGACCTCCCGCTTCCTCCCCCAGGCCGAGCAGGGGTCCAGCCCCCTGGCTGGGCTGGCGGCCCAGTTCGGGGTTCCCGTCGCGCCCCTCGGGGGGGGCTCCGGGGAGTCGCCCGACTTCTACGCGGCCCTGATCACCTCCCGGGGTCTGCTTCGGGAAGTGGCGGTGCGGACCTACCCGTCGGGAGGCTCCGAGGGTCGCGAGGGCGAGGACGTACCTCTGGCCCGCGTCCTGGGGATCGACGAGGAGGACCCCGCCGAGAGGGTCACCGAGACCGTGGACTGGCTCCGCGAGCACGTGTCGGCCACGGCCGACCCCCGGACCCAGTTGGTCACGGTCGAGGTGACCGCACCGGAGGAGTCCCTCGCCGTGGCCCTCAACGCGTCCATACTCGAGCTGGTCAACCGGTTCAACATGGAGCGGCGCCAGTCCAGGGCGGCTGCCGAGCGGCGCTTCATCGAGGAACGCGTGGGGGAGGCCAGGAGGGAGCTGGAGGCCGCGGAGGACGACCTGAGTCGCTTCATGGGACAGAACCGACGCTACGAGAACTCTCCCGAGCTCGTCGTGGAGGCCAGCCGGCTCCAGCGGCGCGTGGACTTCCAGCAGCAGGTCGTGACCTCCCTGGTGAAGTCGCTCGAGGAGGCGCGCATCGACGAGGTCCGGAACACCCCGGTCCTGACCGTGGTCGAGCAGCCGCAGGACACCGTCGGTCCGGCGGGGCTGAGCCCGCTCGTCCGGATCGCGGTTCTCATCCTGGTGGGGCTCATACTCGGGATCGTGATCGCGGTGTTCCTGGAGTACGTGTCGTGGAACCTGCGGACCGATGAGGAGGCCGCCGAGGAGTTTCGGGTCCTAACGCGCGAGACGTTCTCCCCCGCGCTCCGACAGGGGGGCGAGGGCGGGGGGACACCCCAGGGCTGATCCCCGGGGCGATTCCCTATCGGGGCAGGCGCCCCATCAGGTACGTCCCGACCTCGGCGCTGGTGAGGGTATCCGCCGGAAGGTCGGACGCGGAGGCGGACCCGAAGAGGGGGACGGGATCCGCGGTGTGGTCCGGCGCATCCCACACGAATGCCTCCTCCCCGTCCAGTCCCGGACGGAGCCCCCCCGTCTCGTGATCGGCGGTCACGAGCACAAGGGTATTCGGGCGGTCGGCCAGGCGGTCCAGCAGGGTGGCGACCGTGCGATCCAGGTCGAGGGTCTCGCGGATGCTCCACTCGCCGTCATGGGCGTGACCCGCCCAGTCGATCTGGGATCCTTCGACCATCAGGAAGAATCCTTCCCGATCCCGGAGAAGGACGTCGAGGGCCCGCTCCGCCATCAGGGGGAGGGAGGGAACACGGATCCCTGCGGGAGGAAGGCCTCCCGTCGCGAAGAGGCCGACCAGGCACGGCGTCTCGCTCGGATCGACGGCCACGAGGGCCGCGCGGTCCTCGACCACCGTACAAGCCCGCTCCCGGAATCGGTCGAGGAGGTCGACGCCGTCCCCGCGCCCCTCCGGGACGAAGTCGAGGCGCCCGCCTCCGAGGAGCACGTCCACGCCCGAGGCTTCCATCTGCTCTGCGATCTCCTCGACCATCGATCGGTCGGGGACGTGGGCGGCGAATGCGGCTGGAGTGGCGTGGGTCATCGGGGAGGTGACCACCAGCCCCGTGGCCATGCCAGCGGTCTCGGCGGCTTCGAGGACCGTGAGTCGGGGTAGGGAATCGGGCCCCACTCCTATGGCGCGATAGTAGGTAGCCACCCCCGTCGCCAGCGCGGTGGCGGCCGCACCCGAGTCGGTGATCCGCCCGGTCACGGTCTCCGTCGTGACCGTCCGGCGGACGGGGAGGGTTTCCATGACCAGGGGTCCCCCCGCTCTCCGGGACACCGCCAGCGCACCGTCTCCCATCCCGTCACCGATGACCAGGACGATTCCGGGTGGCTCGGTTTCCTCTCCGGGGTTCGTGGCGTCGGAGCACCCGTGGAGGACGAGCGGCACGAGGACGAGGAGGAGGCAGTGGAGGAACGTCTTCATCGGAGTGGCATGGCCAGACCCGTGCGACCGGGAGGAACTCGAGCCGAACATCTACATACTCCCCACGAGCGGGAGGGATCGATTCACCGTGCGATCCCATCGCCCGATCCGGCCTCGGAGCGTGGAGCCCGGCGTTGTCGAGCATTCCCGTTGTGGGTAAAATGCACGCTCCCCTCCCCGCACGTCTCCGTCCCGATCGATGGGAACCGGTATGCATTTTCGCAGTCTCTCCGCGGCGCTCCTCGCGTTGCTCGCCGTCGTCCTTCTCGCGCCGGCGTCCGCGCTGCGGGCTCAGGCTCTCCCCAGCGAGCTTCAAGGGCTCACGAGGCAGCAGATCGTCGAGCGGATCGAAGCGTCGGGTCTGACCGAGGCACAGCTACGCGACCAGCTGCGGCGGGCCGGCTACGATCCTGCCCTGGCGGACCGCTACTTCGGGGACGAAGCCGGCGAGGGGGCTCGGACCGCCGGGCCCGAGGACCTGGAGTTCGTGGAGGCCCTGGCGACCATCGGCGTCTCCCTCGCGCCCGATTCGCCGGACGCCGACTCCGTGGGGTTCCGCCCGGACTCGCTCCTCTTCTATCCGGACTCCATGTCGGAGGCCTCCGATACGGCCGGCCTCGAGGTCTTCGGCCGCGACGTGTTCCGCCGGGCGGCCCGGGGATTCGAGCCCAGCGCGACGGGATCCGTCGGCCCCAGCTATCTCCTGGGCCCGGGGGACGAGGTCCTCCTGATCCTCACCGGAGACGTGGAGCTTGCGTATCGACTCGACGTCACCCGGGAGGGGTACATCTTCGTTCCCGACGTGGGGCAGGTCTACGTCAACGGGCTCACGGTGAGTCAACTCGAGGACCGGCTCTACGAACGGCTCGGGCGGGTCTACTCGGGGATTCGGCGATCCGGAGACGCCACCACCCGGTTCACGGTCTCCATCGGCCGGCTCCGCACGAATCAGGTGTACGTCGTAGGGGAGGTCGAGCGACCCGGATCCTACCGTTTGAG
>CAZAQV010000048.1:0-18580 GCA_964487255.1 uncultured Polyangiales bacterium | reverse complement strand
CATCGGCACTCCCAAAACGACTTGGACGGCCTACTCGTTGCGGCTCGTATATTGCGCGTCGTTTCTGCGTGGGGATGCAACTTGGTCAGCGCAGGGGCAAGCTTCAGGCGATCGTACGACCAGGGCGTTGTTTCCATGCCGTCCTTGCCAACAAACTCTGGTCTGCGATGCATCGCTTACCGGGACTCCTTCTCTTGAGCTTGCTCGAGAAGCTCAACGAACTGAGCGTCAGGCTTGAAGCGTTTTTTCTTGCCTACCCGGGTCTCCGAGAAATAGCCGGCTTCGACCAAACCGAGAAGATCCGCCCTGGCGGTCTGGTAGTGGACTCTATGCGAACTCTTGTGGCCGTCTATTGTGTACGTTTGGAGAGGATGTCTCACTGCCTTTTGCAGCAAAGAGCGTTGTCGGTGATTCAATCTGTCGAACCCTTGCACAGCATCAGCTAGGCGCTGCGCCCTCCTCATCCGAGCTGTAAGGTGCTCCTTTAGCTCTTGTAGCGCCCGCGTCATTACGCCGAGTTGGTTGAGAATGAAATACGTCAAGTCACCTTCGTCAGTTTCGACGTAAGCAAAAGCTCGGTAGTACTGTTTTACAGCTCGATCAATGGGGCCCGAAATGGAAAGGAACTCAGCCATCTCATATCGGTTCTTAAGGAGCACCCAATAGAATAGTGCTCGGGCCATGCGCCCATTTCCGTCGCGAAACGGGTGTTCGTAGCCCATCCAGAAGTGACAGATAATGGCACGAAGTATTGGGTGTATGAAAACCTCATCTTCTTCACTTGCTATCTTGTTGGAGAACTCCAGTAGAGAACGAACTCGAACCTCTATGGTTGCACCTTTGCCGTTAATGTCATCGACGGGCGGCGGCTGATGCCACACGTTTCCCTCGTGATCGGCAACATGGACATCGTGCTCCGGTCCCCTGAGTGAACCGGCCGCCCCAGTAACTTCTAGAGCGTCTTCTCCTAGTATTCGGTGAATCTCCAGTAGCTCATCCATGCCAAGCTCGGCATTGGCATCTCGAAGCTCAACGATCCTTCGCATGGCGCGCCAGTTGTTGAGAATCATGCGCTCGTCTTTCGAATCTGGCTCCCGGTTTTCACGAACCAACTGCCGAGCTACTTCTCGGGTCGTCGGTCTCGCGCCTTCGATTTCACTGGAGCTGATTGCTTCCTCGATAAGCTGACGAACTCGATACTCGACAATGGCGTCCTCATTCCCCAGCGACTTTGTGACAATCTCCGCAACATTGCCTCGGTCGAAACTATGTAGCTGCTTCTGCACTTCGGTGGTTTTCATGAAACGGAAGTTCACGCCGTAGATCTCTTTCATCTCGACCACGCGAGTTGAGGCTTGTTGACGCGCTTGTTTGACGCCGAGCCACCACTCCTCGCTCGTGAGGTCTCCAGGAGGCGTTCGATACCGAAATTCGTCCCAATGGAGATAACGACCATCCAGTGTTGGGTTCGCGTGATCAATGATTTTCAGATACCTCTCCATATTGGAAGCAATTCTCGTCCAGAGTTCGGAAATGGCCGGGGCTGTCTTCGGTCGCTTCATTGAGTCCTTTTTTTACAACTTTTTGTTTATTATAAAAATACCACTAACCGTTCGTTTCTGCTTGTGTTTGTGACATGGGGCAGCCCATTCGCCCCAAAGCATTCTGGGCCAGTTGTCTGGCTAGGTCCCCCCTCGAACCCGTGAAAGCTCAATTATCTCGTGGAAGCCAGTCGTGCGCCCTGGGCGGCGTAGAAGTTGCGGAGGCTGCTGGTGAGCTGGCGTTCTAGGTGCGCCTCGTACTTGGTGACGCGGTCGATGAGGTCCTGCGAGGGCAGCGTGTGGCGCACGGCCTCGTGCTCAAAATGACCAAGCATCGCCTTCCTGCGGCGCTCTAGCATCGCCCATTCAGCCGGCACGGTGGCGATGCAGCGTTCCTTGACGGTAGCGAGCAGCGCCTCAACCGTGGCGCCTAGACCTGTGGCGGTCGCCTCGATTCGCTCCCAGCTTCGATCCGGGTCTTCGCCTGAGTTGTATTCGTATCCCTCCCAAACATCCGGGACCGACTCGCCGAAAGACGAGAACACGCGCTCGGCGACTGCGCTAATTCTCCAGCCTTCGACCGCACCAAACGCGTCGCGAGCAAGCGCGGCAAGAATCACCTCTGCGTTGCGGGCTGTATAGACCGGGTAGCTATGCTTAACGATGCCGAGCTTATCGAATGCTTCGCTACTCTCCTCGCCTTCGTCGGGTTCTTCCGACGCCAGCAACAGCGCTGCGGACTCCCGCCACATCGTATTGTCGGCCGGGTTCTTCTCAACCGGACTCGCGGCAACCGTTTGAGCTGCAGCCGCAGCGACGCGACGAAGCCTCCACAAGTAGAGCGCAATACGATCAGCGAGCGTTGTCTCTAGGTGGCCGACTGGGCCAAGGCTGTGCCGGATATCTTCAAGATGCGTTTCCCATTCGTCCGGGCACTCGAAGCCGCGTATCAGCACAGCGGACGAGTCCAGCCCGTGCTTCGTCGCATTCGAGCTCGACGCCCGCTTGCCCTCCTCTGTCTTCGGGCCCGTTGACCGCAGCGCGTTCTGGCGATTGGCGACCACCATCTTGTCTGTCACTTCGCGTTTCTTGCCCGTGTTTCCGTGTTTCATCTTGCCCCTTCCACAAGCTGCAGAACCTTCGCCGGTTCCTCATAGGTGCCGAGACGGTCCAAGTCCTCGGCGTAAGCTTCGGGCGCGAGGTGCGCGTAGCGCTGGACCATGGCGAACGAACGCCAGCCGCCGATTTGCTGGAGCTTGTAGAGGTCGCCTCCGTTCATCACCCAATGGCTCGCGAACGTGTGCCGCAAATCGTGGAAGCGAATGTAGTGCCGCGCCCTGCCCTCCGTTGGCTTCGGAAAGCCAGCGCGGGTCAGCGTGCGATGAAGCACCTCCTCAAACAAACGCGCTGACGGTTGAAGCCTTGATCCGTTCAGGTTCGTAAACACAAAGTCACCCGTACGCACGGCCTTGAGCTTCGTCAGCACCGGAAGCAGCGGGTCGAGAATCGGCGGGTAACGAACGTAGCCCGCCTTCGTCGGGCCATCGTAGGAGCGCGCCACTTGAATCGAGCGACGCTCGAGGTCCACGCAATCCCATCGAAGCCCCGCAAGCTCGCCCGCGCGCATCCCCGTGTAGATGGCCGTGCAGTAGAGCGCGTGCGCCATTTGGCCCTCGACCAGTGCGGCCTCAAGAAAGCGGCGAATCTCGTCTCGCGTCCGCAGGTAGCGATAGGACGTTTGAACTAGCGTCGGCTTCTTGATTCGCGGGCAGCTATCGAGCCAGCCAAGATCAACCGCGTAGTTCAGCATCGCGATAAACAGCGTGAGCACGTTGTGGAGCGTCTTTGGCGAGAGTTGAAACTCAGCCTTAAAGCGGGTCGCCTGTGCGACGGTTACGTCTCGCAGCCGAAGGTCTCCGAAGCGCGGCCGAAGGTGGCGGCGAATGACGCTGATATCCTTCTTGCCGCTGCGTTTCTCTGGAACTCGGTACTTAATCCAGTAGTCAGCCAGCTCACCGAAGGTCCGAAGGCCGGTGGCTCCGAGTGAATAACCCGCCCTCGCCTTCTCAGTTTCGAGTTCGTGCCGCCTCAGCGCCAGGTTGGCGACTTGACGGTCGCTGTAGGTCTCGCTTCGGACACGCCCGGTGTGGTCCGTCCATCGAATCCGCCACTTGCCGCCCCTCTTCTGTGGTTTTGCCACTGTCCTTGTCTTTCTGCAGACAAGCGGCCGCGTCTCGCCCAAATCTCAGCATCGGATTTGTGCGAAGCCTTCAACCCCGGGTCACCACTTCGGCTAGGTTGCCAACTCCCTATGCGTGGCGTTGGCAATGTAGCGCTCGTGGCCCGGTCCAGCTTTTGGACCAACCGCGGACCAGCCATGCAGAGGGCGCACCCCGGCATCGAAGGAAACACCTTCGTGTAAGGGTGGGCCGTACAGGACTCGAACCTGTGACCGTCGGGTTAAAAGCCCGCTGCTCTACCAACTGAGCTAACAGCCCTACCGAAGGACCGATTGATAACCAATTGCCCACAGCCTTTCAACCTATTCCTTTGCCGGCAACGTGCTTGCCGGCCCCAGGCTACGATTCGGCGACCGGCTGCCGCTGATACGATGCTTCGGTAATATCGAATCTTTGGTGTGCATTTTTAGAATTGCCCTCGCCCTTGAGCCGCCTTACAAGGGAAGGTATGAAAACGTTGGCGAAGCTCTTTGAGAACAACAAGCAGTGGTCCGAGCGCATCCAGAAGGACAACCCTGACTTTTTTACCAAGCTCTCTCAGCAACAGACCCCAGAGTACCTGTGGATCGGTTGCGCCGATAGCCGGGTACCCGCCAACCAGATTATCGATGTCTTGCCAGGCGAGGTTTTCGTTCACCGCAACATCGCCAACGTGGTGACCAACACAGACATCAACTGCCTGTCGGTCATTCAATATGCCGTCGAGGTACTCAAAGTTCGGCACATTATCGTGTGTGGGCACTACGGATGCGGCGGCGTGATGGGTGCGATGGGCAACGACTCGCTTGGGCTCATCGACAATTGGCTTCGACATATTAAAGATGTGATCGATCGCGCCGACGTTCCCAGTGACCTCTCCGACAAAGAGCGTGCAAACCTCATGTGCGAACTCAACGTTGCAGCGCAAGTGCGCAACGTGTGCCACACCACCATCGTGCAAGAAGCCTGGAAGCGTGGTCAAGAACTCGACGTTCACGGGTGGATCTACTCACTCAAGGACGGTCGACTCAAAGACCTCGACTTGTGCATCAACTCACCCGAGCAACTTCCCGACGTGTACCGACTACGCTTCGGCTAACCGAGCCTCCGAGAGAGCTAGCCGCGCGTTTGCAAAAAGCGCCCGACGATCATCGACAGGTCTTCGGGCGTCAAACTCGACACGCTTGGAATCATGTTCTCCCCGAATTCGTCTTCTTCAGAGCCGAAGCCCCAGAGCACACAGCGTGTAAACGGATCACAACGTTTGGCGAAACGGTGGCAGAACTCACGAAAACGACCACGCCCATCGAGCAGCACGACGGGGTTGCGGGGGAGCAACGCTTGGTACTCCGACTCGAAAAGGACGGGGTCATCGTGGTGAATGACTTCCACCCTGCTGCCGTGTTCTAAAGTCACCGCCCGTGCGGCATAACTCGATGCGCTCAAGATGAGGACGGGTCGACGCTGCGCGTTGCGCCTTGCATCGCGAACCTGACGTAACGACTGGCGACCCGACGGCAGCGAACCCATCGATGGACGCGACGACGGTTGCGAGGCCGTCTTTTCGACGAAGCCAACATATTGCTCCGCGGTAGGTATCTCGCGGACACCGTCTGTGGCGGCCCCGTCACTTGGCGGCTGTGATGAGCGCACGCGCTTTTGTGTAAGCGAGATGCGCGCAACGCCCGTGGCGTTGTCGATGGAGCTGCTGAGCTCGGCAATCAGGTAGGTCGCACGTTCGTGACCGATGACGGCGGCCGCTGCGGCCATCAACTCGGTTCGCAGAAACGACTCCAAGTCCTCGCGTTCAGATGGGAAGTCGGGCTTACCTCGGAAGATTAAAGCCGCGGAGAGCACACGCGCAGCACGATCGCCACAAGCCCCCTCAAGCCCGGTGGTAATCATCTTTCGCCATCGCCTCCGACGAAATTCCACCGTAGCGATTGCTGCGCGGTGCCTCCCCACAAGTTGATCATGCGCGAAGATGTCACCCTTTACCAACATTTTACCTACCGAAGAGCAAGATAAGTGCGCATGAATGCGCCCTTTCAGGAAGCATAAGACACTCGCACACATGTGCCTCGACTTCGGCTGGGGGCGTTTCCAATATAATATCGACCGATGCAGCACGATCCGGATTCCGCCTCGGACGAGACGGACGAGAAGGCCACATCGCCCGAAGAGGCCCCGCCCAATGACGCCGCGATCGAGGGGCGTCGACCGCCTGCGCGCAACGTGCAGGAGCGGGTTCGTGCGATGCCAAAAAACGAGGCGCTGAAGCGAGCACGTAGCGCGGGCCGGAGCGAGCGAACGGCCATTGAAAGACGCTTTGGCAAGGCCGTATGGGAAGCGTTGCTGTCCAACCCTCGCATCACGCCCCCGGAAGTGGCCGGCATCGCCAAAAAAGGCACGTTGCCGTTGCCACTACTCGACCGCATCGCTTCCAATGGTGCCTGGCTGGGCTCGCCCCTCGTGCGCCGCTCGCTGCTGAGCAACCCGAAACTTCCCAGCGATGCCATCATGCGCGTGCTCAGGCGTCTGCCCAAAAACGAACTCAAGCTGGTTCCCAAGCAAACGCGCTACCCCAACTTGGTGCGTCAAACGGCGAAAAAGCTCCTGGGAAAGCCCTGACTCCGCACAGACGGACGCGTAAACCGCGGCCATCTCCTCAGATCCAAGTCTGGCGCCCTACACCATCGAGCACGTCATCAACCTCTACCGGCCCCTGATGGTTGTACGCGGCGAAGCGGCCTATCGCCCATGTATCCACGATCTCGTCGAACAGATGGAGTTTCCGCTCAGCACGCGCGGCTCCAACGTTTCGTTCGCGCATCGTTACTAGCGCGCACGCTACAGTTCGAGTTCAGCCACGTAGGGCATCTCGATGCCAAGCTCGGCGAAGCGTTTACGAAGCCACGGCAACACAATGCGCACCGTCGCTCGCTGCTGTCTGAACGGGCTCATCACGCGCGGTGAAGCTGAGGAAAGTGTTGAGAGTGCGAGGCGCGCAGGGTTGGTGGGTTTGGGAGCCCACATCAACACCCTGGGCGCGTCGGCGAAGTTGTTGTGGCTCATGTGCCGACCGATCACGAACGTACAGCTGCCAGCACTGCTGCAAGCATCGGCGATGGGCTTGGCAAAGCCCTTCATGGGTACGACGCGATCGTGCTCGGCGCCGATAACCAGAAGCGGACTCTTAGGCCGTGCAGCAGCGGCATTCATGAATCCTTGGCTACCGAGCATCCACCCCGGCGCCAGGGCGACCGTAGCCGCGACGTCGGTTCGCGTGGGGCTTAGACCGATCGAGGTCGCTCCACCCATCGAGTGGCCCATCAGCACGAAGTTTTCGGTGTCGAGCTGTGCGCCATGTTTGCGCACGAGGTTCATTGCCACCTCGGCATCTCGGGTTCGCTGAATGATCGTCGTTTCCGTTCGCGCCGGCATATCGACCACCGCAGTGGCAAACCCTTGCTCGCGAAACATGCGCGGCAGCGAGACATAGTTCTCGTCGCCTGCCAGCCAACCAGGAAAGAAGACGATCGTCTTATGCCCACCCGCGGGAGCTTCGATGTTCGGCAGCTGCAGCCGAACGGTGACGCCGCCTCGTTCGAGAAAGTCCACGGCATCATCTGCGGCGCCCATCACGCGGCGCACAAGTCCAGCGAGACCGGCCGCAGACCAGCGTGAGCCAAGCGCGGGCGCACTGGCTGTCGTTGTACCATCGTCGGGACGTTGGCTGTTGACCGGGCCGACCACCGCAAGGCGTGCGGAGCCCCCCAACGATGCAAAAGCACCGAGGGCGCAGACGGCGATCATTGCCTGGCAGACCCGAGCGAACACGTCTGAGGACTAAGCAAGGCTCAGGCCAAATCGGCCCTCTGTTTTTCTTATGTTTTTTGTTGCCATGACGTGCTGTGATGGCGACAGGAGTCGACGGAAAGCCATGGATCCGCAGACTCAAGCCCCCAGGGGCAAATCGCGACATCGACGATCGCGATGCGCTCGATGCTCCAGCTCGGGTAGGCCCACACGCGCCTGGTGTATTGCGAAGCCGTCTAAGATAGGTATTACTAATTGGCTGACCCGGCGCTGCCGGCTGCCGCTTCCACCGCGACTCGCGCCATGACCCAACTCCCGAAGAAGCTCGATTCCATCCCGCCCCCGGGAGGCATGTCAGCGTATCCCGATCCACCCGTCGCGGGCTACCGCGTGGGTCCGTACACCTTATGTGACGAAATCGCCAAGGGCGGCATGGGGGCGGTCTACACCGCACGCCTCACCAACGACCCCCGTCCCGACCATCTGCTCGCAATCAAACTCCTACATAGCGGTTTGGCTGCCGACCCGCAGTTCGTTTCCATGTTCCAAGACGAAGCCGAAATCGCATCGCGCATCGAACACCCGAACGTATGCGATGTCTTCGGCTTCGGCGAGTGGCACGGGCGCCACTACCTAGCGATGGAATACCTCATCGGAGAGTCCCTCGAAGAGGTCGCCGAACGCATCAAGTCCAGCAAGCTCAGCCCGAAGCGACTTGCGTTTCGGGTGGCGCGTATTCTGGCGGACGCGTGCCTCGGTCTACACGCCGCGCACGAACTCAAAGACGATCACGGCAAGCCCCTGAACGTCGTGCATCGCGACATCACGCCCGCGAACTTGATGCTGACCTACGACGGTGTCACGAAGGTGATGGACTTTGGGGTGCTCGCTGCCGCTCGCCGTCGCAGCAAAACCGAAACGGGTATCATCAAAGGAAAGCTTGCCTACGTGGCGCCCGAGAGCTTGACCATCGACTGCGAGCTCGACCGGCGGGCAGATATCTGGGGCGTCGGCGTCATCGCCTGGGAGCTACTCACTGGAAAGCGTTTGTTCCGACGCGACGACCCAAACTCAACTCTAATGGCGGTCGCTGACTCTGAAATCGTCCCGCCGTCGCAGGTCCGCGCCGGACTTCCCAAGAAGCTCGACCGCATCGTGATGCGCGCACTTCAGCGCAATCGGGACGACCGCTACGACACCGCGCTTGAACTGGCTCGCGAACTGACGCGCTTTGCGGCGACAGGGTTTGAGGTCGTGACCCCTGCCGACCTGGCTGCGCTCATGGACGAGCTGTTTACAGGGGGCCGCTCCGCGAGGCGAACGATTTCCGCCGACCGCGGTCGCGACGATACGGCCGCGCTGACGCTTTCCGAAATCGAAGACGTCGACGTCGTCGCCAAGACAAAGCTTGGCACGGACGCCGTCTCGTGGCGCGCTCTACTCGACCTTGAAGAGATCAAGATTCGTACGCAGATCCTTTCGCGCAATCGCACCGCACAGGTCGTCGGCGCGCTCATCTTGGGCTTACTTCTAGGTCTCGTATTGGGTCGCATGGGCGACGAAGCCACCATCAAAATCGATCCGAGTTCGGCTTCGTTTCTCCGCGACATCGCCGAGGAAACGCGCGCCCATCAAGACCGCCCTCCGCCCGTGCAAGTGCTCCAAAGAGACGAAGAGGGCCGCCTCATCTTGTTCGTCGACCCCAACGCAGACGAATAACGCCGCGCGTAAACCGGAAACTCAGCGCTTGGCCGCTAGCACCAGGAGGCGTGCCCGACTGGACGCTCGATAAGCTCTCTAACGTTCGCTTCGATCAGCCTGTAACCGACGTTGCCCTCGAGGCGTTGACGCCAGTCGTTGAACGAGAAAGTCGGACTCGTGCGAACGTCGTGCTTTTGCGTGAGTTCAAGGTCTCTGGCCAAGACCGCATGCGCTTCCCCACTGGAGATTAACGCTTCCACATCATCCACCGAAGCGCCGCACTCACTCATCAAGTCACGCAACACAGAAGCTGACGCGATATCCATGGCTTCCACAAAAAATGCGTTACGGACGCGCCGTATCGCGCTCTTTACGAGCTCTGGCTCGCACTCTTCCTTTTCTGCGAGCCTGCGTAGCGCGCTCAAGCAAAGCTGCGCCGGCATACTCGAACGCGGCGTGTTTTTCGTCCAGCACAGGGGATGAATCTCGATATCAGGAAAGTCGGCACACGCCTGCTGAACGTGTTCGTTGTATCCCTCAATGCCGCCGTTGTCCTTCCAAGAGCGCTCCATCTTGCCGTGCACATCTCCGAACACGGACATGAAGTGCACCCTGAGGTCGATTTGCTCGCCGAAGGTATCGAGCAGCTTGTCCAGGCGCGTCTGCCCGATGTACGCCCACACGCAGCAAATGTCAGAATAGAACTCGACGCGTATTGCCACCATGCCCCACTCTACCTCAGCCTGCCAGAAGTAAAACCGCCCCAATGCTAAGTTGGGGGCGCAATCACTTCGAGTTCTCAAGCAGGGTTAGCATGCGCGCGCAACCTCAGCGAATCTGCACTTCTTGCTCGACTGCCGGAGAAAACACCGAGGCCCTCGGACTGTAACGGCTCAGTGGTGTACGTAACTTTTGAGGGCTAAGAGCGGCAGCTCATCTGACATCGCCATCCCTTGGATTGTGCCGGGGTGTGCCAGTCGCTGCGGGCGGTTCAACCCTATCCGGAGAAAAGCCGAATCATCTCAGAATGGCACGCGAGTTGCTTTTACCGTGGGCATGACTCGAATCTTGGTTTCTTCCCTCTTTGCTTGTGCTGTGTTGTCCGCGAGCGCGTCCACCTCGCGCGCGTGTGGTGGCCTCTTTTGCAACCGGAGCTTTGCGCCCGCGGACCAGAGCGCCGAGCGCGTCATTTTTAAGGTCGACCCTCAAAACGACACAACTCGCATGATCGTGCAGGTCAGCTACGCCGGCAGCGCCGAAGACTTCGCCTGGATTCTGCCGTTGGCGGACGTCCCCGACGCGGATTCGCTGGCGACGTTTCCGAGCGCCGCCCTCACCGCACTCGACTCGGCGACGAGCCCCACCTTTTCGCAGCCCTACGAATGCTTCAACCACCCTGAATATGATCATGGCCACAGTCTCGGATGCGGCGATGACGAAGCCACCTACTACGCAGCGGACAACGCAGACGCCGGCGTCGACAACGGCGTTCAAGTGCACATTCGAAAGCAAATCGACGACTACGAAGCAGCGGTCGTAAGCGCCGAAGACCCAGCGCGGCTCATCGAATGGCTGATGAAGAACAACTACAACGTCACAGCGCCGATGGTTCCGTACATCGAGCGCTACGCGCAGCAAGGCATGAACTTTCTCGCGCTTCGCATGGTCGACGGTGCCGAGGTCAGTGACATCGCGCCGATCGACCTCACCCTTCCCGGCCAATCTCCGAGCATCCCACTTCGCATGACCGCGCTCGCCGCCGAGCCCGAAATGAGCATCATCGCAATCGTTCTATCCGACCAGCGCTACGGTGGAGCGAACTGGCCCAACCTCGACATTCCACTGGACACGGTCCCCTGGGGCACGCTGGGCGGTCAGTTCCAACACGGCTGGATGAGGCGCATCGCCGAAGAGATCGACACAGCCGGCGGGCAAGGCTGGGTGACCGAGTATGCGCAGAGCATCGACCTGTCGACTCAGGTCAACGGCTTCCCCACGAGCGACGCCGAAGGTAATCCACTAAGTCCTGAGCAACAAGAACTCGCGCAAACTGCGCTCATCGAGCTCGGTCAGGGCACGAGCTACATGACGCGTCTTCACGCGCGCATGTCTGCCGAAGAGATGAGCTCCGATCCCATCTTCAAGCGCGTCGAAAATGGCGATGGCTCCTTTCAGTTCAAGCAACTTGAGCGGATGGTACAGGGCAAAGACATGTGCCCGACGCCCGGCGAGAACCGCGAAGACGTCAGCCCCTGCGAGTTCACAACCTGTGGTGCGGGGGCACTTTGCCGACCGGTGACCGTTGGCACGCAACGACAGGCAGGGTGCGCATGTGCAGCGGGCACAAGCGCGCGAGCGACCGCAGCCCCAGACGGTTCACAAACCGTCATTTGCCAGGACCAGCGACTGTCGTTCGTCAACCCCGGCATTGTCACCATGCTCGATGGGCAAAGTGTCGTGATGAACGACCCGTGTGAATCATTCGCGTGTGGTGAAGGCGCCACGTGCGTTTCGGTAAACATGACGCCCACCTGCGTATGCGCCAAGGGCATGGTGGCGATTCCTTCAGGCGAAGGTCGCGCCGTGAGCTGTGTCGTCCCAGATCTTCGTGTTCCCGACGAGTTTTACACCCAGCCGCTCAGCGAGCTCGACCCCGAACTTATCGCCGGCCGCAGCAAAATCGTGATGCCGGCGGACACACCGGAGGGCATCGAGCTCCCCGAAGAGTCGGAGGCAGCAGCAAGCGAGTACATCGCGTCATCGGATACTGGATGCGAAGTGCGCCAAACGCGTGGCACGCGCATGCAGATCTTACTGAGCATCCTCAGTGCACTGGGCTTCGTCCTGCTTCGCCGTCGATCCAGTCCTCACGTTTGAAGGAAGCACACTCCCGGCGTACCCTGCGTCCATGAACTCGCGAACAACGCACTCTCGACCGCTTGCAAAATTGGTACCGCTGTGGCTTGCCGCCATTGCTACGTTTGGCTGTGGCGACAACGAGCAGACCTCGACAACAGATGGTGCAGTCGAGGCCGCCGCTGACGCTGCACTCGACGCAAAATCGCAGGACGCCGCGCCCGACGCGGCAGGGGACAGCACCCTTCCCGACGCTGCGCAAGATGCAAGCGTCGATGGCGCAACAAGCGGAGTGGAGGTGGCCTGCATATTAGCTGCACCGGTGCGAACCGAACCCGGCCAGGGTGCCAACGCCTGCCCAATCCCTGAGGTCGAAACCGTTCACATCTACTCCTCCGAGGACGACTTCACCTACGGCGAACCATTGGTCGCAGAAAACATCGCATTGGGCACGCAAGCCGGAGAGCCGACCACGGCCAAGCTTGTGTTCCGTAACATCGACCTTGAGCGCAACGCCGACCTCGCAAGCGCGCGCTTGGAGGTCATTTCCTCTTCGAACTACCCCTTCGATGAGACGGACGAGGGAGCAGACATCGTAGAGATTCGCGCAGAACTCTTGCCCGTCGAGGTAGCCGAAGGCGTGTGCCATCAAGTTCTCACCCAGGCCTCGGTCGAATGGGACACGGGCACGTGGACGAACGAAGAGCGAATCATGACGCCGGACCTCAGCGCACTCGTTGAGGAAGTCGTCGCGCAGCCGTCGTGGCTAAACGGCGACTCGATTCGTTTTATGATCACGACGCAGACGGTCAGCGGCTACGGACGCGCGTTCTGGAGCGTCGACCGCGCCGAACCAGAGGGGCCATTAGCGGCACAACGGCGCGGATCACGTCGATGGGGCTGAATTGGGATGCCGCAACGAGCGCTATTCCCGCAATGTTGAAGCTCCTCAGAGGATCTGGCCGCCGCTCGTAGCTACGCACCTGCTTGTTCCACATGCGCACCTTCTCTGCGAGTGCTTCCTCTGATTGCGTACCAGCCAGTTCATCCACGAGGCGACGGAAACGGGCGAGGTCACCCTTGCCCAACTCGCCAACGAACTCGATCACGTTCGTGTCGTTGTCAAAGGCCAACAGTTCCTCGGCCAAGAGCAGTTCACGGGGCGACCGGGTCGACAGAGGGCCTCGGTCTCCGCCAGAAGCGAGCGCTACCAGAAAGCCATCGGCGCCAGCCGAGGAGTATCCCTCACCGTCATCCGACGCAAGATGCGCGCCACGTGCACCGGCCCATTCCACGTTCTGTGCGGAGGCACCGAGTTCAATGAAGAGGTCGCGTCCGAACACGGTCTTGCCGAGTTCGGTTGCGTGTCGCGCGAGACCGCCGGAGATCGACGCCATCGCCCCGCGTGACTGCAAGAAATACTCGCTGCCCGCCCAGTGGTCCGACAGCGCATGCGCGAGTGCGCGCAGGAAGTCCCCGGCACCATCTGACCCATCTTCAAGCCGATGTAGTGCACGGAGCACTCCGCGCCGCTCGTACGCTGTGACCGTCAGCTGATACAGCGGATTTCGCCTGCGCTGATCGAGTGTCGCCAGGAGAGCCAAGCGGCGCGATAGAAGGACGCTTGTGGGTGCGGCATCCGTGAGGTCGGCAAGCCACTCCTGATCGTACCGATCGATGGACTGAGGGACCAGCCACCGAACAACCCCTTGATGCGAAAGCTCGAGCAAATTCCTTCTTTGACACGCCGAAAGCGTGGACGGTCGGTTCGAGATTCGCCGCAAGCGGTGCCACGACGACGACAGACGAATACAACGAGAGATAGCTCCGGATGTTCGACGGAGGAAATGTTGTTGAGACAAGGCACGAGTTCGAATCACGCCACTGAGACGGCCGCGGGTCTACCTTCAGCTCGTCGCGCACCAGGCACTGGACCCCGTGGGTCCTCCAGCAGTCGTCATCCTCAGCCACGGCCTCGCGAACGGAGCGGGCGACGTCGGAGTGAAGCAACCGCGCCGGGAGCAAAGACAAATCATGGGAGCGAGAGGTCTGCTCGGGCTTCGGCCGGCTCTGATCCTCCCGTTCGGCAACGAGATGGATCGGGTGGGCGACGGGCTTCAGCTCCCGATCAAACCACCTTTGCAGCCCCCGTCCATCGGCCGTGGCGGAGCTCAAGCCAGGCACGACGATATAGTAGGCAGGGCCGGAGCGAAACAATCCCTCAACAGGCACCAGTGGTCGCAGCAAAAGAAACTGCTCGAACACTTGCTGCGCCGTCGCTTCAAAGTCCATTTGTTCGAAAGAGGTCAAATCCTTTTCTCTTTTGTCGGCTACACCTTGAGGACGGCGGGGGTCGCGAGCTGTGTGGCATAACGACCGGGGACTTCCGTTCGGATGGCGGCCAGCACGTCCACTCCCTTTTCCTCTCAAGGGTCTTCGACGGTGATCACCGCAGCGACAGGCAGCCCCTGGTCCTTCAGGCTCCAGCGAGACTCGTGATCCAAGAGAAGTTCCCAGTAACCGCCGCCGACGTGGCTGGAGAAGGTCTTCTCGAGCCGGGCCACGCCGGCGTAGCGATCCGTCAACACCGCTTCGCCGTCGTTGGCCGTGACGTCCTTGAGCCTCCCTGACGCATCGCGCTTACTGAGCTTGCAACGAATATGGTTCTTGCAGCCGATGCTGGGGCTCCTTGAACAAGCGTCCTACCTCCGAGAGGGTCCACTGCCGGGTTGCACCCATGAGCCCTCGCCACGGCATCCGCTCGTTCGGTGAAGCCTTGAGAGCGCAGCAGCTTCTCGGCGGTTCGTAGGAGCGCGAGGTGCTCGGCGGAATACGGGTTACGGTGACCAGAATAGGACAGAGCGACTGTCCCACATATTGAAGAGGCAGGCTCGGTGGCTAACGCGCTGTGCTGCACTAATTGCCCTCTGAGCTGTCGGATCGGATCCATCGTAATCCCGCGATAGGTTCGGGAAGGCCTGTTATTCAGGGTACCCGAGTGCTCGTTCGTGTCATCCTATCGTCTCTTGCAGAAGGTGCGACAAGCTCAGAAATACTCGAGGACTTTCCAAGCCTTGAGGAGGACGATATTCGTGCCGTAATCGCTTTCGCTGCATCCTCAACTGTAGAGGACATGCCCTACCTGGCGGAGGCCGGCTAAGCTCGGCTCCCCTCCGACAAATAGTCAACATGGAGGCGTGGCCAGCATTCGCAAAGCCGCGCCTGAAGTTGCCAGAAGACGAAAAGACGAAGATCGTCCCCGAAGTCGCCCCACCATCGTGCTGCAGGCGCTTTCGATGGCTTTGATGAATCGAACGCCATCGCCGAAGCTCGTCCATCATTCGGATAGGGGCTGCCAATATACGAGCAAGGCGTTTTCGGCCGCGCTCCGAGACGCCCGAATCACGTGCTCGATGAGCGGCGTCGGCAACTGCTACGACAACGCCGTCGTCGAGAGCTTCTTCGCGTCTTTGAAGACCGAGCGGCTCTACCGTCGCACGCTGGGGACGCAGAAGCAGGCGCGCATGGAGGTCTTCGACTACATCGAACGCTTCTACAATCGCAGGCGCCGACACTCCGCCAATGGACAAATCTCTCCCGTCAACTATGAACAGCAATTCTACGCAGCCCTAGCTGCATAACCGTCTCCACTTTTTCGGGGGAACTCCACAGACACTGGGAGTCGATGATGAACTCGTAGAACTCAATGTCTCAGACGATGCGCGAAAGAAGAATCCCAACCTCGGCAAAACATGGCGTGCGCGAGCGATTCGTTATCAGCGAAAGGGCTTTCGCCCTCGCACTCTACTCACCTCACTGATGGACGCCGAAAAGTATCCTGCAAAACAGCTCGTCGAGCTGTATCATGAGCGTTGGGAACAAGAACTCGCGTACGGTGAAATCAAGACCGACATGCTCGATGCTGTCCATCGACCACTTCGCAGTAAATCACCTCAGCGCGTGGAGCAAAAACTGTGGGGTCTGTTTATTGCGTTCAATCTTATTCGATTAGAGATGACGCGTATCGCTGAGGACGCTGGCGTTCGTCCTACGCAAATCAGCTTTGTGCAGTGCGCTCGGTTTCTGCAAACCAAGTTCCTCATCCTTGCTTTCCTCCGTCCAGGAAATATTGCCAAGACGCTCGAAGAGTATCGAAAGCAGCTGCAACGTTTCGTTCTTCCTAAACGAAGAACTCACCGCTCTTATCCCAGAGCCGTCAAAACCAAAATGAGCAACTACGCGAAGAAAAAGCCCTGTACCCCCCCACGATGATCCAACTTTTCCCTAAACGATTGGCATTGCGCCTAGGCGGATGAGCGTTTGCGCGGTCGGGTTGGCGGTGCCGCTTTCGAGCGTTTGAACATAGCGGAGGTCGACCCCAATCTCTTCGGCGAGCTGGGTTTGGGTCCAACCAAGGGCTTCGCGTTCCCTGCGTACGTTGGCACTAATAAAGGCCAAGCGCTGCTCTATCGTCGAACTCCCCACAGAGGGGGAGCTAAGCGAGAAAACTCTATTGCAAATACGAAAGCGTAGGACACCTGAAGTGGGAAAAGCGAGCAATGGGGTGTAGGAGCAGGCAGAGGGGAGCGCCGGGGGAGGTCGTCAGCAGTAGCAATGCGGAAAGAGCGGCCCAAAGAGGGTCTTTTTGTGTAGCGGTGACGAACTTTTGCGGCCTTGATGGTGCTTGAAACGTAGGAGTGCGTCACCGGCGTCTTTTTTGAGTCCAGGGTTTTATGCGAAGCGAAGCGCGAACTGAGGTCCGTACGACCCAGAAGTTACTTGGCCCATGAAAACTGGGTTGATTCGTCGAAGAGAGCCCCTCCAAGCTGAGCGGCGTTAAATTTATGGCAGGCCTTTTCACGCGACTCACGCGACTCGAAGGGCTCCCGAGCCGCTGCGATCTCTTGGCATAGAACTGAGAGTTCAGAGTGAGGATTCAACAAGAGAACACCGGTGGTTGGTGTCTCTTGAACATGGAGCGCTTTTCGCAGCCCCGCGACTTTGGATGGGGCCGCGAGAAAGTCCACGAGGTCCACATCATGGTTGGCAAACATATGTTCGAGTGCTGCCAGTCCGCGCACCACACCCGGACGGCAGGCTTTCAGAGACTCGTCAAAACAAGTTTCAAGTGCGTAGTACACACGGCGATGAATGACACCGATGGCGGCGGCCACATCGCGACGGTTCACCGTCAGAAAATCGAATAGTACTCGCCCCTGTTTGGCGAGGCTCGCTAGAAGCGCACGGTAAAAGCTCACGACTTGGGGGCCGCGACCTCGTATGCCGACTCGCTGTTTCTTCTCGGATGAATAACCCTCGAGTGCAAGGTATCGATCCAGAAGCGAGGGGTTCCAGTCGAAAGTGGACTCCCACTCGATGCTCCCGACCTCTTCAAGCTTTCGTTGGGCAGCCCGCAGCTTGCGCTTGGCTCGGCCAGAGTAACCCATCATATGCTTGTCCCAATTGCCCGACACGTCCAACTTGTAGGCGCAGAGAGAGGGAAAGACTGCACAATGGAACCCGTGGTGCAGTGCTGCTTCGTGTAGAGTTCTTGCAAAGGGCGCTGTCTGCTCACCGAGCCAGACCCCGTCAAATGTCTCGCACTGTGCTCTGAGACCCGCAAGCAAGTTACTCAGCTCGGAGGTTGGAACGAGAAGCCGCGGCTCAGAGTGGTACAGGTAATGGCCGACAAAGGTGACGATTCTCTGCACACCGACCTTCGGCAAGCGCTCGTTGAGGATCTTCAGCGCTGCAACTCCGCTGACTTCAGTGTCGTTGCGGCCCACAAGAAACAGCGGCTCAAGGGCTTCGGGAAAAGGGGAGTGTGTCACGAGAACCCGTAGGTACTCGTAGGAGCAGAACAAGTTTGCATTTACTTGTCGCTCAAGCCGGTTCCAAACATCTCTTGCAACAGGAAATTGGCTGCCGCATCGCTCCATCGAGTATCGCACTTAACTGCACCAACTCCGTTTCCTGGTGACTTGTACAACCAACAAACCAGCTTTTCAATATTGAGCTCGTTCCCATTCTTTCAGCCGAAGGGCCCGGCTCACACGCACCCGCGCCCTGCGCCCAAACACGCTCAAGCCGCGTCGACTCTCGGCGAAGAACTGGGGCCTCCTTTCAAGCGCGGCCGTGGCGGGCCAGGTGGTTGGATCATTCTTTTCGAACCGGAGCTTCACTTGGGCGCAGATATACTAGTGCCCGATCTCGCAGGTTGGCGGCGTGAGAACCTGCCTGAATTGCCGGTCGACAAGGCCTACTTCGACCTAGCGCCCGATTGGGTCTGCGAAGTGCTCTCACCAAACACCGCGCATTTGGATCGTGAACCCAAACGGCAGGTCTATCAGGCTCACGGGGTTCGACACATCTGGTTTGTCGACCCGGAAGAGTTATGCCCGTAATTGGTGGATCGGGTATTTGAAGTAGGCGACGTTTCCAACA
>CAZAQV010000047.1:0-23529 GCA_964487255.1 uncultured Polyangiales bacterium | reverse complement strand
GCGCTGGAGCTTCGTGGGGGCCGTGGGCATGGGCCGGGAGTGTGGGGAGCGCTTAGGGTGAGGGCAAGATGGGGGAGGGGTGTGACGGGGTTACCGACGCTCCTTGCGCATCTGCGGGCTCCAAGCTCTGCTTCGAGGTGCCGATTCATCATCTCGGAGGGTCGTCCCTCATGGCTCGGTCTTCAAGAGCTCCCATCTTCCTTGCCGCGGTCGCGGTCGTGGCCCTGCTCGGGGATGCCTCTGCCCAGACGGTCACCCGCGTCGTCGATGGCGACACCTTCCAGCTATCCGACGGGACGATCGTTCGCTTGATCGGGATCGACTCGCCCGAGAAGCACTCTAGCCCCAAGCTCTCACGCGATGTCGATCGGACTGGCCTCCGTCGGGATGTTATCCAGGGGTTGGGAGAGCGTGCGTCGGCCTTTGCCGAGGCGCTCGTGGCGGACCGCCGGGTGGAACTGGAATTCGATGCGGCCAACGCAGCTACCGGTCACAAGGACCGCTACGGCCGGACTGTCGCCTATGTGTGGCTCGTGGAGGACGGCCGGCCCACCATACTGGTGAATCTCCGGCTCATTGAGGCCGGTTACGCGAACGCTTACACGAGCTATCCGTTTGCACGGCAGGGAGTCTTTCTCCGAGCCCAGCGGCAAGCCCGCGCTTCGGCCCGAGGCTTATGGGCAGACGGCCAACCCTCTCTCGAGTCGCTGAATCAGAGCGCCTTGCCGTCGTTTCCACCGTTGCGGGGAGCGGACCGGGATTGCTCCGACTTCCGGACTCAGCCGGAGGCCCAGGCCTTCTTCGAGGCGAGCGGCCCAGGGGACCCGCACCGTCTCGACGGAGATGGCGACGGCGTCGCCTGCGAGTCACTTCCGGGATGACGAGCGGGTGGCAGAGGCCAGGCCACGCCGTCCTTCACGACTTCCTGTTTTCCAGCACGAACCGGGACTCGGGGGCCGCGCACGCCTCCCGGCGACACTGACGCCCTCCCCCGTCCCGTCACCCCCGACCCTCCATCCCCGTAGGGAGGACGACCGGCGTCGAGGCAGAACTGTAGCCGAGTCCGGGAGAAGGTCCCTAGGGGCTACCCCCTCGCGCCCTCGGTAGGCTAGACGCTATGGTGCGGCTGCAGGGTTCCGGTAGGAAGGCCGGTGCCCCGGTCGCGAACGATCCCCTCCCCCCACGGCCTCATGCGATTGGGTCGCGCAGACTGGCAGTTGTGGCCGACCATCGCGGCCGTCGTTGTCGCGGGTGCGGTTGTCACTTACCGCTTGCCCGGCGCCCCTCTTGTGCCCTTCTGGCTGTCGGTGTCGCTCTTCGGCGGCGTCTGGATCGCAGTGGACCCCCGCTTCGGCGCCCTCCAGGCCAGGATGCGCCGCCTCCTGGTCATGTACGCGGTGCTCATGCCGGTGGCGCTCCTATCTACCCAATTCGCGGCGCGGAGGCAGGCCACCGCGGCCCACCTCCAGTACCGGGGCGTCCAGTTGGAACTGGCTGACTCGGTCTCCATCGGCTCGGGCGCGGTGGAGGTGGACATCCGCTTCCCGACCCTTTCCGAGTCCCAGCTTCCCTGGCGCCTGGCCCTCTACAGGGGGGAGTCGGGCTGGTCGGTGGATGCGCCGGTGGGCGCGGAACTGGTGAAGATCCACACCGGAGACAACGACGGCGCCTGGTCCTCCAGCTATGAGGCTGTCAACGGCGTGGTGCTGGAAGAGGACGGGGACCGGGCGGTGGTCCTGGGGCCCGAGGGGCAGCCGGTGGACACCCTCGTCCTTCGGACCGACGAGGGGCCGCGCCGGCTCGTGACCTCCCGGGGGCCCTACGGCCTCGACCCGCCCGACGGACGCATCGAGCACCGGTACGAGCGCATGCTCGACGCCGGGACCCGGCTCGGCGCGCTCCCCGGGGATCGCCCCTCCGACCTCCTGGTGGACCAGCTCGTCCGGGTCCAGCGGATCCCGGCCGATCACGCGGTGGGGCCGTCCACGGTGGGCTGGCTCGGTCGAGCCACCGACCGCCTGCCGGGGGGCGAGGGACGGCGTAGGGTGCTCGTGTCCGCCACGGCTCCCTTCCGCATTGCGGACCCCGCGGGCCCGGGGGCTCCGGAATACCCCCTCAGGGACTCCACGCGCATCGAGGTCCGGCACGATGGCGGACGGTGGGCCTTCGACGTGGAGGTGCAGCGGGCGACGGCGCTGGCGCGGGAGGGGCTTTCGGTCCGGTTCGTGCGCAATCCTCGTCCCATGGACACCCCGCTGCCCACGGGCACGAGCTGTCCCGACGGGGTGGCCTGCGGGCTTCTGAGCCTCCGGCGCCTCCCCACCCCGATCCCGCATATCTCCCTGGAGACGGCCGGGTTCGACGGGAGCCGGTACGGACTCCTGGCGCGGCTCGTCGACGAGGACGGAGGGATCACGGCTTTCCTGCCCCGGGAGTCCATGGAGGTGGAGGAGGAGGGGCGGGGGGTCTCGGCGATCCCGGTGCACGCCTATGCGGCGGAGGCTGCTGACACCCTCCCCACCCACCTGCGCCCGGGCTACGCCGTCCTCGTCTCGAGCTCGAGCAAGCTCCTGGACGAGCCTCTGCCCCTCCTCTTCGCAGCGCTCGGGGTCTTCTTCCTCCTCCTCCTGGTGACGGTCGCCGCGGGCGCCAGCACCCCCGAGGCGCCGCCGGGGGCGTGGGAGCACCGGCGGTGGGCCCTCGTCTTGGGGGTGAACGCCGTCCTCTCCCTCCTCTTAGTCCGTCTGGTTTTCGGCGCGCGGGTCAGCTTCTTCGAACCGTACCTGGAAGCGGGTCTGGAGACGGCCATCGGCCTGGTGGTGGCCAGTGCCGTAGTGTGCGTGGGGCTTCTGGGGTGGAGCGGATGGGCTCCCCGCACCCTCGCCTTCGTGAAGGGGCACGACTCGCCGCGGTCCGCGTTCCGGGCGTTGGTGGACGGCGCCCCTTCCGCCCTCGCGTCTTTCGGGACGGGGATGGGCGGCACCCGGTCCGCCCTCTTGCTCCTCGGCGGGCTCAGCGCCGGCTTCATCTTCATGACGAGCCCTCGGGCCCTCCTCTTCGGGGCGGTGTGCGGGACGGCGGTGGTCGGGGTCTGGTACGCCGTGGCCTGGGTGGGCGCCTTCTCAGCCCCCACCCACCACACCTATCCCGGCTCGGCCTTCGAGGTCGTCCAGTATTCGGACTGGCGCACCGCGGACCCGAACCGATTTCCCCGGGCTGAGGCGGCGCTGGCGCTCATGGCGCTGCTGTGGGCCGTCATCCTGATCGACGTCGCGCTGGGTCTCCTGATGCTGGCGATCGCGCTCCTGGGCGCCCGGCGCCTGGGAGGTCGGGGGAAAGAGCTGAGGGAGGCGCTCGGCACCCGGACCGCCCTCATGCTCGGGGCCTCCACCGTCGCCCTGGGCGTCATCGCGGAGGTGGGGAGCAACGGGGCCGTGAGCGCCTTCCTCCTGGTGACGCTCCTCGTCCTACTCAGCGTCCGGTTCGGGCGGCGCCTGGCCGCGGACCACGCGGCGGGGGGCCGCTCGTCCGGCGGGGAGCAGGTGGGAAACGTTCGGACCCTCGCCCTGGTGCTGGGTCCCGTCGTACTCCTCCTCCCCCTGGCGCTCATCGACATGGGACTCCTCCTGGTGATGATCCTGCCCATCGCCCTCGCCCCTCTCATGGCTATGGGGTGGAGGCGGCTCCGCCTCGTCCACTGGGGGGTGGTGGGGGTGTCGGCGCTCCTGCTGGGCCTCCTGGTCGTCCGGGTCCTGGCCCCGGACCTGTCGGCCCTCCAGGCGTCGTCGGAGGTAGGCACCGAGGTGAAGACGGAGCGCTTCGAGGAGCTCCAGACGATCTTCGGGGTGCGCCTCCCTCTCATCGACGGCTCGATGAACCGGGTGGCCGCGCGGGCGGTGGCCGCCCGGGCCGCCTCCCAGAGCGCCGCCGAGGAGCTCCTCCTCTGGGCCCGGCCGGGACCGGCCCGGGATCTCCTGATCCCCTCCATCGAGCAGGCGTGGGCGAGCCGCGCCTACGCTGCCTCCGGGGCCGGGGGCGAAGGGATGGGGGAGGCGCCGGTGGGGCTGGGGATCGCCGAGGCGGTGTCCTACGCCGAGAACACCTTCTCCGTCTTCGTCCTCTACGAGCACGGTTTCGTCGCCGGCGCCATGGTCCTCCTCCAGTACGGCCTCATCGCCTTCGCGGTGCTCATGATCCTCACCGCCACCCGGGAGAGCCGGGACAGCCAACGAGCCGGGCAGGCGCTCTTCGTGGCCGGAGTCCTCATCGTGGTGATGCCGGCGTGCTACGTGGCGCTCTCCAACATCGGCGTCCTCCCCATCACCGGTCAGAACATGCCCTTCCTGGGGCTCAACGCCTGGAGCGACGTCACCCTCTGCGCCGCGGTCATCGGCGTGCTGATGATGGGGTGCATGCAGACCGAGATGCAGGCGGGAGGTCCGGTATGACGGACTCGCCCCGGAAGCCGATGCGTCATTCCGGCTCCCCCGTCGTCCGCTTCGAGACCGTCACCCTGGCGCTGCTGGGGATCCTCCTGCCGCTGGTCACTATCGCCCTGGTGGTCGTCCGCGGCCTCGACCCCCGGAGCCGGGGCGACCTGGAATACCGAGGGGCCCTGGAGCAGATCGAGGCGGTGATGGCGGCCAACGGACCCGGCCTCCTGGCCCGGCCGGTGGCGGCGCGGCTGGAGCTGGAGGGGCGTCCCGCGGGCTTCGACACCCTGGTGGCCGGCGATTCCACCCTGGTCCCGTCGCTCCGCAAGGGCGGCTTCCTCCACGACCAGATCGACCGGCACAACGCCCAGACCACAAGCCGCGCCATTTACTCGTTCTTCTTCCGAAGCGGGTCGGCGCCGCTCGTCGCCCCCGCCTCCCTCCTCCAGGTGACGAGGAGCGACGGGGCCGACGTCCTCTCCGGACGGCTGAACCCCGGGGTGCTGGAGGTCCCCTCGCCTTTCTCCCAGGACCGGTGGCGGGCGGTGGTCACGGCGGACCACACCTCCCGCCCCTCCCTCGTGGGCACCGGCTCGCTCATCGGGCTCGTAGAGGAGCCCGGGGACACCTCCTCGGGAAGCCTCTTCCCCGGCCGGGATTGCGCCGTGAAGGCCGCCGACGAGCGGCGCTACCTCCTCTACTGCTACTCCCGGGCGGGGCTGGACGTGGATCGCGGCTACGACCTGGCCCTCACCTTCGGGGAGGACGCTGGGCTCACCGGGGAGATCGGGATCTCGTCGGAGGCCGACCGCTCGGTGTGGGTGAACGGGGAGCGGGTCGTGCTGCCGGCGACGGCCCAGTCCCAGGACATCGTCCACCAGGACCGGGTCGGGTCCTTCATCGTCTCGACCTCGGCGCTGGGGGTCCTGGCGAAGGAACAATGGATCAACGGCCGGAGCCGGATGGCCGTCTCCCAGGGCGGGACGGTGGATTACTTCGGGCGGGCCGGGCGGGCCGACACCACCCAGCCCACCGAGCGGCCCCGTGACCTCTCGTTGCGGGCCCGGTTCAGCGCGGAGCTGGAGGAGGCGCTGCGCGACATCGTCGCCGCGTCCGGTGGGGAGCTGGTCGACGCTTCCGGGATCGTGGCGGAGCTAGGGTCGGGCGAGGTCCTAGCCGTCACCCAGGTCCGTCCGCCGAACCCGGGGCCCATCCGGGCCTTCGAGCCCCTCCTGGTGGGGTCCGTGGTGAAGCCGGTGGTGGCCGCGGCCATCTTGAGCCAGCGGCCGGAGCTGGCGGGGCTCCGGGTGCAGAACCGGTCCCGCGTGGCTCGGGTCCACGGGGTGGAGCTGGCGCGACCCTTCTCCGGGGTGGGGGGCTGCCGTGTCGGAGTCACCATCGACTTCACCGACTTCCTCGCCTGCTCCTCCAACACCTACGCCGCCGAGCTCGTCTTCCGGGGCGTGCTGGGGCAGGGTGCCGACCAGGCGGGGGTGGCCGGCGGCGTCGTACCGACCCCCGTCCTGGAGGGGAGCGCCCTCTCCAGCGGGCTCTTCTCCCTCTACCGCGACGCCAACCCGGTGCGGGAGGCCGTCGAGGGGCGGAGCGACGCCCTCTGGACCGCCTCCGGCGACGGCCTCCACCTCCCCCCCTCGGACCTCACCCTCCACCCGTGGGAGTCCCGTCCCTGGTTCGTAGATCCCGAGTCCCGGGGGCTCTCGCCGGACCTCCTGGCCCGGTACGCCTTCGGCGGATGGGAGAACCGGTGGACCCTCGTCGGGCTCACCGAGGCCTACGCCCGGATCGCCACGGGGCGGGAGGTGGAGCTGACCCTCGACGCCAAGGCGGAGCCAGAGGGGGGCTTCCCCGCCTTTGGGGCCGAGGCGACCGCCGCGTTCCAGGCAGTCCGACGGGGGCTGCGGGAGACGGGGCGGACCGGAGGGGTGGGGACCGCGGCCGGCGTCGAAGACCTCGTCCGCACCGCCCTGGGCGACTCCACCGTGGTGCTCCTCAAGACAGGGACGCTCAACGAGCCGGAGGTGAAGCTCCGGGCCCTCGCCTTCGCCATGGGCCGCCCGACCGGGCCCGAGCCCGGCGCGCCGCTGCGCTGCGGCGTCGTGGGCGTCTTCCGGTTCGACTACCCCGAGAGCCACACCGGCGGCCTCTCCTCGGCGAACCTCGACTTCCTCCGTGGCGACCTCCTGAACGTCCTGGAGGACCACTGGGCGCAGATGGGAGGGTGCTCGTGAGCGCGCCGGCCGGAGAGGTCCGCGGACCTCTCGCCTTCGGCGTCGCCCTCCTGGCCTTCTTCGTCCTCTTCCTCCCCCTGGGGTGGTTCGGGGCGGGGTGGGTGACGGAGTGGGGGACCGGGCTCGTCATCATCCTGGCCTATATGGTCCTCGCGCGGCCGTGGCGCTCCGCCAACCCCGAGACCCAGGACTCCATCTACTTCCTGGGCTTCCTGATGACGCTGACGTACCTCGTCATCGGGCTGCTGGGCGCCGAGGAGGAGATGACCAGCGAGTGGATCCATGCATTCCTGTCGGAGCTGGGGATCGCCCTCGGCTTCTCCATCATGGGGCTGGGGCTCCGCCAGCTCGTGACGCTGGGCCCGGCGGAGAGCACCCCCACGGCCGTCGCGCCCGCCCCGGCGGTGGAGTTCTCCGAGGCATCCGCGCGGCGCGTGGCCGACCTCTTCGCCGAGGCGCTGAAGCCCGTCTCCAAGCGGTTCGATGAGTCGGCCCGGACGGGCATCGAGGCCCTGAACGAGGGGCACGATAAGCTTCGAAAGTCGCTGGACCGCCTGCAGGAAGGGGCGACGGAGGCCGCGAAGAGCCTGGGAAAGGCCTCGGAGGAGATCGCGTCGTCGGCCGAGAAGGCGAGCGCCGAGGCCAGGAAGGCCATCGAGGAGACCAACCGCACCATCACCGACCAGCTCGAGACCAGCTCGCGGATCTCCCGCGCCCTGGGGAAGCACCTCGAGGACCTGGAAGCCACCGTGAGGGCCCTGGTCAACCAGGTCCAGCGCATCGGCAGCGACGTGGAGGAGGCGGCGGGGAAGGTGCACCGGACCTCGGAGGAGATGGCGGCCAGCCTGGAGGAGTCCGAGAAGCTCATCGCCGGCTCCGTCACCCACACGGCCCGCACCTGGAAGGAGCAGCTCGACGACGCCCGGCGCGACCTGGCCCAGTTCAACCGGACCTGGCGGGAGGAAAAGGTCGCCGGGCTGGATGAGGTGAAGCGCCTCACCGAGGAGCTGCGGAAGCTCGGAGCCGCCGTGCACGCTAGCGTCGAGACCATCCCGAGCCCCGGGGAGCGGGTGGAGGCGATCTGGCGCACCCTGGACGAGGGCGAGGAGCGCATCACCGCCGCCTCGGGGGGGATGTCCCAGGCCCTGGGCAACCTCGATAAGGAGATCCAGGCCCTGGCCGGCCGGGTGGACGCCAGCGGCCGGAGCCTGGAGGGCGGGAGCGAGCGCGTACGGAAGGCGCTGGCCGAGGAGGCCACTGAGATCAAGCGTCTCGTTGACGAGCTCTACGGCGTGATGGAGTCGAAGATCAACACCCTGGGACGACGGTGAGACGGGCCAGCGTGATCCTCGGCTTCACCGAGGCCGAGCTGGGCTTCGTCCTCGCCGTCCTCTTCGTGGCCCTGGCGGGCAGCCAGGTGGTGCGGGCTGCCGAGGCCGACGAGAAGCTGGCCATGGCCGAGCAGCAGCTCGACTCGCTCCGGACCGCCGCGGACTCGCTGGACTCGCTGGTCAAGGAGCTCCGGGGGCGGACCTCCCGGCTGGATCCCTACTGCCACGAACGCGGGGAGCCAGATATCGTCATCGCCAGCGTGACGGTGCTGGGAGGAGGACGCTTCTCCCTGGGAGGGCGCATCCTGACCTATCAGGGAGTCGTGGAGGCGCTCGACCGGTGGGTGTCGGTGGCCCGGGAGAAGGCGTGCCGCTTCGCCATCGACGTGGTGTCGGCGGACGATCTGACCGTGGACGAGTTCCTGTCGGCACGGACGCCGCTGGCCCGCGAGTGGTTCTACTTCACCCGATGACGTCCCCGGGGCCCCGTCTCGTCCGGATGCGGCGCGCGTGCCTGAAGGCGGGGGCCCGGGTCCTGGAGCGCCCGGAACCCTCGGACGCCGACTGCGACCGGGCGCCGTGGGACCGAGGGCTCCGGGGGGCGCTGAACTCACTTCCGCAAGCCGCGCCGCCCGCCGAGCTCGCGGGGTCGGGCTCGCGGAAATGGACGGCGGTGGATACCAGCATCGTGACCACGCTCGGACTCTCCTGGCTCGCGGGAGGGATGGATTTGATCTCCGCCATGGCCACCGGCCTCTGGTGGATGGGCGGGCTGCTGGCTTTTCTCCTCACCGGGAGGGGGCGGGGGTAGGTGGTGATGCCAGCAGGGTTCTCCACCACCCGAGAGCGGTGGTGTCGGCGCTCTTCGGGGTGGGCTCGGACCGGGACTCCGGACGCGATCGCGCTGTGGTGTGAGGAGGGGGGCAGAGAGTAGCGGGACTCCCGCCCGAATTGCTCGCGCCGCGGGGCCACTCCCCGCATCTTGTCCGAAACTCCGCGGCGCGAGCCCCGGACCTCCGCACCCGTCCCCCCGCCTCCATGGCCTCTCAGCTCCGGTTCTTCGACCGGGACCACGACGCCCGCGTCCGCACCGCCGCCTTCGAGTGGCTGAAGGCCAAGGTGGCGGAGCAGGGGGACGTGCTGCCGCGGCCGCTCCTGGCCGAGGGCTTCGAGTTCCAGGGGCAGCGCGTCCCGCTCCTCGGGCCCCAGGGGATCTTCAAGCCCCGCGTGATGGACGTGCCCCTCTCCATCACCACCTCCCCCAACGGCCCCTACGACGACGGGCTCGGCCCGGACGGCTACCTCTCCTACCGCTACCGCGGCCCCGACCCCGACCACCGCGACAACCGGGGCCTGGCCTTCGCCATGCGGGAGGCCCTCCACCTGGTCTACTTCTTCGGACTCGTCCCGGGGCGCTACCTCGCGCTCTGGCCCGCGCGGATCGTGGACGCCCGCCCCGAGGAGCTGACCTTCTCCGTGGCGCTGGACGACGCGGCCCACGCCACGGTCTCGGGCGCCATGCAGGGAGCCGAGGCAGGCGACATCCGACGTCAGTACATCACCACCCTCGCCCGCCGGCGCGTCCACCAGCGAGCCTTCCGCGAGCGGGTGCTCCGGGCCTACCGGAGCCAGTGCGCCCTCTGCCACCTCAAGCACGGCGAACTCCTGGACGCCGCCCACATCGTCCCCGATGCCGAGGAGGAGGGCGAGCCGGTGGTGAGCAACGGCCTCGCCCTATGTCGCCTGCACCACGGCGCTTTCGACCGCTTCTTCCTCGGCGTGCGCCCCGACTACGTCATCGAGGTGCGCCCCGACGTGTTGGAGGAGGAAGACGGCCCCACCCTGAAGCACGCCATCCAGGGGCTGCACGGGAAACGGATCATCCTCCCACGGAGGCGGGAGGACCGGCCGGAGCCGACGCTGCTGGAGGTGCGGTACGGGCGGTTCCGGGAGAAGGCGAGGGCGGGATGAGCGCGATCGTGTCACAGGGGGAGCTCATCTTACGGCCATACCCCCAAGCGACCGCGCCATGATCCAGAAGAATGGCCACCACCTTACGACCCTGGAGGAGTTGATCGACTCCTCATCGACCACCTGGCGATCTCCGAGGACCTCCGGGCGCGGCGGGTGGAGGGGTTCTCCAGGGACGATCAGGAGGGGCGGCTCAGTGATCACGATGGGGTGGTGGTGGAGGGTTCCTGAAGCCCCGTCACTTCGGTGGGGCGAGCTTGCCATCCGGCCCCCGACGCGGATAGCCTCCGATCCCCGACATTCGCCGACGCCCAGAGGACGAACTGATGCCCAAAGAAATCCAGCTGTGGCGGGTCAGGAACGGCAAGTTGACGCCTCTATCCGACGGCCGTCTGGACCTGGAAAGCCGGCTGGAAGACTGGCTGGAAACCGACATCGGCGTGTTGGGCCGTCCGCTCCTGACGATCGGGCGCCAGGTACAGACCGACCACGGCGGGGTCATCGACCTGCTTTGCCTCGATCCTGCTGGCGACCTGGTGGTCGTAGAACTCAAGCGGGATCGCACCCCCCGTGACGTCACGGCGCAGCTTCTGGACTACGGATCCTGGGTCGCCGGACTGTCCGCCGAGGACGTGGTGGACCTCGCCGGGGACTTCCTTCCGAAGGAGGTGTCCCTGGAGAGTGCGTTCCGGGATCGGTTCGACGAGCCACTACCGGAGGTTCTGAACGAGAGCCACCAGCTCTTGGTGATCGGTTCTACGGTCGACCCGGCGTCGGAACGAATCATTCGATACCTCTCGGATGCCTACGGGGTCAGCATAAACGCCGTCACCTTCCAGTACTTTCGGGAGCCCGACGGTGGACAGCTGGTGGGTCGGGTGCATCTCCTGGAGCCCAGCGAAGTGGAATCCAGAGCACGGCGAAAGGGCAGTTCGAAGCGGCGGTCATCTCTCTCCCTGGAGGAGTTGGAAGCCGCTGCCGAGGAGAATGGGATCGGAGACCTCTACCGCTTCGCGTTCGAGACGCTGCAACCTCTCTTCAACTCCACCCAGACCACCCGGTCCCACGTCCGGTTCGCCGTGCCTTTCGAGGATCGGACAGGGGCGGTCCTGAACCTCATTCCGACCGACGGAGAGCCAGGGGCCCTTCCGTTCCAGATCTACACGCATCGGGCACACAGGCGTTTCGGGGCTGGAGAGGCCGAAATCGTGGACGCGCTACCCGCCGGCACTCAAACGTGGGAATACGTCTCCGGCGAGGATCCCTGGTGGCAGGGGCATGCCGGAGTGTTCAGAGGGCATGCGGACGTGCTCACTCTGAAAGGCGTCCTTCAGGGACCGGAATCCTCCTCTCATCGGAGAGACGAGCTTGTCTGAGCACACGAATGCGTTCTTCGAACGGCCGATCCTCAACTCACCCTACGAATATCCAGGGCGACACTGGGAACTGGATGACGATGGCCAGCCGACCCAGAAGGTCATCGAGAATCGCCGAGAGGCCTCCTTCATCACGCCTATCCCCAAGCCCAAGAAGCGGGGTGGCCCGAAAGCTCAGAAGGAGCTCGTCCTCGACGAGGGGAAGGGGCTCTCCACAGAGGAGCAGCAATACCACGCCTCCATCATCAACGAGGTCCGGCGGCGGGTTGATCGCTGGCGGGAGCTGCCCGAGTCCGCGTGGGGAGTAACCCCCGAGACGGCTCGCCTGCTTAACCACTGGCGCCACCACGACTTCGAGGGGATTCGCCCGTTCTTCTGCCAGCTCGAGGCCGTGGAGACGGCGATCTGGCTTACGGAGGTCGCACCGAACACGGCGGACGGTAAGCGCCTTCTCAAGCATGTCGAAGACGCCAACGAGAGCGCCAATCCTGGGTTGGACCGGCTTGCCCTTAAGCTTGCTACGGGTGCAGGGAAGACCATGGTCATGGCCATGCTCATCGCGTGGCAGACCATCAACGCGGCGCGACGGCCCACAAGCAGCCGCTACACCCGGGGCTTCCTCATCGTCGCCCCCGGCCTGACCATCCGCGACCGCCTCCGGGTCCTCCAACCGAACGACCCCGACAACTACTACACCCACCGCGACCTGGTACCGGCTGATCTTCGCGAGGTGATCCACCGCGCAAAGATCGTCGTCACCAACTACCACGCCTTCAAGCTCCGGGAACGAATTGACATCTCGTCCGGCGGCCGGGCGCTGCTGAAGGGTCGTACGGGCGAGGACCTCCAGACCCTCGAAACCGAGGGCCAGATGATCCAGCGGGTCATGCCGGAGCTCATGAGTATGAAAGGGATCATGGTCCTCAACGACGAGGCCCACCACTGCTACCGTGAGAAGCCACCGGAGGAAGACGACGAGGAGCTTGAGGGCGCCGACAAGGACGAGGCGGAGAAGGCCAATGAGGCGGCCCGACTCTGGATCAGCGGCCTGGAGGCGGTGAACCGGAAGCTGGGGATCGCGCGGGCGATGGATCTGTCCGCCACGCCATTCTTCCTGAAGGGCTCAGGCTACGCCGAGGGGACTCTCTTCCCCTGGGTGATGAGCGACTTCTCGCTCATGGACGCCATCGAGTGCGGCATTGTGAAGCTCCCCCGGGTCCCCGTCTCTCAGAATATCTCCGGCGGCGAGATGCCCATGTACCGGAATCTCTGGGAGCACATCCGGTCGGACATGCCGAAGGGGGGGCGACGGGCCCGGAAGAACCTCGACCCGCTCATGCTTCCGACCAAGCTGAAGACCGCCATGGAGGCGCTCTACGGCCACTACAAGGAGACCTACGAGCTCTGGAAGCAGGCCGGGATCGGGGTGCCGCCTTGCTTCATCGTGGTCTGCCAGAACACGGCCATCTCCAAGCTGATCTACGACTACATCTCGGGTTTCTACCAGGAGTCCGAGGACGGAGTCGAGCGACTGGTGAACGGCCGGCTCGAACTCTTCCGGAACTTCGACCAGAACAACGAAGCCCTGGCGCGGCCAAACACGATTCTCATCGACTCGGAGCAGCTCGAGTCGGGAGACGCTCTCGACTCCAGGTTCCGGGAGATGGCCGAGGACGAGATCGAGCAATTCCGTCGGGAGATCGTGGAGCGCACCGGGAATCGAGAGGCTGCGGACTCCATCTCAGACGAGGAGCTGCTCCGCGAAGTAATGAACACCGTAGGCAAGGCGGGGCGGCTCGGCGAACAGGTCCGGTGCGTGGTCTCAGTCTCAATGCTCACCGAGGGCTGGGACGCCAACAACGTCACCCACATCCTGGGCGTGCGGGCCTTCGGGACCCAATTGCTTTGTGAGCAGGTGATCGGCCGTGCCCTCCGGCGTCAGTCGTACGAGCTCAACGAGAAGGGACGCTTCGTACCTGAGTACGCCGACATCTTCGGAATCCCCTTCGACTTTGCCGCGGAGCCCGTTCGGTCTTCGCCCCAGCCACCTGCGGAGACTATCTCGGTCCACGCGGTGCGGCCGGAGCGGGACCACCTAGAGATCGTTTTCCCACGGGTCGAAGGGTATCGGGTCGAATTCCCCGAGGAGCGTCTCGTTGCTGAGTTCAATGACGACTCCACGCTGGTTCTCACTCCGGAGCGCGTCGGGCCCACCAAGACCCAGAACGCCGCCATCATCGGGGAGACGGCGGACATCGACCTGGGCCACCTCCAGGACGTGCGTCACAGCACCTTAGTCTACCACCTCACGTCCCACCTCCTCACCACCAAGTGGCGGGACCCGGGAGGTGACCTTCAGCAACACCTCTTCGGCCAGTTGAAGCGGATCGTGCGGCAATGGCTGCGCGACCATCTCGAATGCAAGGGCGAGGGGGTATACCCGGCGCTTCTCATCTACAAGGAGATCGCAGACGACGCGTGCGAGCGGATCACGGCCGGCATCACCCGAGGCATGGAGGGGGGCCAGAACGAGATCAAGGCGATGCTGGATCCCTACAACCCCACGGGCTCCACGGCGCACGTGCGCTTCACGACATCACGCAGAAACCGCTGGAAGACCGATGGTCCCCCGCCCAAGAACCATGTCAACTGGGCGATTCTGGACAGTGACTGGGAAGGAGAGCTGTGCCGCGTGGTGGAGAGTCACTGCCGCGTCCTCCGCTACGCCAAGAACCACAACCTCGGGCTCGAGGTGCCGTACCGTTACGGAGCGGAGAACCGCCGGTACCGCCCCGACTTCATCGTGGTCTTGGACGACGGACGGGGGCCCGATAATCCCCTCCACTTGGTGGCCGAGATCAAGGGCTACCGGGGGGAGGACGCCAAGATTAAGAAGGAAACCATGTTGACTCGGTGGATCCCGGGCGTGAACCACCTGGGAAGCTACGGACGCTGGGCCTTCACGGAGTTCACGGACATCCACGACATCGGACCGGGATTCGGCACAAAGGTGGACGAGTTGTTTGACGAGATGATCGAGCGAGTTGCGAGTCCCGCCGTCGCGGAGGCGAGCTGATGGCCCGCAAGAAGGGATCCAAGTCCGTCGAGACGCTCACCCACGACGAGGCGAAGAGGAAAAACATCCCCACGGCCGAGCACGAGTCGGTGCTCCAGGAAGAGCACCAGGAGGTCCCGGATCTTCGCTATCCGCGCAACACGGACCTGGATCCGCAGCTCGTCTGGCGCGGGAAGGACCAACAGGATTGGAGCGATCTGGTCGTGCCCGCCCCGCCGCTCTACATCCAGGAGAAGGTCCACCCGAAGGTCCTCATCGACGACCTGGCCCGGATCTCAGAACAGGAGGCCGAGGAGGGGGACGAAGAGCAGGTCGACCTCTTTTCGGACTTCAATGGCATCCCCGAGGGGGCGGAGCGGACGGACTTCTATCAGCACGACCAGAACTGGTCGAACCGGATGATCTTGGGTGACTCACTCCAAGTGATGGCGTCTTTGGCAGAGCGGGAGGGGCTCCGGGGGAAGGTCCAGTGCATTTATCTGGATCCTCCTTACGGGATCAAGTTCAACAGCAACTTTCAGTGGAGTACCACGACCCGGGACGTGAAGGACGGGAAGGCGGACCATATCACGCGCGAGCCGGAGCAGGTGAAGGCGTTCAGGGATACTTGGCGGGATGGGATCCACTCCTATCTCACGTACCTGCGGGATCGGCTCACTGTGGCGAGGGACCTGCTATCTCAGTCAGGGTCAATTTTCGTCCAAATCGGAGACGAGAATGCCCACCGCCTAAGGGCGTTGCTCGACGAAGTATTTGGCGATGAGAATTTCTGTTCTCAGATATTTTTCTGGAAGACCAGTTCGGCGACTAGTCAGCATTTAGCGCCGGTCGGTGACGTCCTGTTGTGGTATTGCAAGAGCAAGCCTCACGTGAAATTCCGGCGCCCGTACACCATGCGTACGACTGAGGAGGGCGGAGGGGAGTATAAATACGATTGGAAGGGATTTGGTGAGTACGATCGTGTTGATCTCAATAATCTCGAAGGACAGGAACGTTTATTCAGGCCAGCGCCGACCACATCCCAGACTCCCTCCGAAGCGTCTACTTTCAGTTTCCAGGCTTTTGGCAAGACCTTCAAGCCCGGGGCAACAAGGGGATGGTCGACCAGTAGAGAGGGGATGGGCCGATTGCGGCGCGCGGGTCGGTTGCTGCCTCGTGATAAATCGGTGTCATATGTACGGTTCTTCGACGATGCCCTTGCTGTACCCATCTCAAATCTGTGGCTGGATACCCGCTGGGGATACGACGCAAAAGACAAGACCTTCGTGGTGCAGACCCATGTCAACGTGGTCCAACGGTGTCTGCTCATGACGACGGACCCCGGAGATCTGGTGGTCGATCCCACGTGTGGCTCGGGTACCACGGGGTATGTCGCGGAGCAGTGGGGACGGCGGTGGATCGTCATCGATACGTCTCGCGTCGCCCTTGCTTTGGCGCGGGCTCGTATCATGGGGGCCCGATACCCGTTCTTCCTCCTTGCCGACTCGCCGGCGGGACAAGAGAAGGAAGCTGAGCTAAGGCGGGAGGATGTTTCGGCTGGGCCAACCCACGGAGACCTCCGACAGGGATTCGTATACGAGCGCGTCCCGTATATCACGCTTGGGGCCATCGCGAATAATGCTGAGATCGATGTAATCTGGGAGGAGTTTCAGGAGCAAATGAAGCCGCTCCTGGAAGAAATCAACGCTCGTCGTGGCCTGGACCTCGTAGAGTGGCAGGTCCTGAGGCAACCTGGCGACCCTTGGCCGATAGCTGCCCAGGAACAACATGAACGCTTCATGAAAGTCACCACCGACGCCACCCGCCAGAAAGCGGTTGATCGTGTCAATGAGATAATGGGTCGCGATTACACCATCGACACCTTCCCGGAGCACCCGGTGGATTCCTGGGAAGATCCCGAGCTCATTGAGCTTCACAGGAAGTGGTGGGAGCTCCGCATTGAGCGGCAACAAGAGATCGACGCCTCCATCGCCGCCAGGGCCGACTTTGAGTACCTCTACGACCGGCCGTACGAGGATTCGAACACGGTCCGCGTCGCGGGTCCCTTTACCGTCGAGAGCTTGAGCCCACACCGGACGCTCGGCGTGGATGAGGATGACGAGCTCATCGATCCCTTGGACGGGGTGAAGGAGGCCCCTGAGGACTATGGGCACCTTCCCGAGTTCGGCCAGATGGTGCTTCAGAACCTGGAGACCGCCGGGGTGCAGCAGGCGCACAAGGAAGACCGCATCGAGTTCAGCTCGCTCCGCGGGTGGCCAGGCACCTTCATCTCGGCCGAGGGCCGATATCAAGAAGGCGCTCGCGAGAAGCGCGCGGGTATCTTCATCGGCCCCGAGTTCGGAACGGTGCGTAGGGTACACCTAGTGGAGGCGGCCAAGGAGGCGGGGGACGCGGGCTTCGACGTGGTCATCGCCTGCGCCTTCAATTACGAACCACACGCCACCGAGTTCGACAAGTTCGGCCGGGTCCCAGTGCTCAAGGCGCGTATGAACGCGGACCTCCACATGGCCGACGAGCTCAAGAACACGGGCTCCGGAAACCTCTTCGTCATCTTTGGTGAACCGGACATCAAGCTCTTGGAGGAGAACGACGAGCACGTTCAGGTCAAGATCAACGGCGTGGACGTCTTCGACCCGAGCACGGGAGAGGTGCGCAGCGACGGTGCCGACGGGATCGCCTGCTGGTTCGTCGATACCGACTACAACGGGGAGAGCTTCTTTGTGCGCCAGGCGTACTTCCTCGGCGCCAACGACCCGTACAAGTCGCTCAAGACCACTCTGAAGGCCGAGATCGACGCCGATGCCTGGGATACGCTCTACAGCGACACGTCTCGACCCTTTCCGAAGCCCTCCAGCGGTCGCATCGCCGTGAAGGTCATCAACCACCTCGGGGACGAGGTCATGAAGGTCTTCCGGGCCTGATCCTATGGACTTCCGGATCTCCGACACCTTCACCGATAGCCTGGCCCGGCTGACGGGTGAGGAACAGAAGACGGTGAAGACCACCGTCTTCGACCTCCAGGTTGACCCGGCGCGGCCCGGGCACAGCTTTCACCGCCTGGACGGTGTCCGCGACAAGAATTTCTGGTCGGTGCGCGCCGGCTCCGACATCCGGATCATCGTGCATCGGAGCGCCGGGAGCCTCCTCCTCTGCTACGTGGATCACCACGACGCGGCCTACGATTGGGCCGCTCGGCGAAAGCTGGAGGCTCATCCTCGCACGGGCGCCGCCCAGATCGTTGAGATCCGGGAGACGGTGAAGGAGAAGGAGATCGTCGTCCCGGTCTACATCCAGGAGGAACGGAAGGCGAAGCCGACACCTCTGGTCCTCGAGCGCTTCTCGGCAGAGGAGCTGCTCGGATACGGGGTGCCGGAGGACTGGGTCGAAGACCTGCTCGGTGCGGATGAAGACCGCCTCCTGGCGCTGGCAGAGCGGTTGCCCGCAGAGGCCGCGGAGGCGGTCCTGGAGCTTGCCACAGGCGGCCGCCCGCGGGTTCCCGAGCCGGCGCCCGACGATCCGTTTGAACATCCCGACGCTCAGCGCCGCTTCCGCGTCATCGAGAATGCCGAGGAGTTGGAACGTGCCCTGGATTATCCATGGGACCAGTGGCTGGTTTTCCTGCACCCGGATCAGCGGCGTTGGGTAGAGCACGACTTCAACGGCCCCGCCCGGGTGTCTGGATCTGCCGGGACCGGCAAGACCATCGTCGCCCTCCACCGGGCGGTACACCTGGCCCGCCAGCACCCGGAGGCGCGGGTGCTTCTGACCACGTTCACGCGGACCCTCGCAGCCGGTCTCCGGGCCCGGCTCCGTAAGCTGGTCGGCAATGAGCCGCGGGTCATGGAGCGCGTCGACGTGGAGGCGTTGGACACCCTTGCGCTTCGGCTCTACCGCGCACTCCTCGGACCCTTGGACCTCGCGCGGGAGGAGGACGTGCGGCAGGCGCTGGAGAATGCACTAGCCCGCTCGGCGGACCAGAACTTCCGGGCCAGCTTCGTGCGGAGCGAGTGGGAGCAGGTGGTCGATGCCTGGCAGCTCCGTTCCTATGAAGCCTACCGAGACGTGAGCCGTATCGGGCGTCGGACCCGACTTGCCGAGTCCCACCGGGAGGCCCTATGGCCAGTCTTCGAACGGGTCCGGGCCACGCTGGCGGCGTCGGGGAAGAAGACGCTGGCGGAAGCCTACACCGCCCTTGCCGAGAAGCTCGAAGCGGATCGGCGGTCACCCTATGATTTCGCCATCATCGACGAAGCGCAGGATCTATCCGTCTCTCAGCTACGCTTCTTCGCGGCACTGGGCGGGGAGGACCCTAGTGGCCTCTTCTTCGCCGGAGATCTCGGGCAACGGATTTTCCAGGCCCCCTTCTCCTGGAAGGCTCTGGGCGTGGACGTGCGAGGGCGGTCCAAGACGCTGCGCGTGAACTACCGGACCTCGCATCAGATCCGGACACACGCGGACCGTCTGCTGGGCGCGGAGCTTGGAGACGCCGACGGACACCTGGAGGACCGAAGCGACACGGTAAGCGTCTTCAATGGTCCGCCGCCCACCATCGCGACCTACCCGGACGAAGGAGCCGAGATCGCGGCCATAGCGGAGTGGCTGCGCTCCCGAGGTGAGGAGGGGGTGAGCTCGGGGACCATGGCCGTTTTCGTGCGATCCGAGGCTGAGCTAGGCCGGGCGCTGGAGGCGGTGGCCGAGGCAGGTCTGGAGGCCCTTGAGCTTGATGACCGAGTCGATCTCGACCCCGGGCGGGTCGCTGTGGCAACCATGCACCTGGCGAAGGGGCTGGAGTTCGGGGCGGTGGTGGTGATGGCGTGCGACGACGACGTCCTTCCACTGGATGCGCGGATCCAGACCATCGGCGATGAGGCGGACCTCTTGGAGGTCTACGACACCGAGCGGCATCTGCTCTACGTCGCGTGCACCCGGGCACGGGACAATCTGCTGGTGACGGGGGTGGAGCCCGGGTCGGAGTTTCTGGAGGATCTTGAAGCCTGATTGGCCCTGCCGGTCACCCGTGACCGACGTATTCCGGCTCGAGCACTTCCAGCATCTCCTCACGTACGTCCTGCCATGGCCGGTCGAGATCTACCGTTCGGGCCTGGACCCGGAATCCCTGGAGATCAACATCGATCCGGAAGGACTCTTTCACCGCCGCGTACAGCAGGATGCCCTCATGTCTTGGACCTTCCGGAAGCCGGGCCTGTCGGTTCCCTAGATAGGTCAGTAGCTGGTAGAGATTTCCGGACCGGAGCTTCCGGGCTCCGTGATGGGACGACAGGGGCTCCTGGTAGAACTTCGTATCCAGGACGATCCGGCGATCGTCCGAGACGAGCGTAATGTCCGACTGCATCACCGGCAGGGCGTCATAGTCCGGCCGTTCGTCGTCCAGCGGCCGATCCCAGGGCACGTGGCGTTGGCCGGTGACATGGAATCGAGACTGCTCAGCCCGATAGAACTCGAGCGCGAAGTCCTCGAACACCTTCCACATTCGCTTCTCGTCTCGCCGGAAGTCGTGGAAGTGGAGTTGTCCGGATTCCTCCCCGACCAGGGCCGATTCGACCACTAGCTCGCATATCGAGAGGAGGAATCCGTAGAAGCGCTGGTTGCGGTCTAGCTGGACTTGCCGGAAGAGCTTCCGGTTCAGCCGAACAACCTGAATTCCGTCGAGCTTCTGATGTGCCAGCGATACGTCGCTCCGGACCCGATCGGTGAGTCCATCGCTACGGAGCAAGAGGGCCAGGCTCGAGCGTAGGATCCGGTTGTGGAGCACGTCGGGAGAGAACTCCTCGAAGGTGCAGATCGTCCGGCCGCGGGCGCGCACAGCGCGGGTGGCCATGGCTCCCACCAGCAGCTTTCCGCGCACTCCCGGGATCTCCTCCGTGATCTCGCGGTAGCCCCGGTCGATTCCTTGTCGGATCAGATGGAAGGTCCCCTCCGCGAGAACCTTGCCCAGCAGGTCCTCGACCCGCTCGAACCGGTCCAGGGCCGCCGCTCCCACCAACTCCAGCCGCTCCAGCTGGCCGGAGGCGTAGCAGAGGAGATAGTAGAGGTTCTTGATCGGGATCTTCACCGGAGCAGCATCGAGAGGTGCTCGTCGAGCACGTCGGTCTGGTCGAACCAGTATTCGCGGAGCAGGGGCGCCACCTCGGTCTCGATGATGGAATCGTACCAAGGGCGGTCCAGATTTTCTTCGTCCCCCGAGGGCACGAAGTAGCTGTGCCCGACCTCGAAGCCGGGCCCGAGGTTCCGGCGGTCGGCCCGGATGGACTCGTTCAGACCGGCCATCCGGTCGTTGATGATCTCCACCACCTCGGGGACGACCCCCACGCTGAGCAGGTGCTGGCTGAACCGCTCCCACCCGAAGGCCGGCTCCAGATCCACGAAGCCGAAGCGCCGTCGCAGGGCGTAGTCCACGAGGGCCAGCGACCGGTCGGCGGTATTCATCAGGCCGACCACGTAGAGGTTCTTGGGCACCGAGAACCGTTCTCCCGGAGAATACGTGAGGGGGATCGCATGATCCGGCCCCCGCTTGTCGCCCTCGACGAGCATCATCAGCTCGCCGAAGATGCGGCTCAGGTTGCCTCTGTTGATCTCGTCGATGATGAAGACGTGGGGCGTACCAGGGTCTTCGCGGGCCGTCTCGCAGAAGGTGTGGAAGACCCCTGGCCGGAGGATGAACCCTCCCTGCTCATTGGGGCGCCAACCCTGGACGAAGTCCTCGTAGGCATAGGACTGGTGGAACTGGACGAACTCGACGTGCCGGGGGCTCCTTTGTCCGATGAGGGTCCAGGCCAGGCGCCGGGCCATGAAGGTCTTGCCGACGCCAGGAGGACCCTGGACGATCACGTTCTTGCGACGGCTCAAGGTGTCGAGCAGGGTCCCGAATTGATTGGCGTCTAAGAACAATCCCCGGAGGGCGTGATTGAGGGTGTAAGGCCCTTCGGCCGTGCTGGTGTCGGCGGTGCGCCGAGCCCCACCCATCGTCTCCAGGGCCCACCGCGTCCATGATGGGTACTGGCTGAATTCGGTGAGGCGCTTGCCCGTTACGCCTGCGTCACTCGGGATGTCCCACTCGCCCGTCTTCTCCCATGTCACCGGGCGGGTGTGCTGGTACTCCGCTCGTTCCGGGTCGAAGGTGTAGGGGCCGGTGATCCGGCCCCAGCCGAGCAGGCTCTTGATGCCTTGTTTCACCACCACGAGGTCCCCCTCGCTCATCTCCTGGGCGAACTGCCAGACTGCCAGGGAGTCGTTCCTCGGGTTCTCCCGACCCTCGTGCTCCGCGATGGCGTCGTGCATGGCGTCGCGCGATGAGTAGTCGGCCAGGTCGCCCAGATGGTCCCAACCCACCGCGATCATCCCTTTGTCCCGGAATTCCCGCCAGAGTCGACCGCCCTCGCCGGCGGTGATGAGCCATACGTTGGCGCCGCCGAACTGCTGCTCGAGCCATGCCTTGGCCTCCTCCTCGTCCGGCCAGTCCGTCTCGTCTTCCTCCTCGGGGGCCTTCTTCTCCCGCCACAGATCACGGAGCGGTTGCAGGTAGAAATCGAGGGGTTTGACCTCGTCTCCGTACTCCTCTTCGAGCCGTTCGCGGATCTTCAGGACCTCGCGGTCCAGCGCAATCCGGTCTGAGTAGTCGGGCACTTCGGGGTCCTGACCCCACTCCGATCGGAAGACCCGGACGATGGTCCGCTTGTGCGAAGCCGTAGCGATGCGCTCGAACTGTTCCGGGAAAAGGAGGAAGAGGAGGACGTGGCGGAGCTGGCGGGCGTCGGCGAACTCCCGGACCTCCAGCCATCCGGCGAACTCCCAGGGATCGGACAGAAGCTTCCGGCGCTCGGAATCGGGGACCGCTTTCCAGTCCTCCATCAGGGTGATGAAGAACCGGAATTCCCTCCAGCGGTGGGTGTGGTACGCCGTCCCCGGATGGGCCACGCCCTGGGCCAGGATCTCTCCCACGGCCGGGTGGTCCTCCGGAAAGGGCTCCCCGGACCACTCCCAGACCCGCTTGATCTGGAAGCGCTTGGTCTCCGCTCCCATCGAGCTCTCGGAGACCATTAGGTACATCACCCAGAGGAGCTCAGCAGCCAGCATTTTGGCGTGCGGGGTGGCTGGCTGTAGCTGCAACTCCAGTTTGCCGAAGAAGTCTCCCTCACCCTCATCCAGGTTTTGGACGAAATAGCGGTCCAACTCCGCGAAATTCTGGGATCTCCAAAGGCGTCGATCGGAGAGCATGGACCCATCCGACAGAAGGCACTGATCCTTCCAGGTCTGGGCCGCGTCGAGGATCTTCTCAGCTGGAGGATACTTGGCCAAGGTGCTCTCCTTCGGGGATGTCGGGTGTGTCCGAGAGGACGGGGGGCGATCCGGACCACGGGACCTGGGGGCCGGTTGTGGATCGGCCATCTAAGCGCCGGGAGCATCAGCCCAATCTGCGGCTGGGGTGTGACACAGCTTAGGGCGGGTACGGTGCGCCGGGCCAGCGGGCGGGGAGGGGAAGGCGATGGCGCCCGGTCCATCCGCGGCGTATCCTCCAATCCCGTCCCCCCCCGGTGCAGAGGTCGACATGGATGCATCGCCCGATCCCCAGGAGCGTTCCCGGTCCCTGACCGTTGTTCAGCGGACCGTCGCGAACCTCGACGACGAGCAGCGTCGGGAGCTGTATCGCTGGGCCCGCCAGATGCAGCAGGTCCGGACTTCGGGCCGGCGTCGGCTCGCTCGTGCCGTGACGGCGGTGCGTCTCACCGCTCGACGGGAGGTGGTCCTCCCCATCCTCGAGCAGCTCAAGGAGCAGCTCGTCAAGGCGGGAGTGAGGTCGAAGCGGCTTCTCTGGGACGAGCGCAGCTGGGCCAGCCGCCTGGCCCTCGGCGGCGCGGCGGTGGCGGGCGCGGCCAGCACGCAGGGCGCGGGGATCGCGGCCTTCGGTGGCGCGGTCGGTGTCCCCCTCTGGTTGCTCACGAGCTCCGGTGGGGCTGCCCTGGGTACGCTGATCGACGAGTTGGAGAAATTCCTTGAGCACGAGGACGTCGCGGAGATCCAGGAGGCCGAGTGGGAGATGGTGGACCGGCTGCTGGAGGACGGGCCCGCGGCGCT
>CAZAQV010000046.1:0-24489 GCA_964487255.1 uncultured Polyangiales bacterium | reverse complement strand
CTACCAGTCGGTGGAGCGGGCGCGCCTCCGCCTGGGCGGGGACGCCCTCGCCGAGGGCCGCCCCGTGGGCCTGGCCCCCGACGCGCCCCCCGCCGCCCCCGCGGGCGGGGACTGAGGCGCCATGATCCGCGCCAGCATCCGGCGGCCGGTGGCCGTGACCATGACCTACCTGGCCGTGGCCCTCCTGGGCGTGGCGGCGTGGGGCAACATCCCCATCGAGCTGCTCCCCGACACCCAGCTTCCCCAGCTCACCGTGCGGGCGAGCTGGCCCGGAGCCAGCCCCGAAACCGTGGAGGCCTTCCTGACCTCGCCGCTGGAAGCGGCCATCCAGCAGGTTCGCGGGGTGGAGACCATCGTCTCCGAGTCGTACGAGCAGAACTCCTCCGGGCAGGCCGACATCCAGGTGGAGTTCGCCCGGGACACCGACATGGACTTCGCCCGCCTCGACCTCTCGGAGCGGTTGGCGGCGCTGGAGGACGAGCTGCCCCGGGAGGTGGGGCGGGTGGTGGTGGAGCCCTACGTCCCCGAGGAGTTCGCCGAGCAGAACCGCCCCTTCCTCCGCTACACCTTCACCGGCCCCTACACCCTGGAGGCGCTCCGCCAGCACGTGGACGACGTGGTGGCGCCCGAGGTCCAGCAGGTGGAGGGGGTGGCCGTGGCCCGGGTGGGAGGCGGGCGGGAGCGCCGGCTCGAGATCCGGGTCGACGCCGAGACGCTGGCCTCCCTCGAGCTCCAGCCGTGGGAGGTCCAACGGGCCATCCGCGACCTGGACCTGGTCCGGGAGGCCGGCGCGGTGCGGGAGGCCGGGAGCGAGTGGACGGTGACCATCGTGAACCGCCCCGACGACGCCCAGGCGGTGCGCGACGCCGTGCTCCTGGCCGTGGGGGGCACGCCGGTGCGCGTCCGGGACGTGGCCACGGTCCACGACACCTGGGAGGAGGCCCGGAGCTTCAGCCGCATCGACGGGCGTCCGGCCGTCACCCTGACGCTCACGAAGCGCCTGGGGGCCAACACGGTGGCCGTGGCCGACTCGGTGAAGGCGCGCATGGCCAGGCTGGAGCGGCTCAACCCCTACGGGGCCCGCTTCATCCTGGAGGACGACGAGAGCGAGGACATCCGGGACGAGCTGACCGACCTCCGCACCCGCGCCCTCTTCAGCGCGCTGGTGATCTTCCTGGTGCTCCTGGCCTTCCTGCGCTCGGTGCGCTCGGCGGCGCTGGTCTTCGCCACCATCGCCTTCAGCGTCCTCATCGCGCTGAACCTCATCTACTTCGGGGGGCTCACGCTGAACCTCCTGACGCTCATGGGGCTGGCCATGGGCTTCGGGCTCATCGTGGACAACTCCATCGTCGTCCTGGAGAACGTCTGGCGGAAGCGCCAGGAAGGCCGCCCCGCCGCGGCGGCCGCCGCGGAGGGCGCCCGGGAGGTGGTCCTGCCCATCCTGGCCTCCACGGCCACGACGCTCATCGTCTTCGTGCCCTTCGTCTACCTCCAGGGCGAGCTCCGCGTCTTCTACGTGCCCCTGGCCGTGGTCGTGGCGCTGACGCTGGTGGCGTCGCTCTTCGTGGCCTTCACCTTCATTCCCGGCCTGACGGCGAGGGCGCTGGCGGCAGGAGGGGGCCGATATGCTGCGGTCACGCCCGCGGCCGGCCCTGTCGAACCCGCCTCCTCCGACACCCGCCCCCTCTATCTCCGCTTCTACGCCGACGTGGTGGGGTTCACGGTGCGTCACCCCTGGTTCGCGGTGCTCCTCACCGTGGCCGTCTTCGGGGGCTCCTGGCACCTCTTCGACAAGTACGTGAGCACCTGGGCCATGTGGGGCGGGGGATGGGGCTCGCGCACGTACATCAGCGTCATGATCGATCTGCCCCGGGGCTCGAGCCTGGAGCGCACCGACGAGCTGGTGGCCTTCTTCGAGGAGAAGGTGGCGGCCATGCCCGAGGTGGAGCAGTTCACCGCCGACGTCCAGGCCAACCGGGGCTACCTGGAGATCACCTTCCCGGACTCGCTGGAGACGACGGCGGTCCCGGTGGCCATCAAGGAGCAGATGGTGGCGTACAGCCACTCCTTCACCGGCGCGGAGGTGCGGGTCTACGGCTACGGCCCGTCGTTCTACGGGGGCGGGTCCTCGCCGCCCAACTACGCCATCACCGTCCTGGGCTACAACTACGAGCGGGTGCGGGACATCGCGGAGAACATCGGCCAGCGGCTGGAGCGGCTCTCCCGGGTCCAGGAGGTGGACACCAACGCCTCCTCCCGGCGCTTCACCCGGGACAAGGCAAGCGAGTTCGTCGTGGTCGTGGACCGGGCCCGCCTGGCGGTCTACGACCTCACGGTGGAGGACCTGGTGAAGCGCCTCCGGACGGCGGTGGGCGGGAGCGCCGGCTTCTCCTTCCTCAAGCTCGGCGGCGAGGAGGTCCAGTACCAGGTGAAGCTGGAGGAGAACGAGGACATGGACGTCCTGGCCCTCCGGGAGACCCTCGTCGACACCCCCTCGGGGCGGCGCATCCGCCTGGGCGACGTGGTGCGCGTGGAGAGCCGGGACGTCCTGGCCCGCATCCGCCGGGAGAACCAGCAGTACGAGCGCACCGTGGCCTACGAGTTCCGGGGGCCCACCAAGCTCGGCGACCTCTTCCACGAGGCGGTCATCGACGGCACGGAGGTGCCGCCGGGCTACGCGGTGGAGAAGGGCGACGTGGGCTGGTTCATCGACGCCGAGGACCGCCAGCAGATCTGGATGGTGGTGGCGCTGGCGCTCCTGCTGGTCTACATGGTCACCGCGGCCCTCTTCGAGTCCCTCCTCCAGCCCTTCTGTGTGATCCTCACCGTCCCCATGGCCCTGATCGGGGTCTACCTGATCTTCTTCTACACCGGGGCGTCCTTCACCCGGGAGGCCTACATCGGGGTGATCATGATGTTCGGCATCGTGGTCAACAACGCTATCCTACTGGTGGATCACGTGAACGGCGTGCGCCGGCGGGCGCCGACGCTGCCCCTGGCCGAGGCGGTGGTGCGGGGGACGCTGGAGCGGGTGCGGCCCATCCTCATGACCACCACCACCACCGTGCTGGGCCTTCTTCCTCTCGTCCTCTTCGGGGAGGCCACGGGCTCCAACATCTGGGACGCGCTGGCGCTGGTCCTCATCGGGGGGCTGCTGTCGTCCACGCTCTTCGTCCTGACCATCACGCCGGCGGTCTACGGGGTGCTGGAGGGGTGGAAGGCGAGGGCGGGGGCGACGGACGTGCCGAGCGTGCCCGCCCCGGTGGGGGCGCCTCCCGGCGCCGGAGCGTCGGCGTGAGAGCCGCCCCCATGGGCTGCGCCGCCAACACGGAATGGATCGATCGCGGCGACTGCGGGACCTCCCTCCTCGTGAAAGCCCTGTCCGATCAACTGGCCAGTTGGCAGGCTTTCGCCCTTGCTCTCGGCTTGGTCGGTCTGGCTGCCTGCGGTTCTTCGGAGACCGAGATCGGGAACACCGAGCGGGATTCCGCCGGGATCAGAATCGTCACAACGGCCCAAACAAGTTGGAGGGGGCCGGTCCGTGCTGGACTCCGACCCGTCCTCGAAGTCCCGGCACGTGGAGACGAATCGGCACCAGACTTGTCACGCGTCACTGCAGCAGAGTTGCTCCCGAACGGATCGGTCGCGGTCCTGGACTCTCAGTTGAGTCAGGTTGTGATCTTTGACTCGAATGGGGAAACCGCCGCGATCGTCGGCCGTTCCGGGCAAGCACCCGGAGAGTTTCTGGGTCCCGTGTCCCTTGATGTAACCAGAGAGGGGCTCATCCGAGTCTACGATGCCCGCCTGGGACGCATGACGGACATATCGGCGGATGGCACCGTGGTTGATGTCTTCACTCTTCCACCGTCCCTGTTTCCCCGGCCTCCGAACCGCGTTTGGCGCCTCGAAGGGCAACGGGTACTGGCGTGGGAGTATGACCGGGGCGGCCAGCGAACGGAAGCGCGGAGTGGCGGTGCGGCACGCGTGGTGATCCCGGGACTGGTCCGGGTGGTGGACCTAAATACGGGCACCTCGGACACCCTGTACACGGCCGACGCTCGCGAGATGATCGGTGAGGGACCGCGAATCTGGGTTGCCCCCTTTGGCGTCTCGACCGCCGTGGAATTTCGGGGCGATCGTCTCTATCTGACGACAGGCCGGCGCCATGAAATTGTAGTCATCGATCCCACGGATGGAGTCACGGAACTCTTCCGGTATCCGGATGCCGACGAGGCGCTGTCTGAAGAGGAGTTAAGCCGGTTGAGGGACGATGCCCGGACGGAAGCCACGGAGAGCAATCAACCACTGCCGGTGATGTTCCTCTTCGACGAAGCTCTTCAGCCCGAGGGCCGACCTGCCTTTGAGCGGCTGCAGGTAGCAGCTGATGGTCGGATCTGGGCCCGACGGTTCATGCCCTTTCGGGAGCCATCAGGGCAATGGTGGTTCCTTTCCGAAGACGGCGTCTTCTTGGGCCAGGCGGAGTTCCCAGGTACCAGCGAGATTCTGGCGGTGGGAGATGGTCATTTTGTCGTCCTGACTCTCGATGAGTTTGAGCTGCCTTCGGTCCGTGTGGTAGAGATTCCGGAAGAGATGCGGTGAGGAACGGGCACCCGGGCACATCTCCGTCCCATGTTCGCCTCATGAGCCGGGTGGTCGAGGTCCGATCGACCTGGCACCTGAGGAGCAGCCATCTTTACTCCGGCGCCGGAGCTGTGGTGTGAAGGTTACATGCGGCCGCCTGGTTAGAGGGAAAATCCCTCTCCTCGGTCTTGTCGGCGTGCTGGCCTGCGGCGGCGACTCGTCCGGGGACCGCGGTAGCCCGGTCCCGGTGGGGAAACAAGTCCGGGTCTCGACGGAAGTGTCCGACCTGTCCGACACGGTGCGCATCCTCCCAGATCCAAACGGCGAGCTCATCCCAGAGTTTGAGTTCGTGGAGGATTTCCGCTTAGGAACCGGGGACTTTGAAGAGTTGTTCCGAAATGACTACTTGACCTTGAGCTTTCTGTCCGACGGGTCGCTCGTGACAACCGGCTATTGGGGGGATCGCCTCCTGCTGTTCGACGCTTCGGGAGAGTTCGTGCGACAGCTCGCAGGTCCTGGTCGGGGACCGGGTGAGTTGAGCAGCCCCACTGCCCTCGGCACGGCCCCCGATGGCAGTATTTGGGTGGCCCATGCGTTCAACAGGCGATACTCGAAGTTTGACAGTACGGGTGAGTTTCTTCGGACTGTACCCCGTCCGTTTGGGGTGGTGGTGCAGAAGCAAAAGCGGCTGATCTTTCTTGACGGAGGGACCTTCATTGATCAGGCCGCCGAGATCAGGGGGCGAATGACACCCGTCAGCTTCAACGTGATGGATACGGTGGGGAACCTTCTGGAGACGTATCCGCATCTTGATGTCAAGCCCTTTCAAAGTCGGGATATTCCACGATTCGGTGTAGGGTTAGGCCGTGCCCCGGATTACTACACCTTCACAGTCTTCGGCTTTGACGAGGACGGAGTGTGGTTCGGCCAATCCGATGATCTCCAGATCTACCGACGGGAGTGGAGTGGGGACACGACACTGGTGATCATCGGTGACCACCGGGAAGACCCGGAGCTGACCCGAGTGGACCGGTCGGTCATCGAGACGGCTATCCGTGGCGCGGGTCTCGAATGGGACGACTTCTACTTCTCGAGGCCTCTCCTACACGGCCTCTATCCCATGCCGAATGGCGGTGTCTTGGTGCAGTTGACGGACCGCAAGCGTCGAGAAGACACCCCGTACTTCGAGATCTACTCCGATTCCGGCCAGCTTGTGGGTACGGTGGAATTCCCGCTCCCCATTTCGGTACATGCGATCCCCGCATTTCAGGGGGAACGGATCGCGGTGGTAGCCACCGATCAGTTCGATGTACCCTACGTTCTCGTGGGAAGCCTACGGCGGACGTCGGAGAACAATGCGGGGGCTGCTTACGATTTCGGCGGTGGTTAGCGGAGAATGAACGGGGCCTGCAGACTGGGAGCCATTCTTGGAGCACTCTGCCGGGCTCGGGACGTTGCAGGCCGCTCGGCATCCAAGAGGAGCGATCAGATTCAGTCGTTGATCCAGCGCCGGAGGTTTCGCTTGAAAGACCCATCTGACGGCCGGGTCAGGCGGAAGGCCCTTCTGCTTGCTTTGGTTGGCTTGGTTGCCTGTGGCGGCGACTCGTCCGATGACCGCGGTCTCCCGGTACCGTTGGGTGAACAGGTGCGGGTTTCAACGGAACGGACCGCGTTGTCCGACTCGGTTCGCATCCTTCCTGATCCGAACGGCGAGGTCGTCCCAGAGTTCGAGTTTGTCGAGGACTTTCGTTTGGGGGCGGGTGAGAGCGATGAGGTCTTCCAGAACGACTACCTGATCCTCACCTTCCGCCCGGACGGCTCGCTCCTCGTGAACAGCTACTACGGGGATCGCCTACTGCTGTTCGATTCCGCAGGCACATTCGTCCGGCAACTCGCGGGACCGGGACGCGGCCCGGGCGAGCTGATCAAGCCCACGGCCCTCGGCGTCGCCCCCGACGGCGGTATCTGGGTGGCGAACGCCTTCGACCGTCGCTACACGAAGTTCGATAGCACGGGGGCGTTCGCCCGCACCGCTCAGCGTCCGTTCGGAGCGCTGGTACAAAGGCAGAAGCGCCTGGTCTTCCAGGGAGAGGGGTCGACGTTCATTGATCAATCAGCGGACCTCAATGGTCGGCTGATCTCGATGGACTTCAACGTGATGGACACCCTGGGGAACGTCGTAGAGTCCTACCCTCAACTCGACCTTCAGCCGTTCCATAGCCGGGACCTCCCGTTTCGGCCCGGAGTGGGCTTCGGGAATGCCCCGGACTACTACACGTTTACGGCCTTTAGTTTCGATGAGAAGGGGCTGTGGTTTGGGAGGTCGGACAAGCTCGAAATCTACCGCCGGGATTGGAGCGGGGACACGACGGTGGTGATCGTCGGGGACCACCGGTCGGCTACGGAGCTGACCCGAGAGGACCGGTCGGCGATCGAGACATCCCTCCGTCGGGCCGGTTACGAGTGGGATGACTTTTACTTCTCGCGGCCCCTTCTACACGGCCTTTATCCCTTACCGAATGGCGGTGTGTTGGTGCAGTTGACCGACCGCACATATCGAGAGGACACCCCGTTCTTCGAGATCTACTCCGACTCTGGCCATCTTGTGGGTACGGTAGAGTTCCCCCTTCCGATCTCGGTGCATTCCATCCCCGCCTTCAGGGGCGAACGGGTCGCGGTGGTCGCCACCGATTCGTTCGATGTGCCCTACGTGCTCGTGGGGACCCTCCGGAGGAGCACAGGGGGTGGTGAGGGCGTCACTTACGATTTCGGCCGGCCAGCCTGGTGAGCCCGCCGGGAGGTGCGGCGGTCGTTCTACGCCCCTCGCGGGTCTGGGGCGGTCGATGAGCACCCGCCGGGAGGCAAACGGTGACTACGTCTCCGTCGGTTCAAAAGCCCTTGTGACCCGGGTGGTCGAGGTACATTCGCTGAGGATGGTTTGGATCCGCTGGAACAAAAGGCGGGTTTTTCAGAGGCCGGCAGGTACAGAGGAGGGAGGGCGGGATGATGTGGGTGATTGGATTGTCCTTGTTGTCTTTTGGTCTCACAGGATGCGGCGGGGATCTGGATACGAACGGCGGGACCGTGGTGGATACGCTCCCCGGCGGCCGGATATCGGTCGAGAACAGGGAATCGAGCGATGGAGAGCCCGATGAGTGTTCGTAGTACCGTCATATCAATCCGGGCCACCGTCTGGCTCGGCGTCTCGGTCGCCACACTGGGGGGGACAGGTGCCTTCCAGCCGGTACGGTCTCAAGAGGTCCGCCTGGGTGATCCCAGCTGGACCTCGAACAAGAAGTTCACAGCGGTCCACTCAATCAGGGCGTTGGACGACGGAGTCATCGTGGCGGATCGTACGGAGGGGCTCCTGTTCCTCGAGTGGGACGGAACCGAGGCGAGGCCTGCGGCACGCACTGGGGAAGGGCCAGGAGAGATGGAGGGTGTCGGGTCAGTGTTCCCGTTGAGAGCCGATTCCACCCTGTTCGTGGACGCCATCACCCGCCGGTGGCTGCTTTTCAAAGGCAGCGAGGTGGTCGAGACGGTGACCGGAAGATCCGTCATCAACCGCCATATGCTGCCAGAGATTGTCGGGGTCGATGCTGGTTCTCACGTAGTCGGTGAAGCCACCTTTACCATTCCTCGGGACGGTACGCCTGGCTATCCTGATTCGGTGTTCCTGATCATGGGAGACCGGGCTCGGGAAAGTCTGGATACAATTGCTCGCCTGCCGGGGGACGCAGATGGCCATCAAGCCATGGTCGAGGGCATTGCGATGTATCCGTGGTGGGTGGGCGCCAACCCCCTCTCCACCCGGCCACAGGCCGTCGTGTATTCTGACGGAACTACGGCAGTGGTGTGGCACGATCCGTATCACGTGCGGTGGCGCAGGCCAGACGGGCAGTGGTCGGTCGGCCCGTCGATCGAATTTGAACGAACGAGAGTCGACAGAGAAACGAAGTGCTTTACGATGCGGAATTACTTCGGCGTGGACCGGCCGAACTGTGACCCATCCATCCTGTCAGGTTGGCCGGAGACGCTGCCCCCATTCCTGCCGCGTCCGGCTTCCCAGGTGCCGGTGGTGTTTGCGGCACCGGATGGAGGCGTATTGGTTTGGCGTACGCCAAGAGCCGGCGAGAACCGCCCGAGGTACGATCTGATCAACAGCGAGGGGCGACGCGAGGGCGTGCTGGTGCTCCAGCCCAACGAGACGATTGTGTCGCTGGCCGCCGACGCGGTGTTCTCCGTCATGGAGGATGAATGGGGGCTGCAGACTCTGAGGAGATATCCCTTGAGCGCGCTGGGGTTGTCCAGGGAGTAGGACCCAGTGGCCGGACCCCGTGATCAACCTCAGACGAAAGCTGGCCTAAGCTCCACATCCCACCGTAGTTGCGGAAGCTCCCACCGCGGAGTAGGGTAGAGGGGAACCACCTACTACATACATAGTAGCGAGGGCCCAGAGCAGGTTCGGCCCCTCTCCCCTAATCGGCAATAGACATGCTGCCTGGCGCTCGAACCGGCTTGCTGATGGTGCTGGTCTCTACCGGAGCAGCCTGCTCCACCCCCGTGCCACCCCAGACCTCCACGCAGATCGGGGACACCCTGGTCGTGCGCAACTCCGCCCCCGCGATTCCCGATACGCTCGTGCCACGCGAGATCATGCGCGTCGGGCAATTGAACGGTCCGCTGGAGCAAGTGTTCTCGGACGTCCTCGCGTTCACGACCGGTCCCGATGGCTCGATCTTCGTCCACGATCGCGACGACGGGATCCGTCGATTCAGTCCCGGTGGGGAATTCCTCGGGTACGTCGCCAGAGATGGTCGCGGACCCACGGAAGTGGGTTATGTGCAGGCGATGGCAGCGAGCGCTGGGGGTGAGCTGGCGGCGGTAGACCTCACCAACGGCCAGGTAAGGGTCTTCGACCTGGAGTCCGGTGCGGTCACCGGCGTACGGCGTCCGAAGCTCCGACCCCGCTACGTGGATGGGGGCCTCCTGTACCGGCAGGACGGTACGCTGTGGATGGGAGTCCACCCCTCGTCCCCAGGCCGGGGCCCAATCCCCCATCCTCGGCCCACGTTTCTGCAGGTCGACGCAGCGGCCGGAGACTTCCCCGATACCATCTTCACGCCGGCGAGCGCTGCCTCCGCGTGTGAAACCCTTTCCACCGGTGAGTTCCGTGCGGGCTACTGGGAAGACTCACGCGAGCCCTTTGTCCCCAAGACCACCTGGGCCCTCGGGTCGGCGGGCTCCCTGGCGGTGGGCTGCCCGGAGGACTACAGCCTTGACGTGTACCGCCCCGGCGGCGGGGTGGTGCGGATCAATCGGAGTTGGTCCCCGCTGGTCATGAGTGACCAAGAGCAGGAGCACATGAGCGGCCAAGCCGGTACCCGCGACATCCCCCGCGAGCGCCCGGCCTATGCTCGGATTCTCCTGCCCGGCGACGGCCGGACCTGGGTCTGGCCCAACCAGCCCGGAGTCTGGCGGGAGCTCGCACCAGCGCTCCAGGATCGCCTTGGTGAGACCGGCAGGTATCGAATCGCATCGACAGGTTCGTTCGACGTATTCGGAGCAGAGGGTCGATGGCTGGCGACCGTTCGGCTCCCCGCAGAGGCGCGGTTCAGCGGGTTTCCCACCGAACGGGGCGTGGTAATCCGAGGCGATACGCTGTGGGCCTTGGCCGAAGATGAGCTGGGGGTCCAGTCCATCCGGCGATACGAGGTGCCCGAGCTGAGTGGCATCGGGGAGGTGAACTGAATGGACCACGCGCCTGGCGTTGCCCATGATCGCCGTCTTCTGGATGCGGTCCCGGCAGGCGCGGCACCGATCTGGTGGTGACCAGACCTTACACGCTATAGTGGCCCCTGGCATCGCGTCGATGTGAACTTCGGGACTGGATGGAGGGGTTGCGATGAATCGGTTGTCGGTGACAGCAGCGATGGCCATCGCTGTAGCTCTGGGTGCATCAGGCTGCGGGCCCGACGCCTCCGACGAAGCCGGTCGGGACGTGGTAACGAGCGACTGGACTGAAGGATCGACTCCTCAGGAAGCTCGAGTCTCCATCTCGCTCGGAAGGCTTGACGGCGACCCGATGGAGGTTTTTGGGCGGCTTGGCGCAGTCGCGGTGGGCCCTGACCAACAGATCCTCGTAACAGACCTCCAAGCCAGTGAGGTGAGGGTCTTCACCGCAGCGGGACAACCTGTTCGGACGATCGGGGGACCAGGGGAGGGCCCGGGCGATTTTGAGACCCCAGTGGGAGTGTCAGTGGACTCAGCGGGGCGGGTGTGGGTGTACGATCCCGGCAACCAGAAGCTGGTTCAGTTCGACTCGGTAGGAGCTGTCCTAAACACGGTCCGCCGCCCCACCAATTCAGTTGTTCTTCCATGGCCCGGAGGACCGAAGACAGATGGATTCGTCTATGACTGGGCGGCCGAGCTCCCCAACCGCAGTGGTCGTGATCCCGGAGACGTCGCCATCCTTCGGCCAATTCGGCTGGCTACTGATGGGGGCGGGTGGGATTCGCTACCGCCAATTACTGGACCTGTAGATGCCGTCGGGGGGCGCCGGAGACCCTATGAGAATAGGACGGTCATCGCCCAGGACGTCAACGGGGCGGTTTGGTCGGCCAACAGCCGATCCTATCAGATCACTAAACGAACGCCCGAAGGGGATACCCTCATGGTTCTCCAACTGAACGGGTTTCCTACGCAGGCGGTAACGGACCATGAGAAGGACTCCATCCTCGACGTGTACAACGAGAATGCGGCACGTTTCGGACGTCCAGAGTTTGGAGCGAGCGAGATCCCCGATCAGAAGGCGACCATCGATCGTATCGTGGCTCATCCCGACGGGAGGATCCTGGTCTTCTCCGCTCTGGATGGTCGTCCGGTTGGCCGAGGTGCGGAGATCTTCGCTGTATCTGGAGAGTTCCTGGGATCCGTTCGCTTTCCTGTGGACGTCCAGCTCGACGTAGCGCCAGTGTGGCACGGGGACCGCCTGTACGCCGCCTCTATTGATGACGCGGGCGTTCCTCAATTGGTCGCCTTCAACTTTGAAAGTCGTGGCCGGTGAAGCCCTCGGCGGGGCTCAAACGTGGGGGCGGCAGATGGCGCTGAGGCCCCTTCGGAGCCTGGGGATCCTCTTCGGGCCCCTTGTATCTCTCGAAGGGGAGACGGAAGTTGGCGAGGGTGGGGCAGCTCGTCCGCCCCTGGGTCTTCGAGACCGCGACTGAGCCAGAGCGCTCCACCCTCGGACCTCGTGCGAGCGCCCGAACGGATGACCGGGTGGAGATCGAGAGCGGCGGGGATCACCATTGAAGAGCGCGGTGTGCAGCGGGCGGGGGGCCACCGGCTGCAGCGCTGACGTGTTCTGGCGCGCTGCGATCGTCGTGGCGGTGGCCCTCGGGTCGGGGTGTGGTGCGGAGGCGCCGGCCTTCCCCGACGTAGTCACCACCGACAGCGCTGGGATCGCCGTTCACACCCTCACCGCGCTCCCGTCCTGGGACGACAAGGCCCACCGCTGGGGTCTCGAGCTTGAGTGGCAGCTGCCCACCGGCTCCCCCTCTCCGGGTGCGGCGCCCCTCGTTTATCGTCCACAGGGCTACACCCGCCTCAAGGACGGGACTCTCGTCATCCTGGACGCCGGCGAACCCCGCCTCGTACACGTCGCCCCGGAGGAGCGGCGGGTTCTACACCGCTTCGGCGAGCGGGGGGAGGGCCCAGGCCAGATCCTCAGCTCCAACGCGCTCCTCTGGCCGGCGGATCCCCAGTCGATCTGGGTCCTGGACCCGGGTAACCAGCGCCTCTCCCGCTTCGGCCTCGGCGGGGAGCTCCTGGAGGAACGGCGTGTCCAGATCCCCGGGGGTGGCGGTGTGGCGTTCCTCGATCCCGCAACGCACCGGCCGTGGTTCTGGAAGATCTTCTTCGAGGAGAGCGAAGGGCCCCTGGTCCTCCGGGACAGCGTGGGCCGCCTGGACCCCGGGGCCGGGCTCGTGGACTTCGTGGCCCCCATGGAGCCTCGGGTGGCCTCGCGGCGACGGAATGTGGACCGCCCCGAGATCTTGGCGCCCATGAGCTGGTTCGCGCCGGTGGGAAGCGCCGGCGTCGTGTCCGGCCGGAGCGACCGAGGTCGCTTCCTCCACTGGGCCGAAGACGGCGAGCTCCTCGGCATCCTCCGCATCCCCATGGAGCGGGCGCCCATCCCCGAATCAGAGAAGCAGGCCGTCCTCGACGGCTTCGCCAGGGTGGCCGGAGGCTCAGCCACCTCCCGACGGGACGTGGGAGAACACTACCGCCTCTACTCGGTCATGGTCGGCGTGGCCGACTCCGTCTTCGCGCTCCAGCAGGGCGCGCTCTCCACGCCGGCCGGAGAGCCGCGGATCGGGGAGCACGACTTCGTTCTCCGCGTCTTCTCGGTTCGGGGTGCATATGAGGGCGCGCTCGTCCTCCCGTCGGGGGTAGGGCCTCCCTTTTGGTTCGAGACGGGGCGGCTCGTGGCGACCCATCGGGACTCCTTAGGGGTCGCGACGGTGGTGGCGTATCGGCTCTCGAAGCCGCCAGCGTCCGGGGAGAGGTAGCGGGACCCGCCTCGGTCCTCCGGGCGTTCCCGGCCCGGACGCTGGCCGGCGGCAAGGGCCGAAATGTTGCGGCCACTTGTGCAATGGGACGACCGATCGTTTCAACCGGAGCGACCCGGGTCCCTGGCCCAGCTATCTCGGAAGGCCCAAGCCAACCTAAAGTGTGGAGATTCGATCAGTAGCTGACGGAGGACGGAAGCGGTGCGCGAGCGTCGCTCAGTTCCAGTTGCAGGCCGCCTGGAGCTTCCCAACGTGCTCGGCCAACCCCTCAAGCCCGAAGACTGCCGTCACGGGAGACTCGCTGTAAGGCGTCACCTGGGCCACGAAGCGGTTGGCTTCGGACAGGTCTCGGATCAACTGGATGTCGTTCCCAGGAAAGAACGTCGCTCGGTTGTCAGTGCTCAGGCTCCAGCGCCGTCGCTGCATGTCGCCGTCTCCCACACGATAGCTAACCAGCGGGCCATCCGAGCCGAGATAGTCGCTCCAGTTGATGTACACCTCGGTCCGGTTGTCCCGGCACCGGAGCACGAGCGAAGGGGCATCGCCAAACCGCGCCCGGCCCTCGTTCGCGGTATTGATCAGGGTGACGATGGGGCTGTCGTCCAACGGATTTGTGTCTTCGTTGACCATCCAGGGGCCCGTCTCGGCGCGGCCGAGCAGGTCATTAACATCGGTGTCCCCTCGGCGGACGCGCTGGGCGAGGATCCGGTCAGCAAAGCCCGCCGGATCGTCCATCCGGGCCAGGTAGTTCTCCCAACTCCCGTACGGGCCGACGTACCGCGCGCTGCCCTCCTCGCCGACGACGAAGGAGATCTCGACTTCGAGGGACCTGGGGTCGCCGGATCGGAATGCCGGATCAACCGAGGCGTTCCGATCCACCAGCGTAGCCGACAGGGTGGTCGAGTCACCGGGTTCGAGGCGGTCGGCCTCCGCGAGAAGGATCTCCGCAGGCCCATCAGCCCCAGGGGCCTTCAGCCATGCGAAGCGTAGGTGGATGGGTGCTCGTCCGATGTTGGTCACCGGCACGCCGACCTCATACATCGTCATCGTGAACAGCCGTTCGGCGGACCTCACGGGGCTGCCGATCCGCACGTGCCGCTCAACCTCGGATTTCTGTTCTGCGTTCAATTCAGCGAGGTGGGCCGCCTGGAGGCTCTTGATGGTCCGGAGGTAGGAGTCGAGGTTCTCCGGCTCAACAACCCGCCACCTTCGGGCCTCACGTTCCATGCGAAGGTGAAGTGCAGCCGTGGTGTCGAGGTGGGCCTGCTCGAATCGCAGTTCCACGAGTGCGACATCACCTTCCTTGGTGATTTCACCAATGCCAACGAAACTCTGCGGTGTCGCCCCGGTGGACGCGCCGATCTCGGCAACGTCAATCTCAGCCTCCGCCGCTCCTGCGCTGTCCTCCGCGAAGAGCCGGTCGAGTCGCCCATTCTCCACTCCTTCCAGGACCGCGCTCCGCAGCATCTGGACGAGCGCTGGCTTGAACTGGTCCGCCAAAGCCGTGCCGAGGGCGCTACCGAGTGCCTCGAAGCCGCTCGCGTTGTCGTCGGTCGCCTGATCCATGACCGACTGGCTCATCAGCTGATCGACGGCAGTAGGAAGAAACCGGTCGAGATCGACGTACTGCTGAAAGCGCAGCCGGTTTCCATGCTCAACGGCGGACTCGATTTGGCCCATCGCGTAGGACGGTGTTCCCTGGTAGCCCCAGTACCCAATCCCGCTCGCGAGCAGGATGATCGTCAGCGCCCCACCAGCGTAGAATCCACGCCTGTCCATGTAACCCCTCGGCGTTGAAGGCTTCAGCCTATCCGCATCATTAGCTCGAAGGTTTGGACGGCAGGTCGGTTCCGCAAGCCGTAGCCACCCTCGCTATGGTCGGAGGGTAGCAGGGGCCTCTGACAGTGCCCGCATCACCCGCTGCACTCCAATCCGGCCTGGTGAAGTCAAGCGGCCGGCACATCGTGAAGGGCCTGTCACAATGCGACTCTGCACCGGCAGGCGGAAGGTAGAGCCAACGGCTATGCTCAGCCTCCGAACGTGGGTCCGAGCCGGCCTTGTGTTGAGTTGGGAGCGGTTGACAGCGTGACATTGTACCGGCTCTCAGCTTCAAGGTTCTCCCAGCGTTTCCCCCTCGTGCTCACGACGTATTTGATCGGCTGCTCAGCAGTATGGGCCCTCACTCAGTGGCGGTTCGGGCGGTGTGTCCCCGATTTGGCGTCCCTGGTATTCGTGCACGTCGTCGGTATCGCCGGGCAATTTGTTTTAGCCGGAATCCTCGTAGGGCACCTTTCGCCCGGCGCGCCGCCGGCAAGACAGCTATTCGGTGGCGGGATTCTGGGGGTACTTCTCGGGACGTCGCTTTGGCAGTTGATCCGCGGGGTATCGGCCTCAGTCCACCCTTCCGAAGCAGATCCAAAGAGTGAGGAGGCATAAGACAAGGCCCATCAGGGAGCGTAGATTCCACCGCCAACGTACCTTGTCTCTGCTACGGTACTTCCCTGATGATGCGCGCGAAAAAGCGGACGCAACCAGGTGCAGCCCGGTAGGAACAGTGATTACGGTGGCAGCAATACAGCCATCTTCGCTGGCAATGAACCCGTACGACAGGAGCACCAAGCCAGCGAGAATCTGGCCAGTGACCGCCGTAGACCTGGGAACGGGCCCGGCGGCTTCGGCGAGCAGAAAGGCCGCAAATACAAGGATCACCCCGACGTAGGCAGGGCGAACAATGTGAGTGTAGACCGCCCAAACCGCCTGCCAGTCGATCGCCGTCACACCGTCACCGAGGACCATTCCGAGCGAGCCGCGGCGCCCACGGGTAGTGGTCGCTGGCCCTGACCCGATTCTGTTACCATCTCAAGTTCAAGCCTTGCCAGAAGTTGTCGAAGGCGGCCTTTGCCTTCTTGAGGCGTTCGAGATCTCCGGCGAAGAAGCCCTCCTTGAGGAGGGGCCACTCCGGGCCGGAATCCTCAATCTCGCGGCCGATGACCTCTGACGGGTGATCGGCGCCCCACCCCCGCCAGGCGAAATTGCCCACGGGACCCCAAACACGCTGATCCTGCCATGGCGAAACGTAGAGATCAGCATGAACCAGCCCCCAGAGATACTCGAATCGGTCGAACGCTTGTTCGTAGCGCTTGTCGAGGAGTAGGACTCCCTTCAATGAATCGCGCAGTCGAGGCTGTATCCATTGGCTGAGCGGAGTCCTCTTCCGCTCCATACCCGGGAGGACCTTCGCATGATCGCCCTTGAGGACGTCCTCCCTGTCCAAGCCGAGCACAGCCGGGACCGATTGGTTATCGCGCCGCACTACAGGATCCAACCACAGAGCGCGCAGCACCCCGTGTTTGCCATTCGCGACCGCGGCGATGCCGCCAGCGTAGAGCAACAAGAAGGCCGGATAGAAGCGGAGGTCGAGCCAGAAAGTATTCCCACCGGTGGACGGATGTGAACTCATGTCTTCGATGAGGCGGGTGAGCATTCGCTCATGCCGCCGATCAGCCCAGAAGCAGGCGGTAGCGAACACAGATCGCAGTATTTCTGTCAGGTCTTCATACGCCTCGACCCGCGCGACTATAGTGGTCGCATTGGGTCGCTCGGAGAGGGTGAAACGGTCTCCGCCGGCCTCATCGATGACCCGCGCGGCTTCGTGGAAGAGGAGGTCTCGGAGACGTATGTCGTGCTTAGGCTCGGGGAGGTAGCGCTTGGCACTCGCCACCGCGGTGCGAACCGAGAGCGGGTGCGGCCGCGCGTGTTCCTCGAGGGCTCCTATCTTCTCGTTTAGATCCTCGAAGAACTCGTCCGCGCCTTCAATCCGGATGAATTCAGCCCGACGAAGCCGCAGAAGGTCCTGGAGGCTCTCGTCTGGCTCTTCCACTCCTGTCCAGTAGGTCGTGTACCGTTGGTTCTGGCACCGTTCGATTGCGCCGCGGAGTGCGGGGTCCCACCGTGCCGACCATCCGCAGACGACCAGGCCGTATTCGTCGAAGACCCGGTCAAGGAGACGCGTCAACGGCTTTGGATAGGACTCGAGCTCACCGGTCGTGTTGCGGATGCGGGTGTCGAGGTAGTCACCGTGGATCTTCACGATGAGGAGGTCCGCATGGACGAGCGGGGGCGCACCACGAACAGCATCGGCCGTAGTCACGACCGTTGGCTGGAGCCCCTCCGCAATCAGAGCCTGCTCGAGAAGGCGGTCGAAGTTGGTCGTGACGATCACGCGGATGTACTTCCGACGGCAGAGGGCCGCGATGGCTCGGTGGGCTGCAGTCGGTTCCTTCAGGCCCTCCTCCCGTTCCTCCTCTGACGGCTCGAAGTAGCCGCGAAGCAACCGCTGACGTTCATCGGGATGCCGGGCAAGTCTGGCGAGTATCTTCGAGTAATCGGGGGACTCGTCAAACTCACGTTCGTACCATCCGACCGGATCACCGGAAACGTCCGCGTCTTGCATCGCGGCAAGCCGGCCGATGAGGTCGAGCACGACCTCCCAACCGGTCGGAATCTTGGCGGCACGCGAGACGCCAGAGCCGAGGAGCAGGGCGTAGACACCAGGGTTCGAGTGCGCTGAGAGCGCGAGGGAAAGGCGCGGATCCACCTACTCTAACCCATCACAGAGGTCGTCGTCGGCCGGTGGAATGATGCTCGCCAATTCGTCCTCGACATCGAGTCCGTACGCAGCCGCCAAGGCCGCGAGGTGGACCCCAAAGACACCTCGCAGTTCACCGAGCGCCTGATTGAACTCCCAGTCGGGCCAGTGGGCACCCCACTCAGGAGAGAACTCCTCTGGGTCAGGCCATCTATCAGAGTAGGCCAGGAACTTCCGGCTGGCGGCGCGCATCGCGCGTAGCGGTTCAGCCAGCGGCGAGCCCGGTGGCAGCGCCTGTAGTTCCTCAGTCAGGAACCTCCTGATCTCGAGGACGGACCGGACGCAATGATCCGGCACCTCCATCATGGAGGGGACGTAGAGCACCCGACGGTCTTCCAAGAACGTCACCACCCGTCTCGCCTTCTCCACGTCCGATGGCTCGGGCTTCCAGGACACGCCGAACACCGGCGTGCTCAGGCCAGTCAGTCGACTGGCGATCTCACGAAATCGCACTCTCTTCTCCTGATGGACTGGGTCCGCGCGAAAGATGCGGCGGGATCACGAGCACGGCCAGTGAACCTCCCGTCGTATGACCAGTCTGGAGTCCCCGGTCATGGGGCATCACGTGGGCTCGCAATGCTCCGCCGGGCGGTTTATGCTCCTCCGGCCAATCATAGCCAGTGCAAGGGACAGGTGCCGAAACGCCAAGACGAGATCGATCTCGTGCGAGCACTGCTGAGGCAGGTCAGAGACAAGGCTGGTTATACGCAAGCGGAGCTCGCCGCCAAGCTCGGCAAGCCGCAGAGCTACGTCGCGAAGACCGAAGGACCGGCTGATCTACCCTACGGGGAACGACCGTCTCAACGGCCCCGCAAGCTGGGTCCTGCAGAGCTCCACCACTGGTGCCGCGCGTGCGGCACGACGGCGGCGGAGTTCATGACCATCCTCGGCAGAGACCTCGACTCCTAAGCCCCGCCTACCCGCGGGTGAAATCAACTGCCGCTCGCGAAAATCCCATTTCGGGATTGTCCTTTCGAGCGGCGGGTACGGTGCCTCCGAGAAGCGAGATCGTTGCGTTCAACGGTCCATCTACGTAGAATCCCATTTCGGGATTTGTTCGGGTCGGAGGCAGTCAGCATGGCACGCCAACAGGATGGGACGAAGCCCTACAAGGCGACGGGGACGAGGAGCCGGTACTCGGCTTCGCGAGCCACCAAGGCCCGAAAGAAGGCCGATGATCGCGCCACCTTTCGGATGCGGTGCGTTCAGGTGGCTCGCCTGGAAGGCGGCACGCTCAACGAGCAACTCGAAGCCGTAGAAAACGCCTGCGCCATCGGCCTCCTTCCTGGCGAGGCTCCGAGCCGTACCACCCTCTGGGAGTGGTTGCAGAAGGCCGATCAGGCGGGCGATGACCGGCCCCTCGAGGTGGCCGACTTCGAGGAGGAGGCTGGCCGGGGCCGGAAGCCCGTGCCGATGGGGGATGTGGTCGAGGCAGAGATCTGCCAGAGATTGGCGGATGATCGGCACCCGAGCATCCGGAAGATGTGGCTGAGCGTGCAGGGGTGGGCCCAGGAGCGCGGACACCCGAAGCCGTCCTACTGGCAGGTCTACCGGTTCGTGAACGAGGTCCCCGCAGAGCGGATCGCGGCGTATCGTAACGGAAGCAGGGCCGCGGTCGCCGACACGATGCACCATCCGCCGGTACCGGCCGACTACACGCACCAGATCTGGAGCCTCGACGAGATGGACGTCCCGGTTTGGATCCGCCAGTTCGACCGCCAGTCGAAGCGATGGATCGCGGTTGTGGTCAGCATGGTCCTGGTCCTGTGCAACCGTTCTCGGGCCATCGTGGGCTACTACGTCGCGGATCCGAAGCGGCGTGGAAAGACGAGCGGCTTCGATTCCACCGATGTCCTGGTGGCCCTTCTCGGCGCGATGTTGCCGGAGCTCGCGCCACCGGCCTGCCGGACGTTCTCGGGTCACCGTCCCGAAGTCCTTCGTTGGGACAAGGCCCAACAGCATGTCAGCATGCTGGAGGACGTGGAGAGGAGTGGCATCTACGTGCCGGACCTCCCGGGCCGCACTCCTTATCCCCGCGGGAAGGTCGAGCGACCGGTGGACACGCTGAAGGCGCTGTGCTCGGAGATCACGGGCTACAAGTGGAAGTGGTTGCCCCTCACGGACAGAGTCACGAAGAACCCCAAGGCGACCCGCTCCGAGGCTGTCGCTACCAACTTCCGTGAGAGGACTAAGATCCCGATCGAGGTCGAGGAACTCCACACGTACGAGCGGCTCTGCGAGGAAATCGATCGCAAGGTGATTGCCGTCTACAACGAGGAGCTCACCCACCGGAAGCTCGGGACCCAGCCCGAGATCGCGTACCACGAGAACTTCGACCGCGCTCTGGTACGCAATGGCCGAGACGCCCTCTACATCCTGTCTCCCAAGACCGGCGTCGTCCGCAAGGGAAACCTCGAGCACCTGAACACGGACTTCTACATAGAGAGCCAGGGTCGAGAGGTCCCGCATCAGACCCAGGTTCGGTATCGGCCTGATCCGCTTCTGCGCGGCATCTTCGTCGAGGCGTTCGGCGAGAACGACATCTTCTGCATGCCGGCTGAAGAATGGGCGCGGCTTCACAACGGATCTGACGTTGCCCGTGACCGTGCCGCGACAGCGCGACAGTACAGCGATGAGGGCGAGCGCGCTCGGGAGGATCTCCGGCGGAAGAGAATCGGGGAGGAAGCGGCTCGGCGCGCCGACGGCGAGCTGGAGAGGCGCACTGCGGCGGCCGACGAACGCTGGGAGAAGGCGCAGGCTCGGAAGCGCGAGAAGCGCGACTCTGCCCAGATAGCTCTCGACCTACGGATGGATGGGGTCGATGACATGCCGTCGGAGGCGTTGCCCCCCCCCTCCGCACCGCCCGCCGAGGCGCCGAAGAAGCCTCCGAAGAAGACTCCCAAGAAGCGCAGGCGGAAGTCCTCGTCCGCCACGTCGAAGTCCTCGAAGGAGGGCGTGAAGGCCAGCGAGCCGAAGCTGGTGGTGTCTGACGGAGGCGGAGACCTGGAAGCTGATGACGAACTGCCGGCGTGGTTGGTTCACGACCCGCGATCGCTCATCCGTGTCGTGAACGAATAGGAGGAGCACCATGAGTGTGAAGATGCATATCGGCGAGGTGGATGCGGCCGCGGCCTACGAGGGCAAGGTCCGCCTTCCGGTTCTCTCGGACGTCGGGGCCATCCCGTGGGTCGCGGACTGCCTCGATCAGGCCAACAAGCAGAAGAAGGGTATCGCAGTCCTCGGTGAACAGGGGACCGGGAAGTCGATCGCCATTGATATGGCCCTCCAGGGTCATGCGGAGAATGAGCGGCTTGCCGAGAAGAACGATCCGAAGTACCGCCGGACCCGCGTGGCACACGTCCACAGCATGCAGAGCAAGACGCGGCGTGACTGCCTCATCAAGATCTGGAAGGACGCCTTCCGGCGTGAGCCCGAGGTCCGGGTTCGCAACCGCCGGAGGACCGATGACGAGCTCATGGACGCGCTCGTCGAGCGACTCCTGAACCATCGCGTCTCAGCAATCATCTTCGACGAGGGTGAGGCACTCGCCGATGAGGCATTCGAGGTGATGCGCGACATCATGTCGATCGCCGAGCGCCGGTCGAAGCACCGCTTCACGGGAGGGGGGCAGGAGCGGGAGTACAGCCCGGCCGGCGTCGGCATTCTCCTCGTTGGCACGGAGGCGCTCCGGGGCCGGATTCTCGACTCGGAGGAGCGGCGGTGGGTCCGGATCCAGGCAGTGGCGCCGATCAAGGCCTCGAAGGTCGGGAGCGTCTACCGGCGCTTCCTTCCCGGCCTCAACGAACACGTTTCGGAGGCAAGCGAGGAAACGTGGGCTCGGTTCATCTACGAGAACGTCACCCGCGGCGGCCCCATGCCGATCGGCCGCATCGAAGATCACGTGGTGAACTACATCCGGAGGATGCGTAGCGCCTCCCGAGACGCCACGCCGCGGGAGGCGATCGGATTCAACAAGGAGATCTTCATGCGCACCCTGGTGGAGGCCCGATCCATCCAGCGCAAGGGAGCAGAGGAACAGGCGGCGTGATGAAGAGCACCACCAAGACCGGCTCTCACGCCGATCTCATCGCCACGATCGTGGCTGGCGCGACGATGGAGGCGGGCCGCGGATTCGAGATCGCCGAGATCCGAGACGCCTATGAGGAGACCGGGCGCGAGATCGGAGATCGGACGACCTTCAACGCGGAGGTCTACAGCCTCGTTCGGCGGGGTATCCTCATCCGCTCAGGCGGTCGCACGGGGCGGACGCGCTACTGCCATCGCGATCAGCCGGTCCAGGGCGAGGATGCCACCTGGGACGACGGCATGGTTGTGTTGCAGGCCCTGCGCTCGATCTACGAGGCGTTGGAGAGGGCAGTGACGACGCGGGAGGTCCATGAGGAGGTTCGGCGGCTCGGTCTCCCCCTCTCGAGTGAGCACCCGAATCTCGTCCGGAAGCGTCTCCAGACGCTCTCTCGGTCCCGGGAACGGGGGCACCCCGACTGGCATGAGCCCCGGGTTGAGATGGTGCGGAAGAAGACGCAGACGGGCCGCCCCATCGTCTACTGGTTCCCGGCCGGTGAGAAGCCCGGAGAAGTCGAGGAGGTCGCATGGAGCGGCGCCGAGGCAGCGCGACGCGGCTTCGAGAAGGTCCAGGAGGAACTGGGACGTCCAGCGACCCGCCAAGAGCTACGGTGGTGGGCAGACGCCAGCCGGTCGCTCGATCCGATCGCAAATGCGATTGACCTGAGCCGCCTGGCCAGGGACACGCGAAGCGCCGCGAGGTGGGATCGAAGCAAGGCCGGCGGGGACGGACGGCTGTTCCGCATCGATGGTGATCTCCGCTGTCACGGCGGAGCCCCGCCCTACTTCGCTGTCGGCGACGTGGAGGCAGCCACCGTGGAAGCATGTCGTCTCGAGGAACTTGTGGCGGCACTCCGTCCCGCAGTTGAGCTGGAGGACGTGCAGTACCTTCTCGACCTCGCGGATCTTGTTGGGTCCCAGGATCTGGAGCGGTTCGCCTTTTTCAGACGATCCGTGCTGGCGAACGAGATCCGCGGCGGATTCGGGCGAAGACTCTCTGGGGCAGTGGCCCTTGCCCGTCAGGCCCTCGAACGACTGGCCGTATGGGCTGACCACCCCAGCCTGAGCCAGGATGTCCGGGGGTCGCGCAGGAGGGAAGTCGAAGACCGAGTCCGGCAGGTGGCCGCAGTTGAACTCCTCCCACAGGGCGACCAGCGTCTCCCCGATGTTGCGGTCGTGGGGACGGCGGGGCTCTCGGACACCGAATCGCTGACACCGCTCCTCGCCTCGATCGGGGACCTGCTGGAGCTCGATGGGAAGGCTCAACTCCGCCTCCTCGCCGCGGTGCGACGCTTCCCGAATCCCTCCGACCCGGGGAGTGAGCGGTTCAAGGCCGCGGCAGAGAACCCTCTATCGCTCCTCGACCGCGTAGACGCGATCGGCGCGATATACCAGGCTGCATCTGTGCCGGCGGCCGGTGCGCTGATCGAGGATGCTCAGCAGTTGCTGGGTCGCGTGATTCGTGATGCTGAGTTGGTCGAGCGCCTGCTACAGCACCTGCCTGCTCATGACCACGTTGTCCGGAGGGCTGTCGTCGTGGCTCTTGGGATGCTCGGGCGCGTCCCGGAACTCGAGATCGCCGTGCCGGATCCGTCGAACCCCGAGGACACGGCCGCCTACTCCCTTGCCGCCGTTCTCGGAGCGCCGGGCGATGCCTACTCCTACGTACGAACCCTGGACCAGCGTGCTGAAGGCCCCGCCAGGGACTACGTGTACGACGTGGTGGGGAGGATCGACGTCGGTGACCTCGTCACGGCGATCGAGTAGGCGTGTCATGGTGCGCCGACTCCCACGTCGCAATCGACCTGATGAGTTCGCGCGGGACGTGATGAATCCCGCCACTCACGTCCATCACGACGGGGTGGCTCGCCACCGTCAGCGCGAACGTAAGGACCTCATGGGCGACATCGGCCGTTGCGCCATAGCCGGCGGCGATTGGCAAGACGAGCGTGAGCGGATCGGGAGCTGCGAGCGGATCGCTGAGTTCGATGCGCGCCATGATCATGACCGGATAATGGCTCGCCCCTGGCCGCGGTCGCCATGGCAGGATGGGACATTCTGGAAGCCAAAGCGATGAAGCTCTCTCCTGAAGAGCGCGAACGCCTTGCGGAGAAGCTCCTCGGCAGCGTGGATACGCCCTTGGAGTTCGAGGACGAGTGGGCAGATGAATCCGATCGTCGCATCGAAGAGATGCTGGACGGGACGGTCAAGGCGGTCCCGGGTGATGAGGTGTTGCGAGCGGCCCTGGACCAATTGCGCTGAGCCGTCCTCCCTCGCGCCCCGAGGTCGGCAAGACCAAGCAATCATCCCAACTCAAGTCCGCAGGCGCCAAGACAGGTCCGAATGAGGGGACATCAGACAGCGTTTCCACCGCCTCGGTGGAATCCCTCAAAACGGGTCAGTAACCCCACGGACCCGCACGGCCGGCTTCCTCCTGGTCGGCGGTGTCTGCGATCCAGCCACCATCCTCATCATCCACCCCGCCAGAGCCCTTCCCGGGGTTCTGTTCGGATTTTTCACAAAACCCTGTTCGGACCTTTTACGTCACGACAGGGTCGTGCGCCTCGCCCGGGCGGCGGGCGCGGTGTCCTTCCCGGCCCGCTTCCT
>CAZAQV010000045.1:0-24809 GCA_964487255.1 uncultured Polyangiales bacterium | reverse complement strand
ACCGCGGCACATCCGCCCTGCCCTTGCTCGAAGATGATCACTACGACCTGCTGCTTTCGGATATCGTCATGCCCGAGATGGACGGCATCGAGCTTGCCCAGCGCTGCAACGAGATCAGCCCGACCACGAAAGTGATGTTCATCACAGGCTTCGCCGCGGTCACCCTGAAAGCAAGCCGCGAGCAGCCGAATGCCAAGGTCCTATCCAAGCCGTTTCACCTGCGCGACCTCGTTCTGGAGGTCGAGCGCGTGCTCGAAGACAGGGTCAGCGCACAACTCTGATATTTTATATGAGATTGCCTCTTGCGCGCTTTCAAAGTGCTCGCTAGATGGCGCGCCTGCCCAGTTGAAGGGCATTCGATGGTGCGGGCGTATAGCTCAGTGGTAGAGCACTATGTTGACATCGTAGGGGTCCCAAGTTCGAACCTTGGTACGCCCACCATCGAGTAGGATCCGGCCTAAAATACTGAAATTTTACTGGCCGCGTGGCAAACTTGCGATCCAGTAGCCCTCGTCATGTTGAGAATATTCTTGCAATGTATGCGCGCGCCAAAGTGCTCGCTTGAACGTCCTCCTGTCTCAATTAACTTCCAGCCCTGACAGAAGGGCGGATGATGAATAAAACGAGGTTTAGGGACGAGCAGGTCATTGGCTTGCCGAAAGAGGCAGATGCCATGCTAAACTAAGCTAAGCTGAAGGATCTTCTGGCAAAAAGTTTGGGCGCTCATCGTAAAGCGAGAATTTGTTGCTCACCTACTGGCCTGCCCTGCGATGAACCAGCGCTGCACGTGCCGTATCATAGATGCTAGTCGCAAGAGGCTGCGCCACTGATCGCGCGGGACGAAGCATATCGGTCTCGGCACAAGTTGCGCGATTTAGCCAACCAGCGTCGCCAGTGTATCTATCTACATTTGCCTATCAAGCTGCATCAGAAGAGGCTCATTATCAGTCCCGTAAGGAGCCAGCGTTTCTATCAGGAGGACGGGTTGGGTTCAGTCTGTGAAGTAGCCGCAAGCATGCCGTTAGTATGAAGGCGCGGGCTCCGGTTCTGGATATAACACGTGCAGTCCTTTTGTTCACGATCAGATAGCGCATGTGAGACGGTTCCGTGCGCACGACACCGAATAAATGACCAGCCAGTGCTTTCGATCGGCATGGGAAACATCAATCTCAGGTCGCAGTGTCTTGCAGTAGCTAGCCAATCTGACAGCCGAAAGCGGGAAGCCCGGTGGGATTGTCAGCGATACTGATACATAGATGGCCTGTCATGCGGTCCTGACATGATGCCCGGAGAAGGGAGAAATCACACTGAGTTAGTCGATTCAAATCGACCGCTGCGAGATCTTTAACGACCGGATGCCCGAAGAGCTGATGAACGAGACGTCTTGCTCCAGCCTCGCTCATAGTCGGGGCTAGATCGCGGCTTGGATAGGGGATTAGACCCCCGGAGAGGCCACACTCTTCGCATGGATACGCAACACTGGCGGCGTTTACCCCCGCATCGAACAGGCGATGGCACGCCTTGCTGCGCTCGACACGCGCCGTCACGCAACCCGTTGCTTCAACCGCGCTCATGCGCGGAAAATGTAATTCCAGATGGAGGAAATCTCAGAGTCGAGTCAGCACCTGAGCGCTCAGAATTGCGCCGATCAACTGCCAGAACACTGATCCCGCGACCATTATCGAAGCAGCCCGAGAGCCCACGATTTGTCGCCAGCCAAATTGCATCAGACAAAAAAAACCGACCACGTAATCACGTGGCCGGCTCTTTGCATTGGATAGAAATTAAACGCTAACGGGCAGATCTTCGTCATCATCGTCAATGGCGATGATGATACCTGCAATAACGGCAGCGGCTGCGAGGATCGCGATAATAGTCGCGCTACCACCTGCCTCAGACACCTGATCAGCCGTCTCCGTGCTGCGCTGGACATCGGCCGCGGTCGCAACAACCGGCGTTGCAGCCATAGCCACTGCTGCGATAGGGAGCATAAACTTCTTCATTTTCTAATTCTCCTAGTTTTAGGCTCACATGGAAGCCTAGTCCTAATCTGCGAGGAGTTCTATTCCACCCCGTCCAGTTTTTCAACCCCCAACATGTAGAGGATCGAATTCATCAGGCTTTCAACATAATCCTGTTAGATGAAGGCTTTGCTAAGGGCGACACCCTCCTATATACCGTAGGAAAGCCCCAACGCTGACGCAACCGTTTATGACAAACAGGCCTTGGATCCCCTCAACTTTTGGAAAAATTGGCTCCTATTGGTCACATCTAATTCACATAACACGCGGAGCCTTGCGAACAGGCAAATTCCACACAGCAGCTGCGACCATTATTCTATAACGAGTGGCTGGATCGAGCCTCTTAATGCGGATCGTCCTGACCAGGCACGGGCATGGAGGGAAACTTCCATGAAGCGGCAGCTCTTTGGAACATTCTTCACTGAAATTCCCAGTGGGCTTTCATCGAACTCTTGCTCAACAAAAGCCTGCGCTTCGGAGATGCATCTAAGCTCAATCTGAACATCCTTCGCTACGCCGCGAGGAACGATAGAATGGTTCGCTTCAACCCGAAAGGGTGCTGCCGGAACTTCCAAGATGCGTTCTGCAAAAACGCCTCCATTGCCTGGCTTAACGTATAACTCCAGCTCGTTCCCATCCAATCCGGGTTGGGCGCGAAAATCGGAATCCTCAGTGAGTCGCCAATCGAAGGGACCATAAGTCGAAGTCCAACCCGAATTCTCTTCACCAGAATGGGCAGACCGTCCAGATACCAGTCGATTATAAAAGTCGTAACCGTATTCAAGCTCGCCTTGTCTAACCAAATTACGGATAAGAGCTTGATCGAATTTCAGGTCCTGAAAATCTACGCGATAACGCAGTTCGACGAGATTCTTCAAAGCCGAGGGTTGGTTCACGGCAAAGTTGACGAAACGATTATGCCAAGGCGAAGTGCCGTCGAGAACCCCTACAAAATCCGAGACCGCGCCGGGCTGTACGAAAACCGATAGTAGAACAGGAAATAGCTCAGCCGACCTGGCTGGACGCACCCTCAGTATTTCATCGAGTGTTCTAACGGAGCTTGCATAACTTTTCGCTTGCACATGCTCCTGAAGGACTAAAGCTTGCAGTGTAGGCTCGCGCCTGTCCAGCTGAGACGCAATCTCAATTAACCTTGATCGCTTTTTTCGCGATTTTTGTGCGAGAGCAAGAATTGCATGCGCTTCAGGACTTAATGGTTCCTTCCGATAGGCTGTTAGTGCCGAATTCTTGGCAATGCGGGCTGAATGCTCAGGCTCTGAATCCATGGCTATTGAAGATGAAAAGATCGCAGCCGAGACTTGCTCGTGCGCCGCTCCGTTGAGCGGAAAAAGCATCGCTGCCATCACCGGTTCTTTGTGCGTAAGCACTACGCCCGCTGTTTGTGCCGCCAAAGCTATTGCCAGCACCAAACACCCGAGCGTTGATAAAGTGAGCCGTAAAGGATTAGCCAATTTCATCTTATAGAACTCGAAACTTAGTGCTTCTCCAGCTGCTGCTCGGGCCCGTAGCCATAGCCATAGCCGTAGCCATAGCCATAGCCATAGCCGTATGCTGAATTCTTCTGGCTGACTTTGGTTACTATCGCACCGTAAACTTGAGCACCGGCACGCGTTAGGCGCCCAATTGCATTCTCAATTCCGCGTAGCTTAATTCTCTCTGTCTCGATAACGAAAACCACCCCATCGACCGCCTTCGACATCTCTATCGCATCGGCCAAGGCCAACATTGGGGCCCCATCGATAAACACCTGATCATACCTAGATCTCGCATGCTCAATAAGCTGCGAAAAGGTCTCTCCTGCTATAAGCTCCACCGGATTGGGAGGCGTATGACCCATGGGGAGAAAATCGAAACCATATTCATCCAACGCCACAACCTGAGAGGAAAAGTCGGCCTCATGGCCTGCTAGTAGCGAAACCAGCCCTCCTCGATCATATTCACCAAGATCGAGCGTATCGCGAAGTTTTGAATTGCGGAGATCAGCGTCGATAAGCAGCGTACGCTTACCTAATTGCGCAAAACTAGACGCAACTGCGACACTTGAGATGCTCTTACCTTCCGCAGGAACTGAGGAAGTCAACATGAGCACCTTTGGCGCCCCGCGTGGCGTCAGGAAACTCAAATTGGTCCTGACGGTGGTGTAAGCCTCATAAATTTCGGACGAGCGCTCATTAAGCCGGTCCGTCATTTCACCTGCCGTGTTCCGAGGAATAGCGCCCAAAAGCGCGAGACCAAGTCGCCTGCGAACATCCTCGGGGTCCTGCAAAGTCTGACTTAGGGTGACCTTCAAATAGACCAATGCGGACGCAAGGACCAAGCTCGCCACAAGGAAAACCAGCACGTTCCGGACAAGCGAAGGTGCGTATGGATCACGAGGAACTTGAGCCAAATCGATAATCTGAATGTTATTTTGGCCAGCCCCCGAAGCTTCGAGTTCTTTGAAGCGTTGCAGAAGAGCGTCATAAATCTCACGATTGGTATCAACTTCCCTCTTAAGGATACCATATCGGATCCCTTGGCCTTGCTGCCCCAGAAAGCGCCGTTTAATCTTAGCGACTTGATCTCGAAGCTCGGCTTCTCGGACCCGAGCCGCACGCAGAAGATCTAATCCACCCTCAGTGATCGCTGATTGAAGTGAATCAACCTCTGCTTGCTTCTCTTGAACCTCTGGGTAATCTGACCCGAAGTTTGAGCGCAGCACTGCAAGTTCAGCCTCCGCCTTACTAAGGGTTGAAAGTAATTGATTTCTGGGGTCAGAACTGGGGAAGTTGCCCCCTACTACTGCAGCTTGCGCGCTTATTCGATCGGCAACAGCAGCTGCCAGCGCTGTATTTAGCGCCTGCAAATCAGCTCCGATAAGTGTCTGTCCGGCACTCTCGGAACCAGATTCGCCACCTGCATTCAGAACCAAAATCTCATTTGCATTGGCATATTCAACAAGCTCCTGCTCCGATTGGGCGAGGCGCTCTCTAAGCTCTGCAATCTGACCCTGGAGAAACTCGCGCGCCTCAATGTTGGCACCGAACCGCTTCTCGTAATTGGCCGCAGCAAACTCCTTTACCCACATGTTCGCAACTTCGGCTGAGACAACAGGGTCAGGACTGGAAAAACGGACATCTACGAGGCTTGACTGAGCAATAGGTTCAATGCTGACGTTCTCGAACAAGACATCTTCGATCTCTTGGCGCAGGTTACCGACATCATCGAGAGGAAATGCGTCCCGAAAAGCTTCGTCTCGCCTAAGGTTGCCAGCCTCCATTACGCGTTCGGCCATAAACTTTGAAAGCAACAACTCGTACTGAGTATTCAGGTACTGGAGCTCAGAAACACGATTGTCGCCCTCCAGGGTATCTAGGTTGGTTACGTCGGCAGCCACCTGAGAAACCTCGAGGCGGGCACTAGCGCGGTACAGAGGAGTAGATAGCAAAGTAACAAGAATGCCGAGCAGAAGCGCAATACCAACGATGCCCGCAATCCAATAACGTAGACCGAGAGCCTCATGCCAATATCGCTCCAAGTCTAACGCAAATGCTCCATCGCCCGAGGGCGCCTCATCATGAGAGCTAGCCCCGAATGCGCGGCCCAATAAGTCCCGACCCTCAGCATTATATTTATTCAACGTCCAATCCGATCAATCAAAATAGCTGAACTTGAGAGGAGCGGCGCATACCTTAAAATACTGTCCAACCTCCGACGGTTCGGCGAGTCGCCAACCACCACTATGTCATTAGGATAAACCAATGGGTCTGAGTAATTACCGCGCTGTATAGCTTGTATATTATAGGCGCCTATGTAGCGCTGGCCAGCCACTGTCCGCAGAATTAATACGTCGTCCAATTTCGCATACTGAGCAACCCCGCCTGCTTGGTTTACAACCCGTAGCAGTGACTGCCGGCCCAGCACAGGGTACTCACCCGGCTTATTCACCTGCCCTCCTACCGAAACCGTCGGGGGCGGGATTTCATTCGGAATGATTCGAACTTGAGGATTGAGGAGAAAGTCGCCCCTTAACCTGTTCGCAATTTGGTCAGCTGCATCATTGGGCGCGAGCCCACCAATATCAAGCAAACCGATTAGCGGAAATGATATGCGCCCCTGCCCATCTGTAAGATAAGTTCCACTCAAACGTGCGGCACCGACCACCTCGATCTCTAGCGTATCTTGTGGACCGATAACGTAAAGGTTCTCAATACTTGGCGCAGGCAACTCTTCCAACTCGGCAACCTCGATACCCGGCGCCGTACCATACGAGCGATCGGTCGCACAGGCCGCCAAGAGGGCTGTCGAAAGACAGAGGGCGAAAACTTTCCTAGTCGTTGCAGGGGGCATAATTCTCTTCATTCTTTGCGCACTAGCGCGCCGATCATTTCAAGGAAGCTGGAAACTAGTGAGCTCTTGATCCCACGCTTAACCTGTTGCCTTACGGCCACGCAAATCGCTTGAGAGCGAAAGCAAAAGCCAGACGCCAACCAATTGGAACGCTGGGGTCCTTAGTGGATAGTCGACCAATGACGCAAACCCGATGAGAGCAAAAACGCTTATCCAGAAGATTCCCAAAGCCCTCGTCCTAGCGCTCAGTATAAAACTGGAGCAGGCCCTGACCACCCACACCATGAGGGCCCCCAACAAAATTAGGGCAGGCGCGCCACCTTCAATTATGAATTGCGCCCAATCGTTATGCGCTTGGTTCACATAAGCGGGCATCAGTAGCTCGGAAGGCTCGTAGATCTTGTACAAATTCTCAAATGAACCGATCCCTGTGCCAGCCAACCAATGCACTTTGAGCATGTCGAGGGTAATGGGCCAAATTGACCACCTAAGATCCGCAAAACTGTCGTTGGCAAGCAAATCGCCGAAGGCAGGCGAACGATCTAGAAACAAAAAGGTCCCTAAAGTCAGGAAAACTGCGATAGGCGGAAGCAGCAAGAAGATTCGCGGATGCGCCTCAACCCAGTGTCGAATAGGATCTGTTCCCGAGCGGCGCTTCTTAACACTAGGGGAAAGAACAAGCATGCAGAAACAAACCACCAGCGCGCCCAAGACCGACGCGAATCCGGCCCTCGAACCCCCAACTAATGCGGTCAGCAGAACGAGGAAAAAAGCAGAAGGGTAGAACAATCTAAGCCATGCCACGGGCGGATCCAATCGCGCGCGCAAGGCAAGCTCGGTGATTATCAGCATGGTGCAAGCCGCGAAGATGCCTGCATGATTTTCATTCGCGAAGATGCCAACCGCACCGCCTCGATTGGTAATTTCATAAAAATAGAAGGGGCTTGATCGCCCCCCCACAACCTGTAGCAAGCCCAAGACGGCGTTAAGGATCCCTAGAGCGGACACGAGATGCAAAAGTGCCCGAGAAGTGGCTCCGAAACTAATTGCGAGAATTAGGCCAGCCACTGGCACGGTAAGACTGCCGAGAGCATTCCAAGTTCGGATCGGGGAAAGCGTTAGTGGACGCCAAATGTTCTCTAGCCCAAGTACCAGATCCATCTTTAAAAGCAGATCTCTTGTCGGCAAGCCCTGCCAGATTGAGGGCGATAAAGGCACAAGCTGCAATGCGGTCAACAACACAAACAACGCTAGAATACTAACGAGAAACACCTCTCTCTTCAGTTTTCTGAACGAAAGATAATACAGGGCTGGCAATAGGAATAGTGCTGAGAGCGTGCGCAGAGGAATGACCTGAATTGCGTCATAGCGCGAAGCGCCACCGGTCAGCGCGACCAGCAGAGCGAAAAGGCCCAGCAAGATCCACCCTCGTGTGGTGAGCCAGTTCCGCAGCGATCCCTTGTTTGCATCAGTCATCCATTGATGTCCATTAATCACTTTGCCAAGCAAGCCTGACCCCGAAACTCGCGCGGCTCATGCCGTCAACAGGCGGACAAGGCAACGACGGAAAACGATTTTTCTACCAATTCGCGATGGTTGGCCGGTATTGCAAATGCCGAAAAAGGAAGCAAATCTTCAAGCGCTTTCGTCTACAACCATTGCTTCTGCATTTCGTTGCTGCAATGCGGCCAGAACGCCTGCCAACTTGCAGGAAGCTCGTAGAATATCATCAAGGAAAATCATGGAATGAAGGTTACGCGAAAGGGCATAATTCTTGCCGGGGGGGCAGGAACGCGGCTTTATCCACTGACGTGCGGTGTATCGAAACAGCTCATGCCCGTATACGATAAGCCGATGATCTATTACCCGTTGAGCACTCTGATGCTAGCGGGAATAAGGGACATACTCGTCATTACCACGCCGGAAGACACAAAACAGTTTCAGCGTGTCCTTGGCGATGGCAGCAAAATCGGAATCAATGTCAGCTACGCGGTGCAACACAAGCCAGAGGGTCTTGCTCAAGCGTTTCACATCGCAGCTGATTTTATCGCGGGCGGTCCATCGGCACTGATCCTCGGCGACAACATCTACTACGGGCACGGCCTACCCGACCTTCTCGCGAGCGCAAACACCCGGGAGAAAGGGGCAAGCGTATTCGCCTACCGGGTCAACAATCCCGAAGCCTTCGGAGTTGTGGAGTTCGATTCCGGCGGGGTCGCCGTCTCGATTGAGGAGAAACCGACCAGACCCAAGTCGAACTACGCAGTCACTGGTCTATATTTCTATGACGGGACCGTGGTGGAGCGGGCCCGCGATCTCAAGCCATCCGCCAGAGGTGAACTCGAAATCACCGACCTAAATCGCCTCTACCTTGATGAAGGCTCAATGGCCGTCGAAATCATGGGACGAGGCTTTGCCTGGCTCGACACAGGTACCCACTCATCGCTTCTCGATGCCGCAACCTACGTTCGCATAATCGAAGAGCGACAGGGGTTGAAGATCGCCTGTCCCGAAGAGATCGCCTGGCGACAAGGCTTTATAACTAGCGAACAGTTGGAGCGTATCGCCCAGCCGCTGCGCAAGTCAGGCTATGGAGAATATCTGGTGAGCTTGCTTGAGGGGCCAAGCCTGCCATGAATGTTCTGAAGCTCGATATTCCCGGCCCGCTGATCATTGAACCCAATGCGTTCGGTGACGCCCGTGGATTTTTCATGGAGACATGGAACGAGGAAACTTTTCGTAAAGTGGGCCTTGACCTGACCTTCGTGCAGGATAATCACTCCCGCTCGCGCAAAGGTGTGTTGCGAGGGCTTCATTTCCAGAACCCGGGAGCGCAAGGGAAGCTGGTGCGCGTTACCCGCGGGGCCGTATACGATGTAGCTGTCGATCTAAGGCGCTCCTCCGAAAATTTCGGGAAATGGGTCGGCGTGAAACTGACGGCCGAAAACAAGCGTATATTCTGGGTTCCTGAAGGCTTCGCGCACGGGTTTCTGACGCTAGCTGACGATACCGATTTCCTTTACAAATGCACATCGCCATATTCGCCTGAAACCGAACAAACGCTGGCATGGAATGATCCGACTGTCGGCATCAAATGGCCGATCGACAATCTGGATCCGATTATTTCCGAAAAGGATTCCGAAGCAAAGGCGCTCATCGATATTAGGGCCTTCGAATGAAAGTCCTTATAACAGGCGCAAAGGGACAATTAGGCGGAGCGCTGCAGCGCAGTGCCCCCGCCTTTGCCGAAATCGAGGCGATCGGTTCCGAGGATATAAATCTCGTCGACCGGGACGCGCTGCGTGCGTATCTTTCGCGCGCCGCACCCGACCTCATCGTAAACGCTGCCGCCTATACGGCGGTCGACAAGGCCGAAAGCGAAGAGGGCCTCGCCCGCGCTGTCAACGCGAAAGCCATCGGCGTGATGACGGAAGCGATGGAACAGACAGGCGGAAAGCTCGTACACATCTCGACCGACTTCGTTTTCGACGGGCAATCACCGCGCCCCTATAGCCCAGACGATAAGCGTGCGCCCCTAAATGCTTACGGACGGACGAAAGCCGAAGGCGAAGATTACCTGCGCGAAAAGGACCTGCTGGTGCGAACCGCTTGGGTCTACGAGGTCGGCGGGGCAAACTTCGTCCGTACGATGCTCCGAATCATGAAAGAGCGCGCCGAGCTTGGTATCGTCGCCGACCAGATAGGCTCGCCCACCTGGGCAACCGGTCTCGCGCGGACGATCTGGGGACTTGTCGGGAAAGACGCTACAGCCACGTTTCACCACAGCGACGCAGGTGCGGCCAGCTGGTACGATTTTGCCGTAGCCATTGCCGAAGAGGCGCACGCTCTCGACATGATACCGTCTATTCCCGTCATAAAGCCGATCACCTCGTCGGAATATCCGACTCCCGCTAGGCGCCCCGCCTTTTCGCTGCTCGATTGCCGGTTGACGCGCGAGACACTGGCCGACGTGCCGATCCATTGGCGCACCAACCTGCGCTCCATGCTCAAACAGGAAAAAATCTTTGCCTAATCTTCTCGTCACTGGGGGCGCCGGTTTTATCGGCGGCAATTTTGTTCATTTCTGGAATGCGCACCATTCCCAGGATGAAGTCATTGTGCTCGACGCACTCACCTATGCCGGCAACCGTTCGACGTTGGCGGGAGCAAGAGCCGTCGAATTGATCGAGGGCGATATTCGCGATCAGGTTCTGGTAGAGCGCCTGCTGCGTGAACGAGATATCTCAACTATTGTCCATTTCGCAGCGGAAAGCCACGTCGACCGCTCCATCACCGGCCCGGACGCCTTTATCGATACAAATATTCTTGGGACGAACTCGCTCCTAAAGGCCGCCCGCGCCGTATGGCTTCGCGGCGATGGCACCCCTCACCGCTTTCATCACATCTCGACCGACGAAGTGTTCGGCTCGCTCGGCGTTGACGATCCGGCGTTCAGCGAAACTACGGCCTATGCACCAAACTCTCCCTATTCGGCCTCGAAGGCTGCATCCGACCACCTCGTACGAGCCTATCACCATACATATGGTCTCGAGGTAACGACGAGCAATTGCTCGAACAATTACGGGCCCTACCAATACCCCGAGAAGCTGATACCTCTATTCCTGCTGAACGCTCTTTCAGGTAAGCCTCTGCCCATCTACGGCGACGGGATGAATGTGCGCGACTGGCTGCATGTCGAGGACCATTGTCGGGGGATCGAAGCATGCCTCGATAGGGGTGAGCCGGGGGAGACATACAATATCGGCGGAGGAGCCGAACTTCCCAATCTCTCGGTAATCGATGCAATCTGCCGCGAGGTCGATCTGGCGTTCGAGGAAGTCCACGGCCTTGCCGAACGTTACCCCGACGCTCCCGCGGCACGCGGCAAAGCGAGTGAGACACTCAAGACCTTCGTCACCGATCGTGCCGGCCACGATCGCCGCTACGCCATCGACGAAACCAAGGCCCGCAGCGAACTTGCCTACGCTCCGAAGCACGGGTTCGACGAAGGACTGAGGCAGACCCTGCGCTGGTATCTTGCCAACGAGGACTGGTGGCGCCCTCTGCTCAAGGAGTGAGCCGGGGTCGCATGAACTTGAGGACAAATGCGGCCACTCAATATCACTGTTGCCAATGGCGAACCTGCGGGCTTGGGAAAGAATAACGTTCTATCCTTTCGGAAGGTCCTTTAATCCTTCGCTCCTCCAGCGGACGCGGCCTTTCAAGACTGATCGCAGATGTGCTCAAGTCGATATGGGTATAGATTCCGTTGCTAGCTGTTTTAGAGTAGGGGCCGGTCTCTTCGGACACATCCCTTACCGAAACCCGATCGAACTGGATGCCCCGCTCTCCACCGAAGCCCGGCGCTCCACCCCCGATATTGGCACTGTCCCACAAGAAGCCTCTCGTCTCGAGGGTGCCTCCGCGCCACTGAATAAGACCGTAGGTGGGATAAGTGTTGACGAAGCCGTAGGTTGCGCCGGTGAATTCGCAATCTGCAAACAGTCCATGCACCCTTAATGATCTGTTCGGCATGGCTAGATAACTGGTCACTCGGCGGCTCAGATCAGGATCTTTCCACCAGGTTCCAGCTCCCTTCACCGCCGCCTTAACGCCGCGGTACGTCCAGTACATCCTGCCGAAGCTTGTAGCCTCGGTCTGATGGACAGTCTTGCGAAGCTTTCTGGCCTCTACATTTGTGATTTCAAGGTAGGAATAGTCGGTCTTTGTCGTGGTCCCTGTGTAACCAATCGAGGCGCAGTTCTCCACTATAGCGTTTTCCACGGTTGTCCGACTTGACGAGCAGCCGAACGCATAGCCAAGGTCGCGCCCTACCTCGTTAGGATATGCATCGGCGAAATAGCCACCTTTCACGGTAACGGAGACGTCTGCATCTTCGGTAAGGACGCAACCTTTACTCCCGAACCGGTAATTCTCCCGCGACGCAGAGCAATTTGTCATTGTGGCGTCATGCATCGCAAATCCGCTTTCCGACGCGTTGCCAGCCCAACTGTCGAAGGCAAAAGCCGCATATCCGAGCGAGCCGGGGTTGCTGAAAACACGGTCAAGTGTCGTCTGCTCGCTGGACATGACGTAAACAGAGCCAACCGAACCGCATAGACGAGCCTGGCAGTGCTCTATTCGAGTGCGCCGCGATCTCACCACAAGTATCGCGTGCCCGCCGTTCTGTGCTGCAAAGACCCGCCGCGTGTCCTTGCCAAGTTTCAAGCTAGCATCGGTGTCTCCGAAGCTTTCGCCTTTGGAATGGACGGTCAGGTCACGCAGGGTGACATCCTCGCAACCGTCTACAGTCAGCGTTGTGGGGTAGCGTAGCTTGATATCGGATTCGCTCGGCGTGTCAGCCGTGATAATCCCGTTGCGCAGCGTCACACCCTTCTTCCTGAATAGGCGAGGTAGTTGGCGAAGAGGCTGTGCGTCGCCCACACCAGTGCCAGTCACCCCAACAAAGATGTTCAAATGTAAGCCCGCAAAATCAAGCGTCTGCCAGTCCTCGATTGCGTCGAGAGCCGCTACGAGTGCGGCAGTGTCATCAGCCACACCGTCACCGACCGCACCAAACCAGGTAATCCGCAGGGGACCGTCAACCTCGCGAACCCAAGCCCCACTATGGCCAGTGAGATCCGCGACAGGCGCCAAAAAAAGCGCACCATTAGGGTCGGACGCAACTTGTGCCGAAACATCCCTGCCCGTCCAAATGAAGCGCCCCTCCCGTCCGCCTTCCGAAAGATAGACCTCGCTTCCGACGCTCCCAGGCAACCGTCGCAAATTTGCTCGAGATGAAACGGCAAGCCCATCGTAGTTGGGCCAAGCCAACATAGTAACTGCTTGACTGGCCGGCATACGTGAAACGAGCATGCCCGCTAACATGCTGAACATACCTTCCCGACGCGTAAGTGCCGTAAGTTTCAGTCGATGTTTGCTAGACTGCACCATATACGGAGGTTGGTTGGCCTTTCGCGAACTTTCAACCCGCCAACCGTCTCTCGTTTGATCGGGAAGGTCAGCGTAGATATCGTCAAATCATGTGCCGACCGGATCGCGCAGCAGAGAGAGATAGGCCTCGCCCACACGCTCCCACGTATAGCGACGACGCGCTATCTCGGCCATCGCCTGTCCGTTGCGCTGCTTATCCTCGTCGGACAGTGCGCGCACCAATTGAACGAGCTCCAATTCGTTCGTGAAATAGTGCGCATTTTCTTCAGTAGTATAGCGGTTGAAATTGCAGCCATGGGCCAACACCGGAATGGCAAAATGCATCATTTCGACCAGAGATGGATTGGTGCCTCCCGCGGAATGCCCATGGATATACACATTGGCCCCATCGCGAATCGCACGGAGGCGCTGCGCCTCGTAGACCGGGTCGTGAATGGTTATATTCGCCCGGCCTCGATATTCGGCTTTCAAGCGCGTTCCATAGTCGCTGCCATTCCAATTACCAACGAATACGAGCGGCAAATCCAGTTGCGAGAACGCTCGGAGGATCATTTCCACGTTATTTTCCGGTTCGATGCGGCACAGCGCAAGCGCGTAATCCCCCGGCAGACCTGTCACCGCTTCACGCATTGCTTCCGCGTTCAACGCCTGGTCTCCGCCGTATGGAATGACCTCACAATCTTCGCCGTATTCCTCCTGGACGTATTCGCGTATCGCTTCGTTGTCTGCAATGACGACATCGGAATGGAGCACCGCGAACTTTTCTGAGTTTCGCAGCACAGCGCGTGCCAATTTCGACCATTTTTCCCGGCGCCACTCTATCCCGTCAATATTAGTCAGTATCCGAACGGAGCTGACCTTCTTGAGCAAAGGAAGTGCAAAACTTCCCCCATGACCGAGTAGCAGGATATCGTCGACGCCGCGCCTCACGGCATCCATCAACGACCATAGATCATAGAATAGGGAGCTTTTGCCGTTCGCGCCCAAGGGGATGTAGATCAGTCTGGCACCGGCATAGGTTTCGAGACGGGTTTCGTAGGACTTGCCAGAACAATAGACCAGAATGTCGAGTTCGTCGTCATTTTCGTCCGCATAGCGCACGAGGTTCTCGGCCAGGGTCTCGAAGCCACCATAATTGGCGGGCAGACCCACACTTCCGACGATAGCAACCTTTTTCCTACGCCTATCGGAATTACATTTCTTTATTGTCACCACGATATCATCCGACCCTGTCCGGCGCCTTTCTGCAATTTTTCTCGGCGCCTGCGCGTAGCGCAAGAATTTCGTTCTTCAACGTCTCGCCGAATATTTCGTGTGTGAAATCGAGAGCACGTAACCTCGCCGCCTTGGACATGCGGAGTAGCTTGTCCGGGTTCTTCATCATACCTGACAACACAGCTTCCAATCTGTCCGCATCACGCGAGTCCACAAGGAACCCTTCTTCACCGTCGGTTACGATCTCTGCCGGACCACCGACAGGCGGTACGATTACCGGCACGCCAAACGCCATGGCCTCGACAATTGTGAGGCCAAAGGTTTCCACCCACATATCAACTCGGCTGAGATTCAAGAGCACATCGGCTTGAGCATAGTAAGGTCCCGGGTAGTCAGTCCGTGGATGAACCGTCACATTTTCGGGACACGCGCGTAACCGCAGATAGCGTTCTGCTTCCTCTGGTTCGCTGTTCAGCACCAAGGTAAAATGGACACTCTTGGTACCGACAAAACGTCGAGCAAGTTCGAGAAATTCGGGAAGGCCCTTATAATCGCGAGGGCTTGCAAGCATGAGCACCTCAAACGCCCCCGACCGCCTCAACTCGAATGGTGTTTCGGACCCGACATTCACGAATTGCGGAGCGATAGGATTGGGCACCACGACGGGCCGCACGCCCTCTACTGGCAGCCTTTCGTACTGATCTCTAGAAACATAGATTACCGACCTTGCAGTCGAACGGGCAAATTTCAGGAGAAGCCAGCGCAACGGCGCCGGAGTGATCGAAACTTCGTGGGCATGGTACACTACCCTTCGACCGTTAATGTGGCCCCACAACGCTCCGCCGAAAGGAAGCAGAGTATTCACATATATTAGCGCATCACTGGGTAGGTCTGCTCGGCTCAGCGCTCGGTACAGCGCGAACTGGCTGTAGAGATAGGTCAGCAAGGTGATTATTCGGAAACGGCTGCGGCGATACCAGTAGCGCGTAATTGGAATACCGGTCCCTTCCAGGCAGCCTGAACCCTGTGAGCCGACGAACAATCGACATTCCCGATCTTCCCGCGCCAGCACATCAATGACCATGCGCAAGACATTCGGGCTACCGGAATTATCGTTCAGAAGATGGCAGAAGACAATCATTTCAATTGGTCCGACGTAAGCTGGAAGGCGTCTATGCGCTGCTCTGGTCACGCTGCTTCAGTATGCGTGCCGGCACGCCCCCAATTACGACGTTGTCGGGGAAGGATTGCGTCACCACCGCTCCGGCGGCCACAACGCACCCGTTTCCTATGGAACTACCGTCGAGGAAGGTGACTTTCGCGCCGAGCCAACAGTTTAAGCCGATGGAAATGCCCTTTCTGCTTACACCCTGATGCCGGATCGGAAATTCGATATCGGAGAAATTGTGGTTCTCCGGATGAATGCTCAAATAAGCACCGGCAATCGTGTCCGCACCGATCCGCACGCCCCCCGCTCCACCGATATGGGCGAACTCACCGATGCCAACATTGTCGCCAATCACAATCCCTTCCCCCAGGTCCGAAAGCGTTCCAGACACCTTGACGACGGAGTAGCTGCCGATCCGCGCGCCTGCGCCCAGGGCAAGCCCCTTGCGTGAGAGGCAATCGATATCGCACCATGCGCCGATTTCCGCGCCCTTGCCTGTCGTCAGCTGCCGGGCTGCGCGGATGCGGGTGCCTCTGCCGACGTAGAGCACCTGACGTGTCCTCAGGAGGCCGCGCGCCAGAGCGATTATCTTTTCTATGACTATCGAGCTCAGGTATAACAAGTCGACGGTCGGATCGAGGCGGACCGGCCTGCCCTTTACAACCGAGAGCGCTCTTTCGACAAACCTCATGCTTGCCGTCCGCGGCGATCTGCCACCATCGCGGTGCGAGGCGCTCTCATAACCTTTTCGCGCCTGTCGAGACTCACCTTCATGGCAAGGAAAAACACGAGCAAGGTCGCCCCCAACCCATTGAATACCACATGACCCGCAAAGAAAGAATGGCCCCAGAGCAGCGCAACTGGCAAGAGCATCCAAGGGCTCCGCCAGAAGGCTCGCACGCTAAAAATCAGGCCCGCAAGGTAAATCGTCAGCCCCAATAACCCGTACATGAAGAACACGTCGAAGACGTCAGATTCGAGCGTATCGAAACTGCGGACGAGTTGCGGATTCTGGTAGGATAGAAATGCTCCGCCGCCGAACAACCACCGCAGCACATCCGGGTTCTGGGCCACAAAATCTGCCCAAGCCCTCTCAACATATCCGTTTCGTCCGCTCAACACGTAATCGATTAGCGAACTGGAACTCTTGTATCTCAAGATAACGATGTCGAAACGCGTAATGAGCTCTTCGGAAATGCGGTCGAAGAATTCCAGCGCACCAAGAAGGACGACAGGGATAACCACAAGCTTGAAGCGGCCCGACCAGAACCCCCCAAAGACAACGAGCACGAACATGAGGAACGATGTTTTCGTCCCCAGCAGTACCAGCGTGAAACTGGAAAGACCGAAAACGAGTAGGTTGATGTCCGTGTAGACCCGGTACCGTTTCATCGCCACAAGGATGAGCGTCGCCACGCCGATATATATGCCCAGGCCATTACCCGATGCGAAGAACCCCTTTGTGCCGGATCCCCAGCCGTATGTGCTATTTGCCAATCCTGTAAAGCTCGCGAAAATGACACTCAAGCATACGAACACCACGTTGTACTTGAGGAATCGGATAACTGATTGCCGATCTTTCACGAAATAGTGAGCAAAGGCCACGAAGGCGAGATACATGTAAGCGAAGCGAATGATGTTCGTATAGCCTACAATAATAGCAGGCATATTGCTGTGGCGAAAATATCCGAACAGCTCGAAAAGCCCCAAGAAAACAAAACCCATAACAATATAGGAAGAGTAACGCTGCTTTGCTGTACTCGCGAACAGTAGCACAATACCGATGAACCGCCCGATTTGCGATGGGGAAGCAAAAGCACCTGCATCGAGGTACCCCTGCCCGATCATAAAGCCGCTCAACATGTCGAACAGCGGCAAGATCAAGAAGAGGTAGCCAAGCACGACATTCTGCATTCTCAGATGCAGTCCTGCCGTGTTGCTGATGGGTGGGCTGAGGGTATTCATGATGCCCCGCCTAACTTTCGGTACGCGGCGAAGGGATGGAAAGGGAACCATCGGATAAACAGTGCGACTTCATGCCCTCAACGCATCCTTCAGGAAGGCAATCGAGGCAACCCTTCTCTGTTGCAGTCTTGTATCCATGGATGCGAAGTCCTGAGGTGCGGCAACTTTCGACAGCACCTCCTTTATCGGCGCGAACGGTTCGCAAAAGCTCTGCGACGAACCGATACCGCCGAGCAGTTCGGTCAGGCGCAAATTCTGTTTATCCTCTGCGGAATCGCGCGCAAATGTAAGGAAAGGCGTGCGGAAATTGAGCGCAAAAACGGTGCCGTGAAACGAGTTGGTAGCGAGGAAGCGGGCCTTTTCGATCAGACCCAGCAGTTGCCCCGGGGTAGGCTGCAAGTGCCGGACATCGCCATCATCCGCTCCTGCGATATTGGTCGATACAGCATATACCGGAAGCCCCATTTCGCTTGCGAGCGCGGCAATCGAGTCGTCGACCCAATCGCTCAATTCCGCCGATTGGCTTAGCCTGTAGGACAGGATGTAATCGCCATCAGGCACGAGGCTGTCGTCCACGATTTCCGAATAGTCTGAAATCAGGAGTGTCGGGTCGACGACGTGAGCGGCCTCTTTCCCCGAAAGTTCGCGAACCAGCTCGACACCGCTTTTCTCGCGCACGGAAACCGCATCGAAGTTGATGATCTCTTCGGCAAACGCCTTCTGCAAATAACCCTCCAAGCGTGCTTTGCCGAAGCTCGCTGCGTAGGATATCCGGCGCGCACCGGGTGGCGAGAAAGCCAGTAGATAGGCTGGAGAGCTGAACACGAAATCGGCTGCCCAGACTTGGTCGCTCCCTACGATTAACGCGTCGACTTGGGGTAAATCGGCGGAAAGGTCCGAGTAATGCACCGGCACAGAGGGTTTAATCTTGAGATGGTCCCGACGGAAAGTGTCGAATATCTCATGAAAATCCTTCTCAACAGCTTTACCTCGGGAATCGCTCAGCTTCCCTTTTAAAAACTTTAGAGAAATTGCACCTTTACTGAGGATCTTTCTGAAGAATGCAATGGGATTACGAAGATATTTCGAGACGGTCGGAATGTCCTGATGATAATTCAGTAACACTACTTCGTGTCCATCCTGTTCCAAGTGTCGCGAGAGCGCGTACGCCTGGAACATGGCGCCGTAGTTGTTGGAGAACTGCAAAGTAAGGATAGCGATTTTCATCTTATGGCTGTTTTCCATTCTCAATTTCGCGAATTAGCCGACGCGTGTCAGCGCGCAGCTTCGATGCCAGAAAACAGCTCAATAAGCCTGTCATAAACCACCGTCAGATCGCCTCGAAGCCGATCATCTTCGACCTCCTCACATACTGAATTACTGAAATAGGCAAGCGGCGAATGCGATTTGACGCTCAGAATGTCACCTCTCATTACTGCCGCAAGGCTCGATGGACATTCGGGCGGGTTATACTCCGCTATGAACGCCTGCCCCTTATCAGAAGTCAGATATCCATTGGGCATCACTAGTTGGATATCGGGAAAATGATCGAGCACAGCGTTTGGCTTGTCGGCGAGAACGTGTGCAACGATTCCATGCTTTCGCGCCTCCGCGTTGGAATTGATCAATTCCACAATCCGGTCACGCGTCTCAAGAATCTCCGCTTCGAGGACAGGGCCTCCGAATCGTCGCGTGTCGTTAATGAAAATGCCGTGGGACCAATCATTGATGGTCTTGCAGAATGCCACTGTGGTAGCCTGATCGAAATTATAGGATCCGGCTGCCTTTAGATTGGTGATCGAAGTCTTCTTCAGTGCATGCTTGAGCGCGAAAGGCACTTTGGATTTTGTAAAAGAGACGAGCGATTTCACCAGGTCTTTCCGTTTTTCCACCCTCTGGAGACCGTTCTGCTGCAGCAGGATATTGGGGTTCACGGAATGGCTACGCTGAATCGTCCCGTGATCCGAAACGAACACGAATTCAGCGTCAGGATATACCCCACGAAGCTTGCGGATCTGCTCGTCGAAGTTGCGATAATAGTCTTGAGCAGCCTGAACCATTCTCTCGTCGGGCGAATTTTTGCTGTTGCGTCGACGGCAGTATTCGCCGTTCAACAGCGTCTCGACGACCACCGATGAGGTCTTGAAAACAATAAAGCCAAAATCGACATCGAAACGTTCGTTGAGCGCAATGAATGACTCGGTCCTGCGCTCGTTCTTGAACGCCAGTCGCTCCAAAATCTTTTGCGGCGAATTGAGCTTCTTTTCGACCACCATCTGATAAAGCCGATCATCGACGATATACCCATATTCATTGAGGGTAGGCAGAATATCATCCGGGTGACACAGGGCTGGCGTAGCAGATTCCGTAACTGGTGCGCCGCCACCGCCGCCCGAAATGAAGAAGCCGTTCACATCGGGCGCTGGGAAAGTCGTCGGAAGGTTGGCGACGCCCACAGAATATCCCATCTCGTTTATCCGCTGCCAGATCGGTTTGACTTCGCTGCCAAGCGCAGGAACCTCGGGTAAACTGAACTCAGTACTCCAATCGAGCGACCCATTCGCCCTTGGCTTGTCGTAGAGCGCCGTCGTCCGGGAAGCATGTTGACCCAACGCAATTTCCAACCATCCGCGGCTTATCAGATCGTTGTCGATCGCCAGGTGCTGGTGGGACGACAGAAGTTCGGTCGTAAACGGCGTCCACCCCCGCTTGAATACCTCCTCGTGGCACCCATCCATGCCAATCAACAAGACTTTCATTTGATACCTCGTTCTTCCGTTGGGTCAGTCCTGTTGTCAGGACATTTACCGAAACCGTATCCGTAGACGGTGGCTATAGGCAATCACGCCGGAGCTTTCGATCCCGAGGCGATCCTTCACATAATAGCGGAGGATCGCGTTCCATATGGTTATGGTGAGTGCAGACGCAAAGGCTGCCCCGCTCAAGCCCAATAGCGGAATCAACAAGATGTCCAAGCTTAGATTGATAACAATCGCGATCACCATCCCGCGCATGGCCAGGTTTTCCAGGCCCGTCATATTCAGTATTGTTCCGACAGAGCCGAACATGACGTTAATGGCTTGACCCATGATAAGAATCTGCAGCGCGGTACTAGCGATCCGATAATCGGCACCAAACACGAACTCCAGCACTTGCGGAGCGATCACTGCGGCGATGAACGCTGGCACAAGCGTTCCAAGAAACATCAAGAAAGAGGTCCTCGTCAACAACGTCTGCATGGCATCCATGTCTCGTTGCGCATAAAGTTCAGATATCTTCGGTTGCAGCACCTGATTAACGACTGTGAGAGCAAAAATCACCAGCATGCTGAGTTGAACCGCCACCCGATAGGCCCCGACCTCTGCATCACTGGCAAATATTCCGAGCATAAGCGTGTCGATATGTCCGAAGAGAATTTGTCCACCACCCACGACGGTGAGCAGGACCGCCGCCTTGCGCCAAGGCTCCAAGGATCGGCGATCCACAAGTTCTCCAGCGGGATCGCCTTTCGGTACAGTGGCCCTCCGCCAGAAGAAGCTCATCATGCAAGCCAGTGCAGAAGCAAACACAAAGGTCGACAGGGCCAATGGCGCTCGCTCGGCCATACTGCCGGCCGCAAAAACGAGCGCGCCAAACGCTGCCAATTGGGCGGCCGGGCGGACGAGAACATCCGGCGCGGTACCCTTCATGAAATGCCCAAGTCCGCGCAGGACAGCAGAATCGCGCAACGTGATCGAGATGGTCGCGACCGATATAAGGGCGATGAACAAGTTTCGCGCGAACGTGTCTTGGGGGAAAATCTGCCAGAAAAGAACCGCGAGCATAACGACGAGCAGGAAATATCCTAGAACAACACGGTTCGACCAACCGACAAACGTATGGATCTTTCCGACGCGACCCTGGCCGTGGGCACGCGAAACCTCGCGCACCGCCAGGATCGGCAAACCAGACTGGATTGGGATAGCCAGCACCATAATTGTCGAAACCACGAGCGAGTAAGCACCAAACTCGACGACACCGAGAGTGCGCGCTAGAGCAACGGACAGCATGAATGCAACTGCCGTCCCAAGGACCTTTATTATCAAAGGCCCCAAACTTAACGCTGCAATTTTCTTGATCATGCTCAGTTCTGACTAAAATCCTACAGCGCCAATCCGACTTGGCGAGCAGCCTGAATCACTAGGTTTCGCAACCCTTATCCGTTACCTACCCTTACAACCCAAGCCGCTGGTTAGCTCTTGCTCCGGCATTTTCCCGCGCTAATCAGCTCGGTACAGGAGGTTGTGGCTAGACTCAATAATCCAAAGACAGAAGGATATACAATTTGTTATCCCGAGTAACGTTGACATTTGGCATTTCAGGCCTCTAGCAGGAACACAGCTGATTTCGACCAAATCGAAGACGGTGCGCAGCGCACCGCGCGTAGCCAAATCCGATCAAGTTCTGACTAAGGTCTTATGGCAGGAAGAGTTATCCTCGACTTGAGACTGAGCCACCTTAAGCCAGGCACAAAAATAGAGATCTTAATTACTATAGCCACATGACGTATAATAAAAAACAAACTTCATACCCAGCTTGGCCAGAAGCGTCTGTTGATCCTGCCCTAAACTACCTGCAGGAACGCTACCTCCCAGACTTGCAGCATGTCGACATTGAAGGTCTGCTGCGTGACGAACTGTTGTCGAAAGCGGCTATCGTGTCCTCGTTTGGAGCGGAAAGCGCCGTCCTTCTTCATCAAATTGCGCTCATACGTCCTGATGTCCCAGTACTTTTCATCGATACAGGCAAACATTTTCGGGAAACGATCGAATATCGGGATCAGTTGCTCGACCTATTAGGCCTCAAGCTAATCGTGGTCGAGCCAAATGCGAAAGATTTGAGTCGGGAGGATCCGGCTGGAGACCTTTCGCAGCGTGATCCGAATGGCTGTTGCTTGCTCAGAAAATCATTTCCACTTCAAGATGCATTGTCGGGTTATGACGCGTGGATCTCTGGTCGAAAACGCTTTCAAGCAGCCAGTCGCTCGACGATCCCACTGGTCGAGCGTGACGGATCGAAAATCAAGATTAACCCCCTGGCTCTGTGGGATAAGGACAGCCTGAACGCTTATTTCGCTAAGCACGACCTCCCCCGACATCCGCTGGAAGCCCAAGGCTATCCGTCGATCGGCTGTGCTCCTTGTACGAACAAGCCAGAGCAAGGTGCCGACCCACGCTCCGGCCGTTGGTCAAGATTCCAAGGGAAGACTGAATGTGGCATCCACCTCGGGCCCGACGGACGGTTTACACGCTAGGCCCGCGGTTTTGATGCGCATCCTGTAAGGGGAAAACCGCTATTTCGCCCCAAAACCTGAAAACACGACCTTAATCGTTTTAAGAGCCACAATGATGTCAAGCCAGTAGGAAAGGTTTTTGATGTAAAAGAAGTCATAGTTGAGCTTCTCGTGCACCTCGCCAACCTCAGCAACATGCCCTTGGTTCACCTGAGCCCAGCCTGTGATCCCAGGACGAACGATATGCCGGTAGCGATAGAACGGTATCTCAGCTTCATACCATTCTGATAAGCTTATAGCTTCCGGTCGGGGGCCAATCCAACTCATTTCACCTCGGAAAATATTGATAATCTGAGGAAGCTCATCCAAGCGGGTGCGGCGAAGGAAGAACCCGACTTTGGTGACACGTTTATCTTCCGATTGCGTGACAGACAATCTGCGATCCTCACCGTTATGGCCGACACGCATGGAACGCAATTTGAATACCTCAAACGCCCTCCCCTGGAAACCCATTCTCCGCTGCCTAAAGAAGACTGGTCCCGGACTATCGCGCTTGATTGCGATTGCACAAACGCCAAGAATTGGGAGTACGATTGGCAAAGCGAGAATAGCCACAATCAGGTCGACACTACGCTTTATTTTCTGATAGGCAAAACTCGGAACCAGCGCGCCAAAGGCATTCTCAGATAGATGATCGATCTGGACTTTTCCGGTTTCGGATTCCCAAACATGCTTATAATGATAGACCGGTCGACCGGAAATTGCAGAATCCGCTATAAAACGTTCCCATTTGTCACCAAGGTCGGCGTGGAGGTCGGCAACTATGGCGCAGTCAGGGAGACCTGCGAATGACGGCGCGTCAAGAGTGAAGAGGGCTGTTGATTTTAAATCGCCCAGAACCCCTACCCGACCTCCAGGAACGACATAGTAAATCAAGCCCCGCCTTCGACTTCGCATAGCGGTCACGGCAAAGCGCGAGATCAGAACCCCTACAAAGCAAAAAAGCAGCAGCTTGTTGCCGTATTCCAGCCTCAAACCGGCAATGACGCCAACCAGCAGGCCGAACATGATAGCAACCACTGGCAAGATTGACCTAGCGACTGCAACGCCAGGATACTCTCGTAGCCTCCGCAAAACTGCAATGGAGAGAATAGTGGCGACGAGGCTTCCTCCAAATGAGTTAAGCGCATCGGCCCGCGCAAACCAATTCGAGATCTCGGACCAATTCGCCGATCCGACTTCCGACATTGCAAGGATAAGGGTCGGAAAAGCCACCCCCAGAAGCAAGACAAATGCCAACTCGAATCGTAAGGAATGGACAAGGCCGCGCCGCACGGTTGCTGAAGGCACATTAATTGACAAGGCTGTTCTCCAGAACGTCCGCTTGCAGCGGTTCGACCAATCCCCGATGGAAATTGCGGACCGGCATACCCGTCTACGCTCACCCTATCAGTGCAGCATTGAGTTGCGACCCACGTGCGGCAGAAACCCTTAGGGGCGGTGGGCTCTGCTTGGCAACAACATTTATGCGTAGCCATCACTGTATGAATGGTGCAGGTCCAGCCACCTTGCCCTCGCCTCCCCGTCTGCTAAAGCGCCGCCAACTTCATTCGAACTAACAGGAACCCCATGGCCAAGATCAAGGTAGCCAACCCGGTCGTCGAACTCGACGGCGACGAAATGACGAAGATCATCTGGAAGTGGATCCGCGAACGTCTGATCCTTCCTTACCTCGACGTCGACCTCAAATATTATGACCTCTCGATCGAGAAGCGCGACGAGACCGACGACCAGATCACCGTCGATGCCGCCAACGCGATCAAGGAACACGGTGTCGGCGTTAAGTGCGCCACCATCACCCCCG
>CAZAQV010000044.1:0-26051 GCA_964487255.1 uncultured Polyangiales bacterium | reverse complement strand
CCAACCTCGAAGTCTACCTCAACGACGTGATGGAGGCCGCGCTTCCGCTCGAATGCCGCGCCAAGTGAGGAGAGGACGCACAAACACGTTGTTTGCTTGCAAATTTCAGCGAAAACGCCATCGAGGCCGTGTGCGCTAATCGCTCACCCACGGCTCTTCACACGCGGCAAGTGACCGGGCGGATGTGCCCGGGTGTGACGCTTTGGGGCCTGCATGGCGTGCGACGTTCGCTATTGAAGCTGGCCTACGACGACTTGATCAGTTGAGGTAAAGCTTGTACCGACACGACCTCCGACGGAGTAAATCCGTCCATCATAGACGGGCGTCTGATGAACGTGAGATCTGGCGGTTGGCAACGGATCGGAGATGACCTCGAAACTCCCAAGCTTGCCATCCGCGTCGAAGCTTGCCCGCAGAACCTTATCGCTCTGTGCCAGCGTGCCGTTCGTGAGGGCTCCAACCCAAAGCTCGCTCGTCACTTCCGTTTCGACCATGACGCCGGCTTCGACCTGCAAGAGGTCCGCAGAGAGCCGAGCGTCCAGCGTGGGACCCAACGTCGATTGCGACGTGTCGGACTCACCCGTCTCTGGTTCGTTTTTCACCGTCATTCGGTTCCAACGAAGCTCAAGCAGTTCCGAGGCTGCGAGGGCAAGTACGCGCTCCGGATCGGCTTCCTGGTAGACGCCAAGAACGTGCCGACCGGCGCGCCGTGACCCGTCTAGACTCTCCGCTTCAACTTGCACGCGGTCGCCGCGGCATGCGAAGTGAATCTTGGCAGAGACGTCCTCGCGCCCCAATTCAAGAATCAAAAGGCTCTTGAACTCCACGCTGGCCTGCGTGCCAGGCACAACGACGTTCCTGCTTCGGGGTCAAACCGGCTGCCTGAGCACCAGCGACAGTGGTTTTGCAGCGGTGCTGAGTAGTCGCGACCCACAGTGGAACGATGGTTGCCCTTAGCGAATATTAGTTGGGAACACGGTTAGGTGCGAGGTTGCTCGGATAGGCGAGCCCTTGCTTGCGCGCCGTGCCAAAGAGCGCGAGCACTTGGTTATATAGAGGCTCCCACGCCGAGTCGGAAGCTTTGAGGGCGAAGAGTCGCCGATTCAAAGTAGAGAGTTCCGGGACTTGAGCTCGGTGGGTACCGACTCGGAAGTGCTCGTAATGCTCGGGCACGAAGTCTGCGACGCGAAGCGTCTGCTGCCTGGAATCGAAAATATCGACGAGCCGACGCATGCGCTCGATCACCAGAACGTCTGAGGCGTCGGCCGAGGGATCTACGATGCTTGGCGCGCGCGTGAGGTTATAGCGAGCGGCACGCGTGTTGCCCTCTCCCAGGTACGCCAATGCCCTTAGCAAATAGTCGGCCGTGCCTTTGTCTGCAGCTGGCACCACGCCAGCACGGTTCAAGCGTGCTGCGGCTTCTGCATACGCCTGGGGACCGACACTGTTGCGGATATCGATCAGTGCTGTACCGATCAGGTTGAGCCCATCTGGAAGCGCATTGACGCTGCGGTATTCAAACTTTTGGGCGATGGGGTCGAGCACATCCAGCAACTGTAGGTCGACCAAAAATGCGTACGCATCCTCGCTATTTGTCCGTGCGTACGCTGGAACCAAGTCACGCTGATAGCGACGCTCACTGGAGAACAACTCGGGCAACAACTCTAAGAACGTCTGCCTCGAGAAATTTCGAATGGGTTCGGGCGTACCGCTAAACGACATACGCGTCGGGACGTTCTGACCTAGGTAAAGGTCGAGTGTCGACCCGTAGAGGCCGTACTTCGCAACACGGGGACGGCGGGCGGAGCGCTCGGCACCATCGAGAAGGGTGATGACCTCCCGCAAGGCAGCAGGATCAACATTGGTGGCGTTCGCAGCTGCGCGTGCGCTTCGCGCCACCTCGGCGATGTCATCGGCGAGAAGTCGAACGATTCCAACCGCTGCTTGGGACCTGGAAACAAGGACAGGACGAGGCTCCTGCACTGACGTCGTTGCCACGCTCCGTGCCTTTCCAGAAATAACTTGCTCGCCACTCCTAGCGAAGCTCAAGAGCCCAATCCCGGCAGCAAGGCTCAAACACACAACGAGCGCGGTCTCCAAGGTGGCGTATCCAGCACGACGGCAATGCTTTGAACGATTCATGGCTTCGGGCGATGCAAGGCAGATGCCATCGCATCGTCTCAACAGATGCGTCTGACTTCTCGCAGGTTTTCTCGCGGCCCAAGGGCCCAGAAGCGTCCCCTTTGGCGAAGACCTGTCTCTTCGCACCTCAGCAATAGGCAACGCTAACCCGCGCTTAACCCTTCGCGGTCTTGCTGCTTCGCCCTGAAAATCCGGACCAAGCTGGCAGCCTGCAGTTCAGAACGGGTGGCATACGTGTTGCTCTGTATTGAAACCATGACTGAAGGTTTTCTGCGATTGGTGCGCTCTACATGCGGCGCATCCAGCAATGCGTCGATCTTGGCTCTGTCGTTGCTCTCGCTCTTGGCGCTTAGCTCTTTTCAGCACTTGGGCGCCGGGTTCGAGACGACCATCAACCAGCCCGCGCAGGCTGAGTGGAACCCGTCATTTCTTGCAGACGAGAGCCCCGCTGCGCCAAGCAGCGCGCCGTTACGCGTGGGGTCAAAGCAACTCGCCGGGACGTTCTCTCTTGGAAAACTCGCTCGCGTGCTTGAGAAGCTATCGCACGTGGACGAGGCGTCCAGCACGATTCGGCGCGCAGCAAACTTCAACCAACTTCCGCGAAATGTTCGAGAGGCCGTGATACGCGATTGGCGGGGCACAAGACTCTACGCGGCCCTTCAGCCATCAATCCATGAAGATGTTTATTCCGCGGTGCTTCGAATGCCGGACGAAGCTTTGGCACTCGCAGAGTACGGACTCACCCGCCACGGGTTGATCAATTCTTCGTTGAGCGAGGTCCTCGAGAAACTGGCAAGCTTGGACCGTCTAGCTGCACTCTCCGACGCCAATAGCGTCGAGCGCCGCCTCGTTCGGTTGCACGCGATGGTGCAAGGTACGGGCGACTACCGAGATCGCTTCATCTCTCGCGCACGACTCCAAAAACTCGCGCAGGACTCGAACACAAAGAAGCTGACCAACCTTCGGCTTTTTGACGAGTTGGACGTGAAAAGCGCCGTGGATGCGGCGATGCACTTCGCTGCGGAGGGAACGAGTCGGCAGTGGGTCGAAAATCAAGTGCAGCTGTTGCGCGAGCAAGCGAAGCATCAAAGCGAGCTTCGCTACCGTTGGCAAAGCGACGAACTCCGAGATCACGCATCAAAAGCCGTGGGGATGTGGCTGCCCGATCGAAATCGACCCGCCCACTTCGACGGTGCATGGCCCTGGCGACAAGTTCACCTCAGCTACGAGCTGAATCAACGAACGCCCTTCCGTCTCGCCTACGCCCCCGAGGACATGCCTCGCGTGCTTCGAAAATGGCGCGAGATTCCCTTTGACGAAACTCCACGTGCAGAGCTCCGCGAGCTGGTGGATCCTGCCCTCCGCCTACTCGAAAACAATGTGGCTCTTCAGCTAGAAGAACTGAAGCGTTTGCAGGCCGCTTGGGCTGACGCGCCATTGCTAAGCCCAGACGACTTGGCGACTCGCATCCATGCGCTTCAAGGCTTGCAAGCACGCGCGCACGAGCTGTTGGAAAAGCCAGAGCTTTCGAAGGTCGAATACCTACGCTTCGTCGACCGCTACCTCAATGACCTGGCCGCGACAACCGTTGTACGCCACAAAGAGCGAACGCCCCGCACCTTGTTCGGGCCAGGCGGCGAAGCGAGCAGTACTGGGACGATGCCACTGCCGAGCCAAGGCGTCGGGTACTGGAGCTTCGAGCAAGCCTACGCCTGGATGTCAGATCTCGTCGACACCAAGCGCGCGAAGATCAAGCGGCCCGTCGTTCCCATCGAAGTGGGCCTCTCGGGCCGCGCATATGACGGAAGGTTCGACGATGTACTGCTCTTTGCTGCACATGATCTGGTGCATGAACGGTCCGTTCGTCGTGGTATGCGAGCGACCAAAACGATCGTCGAAAAAGTAGAAATGGTTGAACAGGTCGAACGCCAGCTTCAAGCACTGCCAGCGAGCGCACACGACCTGCGAGCTGCCCTCGGCAGCTGGCTTCGAGAGTCGCGTGCGCGCATCGCCGAAGCTATCTGGGAAAATGGCTTCTCAAGGAGCGTCGAGCTACCCGACGTCCCAACGGGCAACCGCTAGAGCGCTGAGGGGCTCACTAGTGGGGTGGTGGCTCTTCTTGGTCAACGAGCTCAAGCGCGCCTTCAAACCTGTATCCGTCTGCTCGGGAAACGAGAACGTCGGCAAGTCCACTGCTGCGCAAGGAATGAAGCATGACTTTGAGCCTGTTGTTCGCGCGCTTGGGATCGAGCTCCTCGGCCGGCCAGCCGATCGCGATAAGCTCAAGACGAGACAATGACGCGTCATGCTCATATGCGCGACAAAGCGCAGCGACGAGATATCTCGCGGCATCGCGCTGGCGCAGGTCGGTAATCTCACGCTGGCTGTTTCGAAACCAACGCCCTTCCCTGTCGACGACAACCGCCGCACCTGCGGCGGCAACATCCTTGTCTTGCGCTTCGGTCGCAGCGACGACAAGGCAACGTGCGACGGTAGACTGTCCGGGGTTGTAGTCCTTCTGCCCTTTGAAGATTGTATCGGCAACTTGCACCACACCTGAAGCATCGTTCTCCGACCCCGCAATGGCGCGGGCAGCTGATAGTGAGGCCTCCGCCCCTGTCACGTCACCCGCGATGTGCTGCACTGCGGCAAGTACAGCGAGCGCGGTGCGCCGGTCGATGGGCGCAGCGTGCAGCTGTTGCTCGGCACTACGCAACAGCGCAATCGAGTCCCCCACCTTTCCTTCAGCAAGCAGGCAGAGGGCGAGCAGCGTCTTTGCATTCCCCAGACCGCGAGCGTCCAGATGACGACGGTGCAGCTTGAGCGCACGCGCAGCCCAACGGGTCGCGCTGGCAGACACACGTTCGAGTTCAATCGTTGCACGCAAGCCATAGACCCAGGCCAAGCGGAAGTCGTCGTTGACGCTCTCGCATGCAGCGATTGCTTGTTCACTCAGCTCAAGGCTTTCTTCAAGCCGGCCTTGCTGTGAGCAAGCAGCGCACAACATGGTCAGGACGCGCGCCTGTTGCCAGCGAATGCCCGCGAGCTGCGCTTGCGCAAGCGCATCGCGAAGACAGCGTTCGGCTTCGACATGCTTTCCTTGATACATCAGGGCAAGCGCTGCCGCAGAATACGCATGAAAGCTCGCAGAAGACGCTTGCGGACTACGATCCAAGACATGCGCTACGGTCTCGAGGCACTGTTCGTATTTGCCCGAGTAGACCTGGATACCCAACTTGGCCACCTCGCCAAGCAGCGCGACCTCCTCCGCGGTCGCCCTACCCTCGAGAAGCTGCTGCGCTTCGCCGAGCTGCTCTTTTGCACGCTCGATATCCCCACACATCGTTTCGCAGATGGCGCAATGCAAAAGCGCCCGCACCCGCGCGTCTGGGTGCTCGTTCGCTGCGACGTGAACGAGGGCTTCGCGCAAGAGCATCCGCCTCGCGTTGGCATAACCAATCGCCTCAAAGGCTTCACTCATGGCGACTGCAAGCTCCGCCGCAAGCGCTCCCTCAGGCTCATCCGCTGTGAGTCGCTCCATGGCTACGCGACACTCGGCCAGCAAACTCTCGGCGACGGAAGCTTTGCGCGCTTCGCTGTTCTCGCGAAAGTCCTCGAGCCTTGCTCGCACCCAGCGGAGGTGCACCTGCGCCGGCTCGCTCACGGTCTGTAGTGAAAGCACAGCCGTGCGAATCGGGGTATAGATCGTATACTCAGCGTGCTGCGGATCCTGCTCAGTCTCAAGCCTCGTAATGAGCGACTGGCGTACCAACGCCGAAAAGCAATCGACGGGGGTCGGCTCGGTCAGGCCCGCCAACTCGCAACACTCCCTAAGCCCTCGAAGCCGAAACGGAGCTCCAAACTGCGCCGCCTGGGACAACACCGCTCTCTCTTGCTCGTTGAGCAATGACCATGAGGACTCGACAGCTTTAAGCATCGAGTCGTGTCGACCGGCACCGCGGCGCGCTCCGATCCCGCGCGCAGCGACAGGCCCCACAAGCCTACGACGAATGTCCGAGGTACCAAGCACCTTGAGTTGCCCAACCGCGAGTTCAATCGCAAGCGGCAGTCCGTTGAGGTCGGACGCGATCGACTGGACATCGTCCAAGGGAAGCTGACCGCGTTCGTACCCTTGACGTTCTGCCACATTGTAGAAGAACTCACACGACGGTGCGAGTTCATCGCTGGAGAGATCAGGGTTGGTCGATAGCGGCTTGACTTCGATACAACGCTCTTGCCCGATCCTCAAAGGCTCCCTCGAGGTCACCAGAAAGCGTGCTTCGGGGATCGACGGAAGCCAGTTTGCGAGCTTAGCAGCGAGCTGCTCGACCACGTGCTCAGCCTCGTCAATCACAATCAGGCAATGACCGGCCTGCACCAAAGCATCGAGCACATTCTTCTCGGCAGCTTGATTTGTTCGGGCGCCGGTCACGCTGCGAAGCAACTGCTCGTCCAGCGACGCGGAATCCCGCACTTGGCTGAGCGGGCAGTAGTAGTAGCCCTGCTGATTTTCGCGCACAAAAGCGTCGGCGATTAGCTCTGCAAACGCCACCGCCAACCGCGTCTTTCCAACGCCTGCAGGGCCGATAAGCGTCACAAGCTGTCGGTCCTCAAGCAACTCATCTTCGAGCAAGGCCAGCTCGCGCTCGCGACCAATCAGCCTCGTCTTGTAGGAGGGTGGCCGCGAGATACCCACGGAGCGTACCTTAGCACGCATTCGTTCGGCGCGTTCACGATTGCGGCTGCTCCCCTCCACCCCAGCTGAGAAAACCCGCGGGAATACCCAAGGCCAATCTAGAACAGGTGTCGCCTGAGACCGCAACAACACTCGAAGACCAGGGGCCAGGCGACACAGAGCTGACCCTATACTCAGGCGAAGAAGTGGTGCTCGACGCTTCCTCGATCTTCGCCATGGCCGGCACCTATTACTGGGAGCAGCCCCACGAGCGATTGCCAGTAATAGGTAGGTGAAACGTCAAAAGACGCGACTGCTCTGGTCATAGCCCAGCGACTGCCACTCACTAAACGACAGCATGTTTCCCCAGCGCCAATAGTCACCGCCCGGATCGGCCACGTTATAGTCGTTATAATCAAAGCTGTATCCTCGACCCTGACCGTCGTCGGTGGCGCCACAACAGTTCGATAGCGTCACGGCAGATCCGCCGGAAAGAACGGTCGCCACGCAACTGGTTCCAAATGTCAATTTCACCGCGACCGGTTGTCGTCGAGTTGTTTACGAAGGTATTGGCTTCGATCTGAAAGTTCTGTGACGCAACGATCAGTACACCTGCGTCGTTGCCTTCAACTGCTGCCCACTCACGACCGCGGGCGACCTGTAACCTCCTGCTCACCAACGCGCATTCGCAACGCTCCTAACACAGGTGTCGCGTGACACATCGGAGCAGACACAATCTTCATGGGACGCACGCGAGGCTCCTGCGACAAAGAGAAACACTAGCTTTTCAGGTGGTACAGGAGTTGCTCTGTAAACCAAGTATGCTCTTCGACCCAAACCGAAAACTGACGCCCCTCTTGTATTTGGCGGCGCTCACGATGGCCTCGGCCTGCACAACCACGCTCGAAGATGAGGAGCCGGATGGCACAGAGCTGACCCTCTACGCAGGCGAAGAAGTGGTGCTCGACGCTTCCTCGATCTTCGCCGGGGCCGGCACCTACTACTGGGAGCAGCTGAGCGGGCCCGCAGTGCCGATCCCCGATCCAAAGGTCTCGGTTCTGCGTTTTACCGCGCCCGATGTCTCGGAAGTCACCTTCATCATTCTCTCGCTCACGAGTTTTCAAGGCGACGTCTCGGCCAAGACGGTGTTCACGGTCACAGTGATTCCACAAGGTGCTCCCTTTCCCGATTCAGGCCCCGCTCCATCATCACCGGACGCCGGAACAGGCTCAGCAACCGATTCAGGCTCAGCCTCAGCGCCCGATGCCGAGCTTGAACAGCCTGTGCCAGCGCCAGGGCAATACCTGGCCATGCGTCCCGAAGCGGCGCCCGTCATCGATGGGGAACTTTCGGAGTTCGCCCATGCGCCCGCCATCGATCTAAGCCCGTCCAGCGGAACGACGGCTGTGCACAAGCTGCTGTGGAGCGATACGCACCTCTACGTCGCCGCTCGTGTTGTCGATTCGGATGTGCAGACCACCGTCAGCTCACGAGACGGTAGCGTTTGGAACGATGACAGCATCGAACTGATGTTTGACCCAGGCGCTGAAGGCGGCGCAGACTTGAGTGCAGGAGATTTCAAAATCATCGTCAATGCCGACGGCGTCCGTCGTGATGCCAATGGGTTTGATGCAAGCTGGAACCCCACCTACCAGGTGGCTGCGGTCTCGACCGCAGATGGCTATCAGATTGAGATGGCCCTTCCTTGGTCTGCCTTTGGTCTCGCTGGCGCGCCAAACGCAGCGTGGGGCTTCGAGACTGCGCAAAACGACCGAACGGCTTCGGGCGTAACTTCCAAAGCCGCCTGGTCGAACAGTAACGGCGGTGGCGTCAACGACCCAGCCGGTTGGGGAGAGCTCGCATTTGACGACTTTGTCGTCTCGGCCGGAGCGTTCAACCCCATGGATCCAAGCGACCCTATGGATCCAAGCGACCCTATGGATCCAAGCGACCCGATGGATCCAAGCGACCCGATGGATCCCGCTCCCGATCCGATGCCCAAGGGACTTACCCACGGCGCACTGTTGGCGCGCCGAAGTGGTTTTGCGCGCAATGTGACCGGGGCAGGTCTCGATGCCGATACCAATACCAGTAAGCATGTCTGGGTGACGAACACCAACGATTCGGGAGCGGGTTCATTGCGCGCGGCGCTTTCGCAGCCCAACCGTTGGATTCGCTTCGCCCCACAGCTCGGAGATAGCTTCACCATCACCCTTACCTCGGGACGCGTGATCCCTGCGGCCAACATCACACTCGATGGGCGCGGCACGCACGCGACGATTCGGGCGACGCACAGTGGTTCCATTTTCAGGGTTTCGAACAACAACCAAATCTATGTGAACCTCGACATCGTTCATGCCGGTACCAACCAGGACGCGCAGGCCGATTGCTTCGACATCAACGGTGGAAGTGGGTCACCGAGCGACAATATTTGGATCCACCATATATCCGCGCGAGGGGCGCGCGATAAACGTATGGGAATCTCGTTCGGCGCTCGGATTACCATCGACTGGTGTGAGTTGAGCGGACGCAGTGGCCACGGTGTGCTCGTCGGTTGCAAGGTTTGCTCTCGGCCCGATGTTTCGTACACCACGATGCACCACAACTACATGCACGACCTCCCGGACCGCTATCCGCGCATTTCCGACGGTCATCACGCGCACGCCTACAACAACGTCTGCGCCGCGTGGGACTGGTACGCCATGGGCGCGGTCCGAGCCGGTCACTTGTTGGCTGAGAACAACTGGTTTGCCCCCAAGGACGACAAAACTGCGATCAAAGCTTCCGAAGGTTCTAACGGCAAGGGCTACGTCAAAGCCGTGGGCAACGTGCTCAATGGCGGCACCGAGCAGGAGAACCAGCCGGGTAGCGTCTTTTCGCCCCCCTATTCCTACGCGCCAGAAAAGGCAACCACCACCATGCGTGACAAAGTTATGCGAGACGCCGGCTGGCGACCCGCGAGTTACTGGCAGTAGCACCGTAGCACCGGCCTTGTCGCGCTCGGTGCTGCAAATGCAGCATTGGCCGGCGCGACGCGTGCTCTGCACCACGGCTTGCGCTACCCTAATCTCATGCGGATTGGGTTGGTCCGAACGGCGTCTCGGTTGTGCATCACGATGCTCATGCTGAACGCTGCCTGTGCGCAGACCTCTCAGAGGTGGCAAGAAGTGGAGGGGACGGAGCTGAAGCTCGAAGCCGGCGAAGAAGTGGTCCTCGATGCCTCTTCGATCTTTGCCGGTGGCATCTATCATTGGGTGCAACTTCGTGGACCCTCCGTGCCAATCTCTGACCCAAATGCGTCGGTACTTCGCTTCATCGCACCAGACGTTGCTGAGTCGACCTCGATAATCTTGTCTCTACTAAATGTTCGAGGTGACGTCTCCGCCACAACCGTCTTCACAATCATCGTGGTTCCCCGAGGCTCGAGCGATGCTGCGATGGACGCCGGCGGCGATTCGGGAACCGGTGCGACGACCGATGCCCAGAGCGACTCTTCTCCTGATGCGGTCCGCCCTGGTCAACACATTGCGGCGCACTCGAAGGCAGCCCCCGTCATCGATGGCGAACTATCGGAATTTTCTGGCAGCCCTGCCATTACCCTCACAGTGTCGGCCACCCGCGCCACGTCGAGCGTCCAACTTCTATGGGACAACGACACCCTCTACATCGCTGCGGACGTCATGGACGGCGATGTGCAGACCACGCTCGGCAAGAGAGACGAGGAGGTCTGGAACGACGACAGTGTTGAGTTTATGTTCGACCCTGGAAACGAGGGCGGTGCAGATTTCAACCTTGGTGACTTCAAGATCATCGTCAACGCCGCTGGGGTTGTGCGTGATACCGAAGGAACCGCGGCGGGAGAGTTCGACACCAGCTGGACTCCGAGCCATCAGGTCTCCGCTGTTCCAACGGCGAGTGGATATCGCATCGAAATGGCGGTGCCTTGGACCGAATTTGGCCTCGCCGGACCTCCAAACTCGGCCTGGGGCTTTGACCTCGCGCTAAACGACACAATCACCTCCGGCGCGACGAACAAAGCCGCCTGGTGGAATGACAACGGCGGCACCATCAATGACCCAAGCGGCTGGGGCGAACTCGTGTTTGTCCAATAGAACACGCACCTTGGACGCACCTAACACGCGTGTCGCGTAAGACCCACGATGTTCCATGCCGGCGCCGGGTGTGCTCCGGAGCACGCGGAAAACTTGTGCGACACATCAAAATACTGCGTTTTTCTGCCAGGCACATCCCTTGCTCATTCCCTTGTCATGCATGTGAGCGGGAATCATCATCGTATCGACCTTCTAGCGTCTGCAACAAACGCCCGACTCTGGGCATGGCTGTTGGCACTTTCTCTTGTATCGAGCTGCGCAACAACGCTCGAGGACCAGGGGCCAAGCGGCACAGAACTTACGCTCTATGCGGGCCAAGAGGTCGTGCTCGATGCTTCCTCGATCTTCGCTGGGGCGGGAACATACCACTGGGAGCAGCTTAGTGGACCGACGGTGCCCATTCCCGACCCAAGCGTCTCAGTTTTGCGTTTTACCGCGCCCGATGTCTCGGAACTCACGTTCATCATTCTCTCGCTCACCACTGTCCAAGAGGACGTTTCGGCCAAGACGGTGTTCACGGTGACGGTGGTTCCAGAAGGGGATCCCTTCCCCGATTCGGGACCCGAGCCGACACCGGACGCTGGAACGGGCTCTTCATCGCCCGACGCCGAGCTCGAGCAACCCGATGTCGCGGCGGGACAGTACGCGGCGATGCTCGCGGAAAACACACCGACGATCGATGGCGAGCTTTCGGAGTTCGCCAATGCGCCCGCTATCGATTTGAGCCCATCCAGCGGAACGACGGCTGTGCACAAGCTGCTCTGGAGCAATACCCACCTCTACGTCGCCGCATCGGTTATCGATGGCGATGTACAGACCACGAACGCGACCCGAGATGGCGCCATCTGGAACGACGACAATATCGAACTGATGTTTGACATCGGTGGCGAAGGTGGAACCAACCTCAGCAGCGGTGACTTCAAGGTCATCATCAATGCCGACGGCGTACGACGCGATGGCGAGGGCTCGGCTACTGGTAGCTTTGATGCCAGCTGGAACCCCGCCTACCAGGTCGCCGCGGTCCCCACGGCCGATGGCTACCAAATCGAGATGGCGATTCCGTGGTCAGCATTTGGCCTCGCTGGCGCACCTGCAGCCGCCTGGGGTTTCGATACCGCACAAAACGACCGCAACGCTGCAGGCCAGACCAGCAAGGCTGTCTGGTGGAACCAAAACGGTGGCGGCGTCAACGACCCAGCCGGTTGGGGTGAGCTTAGCTTCAGCACTCTTGTCGCACCACCTGGCGCGGCAGAACCCACAGACCCCGAGCCCACGGACCCCGAGCCCACAGACCCCGAGCCCACGGACCCCGAGCCCACAGACCCCGAGCCCACACCTCTGCCCACCGGGAAGCCGATTGGCTTTGGGCGCAACACGACCGGTGGCGCGGGCGGCGCATCGTACGTCGTCACCAACCTACAGGACTCCGGGGACGGAAGCCTGCGCGCAGGAGCGGAGTCGAGCGGGGCCAAGGTCATCACCTTCGCCGTCTCGGGAACCATCACGCTCAGTAAACCCATCCGCCCAACGGCCAACAAAACGATCGATGGAGCGGGCAAGGCCGTCACCGTCAAAGCCCCAAATGGATCGACCATCAGCGGCTTCATCTTGGAGCAAGACAACGTCATCGTCCGCAACCTGACCGTCCAAGGCGGGGGCGCGCGAGCTGGCGGCGGAGAGGGGCGTGAAGACGGCTTCACGGTTTACGGTGCGTCGAACGTCTGGATCGATCACAATCGCATCCACGGCTGGAACGACAAGGGGATCGGCATGCCTGTCTCGTCCAACGTAACGATCTCTTGGAACGAGTTCTATGCCAACGAGCACTCGATCCTCGTGGGCACGAACGCCACCGCCAGCGCGCAGGTCAACAGTCGAACGACCGTGCATCATAACTACATGCATGACAGCGCCGACCGGCACCCCAAGATCAACGGCGGCGGCCACACCGTCGCGCGCATGCACGCTTTCAACAACTACGTGAAAAACTGGGGCTACGGGAGTGCGGGCCCTGCCATGATCAGCGTCGGCGCTGCCCAACTACTCGCCGAACGCAACATCTTCCAGACCGGCGGCCGCGGCGGAGACAAAGCCGTGTGCCCGACTTGCTCCGGAAAGAATGCCGATGGCGCCGCCAAGGTGATCGACAACTGGCTCATGGACGGCTCCATCTACGAGATCGAACGTCTCCCAGGCACCGTGTTCGATCCGAAGGGTATCTATAACTATCAGGCAGAAACCGCCAATGAGACGCTGCGGCAGAAGATCATGGCCGGCGTCGGACCGAACCAATAAAGTTAAGGTGTTGCCTCGAAATCCGACATCCCTGTCACTACTCCTCTGCGTCACGTTGGCAAGCGCCGCTTGCGCAGAGGAGCCCTCGACGGAGCCCTTCGCCGCTGACGTTGCCCGAGGAGATGCTGAAACGGACAGCACACTTACAACGTCCGACAGCTCAAATCCAAACACCAGTACTCTCGATGGTTCGCTTCTTCTCGACGGAGGCGAGACGGCGGTCGATGCGATGGCCTCCATCGCGGACAGCGGCATCAGTGTAGAGGGCGGTCCAATCGGATTTGGGCGTGACGCCACCGGTGGCGCTGGCGGTGCATCGTACGTCGTGACCAACCTTGCAGACTCTGGGGAAGGCAGCCTGCGCGCAGGTGCGGAGTCGAGCGGCGCCAAGGTCATCACCTTCGCCGTCTCGGGGACCATCACGCTCAGCTCACCGATCCGCCCGACCGCTGACAAGACGATCGATGGCGCGGGCAAGGACGTCACCGTCAAAGCGCCAAATGGCTCAACGATCGGTGGTTTTGAACTGCGCCAAGACAATATCATCATCCGCAACCTCACCATTCGCGGAGGAGGCAAGCGAGCTGGCGGCGGCGAAGGTCGCGAAGATGGCATCCTCATCTTTGGTGCCGCCAATGTGTGGATCGACCACAACCACATCTACGGCTGGAACGACAAAGGTGTCGGGATGCCTGAATCGTCTAACGTGACGATTTCGTGGAACGAGTTCAACAACAACGCGCATTCCATCTTGATTGGTACCGACGCAACCGCGAGCGTCCAGGGCAAGAGCCGCACAACCGTCCATCATAACTACATGCATGACAGCGCCGACCGGCACCCGAAGATCAACGGTGGCGAGCAACAATCGGCCCGCATGCATTCGTTCAACAACTACGTCGAAAACTGGGGCTACGGGAGTGCGGGCCCTGCCATGATCAGCGTCGGTTCAGCGCAAATGCTAGCGGAGAACAACATTTTCAAGCGTGGGCCTCGCGGGGGCGACCGCGCGACCTGCCCAACCTGCAATGCCACCGCCGGACCGGGACGCATCCGAGCCGTTGGCAACTGGCTCATGGACAGCGCAATCTACGAGACCGAAAGACTGGCAGGCACCGTGTTCGATCCGAAGGGTATCTACGACTATCAGGCAGAAGCCGCCGATGAGGCGCTGCGCCAGAAGATCATGGCCGGCTCCGGCCCAAACAAATAGGGCATAAGAAAAACACGGGTTCCGTACCCTGGACTGGCGCTTTCTTAGAGCCGGTTAGAGCCCACCACGCTCCAAGCCCTGGCTTTCCATTCCGCTGGACACGAGATCTTAAGGGTTTCGCGATGGCACGAGCCTTGCTTTGATATTGCGTGAGGGAACGTGTGCGTGTGTCAGGAAGGAGCACATGGAAGCAAGAGAGGAAAAAGGGAAGCGTGTCGTGATACCGAATACACTGATGGTGATCGGCTGGACGACGCTCTTTGCGCTCTGCATCGGCTGCGCGAATATCGATCACGACGAGTCGCTCTCTACAATCTCCCTCGCCCCAGAAGACGTGGATGGGTCCGATTCAGGGCTGTCGCCCACGAGTTCTAGCCCATCCCCCTCGGAGGATCGAACGGGACCGTCCTTCGATGCAAGTGCGCCGCGGCCCGACGCAAGTGCGCTGCAGCCCGACGCAAATGCGCTGCAACCGGATGCAAGCATGTCGCAGCCCGACGCAAGTGCGCCACAGCCGGATGCAAGCGCGCCCCAACCTGATGCAAGTGCGCCCGATGCAAGTACGCCCGATGCGAGTGCGCCCCAACCTGATGCAAGTGCGCCCGATGAGACACCCGGTCGCTATACAGCGATGCGCGCGAAGACAGCGCCTGTCATCGACGGAGTCCTTTCTGAGTTCGCAAACGCAAATGCAATCGACCTGAGCATTTCCAGCACAAGAACGTCGGCGGTGCATAAGCTCATGTACAATGATACGCACCTATTCATTGCCGCCTATGTCCTCGATCTTGACGTACAAACAACAGTTAGAAAACGTGACGGCGAAGTTTGGGTGGATGATGGCATCGAGCTGCTATTCGACCTCGACAATAACGGCGGAAGCGACGCTACCGTTGGTGACTTCAAAATTCTCGTCAATGCCGACGGCGTCCGGCGCGACAGCAAAGGAGTCGCGTCCGGTGGCCGCGATCCAAGTTGGAACCCGAGCTACGATGTCGCCACCACGCGTACGTGGGGCGGGTATAGAATCGAAATTGCGGTTCCATGGTCCGCCTTTGGACTCACTGCCCCACCGAGCGCACCGTGGGGTTTTGACACGGCCCACAATGACAGAACTTCATCCGGTAAGCATTACAAAGCGGTTTGGTGGAATGAGAACGGAGGCACCGTCAATGACCCCGACGGCTTCGGCGAGTTGGTGTTCGGGCAATAGATTGGCGTTGCACGGGTTTGAACAAGGGCACACACTGTGCCCGTGTGTGCGTCCGCCAAGTCAGCACGAGCGATACGTAACCGTTCAGTCCACGATCGAGCAGGGCATGTGAACCCCAGACTGTTTAGCGAAAACACAGCACACTTGCCGGGGGAGTTTGAGGGGGAACTCCCCCCTCAAATTGACAACAGGCGGAAAGTGCACGTTTTTGGTATCTCCAAAAATGTGGACTGAACGCGTACGAGCGATACTCCATGCGCTTCTGCTGGGGCTACTCGCGAACTGCACAACAACCCTCAAAGGCGAGCTCCGCTGGCACGACGCCCGAGTAGCAGACACCATCGACGGCGCAACCTCGCCTCAAGACGCACAAGTCGACGCGATCGCCACACGCGATGGAGCACAAGTCGATGCATCCGTCGACGGCGACGCGCCGAGGCTCGCTGTACAGCTCGACAATCTACGAGACGGCCAAACGCTAAACCACCCGCTCGCTCGCATCGTTGGCCGCGTCGACCCTCTACTCAGCGCCATCGATGTCTCCGCCGGGAGCGAACCTTCCATGCGCTGGCCCGTTCGTGATGGTTTCTTCAAAGCCTTGGTTCGGCTCGCCAAGGGTCCCAACAAACTCCACCTTGATGCCGACGGCAAAACGACGTCGCTCACGCTCTCCTACGAGCCGCAAACCAATCCCCATCGGGTTCGTTTCGTGTACGTGATGGCGGCGGACGGTGACGGCACGTTTCAGGCGCCACCCGCAGAACCATCGAGTACGGCCAGCGCCATCGCACGGCTCGAACTGGCCGCCGACATGCTGCAAACCTTCACCGCCGAATCCATGCAACGCCAAAATGGCGTGCGAAGAACATTCAACGTCGTGCGCGACAGCAGCGGCCGGGCTGACATCCTCCTTCACAAGAGTAACCTCACACGCGCACAGGCGCTCGGCATGTCGGGCGGCGACCTTTGGGGCGCGATCAACAGCGAGCTATCCAACCAGCCCGACGCCGACGAAACCATTCACGTCGCGGTCATGGCGTTCACACGGTACGACCCGAGCACAAAAACCGTCGGCGGGCACACCGCACTCGGCGGCGGGCGACTTGCGCTCTTCGGCTCCTCCTCACTGCACACCTGGCCCGAAAACTTGGCCCAGGTCCCGGAACGCACACAGGACACCTCCGTCATCGATGGCACCTCCTTGTTCGACGACTCCGCAGGCCGAAAGCGCGCGTGGGCGAACTACGCCACTGGGCTCGGTGCGACTTTGCACGAACTTGGCCATTGCCTCGGTGTGTACCATACGCAACCGAGCGAGACGTACATGATGAGTCGCGGTTTCGACCACATTCTTCGCTGGTTTTCCGTCACTGAACCTCCGAGCGCGACTAGCGGTGGCCTCTCACACGTGACTGAGCAAGATGAACCGCGGTGGTACCCGGGCAATGCCGCGTGGCTGCTTTTCCAACGTTACCTCGACGGTGTCTCGATCAACTACGCCAACAACACCCCACCCGTTTTCGACATCAACAGCACGCGCGTTCGCATCAGCAGTGTCAACAAACTGCGCGTACTTCTTTTCATCGTGGAAGGCGAAGTGCGCGACTATCTCCACTTCGAAAACGGTCCTCCGCAGAGCACCGAGCTTTTGCTGCAGCCTTACCGAAACCTTTACGGAAGCGGCTCGTCGTTCAACGTTGTCGCCCTCGACGACTGGGGCAACAGCGCGGACAGCGGCGTGTACAAGCTCTAAGTAAAGCTTCATTGGCCATGCGGCCCGCGTGTGTCATGGTGGGGCGCCGTCATGGAACCGAGCCTGCTCTCCTTGCTCCCGCCGCTCGTTGCAATCGTTCTCGCGATCGCGCTTCGACAGGTCGTACTCGCGCTTTTTACCGGCATCTTTTTGGGCGCGCTGCTCATTCATCACAACCCGGTCGATGCTCTCTTGCGGAGCGTCGACCACTACCTCGTGGGCTCGGCAGCCGATTCAGGTCACGCATCGATCCTACTCTTCACGTTTTTCCTGGGCGGCATGGTCGGCGTGGTCAGCAAATCCGGCGGCGCGGCGGGGCTGGCGACCTGGGTCACACGCTTCGCAAAAAGCCCGCGCAGCGGCGCCCTCGGCACTTGGTTGCTGGGCCTACTGATCTTTTTTGACGACTACGCGAACAGCCTGCTCGTCGGCTCGGCCATGCGCCCGATCACCGACAAACTGCGCATGAGCCGGGAAAAGCTCGCGTTTTTGATCGACGCCACGGCTGCGCCGGTGTCGAGCATCGCGGTGGTCTCGTCCTGGGTTGGGGTCGAGGTCGGGTATATTTCGGAGCAGTACAAAGCGCTCGGGCTTGAGGGCGACGGTTACGTCATCTTCCTCGAAACCCTCCCCTATCGTTTCTACCCACTTCTGATGATCTTCTTCGTCTTCGCCGTGATATGGCAGCGTCGCGACTTTGGCCCGATGGCAAGCGCCGAAGAACGCGCTTGGATGACAGGACAAGTGCTACGTCCCGGCGCGAAGCCCGCCGCAGAGTTTGGTGACGACGGTCTGCTCGACGTCACGCCCCGCGCGATCAACGCCTGGTTTCCCGTGCTCACCGTGGTCGTCGTCGCAAGCGTCGGCATGTGGGTGCTCGGCGTCGAGGCGCTCGAAGAGGGAACCGAAGCGACGTTTCGCAACGTGCTAGGAGGGACCGACTCGGCAAAGGCGCTACTCTGGGGTTCGTTCATGGGTTGCGTTGCGGCGCTCATAAGCGCAGTCGGGACGCGGAGCCTTGGTCTCGAAGCCGCGCTCGACGCCTGGATGGCTGGGCTCAAAGCGATGCTTCCTGCTGGCGTTATCTTGGTGTTGGCCTGGGCGCTCGGCCAGGTCTGTAAAGACGTTAAGACCGCCAACTACGTCATCCAGCTCCTGGGCGATGGCATCTCACCTGCGATGCTACCCGCCGCCGTATTCGTCATCTCCGGAGCCGTAGCCTTCGCGACGGGTACCTCATGGGGCACGATGGCGATCCTTTTCCCGCTCGTTGTTCCACTCGCCCACCACGTTGCGCAAGGGAGCGAGCACGTGATGCTCGGCGCGATCGCGTCGATCCTGACCGGCTCGGTTTGGGGCGACCACTGTTCGCCGATTTCCGACACGACGATTCTTTCGTCGCTGGCTTCTGCCTGTGATCACATCGATCACGTGCGCACACAACTACCCTACGCACTCTTCGTTGGGGGCATCTCGCTGGTGCTCGGCGACGTCGGCGCCGCGTGGCTCGGCTACTCTCCATGGATCGGCCTGCTGCTCGGCTGCGCAGCATGCTGGGCTTCCGTCCGCGTCATCGGCCGCCCCGTGCACCAAGGCGAAAAACTTGGCCCTCAGACTCGATAGAAACAACGTCGCAGGATGGTCCTGATGATTGTGCGCAGCCCGAGAAGACCGATGTGCTATACGCACATCGATGTCTTCGAAGCGTAGCCAAGAAGAACCAAGGGCGGAGCGCATCATGGTTACCTCAGCGCTTCCGTATGCGAACGGGCCGCTTCATCTTGGGCATATCGCGGGTGCCTACTTGCCGGCTGATATCTACTGCCGCTATCAGCGCCTCGCGGGCCGCGATGTCGTCTACATCTGCGGCTCGGACGAGCACGGCGTGGCTATCACGCTGCGCGCTCGCAAGGAAGGCAAGACGCCGCAGGAGATCGTCGACGAGTTTCACCCCATGATCGAGAAGTCGTTCGAGCAGCTCGGCATGAGCTTTGATCACTACGGTCGAACCAGCAGCGACATTCACCGCGAGACCAGCCAAGACTTTTTCCGCGTACTCGCCAACAAGGACGCGTTCCGCCTTGAGACCAGCAAACAACTCTACGACCCAGAAGCCGAGCTCTTCTTGGCCGACCGCTACGTGCGCGGGACCTGCCCGACGTGCGGCTACGAAGACGCTTACGGCGACCAGTGCGAAAGTTGCGGTCGCTCGATGAGCCCACTCGAACTCAAGAACCCTCGCAGTGCGCTGTCCGATGCCACGCCCGAACTGCGCGAAACGACGCACTGGGTACTGCCGCTTGGCGATGCCCAGCCGTGGCTCGAAAGCTGGCTCAGCGAAAAGAAGAACTGGAAGCCGAACGTGATGGGCCAGGTGCAGTCGTGGCTCACCCAAGGCTTGGGTGACCGCGCCATCACGCGCGACATCCCGTGGGGCGTGCCTGTACCCGAAGACGTCGCCAAAAAAGCCGGCGTCGACGCCACGGGAAAGGTGCTCTACGTCTGGTTCGACGCACCGATTGGCTACATCTCCGCCACACGCGAGTGGGCACAAAAGGTCGGCACACCCGAGGCGTGGAAGGACTACTGGCAATCGCCCGAGAGCAAGCTCGTGCACTTCATTGGCAAGGACAACATCGTCTTTCACTGCGTGATCTTCCCCGCCATGCTCAACCTGCACGGCGAGTTTGTGCTACCCGACAATGTACCCGCCAACGAGTTTTTGAACCTCAAAGGTCTCAAGTTCTCCACCAGCCGCGGTGTTGCGGTGTGGATCCACGAGTACCTTGAAAACTTCCCGCCCGACTACCTTCGCTACGCAACCTGCAAGATCTTGCCCGAGGCGAAGGACACGGACTTTTCGTGGGAGGGCTTCGCTGCGGCCATCAACAACGAGCTTGCCGACACCTTCGGCAACTTCGTCAACCGAACCGTCGCGTTTTGCAACAAGTACTGCGACTCGAAGGTACCCGAACTCACAAACCCAAGCGAACTCGACCAAGCAACGCTCGCGCAGCTGCCCGAGTTCACGAAACGTGTCGCGGACTTGATCGAAAGCTACCGCTTTCGAGAAGCCGCAGACGAGATGATGTCGCTCGCCCGCACCGGCAACAAGTACTTCAACGACAGCGAACCCTGGGCCACGCGCAAAGACAACATGGACGCTTGCGGCAACACCATCCACGTCAGCCTTCAGCTGTGCGCATCGCTGAGCATCTTGTGTGAGCCCTTCTTGCCGTTTTCCGCACAGAAAATTCGCGTGATGCTGGGTCTAAGCCACGTACGTCCAAGCGTGCCTGGCGCGGCAAACGATGGGGACTTGGGGTGGAGCGATGCCGGTCGACCGCTTCTCACAGCCGGTTCTGCCGTCGCTGAGGCCGAGATCTTGGTGCGCAAAATCGAGCAAGAGCGCATCGATGCCGAGATCCAGAAGCTGCAAGAGCGTGCCGCAGCGCCCAAAGACGAGGCCCCCGACTTTCCAGTGGTTTTGGACTTCATCGAGTTCGACGACTTCACGAAGGTCGACTTGCGCGTCGGTCGCGTGCTCGCTGCTGAGAAAGTCAAAAAGAGTAAGAAACTCATCTGCTGCCAGGTCGACCTCGGTTTCGAGAAGCGTCAGGTTCTCGCCGGTGTCGCCGAACACATGCAACCCGAAGACCTTGTCGGTACCAACGTCGTGGTCGTCGCCAACCTCAAACCTCGCAAAATGCTCGGTAAAGAAAGCCAGGGCATGTTGCTCATGGCCGAAGACGCAAACGGCCGGCTGGTCCCCGCAACCGCACCTGGCGCACCAGGCTCCCCAGTCAAATAGCATTGCTCTCCGATCAAATCACCTTGTCTCTCAAAGTACAGATTTGGCGCTTGGTCGTAGCGCTCACTCTGACCGGCATGTTTTTCGCGTGCACATGCGAGGACGAAGATGCAACCCTTCAGATTGAACTCCACGACGACCCGAAGTTGCGTGTCGATGCACGCGTGGTGCTCGTGGAGCACTGCGGCGACTGCCACATGCAAGACAGTCCCCACGCAGACAAGAAGGCGCTAGCCGCGATCGATTTTACGGAGCTGCGCTGGGCGGCGGGCCTCGACGCCCTCAAAAGCCGCCGTATTATAGACAACCTTGCCGCCGGCACTGCCAGCGGAAGCCATGTTCGTCCTGGCGGACACTACGGCACTTTGTTTTCGGTCCCGCCCGGGCAATACATGGTCGTCCGGGACTATTTGGCTAGCATTGATCGACATAAACAGCATGTCTCGACTCCCCCATAGGACCTAACGCGGTCCGATGACCTTCAGGTCCAATCCGCCCGGATACCAATAACTCGTATCCTGGCCATAACCGTAAACAGACACGCCCACGGGTGCGGACGCATCGATACGGTGGTTTCCGTTTCCATCGTTTGAGAGCCCAGCGCGCACGACCTCGTAGCTGCCGTCCCCAACAGGCGTAAAGCCCTCGACCGGCGCACCATCGAGCGTTACGTCAACGCCCGCTGGGCGAACGATGTTGGCGTAACTCGTCTCGTAATTCGTCGGTGCATGAAAGAGATATTCTTGTCGGTACTGTTCGACCGGCACCGCCAAGGTAAGCGCTGGGTCGCCGTTGTTGCCGCCCGCCTGCGAACCCGCCATGAACTGCGCAACGACGATGGGTTTATCACCCTCAACCACAAAGTCTTTTCTTGTGAGTGGAATTTCGATGAACCCGCCCGAATGTGCGATCGTCGTCGCGCCACCGATGTCGGCAGGCGAGTACGTAAGTGTCGTGTTGTCCTCGATCGCCTGGATGCGAACAACTCGCACCTTTCCTTCCGGAAGGCTGGGCAGTGCGGGCGCAGCGGCCACGTACTTCTTGCCGATGGCCGAAGTCGGGAACATCGACTCCTCGAGGTGGTCGCAGTAGGCCACGTCACGCGGCACGTTGGTGCACACGTGTCCCGCGATGACCTGAATCGGCCCGTCGGCTGTCACGAGTGCCCCGCTGAGATCCGAATCGCTGCTGATTTGAACCAAATCGCCCGCGTTGATGGTGCCTGCGCTGGCCGGGCTCTCGATCCCACTGCCACCCGTGACTTGCACCGTGGTGCCATCGTTGAGCGCCATGTACGCAGCGACCGCTGGACGCTTCGAAAACGAACCGTCCGCGGGCCAGCTCAGCAAGCGGTAGGTGGTGTCGTACACATTCGTCGGAAGCAAGAGCGAGGCGTCGTTGGTGTACGAGTTGCTGCTTCCGTCGGTGTACTCGAGCGGATTGAACTGGTAGGCGGTCACGGGCACGTTACTTCGGATGCGGTATGCGCCGCCGGCCACGAACGCCGGTCCCTGCACATGAACCGAGTCGATCCAAGGCAGCTTCTCGACGAGCACGCCATCGGGCTCGATGGCGAGAATGCGCGGCGAGCTGAGCGCGCCGCCTGAAATCGTGATCTTACCCGCATTCGAAGAGGTGTTCGCGATCACAATCGCAAAGTTGAAGCGCGAACGGTTGAGCACGGCGTTCGAAGATTGCAGCGCGTAGTATTCACAACCGACGTAACTTCGGCCGAGCGAGGCTTCGGAGCAGACGCCGTCACAGCGACCGGTCGAAGCGTTGCAGCTCAGCCCCTTGGCGGCGTCACAGACCTCTTTGCGAACTTCGCTTCCATCACCACTGCAGTAGCGCGAGACGTCTCCGTCACAGCTCGCTTCAGTGGGCGAGCAGGCCGTACAGCCCAGGCCCGCCGTGCAACCATCGGCGCAGGTTTCTTCGACTTGGTAGCTGCCATCCTGACAAACGAGTTTGTCGTTGCCCTCGCAGCGAATCTGCCCGTCGGCACAGGTCATCCTGTTGTCCACACCCGAGTCGCTGTTCGGGCTTGAGTTGGTACCAGATTTGACGCCACGGTCGCGACTCCCGCCGGAGCACGCCACGGACAGCACCACGAGCACTGGCACAACGAGGGTTCGAAACTTCATGACGCGCAGGCGATAGCGCCTGTTCGAAAGGTGCGCAATCCCACAATGTAGGACATGTAAGGCCTTTTCGCGCTGCGAAGCGTCTCAGCCTGGCCCACGGCTAGCGGGGAACAATCCGGTTGAGGTCGAGGCCACCTGGATACCAGTAGCTGGTGAACTGGCCGTAGCCATACACGGACACCCCGACGGGCTGGGCTGCCAGCAAGCGGTGGTTACCGTTGGCCGTGGGCGTAAGTACTTGGCGAACGACTTCATATTCGCCATCTGCAATCGCTGTAAAACCCGCCACGACCTTGTCGTTGAGCTTCACCTCGACGCCAGCTGGGCGGACGATATTGACGTAACTGAGCTCGTAGTTAACAGGCGCGTGAAACAAATACTCGCTTCGGTACTGCTCGACGGGAACAGCCACTGTCATGGATGGATCGCCAGAATCGCCCCCCGCTTTTTGTCCCGCCATGAACTGTGCCACGAGGATGGGTTTGTCCGCTTCGACCCAAAAATCGGCGTCGGTGAGAGGCAGTTCGATGTAGTCACCGGCGAGCGAAATCGAGGCGCGGCCTCCGACATCGCTCGAATAGCTCAACGCCGTACTCGCTTCCGTCGACATGATACGGACGACCCGCACCTTGCCCTCGGGCAGGTTCGGCACAGCCGGCGACGCGAGCACGTACTTATTTCCTAGCGACGTAAGCGGAAGCATCGACTCTTCGAGGTGGTCGACCGCTGTCGTATCCACCGGGACTTCGGTGCCTTCGTGACCGCTGAGTACGGCGATGGGTTGCGACGCGGTCAGAAGCGCACCGCTAAAGTCGCTCTTGCTCGTGAACTGCACGACATCACCTGCGTTGAGCGTTTCAAACCCGTCTGGCCTTTCGATGAGCACGCTTCCGGTCTGGAGGTTCGCCCCTTGCTCCAGCGCCAGCGAAGTCCCGTCGTGGAGCGCCACGACCGAAAACGTCGCAGGCGAAACATTGAACTCGCGGCGAAGCCCCGGGAAGCCGAGCACGCGATACTCTTTTTCGTAGACATTGCTGGGCAAGAGCAGCGAGGCATCGTTCGAGTACGAAAGCAGCTCGCCCGACTGATAATGAAGCGGACTAAATTGGTATGCCGACACCGGGACGTCGCTGCGAATGCGGTACGCGCCCTTCTCGACTTTATGCGGGCCGGTATGCATGGCTTCTTCGACCCACGGGAGTTCTTCGACGACAACCCCTTGCGCTTCGATGATCGCGGTGCGCGCCGACGACAGCGCCCCGCCATCGATCGTGATCGTTCCTGCACGATCGGTGGTGTTGGCGAGCACGATCGCAAAGCTGAATGCATCGTAGCGAAGCCCTTTCGATGTGTTGTCCGGGTTCTTGAAAATATCGCCCGAGGTGTTGGTGCTTTGAATCGCAAAGTACTCACAGCCGACGTAGCTTCTTCCTAAAGCGCTGAGCGAGCAGAGGCCTTCACAGCGTCCGCTGACGGGATCACAGGTCAGGCCCTTTTCGGCGTCGCAGCGCTCCTGGCGGAACTCGCTGCCGTCCCCGGCGCAATAGGTGGATACGTCGCCCTCACAGCTGGCATCAGTGGGTGAACACATGGCGCAGCCGATCCCCGCCGCGCAGCCTTCGGTACAGGTCTCGGTCAGCGCGAACTTGCCGTCGACGCAATCGAGGCGGCCGAGGCCATCGCATTGCAGCTGCCCTTCGAGACATGGGTCACCGACTTTCGGGTCCACAATGGGTGCGGTGCTCCCGTCGCGCGCCGCGTCACCGCCGTCGCTACCCGTCATCGGGTCGCCACCTCGACGCTCACTCGAGCAGGCGGCCAAGCTAAGCACACAGGCGAATACGAAAAGCACTCTCACCATCACCGAAGCGCAATAGCCCTATCGGGTCGTCGCGCAAGCTCCGTAAGCTCAGCCAATAGAAAAGCCCCGCGCTGCCGAAGCAACGAGGGGCTTTGTCCGTGAAGAGCCAAGGGCTCAGTACCGGTACATCTCGGGCTTGAAGGGCCCTTGCTGCGGAATGCCGAGGTACTCCGACTGCTTTTCGGTAAGCTTCGTGAGCTTCGCACCCAGTTGACCGAGGTGCAGGCTCGCGACCTTCTCATCGAGCTCTTTGGGAAGTACGTAGACCTGGCCAGACTCGTACTTGTCGTTTTCGGTGAAGAGCGCAATCTGCGCAAGCACTTGGTTCGAAAACGAGTTGCTCATCACGAAGCTCGGGTGCCCAGTTGCGCAACCGAGGTTCACGAGGCGACCCTGCGCAAGCACGATAATCTTCTTTCCGTCCGGGAAGATGAAGTGGTCGACCTGTGGCTTGATCGGCTCTTCTCGAACGTTGTTTTTCGCGTCCTTGAGCCAAGCCATCTGAATCTCCGAATCGAAGTGGCCGATGTTGCAGAGAATGGCTTCGTTCTTCATCTGCTTCATGTGCTCACCGGTGACGACGTCACAGCAGCCCGTTGCGGTCACCACGATGTCAGCGAGCGGCGCAGCCTCGTCCATCGTCACGACCTGGTAGCCCTCCATCGCGGCTTGCAGCGCGCAGATCTGGTCGATCTCTGTGATCATCACGCGAGCGCCTTGGCTGCGAAGCGATTGCGCCGAGCCCTTGCCCACGTCGCCATAGCCGCACACGACGGCCACTTTGCCGGCAACCATGACATCGGTCGCACGCTTAATGCCGTCGACGAGCGAC
>CAZAQV010000043.1:0-28059 GCA_964487255.1 uncultured Polyangiales bacterium | reverse complement strand
ACGGACGGGAGCGGCAGCGGGTGGACGGGACCGGGACCCTCGACGGCACCGGGCTGCGCTTCGTGGGCGTGGCGCACGAGGGCAACACCAGCGAATCGGCCGAGGAGGTGCGGGCGGTGGCGGAGCTGGTGGACCGGGTGCTGGCGAGCGACGCCCGGTGGGTGGATGCCGACGGCGAGCCCCACGACCTCGGCGTCTCGGACATCCTGGTCGTGGCGCCGTACAACGCCCAGGTCTCGGCGCTGCGGGCCGCGCTCCCCGACGGCGCACCGGTCGGGACCGTGGACAAGTTCCAGGGCCAGGAAGCGCCCGTCGTGATCTACTCCACCGCCACCTCCACCGCCGAGGACGCCCCCCGGGGCATGGAGTTCGTGTACAGCCCCAACCGGCTCAACGTGGCCACCTCCCGGGCCAGGTGCCTGGCCGTGGCCGTGGGCTCCCCGGCGCTGTACGCCCCCGACTGCCGCTCGGTGCGGCAGATGCTGCTGGCCAACGGCTTCTGCCGGTTCGGGGAGATGGCGGGGGTGGAGCCAGGAGACGCGACAGCAGGGGGCTGAAGACGTCCCCGGGAGGGGGTCAGCCCTTCCCGTTGCGCAACCGGCCCACCCGGCTCAGAAGCCCCGCCCGGCCCACGCCCAGGAGGTGGTCCCGGACCGGCTCGAGGGCCCGGGCGGCCACCATCTGGGAATGGGCGGCCGGATTGCGCAGGTCCCGCAGGGTCCGAAGGGCGCCGGGTAGCTCGTCCAGGAGGAAGGCCTGATCGTCCGGCGCGGGGAAGGTCGTGCGCAGCGCCCGCTTCACCTCGCCGGAGCGCTCCAGGAGGTGAAGGAGCGAGCCCACGCTCTGGTGGGGAACCTGGCCGGACAGGTCCACGGAGCTTCCCTCGATGCGCACCAGCCGGTCGGAGGCGTCCCACCCGGCCACGCCCCGGCGCGCGGCCTCGAAGACCAGCGCGTTCACCTCCACCTCCACCGCCTTCACGTACTCCACGGCCGCCCCGGAGAGGTCGAAGGCGGCGTCCCCGCGGCGGGCGCGGAAGACCGCCTCGGCCGAGGCCAGGAAGGACCGCGTGCCCGGCTCAAAGCCGGCCCAGACCTCGCGGCCGAACATGTTGTCCCGGAGCTCGGCGTTGAGGCGCACCACGTCGCTCCGGCCCGCGGCCTCCCGCTCGGCCCAGAGGGCGCCACCGGTGAGGGCCTCCCGGTCCCGGAACCAGAAGGTGCGGGGGGAGCGGGTGACGATGAGGGGGAGGTCGACGATGCCCCCGTAGAGCGAGACCGGCTTGCCGTGGTAGCGCGTGTTGCGGAGGGTCCGGAGCTGGCGGATGGTCTCGGGCGCGTCGTCGGCCACGATCCGCCGGAGGTCGAAGAGCCGGAACCAGGCGTCCACCTCGTGGTCCCCGAACCGCTCGGAGTAGTAGGCGGGCATGTGGTCCCTCTCGCCGTCCTGCCGCACGTCGTCCCCCGTGACCTCGCCGAGCCAGGCCACGTAGAGGGACCGGTAGTCAGTCAGGTAGAGGTGGGTCTCCTCCGACTGGGTCTGCGCGTCCAGCGCCAGGACGTCGTCCAGATGCGGCAGCGCCTGCTCCCGGTTCTCGCTGCGGAGCTTGGCCCACCAGACGTAGACATCGTCCCACTTCGCCTCCCCGTCCCGGTGCCGGCGCGCCCACTCGACCAGGACCCTGAGGTGCTGGTCCAGGGCGTCGTCGGAGTAGGAGGGGTTCCAGACGGTGAGGAGGTGGCGGGACATGGGGCCTAGGGGCCGTCAGGCTGGTCGGGGCCCGGGAGTCTCGATCCCGGGAGCGGCTGCTCGCCGGACTGGAGTGCCCCGGGCCCTCGGTCAAGCAACCGGTCCACCACCTCCCACTCCGCCTCCTGGATCTCCTCGACGTCCTCGTGATCGAGGAACTTCTCCAGCTCGTCGATCAGCGTACCCAGCGCCGCCCCACCGGAGCTCGTGAGCAACCAAAGCGGGACCCCGACGGCGCCGCCGAAGGCCGCGATCCCCGCACCCTGCGTGCTGGCCGCCCCCGCCAGCGCCGCGCCGCCGAGGGCCAGGCGACTGGCCCAGCTGCGCTCGTCCCAGAGAAGCCGCTTCGACCTCACGCCCGCCTTGACGAGCTGCTCCTTGAGCTGCTCGGGGATGGGGAGGACCACCTCCCGTCCAGCGGTGAGGCGCACCGCCGTCACGGCCCGGGCGAGCCGACGCCGGCCCGAAGTCCGGACCTGCTGCATCTGGCGGGCCCAGCGATACAGCTCCCGACGCTGCTCGTCGTCGAGGTTCGCGACGGTCCGCTGAACAACGGTCAGGGACCGGGAACGCTCCTGGGGATCGGGCGATGCATCCATGTCGACCTCTGCACCGGGGGGGGACGGGATTGGAGGATACGCCGCGGATGGACCGGGCGCCATCGCCTTCCCCTCCCCGCCCGCTGGCCCGGCGCACCGTACCCGCCCTAAGCTGTGTCACACCCCAGCCACAGATTGGTCGCTCACCCTCCGCTCACCATACCCGGCCCCCCACATGCCCGCCCCATCCCCCATCCGCGTCCTCGCCGTCGACTGGTCCGGCGCGAAGTCGGGGGCCCGGAAGAAGATCTGGCTGGCCGAGGTCGTGGACGGTGGGATGACCCGGCTGGAGAGCGGTCGGATTGGATGGAGCGAGGGGTGGATCGTCTCCGACACCCCTTACCCCGCCGGGCCAGGCCGTCGCAACACGTCCTTATCCAGATTGGAGTTCCCAACCCCTCTGCCGGCTTCCTCCTTGTCCGGTCATAGACCGCAGCCTACGTTGAATCTGAGGCTGAAAGGGTGGCTGGATTTCCTACTACGAGCGGCGCTCACGATCGAGCTGCTCCTCCATTTCTCAGACCCAGCCGGAGTGGGTCGGGCTCGCCGAGCCGGACCCGAAGTGTTCGACCGGTGGGCCGCAACTGAACAAGGGATCCTCATCGGACCCAGCGAGCCCAGGAAAGCCGACTATACTGAACGGGCCGTCCACGGCGCAGCCCACACCTGAGTCCAACGGATGAGTCTACGAAACCCCAAGGAGCGTCGGCAGGAGAATCTCGACGCGGCCATAGCCCGTGCCGTAGCCGCAGAACCCGACGAAGGCGACCGCCCACCCAATCGGGTGTTCGCCGACGCGGAGGGGGCCTCCGACATCTGCACCATCTGATGGCATCAGCTTCGGACCTCCTTCTTAAACTCGAAGAGCGCCGTATGCTCGACGGGGTTGTCGCACCCGTCTTGTGGGAAGCCGCCATCGCGGTTGGTGCCTCCCGGGAGGAGGTCGTGGGTGGGTTCGTGCCATATTTCGGAGGGATTGAGGCGACCCTTCGAGCGCTGATCGAAAAGCACGTGCCCATCCACACTGTGCTGGATCTCCAGTCGGCGGAACGGCTCGCACTGGCTGAGGGGATCGCGGTGGATGAGGTCTCTCTCGACACGGTCAGAAAGCATCTTCCGATGCTCGCGGAGCTACTCGGAGCGCCGCCGCAGCCCCGCACCAGCGTCGCGCGGTCAAACGCCACGCCGCAGAGCACCAAGACCGACGCTGAGTACACACTGTTCTCCCATCAACGGCGCGCGGTCAGACGCGTCAACCGTGCCCTTGCCGAAGCTCACACAAGGGTGATTCTCCACATGCCTACTGGCTCCGGCAAGACGCGATCTGCGATGAACGTCGTGGCTAGTCACCTCCGACGCGTCGAGCCAACCGTCGTGCTCTGGGTCGCATCGTCCAAGGAGCTGCTCGAACAGGCGATGGAAGAGGCCGCTAAAGCTTGGACCGCTCTTGGTGACCGCGAGATTACCGTCGCGGCGGGATGGGGCGGTGAATTAGATGACGCCTCGACTGTCACTGACGGTGTCCTCGTAGCATCACTGCAATCCCTCTATACCCTGCTCAAGTCCGACGAGGACAGGTACTACGGACTGGCGAACCGTGTGTCCCTCATGGTTTTCGACGAAACCCACCAGAGCATCGCTCGGACATACAAGGCTGTGACCGAACGGGTGGCATCGCATGCTAGACTTCTTGGCCTATCGGCAACCCCCGGGAGAACCGCGGCAGGCGACCAAGAACCAGACCGGATGCTGGCAGCGATGTTCCGCGGACGAAGCGTAACCCTCGAGACCAAGGCGGAGGGACACGACAACCCCATCGACTTCCTCGTAAGCCAGGGCTATCTCGCAGATGCGGAGTTCGAACAGGTCGATCTTCCGCCGCACGCCGACGGTGTCGGGGCGCATACCGCCGCAGTCACCGTCGAGGTCGATCACGGTGTGAAGGATGGCCATAAACGCGTCATCGTGTTCGTCGGCCGGGTTGAGCATGCCCGAGTTGTGGCTGCCCTCTTGCACACTAAGGGCGTCTCCGCCAGAGCGGTTCACGCCGGACTCTCGAGTAGCGACCGCGAGAGTGCCATCCAATGGTTCAAGGAGGCCCCGGACGAGGCCCGCGTGCTCGTCAACGTGGACGTTCTGACCACCGGCTTCGATGCGCCCACCACGACCCTCTGTGTGATAGCTCGCCCAACGAAGAGCCTCGTGCTCTACAGCCAGATGGTCGGACGGGCAATACGAGGACCGAAAGCCGGTGGTTCAGAGACCGCCAAGATAGTGACCGTCGTCGAAAGCGACGACCGCGCCTTCAGCGACGTAGCGAAAGCCTTCCAGAACTGGCAAGCACTATGGAGTCAAAGTGACTGATAACACCGACAGGTTTCCCCACGATCAGGACGCCGATCTAGTTGACGGCGAAGTGGCCGTCCAGAGTCTCCGTTCCGCTGGCTACCAGACCACGGAGAAGGCTCTGGCAGAGATCATCGACAACTCGTTCGAGGCCCTAGCCGACAACGTCGTCGTCCTTATCGTGGAACGGCGCGGATACCGCACTGAGGAATCGCGAAGAGAAACGCGGATCATCGAGGACATCTACGTCATCGACGATGGGAAAGGCATGGACCCCGCGACGCTGCGGCGCAGCATTCGGTTTGGCGGCGGTGACCGCCAGAACCGTGAAGGGATGGGGCGCTTCGGCTTTGGTCTACCGCAGTCCTCGATCTCCCAGTGCCTGCGAACCGACCTCTGGAGTTGGCAGGGTGGCCGCCCGAACGCTCACCACACCTGCCTCGATCTCAAGTGGGCGGAAAAGAACGGCATCCGGAATCCACCTCCGGAAGGACCCGTTGCTGACGGCAACGACCCCGGGCTGGAGACTGCCCTTCCGAATAGAGGCGTCAAGTTCCCCCGATTCCTCATCGACCATGCCCTCGCCCCTGAGGTGCTCGGGAAGGCCGCTGGGAGTGGCACCATCGTGCGGTGGTCGCAGTTCGACAACCTCACCTGGCTTCGTCCCGACACCGTGGCCGACAAGGTCTCTCGCTTCTTCGGACGGACGTACCGCAGGTTCCTCGGGGACGACACGCCGCTGGTTGGCTACTCCAGCCCCTCGGCTCCTGATGTCGAGGACGCCATGAGCGGACTGCTTCTAAGTCGGTGGCAGGAGCTGTGTGACAGTGAGGAGGCTGCGGACCTTTCGGGCGGCAAGAAGACCAAGAACCGCAACCTGACCATACGGATCGTTACCAGGGACACACCCGACGAGCCCGAACTTCTCGATGAGGTGCGGTACCACATCGACGACGAATGGGACGTCAAGCCCAACGACCCGCTCTACCTTATGCCAGCTGAGGAGACCCACCTCGGCTGGTGGGCCACGACCGAAGAGGAGGAGGAAGGGAAGAACCCGCGTCACGATGCTCCGTTCATGACACGGGCCACATACGAACGGGTCGTCTTCGTCAAAGCATCGGAGCGGGAAGGGCACTACCACCCCGTGCGGATTCGCGGGTCGCTCGTCAAACCCGAAGCTCGCTACCGGCCCCAAGCCGGTCGAACGACCCACCTCGGCAGGCACGCTAAGACCAACCAGGGCATCTCGATCATGCGGGCAGGACGTGAACTCCAAATGACCGACCGCATGTTCACTGAGGCACGTGACCGCTATATGAGCCTGGAGGTCGAGTTTCCGCCCGCACTCGACAAGGAGTTCGGTGTCGCCAACAACAAGCAGGCAGCTGACCAGTTCGTGTCGGCGCTCCAGCTCGTCGAGCAGGAAAGCGGTAAGACTCGCCGCGAACTTGTCAACGACGGCCTGTTGGCGCCCGGGACGGTGCAATGGTCCGTGTATCCGGTTGCCCGGGTGGCGAAGGTGATCCGCGACGCCCTCAATGACGTTGTGGGAGGTCAAAAGGAGGGGGAGAGGTCAACAGGCTCCGCCGAGCCCGGGGCTGCGTCGAACGCCTCTACCACTGACCGTGAGAACGCCCCAGAGGAGAAGACAGCCGGGGAGCAGGAAGCCGAGACACGCAAGACGCCGCCGACGGAGGACGAGGTCGACGCTGCCGTCGATGACATCATCAACCAGACTCCAGGTGCTCGGGAGACGATGACCGACGATGATGTCCGGCGGATCAAGCAAGCCGTGCACTCGGGTCTCGCCTACGTGTTTCTACCCGCCTCCGATCCCGAGTCGTCGGCGTTCTTTTCCGTCGGCGAGACTACCGGTGGTGCCGAGCAACGGGGATCGTTGAAGTTCGTCCGAGTCAACACGACCCACCCATTGTGGAGCCAGTACCTCGACGCAGCACGCGGCACCAACGAACGCATTAACAACATGGGTGTGACTGAGGCCCGAGAGACCCTTAAGAAGGCCCGTGATGGACTCGCGTGGATGCTCATTTCTTGGCTCCGGTTCGAGCTGAACCCGAACAACCCGATGCGCGACTCGTTCCCCCGTCTGCGGGAGGATTGGGGAGCGCGGCTACGTGACTACATCGAGAACGCCGACAGCGAAGAGATGCTGCAAGGCAGTCCCGTTGACGCAACACTCGGAGGGCAGAAACCAAGCAAGCTACTCGATCTCGGCATAGACCTCGACTGATGGACGAGCACAGCCCCCGGAGCCTCTTCGAGGCGTTCCTGGACGAAATGAAGGAGCGCCTCATCGTAGTGGCCCCGTTTATCACCCTGGATGCAATGAGGCGTGTGCTCAGGGCCGTTCCCGACGGCGGTGATATAACCGTCTTTACGACGTGGCCGGCACGGGCCGTGAAGGCCGGAGTGACCGACCCCAACATCTTCGGACCGGTGTCAGACCGGAACGGGGCGATCCACCTCTACGCGAACCTTCACGGCAAGCTGTATCTCACGGGCAACCGAGGCGAGCGGATGCTAATCGGGCTTGGGGGATCCGCGAATGTGACGCATAAGGGGCTCGGCTGGTCACGGCGGCCGAACTTGGAGCTCTTGCTCCCGGTGACTACGGCTATGCCCGAGGTGAAGTGGTTTCTACGGGGCCTGACCAACGGTGCCACCGACGCCGTCGATGCAGCACGGGTGGACCTAGCACACGCGGAAGCGGCGCGTCTGTCGCCGGAACATTTACTGGCAACGGACGATGACGAGCCAGTCCCGGTCCCGAGCGCCGACTTCGCGACCTTCCAGCGCAGAATACGTCAGCGGCTTGCATCCTCGCGTGACAGTGCACTTGCTAAACGATGGCTGCTCCACCCGGAGGACACCGAGGGCGAGTTCATCCGCAAGTGTGGTGATGGCCTAGCCATCGACCGTTTCCTTGATCTCGGCATGGCCGTCGTGGCCAGGACTATCGCATCAGAGACAACCGTTGGTGCCGCTGCAGGCCCCCAGGTGGAGACCTTCCGCAGCATCGCCCCGGACTATGACGTCGATGTTGTTGATGCCGCCGAGGACTGGGAGACTCTTTGCTCATGGCTGCGGTTGTTCTACCCCAAACACTTTGGCATCCGTGAACACACAGAGGCTGTGCTCACCTATAACGGCGAGTTCTAGCTGTGTCGGTAGAACGTACAGCCTTGGACGGTTGAAAGGTCGGGATCCCGCCCGTCTAGCGCGAGGGTGTAGGCGTGAAGATGCTCTCTGTCGTCTGAGGCACGGGCGATCTTCTGAAGCCGTTTGAGCCACATTCGCGCCCTGTCTGTCACCTGGGCGTAATAGCCGGTGACCATACTGCTCGCGTTGAGATCCCGTCGGGCTTCGCACACTGTGGTACACAAGGCGTGACCGCACGCACCCACGACGCACGAGGGGTCAGTTTTCAGCAGACCATATGCAGCCCAGACGATCGGCAGGGCGTGCCGCGCAGTAAAGTCACGCCGAACCATCAGTTCGAACTTCAGGTGTCGCCGGTGATCTGCCAGTGTCATCGGTTCCTCATGGCGCCTTCACCCCGTCCATCAACGGTGACCGTGATTCTGTGTATCCTCATAGGTCGACATTCGGGGGCGAGCGGTCCATTAGGTGGCTGCGGTATCGGCCCGTTCGGTTAACCAGATTTTTGAGCCGAGCGCCCCCGCAGACCGATACTTGTCAATATAAAGTCCCTTACCAGCCGCCTGTCCCGGCACCCTAAGCTTTAAGGTCGACAGTAGCCATCGTCGAGGCATAATAGCCGGGGCTGGTCAAGAGGAGACCGATCAGACCACACCGGGCCCAATCGTTCAAGATGCGGTAAAGGTTAGTACCGCGAGCGAAAGGTCACCGATGTCATGTCGGAACGGGTCGGGACACGTGGAGCCTTGAATATTATTCGCTTTCAGCCTAACAGCTGTCTGAGCGCTGCAATTTCGTCGCTAAGATAGCGCCCAGCAGCCTTGATGTCGTCACCTGTCGTCTCTCGAGTTAGACCGAACCGTACCGCTGACGTGACCCGGTCGGTCGCAAGGGCCATGGCAGCCAACACATGTGAGGGACCACTCTCACTCGCGCTGCAGGCAGATCCCAACGAGAAGGTCACCTTATCCTGTAGTCGTGCAAGGAGGGCGTCGTTAGGGAGCCCCACGAATGATATGTTCAGATTCATGGGAAGTCGGTTAGCCTGATCGCCATTTACCTTTGCTGAAGGGTGGGCGGCGAGCAGGGCCTTCTGCAGGAGATCTCGCAGGCCCTTGACGCGTGATGCCGTCGTCTCCCGCCCCTCGCACGTCAAGCTCGCAGCAGCTCCAAAGCCAACGATTCCCGGAACGTTTGGAGTGCCTGGTCGGAGATCTCGCCCGTCCCCTCCGAAGAAGATTGGTGCTAGCCCCTGACGCCCGTCGTGGACTAGTGCGCCGATCCCCTTGGGGCCCCCAAACTTGTGTGCGGATATAACAACCATTTGTCCGCCGTACAAAGGTTCCTTGGCTTTCAGCCATCCTACAGCCTGGGTAACATCGCTCAGAAGCGGCACCCCGTAAGACCTGGCTATTTGGGCGGCTTCTTCAACAGGGTAGATGTTCCCAACTTCATTGTTCGCCTTCATCAGAACTAGGAGGTCGGCGCCCGTGCGGCACTGCTCTTCGATTTCATCCAGTGACACTCGACCAAGGCGGTCCACGTGCAGAGGAAACGCACGCGCTGCGCTGCGCCGTGTTAGAGCGGAAAGCGTATTGAGTACGGCCTTGTGCTCCACGGGGGAATGTACGATAGAGACGGGCCTACGCGCGGCCTCATGAGCTACCCATCCTTGGAGCGCAAGGTTTATGCTCTCCGTCGCGCCAGAAGTGAAGACGACGTTGGCGGGATCTCCGTCAACTAGATTAGCGATCTGCCTCCGGGCCGTACGGATAGCCTGGGACGCGCACCTCGCATTCCCTGATATGGAGTTGGGATTGGCGAAGGATTCCCGGAAGAATGGCAACATGGCTTCCATGACTTCAGAAGCCATCCTCGTTGTAGAATGGCCATCCAGAAAGATAGGTCGGGCAAGATTGGCATCAGATGTGGCAGACTGAGCATCCACGGAAGTCCTCCTCGTCCTCCTCAATCATCCCACCCAGCACCTGGGCGAGAGATCGGTTCGGCTGCGGCTGAGCTTTCTTTCGCTGCTGCTTGGCTTCGAAGTCGGCGATGATCTCCTCACGCCGCTCGACGAGTTCTCGCAGGGTCTCCCCCTGGGTCCACGAGAAGGACCGGCCATCAGCGTGCTCCTCCTCGTACGCGACCGCCTTCTCGAACAGGTCCGGGTGTTCGTCCGCGAGCTTCACCCATTCGATCTTCCGCTGGAAGAAGCAGAAGAAGCAGCCCGACCTCGAGCGCCACTTGTAGTAAGAAGGCATCCCGACGCCGCTGTCTTCTAAGAGCCGGACGATGTCTTTCTTGACCAGGCCCTCCTCCTTGAATGGGAAGCGAGCCTCGATGTTCGGCTTGGTGGAGATGTAGCCGTCCCGGTCTTCGTCCGCACGAATCCCGATGTAGCTGATCGCGTCATCGTCCCCGATGAACTTCTCCAACGGGAGGATCTTCATCTGCTTGGTGCACCATCGCACTGTCGGGGAAGGCAGCATTCCCCCGTAGACATCGAGCCAGTGGTCGAAACCTCGGTCAGCGCTCAGATATGTAATCTTGATCCCCAAGCGAGCCTTGAGCCGATCCAGGTATTCGTATGTCTCCGGGAGCTCCTTGTGCGTGTCACAGAAGAAGTACTCCATCTGGGGCACTCTCTTGTGCATGAGGACCGCGAGAGCCGCGGAGTCCTTGCCTCCCGAGATGCCGAGAATATGTCGAACGCTTCCGTCAGGCATACTTCTTCTCCTCTCCGGTGATAGAAGCCCCGTCCGATGCGGGAGCCTCACTGTCATGTCCGAACGTCTTCTCCAGCATCCGAGCTAAGATCGCTTCCCGGAGGTGGGCCTCCGAGATTTCTTCTAGGCTGTCTAGCAGTTCATTCGCCTTCTGAGTGATCTTCTCGTCCGCTGCCTGGTCGACCCACACAACTCGATTCGTCTGTCGGCCGCTCGCGGCTGTAAGGGAGATGCGTTTCGCTTCGAAACCCTCCCGGCCCCCGGCAGCCGCCGCATCTGACCGCAGGGCCTCAAGGTTCTTAAACCGCCGCGCCATCTCGCCGAGATTCAGCTCGAATGAGGTGATGTCGTCGTCCGACCACGTCTCCGCCGGCCGATCTGCGACAATCATCACGATGGATTCGAGCCACTCCTGGTTGTCCACTGATTCGTCTATTGCAGCGAGAATGAAGCTTCTGAGCCGTGGCTCGATCACCTTCCCCGCCAGGTACTGTGCTCGAACGCGGAGGTCCTCCCGTAGTTTCTCGAGACTGCTCTGGACCCCGAAGGCGTGGTGCACCAACTGCTCGCACCTCCGGAGAAGCTCCTCATAGTGCTGGCGGAGTTCTTGGAGTACAGCCCCCAGTTCCCGGAGAAAGCGGCGCCTCCGCTCCGTAGATCCCTTTTGTCCCGGCCGAAATGGATCGAAACCACAAGCGGACGGGAGGGCATCGAAGACGAGCTCGTCCGGCTCTCGAGAGGTGAGAAGCGCGTCGCGCACCGCCTGGGCCGTCTCCGAGACCTTCCTGGACCGCTTCGTCACACCAGGAAGGGCCACAGCAAACTGGATAAGGGGCCGCACCACGTTGAGCAAAGTCTCATTTCGGACGCCGCTCAAAGTGCTCTCGCCGACAGCACCAATCTGCTCGAGCATCTGCCGGTACTCGCTGAACCGGACTCCGCCAAGCTCGAAGTGCTTGACCGTGAATCTCTCCGGGCGCTTAACGAGAAGCTCGAAGTGCGCCGGTGTGAGGACCGGTACGAAGGAGCCTTCCTGGTAGACCGAGACGTCCTCCGAGCGGTGCAGGAGTACAGCTGCTAGGAGAACGGGGATCAGTCCATCCTTGACGCCGTATGGCGGGCGATCGAGCAGTTTGTACAGCTCCGCGATCGAGCGGGGTTCTTCCACCGCATTTAGGCAGAACCGCTCGATGGCATCCCACACTCCTTCGAGGCACACCTCTGGTGAGTCCTTTGGCGGACCGAGCACCCATTCGGCATCGACCTTCTTGTGGATCCCGGAGGCCGCGAGCACTGACGAATAGATGCTGAAGTCTGGACCCGTCCCGTCAATACCGAGGCGGGGCTCATCCCACGATTCGAGCAAGGCGGTGATCAGCTCTCTCTGTGCCTTACTCCCCTGTGAGGTCAGCTTGCGACGGTTAATCAGCTCGTTCCACAGGACCGGCCCCTGGGTGAACCAGGTGTCCATCAAGTCGGATAGGAGCGCGTTGAAGTTGCCCACATCGACACGCTCGCCGCGAGCCCAAAGCATCCGCGCGTCAACGTCGTCGAAGGCCTCACGCATTGCTCGATCCAATACTCCTCTGGCCAAGGAAATGCGCTTCTTGAGCTCGGTGCGGCCGACTCCATCAGCCTGAAGGGCAGCCTCCGTCTTCTCCACTTGTAATAGGGCGGCCAGCTCGAGGGCAGCGGAGCGGAGCGGCTGGATTCTCTCCGTCGCTAGAAGGACCAGGGGGAGGCCGTCGGTGGTAGCCGACGGCACGTCCTCGGGGAGCTCCTCCCCGACCCAGTAGGCGATAAGCCCATCACTTCCTCGGGACTTCGACTCGAGCTTCGTGAGGGCTGTGCCCTTATCCACAAACCGGCGGTCAAAATACCTAAGGGTGCCGGTCTGATAGCTATGTCGCTGGGCTACGACCGGAGCGGAGGTACCGAAGCTTTGGAGAATCGCCCCGAGCCCACGACGCTCCCCTTCCAGCTTCTCTTGGACGGCGGCGTCGATGTCGAAGTCAGAACCCTGCCAGACTCGATACTCATCCACTTGGGTTCGGTAGGTGAGGAAGCCTTTCTCCACCAGCTCCTCGAGAACCCCGTCCCAGTGGTCTGACTCGCCTTCCGCCGCGGGATCCTCCGTCAGGGCGTCCCGAACGAGCGCGCGGGTGGCACGGAGAGGCCCCGAGGAGGAAACAAGATTGAGGGTTCCTACAGTCTTCAGCGCTGCAATCGCATCGTCATGCAGCCCTCGAGCATCGTTCACGACGGTATGGACCTCGGACCACCGACTCATCTGGACCCGATTGGCCCCACCGAGATTCGCCACATCGACGAAGTAGTCGTAAACCGCCGGAAGTCGCAGGAGTGGAAGCGTCCCCTCCTGCGGGACCTCCGTCTCCTCGAGGAAACGCTGGAGGGTATTCGGCTCGCCGCTCGCCAAGAACGTGAAGAGCGACCGCTCGTTCTGACCGTACCGAGAGCACAGGTTGGGGAGGACGAGGGCCGTGATCGGGTGAAGAGGCAAGACCTCCTGGCACCGTTCCGCGCTGAGGACTTCGCTTACGAACGAGCCCGGCGATGCCTCCTCAAGCCTGTTGGACCAGGCGTCGGCGATCCCGGAGACCAAATCTTGATCAGCTGTATCCCCATGAAAGGAGATCGCGTGCCCTACGATGCGGAGCATCTGATCGGCCGGCTCAGCAAAAGGGACATCCTCGAAGCGTCCCTGGATCTTGCCCCACTCCGCCTGCTCCGCGCTCGACAGGAGGTGCCCATACTCCGAAAACGCCTGATGGAGCAGCCCGATCGTCAGGACCGGCGGGTCCTCCGGGCCTGCGGGCAGCTCCGCGAGGCGCTGGAGGAGATAGAGGTCTTCGCGACCCGCGGTGCGGACCGCATGCTCCAGCACCTTTCCGAGCTCGTCGATGATAAGCAGCAGGCCCGTTCCCGAAGCCTCCGCCACACCGCGGGCGAGTTCAGCTACATCCACGTCAGCTGGCAGCCCTGCGGCCCCGCTGTCCGCCAGCTCCAGTACCCTGTTCACCACTCCGGGCTTGCGACCGGGGCGATGGCCCCAAAAGCGTTCGCATCCGAGGGCTAGCCCCCGAATAATGGTTTGACGCAGCGACTCCCGTCTCGCCGTGACCACCGCTCGCACGAGTCCGTCGTCGGGAATGCCCTGGGTGATCCCATCCGCTTCCTGGGCATTCACGAGATCCCACGCGGCCCGCCCTACCGGTTGGTTTTTCCCAGCACAAAGAGCAGACAGCAGGTTTGCGAAGCTGGATTTTCCGGTGCCATATACGCCGGTAAATGTCCAGGCCCTGGTTCGATGAGGCTCTGCGTATGCCTCGAAGATCCGCTCCGCCAAGCGGACGTTCCGGGAGGTAAGAACGTATCCGTCGAGACTCTCCGGATTGTCCCCATCGCGCTCGAGGTTGACGGACCGCATGAAGCGTCGGCGGACCGTGAACATATGGCTGAGCGCGGTCATGCGACGGCCTCGACTCCAAGGGCGTGATCGTAGTGGGTCGCGATCAATTGGTCAGCGAGCGCAGCCCACTCCTCCGGGAAGGTCAACTGGATCACCCCTGCCGTGTCCGCGAGACCGAGCTCGTTCCACTCCATCACAACACGCTCAAGGGCGTGATAGAGCACGCTGTCCGTGAGCTTGAAGGCTAACCCGGGACTCCGCTCACCATGCAGAAGTGTCGGGAGCGCCACCGTCCGAGCCGCGGAGCGCGCCCCGGCGTACTGCAAGCAGACGGCAGTGATCAATTCGTCGGAAAGGCCGGGCTTGCTACCAAGCCGGAACTCATAGGTGCGCCGACGTTCCCCAGGCGTCAGGATGCCTAGCTCCGCCCAGGGGCATTGAATGGACTCCTCCGACACCTTCTTGCGCGGCAGCTCGCCGTACATCCGGAGGATGCAATTGGCGTCCTTCTTGAGCGAAGACGTGGCGACCGACGCCCCGCCCCAGCTCTTTCGGAGGTGCTCCTGAAACCCGCCTACCAGCTCGTCCACGGAAACCTCGGGACGGATGTACTCGAAGAAGGCATAGGTCCATCCGGTGGCCTCTGGCCCAGTGATCAGATGCCAGTGGAGTAGCCACAGCGAGCCGAGATCCTCCAGATAGGGGTCGTTCCCGTCCAAGCCTAAGAGGGTGCTACCGAAGTCGGTTGGGATGCTCGGCTTAGACCGGCCCGGGGCGTCTTCGTCATAGCGCAAGACACCGAACGCATGACACCAGTAGCGAATGGAACGGACCATGTTCTTACCCACGCCAAGCCGGATATGGGCATCGTCCGAGATGAAGATCTCTGGATCCTTGACCGCCTCGTCGAACCCCTTCTTGAGCCAGCTGTAGCGGGGATGGAACGTCTCGTGTCGAGCGAACACAGGGCTGCTACTCATGGGGGGCACCCCTCGTATCCCGAGCCACAGCTGTGATCTCACCATTCGTCATGCTGCCTAACTCACGTGTGCGTTCGAATAACGGGATCTGCTCTTCCGGGTCCGGGGTGTAGCGGAGCAAGGCTCCCGGCTGGCAGTCCAAGACCGAACAAAGGGAAGCCAACAGGTCGAAGGAGATCCCGGACGTGTCTCCACGAGCAAACCGGGATACCACGTCGTGGTGGCGGTCCGCCCGACGGGCGAGCTCCCGCTGCGACATGCCTCTCCGGTCAAGAAGATCCTTCAGACAAACCTCGATCACATGTCCACCCCTAGGCGTACGATTTTGTCCACGGCCACACGTACACAGCATGGGGCGAGAGAGCCCGCGCGGCAAGCAGCAATCCGGAGAGCTGGCAGCCGCCGCGGTGGAGTTCCCCGCGCAAGAGCAAGGATAGGGTTGGGTTGTGACAGCGGACTCGCGTTGCCCCGTAGCACGGCCGGTGCGTTCCCGTGACCAGTACTGGACGGGAACGCCATCCGCCGGTGCGACGTCAGACCGTTGCTCGGCCGACCTCCACCACCACGCCATCGTGGTCGCTCAGCGGACCGTCAGCTCCCTCCCTCGACACTCCTTGGACCCGATGAGATGTCAGCGCGGTCGTGAGCGCTAGGTGGTCGATCAGAAGGCGGTCAAGCCCGGCGACCTTCCCGCTCGTCGTCACGTTGAGATCGCGCGGCAATGTCTGCATCAGCGCTTCGAACACCCGCTTCGGCTGCCATTTCCGAGGAATTCGCTGGTTCCAGTCTCCGCCGAGGAGAAGAGGTCGCGAGGCGTCGACCAGCAGCTCCCTCAGCCCATCCAAGAACCGGAGGTGATCCTCCCACGCCGCTCGGTCTTTTCCTCCGGACCGCACATGGGCATCTCGCCAGGGGATGCACACGCCCACGATCCGGACTGGACCGACCGGAGTGTCGCTCGTTCCCGCCACGTAACGCCCGCCCGGCAAAACGGGATGGCCCACGGGATCCACCTCCGTCCACGGCCAACGACTCCAGATCCGAACCTTCCGGCGGTAGGCGGGCGCCGAATAGCCATAGTCTGCCTCCGACTCGACCCAATGGCCGCCCTCGAGATATCCGGTGCCGGCTGTTTCGGTGAGGATCGCCACATCCGGATCGATCCGGCGGATCAGCTCCTCCTGGGGACCCCTGGGCCGCCGCCACTGGAGATTCCATACCAGGACGCGGAGGGTGGTCCTTGGAGCGACGGCGTCACCCACCGCGAAGCCTCCGCACGGCCTTCCCTATCCAGAAGCCGTTGCCGGCCCACCCCGGGCCACCCGGCACCTCGAATGGCCCCACGAGCTGACCGGGCTCTACCTGCTCCTCCCGCCCACCGGAGAGAATCGACACAAAGGCCGCCAAGTCCTCGTTGTTGGCCGCGTGCCTCTGGTCGGTCGTCTGGTCGGTTACGAACTCGTGGACGAGCAGAACCCGGCGGACCGGGCCATCATCCGCAGGCCCCGCGAGGAGGGCCGCGGTGGCCGTGAGAAGCTGGTAGCGGAGGTGTCCGACGGCCTCTCGGTCCTGCATTGCCACCCCCAGGACCCCATCGAGAAGCTGCTTAAGGCGGGCGATACCCCTGGATCGAGGGTTGGCATCGAGCCGCTTCTCCGCCGCGGCCCAGGCCCCCTGGATCGTGGGGCCGAACGACTCATCCGCCTTGGCCTCAATCGCGACCACGATCGAGCCGCGATCATCCCGCCCCTTCAGGAGGACATCGAGATTCGCAGGCCCTCCGTGGTCATCGAAGTGGACCTGCGCCTCGGGCTCCGCCTCCCATTCCTGTAGAGGACCGAGGTCCGGGGGCTGCGCAAGGACATCCACGACCTCCGGCGGCAACCCAGGCAGCGCGTCGATCCAGGCCCGGCCCGACTCCTTGGCGCTACGCCCGTCCTTCCACTGACCGGGTCGCTTCGGGCCTGCATGGTCCCGCCACTCGTCGAGGGTGGTCAGGGTGCGGCCGTTCTTCTGGATCATGGGGTCGGGGAGGTTAAGCATGGCCGTAGCATAGCCGGCCCGTGTGACACGCTTGCCCTCATCCTGACCTCTCCCGGAAACGTCCATACCGGACTTCGAAGAACTCGAACCATCCACATGATCATGAGGCGGAGCTCTTTCAACAGGGAAGGTTGCTCACTCAAAAGTCAGCCCGTCAAATCCACCGTGTGGTTGCATCCGGTCTTGTCTCTCCGCCACTCGGTGCAGCCGAGAAAGGACCCGTATTCGCCCTGCTGCTGGACCAAAGCTCCGGTCGAACACCGGGGACAAGTAGGAGCGGTTGAGTTGCACACGGTACAGCGGTAGCCGGAGGGTCGCACTCCACTCCCCGTCGGCTCCAAGACACCGGTTCCACACTCACGGCATACAGGCAACCGCCCCCGGCACGCCGAATAGTTGATGCACCCCCAGAACGGCCCGTAGGCACCTTCTCTCCGGCGAACTGTCTTCCCCCGGCACCGAGGGCAGCGGTATCGCTCTGATTCCTCGCCGAACAGATCGACCCAGGGAGCATACTCGTCCTCCAGGAGCTCCTGCACGAAGGGCGACGTATGGTCCGCATCCGCGAGGAGGTATACCCGCGACCGCGTGCGGGTAAGAGCCACGTAGAAGAGTCTGCGTTCCTCCGCGTTCGCGAATGGGTTCGCCTCGCCGAGCAGAAGCTGGAGGACCCGGTCGTCCTCGATCTCAGTCGGGAACCCGAACGTGCCACTGGAAAGGCCGAAGAGAATGACGTGATCCGCCTCGAGCCCCTTGGCTCGGTGAACCGTCAATGCGCGATTCCGCAGCCTGCAGCCCCGTTCCTCGAGAAGGGTGTGCCAGATCTCGAGGAGGAAGTTGTAGCGTCCGAGGACGAGGATAGAGTCCGTACGGTCACCCTCCGATTCGATCTCATGCAACGTGTCCCTCAGCGCCTTTGACTCTCCGCCTGGCGGATGAAGACGGAGGGAAACCCCGGGCCGAGGAAGAACGGAACCGTGCGGCTCCATAGATTTCCGGAGCTGGTGCGGATTCTTCTGGATGAACTCCATCGACAGCTCGCAGACATCGGGCGAGAGCCGAAAGGTCCTGTCCAGATCCGTGCGTTCCGTGGTGCCCACATGCTTCCCGGCCTGCGTGAAATACGAGATGTCCGATCCGGTGAACCGGTAGATCGACTGCCAGTCGTCACCGACCAGGAAGAGACGACATGAGGATGGGTCCCCACGCAGGCTCTGGAGCAGCTCCAGCCGTGCCCGCGAAGTATCCTGGTATTCATCCACCAGGATGTACTGGTATGCCTTCAGCGTGCTCCTGTCCCGAACCCGGGAGGCCTCTACGAGCATCGCGTCGAAGTCGATCTTCCCCTCCTGCGCCAGATGCCTTTCATAGGCTTCCAAAAAAGGCCAGAAGAGATGGAGAAAGTCCTGCTCGCGGGGGCTCTCGGCTCTGGCTTCCACCGCCTCACGTGCCCAGCCACCGGCTCTGTAGAGACTCAGGAAGGAGTCGAGTAGGGAGACCAAAGGGTCGAACTGGGTCTGGATCGACTCGATCATCTTGTCGACTTCAGCTTCGTTGAGCGGACCCAGCGTGACACCTGCCTGAGAGAGCCGAGCCTCTAGGATGCTGGTGAGGTGACCTCCCCAGATGTCGGTCTGATTGATCTCGACCAGGATGGTCCCGTGCTTTCGGTGGCCGCGGCGCTTCCACTCCATTCCCTGGCGATATCGCTCGACGTCAATCTCAGGCGGAAACTTCTCCTCGGCCTCGTCGCACGCCCACACCTCGATCCAGACGTCGTCGTCGGGAAGGTAGAAGTCCGGCGTGTAGTCGCGATAATCGGAGCTACCGGTCTCCCAGCGACACGTCTCCTCGTGCCTCCAGGCAATTCCCGTCAACGTCAGCCAGTTGCCCACTTTGACCTCGGACTGGGACCGGACCAAGGTTCCGTCGAGGGTCCGCAGCCCCAGGGAACGCTCCCTCCTCAGTCGCTCGTCCGGCGAGTCCAGCTGACGGAGCTCCCAGGCTTCGACGCGGAGCTCAACCCACCACCGCCTGAAGCGGGAACGGAACGCATCCTCGCCCAGTCGTTCTTTCAATACCTGGGCCAGGAAGCGACGGCGGGCTCGTGAATCCTCTGCGAGGGAGGACACGGCCGGTCGCCTCCCGTGAGCCATGCCGATGATCTCGAAGCCCTTGGCATGGAAGGTCGAGATCTCCGGCATCGGGAGGCCGAGGCTTCCGACGCGGTCTCGAATCTCGTCGGCGATGTCCCGATTGAAGGCGAGCACCAGGATCGATTTCGGATCCACGCCACGCTGTTCGCTCAGGTAAGCGATCTTGGCCAGCAGGGTGGAGGTCTTTCCCGAACCTGCACCGGCCACGATCAGGTTCGCGTCCTCATCGGTGATCACCGCCACCCGCTGACGCGGAGTGAGAGGGGCACCGAGCCGTCGGTCGAACCAGGCTGAGAGCCGGTGGAGCTCCTCGCGGACGAAGCCAGCATTCCGGTGCTGGGCCCATCCGTGCGGGTCCGTCAGGAGTCCGGCCGCCTTCGTGTATCTCGTCCGAAGCTCCTCGTCATGAAGCCGGCGGACTGCTCCCGCCGATAAGAGTAGTCGAGTCGGCTTGGGATGTCGGCTCAGCCAATCGGTCACCCGCGAATGCCGCACGTACTCGCCCGCCCCGGCATCGGAGAGGGCACCGGCCACCTCAATCGCGGCGCGCGCGCCCTCTTCAGCTTCGCGCCGGGCTGCTGCTGCCCATCGCGAGTACCACCAGAGAGTCACTCCGGCGGTAGCGGCCAACACCAGGAGGGCGCCGGACGACATCAACGGAGGGTTCGATCAGGGAAGACTCGCCGGGCGCGGAGCCCATGGTCGGGCGGCTGAGGCTTGAGCGGTGGCAGGTGCATGGTGGGGACCACTGGGTCATCCCCGACAAACGTGAGTCGTGGGAAGGTCGGGGTCCCACTTGGAGTTATGCACCTATACCCATCTGGGACGGAACCGCGGCCCATCGGGGGCGATCGGTATGACCGGTTGCAGGTCCTCGTCGGAGAACTGGATGTCGTCCCACTCCGGAGCCGCCGATCCGAAGACGGACACGAGTTCGGCCCGCTCGACGGGCCGGGGACGTTCCGCGGATGTCCCCACGACCCTGCACTTGGGCAGGGCGATCTGGACCTTGCGGAAATCTTGCACGAAATGCCTCCCGCCGGTCTTGAGGTCGAACGCCCTCGCGATCGCCGGGATGTGAGATCCACCTCCAGCCACGGCGACGTACATCTGCTTCCAGCTCGGAAGGTCTGGGTTTAGCTCCCAGGCAGACTGGAGGGCCTGCCGGATGGCTCTTCGGATCTTGGTCCGGAGCGGGCCTGCTGCTTCCTGGAGCGTTCGAGTTCTCATCCAGCCTTCATCCGTCAGGCGCCGATGTCGTGCCGCAATGACATCCAAGTGCTCGTCGTCCGCCCCCGCCAGCGCCTTGTCCAGCTCATCGACACCGACAGGAACCGATTCACCCGAGTACGCATGGGCAGCATCCGCTCCGACCCTTACGACCACCACCTCGGTCGTTGTGGCTCCAATATCCCCCAGCAACAGGTTCCGGCCGGGAAGAAGAAGGCGCTGGAGGGATCGGAGGACCGCTCGAGCCTCCGGTCGAACGAAGGTGCGGCGGGTCTCGGCATCGGCTTCTGTTCGAGCCCCAGCCCAGGCAGCGGCGAATCGCGACAGGAGGATCTCCAGCCGCGCATTCTCTTCCACCGTCCCCATGAGCCTCACAGCTGCGTCCAGGCACCTCTGGAAGCGGGGCACACGATGCCTCCGGTTACGACGGGACGGGGCCCCGAGGGTGATCGTGCAGTAGGTGGGAGTCCACTCTCTTCCGGTCAGGCCGAGAAGCGTCGGTAGGGCCTCGTCCAACGCCTGTGCGATCAGGATAGTGTGGAAGAAGTCAGCGGGCCCGGGCCCGGACAACCCACAAACCGCCTCCTTGCCAGCCAGGTCGAGTCGGTCCCACCGCCGGGCTAGGCTGGCGCTGACCTCAGGATGGATGAGGCCCGCCTTGAACGAGGCGAACCGTTTGCTGGCAGGCACTTCGGTGGCTCGGTTCCCGAGCAGCAAGCGACCATCGCACACTCCGGCGACCGCGGGGAGCGAGAAGCGAGACCCCCCACATACGTTCTCGCCGAAGTCGTACAGCGAGAACTCACCTGAAAGCTCGTGGTAGGCGGCCACGCGGATACCCGACGTTCCTGCATCGACGCCGACCGAGTAGAAACGGTTCTCGGCCACCTCGCCCGGCGACACGACCAGGAGTCTCTCCCACTTCTCTTGTCGAACCAGTGATCCAGACTCGAAGCCCGGCAGGTCCTCCCGCCAACGGAAGGCCGGGGCCCGTTGCTCAGGCTTCCGCAGCTGGCGCGCCTGGGATTCCTCTTCGACCTGCGGTGATGGAGACTCGCCCGAGGTCTTTGAATCGGCCCAAGCCTTCCGCCGCACGACCTTGACCGGCCGGCGGGTCGGCCGCCGCGGAGGTCTCTCCGCCGGCTCGTCGCTCTCTTCGCGATGGGGCGGAGTCGGCGGAGTCCTCTCCTCACGGAGGTTCTTCCGACTCGGCTTGTGGATCCGTTCTTCCACCGAAAGTGGCTCGGAGAAGGCCTTACGCAACTCCTCCGAAAATCCGCCTAGCTCTTGAGTGGAGTCACGGGTCTCGGGTCCGTCCCGCTTCCGTTTGGGTTCAGATTTTGACCGAGATTTCCTCTGGTGGGACTCACCCCTGGTCCACGCTTCCAGGCGCTTCCGGTCCTCGTCGTCGATCACTGGAATTCAACCCAGGAAGCAGCCACACCACGAATCTCCTCCTCGATCGGCGGCAGTTGGGTTATCTCCTTGACCCGGGTCTCCAGTTCACGCTCGAGCCGCCGAGCGTACTTCGCCACTCGGGTGGCGCGATCCTCATCCCCTCTCCACCGAGCCTCCCTCTCTCGTTCTCCCGCGCTCTGGATCCTCCGGCGATACCGTTCCTTGATCTCGGCCTCTCGGGGCCGGATCCGGTCGCGTTCCCGGCTTTCGAGGCGATCGGCCAAGCTGGACAGGTGATGGGCCGCGGCCTCCTGGGCCTCCCGAAACAAGGCGTCGAGAGTTGAGGGTGCCATGGCTCCGGAACCGGTCTGGCCCCCGTCCAGGACCCGCCGCAGGAGCATTCGAGGCCCGTCCCCCACGACCGCCCCCACTCCGGGCGGAGTGAAGACCGGAAGCAGGTAACGACGGAGCTGGTTCCCGAACTCGAGCGTAGCCTCGAAGAGCACCAGGAGACCGTCTGATTCCCCTTCGCCGTCCCGGTCCAGCACCACGGAGGACAGGCCGTGGAAGAACCGTCCTTCCGAGGCATGTGCCACGAGCGTCTTCAAGAACGGGTGGCGGGAGTTGACGAGCAGAAGCTCGGGAGATCGCTCAGCTACCTCTCCGCTGAAAGTGACGGCAGCCGATCCTCCCTCGGGAATCCGGGCGAGGAACCTCTGGAGGGCGAACGAGCGGCCTCGCCGAAGTTCGGTCTTGAGGTGCTCCCTTAGTTGGAAGCCCAGGTGAAGGTCGTAGACGTCACCATGGTCCTCCTCATCCATCACCTCCATTGAATCCACCGCGGGCCGGAGCCAGGACTCCGGGAAGTGTTCAGAGAGGATCCCCTCACACACCTCCATGAGGTCATGGGGCCGGATCGTCTGTCCCTTCCGGTCCAACCCTCTCAAGTGGCTGGTGAAGTCATCATCATATGCGATGAACTCGTGCTCACGCTCGAGCAGCCCCCGGACATGGCGGCGCTTGTTCTCAGCGCGCCACGCGGCCCGCCGAAGCTCCTCTTGCCTCTGCTCCTCCGTCAGGTCCGACCGAAAGAAATCCGTCGAGATCTCCCGAACGATCTCCCCAAGGACCGGAGCAAAGTCACCGATCGTCTCCTCGAACAGATTCAGGCGTGCGTATAGTCGATCGTAAACGTGACCCTCAACGGTCCCGGGAAGAACGAAGTTCATGATCCGAACGACGTCCTCCTCCTGGCCGAATCGGTCCACGCGACCGATGCGCTGCTCCAGCACGGCAGGATTCCAGGGGAAGTCATAGTTGACCACCACCGAGGCGCGCTGAAGATCGAGTCCCTCTCCTCCCACGTTGCTACTGAGTAGGACCCGGCACTGGGGGTCGTTCAGGAATCGCCGGACACGGCGTCCCCGCTCGTCCTTTTCCGGTCGCTCAGGGTCCATGGGAACTCCGCCGTGGATCTTCTCCATGTCTACGCCGGCCTTCCTCAGCCGGTGCTCCAGGTAGGCCAGCGTCGCCCGGAAGGACGCAAAGACGATCACCTTCCGGCGTGAGTCGTTCTCATCAAGCCGTCGGAGGGTGTCCAAGAGACACCTGAACTTGGTGTCTTCCCCATGGCGCAGCTTCTCGGCGGCTTTGAGGACCGAGGGCGACGGGTGACCCAGCAGACCGTCAGAGTCGAATTTGTTCTCGAGAAGGCGTCTAGCTAACGCAGGAAGACAGCTCGCGAGGCGGCGTTCGATCTCACGGCTCAGAAAAAGGACGGCGTGCTCGCCATGGAGGTCGGCGATCCGCGTCCGAAGCCAATCCACAGTAAGCCCGTAAAAATGTCGCTCTTCATCCCTGAGTGCGGGCTGGACGCTCTCGACCATCCGAGTGCACGTCTTCGCGACATCGGACTTTCGCGTGCGGGTTATGTAGGGAGACAGGAGGTTGAGCTCTCTGATCCGGCGACTCAGGTCCGAGGCTGTCTGAATACTGGCATCCGCACGGCCAGCCTCGAGGTCGGTCTCGATTTCCTCTAGCCGCCCATCCTCATGCAGCCCAAAGAGGATTCGCCCCACCCCCGGAATCTCATCCAAATGGTCCCGGGCGGTGTTGAGAGCCTGACGAATGCTGTCCGGTTCCGGTGAAGCCGTCTTCAATGCCCTCTCGGCACGGACCAGATGGACATTTGTCTCTAGTCGCCTGTCAAAGAGCTCTTTCGACCGGAAAGACCGCTCGTCCAGCAGGCGCAGAAGACTCCGCAGATTTCCCGATTCGGTCTGGATGGGCGTCGCCGTGAGAAGCAGCACCTGCTGAGCTGCATCGGCCAATTCCCCAAGGAGTTTCCGGGAGATCGTGGCGGTGTTCTTGTAGTGATGAGCCTCGTCCACAATGACCAAATCGAACGATGGCACTCCCGCCTCCAACCGAGCCAGGATCTTCTTGGACGCGAGCGTCTTCTGCCCGACGATGAGCCGGAGATTGTCGGTGCCGTCCTCCTCAGCCTGGGCCACACGCCGGACCCACGCGGCTCGGCTGGAGACGATCTCGAAGCGCTCGTCGAAACGCTGCAAGAGCTCGCTTCGCCACTTGTCCCTTAGATGGTTGGGACACAGGATGAGCACTCCCCCTAGGTTCCCGCGAGCCTTCAGTTCGCTGAGGATGATTCCCGCCTCGATCGTCTTGCCAAGTCCTACCTCGTCCGCGATGAGGTAGCGCCGGTGGATCGAGTCCAGGAACCGTACCAGTGGCTTGAACTGGTGCGGCAGAATCTGTGTCCGGGAGGCGTTGAGGCTATAAAGAGTGTCGTCGACCGGCGCGAGGAGCTTTCGGTGGGTGTAGTTGCGAACGAAATCCTCCACTCCTCCGAAAGAGCGCTGGCGAAGCAGGTCCTCCAGGGTATGCGCCACCGCCGCTTCAGCCAGTAGCGATCCAGGGATCCAGCCCATCGCGCCATTGTCCCATCGGACCTGATAAACCTCTCTCCCGGCCCGCATCTTGGGACCCGCACGCACTTCGCCCTGCTTCCTCCTGTCACGTCGATCCTGAACGCGGTCACCTGTGTCCATCCATCTCCCGGAGGCACTGGGTTCCTGGCTGGGGCCGGGGCTCTCGACTGCCACATTACCTGCGCACCCCTTCGTCGGGCCAGGGTGGGCGGCAGCGAGGACTCACCTACTGTCCCACGCACCGCAGTCCTCGCCCATCCCGGATAAGGATGGTGCCGGGGTGTGACACCCACCCGCCTCCCCCCGTCACACCCCTCCCCCATCTTGCCCTCACCGTAAGCGCTCCCCACACTCCCGGCCCATGCCCACGGCCCCCACGAAGCTCCAGCGCTGGCTCGACCTGGTGGCCTACCTGGCCGCCCGGCGCTTTCCCGTGGCCACGGAGGATCTCTGGGCCGGCGTCCCGGCCTACGCCGACGGGGTCGACGGAGACGCCAAGGCCAAGGCCCGCGTCCGCCGCATGTTCGAGCGGGACAAGGCGGACCTCCGGGAGCTGGGCATCCCCATCGAGACCGTCCCCTTCCGGGTGGGCGACGAGGAGGAGAGCTTCGGCTACCGACTGGACCGCGCCGACTTCCACCTCCCCTACCTGAAGCTGGTCGAGAGCGCGCGCGAGGCCGGGGCGGGCTCCGGCACCGCCCGGCCCTCGCCTGCGTCGCCCCCTTCCGGCGCCTTCGAGCTGGTCCGCGAGGAGGCCGGTGCGGCCCTGGACGGGCTCCGCGAGCTCTCGGCGCTCCCCGGCTTCCCCCTGGCCCGCGAGGCGCGCTCGGCCTTCCGCAAGCTCGCCTTCGACCTGGAGCCCGAGGTGGCGCCCGGACTGGCAGGGGCCGCGCCCGTCGTCCACGTGGAGGACCCCGAGGCCGCCGCCACGGCGCCGCTCCTGGAGCCCCTCTCCGACGCGCTCCTGGCCCGCAAGGAGGTCACCTTCCGCTACCACGCCATGCACCGCGACGACGAGGCGCGCCGCACGGTCCAGCCCTACGGCCTCGTCTTCCAGCACGGGCGCTGGTATCTGGTGGGCCGGGACCCGGCCCGGGGTGAGCCGGGGGGACCGGAAGCGGGCGAGGCAAGGGCCGAGGGGGACGACGACGGGGTGCGCATGTTCCGCGTCGGACGCATGCACGAGCTCGTGGTGAACGCCACCCGGCCGGGCACGCCGGACTACGAGATCCCGCCGGGCTTCGACCTGGCGGAGTACGGCGGCCGCAAGGCGTGGGAGCTGGGCGAGGACGCCGAGGGCGCCCTCGAGGCCACGCTCCTCTTCCGCTTCCCCCGCTCCTTCTGGGCCGAGCGCAACCACCACGGCACGCTCCTGGAGGAACGGGAGGACGGGAGCCACCTCCGCCGCTTCACCGTGCACCGCCGCGACCCCTTCCTGCGCTGGGTCCTGAGCCTGGGCGGCGACGCCTCGGTGGTGGAGCCCGAGCCGCTCCGCCAGGAGTTCCAGGCGATGGCACGCCAGGTCGCCCGCCACTACGAGCCCGACCCCGAGCCCGACGCTTCCCCCCCTTCCCCGGGATCCGAGGATGGTTGACGGCACCACCGCGCACGACCGCCTGCAGCGCCTCCTCCACGTCCTCCCCGCCGCCGCCCGCGACGGAGGGGCGTCGGTGGACGACCTGGCCGAGACGCTGGGCACTTCGCCGGGCCGCATCCTGGAGGACCTCCGGGCGGTCACGGACCGGGTCTTCTACCACCCGGGCGGCTGGCCCGACGACGTCCGGATCCTCCTGGACGGCGCGCGGGTGCGGGTGATCCACGCCGGCGGGCTCGACCGCCCCGTGCGCCTGAACCCCCGGGAGCTCCTCTGTCTGGCGATGGCGCTCCGGGGCGGCGCGGCCGCCGGCCATCTCCCCGGCGAGGACGGGCGGGCCGCCCTCCTGCGCCGCGCCGAGGAGGCGCTCTGCTCCCGGAGCGGGGACGCCGCCGTCTCGCCGCCCGTGGAGGTCCCCGACCGCGCCCCCGACCCCGAGGCCCTCCGCGAGACGGTGCTCGCCGCCACCCGGGCCCGGAGCCCGCTGGGCATCGTCTACCTGAAGTCGGGAGCCGACGACGCCGAGGGCCGCCTCGTCCACCCCTACCGGGTCGCGTACGCCGACGGGTCCTGGTACGTCCTCGCCTGGTGCACGGTGGCCGAGGGCGTCCGCGTCTTCCGCATCGACCGGATCCTGGAGGCCGCCCCCGCCGACGGGAGCTTCGAGGTCCCCGCCGACTTCGACCCCGCCCCCTTCTTCGACGGCGGGAAGGTCTACCACGCCCCCGACGACGAGGTGGTGCGGGTGCGCTACTCGCCCAAGGTCGCCCGCTGGGTCCGGGAGCGCGCCGAGTACCGGGAGGCCGAGCTCGAGGAGGACGGCCGCGGCGGCGTCATCCTCCGCCACCGCGTGGCCGACCCCGGCTGGGTCGTGAGCCACGCGCTCCAGTACGGCGCCGAGGCCGAGATCCTGGACCCGCCGGAGATGCGGGCGCTGGTGCGGGAGGTGGTGGGGAGGATGGCGGGGTAGGGACGACCGGGCGGCTCGACCCCCTATTCGAACGCCCCAGCCCACGGCCGAGCTTCGGAGGGCGCGCTCCCCTCCGTCCGAAGAACGCCGTGCCCGTCATCAGCCGTTTCTACGGTCTCGTGGTCTTCATGAACTACAACGACCACAGCCCGCCCCACCTTCACGCCCGGTACGGAGAGGACGAGGCGATCGTGACCCTGCGCGGACAGAGCCTGACCGGCGACCTCCCCCCACGGGCGTTGCGCCTCCTCCGGGAGTGGATGGATCTTCATGAGGAGGCGCTGCTCGAGAACTGGAGACGGGCTCGGGAGCACCGCCACCTCCTCCCTATCGAGCCCCTGCCATGACCGTCCGCACCATGCTCCACGTGACCGCCGTGACCTGCGTCGGGCCCACCACGCTCCACGTCGTCTTCGACGATGGATCGGAGCGCCGTGTGGAGCTCGAGGGGGAGCTGTGGGGAGAGGTGTTCGAACCCCTCCGTGATCCGGCGTTCTTCCGCAAGGCCGCCGTCGACCCCGAGACCGGCACGGTCCAGTGGCCGAACGGCGCCGACTTCGCGCCGGAGTTCCTTTACCGGGTGGGCACCGAGCCCGGGTGAGCGGAACCTGCACCAATCGAAAATCGCACTTACGATCAGTGCACAATTGCACGGGCGCTGGTGCGGGAGGTGGTGGGGAGGATGGCGGGGTAGGAGCGGCTCG
>CAZAQV010000042.1:11947-29460 GCA_964487255.1 uncultured Polyangiales bacterium | reverse complement strand
TGGTGCCAACGTTTACGTGGGGTTTGTCGCGATTGAACTTTTCCTTTGCCATTTGTTTCTTCCTTGCTGTTGCTGTTGCTGTTCAGGGGGGTGAGAATTGGGGTGAAGTTAGTGCTTTTCTTGAGCCCAGGATGAGGATTGAACTCACGACCTCCTCCTTACCAAGGAGGTGCTCTACCACTGAGCTACCTGGGCCTGATGGAGCGGGAGACGAGGCTCGAACTCGCGACATTCAGCTTGGAAGGCTGACGCTCTACCAACTGAGCTACTCCCGCGACTACGCACGAAGGCGATTTTGTGGTGGTACCACAAAACAGCTTGTGCTTCGCCTGCCTTTTTGGCTCTTCGTCCGAGGACTCATCGCGTTGGACAGGCTGGGTGGGGGCGAGTGGACTTGAACCACTGTAGGCATAAGCCGGCAGATTTACAGTCTGCTCCCTTTGACCGCTCGGGCACACCCCCGTTACTACAGGCGCAACCAGATTTGTGGATGTACCACAAATCGATTGCCCTTTCGCCTGACTTTTTGCCTCTTCGCCCGAAGGCTCATCGCGTTTGCCAAGCATGTTCATAGAGCTGGCGATGGGACTTGAACCCGCAACCGCCGGTTTACAAAACCGGTGCTCTACCAATTGAGCTACGCCAGCGAAGTTCTCCATCACTAAATTACTGAGCTTTATGCTCTAACAAGTCCCTTTTCCCCAACAATCGAGGGGCGCGTTGTTTACGCTCCTCGAACCTCGGTGTCAACCCTGCTTTCATCGAGCCGAACGCGCTGCCAAGCCTCTCGCAAGGCACCATAGGTTCGTTGCACCTCGGTTTTTGCAGCGTCGAGTTGCGAGCGGAGGAGCGGATCCGAGCCGCCGCCGCGCTTGGCGTGGGTCACGAAGTCGATCTGGAGTTGTTCCAACAGCCCCTCGGCCAACAGATAACGATCATTGGCGCTCTTGAATCGCTCGAATTCGGGCCCCTCGATCGGTTCAGCGCCTGAAAAGTGACGCCGGATTTCGTAGTCGTCCGGCTTGAGTGCAATGAGACGGTACAGTGGGCCTGTGTTGGGCTGGTCATGGGCGCGCCTGGCCACATACTCAGCCAGAGCTTCGTTGCCAAGACGATCGCGCACGTAGTTGTACTCTTCGAAGCCACGTCGGGCGGCTTTGTACGTCGCGCTAAAACTTCCCTCTCGCGATAACCATTGGGGTGAGTGCGGCAAAACAACCCGGTATTCGTCCCCGAACCGCTGCCTCACTTGCCGGGAGACGTAAGAGAAAGCATCACTGCGCGTACGGGCTTGGCCCCATAGATCATAGGCAACCTGGGCGGCTGAGAGCTCTCGGCTGAGGGGTCCTGCGACATCTGCACTCCGCAAGCTCCCTGCGCTCCGCAAGCTCCCTGCGCTCCTGATCGCCGTGGATACATCCTCAGCGGGTCTCATGGCATGGCCAATGTGCCCCGCCACCGTAGCGTCCCTGGCGACTTTGGATATGCCCGAAAAACCCGCAGCGTTCGCGACAGAACCAACCTCGACCGCCGTTCTGGCCGCAGAAGTCCGCCGAGCGATGTTGTGACCAACCCGAGCACCGAGCAGCCCAAAGGCGGAAGAACCAAGCAACGCAATGACGACCAAGAGTGTGATGTTCGGGTGCAGCAACGGCCCAGCAGGAAGCATTCCTCATGCCAAAGTAAAGAAGAGAAAATGACTCGTGATTTTTACTGTTTGCGGCCCTAAAGGCGGTCTGCGGTCACCGCTCGGGGCAAGTGCAGCAACCGGCACAGGCCACCGGTCGCTAGCTTTTTTTGGGCGGAATGCTCAGTCCAGCCTCGACGAGCCGCCGATACATCTTCGCGGAGGTGTTCTCTGGATCGTCCTTGAGAACCCCGTCCCAGATCTCGGTCGCTGAATCTTTGTCGCCCTGAGTCAATTTGATCACGCCGAGCGCAATGCGCGCGGGTTGGTAGCCAGGCCGCGCTTTGGTCGCCTCTTCGAGTTCGTATTGCGCGGCTTTGAGGTCGCCGGTCTGGCGGTAGAGATTTGCAAGACGCATGCGTAGATCTGCAAACTCCGGACAGAGGCTAATCGCCTTGCGTAGCTCTTCGACAGCCGCTGAGACATGGCCAATATCTTCGTAAGCCCGAGCGACATTGGCATGCAAGTTCGCAATCTTTCCCTTCACAAAAGGGTCGAGTTTGCCGGGCGAACGTTCGCCACGAGACAGTGCAGCGCCATAGATGCGTTTGGCGTCTTCGTACCGGCCCAAGTCGTTGTAGGTAACCGCAAGATTGAGCGCAGACTCGGTGTAGTTCGGGTTGATCTGAAGTGCCTCTTCGAAGAAAGCCTGCGCCTCCTCAAAGTTCCCGCGGTCATGCGAAATGACCCCCAGCATGTTGAGCACATCGGCAAAACGGTGCGATTCGAGGACCTGCTTTAGATAATGCTCCGCGCGATCGTACTCTTGTTTCTCGTAGTACTCTCTTCCCAGCGCGAGAACCTGTTTGGCGCGATCCTCCATTGGCCTCCGCAGACTACCAGGGCGGCACGTCCCAACACAAGCAATGTGAGCTCAGTGTGTTGTGCATCTTTGGATCAGCTACGAGCCCAGCAGATCACGCGCTTCGGCAGAAGCCTCACTTGCTGGATATTCGCGAATTAGGCGCTCTAACGCGGTTTTCGCGCGATCGTGCTCGCCGAGCTCCAAGAACCCCTGCCCGATCATGAGGAGCGCTTGGGGCTCAAGATCGGAACCTGGATAGGCCGCAATCATGGTCTGAAGGCGCGCCACACCAGCACGGAAGTGGTCCTGACGAAAATAAAACTCGGCCACGTAGAACTCGTGTCGAGCCAGCAGCCCCAGTGCCTTTTGCACCATTTCACGCGCTTCGGGGGCATTCTTGCTCTCCGGATAGTCCACAATGAACTCGCGCAGGTGCTTGATAGCGTCTCGGGTCGCGCTTTGATCCATTTCGTACTCGGGAGGCGACAGAAACCAGCCATCCGGAATCTGATCGTAATAGCCCTTGGCGATCCGGAAACGAGCATAGGGAATCAGCTCGTGACTCGGACGGTTCCGGATAAAATTGCGATACTCGGCGATCGCCTGCGCCTGCTTGTCGAGCTCGACCAGACAATCGGCAACTCGGATCTCCGCCAACGCGGCGTAGCGTGAGTACGCATATTTACGGCGAATATCGCGAAACTGGGGCTCCGCATCGAAGCAATCACCGTCGCGGAAGTCTTCCATCGCATGGTGATAGGCCTCTTCGGCATCTTTTCCGTATGAAAAAGGCGCAGGCCGAGCCTCGTCCCCGCCGCAGCCCACGCACAAAGGGAGCGAAAAGCAAAGCAATACCAGCGCCCGAAGCATGGCGGGACGTTACCCCGGATAAACGGGGTGCGCTAGCTCAGCACGCTCCTTCCGTCGCGCAGTGGTTCGACCGCCGAGCATCAGGCTTCTATATTCTTGGCCCATGTTGCCTCGAATGTCGCTCGTCCTCCTTGTCACCGCAACGCTCGCGATTTCGTCGACCGCGAGCGCGAATTCAAAGAGCGCCGAGGTTGCCATGCTGCGCGGCGACTATCAGGCGGCCCGCAAAATCTTGCGGCCCGTCGCGCGAAAGCAGCGGAGATCCGACAGCGCTGCTTTTCACGCCTTTAACCTCGCGCGGGTGAGTTTCGCGGAGGGAGACTTCCGACGTGCAAAGCGTGACTGTGCCGCCATCAAAACCCTAAAGGTCGAAGACGCTGCCTTCTGGTCTCATCTCTGCGAAGCGCGTGCGTTTCTGACAAACCGCAGACCGGCTCGAGCAGAAAGCGAAATGGCGGCAGCGGTCGAGGCGCTTGGCAGCCGGGACTTTGGAGTTGGGCATCTACATGTCGCGATCGCCTCGGCCGAACTCGCCGCACAGAAACAGGAACGTCAGGCCGCAGCGGAGATCGCTGGCCAACATTTAGCCGCAGCCGCACAGAGCGAACTGCCGAACGACGCCTCCGTGCCCTACCTCATCGTCAGGCTGATCATCGAGCGGGCAAGAAACGAAGCGAGCCGCAAAGCCCGCCTCGGCTGCTACAAAGAAGCATTGCGGCGCATGCCCAACCACCCCGATGCGCTGCTGGGGCTTGGCATCGAGAAGGCAGACCCGGAGCTTCTGCGACAAGCCGAACAGGCGCGACCAGGCTGGCTCGATCCACTCCGTCACTCGGCTGAACTATCGCTTAACCAGGGCGACGCCGCGGCAGCCTTCAACGCGGCAAAACAAGTCCTCAAGAAGGAACGCAATGACCCTGTCGCGATCCGCGTCGCTGCACTCGCCGCAGTCCGCCTATCCGACAAGACAGCATGGGACCGGCTTGGTCGCGCGCTCGACCTCATGCCAAACGATGCGGACTTGCTGATGGCGGAAGCGGCCTTGCTCCATCAAAAAGGCGAGCACGAAGAAGCGCTCGAGAAGCTCGAACGCGTCGCCGCGCTGCAAACCACCAACCCCAAGCCCTACATCGAGTGCGCGAAGATCGCGCTGGCCACCTCACGCCCGCGGCTGGCCGGCGGCTATCTCGACCAAGCGTTGACGCGCGATCCGAAAAACAAAGAGGCGCGTGCGCTGTGCCGAAAAACCACCTGCCACGTAAAGTAGACGGCCACCTCAAAGGTGGCTGTCCGATTGATACGCATTGGCTATCCGTGGGAAGGACGTGGTGGCGGCGGTGGAGGTGGAACTTCTGAGACGCCTTTGGGCAGTCCTGCAGGCGCTTCTGCACCCAGTTTGTTTTGCAGCACCCGCGACAGGTCTACGCCAGTCGCGGCTTTGACCTCCTCGGAGATACCGATCAACTTGCCCGCCAGGTCTGCGCCATTTGCCGCGCCATTTTTTCCCTGCCCGATCACGGTCATGCGGTCGACCTTGAGGTCGCCGATGGTTCCGCTCACCGATTGCAAGAGCGGAATCAGCTTCTGCATCAGCAGCACATCACGCCCCGCGTCACCGGACGCTCGGTATTTGGCCGCCAGGTCTGTCAACACCTTGGCCGTCGCCGTGCCTTGCTCGATGATCGAAACCGCATCGGCCTTGGCCTGCGCGCGTTGTTGCTCGAGCCTTGCCTCCGCAGGCTTGATGACATCAGCGTGCAGTTTGAGCTTGATCTGCTCGATGCGCTGAAGCTGCGTCTCGGATTCGGCCTTGGCTTGCGCGATGTCGGCCTGCACTTCGGCGCGCTCTTCTTGAATGAGCGCTTCGCGCTTACTACGGGCGTCCGCGATGCGTCGCTCGTTCTGCGAACGGATAACCGTGATGCGCTCTTGGATCTTGTCGAGCTCGCCCTCCATGTGCTGCTGCCACTTGACATGCTGCGTCTCCGCGTGCGCTTGGGCCTCGGCCACCAACGCGCGCTGCTGCACTTCGGCGTTACGAATACGACCGATCGCGTCGAGGTAGCCGACTTCATCGGCCACGTTCTGGATCTTGAGCGTGTCGAGTACGAGGCCGATGCGTGCGAGGTCGTGCTCCGCTTCTTCGACGAGCTTGACGGCAAACGCCTCTTTGTCTTGGTTGACCTCTTCGGGCGTCAGCGTTGCCAGCACGCCGCGCAAGTTGCCCTCGAGCGTCTCGCGGGCGATTTGACGAATCTGATCGCGCGACTTGCCCAAAAAGCGCTCCAGTGCGTTGTGGATCAGCGGCTCTTCACCCGCCACTTTGACGTTGGCGACGCCCTCCACCGCGAGGGGAATGCCGTACTTCGAGTAGGCCCCTTTGACGGCCACTTCGATGATGATGTTGGTCAGATCCATGCGGTCGACCTTCTCGTGCAAGGGATGACGAATCGCACGACCTCCCTTGATGATGCGGTAGCCAATGGTGCCTTCGTCACCTCCGGCCGAGCGCTTGCCCGAGAAGATGAGCACTTCGTTCGGGTCGCACAAGTAAATCAACTTCTTTACCACCAGCACAATCGCGATGAGCGCGATGAACATGATGGGGACGAGCGCAACAATGAATTTTACGATATCGGCCATGACTAAACTCCCTCCGCAAGACGTGCGCCACCGGTCGGCGCGGGCCTTCCGTTGGTTGGCGCAACACTGTTTTCGCCGCGCAAGATGGCCGGCACATCGACTCCGGTCGACTCGCCAAGCGCACTGAGCACCGCGGACACCATGCGTGGATAGGTCGCCGCGTAGCCGGCAAGGGCTTCACCATCGCCGCGGTCCAGCACATTGACTTCGCCTACGCGCACGTTGTCGAGACTTCCGACAACGGTTCCAACGATCTCTTCGAGGTGTTGGATGACATAGATCTCGCGCGCCTGCGGCCCCATCGACTCCCAAGCCTTGCTCATCGCCTCAAGCACTTGGACCACGGCAGCGCCGTTCTCTTCGGTGGGCGCAGCCTCGCCTTTAGCCAAGAGCTCCTTGGCTTGGCGATGGATGTGGGCGGGAATGACAACGTCTGCTTCTTGGGCGCGCTGCACGAGCTCCGCGCGAATCATTTGAAGCTCACGGTCCGCTTGCGCACGAGCGGTTTTCGCAGCCTGCGCGGCCTCGCGCTCGACCGATTCAGCTTCACCGTTGAGTTCAGCCTCGATGCGTCGCAGCTCATTTTGCTTCTGCAGCGTGGCCTTCTCGGAGTCGGCCTTCGCCACATCCGCGATACGACCGGCTTCCGCCTGCGCGCGGGTAATCGCGCGCTTGGCTTGGTCTTCGGCTTTTTCTGCGTCGCGTTTTACGGCCGCAATGCGCGGGCGACCGAGACTGTCGAGGTACCCGGTATCGTCTGCCACGTGCTGGACCTTGAGGGTATCGAGGCCGAGCCCGAGCTTGTTCATGTCGTCCTCGGCGGACTCCATCAGCTTCTCGGCAAAAGCGAGACGGTCTTCATTGACTTCTTCGGGCGTCAGTTGCGCGAGTACTTCGCGGAGCGCGCCTTCGAGCGTCTGCTGGGCGACAAGACGAATCTCTGCCGGAGGTTTACCCAAGAAGCGTTCGATCGCATTCGGCAAAAAACGTGGATTGGAATCGACTTTGACATTGGCCACCGCGTTGATCTGCAGCGGGATATTGCCTTTGGAATAGGCGTTGTGCACTTGGATGACAATCGGCAGAAGCGTCATGTCCATACGGGTCACTTGCTGCAAGATCGGCCAGCGAAATGCACGCTGCCCTGCGCGCACCACGCGATAACCGCGCGACGTTCCGTCGGCGAGCTTGTGCTTGAGTCCGCTGAGGATCAGCACTTCGTTGGGTCGCGCCACCTTGAGCAGCGCTTTGTAGATCAACACGAGAAAGAGCAAGCCTCCCGCGAAGAAGACGGCTGCTACACCGGTGCCAAACATCGTTATGATCGAGTCCATATCGTTCCTTTCGCTGTACTTTTTGGTTCTTCGCCTTGCGCGCCCTCCGAGCCAGCGATTTGGTTCCCACCAAATCGTACTCTCCTTGCGCTTGGCTCATCCTACTTGTTGGTTCTTCGCCTTGCGCACCTTCCGAGCCAGCGATTTGGTTCATACCAAATCGTGCTCTCCCTGCGCTTGGCTCATCACCCCTTACCGAATCCGCGTTAACCGCGGCTCGGAGGCTACCGCAATCCAAGACAATCATCATGGGGCCCGATCGCGATCGTCTTTGGGAGTTCGCGGAAGTCTGTCCGCCGAACTGCTTTCAGGAACGAAAACCCGCTGCCTTGTTCACAAAACAGCCGACAGGTTAGCCTATTCCCTCGCGGAGATACTTGTGAACAAAGTAAGCCGGCGCTGATGGCCGTCGCACTTGCTGTGACTTTCCTCTCAGCGATCGTCGATGGACGTGGGCTCTCACTCTTTATTCGGCAAAGCCGCGAAGGGTCACGTCGGCGCTGTCGTAGCCGTGCAGCATGACGTGGATTGGCGCAGGAGAGGGAAGCTCGATGCGACACGCCTCGCGCGACCCCACACGGTATGGTCGGCAGTCGTAGTTCTCAAACGTCGGTGCCAGCCCGACGCGAACGTAGAGGTCGGCATCACCCGCGCCGTCGAGCACGAAACCGTAGGCACCGGCAGGTAGCGACGGCGTCTCGAACACAACGCTCTGGCCCTTAACGAGGACCGAGCTCCTGTCCCAGCCTTGCCAGCTCTGCGGCGGCGGGTTGTCCCCGAAGCCAGGGACAAACTCGTTGTCCTGCTCGCCGGTGACGAGTACGACCTGCGCGGGATCGATGCGAGCCATGATCTGCTCGAACGTCTTGGGCTCCGTGTCGTTTGCAAGCGCCTCAAGAAACGCCATCGTGTTGTTCCGCTCCGAGGCGATCGAAGCTGGCAGTGCATTGGTCACCACGTCAACATACTTCGTGCCGTTCGGGTCGTCAGAGTTGACCGCGGCGTGTGCATCAGAGAGCGCCGAGTCAACGTAGGCGTGCGTATCGCAGCCGTTCATGAAGACGACTTTATACTGACCTGCTTGCCAGTGGCCTTTACTTGCCATCGCGCGAATGTTGGCGCCAAGACCGGAGTGGCCGTTGTAGATAATAAAGTCCGCGGTCGGCGTAAGCGATTCGTATCGCTGGTCGAAGGCCGTCCCCGAAGCGACGACGTTGTCGACCAGCAGCACGACCACCTCGATCGCCCGACCATCGCTGGTTTCCGCGAAAAAGGTGATGTCTGGAGCATCGATACCAGGGCTCGACGGATAACTGGCTGGCTCGGAACGCAGGTTCGCGTAGTGAAAGTCGTTTTCCATCGCGCGAATGAAGCGATTGTACGAACCGATCCCCGCATCGCTACTGGAGGTCGCCCCCTCTTTGTCTTTGCCGAAGATCACTACCGCGCGGAACGCATCGTCTTCCCAAATCTTGTGGTACTCGGGGTACTTGCCGGTGGTGTTGACGTTGGATACCGACACGCTGGCGGTGACCTCAACGATGTCCGAAGCGTCGATGATGCTGCAGCGCTCGGGACGATAGTAGTACCACATGCTTCCGCTATCGACGTCGTGGGCACCCCAATCGACGCAGTCGTGTCCATACTTGGTCGCGAAGTCGGTGAGCCCGGCACTTGTCGTATTGTACGGGAGTTTGAACGTGTAACTTTGCGGGATGTTGTCGCGCTGTCCCCAAGCGACTGGCATGCGCGCTTGATACGAGACAACGACATCTCCATTCGGTTCCTCGCGAACGTCGACGTTGCTGAGCGCCACGCGGTCTAGGCGCCCAACCGAGTTGTCACCGTTGAGCTGGCCCACGGTATAGAGCAGCTGCTGCTCTACCTTCTTGTCATAGCTCCCGAAGCTACGGCTTGTGCGAAGTTCGCCCGAGAATTCGAAGTCGGTGATCAGTGCCTCGACACTGGTATCGAACTTTCCATCGGCGCGCTCCAAACCCGCAGGCGCGCCAGCGTCCCCCGCAGGGGCGGCGCATGCCGCGAGGGCACATCCAAGGAGGCTCAGCTTCCCGAAAAGATGCTGCTTCATGTTATTCCGGAAACGCTCGAAGGGAGACGTCCGAGGCATTGTAACCGTGAATCATGACGTGAATGCTCGAGGCGGAGGGCAGCTCGACGCGACAAGCCTCACGCGAACCGTAGCGGTACGGTCGGCAGTCGTAGTTCGTAAAATCAGGCTGTTGCCCAACGCGCACGTAGAGGTCTGCGTCGCCCGAACCGTCCAGCACAAAACCGTAGAAGCCTTCAGGTAAGACAGGCGTCTCGAAGTACTCGACATCGCCCTGCGCGACCGAAGCTTGACGTTCAAAGCCATCCCAAGGCGTCGGGTCGGGGTTCTGTCCGAAGCCGGGAACGTACTCATTGTCTTGCTCACCGGTCACCAGAACCACCTGGACTGGATCGACCGCCGCCATAATTTGCTCGAAGGTCTTTGGCTCTTGGTAGTTGAGCAGCCCTTCGAAGAAGGCCAGGGTATCTTCGTCGAACACACGGAAGTACGCGGGCATCGCGTTGGTGGCCACGTCGAGGTACTTGGTGCCGTTCGGGTCGTCGGCGTTGACCGCAGCCGTCGCATCGGCCAGGGCCGAGTCGACATAGGCGTGCGTGTCACAACCGTTCATGAAGACGACTTTGTACTGGCCGGTCTGCCAGTTGCCCTTGCTGGCGAGCGAGCGAATGTTCGCGCCAAGACCCGAATGACCGCTGTACACGATGAGGTCGGCTTCGCTGCTCAACTCGCGGTAACGCGCGTCGAATGTGGCCCCCGCCGTGCGCACATTTTCAACCAAGAGGGCGTTGGCCTGGACCCTCTTTCCGTCGGGCAAGTCGCCGTAGATCGTGACGTCAGGCACATCGATGCCCGGACTTGACGGAAGAGGTGACGGTTGCGTCGTAATGGTCGCGCCGAGCCGCTCAAGGTTGCGGGTCACGCCACGAATAAAGCCGTTGTACGCGCTGATACCAGGATCGGATGTTGCACCCTCTTCGGCTTTGCCAAAGATGGCGATGGTCTTAAAGACGTCGTCCTCCCAGACCTTGTGGTACTCAGGAAACTTCCCGGTCGTGTTGACCGCTGAGACGCTCACGCTCGCTGTCGTCTCTAAGATGTCAGCCGAGTCGATCGAGCAGCGCCCCGGTCGGTAGTAGTACCACATGCTTCCGCTATCGACGTCGTGCGCACTCCAATCAACGCACTCGTTTGCATACTTCGCGGTAAACGCCTCGATGCCTTCATAGCTTGTGTCGAGCGGGAGCTTGAAGTCGTAGGTCGTCGGGACGTTGTCGCGCCGCCCCCAAGCGACAGGAATATGCGCCTTGTAGGAGATGATCGTCTTGAAGCCCTCCTGACGCATGTCGATGTTGGACAGCTCAATACGATCGAGTCGCGACACGGACTCTTGCTCGTTGAGGTGGCCGACGGTGTAGAGAAGCTGCTTCTCGATTTGGTCCTCGGCGTTCCATGCACGGTCGGTGATCAAACGACCCTCGAACTCAAAATCGAGAACGACAGCTTCGACACTTGTATCGAACTTGCCGTCCGCACGTTGAAGCCCGTCTTTTGAATCGAGACCTCCACCACTGGCGGCCGAACAGCCCGCCATCAGTGCCAATGCAGACCCCACATACACAGCGCGTAATTTCATGGTGGGCATTAGCGCACATTGGAGCACATCGCCACCCAATTCACAGCTGTAATCATTTGGCTTTCAGCCCTGGCGACGACAAATCAAGAGCGGGAGCATCCCTTGACCCGCTTGTGCGTGGCTCGAGAGCGAAACCTGAGGGTCTTTAGCACTAGAACTCGAAAGTGTGTGTGCCAGAGGAGGCGCGTCGAAAACGCATTCGCCGAGCTTGCTTTGTGACGCAACGTTGCATCCAACGGTCTGCAATCGTGCCACCGACGTGACGCGCTTGCGTCACACGCCCACGCGCGTCTGTGGTGAGTGAAACGTCGACAGTCCCACGCATCGACGGGACACGCCGCGCACGCTTGCGGTAACACTTGTCGGTAAAACGTTCGGCTGTGCGAGCCGCCGCCACAAGTTCTTTCTGTGAGAACGGATGTGCACTCACCGAAGAGGATGGCTCGGATGCTACGCGCGGGCCTTGCGAAGTCGCACGCGGGCCTTGCATCGCGTCAACGTAGTCATCGGCCAGTCGTTCGTTTTGCTTCGCTTGGCGTGGTTTGCGCTTGCTCTTACCCCGATGATCCGAGTCGACAAGCATCGCAATGGAGGCTCCGAGGTCGGAGTAGCACGCGTCGGAAATGCCGTACCTACAGGCTTGCGCAAAGTAATCTTTCGCCGTTGGCATATGGGCCTTTACACCTTCGCCGTAGTTATAGGCGTACCCCATCGCATAGCACGCAGCGCCGTCTCCCTGTTCACACGCCTCGTTGTCGATTTTGTTGGCTGCGTTGAGGTCGCGCCCCATCCCAGCAAGACCCTTTCGAAGAAGGTGCGCAACACCGTGACAGGCATGCGCACCGCCCATGCGGCAACCTTTATCAAAAAACGCGCGCGCTTCGCGTGGGCTGCGGTTCGCGCCCTGCCCATCGAGCCGACGAAAGCCGAGCGCACCGCAGGAGCTCCCGTCGCCCTCTTTGCAGCCATGATCCCAGGCGAGGATGGCAAAACCCACGTTGCGGCCCACTCCATTGCTGCCATTGAAGTAGTCCATGCCGGCTTCGAAACACTGCGCCTCTTGCCCTGCGAAGCAAGCATACCAGCCCGGTCCCTGTGCACCTGCCACACACGGAAACACAAAACAGACAACGCCTACCCACAAGACCCACAAACGCATGAATAGGCCCTAACCCAAGCACTTTAGTTCGGCAAGCGGAGGCCGGTCATGGTGCCGCTCCCGCCTTGATAGCCGTGCACCATGACGTGGATGGGCGCGGCCGTCGGTAGCGCGACCTGACATCGCTCGTTCGAACCATATTGATATGGACGGCAGTCATAGTTGCGCAAGTCCGGCTCTTGGCCGATGCGCACGTAGAGGTCGGCATCGCCGTCGCCCCGGATCTCGAAGATGAATGTCCCAGGCTCGATCACGGGCGTCTCAAAGTAGACGCTGTCGCCTTGCGCGACCGCGAACGCCTCGTCCATGCGTGACCAGGGTTCGGGGTCGGTGCCTCCGCCTCCGGGCACATACACGTTGTCTTGCTCACCGGTCACGAGCACGATCTGCGCGGGGTCGATCGCGGCCATGATCTGCTCGAAGGTCTTGGGTTGCTCGAAATTGAGCAAACCTTCGAAAAACGCCGTGGTATTGCTTTCCGATGCCCGCGCATAGGACGGCATCGCATTGGTTGCGATGTCGAGGTACTTTGTTCCGTTCGGATCGTCAGGGTTGACCGCTGCGCTAGCGTCGGCGAGCGCGGAGTCGACATAGGCATGCGTATCGCAACCATTCATGAACACGACCTTGTACTGCCCCTGCTTAAAACGACCCTTGCTGGCGAGCGCGCGAATATTGGCGCCGAGCCCGGAGTGACCGCTGTACACGATGAGGTCAGCGTCGGTGCTGAGTTCTCCGTAACGAACGTCAAAAGCCTGGCCTTGCGTCCGCACATTGTCCACCAGCAGGGCGTTGACCTGGACACGCTTTCCGTCCGGCAGCGTGGCATAAATCGCAACGTCGGGGATATCGACGCCGGGATTTGATGGCAACGAGACCGGCTCGGTCGTGACATCGGTTGCGCCAGCGCCGAGCAATTTTTGCTGCGCGATGCGAATGAAGGTGTTGTAGGCCGTGATACCCGGATCGTTCGACGTGGCGCCTTCTTCGATCTTGCCGAAGATCGCCAGGCTGTTGAACGCGTTGTCTTCCCAAACCTTGTGGTACTCGGGAAACTTGCCGGTGGTGTTGACCTCAGACACGTGAACCGATGCGCGCGCCACATAGATGTCGGCCTGATCGAGCGTACAGCGTCCGGGCCGGTAGTAGTACCACATGCTTCCGCTATCGACGTCATGCGCGCTCCAGTCGACGCAGTCGTTCTTGTACTTCTCGGTGAAAGCCTCAAAGCCGTCGAAGCTCACGTCGTAGGGAAGCTTAAAATCGTAACTGGTTGGCACGGCCTCTCCGCGTCCCCAGGCCACCGGCATACTCGCGCGGTAGGTCACCTTTACGCTAGCTCCTTCTTGACGCCAATCGAGGTTCGTGATCTGCACGCGATCAAGTCGTCCAACAGAGTTTTGTTCGTTGAGGTGACCCACGGTGTACATCAGCTGCTGCTCCACGAGCTGTTCGTAACCACCCCATGTGTTGTCTGTGACAAACTCGCCCGCAAACTCAAAATCGAGAACCACGGCTTCAACGCTCGTATCAAACTTACCGTCAGCTCGTTCAACCCCACCGTACGTAAAGGACGAACCGCTCTCGGCCGCGCATCCGACTGCAAGCACGAGAACACTAAGAACCAAGCCGACTTGTTTTTGCATGCCGAGCCTTAGCGCAGCTTCTCCAAGCCGGCCACCCTAGCGCCGATTGAGCTCACGCGGCCGCTGCCCTGCTTTTTGTGGGTTGATTGACACGGTTCGCCGATAACTAGACACGCTTCGGGCGCAAAATCGTCTGGATCTTTACTCGCTGAGCCATGGCATTCCCCTTGCTCAGTAGGCACGCGATGCTCACGAACTTCACACGCTGGTCCCTCTGCCTTCCCACATTGCTATGGGTGCACTCACCCATTGCCGTCCAGGCTGAGTCGGGTCCGGAAGTCTACCTGGCATCACCCGCCGAAGCACCCAAGAGCTGCAGAGGCGAAGGTGACTTCGTGATCGCCTACCGCTGGGACGACACGAACGGTGGGTCACACCTGGTCACAGCTTCACAGGCCTCTGACGATCGGGCGTTCACGAGTCGAATCGAAGTCACGTGGTGTTCGCGCACGAGCTGGGACCAACTCTACGTCGTCGTGCGGAGATTCAAAGATCGCTTCGATTGCCCCGATGGTGAGGGTGACTTCTTCGGCATGTCGTTCTTTGCCGATGCCTTCGAGATCGCAGACGTGAACAAAGACGGCGAACCCGAAGCCTGGTTCGCTTACTTGGGCGGTGGCTGCCCCACCGATGTGTCGCCCCATAACGTTTCGTATGTCGCCCTCGAGCGTACCCGAAAGCATGTTGCAAAGGGCTGGTTCAGCCACACCATGCACGACTTCACGCCGCTCAGGAGTGTGCGCGTCTCCCATCTGAGCAACACAAAGTCGATTGCAAGATGGCCCGACAAGCTACGCAAGACAATGCTCGATAGGTGGCAACGACTGTTTGGCTACGTCAACCCATATCGCAACGGCAACGGAGATTTCGTCTCAGGGAACGGTCGCCACAGCATCCAAATCAACGATGTATTTGCGAACGGCAAGTTGAGCTGGAGAATCAATCGACATACTTGCCCGACGGTGATGGGGATCACCAACGAGGGCTGGGTTGCCTGCGCAAAATCGAGCGCCGAGCTTGCGCGGCCGGACCAGGTTGCCGTCTCGTACATTCAAAAAGACGCCGTCACACGACTGACGTTGGGAGACCTCTTGCCTCAGCACACCGCGAAATCGGGCTCCTGGTTTGAGTTCGTCGACTTGTTTTTGGAAGGCAGCTACCTCGCGCTGGGAGACCAGGTGACGCATTACCGGATTCAAAAACCAGGAAATCGTCAGCCTACGTCGTTCACGCATCTCGAGGACGCCACAGACGCTTGGCGTTTCGACGTGGAAGCACGGCGCCTCCAGCCGCTTGATTAGATGCAGCGCACAGAACTTCAGCGTTACGCACGCTGCGTTGTGATTAAGGTTGGATGCGCTGAATACGGTGGGCGGTCAGGCGGACATTCGCTGCCTCGTAGCCGACGAGCATCACGTGAATCGGGGCCTCTGTGGGCAAGTCGATCTCGCAGCTCTCATCGGAGCCCCAGCGATAGGGCCGGCAATCGTAGTTACGTGCATCGGGTTGCTGACCCACGCGAACGTAGAGATCGGCGTCGCCACTACCTTCGATACTAAAGAGATAGGTATTGGGCGTAAGCGTCGGAGTCTCAAAGCGGGCCGTCTCACCTTGCGCAAGCACGACCTGCTCATCGAGCCCAGGCTCATCGGTCGCGCTTCCACCACCGCCGCCTCCACCACCAGGAACGTAGACGTTGTCTTGCTCACCGGTGACAAGCACGATTTGCGACGGGTCTACGGATGCCATGATCTGCTCGAAGGTCTTCGGCTGATCGTAGTCGAGAAAGCCTTCGAAGAAGGCCATCGTGTCGCGGCGAAGCGAGCGGAAAAAGGCCGGCATCGCGTTGGTTGCAACATCGAGATACTTGGTGCCGTTCGGGTCGTCGGGGTTGACAGCCGCGGTCGCGTCAGAAAGCGCCGAGTCAACGTATGCGTGGGTATCGCAGCCGTTCATGAACACGACCTTATATTGGCCTTGCTTGAAACGCCCTTTGTTGGCCAGCGCGCGGATATTCGAACCAAGCCCTGCGTGGCCGTTGTAGATGATGAAGTCGGCATCAGGCGAAAGCTGTGCATAGCGCTGGTCAAACTCGAACCCTGCGGTGCGTACATTGTCGACCAAGAGAACGTTCACCTGAACTTGTTTGCCATCGGCCAACTCGGCGTAAAACGTCACATCGGGCGCTTGAACTCCGGGATTCGAGGTGAATGAAGCGGGCTCCGTTCGCAAGCTGACGGACCCGGCGAGACGTTGTTCCACTGCACTGAGGAAGCTGTTGTAGGCACTGATGCCAACGTCGCTGTTGCTTGTCTCACCATCTTCGTTCTTGCCAAAAATGGCGACGGTCTTGAACACGTTGTCTTCCCAGATTTTGTGGTACTCAGGGTACTTGCCCGTGGTGTTGACATCCGACACGGACACGCTTGCGGTCGACGTGTAAATGTCTTCAGCGTCGAGGGTGCAGCGACCTGGGCGGTAGTAGTACCACATGCTTCCGCTATCGACGTCGTGGGCACTCCAGTCGACGCACTTGTCCTTGTACTTCGCCGTGAAGTCCTCAAGGCCGCTATAGCTAATGTCGTACGGAAGCTTAAAGTCGTACGTCGTGGGCACAGATTCGCGACGCCCCCAGGCGACCGGCATGCGGGCGCTGTAGTGGACCTTGACACCACCCGCGACCGGCTGAGCGTCGAGCGACGTGACTTGCACGCGGTCAAGACGGCCCACCGACTGCTGCTCGTTCAAGTGCCCAATCGTGTAAAGGAGCTGGTCCTCCACGTAGCGGGTGTAGCCGCCCCACGACTGGTTGATAAAAAACTCACCCTCGAATTCGAAATCAAGGACCACAGCCTCGACGCTCGTATCGAACTTTCCATCCGCGCGAGCGACGCCCGACGACAGCGAATCTTCCTCGGAACCACTGCTCGCGGCACAACCGACGAGTCCAGCGGCGCCCAAGGAACTCAGCGCGCTGATCCAACACAACAAAAACTGACGTTTCTCCATGGGCGGCCGTATAGCTCAGTTCTTGGGGGCCAGCCATGCGACCCGACTTTTCCTCTATCGGGGCTGGTGCAAATCGCGGCCATCCCGTATATCCGCGACACGGTGCTCAGTTTTTTTCAGCGTACCCCTTGGATAATCGTGCTGCCCGCGATGGCGTTGCTCGGGGGATGTCCACCCGAGGTAGGGGACGATTGCGAGACATCAACTGACTGTTCCATTCAGGGCGAGCGCCTGTGTGACGTAGCGTCACCGGGCGGTTACTGCACGGTGATCAACTGTGAAGGCGATACCTGCCCAGACGAGGCCGTGTGCGTCGAGTTCTTGCCCGAGCCCGAGCGGCTGTCGATCGCCTGGTGCATGCAGAGCTGCGAGGACAACGGAGATTGCCGCGGTGGTTATCGCTGCGCCCTCGCGGACGAAGTTAAAGACGTAGACGGTCAAACGATCGCACGAACGTTAGACTCGAACCCGGGTCGTCGATTCTGCGTCGCGAACAATGAGTAGCGCTCTACTGATGGTTCTTCGCGGCTCCGCGTCACGAACATCGATTTGGATGTACCAAATCGCTTTGCTTTGGCGTCGCACGCTCATCACAACACCTATGGTTCTTCGCGGCTCCGCGTCACGAACATCGATTTGGATGTACCAAATCGCTT
>CAZAQV010000042.1:0-11847 GCA_964487255.1 uncultured Polyangiales bacterium | reverse complement strand
TGCTTTGGCGTCGCACGCTCATCACAAATACGGATGGCTAGCACTATCTTTCGAGTAGCGCTGACGCTCTGGGCGATCGCAACGCTTTCGTTCCTGTTGGTTCGTATCGCGCCTGGCGACCCGGTGGAGGCCATCACCGGCGACTTGGCGTCACCCGAACAAAAAGCCGCCGTCGCGACCGAGCTGGGCCTCGATCAACCTCTCTGGAGACAGTACGCCTCGTACTGGGAAAGCATTTTTGACTTTACGCTTGGTCACTCCTTCCGAGAGCCGACTCGTACCGTCACCGACGTCATTGCCGAACGCCTGCCGGCAACAGCAGAACTCGCCTTGTGGGCACTGTTGTTTGCTTGGTTGTTTGGACCACCGCTCGGCTTACTCGCAGGCGCACACCCCAACACCGGGCGCGACCGCATCGCCATGGTGGTAGCCAACCTGGGACTGGCAATTCCCAACCTCTGGCTCGGTCCGCTGCTGATCTTGCTCTTCGCGATGCGCCTTCAATGGCTCCCGCTTCCAGGCGAGGGCCAAGACACGAGGGGCGAACTCGTCCTTCCAACGCTGACGCTGGGCAGCGCGATGGCCGCCATCCTCGCGCGACAGATGCGCGCCTCGACGATCGAGGTAAACGGTCAGCTCTACGTACTCGCTGCTCGTGCCCGAGGCATCGCGCCTGCGCGCATTCTTTGGAAGCATGTGTTTCGTAATGCCATCTATCCTGTGCTCACAGTCGGTGCAGCGCAGATCGCAGCGCTGCTTTCTGGTGCAGTTATCACCGAGAAGATCTTTGAGCGAGACGGGTTGGGAACGCTATTCTTGGAGTCGTTCTTCTCACGCGACTTTCCCGTCATCCAAGGCTGCATCCTGACCTTCGGCTGCGTGTTCATCGTGACGTACGCGGCACTCGATTTGATCCAGCGCTGGGTGAACCCACGGATTGGAGCGCGACGATGAGTGCGCGCGCTTTGTATCTACTCTGGTGCGCGCTCTTCTTGCTTTTCGGACTCATTGGACCGTGGCTCGCACCCGAACCGGCCGGCCAGCTGAACCTGGGTGCGCAATACGCACTTCCTTCACCGTCGCACTGGCTTGGCACCGCTACCAACGGGGTCGACATCCTAAGCGCACTTCTGCACGGGGCGCGCACAGCGGCCGTGATTGCAGTCGCGGTTGTTGCACTCTCGGGACTGATCGGAACCTTCGCCGGCACGATGGCGGGCTACCTGGGCGGACTCTTCGACTCGATCTTCCGCGGCGTTGCCGACCTCGTTCAGTCCTTTCCGGCCTTGGTCATCAACATCGCACTGCTCGCTGTGGTTGCACATCCCGGACTTGAGCATGTCATCTTGGCATTGGTGGCGCCCAGCTGGGTCGGCTATGCGCGAATCGCACGTGCTCAGGCCATCGCGCTACGAGAGCAGGAGTTTGTGGTCGCAGCCCTCGCGCTCGGCGCATCAGAGCTGCGCATCGTACGCGTCCACGTCGTTCCGAACCTGCTTGCCCCGATCGCAGTGCAGGCAACGATGCACATGGGCACCGCGATCCTGGCAGAGGCGACACTTTCCTTTCTCGGTATCGGGCCTTCAGTGATGGCCTCCTGGGGTGGATTACTCGACGACGGAACGGCGGTGATGCTGATGTATCCACACGTTTCGCTGATCGCCGGCTCCGCAATCGCGGTGACGGTCTTCTGCTTCAATCAGGCAGGAGATTGGGTCGCCGAATGCCTCGTTCGATAGGGTCTGGCACCCAGACCCTATCGCCTGCGGCGATTCACCCCCCGCGATGACGCGTGAGCGGAAGAGCCCGCGACAGAGCCCCGACCAGCTCAGCGTCACAACGATCGATTCGCGCATAGCAAATCGCGTTGCTTTGGCTTCGCCTCTTCCCGGAAAAGCAAGATGTGTGCGTTTCAGGCGATGCTAGTCAAGTTGCGGGGGGACTTGGCAGTTGTCGGACTCACACCACAATGCCAGCGTGTAAATACCCTGACCACGCTGCGCACCAACGGCGACCAGGTACTGTCCACTCGCAGGAAGCTGTGCCGAAATGTGCATCTGGCCTTCATCCATCAGCGCGCGCCCGACCTCAGGGAACCCACCATCGTCGACCGGTCCCACGAGAAACACGTTGGGCACCAGATTGGGGCTCACAGAATTCTCAAGCAGTTGCACGGTCACTTCACTACCGCCGCGTCCCTGAAAAGAGAACAGGTGAAAGCCCTCATCCGCAAGAAGGTGACCCGATCGATATCCGTCGAACTTCACCTCCCCCGAAGACTTCATCGACTCCGTCAACGAGCCGAAATGGGGCTCGACTACCGGCTCTCCATCGGCGGGCGCTGCGGCACACCCGGCCAGTCCAACCATCACAAAGCACATACGAAGTACTGATTCTGCACGTTTTGAAAACATAGCTAACACCATCATCCGGAGCGCCGTCGCTCCGCGTCCACGAGCAGGCGGGTAAAGCACTTCGCGTGCCAACGAACCTGAGGGGAGAGAGCGGTGACGCGAAATCTCGCCCTTAAATTGACGCGTAGTGCTTTTATCCGCCACATAACAGGCGCTTACGTGCGCGGGCGCATCGACTCAAGACAGGGCACATTCTGCTGTGTGCACGCGCTTTGAACGAGATGTGCAAGGCTAGAACTGCGCAGAGCGTCATTGTGCGCAGATCCAACCCGCGGTGACTGGCTGCACCTGTCACACCCTGACCGATTGAGGCTTCAGTACGAAAACGAACGTAACTGTGCGCTCGTCGTACGGCTAAAGCCCGCCGAGCCTGCAAACGCGATCGAAGTGGCGCTTTTCGACCGGCTGGATCGAAAGACGCTGACCGCGCTGGACCACCAGCATTTCGCTAAGCTTCGGGTCGTTCTTGAGCTCTTCGAGTGAGACGAAGTGCTTGAATTTCTGGTCAAACTTGACGTCGACCATGAACCACCGTGGTTTCGATTCGTCAGCTTTTGGATCGAAGTATTCGCTCTTCTTGTCGAACTGCGTGTGGTCTGGATAAGCCTCGCGACACACGGTCGCGATACCTGCCACGCCCGGTGGTTTGGCGTTGGAATGATAGAACAACACTTTGTCCCCTTTGCGCATGTCGTCGCGCATGAAGTTGCGCGCGCGATAATTGCGAACGCCGTCCCAAGAGCCCGTCTTGTCCTTCTTGAGAGTATCTATGGAGTAGACATCGGGCTCACTTTTCATCAGCCAATACTGAGTTTTCTTGCTCTTCACTAGTCTTTCTGCGTAGCAACGATTTTGCAAACTAGCAAAATCCGCTCCTCGAAAGACCGTTCATCGACTGAGTTTTCTTGCTCTTCACTAGCAACTGTTTACACCCTGATTTTTTGTGGGGTCCAGGGGACGCGGTCTCGGAGGGTGGAATTGAGCCAAACGAGCAGCTTTCGCATGCAAGCGGTGATGGCTGCTTTGGCGCTCTTTCCGCGAGTCCGTAGTGCGTCATAGGTGCGTAGCATCGTTGGCTTCCTCCAGACCGCTCATCGCAGTTCCTTCCCTCTTCGCGAGGCGAAGATATTGGGTTGGCTCTTGCCCAAAGCCCGCGGGAAGCATAGAGGTGAACTTGTGAGATGTAGCTCGCTCGCAATCCTACTCATCACCGCGCTAGCGTCCACTGCAACCCTATCGGCGCAGGACGATGCGGGTGTGGCGTCGGCCGACGGGGCAACGTCCACTGCGCAGGTTGTCCCCGCGACGATCATCGCTATCAACACAGACGGTGCGGACGTGTCCATCAACGGCAGCCCTGTCGGCAAAAGTCCGATCGCGCCGCAACCGCTTGAGCAGGGCGACGTTATCGAAGTTCAGAAGGTCGGCTTTGCGACGCTGCGCTACGAACACGATGGCAGCCCTTCGGTAGCGTTGTTCTTGGAACGGCTCGAGCCCCTGGACGCACCGACAGGTGCAAGTGGTCACTTCCCCTGGTTATGGGTCGGTGTCGGCGCCGGCGCCCTCGCGGCCGCGGTACTCATTGTCGTTGTTGCAGCAAGCGCCGGAGGCTCATCCGCACAAGGTATACCCATCCCGAGGATCGAGTAATGCTGTGGTCCGCCCCACAACCGATTCTTCTTGTCGCCTTGCTCAGCGCACTCGGCTGCGCTTCAGATGATGCACCTTTTTTGGTGAACCTCGAGACGAGCGCCATCGCGCTGTCCGAGGTCGAAACGCTCGCCCTTCAACTCGCGCCCGGCTCTCTTTCCGAGGCGTTCTCGGAGCAAGGGACGGGTTCGTTCTATGACGGCGGCGTACGCACGCGCGTAGCCCCCGGTGGTGAACTGGTTATCACGATCGACCGAGATCAGTTGGCACAGTGGGTGACCGACGATTCGGGCAGCGCTTTTGCGGCAAGCATTCCTTTGCAGCCTGGCGGAGGTGGGGGTGGACCACCGACCCTGAATGCCCTTCTTTTCTCTGAAGGAAATGTCGAACTTGGCCGTGGCGGGCACTCATTGCCCTGGCCGCTTCCGAGCGGAGATTCGGTTCGTGTACAGATCACGGCTCCTTAAGCCAGTGCTCAGCACGCTCTTGCTGTGTGTCGCGTGCGGCGGACCCGAAGCGCCCGAAGTTCCGCGCAAGCTTGAGGGGAAGGTCGTGCGCGGAGCCTTTGTTTCACCATACAGCTACGAATGGGTTGTTCGCGCTGAGCGCGCGATGAGCCTCGGCGATTTTGAACACGCCGTACTCGCCTTTCAGCATGCTCGATCCGGCGCCGAGGAAGACCCCTGGCTTTTCGCGCGACTCGTGCGCGCCCAAACGTGCGCCGGCCAACTTCGCAAAGCGAAACAGACACTGAAAGAAGCCTTTGAGCATTTTCCGCGCCAGCGTTGGCTCCAACTCGAACGTGATTTCCTGAACGAGGTCACACCGATCCTTTCGGCCCCGTCGGACGAAAACGCGGCTCGCGTGCGCGATCACTGCACGCGTTACTTCGGGGACGAGCGATCGTTTCGCTCCGGTCCACTCTGAAGCGCGATCAGAGCAAGCGAAAAGGTCCGATCGCGGGCTCACTCGGTCCCTACGTCTGGACGTGCTACGACCTTTGCACAAGATGGCAAAGTATCGCGTTTTAGCGCTCATGCACGAGAGCTTGGTTCCACCGGACTCCCTCGAGGGCTACACGCCGGAAGAAATCCATAGGTGGCGAACGGAGTTCGACGTGGTCCAGGGACTGCGCAAACTCGGACACGAGGTGGTGCCGCTGGGCGTAAGCAGTGATCTGTCCCCGATTCGCAAGACGATCAAAGAACTCAAGCCACACGTGACCTTCAACTTGCTCGAAGAGTTTCACCACGTCCCGACCTACGACCAAGCGGTCGTCTCCTACCTTGAGCTTTTGAAACGCCCCTACACAGGCTGCAATCCGCGTGGGCTCATGCTCGCCCGTGACAAGGCCCTATCGAAAAAAATTCTCGCCTATCACAAGATTCCGGTACCCAAATTTGCGGTGTTCGAAGTTGGGCGCAAGGTTCGCAGGCCCAAGCGACTCAAGTTTCCCTTGATCGTCAAATCGCTTACGGCGGAGGGGTCCGAAGGCATCGCCAAAGCCTCCCTCGTGCACTCCGACGAGAAGCTTGCGGAGCGCGTGGCGTTCATTCACCGCACAGTCGGCACAGACGCTATCGTTGAGCAGTTCATTCCAGGACGAGAACTCTACGTCGGCGTCATTGGAAACATTCGCACGCAAGCGCTCCCGGCGTGGGAACTGCTGCTCGAGAACAAGGACGCGAACGAGCCACTCATTGCGACCTCCAAAGTCAAATGGGACGAGCGTTATCAAGACAAGATCGGATGGGCGCTGCAGGAAGTCATCGACATGGACGCTGCGCAGCAAAAGGAACTGGCGACGCTCGCGAAGCGCATCTACCGGCGGCTCGGTCTCTCGGGTTACGCACGACTCGACTTTCGCTTGACCGACGACGGCAAAGCCTACCTGCTCGAAGCCAACCCCAATCCACAGATTGCCGAGGACGCTGAATTTGCAACGGCCGCAATCTCGGCTGACATTCCCTACGACAAGCTGCTCGAACGGATTCTTCGCCTCGGTATTGGCTACCGTCCCGCATGGAAAGAAACCGAAGTGTAGTCGTGCGCGCAGACTTTCGCGGGTCGGTCGTGTAGGCTCCTCGCCCGTGGCGAAACCTCGCAAACGAAGCAGACAATCGCTTCCGCCTTTTCAAGAACTCGCGCATCACGAGCTGCACCCCGAATCGATTCAACGCTTGCCGCTCGCGTACTGCGAAGCACGTGGCGTCGTGATCTTGGGACAAGTCGGCGAAGACAGCAGTCAATCTATCTCTCTCGGTGTAACACGCCAAGACGGTGGCGCCGTGTGTGATGAACTGGCACGCAGCTGGGGACGAGCGTTCGTACCCGTGCGCATCTCGACGTTCGAGCTCGAGCGTGCGCTCGACGTGGGTTTTCGTGGTGCGCCGGTCGACGCCGGCGAGGACCACTCGGTTCCACTTCATCACCCCCCCGTCGACGCCACCGCGCCACCCAGCGAAATCCTCGACGACATCTTGCTACATGCGATCGAGCAACATGCCTCCGACGTACACATTGAAGTGTATCGAAATGACACGGATGTCCGTCTGCGCGTCGATGGCGTACTTCATCAACTGACCACGCCGCTCAGCCCTGAAAATGTCGCTGCGGTCGTCTCGCGCATCAAGGTGCTGGCGTCGCTCGATATCGCGGAAAGGCGTCGCCCCCAAGACGGCCGCTTTCGCCTACGTATCGAGGGCCGAACGCCGAGCGAACTCATCGATATGCGCGTGTCGATCTTGCCGGGTCCCTTCGGCGAAGACGTCGTGTTGCGCCTGCTGGACCGTAACATGGGCATCTTGCCGCTTCGCGATCTCGGCTTTGCGGACGCCGAGCACGAGCGTTTCGCGCAGCTCATTGCCAACCCCGAGGGCTGCATTTTCGTGACAGGTCCGACCGGGTCGGGCAAGACCACCACGCTCTACTCGGCGCTGGCTGCCGTCCGCAGCGACACGCGGAAGATCTTGTCGGTCGAAGACCCCATCGAATACTTCCTTGAGAAGGTCAACCAGAAACAAGTCACCGCCAACATGAGCATGGCGGACATCGCGCGCGCTTTTCTTCGCCAAGACCCTGACGTCATGTTGATCGGGGAGGTGCGCGACCGCGATACCGCACAAACCGCGGCCAGCGCCGCGACCACGGGGCACTTGGTTCTGAGTACGCTGCACACGACCGACTCCTTTGGTGCGATCGCGCGCCTTCGCACGCTGGGACTCGACGGCGACGTCATCTCCAACTCGCTTCTCGCTGCTATTGCACAGCGTCTGGCGAGGCGTGTTTGCCCCGCCTGCGCTGAAACCGTGCGTGCGGACGGGCGCGACGCGGAGCTCCTCGAACGCTTTGATCTGCCACTCGATGTGCGCCGCGGACAAGGCTGCGAGCAATGCCTACAAACAGGCTACCGAGGTCGAGTCGGCGTGTTCGAGCTGCTGACCGTAGACGAGTCTCTGCGGGACGCGCTCATTGCCGACACGCCAACCTCTGAAATCCGCGTGCGCTGTGAAGGGCGCGGTTTTCGCACGATGCTTCACGATGGTATCGACAAGGTTGCCCAGGGCCTCACCACGCTTGACGAGCTGCGCCGCGTCTTGCCCTACCGCGCCTTCGCACAGTCGGAAACGGACAAGCGGTGAGCAAACCTCGTCGAAAAGAGCTACTAACAGGCCTGGAGCGGTTCTCGCTGGTCTTTTTGGTTGCTGGTTGGGTGATCACGCTCTTGGCACTCTCTTCTAGCTCTGGTTCTTCCGTGCAAAGGTCTCCATGTGCTCCGATCGGTGGGTATACGCCCATGGAAGGCGACGGCGCGATCACCTCAAACCCATTCTTTCGCGCTCGCGGAAGACGGGCTTTCTACTTCGTTCCAGAAGAAGATCGGCCGTACAACACGAGCAGTATCATGGCCACCAAGGTCAAGACACACAAAGGGCAAAGTCTCGTGCACTGGGTGAAGAACAAACCTACACGCATCGTCGGAGAGCTTTCGAAAGAGGACCCGGTTCTGCGGATTCGTTTGCCGGACGGGCGTTGCTGGGCAGGCTCACTCGACCAAGCCATTGCGATGACACGCACGTATCCGAAGGTCGAGCGTGGGATCTTCGCACCTCCGCTCGTAGGGGCGCCGAATCGCTCGCGCTTGCTCACAAGACTCTCAAGAAATATCGCGCTTTATGGCGCGCTTCTTGGCGCAACTTTTCTTGTGCTGGGCGTGGCCTTTTGGCGAAATCAGAAGCTTCGAAAAACGGAGCGACAATTCGAGGATAGCGAAGTGTTGACCGGTACACTGACCCAAAGCAGCGATGGCCGTCTGTTTATTTCCGCAGCAGGAGATAAATACATCGTTGTCTCAGAATTGGCGTCCCGGCGCACTCATAATGGGCCTGCGTTCATTTTGGAACCGTCCGTACGCACGCGAGAGACAGACTACCGCGATCAGGCGATGCCTATCATCGCCGGACATAAGTTGGTTACCGGGACTACAGACGCCTATCGACGGCGCCTTCGCGAGGGCCGCTTGCAGGCCACGCGCTGGGCCGCACGTTCCATACATCTAGCAGCGTGGGTCGCGCTGGGAATCTTGCTGTTCAATTGACAGGGACAGCGGCTTCGCGCAGAAACGGCTCATGTCGTCTCTTCAAGACAAGATTATGGCAGACCTCAAAGAGGCCATGCGCAACAAAGACGAAACCGCACGCGACACCCTGCGTATGCTCAAGACGGAAATCGGTCGAAAAGAACTTGAGCTGGGCAAGGCGCTGAGCGAAGCGGACGAAATCGCCGTGCTGTCCCGCGCTGTGAAAACGCGCAAAGAAAGCGCCGAGCAGTACGACGAAGGCGGGCGCAGCGATCTTGCCGAAAAGGAACGCGCGGAGCTTGCGATCGTCGAGCGTTATCTGCCCAAGATGCTCTCCGAAGATGAAGCTAAAGCGGCGATTACGGAGATCATCGCGCAGACGGGCGCCTCATCAAAGAAGGATATGGGCGCCGTGATGAAAGAAGTGCGCGGAAAGTACGCTGGACAAATCGACGGAAAACTAGCTTCGAAGATCGTGGGTAGTCTATTGTCATAGTTAGGATGAAGTACTCCCGAAAGGCAGCGGAGCCGGGGGAGTTTGAGGGGGAACTCCCCCCTCAAATTGATGGCGGATGGAACGTTCATGTTTTTTCGTATCTCCGAAAAGTATGGACTGGAAGCCTTCGTTACTTGTTCGTCGCCGTCGCACTGACCGCCAGCTGCGGCTCGAACGGTTGTGGCTCGAGTGGTAACGGCCCAAGCCCAACGCCATCGCACTCTACGGCGGAAGAAACGGAAGATCCCCAAGCCGACGCCGCGGGTCGCGCAAGCGAACGTGTCGGCGAACATGAAAGCGCGAGCACGGTCGATACCGCGGAGCTACCGGTGTATTACGACGGCCCGACGCTGCTCGTCGAGATCGACAAGTTTGGGGCGCGTGTGTCTGGCGGCTCATGGTTCAAGGCACAGCCCAAAACGGTGCGCCAGAAGTACGCCAAAGACTTCAAGCCTCAGGTCGTATCGGCGTTCCGTCGACTATCTCGGCTCAAAGCAACCGGCCGGACCGTGGGCCGAAGCCTCTTCCATCCGGCCATCATGGGACTCGCTGCGCTGCTCGAAAAGCGCGCAGAAGTTGAGGGGAACAACGCGCCCGTTCCCGTCGAACTACACATAAAGCGGGGCGTCCCGTTTTGGCTGGTCGCCCACTTTGCCAACTTCTTGCTGTGGAACGATGGTGTGACGCACTTGCAAGTACGCGGGCGCAACGAGGTGCCACCCCTGCTCATCGCACGTAGTGGTTCGGCACTCGACGAAGAACCTAGCTGTGCGCAGGGCCACTTGCTAATTCGAAAAGGCCGCGGGCTTGTCTTCTGGGAGCCTGGCGTCCGCGATGGCCTCGCCAGCATCCAGCACGCCCACGCGCGTCCTGAGTGGGCTGGGCCGCCAATACCCTGTGGACCTTGGCACAAGATCAACCAAGAACTATTTTCTCGAACAGCGACCGCTGAAGCAGAAGGGTTGCCCCAGTGCCAAGCTTGGCGCGTAGAAGCTATCGACGCCGAATCCGATTGGACCGACGTGGCGCCCACCTTGGCCCGCAACCTGCCGGACAAGAGTGTCGTGGTACTGGGCAACGTCAATCGTCCGACCGAGTGCGACGACTAGCCCGGTCTAGCCCCAAGCTGATTCGGAGCTTTTGCTTGCAAAAGAGCGCTTTGCGAGGGGCTCGCCCTCCGCCTTCGTCGCTGGCTTGCGCATGGAGCGTGGGGGCTGTAGATCACCCGACCGACCTCCTATTTGCGGAGGCGAGAAGGTTCTCCATGAAAGACGGCATTCATCCCGAATACAACGAGGTCACCATCAACTGCGCTTGTGGTGCCTCCTACCAGACCCGCGCGGTCAAAACGTACAACCTGGACGTGTGCTCCGCATGCCACCCATTCTACACGGGTAAGCAAAAGATGATGGACACCGCTGGTCGTGTTGAGCGTTTCCGGCGCAAGTACGCCAAGGCTCAAAAGAAGAACGCCTAGGGTCAGGCCTCTTGGCGTCCACGTGGTCTTTCGTTTTCGCCACGCTTAGTCGCCACAGCATTCGGGCGCTACTGCTGCTGTGGGTGCACGGGTGTGACCACTCGGCGCCTCCACCCCCCCCGAATGCGCAGGCGAAGCCAGAGCGAATCACCGTTCGTGCTGCGGACGTCATCGCGGGCTTGCGTCAGAGCGAGTCGACAACTGCAGCGGAGCCAGCCCCGATACAGCCAAGCGCGAACGAGTCGGCGAGCGACGCGATCGGACCGGATCACGACTACGCAGGAGAAGAACAAGTCGAGTCGGCCTTCTTGGTTTACCGAGCCCAGCTGCGGGTACCCGTGATCCAAGGGTTTGTCTCGCGCGTAAGCTACCGACCCACCGCGGAACTCCACGTCTGGTCTTCAAGTGAACGATTGCGAGCCAAGTTTGTCGGCAACGCATGGCCTGTTGGTGACGGCGCTGAAGTCCGCCTACGAGCCGACCGTCCAGGCGCTGTCGTGGTCGACGCATCGGGGATGCGGCCCCTTGGTCCGGGACAGCTCGCGCACTGGTTTGCAGGCACGTCGCTAACACAGCGCGTTCACGCAAACGCCGCAATTGCGATGGTAAGCGAAAAAGAGGCCGGTGGCCCACGACACTTATTGTGTGAACTGATCGCCGAGTGGACCAACCAGCCGCGAACAAACCTCGAACCACGCTGCAGCGTGGCTGGTCCAAACCCGCGGCTGCGCATTGGTCAATGGTGGGCAACGCGCACCGTCTCAATGTACCAATCGCTACCCAAACGACGCTTGCGGACAGACCAGCCTCTCACCGAGCCCGTGAAGGGCGATTTTCAGGCCATTCAGTCAAGGCCGAGCGCCGGCCAGCACGTGATCAACCAGTACGCGAAGCGCCTGCTCCCATTTGCTGGAGGTCAACCGTGGGGCTGGGTCGACCCCGGCGAGGGGCTTGAGGACGCCCCCTGCCTCAAAAACGTCCGCGCTGCCGTCGATGCTTTTGGAAACGTCCTTCGCGCTGCTGCCTTGCGACACGAAGACACTTCACAGTGCTTCGAAGCGTTCGCGCCGCGCCCGCTGCGCCCACCACCGATCCTGGCCGCCCAAGGCAAAGACGCCTCGTCAACACGACAAAGCTCCCAACGCGATGCCAGCACGCCGACAGGAACGCCCGAGCACTAGCACTACCTGATCAACCTCCTACCGGGGAATCGTTCAAAGGGTCGTTGGCA
>CAZAQV010000041.1:0-30116 GCA_964487255.1 uncultured Polyangiales bacterium | reverse complement strand
TTGCCGACGTCGTTGCGCGCCGCGCCGACGTCGGTCTGGACGTTCTTCCGCCACTTCGGCGTGCTCGGCTTCTCCCTGCCGGTGTCGGTCAGGGACTTCTGAACCTTGCGGACGTCCTTGACCGAAGCGTCGACGCCGAGCACTCGCAGCGCGGTCTGGACCTTCTCAGGCGTCAGCTTGTAGCGCCTGGCCACCTTGGCGATGTCCTTGACCGTCGGCGCGATTCCACGCGCCTCGATCTTGGTAGCGACCTTCTTGGGCAGGCCCTTGGTGACCTGGGAGAGGTCGGCCGTGTCCTTGGTGTTCTTGCGAACCTCACGGCTGGCCTTCCTGTAGTCGTCGCTGACGCCGAGGATGGACTGCTGCAACTTCGCCAGGTGAGGCGGCATCTGGTCGAGGGTGACCATCTGCTGGCGCTGCGCGTCCCAGTAGGTGTAGCCCGCCTCGGAGCCCTTGTTAATCGCCCTGGTGACGGCCTCGCGGGCATCCTTCTCACCGAGCGATGCCTGGATCAACTGGCGGGTCGAGAGGCCGAGGTTGGTGGCGGTTTGGATGACCCCTGCCTTCTGCAGCTGGTCGCGCACGGCGGCTGCGGTGGCCTGGGTGTAGGCGCCGGTCACCTGGTCCAGCGAGCTCTTCAAACCGTCGTAGGCAGCCTTCTCCTCCTCCAGGCGGGCGGCGTCGGCCATCTTGCGCTTGGCGGTGTCGGCAGCGGCGCCGGCATCGCCGTACATGCGCTCGAGGTTGTCCTTGAGGCTGTAGACGAGCCCGCCGGCCGCACCGATCGCCGCGCCCCACGGTCCGCCTACCGAGAACCCCACGGCGGCCGCACCGGCGGTGGTCGTCAGTGACTCCAAGGACTCGTTGGCTTGGTCCGTGGCCTGGGTGAGCGTCAGCAGGCCGCCAATCCCGGCAGCGGTCCGCGCCGCGGGACCGATACGGGCCAGAGCGCCAGTGAGCGCTGCGCCCCTGGTCTCGGTGTAGGTCATCTCGGCGCGGAACTGCCGCAGACGCGCAATACCGACGGTGGCTGCACCTGAGACGCCGGTGATGCCGGCCGACAGACGGGGCAGCACGAGCGCGGCGATTCCGGCCTCGATGCCCATCTTCTTCATCGGCTCGGGGAGGTCGGCCACCCAGCCCAGCAGGTCCCCGAGGACGTCGATGAGGGTTTCGGCGGGTGGTAGCAGGGTGTCCTTGATGGTCCGGCCGGTGTCTGCGATCTCGTCACGGTTGTCGCCGAGCCAGTCGGCCAGGTCCTCGAGCGCCGGAACGAGCTCGTCGCCGGCCCACTCGGCGGCGTCGGTCAGGGCAGGCAGCAGGAGCTTGCCGAACTTGGCCTGGAGGTCCTCGACCTTGGCGCCGAGGATCTGCTGCTGGCCGGCGAGGGTGTCGGTCTCGCGCTCGAACTGTCCGGCGGACTTGGACGTCTGGCGGAACAGAAGATCCAGACGAGCCTGCTGCTCAGCCTGCTTTCTGGCGCTGCCTTCGAGCTCGTCCAGACCCTTGGCGGCCAACCGGGCGTTGACGTCGCTCTGCTTGATCGAGACGCCGTACTTCTCGATCGGGTCTGCCTCGCCGCGCAGCAGCGAGGAGATCGACTCCACCGCTTCGCGGGTGGTGCCGCCAAAGGTCGCCGCCATGTCTGCGGCGCGCTCGTTGAGGTCCGCGGTCAGCTTGGTTACCCGACGGAGCGGGGTGCCGGCGGAGGCCAGCATGGCGCCGGTGACGTTGGAGAGCTCGCGGTACTCGTTCGCCGAGAGCCCGATCGCGTCGGCAGCCTCCTTGGAACGCTTGATGACTCGGTCGGCGTACTTGCCGTAGACGGACTCGGTCGCTCCGATGGACTGCTGTGCGCTGGAGGCCGACCTGACCGAGTCGATCCCGAACTTCGTAGCGGCTGCGCCCGCGACGAGCAGGCCCCCGGTCGCGACGCGCTTGGCGGCCGTGCCGAGCTTGGACATCGCCCCCGCGGTCTGACCGACCTCGCGGCGCGCCTGGCGACCGTTGGCGAGGATCGCAATCCGGATTGGCCCTGCCATGTGTCACCTCCTGCGAGCGTTGGCTTCGGCAAGCTCCTCGAACGCCTGGCGCTCGAGGTAGGTCAGCCGGTAGTAGACGTCCGGCGTCTGCCCCGTTTTGAGGCACCAGCTGGCGAGCTGGAGCGCCTTCAGTCGACGGGCGAGTCGTCTTTTCCCTGGTCGGTGTCCGGGTCGTCGGGATCGAAGTCGTCCTCGTCCTCGTCGTCCGTCTGAAACAGCCGGCTGACATCGCCGATCGTGAGGTCCATCGTCGCCTTGTACGCCTCCCCGGCCTTCTTTCCCGCTCGGACGCCATGGATGAACAGGACCGCGCGACCGGCCCGGTTGAGGGAGACGTCGAGCAGGTCACCGATCGGGTGCCCGAAGCGCTCGTCGATCTTCAGCTCCTCGTAGCCGGTCAGGCTCCGGATCTCGTCGACGAGTGAGAACTTCTCCTCGGTCTGCGTGTTGGCGGTCATGCGAGCCCCTTCTGTCGGATCTTCTGGTTGATGTCTGCCTCGAGGACGCGCAGCGCGTACGGCTGCACGGCCTGGTCGGCCTTCTGCATGAACTGCGCGGGAGCGATGCCGCGGGCCGGCCACCCGTAGTTGATCGGCCCGGCGTACGGGACGGAGGCACGGCCAGCGGCCACGACGGCCTTGTTCTTGGCCCGGTTCCCGCGGACGTCAGCAGCAAGCCGCCCGGTCCGGCGTGGCGCGAGACGCGAAGCCTCGACCTCGCCGAACCGGGCGATCTTGCTGAAGGCGTCCTTGAGGTCGTCGACCTCGAGCCCCATCGCAATCAGCGCGCGAATGACCCCGTTGAGGCCTTCGACGCGCAGCGACGTGGAGGTTCGAGCCATGGTCGGGCGACGCTCAGGCGGTCTGCTTGGTGGGCTTCCCGGTGCAGGGGAACTCCACCTCGACGGTCATCTTCGCGGTGTTGGACGCGTTGGCCTCGCCGCCGATCAGGTCTCCGTCGGGCTCGACGATGGTGCAGGTGCCCGTGAAGTGCGGCTCAGCGGTCGTGGGCGTCTCATTGCCGTACGGCATGACCGTGTACGTGACGTCGCTGCCGGCGTTGTCGAAGATCTGCGACCACAGGGTGCCGGTCGCGGCGTCCTGGGTGAGGGTGATCGCGAGGGCGTAGTCTCGCGCGCCTCCAGCTGCGGCGTCGGCGAACGACACGAAGTCGGCCTCGGCCTCCGCAGAGGTGATCCGGACGTTGGAGACCTCGGCGGTGTGCTCCGCCGCGTCGACCTCCAGCTTCAGCTTGCGTGTTCCGATGGCCGCCATTGCTCACTCCTTGTCGTTGGCGGGGTCGACGTCGGCGGTTGCCGCGTCGGGTTCCGGGTCCACGACGGCGGCCCGGGGCTTGCGGTACGGCGCCTCGAGGCGGGCGACTTCGGACTTGCTGCCGCCGCACGCTGTGAGAGGCTTGCCGCCGGTGGCGGCGAGATTGGCCTTGACGCGGAGCTCGAGCGCCTCGACCAGGTCCTCCGGCGGGTCGCCGGCGGGCACGTTGCAGACCGAACGCTGCGCAGCGCCCTCAGCCGCACGGATGGCCGCGTGGAGTGCGGTGTCGTCGCGCGCCGACGTCTTCGCGGCGGTCTTCTTGGCCGGCTTCCTTGAGGCGGTCTTCTTCGCGGTCACGGTGCCTCCAGCAGGTTTGCGGGGACGATGAGGTTCACCGACGTGCCCAGGTGGGTCTGTCCGTTGATCGGGATGGAGCCGGGCTCGTCGACGCTGACGACCTGGTGCGGGTCGAAGTCGATCGCGAGGACCTGGAGGATCAGCGCGTCGAGCGCGTCGGCCTTGACGTCGTTCGATCCGGCTTCGACCACCAGCACCAGTCGGTGGCGAACGAAGGCCTCGCCGAAGCTGAGCCCGGCGCCGGCCTCATACGCGATGTACGGGTCGTCGGGAGCGACGGCAACGAAGGGAGGCGAGACCTTCTCCGGGATGATCGTGAAGGCGAAGAACCCGGCGTTGGTCAGCTTCGTTCGCAGATCGGCACGCAGACCGGAGAGTGTGGTCATCCGATGGCCGGACCGATCCAGAGCGACAGCACCGGTCGGACACTGCGCAGGGGATCGCGCCCGATCCTGATCGGCGTGCTGCCGACCTCGCCCGCGCCAACGTCGAACTGCTGGTTGACGATGCCGTTCGGTGCCTCCGAGAGGTACCAGTTGTCGGCGGCGGCGACCAAGAGCGCCTGATCCTGCTTCTCGGTAGGCACCACACTGACGTCGTCGAGGTTGCCCTCGAGGTACTCGGTGACATCCTTGGTGGCTTCGGCGAGGCAGCGGGTCAGCTTGGCGTCCACAGTGGCGCCGGCGCCGGCGCCGACCTCGTCGCGGAGGTCGTTGATCGTCACGGGCATGCGGACCTCCTAGGGATGGCACCGCCCGCCCCGCGGGGCTCGGTTGCGCGGGGCGGACGGTGGAGCGGGTGCTACTTCTCGGCGCCGAGGTGCTCGAAGCCCTCGGTCTGGTCTGGCTTGCCGTCGGCGCGGCGCGAGACCATCTGGACGCGGTCCTTGCCGCGCTCGACCGGGGCGTCGGCCTTCTCGGAGCTCTGCTCCGGGGCCTGGTCCTCGGCTTCCTTCTTCGTGGTCGCCATGTCGGCGCTCCTCTCGTTGCGGGGATCAGCTTCGGGCCCTCGGTGCGGGCAGGACTCGCACCGAGGGCACCGGAGCCCGTGGGTCAGGCCGCGGCCTGTTGCAGGGTCTTGAAGGCCGCGGCGTTCTGCAGGGTGCCGTCGGAGCGCTGGAAGCCGAGGAAGCCGACCTGCAGGAAGTCTGCGTACCGCTCACGCAGCTGCATCAGCGCGAAGTCCTGGACATCGCGGACGACGTACGCCTCGCGGACGTCGCCGAAGCCGATCGACTTGGCGTCGGCCGCCGGGTCTGCCACGTAGTTGTTCAGCGTGAGTCCGTAGCCCATCAGCCTGTCCGGGGTGCCGACCTGCAGGGAGGGCTCCCAGAGCGGCCGGTTCTGGCCGTCCTTGAGCTTTCGGAGGCCCTTGCGGGTGGCCTGAGCCATCATCCACCGCGCATTCCCGGACTCGAGGTACGCGGGGTCCACGGACTCGGTCAGATCCACCAGCTCGTCGTAGGTGACGGCCGCGACCGCGGAGGCGGTGACCCCGACTGTGGCCGAGGTCATGATGCCGTCGGGCTGACCGGTGCCGGTGCCGACGGTGAAGTGCCGGTTCTGCACCCGGCCGATTCGGCGGCCCAACGCGCCCGCCAGCCACGTCTCGAGGCTGAAGGCGTTGTCGTTGAGCAGCTGGAGGCTGACCCGGACGATCTTCGAGGTGTACATGAACGCCCCGAGGTTGCCCTGTCCGAAGGTCACGTCCTGCTCGGTGTCCTGGGTGTTCTCGCCCAGGATCGCGCCCTCGTTGGCGGTGTCGTCGACGGTGGGCCAGGGCAGGTCGGCGCCGGTCTCGGTCGAGATGACCTCGGCGAGCGTGCGCATGTTGGCGACGAAGTTCATCGTCTCGATGAGCTTCTGCCGGAACGCCGGGGGCACGGTGTACCCACCGGCCCCACCGGTGCCGACACCCTGGGCGCCCTTCGGTGCCTCGACGAACCGAGCCTGCAGCAGCTTCTGGTCGTCGTAGCTGACGCCCGTGGTTCCGTTGCGGATCCAGCGGCCGAACGCCTCGGCGTACGCCTTGTCGTCGGCGTTGTCGTCAGGGCCGTCGTCGGGCGGCACGACGCCGGAGCGGTCGACCCGGTTGAGCTCGGCGTCACGCTTCTCGTGGCGCTCCTGGCGAGCGATCTCGGTGCCCTTGGCGTCGAGGTCCTCCTCGAGCCTGTCGTACTTCTGCTCGAGCTCACCGGACCAGCCGTTCTTCTCGGCCTCGTCCATGACCTCCTGCATCTGGTCCCAGAGGTTGGCCCGCTGGTTCCGCAGGTCCTGCGTTGTGGGCATGCGCTCGTCCTTTCTGTGAGGTGGCATGCGGACATCTCCCGGCGGGCCAGTCCCGGCGGGGAGTTCGGTGGGCGGCCGGTTCAGACCGCGGTGATCTTGCGGGCGTTCTCGGCGTGGCGGCGGGCCCGGAAGCGCTTCGCGCGGTCGTCGGGTGTGGGTGCCCCGGCGGATGCCTTCGTGGCGGGACGCTTCGGCGGCGGGGGTGCCTCGCCGCGGCCGTTGTACTTCATGCCGACGCCCTTCAGGTCGAAGTCGTTGGCGGGATCCTCTTCGGGATCCTCGCCGGCGACCTTGTCGGCCAGGCCGGCCTCGACTGCCTCGTCGGCGACGTACCAGGCCTCGCGGCGCATGACGGCCCGCCACTCCTCGACCGGCGACTCGGACTTCGCCGCGTAGATCGAGGCGATGTTGTCGCTGACCTGGTCGAGAAGGTCGCCGTAGGCGTGCATGTCGGCGGCGTTCCCGATGCTGATGCCCCACGCGTCGTGGATCATCAGCTGTGAGTTGGGCGCCATGATCGTCTCGTCGGCCGCGGTGGCGATGAAGCTCGCGGCCGAGGCGGCGATTCCATCGACCGTGGCGACCACGTTGGCGGGGTGCTGGCGCAGGTTGTTCAGGATCGCCAGCGCCTCCCACACCTCGCCGCCGGGACTGTTGATGTGCAGCTGGATCTCGGTCGCGTCGGCGACCTGGTCGAGTGCCTCCGCGAACTCCACGGCCGAGATCCCCCACACGCCGCCCCAGGAGTCGATCGGCTCGTACAGTCGCAGCGTGGCGACGCCGTCGACGACGACGCCGGACGGCGCATTGTTGAGGATTGGCGTGCGCTCACGGTCGGCGGGGCTGCGCCGGCCGTGGAAGCGGTAGCGCGGCTGCTCGTTCGCCTGGAGGGACGCCCGGTCGAGCAGCGGGCGAAGGCCGGGGATGTCACGCATCGGCGGGCTCCTGTTCGGTCGGGCGGGGCTCGGGGTCGGTGTCGGGCGCCGGCGTGGGCTCGACGTCGGCGGAGTCGGTCGTGCCGAGCTCGCCCATGTTCAGCGGCCGGTAGCGGACGTCGCCGCCCTCGACCGGCGGCAGCTCCTCGTAGGCGCGGATCTCGTTGGTGGAGAAGACGCCGAGGTTCCACAGCGCTTGGTAGAAGGCGGCGCGGGCCTTGGAGTCGCCGCGCAGCAGGCCTTCGACGCCGTATCTGGCGTAGACCTCGGCGGGCTTGAGGACGTGCTTGGTCAGCCGCTGCTCCATGGCGGTCAGCTCGGGGTTGAGGTCGAACTTGACCCACCCCAGCGCCTGCTGCTCCAGGCCGGTGCCCCAGCTGGTGGACTTCTCGGTCTCGAACATGAGGAACGGCGGGATCCCGAACCAGCGGCACACCTCGACGATCTGGAAGCGTCGCGACTCGAGGAACTGCGCGTCCTCGGGTGGGATGGTCAGCTGGGTGAAGTTGGCGCCCTTGTCGAGCACGACCGTGCCGTGCGCTCCGGCCAGGCCGCCGTGCTTGTCCTTCCAGCGCTGGGCGAGGGCGTCGGCCTGCTTCTGGGTCAGTCGCTGCTCGGTCTGCAAGATGCCGGTGGCCAGTGCTCCGGACCCGAAGAGCCTCGCGCCGAACTCCTCTGCGGCGATCCCCAGGCCGATTGACTGGCGCGCTGCGCGAATCGGGGAGACCCCGCAGATGCCGTCGTACCCGAGACCCGGCAGGTGCAGGATCTGCTCGTCGTAGAGAACCTCGCGGCCACCGTCGATCGCGTAGACCTTCCGGCCCGTTTCCGACTCACGTCCGACGCGCACCCGGCCAGGGTGGACCGGCCATAGCTCGGCGATCTGACCGAGCTGGTTGCGCAGCTTGCGGACGTAGGCGTTGCCCCACAGCCGCTTGTGCACGTAGATCGTCTGCCACAGCTCGAACGGCGTCATGTCTGGGTGCGGATCGTCGAGGAGCCGGGCGCCGTGGCCGACGGCCTTGATCCGCGTGTTCTCGTCGATCTGGCGGTACGCGTGGAGCGGCAGCGCGGCCGGCACGTTGCAGGAGACCTGGACGGCGCGCCAGACCGCGGACATTCCGAGCGCGGTGACCTCGTTGACGTTCTTGCCGGCGTGCGTCGGCTCGATCCCGAGGTAGTTGATCAGCGCCTCGGAGGTCAGCGGCGTGTCGGGGTCTTCCACTCCGGCGCGCGGCCGCGCGGAACGGACGGTGTTGAGTAGCGTCACGTCCGGCTACCTGACTTCGGCTGTGGCTCGAGCGCTGCCGCGACGTAGACCGCGACGATCCCACCGGCGACCAGGAAGACACCGGCGGCGAGCACGGCGAGCGCGACCGACACCATCGAGGCGGCGCCCACGATGGTGCCGCAGCCCACGACGATGATGAACACGCCCAGCAGCTCGGCGATCTGGTGCGGCATGGTGATGCTCCTGTCAGTAGACGTTGAAGGTGCCGGCTTGCTCTGCGCCGTGGACCGCGAGCGTCGCGGCCTCGAGCATCGAGACGTCGGAGACGGACTGGCGCCGGCCCCATACGCGGCGGTCGCCGACTGTCCGCCAGATCGCGCCGTCGACCGCTTCGTCAAGCTCGGTGCTCGACGGGTGGAGCAGCTGGCGGCTGCGGACCCAGCGGTAGACCCGAGCGCACGCCTCGGCGTACTCGTCGAGGCTGACCAGGTCGACGGCGACGTCGTTGTCCTCGAAGTCCTTGACCAGGTCCTTGGCCGGGCCCTTCGCATCGATCAGGACGCGGCAGTCGGTCTCGTCCTGGATCCGCTTGACCTCGGCGATCAGCCACTCGACACCTTCGCGGCGGTCGACCGCGGTCACGAAGGTGCGCTCGACGGGCTCGGCCTCGGTGTCCTCGGGGTCCTCGAGCAGCTCGACCGGGGTGGCCGCGGCGATCGAGCCCCAGTCCTGGTCGACCGAGACCGCTACGCCGATCGCGGCCGGCGCCTCGGGCATCTCCTCGAGCTCTCCGGCGCAGGCGTCCCACCGGCCGGCGCCGAAGACGTTCGACGCCCCGTCCTCGGGGTCTTCCCACCATCCGAGGCTCTCGCGCATGTACTCCTCGGGCGGGAGCTCCTGGCGCAGGTCGCGGATGGTCTGGATCGAGATCCGGCCCGTCGTGATCGTCGGGTTGGCGCTCCGGATCAGGTGCTCGCGGTCGAGGGCGCAGTCCAGGCCGAGCTTGAGCGCGTCCTTCGGGTGGAGGCAGTCCGGGTCGACCTTGCCGCGTGCGTCCCGGCATGGCTCTCGCGGCGCCAGCCACTCGAGGTAGTACATCCGCTCCGATGTGCCGGCGCGGCCGCGGTCGCGGACGTCGCGCAGGACGGCCGAGTCGAGGGCGCCTGCGGAAGATCCGTAGAGCACCTGGCCGTTCGGCCGCGCCGTCATCGTCGGGAGCAGCGAGCCGACGTGTGCCGGCTTCAGCGCGAATGCCTCGTCGAGGATGACCTTGTCGCCGGAGAGGCCTCGGCCGCCGCCGTTGGTGCGGGCCTTGAACCTGATCTGCTGGCCGGTGGCCAGCTCGATCCGTTCGCTGCCGTTGTCGGCGTAGATCCCGTGGTTCTTCTGGGGGAGCATCCGTTTCGCGAGCGCCGGCGCGTCGAGCAGAAGCTCCCCGAGCTCCTTCTGCGCGTCGAGCGTCGTCGGCATCTCGTGCGCCGACCAGACGACCTTGCGTTCGTCGGTGACGTAGAGCCACCCGATCGCGGCTTGCTTGAACAGCCCCGTCTTGAGGTTCTGCCGACAGCAGACCACGCCGAACGAGAAGGCGGCCGGGAGGCCGTTCTCGCCGACGGCGAAGATCAGGTCGAGCCCGAGCTCCTGCTGAGGGTCCGGAGCGAAGTCGGCCGCCGCGCACAGGTCGGCGACCGCCGGTCCGTCGGTCAGGACGTAGTCGGGTCCCGACCAGTGGTCGGGGCAGACTAGGTCAGGTGAGACCAGCCGCTTGGCGAGCTTTCTCACGGCGCCTCCGAGCCCGGTTCACTTCGTCGTCCTCCTCGACCGTCGGCTTCTGCTGCCCCTCCGGGTCGTCATCGGGCTCGAGGTCGGCGAGCGCCTCGGCCATGACCGCCCTCAGCTCTCGGGAGAGCCCGGCGATACCGGACTGGTCGGCGTCGGCGACGCGGGCGGCGAGTTGAATCGCCAGCTGGCCGTGGAACGAGTCGAGACGGCCCGCATCCTCGAGCTTCCGACGCGTGGAGGCCACCAGGCCGGCGTAGCTGAGCTCCGGAGGGGTATCCGGGGTCGACTCGGCGGCATCGGCGACCCGACCAGAGCGTTTCGAGGCCTTCCTGCACCGATCCGAGCACCACTTGGCGGTCTTCCGCTGGGCCTCGAACTCTCCGCCGCAGGCGGCACAGGCGACCTTCACGGCGGACCTCCTCGTGTCCGGCTACGTGGCCGGTGCTGTCGGTTCGGAGAGAGACGAAGGAAGAGGGCGGGGGTCTCGGCCGGCGGGCTGTGAACTTCGGAGCCGCCCCGGGGGTCAGAGCTGCCAGCGGCCCGCGGTCGGCGACTTGACGGGCTTCCTGCGGCGCGTCCGGTTGCCGCGGCGGGCAGCCTCGGCGAGGTTGCACCGTCGGTGACCCACGCCGATCACGCGGGTGCCGCTCGGGTCGTGGCAGACGTGCCACAGCCGGCTCGGTGTCCAAGGCGGGATCCACCTGGACTTCATCAAGCACAGTGGTTCGGCACAGTAGGCGTCGCCGGCCGCCACTATCGGGCGCCATCTCTCGCGCTCCTGCTGGTGCGCGTACCGATACCGGGGTTCGGCCATGCGTCTGGTCCTTCGTCGTGCCCGCGGTCTACGGTGCCGGGATGTCCAACAATTCAGACACGCACACTGAGCCCGCATTGGGCTTCTTCGGCTGGCTCGCCTTCGGGCTGGTCATCCAGGTAGCCGGCGGTGCGCTGGTGATGACCGAGCAGGAGAGCCTGGGCGTGAGTCTGGCTGGCGTCGGGCTCGTGGCCGTAGGCGCTGCGATGTCCCTGGTAGGCACGATCGCGCTCGGCGTCCTTCTGGCCCTGCGAGCGTGGAACCCCCGGACATGACGAAGCCCGGAGCGTTTGGGCAGGGTCGCCGACTGCATCCGGGCGTGACACACGGTAGCACGCCCGATCACGCGGACTCCTCCGAGCGGCTGCTGCCCGGCGTGTCGGTCAGCAGATCCAGTACATCGCCCATCCGATAGACCTTCCGCGGTCGCCCCTCGTAAACCTTGGTGCCGCGGCCCTCGAGCTTGCTGCGCTGCACCCACTGGCGGATCCGTGCCTCGAGCTTGCCTACGCTCTCCTCGCCGATGAAGGCGGCGGCCATGTGGGCCAGTACAGCCACGGGCGCCAGCTCGTCCTGTGCCGAGAGCACCAGCTGCCGGCGTCGCGCCGGTGCGTCCCACGTGGAGTTGCACGCCAGGCAGCGGACCCAGCGGTCCCCGGTCGCGGCGTACAGCGGCTCCCCGCAGGTCTGGGCCTCGATCGTGACGACCTCGGGACTACAGCCGCCCGGCATGTCGCACGGCTCGTCGAGCGCCTGGTGGCAGGCGCACGCGCAGGTGGCCGCACCGTGGTTCTGCTCGGGGCTGACCTGGTTCTCGCAGTGCCCCACGAACTGCCCTGTATCGGCGCCGGACACCACGCGGCGCAGCCGCCGCTCGAGCACGAGCAGCTCGCTGAGCATCTGCCCGGCCCACTCCAGGGACGCGATGGTGGGCAGGTACGCCTCGAGCCAGCCGGACAGGGCGGGGACACCGATCGGCGGGGTCCTCACCAGGCCGTACCGGTCGTCGTGGAGGCAGCGTGCCCAGGTCGTGATCGTGCTGGTGGCCAGGTAGTCAACCTCGGTGACCGGGTCGACCCCGGCCGCGGACACCGCGCCTCCGGTGGGGTCGGGCGCGGTGTTGGACCGCCGCCGCTGCCCGCCCGTGGTGGGGACCCGGTCCAGGTCGCTGTAGTAGGCCGCGATGTTGGTCAGCGACACCGAGGCGGTCTTGCGGCATCGGTCGCAGAGCACGATGCCGTCGGGAGTGTCAGCGGTGCAGTGGTCGCAGCTCATGCCGAGTCCCTCCAGTAGCGGCTGGGCTCGTCGGCCTCAGCGATGATCGGTACGCCGAGCAGCTCGGCGGTCATGCACTCGACCAAGGTCTGGGTCGCCTCCTCGGCTTCGTCCTCGGGCACCACCGCCACGAGCTCGTCGTGCACCGGCAGCAGCACACAGTCGCCCCACCGGGTGCGTGACCACCGCTCCAGGGCGTCGACCAGGAGCTCGCGGGCGGTGCCCTGGATGCAGTAGTTGGGGCCGGCGTAGGGGCGGTCCACCGGCATGTGGACGATCCGGCCCGAGTAGGTGCGGAACTGGGTCCGCCCGGCCTCGATGCCGTCGGCCACCTGGCGCGACCAGTCGGTCAGCGTCGGCGTGACCGCGGTGAGCGCATCCACGATGGCGCGGGCGATAGGCTCGCTGACTGGCGGGACGGCCGTCATCAGGCCGTTGATGCCGGAGCCGTAGATCCGACCGAAGACCTTGCGCTTGGCCTGGTAGCGGTGCTCCTTGGTCGCCTGCGGCCCCCACACGATCTGAGCGACTTCCCGGTGCAGGTCCCGCTCCGGGTCGGCCTGGATCGCGGCGAGCTCGCGGTCGCCGGACAGCGCGGCCGCCACGCGCAGCTCGACCGAGCTCAAGTCGGCGCTGATGATGGCCATGCCGGGGTCGGCCACGATGCAGGCCCGATAACCGCCCTCGCGCGGCACCTGCTGCAGGTTGGGCCGCACGCAGCTCATGCGCCCGGACTTGGCCTCGAGCGTGTAGACCGTGGGCCGGACGCGGCCGTCCCCGTGCTCGACCGCGAGGTGGTAGCCCTCCAGGAACAGCCCGAGCCGGTTCTCCGCGGTCTGGTAGTCCAGCCGGGCCCGCGCCAGGTCGCCAAGAGGTCCCGCGGCGCCGGCGTGGGGCTCGAGCACGCCGCTGGCCACGCTGGGCCTGCCGGTCTTCGTGCGGGGCAGTGCCAGGCCCAGCCCCTCGACCGCGGCGGCCACCTGCTGGTCGCTGCCGGGATTCTCGACCCCGAAAGCGGACAGCCGCTCGGAGGCGTCGGCGAGCGCGGTCTGCTGCTCGCCGCGGAGCCGTACGACCTGGTCGCCGTCGAGCGCCAGGCCGTGGAGCGCGACCCGGGCGGTCATCTGCTCGGCGAGCCGCTCACGCTCGAGCACGGCCGGCTCCGGCTGGGGGAGCAGCTTGGCCAACGCGGCCGCGTCGATGACGTCGGAGGCGTCGTAGCGGATCATCGTCGCGCACCGGTGGTCGACCTGCGCCCAGCCGCTCTTCTCCAGCGGCGTGGTGACCTTGGTCTGCTTGAGCCACTTCCCGGCCTTGAACAGTGCGTCCTTGGCGTCCTCGGCGTCCGGTGAGATCGCCCGGTCTCGGAGGACCGCCCTCGCGAGCTTCTTCAGCGAGGGGTCCGAGCCCGTCGAGGTCGGGTCGGCGAGCTTGGCGAGGTTCACGGTGTCGTGCATCCGCGACCAGGCCTCCTCGTAGCCGTGCTCGAGCAGGCCGGCGACCTCGAGCGGGACCAGGTCGGCAGCGGCGGAGTGCGCGTGCAGGATCTCGGCCGCGGCGATCGTGCTCCGGATCAGATCGGCCTGGCCGGGGTCGCCGGGATCGAGCACGATCGCGAAGGCGTGGTGGCCGAGCTGGACGGTACGCAGCGCGTAGTGCCGGTGCCCGACCGGGTAGCCGGTGTGCTCGACGTCGATGGTCAGCTCGCGGGTGCCCCGCAGCAGCGCGGCCGCCTCCTCGGTCGAGCAGCTGGCGATCGCGCCATGCGCGGTCACCGTGGCCGGGAGATCGTGGTGTTCGCCGGCGGCCTCGGCTACCGCGGCGGCACGCCTCTCGGCGGCCATCTCGGCCCGTTTCTGCCGGGCGGTCTCGGTCTGCTCGCGTTTCGCCTTGGCGGGGCGGGGCGGGGGCTCCGGTGCCTCGAAGAGCCCGTCCTGCTCGGAGACGTCGCCTGACGGGTCCTGACCGGTTTCGGCGTTTTCTGGGTTCGCTTCCCCGCGTGTGTGTGCGCGCGCGTCACGCGTAAGGGGGCTTTTCAACCCGTCAGACCCGTCAGGATCAACAGAAGCACTTTGGTTGACCTGCGGAAACGCTCCTGACGGGTTGGATTCTGTACCAGTCAGGAACCCGTCAGCGTTCTGTTCCAACCCGTCAGCCGGACGGTCACCGGTGGGCCAGAAGCCGCCGTGCTGCCGGATTCGGAGGGGGCGGACCTTGCCGCGCTCGCGATGGACTGACGGGTAGCCGCGGCGGGTCAGCTCGCGTCCCCATTTGGTCTCGGACGGGGTGACGTCGCGGTTGATGTTGGCCTGGCGGCAGCTGGCCACGAACGCCTGGTAGAGCTCCCGGCTGGGGGTGCCGGCCTCGTACGGCTCGGTCTCGTCGTCGAGCCATCGCGTGATCGGATCCTGCTCGGCGGCGATGATCTCGGCCGAGTACCGGATGCCCTCCGGGGCCGCGGACTGCAGTGCGGTCGAGGTGTCGGCCAGCCACGCCGCGGCCTCGCTCATCATGGCCGCCAGCACGCCCGGTGCCTCCTGTCGCCAGGCCGCGCCGGAGACGTGCCCGATCGCCGCCCGAGCCTGCCGGACCTCCTCGGGGTCGCCCTCGCAGGGGATCAGCCGGGCCCGGGAGCGTACGGCGGGGTCGGTGAGCACCGGCTCGTCGTTGGCCGTGAGCACGAGCGTGTGCGTGGGCTGGAACGTGATCGGGTCCCGGTTCATCTGCCGGGCCGTGAGCTCGCCGCCGCCGGTGAGCTGCTTGAGCCGCTCCTGGCCCGCCTTGCGGTCACTGGGAGCCTCGTCGATGAACGAGAGCCGACGGCCGCGCAGCGCGTAGACGATGGTGTCGTGCTCATGGGAGCCGGAGTTGAGCAGCTTCGGGTTGGCCGCGTGGGCGTAGGAGCCGAGCACGCTCATCAGCAGGTGTACGACCTGGGTCTTGCCGCGCCCGGTCTCGCCGAGCAGGATCGGCAGCGCCCGGTCGGCGTACCCGGTCAGCGCCACCGAGAGCACCCGCAGCGCCCAGCGTCGTACGTCCTCCTCGGGCCACACCGCGTGGAGGAAGGCGTCCCACAGCGGCGTGGGCCGGTTCTCCGGGGTGACGCCGGCCGAGTGCAGGTGCGGTGTCGACGGGTCGACCTGCGCGAACGCCGGTCCCTCCAGGCTGTCGCGCAGCGCGTAGGCCATGCCGCCGGCCCACAGCAGCGCGGGGTCGCTGTCGAGCGAGCCCAGCCGCACCGAGGCGGGGTGGGTGCCGCCCTTCACGAGCGCGTCGATCTTCCCAGCGACGGCCTTCGCGCCAGGCGTGCTCATCAGCCGGGTGCGGTTGGCGGCCCGGGTGTGCTGCTCGGTGCCCTTCTCGGCGGTGGGGTCGCCGACGGGCATCAGCGGGGCCAACTGCGCCACCGCCCACGAGCCGAGGTCGCGGCGCTCCTCCCAGCGCTCCGGCACGCGGATCAGCCAGGAGCCGGAGTCGTAGGCGTAGCGCAGCGCCGGGTACATCCGCTCGAGCACCGCCTCGGCGAGCGACTGGTCGAGGCCGGCGCGGGGGTCGAAGGCGTGGATGCCGATCGCCTCGCGCACGCTGTACCAGCGCCCCGGCTCGACGCCCTCCAGGGGCGGGTGCGGGTTCTCCGGGTCCTCGGGGCGGTCGTCCTCCGGCGCCGGCCCGGGCACCGGGAACCCGGCCGTCATCAGGCACGGATCCCGCGGGACCTGCACCGTCCCGACGACCGTGACCGCCTTCCGGGCGCTGGTGAGCAGCATCCGGTCGAACTCCTCGCCGCGGTCCTCGCCGGCCGTCAACTGCTCCCACAGCGCGCGCAGCGCCAGCGCGACGCCGCCGAAGCCGGTGTGCCCGCCGGCAGCCAGCTGCACGAGCTGGTGCACGCGGCCGGTCATGGTGTCGTGCCTCGAGCCCGGGTCGGCCTTGCCCATCTCGTCGAGCGCGACCAGGCGCGCGCTGGTGATCTCGGCGCACTCGGTGCGGTGGTCCTCCAGCAGGTGGTCCAGCAGCGCCTGGCCGCTCGCGTGGTCGGCGCTGGCCGCCGCGGCCGCCGACGCCCCCTCGGCGAGCCCCTCGACCCAGGCAGCGGGCAGCTCGGCGAGCTCTTCCGGCTTCGGCGGCGCCTCGGCGGGACGGCCGTCCGGGCCGTACCAGCGGTAGGGCTGGCCGGCGTCCTGGTGCGGGCTGGGCCAGACCACGGCATAGCGGTGGTGGCGCTGGATGATCTCGACGTCGGCCGTGGCGGTTCCGTCGGCCGCGGTCCCGGTCAGCTTCGTGACGTAGCGCCGCGGCGGCACCCGGAACAGCATGATCCGGCTCTCGCCCGGGCCCTGGTCGCCGCCGCGCGCCGTCGAGCTCCAGGTCGCCGGCAGCGGCCCCCAGCGCTCGACGCAGGACGCCAGGGTCTCCGCGCCGCGCTTCTGGGTGCCCTTCTTGACGTACTGGTCGACGTCGATCCCGATGACGCCGTCGGGCATCCGCAGCGAGATCGCGTGGGCGGCGTGCGTGCCGGCCCACTCGACCAGCTGCAGCGCGTCGGTGTCGCGGCCCTCAGCCCCGGTGAAGCCCACCGGCGGCGGGTGCTTGTCGTGGGCCGGGACCGGCAGGATGCACGGCCAGCCCGCCTGGGCGTAGGCGACGACGCTGTCGGCGAACGTGCGGGGCTGTTCGGTCAAGCTGGCTCCTCGAGATCGTCAGCGTGGAGGCCGCAGCCTCCGGTCAGGACATGGATCGGGCTCCCGTCGCACCGGAAGCCCTCGTGTCGCACGCAGCCGCAGCCCAAGCGCTGCTTGCGGTCGATCTGGATGTCTGCGACGTGCTCGACGCCCTCCGGACCGCCGCAGGTGTGGAGGACCCTCACGTGCCACCGCCTGGCGGCCAGCGCTTGCGATGTGCGCCTAGCGCGACGGACCTGTGTCGGAGGGAGAACGTACGGTCACTGACAGCACGCTGATCTGGAGGAGACTCGATGCGAAGAACTCTCACTGGAAACTTCGAAGACCTCGACGTCGACGGAGAGCAGACTGTCAATGGCGCTGTGACCGGCGCTCGGGTCGGCCGCGGCGCCGGGCTTACCGTGAATGGGTCGTTCGCTGGCGATGCCGTTGTCGAGCAGGGTGGAATCCTCGTTGTGCAGGGAAGTCTGACGCCTGCATCTATCTGGAACGAGGGCCTGCTCATGCTCGCCGGGATCACATCTATGCCCTTGAGCGAGTTCGTCGATTCTCGTCCGTCGGGCAGGGTTGCGGCCGCCCCAGGCTCCATCTTCGGCAGCCAGGTTCTCGAGGCCGACGGGTCACTACGGCCAGTCAGGCCGGACGGGGAGAACATCAACTTCGACGGCGTGACGTGGCATGCCTGGGTTTCAGACGAGAACCGCTTCGTGTCCCTCGATGAACTCGAGCGCGGCGCAACTTCTGAGTAGGTGCCGCGCATTAGGGCCGCCTCCTCTGACAACTGAGTGGGTCGGAGAGTCCGCCATCTCGCACAGCAGCGAACAGCGCGTGGCGGGCGGCGTCGCGGGCGTGCCGCATGCCCTTGGTGGGCTCAAGCAGCCCTGCCAGCGCCAGCCGCTCCTCGGACGCCCACGGCTTGATCGCGGCAGCGGTGCGCTCGGTGTAGGTGGTGCCGAGCACGTTCGAGACTCGCTGCAGCTGGCCGACCAGGTCGCGGGTGATCACGCCGTCCTTCCTGGAGCGCATTGAGCCTCTGCCGACGACGAACCGCTCGACGGCGATCAGACACGCCTCCTCACCGGCGTTGCGCACCAGGCCGTCGACCAGCGTGGAGGCGATCGTGTGGCTGCACTGGATCGCGTGCGCGTCGAACTCGCCGTTGTCCCAGACCGACAGCACGACGATGCCCGGGACCGGGCCCGGGTCCACTCCGATGATGTTGCGGAACCTCGGAGTCGTCATGCCGCACCGACCTCTGGTCCGGTGCACGACTCGACGTGCTCGTCCCACCAGCGCTCGCCAGCGTCTCCGGTGACCTCGGCGATCAGCCTGCACGCTGAGCACGTCCGGATGGTGTCGCCGATCGCCTTGGTCGAGGCCTTGAACGGCTTGCCCTCGGGGTGCAACTTCGGCGGCATCCACGGCTTGCTGTAGACCGAGGTCCGCGACCGGTAGGTTCTGCACTCGCGCGGCACGCCCGGGTCCAGGTACGGGTCGTCCCAGCGCCACGGATCGTCGTGGACGTCCGTCAGGTGCTGCTTGAGCACGCCCGGGTCGGTGGTCGTGACGCCGCACGGGATGTCCACGACCTGTCCGAGCTTGCGGTCGCGGTAGGCCGTGACCTTCTCGGCCTCGACGTACTCCCGCTGCTCTTCGGCCAGGTTGTCGTACGGCACCGGCCGCGTGAGCCGGCACCGTGCGGCGAACTGGCCGATCGGCACCGCGGTCTCGCGGGTGGTCTCGACGTAGTGCCGCGACGCTGCGGTCTCGGCCTCACTGCGGGTGTGGGTCTCTTCGCTCCAGCCGCAGCTGCAGGCGGCGTACGGCGGCTTGCTCCACCCGTCATGAGTCTCGATGCGGTGCTCGGGGTGCTCGTTCTTGAAGGTCACGCTGCCTCCTCGCTGGTGGTTCTGGTGCTGCTTCCGCCGAGCAGCTCGGCGACGATGCGGGGGTCCTGGACCAGGTCGGCGAGCTGACCGGCGCGCTCGCGTAGGACGGAGCGGATCCGGGTGTCGAGGGTGTTGCTCGCGACGACGTCGATCACCTCGGTGCCGCGGGTGGCCTCCATGTCGCCCTCGGCGCGGTCCTCGGCCTGCAGCGACTCGACCAGCGACCAGGGCCGCTGGAGGAAGACGAGCGTCCCGGCGCGGCTCAGAGTGATGCCGGTGCCGCCGGCGCCCGTGGTGGCGCAGATCAGGTCGAGCTCGCCCGCCTGGAACGCGCGCCGCGCCTCGGTGCGGTCCTTCTGGGTCTGGCCGCCGATCACGTAGCCGACGCGGTAGCCGGACTTCTCGGCCGCGGCGCCGGCGAGCTTCATCAGCTGTGCCGACGGTGCGAACGCGACGACCTGGTCGCGGCTCTCGCGCGGTACATCGGCGCCGCAGCGCTCGTCGAGGATCTCGAGCAGCGCGTCGACCTTCCAGCTCGGCGCCTTCAGCTCGAGGTGGATGTGCTGCTTTGGCTCGCCGGTCACGTCGTCGACGTCGGGGCCGTAGGTGATCTCCACGTCGGCCGGCGCCGAGCTGAGCCCGGACAGGTGGGTGAACTTAGCCAGCACGTCCATGACGGCCAGCTCGCCGCCGCCTGCTCCATCGATTGGGGGCAGCTCGGCGTACATCTGCTGCTCGAAGTCGTCGTACGCCTTGCGCCACTCGCGCGGCAGCTCGACTGTACGGACCGAGTAGACCTTCGGCGGGAGGTCGGCCATGACGTCTGCCCGTGCCACCCGGCGGTGCTGGCCGACGATCGTCAGCCGGAACTCCGGCTCGGTGAGCCGGTTCAGCCCCAGGATCTCCTCGTCGTAGTCCTCGCCCGGGATCGTCTCGCAGTAGCGGTGGACCCACCGGTCCTTGCTCGGGTTGGCGCCTGGCTCCAGGCACTGCATCACCGGGAACAGGTCGCCGGGGTGGTGCGTGATCGGGGTGCCGGACAGCGCGACGAAGGTGTCGACGCTCCTCGCCAGCCGCTTCACCGCCCGGGTGCGGTGGGCGTTCGGGTTCTTGATGTAGTGCGACTCGTCGATCACCAGCGACCTCGCGTCCAGCTTGGGCAGCGCGTCGGTCATCTCGTGGGCGTCGATCCGGGCGGTGTCGTACGACGTCACGTAGACGTCGGCGGTCCCGGCCAGCGCGTCGCGCTTCGGGCCGCGCCAGGCCACGGCGGTCCAGTACGGCGCCCAGGCGTTGAACGCCTCGACCCACGGATCGACGACCGAGGCCGGACAGATCACCAGGATCGGCAGGCCTTTCACCTGACCATGGCCGGAGAGCTGCGCGAGGCCCAGGATCGTAGTGATCGTCTTCCCGGTGCGCGGCTCGTCGAAGATCAGGGCGCGTCCGGTGCGCGCGATCTCCAGCGCCCCGACCGTCTGGTACGGCCGCGGGGTGAGGCCCTCGGGCAGCGCGGCCAGGACCTCCTCGGACAGGTGTCCGTCGATCGGCCGGCAACGCCGCGCGGTCTCCTCGGCGATCCACGCCTGTAGCCGCGGCTGCGGGTGCCAGTCCGGGCCGAAGGTCGCGGCCAGCTGCACCGCGCACGACCAGGTCGCCGGTACGACCAGTGCGCCGGGCGGGTCGCTCTTCGAGAACAGGGGAGTCAGCGCCTTGAGACGTTTGGCCGCTAGCGCTACTTCTTCGGGCAGGGCGAGCCCACCGGCGATCAGGACGATGTTCGCCCGGTCGTCGGTGAGCTCGCCCACGATGGCAGTCACGGCTGGGTCAGCCCTGAGCCTGACCGGGCTGTCCGCCGGTCATGCGCGCCAGCAGCGCCTGCTGCTCAGCCGAGAACCCCTCCGGCAGCGCCGGGTGACCCTGAGGCTGTCCCTGCTGGGGCTGGGCCTGCGGGGCCGGCTGGGGTGCTGCCTGAGGGACCTCGGACTGAGGAGCGGGCACGGCCTGCTGGTACTGGACCGGCTGGCCGGTGGCCGTCGAGACGACCTGTCCGTACTGCTGCGTCGGAGCCTGTTGCGGAACCTGCTGAACGGGCTGCGGTGCCTCCACCGGGGAAGGGGCCTGCTGCTGGGGCTCGGGAGCCGGGGAAGGTGCTCCCGCACCGCCAGCGGGCTGGTACTGGATCGCGAACACGTTCATCGGGTTGCCGCCGCCACGGCTCGGCTTGCGGCCGGTGAGCGTCACCGTGATGACGTCGCCGCCCTTCGGTGCGCCCTGGGCGCCGGCCTCGCTCATGGCGCGCTGCAGCTCCTCGCGCATCTGGCCACGGACGTAGAGAGACGCCTCGCCCTCGGGGAATTCCTGGGACTGCTGGACCTTGAGCGGGATGCGGAGCACGAACATCGGGCGCCCGTCGCGGTAGGTCTTCGGCTGCTTGGTCTGCGGGTCGGTCTGCTGCTGCACGTCGCCGTCGACCACGTCACGCGCGACCACGCCCTGGACGGTGTAGCCGTCGGGCTTCTGCGCCCAGCTGATCGAAGGGCCTCCGCCCCCGGTCGGCTGGGAGTAGTAGTCGTCGAGCGTGCCGTTGGCCAGCGGTTGCTGGGGCGCGACGGGCGGGGCCTGGACTCCGGGGAAGTACTGCTGCGGAGCCTGCTGAACGGGCTGCTGCGGGTACTGCGGCTGGTAGGGCTGCTGCGCCTGCTGCGGAGCCTGGGGGTACTGCGGTGGGTAGTACGGCTGCTGAGTCATGCTCGGATCTCGATTCTCTGGGTGTTGCGGATGGGTGGGGCCAGCTCGCGCTAGGCGGTAGAGCTGGCGGCCGGCGCGTCCTCGGTGTCGGGGACGAGCCGGAGTACAGGTGGGTGGTACGGCCGCGCGACCAGCCAGGCCGGGCAGTTGCAGCCGCCCACGGCGTGGTGGTGCGCCAGCGCGGCGCGGTTGGCGGGCGTCACCGAGGCGAACCGGCGGTCGAGCCCGCACGAGCATTCGACGTGCCAGCGGACCTGACCGCGGGTGACGGTGATGCGGTGGCCGGGGTGGTTGCGGATCACGACTGACCACCGCCCCTCGGACCGGGGCATCCCACGCCGCCGTCCTTCGCGCTCTGCGGCCGGTAGAACGGGCAGAAGTAGCACTCGTCGTCGTCGGGCGCGGTCGGCACGTCCTCGAGCCGGATCTGCTGCGCGAGGATCTCGGTGGCGTACGCCTTGCGCCGAGGGGTCTCGACGGTGAGCACCTGGTCGAGCAGCGCGACGTTCTCCGGCAGGATCTGGCCCTGGTCGTCGCTGAACGCCCGGTCCCACACGTAGAGCCCGTCGAGGCTCGCCGCGGTGCGGGGGTAGGCGGCCAGCGCGACGCGGCGCACCGGAAGCCCGAGCTTGTAGTAGCCGAGCCCGTAGAGCAGCAGCTGCACGACGTACTTGCGCGGCGGGTCCTTGCGGACCTTGGCCATGCTCGACTCGCCGAGGAACTTGTGGTCGACGACCGCCTGCTCGTGGGCGTCGTACAGGTCGGCCGTGCCCGGGTGCTCGGGATGCGGGGCCACCTTCGTCTCGGGCACCCACCGCAGCACGCCCCGGCGCACGTTCTCAGCCGCGAAGGCCTCCTCGGCCCAGGCGTGACAGGCGGTCCCGACGATGCTCGGCCACGGGTCCACGACGTGGTTGGTCGCCGGCAGAGCGGCGATCTTCCCGGCCACCTGGCGGTCGCACTCGACGCCGAGCTCGGAGGGGCCGAGGTGCTGCTGCAGCGTGCGCGGCGCCCGGGCGGCGTGCTCGAGGAACACCCGCCGCAGCTCGGCGGCGTACCGGCTCGCCCAGGGGCTCGACCCGCTGACGCTCTTCGGGGCCGCGCTCATGAAGTCGGCCGCGCTCTGGGTGGCGGTCACCAGAGCCTCCGCATTCGGTGGCCCGGTCGGGGCCCGTGCTCAGAGCAGTAGTGACGCGAGGATCGCGACACCCATGCCGACCAACCCAGCGCGACCGCGAGCCGCTTCGATTCTTCGTACGTCCCGGTCGGCCCCCACTCGTCCGGACCGGTGGCGGTGACCTCAGCTGTGCAGCCCGTGGCATCGCACGAGATCCGGGTACGGACGTCTCCGACGGGACTGGTGTACAGGGTCACGACCGCACACCCCCGCCCGTCTCGGAGTTGCACGGACCGCACGCGGGGCGGATGTTGTTCCGCCGGTAGGTGCCGCCCTTGCAGCCGGGGATGATCCGGTCGACAGTGACGGTGTCGACGGTCAGCAGGACGCCGCACCGGTAGCACCGGCAAGCTGGGATGCCGGACCCGAACGCGGCCTCAACACGCAGACCGGATTCAAGCTCGACGAACTCGTAGCCCGGGTACACGTCAGCGTCGGCGCGGTAGGTCTCTACCAGCCACTCCCGCCGGCGCCGCCGATCCTCGCTCGATCCGCGGGCGTTGCCGTTGGTCGTGCCCCTCGTGGCGGGCTTGGCCACGGTCGCGGCCGTCACGCCGCCCCCCTGGTGTGGTCGAGCAGGCACCAGACACGCGCCCCGGCGTCTCCCACCAGCACGATGTCGTCGCCCTCACGGACCCGGCTGTTGCAGCCGCAGCCACACTCGCCCGGGTATTGCGCCATGGCCCAGGTGCCGACTACCTGCTCTGGCAGCCCGGCGGGACCGTCCTCGAGATCGGGGGTTCCCTGGCAGTGACCGCAGTTCTCGGGCAGCAGGTCGGAGTAGTCGCAACGCTTCATGGCCGGAAGCGTGCGCTTTGCCACAGACACGCTGGCCAAAGAGTTGTGACGGGTGTGGCTGTTGGGGCTGCTGTTGTTCGTCGTCGCCGCGTCGGCAGATCCTGCGGAAGCGTGCGCGGAGCTGGATACGGCCAGGTCACCGGCTGGATCACCCTCGTGAGAGCGGTTGTCCCGGAACTCGTCGTTGATCTTGTCCTTCTTGAAGATCACCTCTTCGTCGTTGTTGATGTAGTTGGCACCGAAGGGCATCACTGGTCACCGCTCCCGACCTGGCGAAGCGACCAGCTGTCGCTGAACTTGGCGTACTCCACGTACGTCAGCGGGTGCTCGGACTTGAACCGCTTGCTGTCGAAGGTGGCGCGGCGCGTGCAGGTCAGCCGGAGCGTGGGCCCGGCCTCGCCTCGCAGCTCGACTCGTTGCTCGTCGGGCGCAGCGTTGGTCAGCTCGGCCTTGATCCCGTCCGTGATCGCCTTCAGCCGAGAAGCCGTCTCGTCGGCCGCGGCCTTCGCGTCGGCGTACTCGGCGTGCAGCTGGGCCAGACGGCTCTCGTCCGGTGGCAGCACGTACGTGGTTGCGTCCTCGTCCTCGAAGACCTGAGGCTCGGTGGTCATGTATGCGGTCCCTTCTGGTCGAGCTCTCGTTCGAAGCGGTCGAGGCCGTCGCGCCAGGACTCGCCGATGAGGTCTTCGGCAGCCCGCTGCTCGGCGAGTTCCTCGCAGTGCGCGCAGTCCGATGGGCACGGCCTGATCCGGGCGGTCATCGCGACTCCCCGGGCCGCTTGGCGGGACCGCACCCGGCGCCGTGGCATCCCGGGCAGAGACCGCGCCTGCCAGTGGCCGGGTCGACAACCATCCCGACGGAGGCGCAGACCCGGCAGGGCTCCCCGCGCTCGGCGTTGAAGTGGTTCCGGGGCTTGGCCGCGACCAACGCGGCGACCTCGGCGTCCTCCCGCTCGCGACGGCGCAGGCGCTCGGCGTTGGTCTCGCAGGCTGGCGTGACGTAGGTCAGCGCACCGGCCTCGCGCAGCTGCTCGCGGACCGGCTCGACGTATGCCCTGGCCGTAGGCCAGAAACGGCGGTTGGGGTCGTAGTCGCCCTGGCGCTGCTCGCCCATTACCGACCACCGCCCTCGTTGGCGGCGCGCTCCACGTCGTCCACTCCAACCGCGGCCTCGTCCTCGGCGACCTGAGCCAGGACCGCTGCGTACGCCTGGTTCATCCACGCGTGTGCTTCGCGGCTCAGCAGCACGGCCACAACGAAAAGGTCCTCGCGCCGGATCGGTCGGTCCGAGACGAGGACCGGGGTCCTGGGCACGGGCGGCAGCCTGGTCTCGGTCGTGGGTGGCACCACTTCGGTGCCACTTTCTGCGCGTCGCGCTGAGCGGCGGCTGCGCCAGCACTCGAGCCGCCAGGCGGTCAGGCCGCCGGCGACGGCGATCGCGAGGAACACCAGCGCGCTCGTCATGCGGCACCTCCGAACACGAGGTCGGCTGCACCGGCGTTGCGGAGCATCTGCACGACGTTCGCCCGGCGGGCGAGCTCAAGCTCTTCGGTCGTCGCGTCGAGCTGCTGGAACGCGTTCGCGGCGTCGACTGCATGCTGATCCGTCTCGGCCTCAAGCGCACGGAGCCGCGGCTGCCGGAGCGCGACCCCGACTGCCGCACCGACGACGCCGGCGACCAGGGCGGTGACGATCACGGCGATCACGACGCGGTCACCGCCTCGGATGCGAAGATCTCGCCCAGCCGCTGGTGCAGCTGCCGCGCCTGGGCGGCGTCGAGGATCACCTCGGCGTGCTCGTCGACCTCGATGTGGATCAGGTCGAGATTGGTGCCGTTTCGCTTGACGCTCACCTCGGTGGCCGAGGCTGCGTAGATCACGGTCTGCATCTGCGATACTTCTCCTTGAGTCGTGGAGCCCGGTTTCTGCTTGGTGGTGGAGCCGGGCTCCGTGCTTTCTCCGGTCGGTGCCGCGCCCGCCCTGCCCCCAGACACGGGGCGGACGCGGGGTCTCTAGGGGGCTGGCTTGCTCGATCGCCCGGGCCTGCGCCGGACCGGCGCGACGGTGCGGTGCGCGCGGCGGTAGGCGGCCAGGTCGTCGGGGTCGATGCGCCACCCGAACGGGTATCGCTCGCCGACGAGGTTCTTGGCCCGGAGCTCGCGCAGAACGGTGTACTTCGAGCACCCGAGGATCGCCGCGGCGTCGTCGACGGTGAGCAGGTCCGTTCGGGTCTCGGTCGTCATGCCGCGACCTCGCGGTTTCGAGGCACGTAGTTCGTGGTCAGCGCGCCGGAGCGGAGCCCGTAGGCCACCTCGAGGGCCGCGAGCACTGGCTCAGACGCGCCTCGATGGCCGTTCTCGATGGCGGACAGGGCCCCGCGGGTGAGGGCCTTGCCCAGGACCTCCGAGGCGGCCTCGCAGACCTCGTCGAGCGTCTTGCCGCTGACCGATCGAAGGTCCCCGAGGCTCACGTGCGGAGGAGTCCTCCGGGGCCGCTGGGAGCTGTAGTCGGGCATGACTCATATCTAACGGCAAACTAAGAGCAAGTTCAAGGTGAGACGGCGGCAAACTTCTCTGACCTGCGGAACTACATCTGTGTATGTATTACGCAGGGACTACGCGCCTCATAAGGTTTGCCGAGGAGCAGCAAGGTTTGCCAAAGAACTGTGAGAGGTTGCCGCCATGTCTTCCGACGCGCAACGCTTCGCCGTCACCGTTTTGGCAGCCTTCCGGGGCGCCGGCCTCTTCACCGATCAGGAGATCGTTGCCGCCGGCGGGCCGTCGACTACGACGCTCACGAAGCTCCGGAAGGTGGCAGAGGCGGGCGGCACGATGCCAGTGCCACGCGGGGACACGCTTAAGAAGATCGATCGTGCGGCCGTCTGGGAACAAGGCTCTGCCCGCAAGCTCTGGTACGACGGCACGGATCCTCAGCCGTACAAGAGTCCGCTGCGGGAGGCGTTAGGGGTGCCGGAGCCGAGTCCCGAAGACCGTCACCGACAGGACCGACTGGTGCGGTCCGGTACGGGGCTCGAAGCCTGGGTCGCACAGCTTGCCGATCGGGTCCTCGAGCTGGAGGAACGCCTCGACCTCGTGGAATCTGAACTCGCTGGCTCGAACGTGCAAGTGAGAGACGACCGAGCCTTCGACCCCGACACCGACGACCCCGTCGAGTTCATCCAGCAAGAGCCCATCGCAGCTCGCCGCGGCCACTCCGAGGGCCAGACCCGCCGCAAGGTCCAGGACGAGGCAGGCGAGGGGAACCAGGACAACGCCGGCGGAACGGAGCCGGCGTGACGAAGCCATGGGGAGAGGGCGCAACGGTGGCCGCTGTTGCCGCTTCAGGAAGACCGGAAACCGATACGTGAGGTAACGCTATGGTCAGTAAGAAGCAGGTCAAGTTCCTGTCCCCAATCGTGATCGACGAGGACGAGCAGCGCCGCGAGCTCGAGCCAGGCTTCTGGGACGGGTTGCATCAAGACATCGAAGTGATGCCCGCAGACGACCGAAGCTTCAACGTGAACCTCGCGCCCTATCTGGGCGAAGCCGGCGCGGGCTCCTCCATCCGCCGCAAGTACATCAGGGTCGGGCGCATCAGGCGGCCGGCTGACTGGCCAGAGACAGTCGACGAATCATCAGGAACGACCGGACCACTCTCGCTCCCTCCGGGCCGGAACCTGTTCGAGGCCGCCTACATCGTGCCGTTCGGGACGAAGAACCGCATCGCCTTCATGGGGCCGCTGCGTGGCATCGTTACGATCCGCACTCTCGAGATGTGGCTGGGCCAGGTGATGGACCTTCCGCTCAAGAACCATCGACTTGAGCTCGTGCCTGAGGTCGACCTCGAAGCGTTCGACAAGCTGATCGCCTCCGACGGGGTGAACCGGCTGCAACTTCGCCTCCCGGCTGGCGCCATGACGGATGCCGAGATCGGAGATGAGGAAGGCGCTGACGCTGCGTTCCGCGAGCTCTCGAACGAGTTCGGCGATGACCTGTCGATCGAGATCACCCTCAGCCCGGGTCACAGCACCGCTCCTACCGACACCAGGGAAAGGCTGAAGGCAGTAACTCAATGGCTAGTCCGATCGAACCGCGCCGACAAGGTCAAGGCCACGTTCACCAACTGGGATGGTGAAGAGGGTCGGCTGAAGCGGGAAGAGCACGACCTCATTCGCGACGTGATCACCGCGACTGCCGAGTTCGGCACGGACGACGAGACGAAGCTCGACGTCGACGACATCCTTGAGGAGATCGACCGCCTCATCAACGACTTCGGCAAGTGAGGATGCGCGCAGCACCTACGAAGTGTCGGTGGATCGTGGCACAGTTGTGATATGGCGATCATCAAGAACAACCCAAGGGTCGTCACACTCGTCATACTTGCCGGCGTCGCAGCACACCTAGTCCTCGCGACACTGCTGGCTGTCCCGAGCATGGCATCCTTCCTCGCAGACCACGCGGAGGCGTGGTCGCTATACATCAGCACGGCGAGCGCGATGGCCGTCATAGGGGGCTTCGCCGGCGTCCTCCTCGTGTTCGCGATGTCGTCGACTCCGAACTTCGCACGCATGCGGCTACGCGGTGGACGGTCGCTCGAGTCAACGTGGCTGTCCACGGTTGGGTCCTCGCTCGCAGCCGCCGGCACGTCGGTGGCCGCCGCAGTCATCGCGCTCGGCGGCTCGGGCGCCGTCGCCGCATGGATCTTCGAGCTGTCGCTTCTGCTCGCTCTCCATGCGGCGATCCGTCTGATGTGGGCGCTCAGCCACCTGGTCCGCGGCGTCCGGCAACAGGACAAGGCAGACGCCGCCACGGGCAATACGATGTCGTACGACGACTTGAAGATGCTGGCGTGACGCACTGTCGGAGGTCGCTTCTAGCCTCCCGGCCATGCATCACCCGTGGCGCCGACTCCGCGAGCTCGTCGACTGGACCCTCCACTTCGCTCACCTCCCCGAGGGCATCCTCGGCCGGACGGACTACGACCACCGCACCGTCACGATCGCTCACGGGCTGACGCAGGCGGAGCGGCGCAGCACCATCGCGCACGAGCTCGAGCACATCCACCGCGGCCCAGTCCCGGAGCACTACTGGCCGCGCGAGGAGCTCCAGGTCGACAACAACGCAGCACGCCAGCTCATCGACATCAGGGACCTCGGCGAGGCGCTCGCCTGGGCCCACGACGAGCACGAGGCCGCCGATGAGCTGTGGGTCGACGTCCCGACGCTTCGCGCGCGGCTCCGGCACCTTCACCCGAGCGAGCGGCACTACCTCCGCCGGCGTCTCAGCAAGGTCGAGTAGGCCTGTCGGCGGGTGGTGGCAGCATCCCGGGCATGCTCACCGAGACCGAGACCGAGATGCTCGAGCTCGAGCGGACCCGATGGAAGCACCCGGGCGCCAAGGACGCCGCGATCGTCGAACGGTTCGGCCTCACGCCGACGCGCTACTACGCCGCTCTCCACCGCCTGATCGAGCGGCCCGACGCGCTCGCGTACGACCCGTCGACCGTCGGCCGGCTGCTGCGCCTGCGGGAACGCCGGCGCGCGGCGCGTGCCGCCTAGCCTTCGAGCTGCGACGGCAGCGCCGAGAACACACGGTCAGCCGCCTCGGTCGCAGCGCGCTGAATGTCGGGCACCAGGTGACCGTAGGTGTCGAAGGTGACCTGGATCGACTCGTGCCCGAGGCGCCGGCTGATGACGGGCAGGGAGACCCCCTCGGCGATGAGCCACGCGACGTGGGAGTGCCGCAGGTCGTGCAGTCGCGGAGACGGCTCGGCGATACCGCTCTTGCGCACCGCACCGCGCCAGACGTCGTAGAAGTCGCGGTGGCGCAGCTGGCCGCCGCGCGGCGCACGGAACACAACCTCGTTCCGCGGGCGGCCACCGACCAAGGGACGCATCGCCTCGACGACCTCCGACGGAAGGCTCACCGTGCGCCTGCTGCGCCTCGTCTTGGTCGGGCCGACGGTGGTCTCGCCACGTCGCTCGGCGCCGCGCTTCTCGGCCTTCACGATTCGCACGACGCCTTCATCGAGGTCGAAGTCTGCAACCGTCAGGGCGGCGAGCTCGCCCCAGCGCATGCCGGTGCCGGCCAGCAGCATCAACAGCGGCTTGGAGTGGGGCGGCGTCGCGCCGAGCACGGCGGCGAACTCCTCGAGCGTGAGGTAGCGGTGCTCGCGGGTCTCGTGCTCGGTGCGGCGCGGGGGAGTGACGCCGACGGCGGGGGAACGCTGGATGTGACCGTCCTGAGCAGCCAGCTTGAGCATGTGCGTGAGCACCGACCAGGCGTTCATCACCGTCTTGTCCGAGCCCTCCTGCTCGTTGAGGGCTTGCGCGACGTCGGTGCGACCAATGCGCGAGAGGCGCATCGTTCCGAGGCGTGGAGACCATCGCGACGTGTAGAGCCGCCGGTAGTCAGCGACGGTGGCGGGATTGGCCTGAGTCAGGCTCTTGAAGTGGATCTCGGCCCACTCGTCGAGCGTCAGCTCCGCCTGCTCGTCCTTCTCGCGGTCGTACTCCTCGAGCGCCCAGGTCACACCCCGGGTCTCGACGTCGCGACAGAACCGCTCGGCGAGCGGCAGCGTCTCGAACGTGGCCGATGTGTAACGGCCCCTGCCGTTGACGCGCTGCGGGTTGCGCACACGTACGACGTAGCGCGTTCCCTGCTTGGTCTCGCGCGCCTCGGGCCTGGGCATGAAGGCATGCTACCGCCGCAAGGGTGTACCCGGTGTGTATTCGGCTGTACAGTCAGTGCTCCGATGCAGGTCAGGCCGGCAGAGGGGGCGGGATTCGAACCCGCGGTGGGTCTCCCCACGACCGCTTTCAAGG
>CAZAQV010000040.1:0-36295 GCA_964487255.1 uncultured Polyangiales bacterium | reverse complement strand
CTCGCCAAATTCGTCCTCGTCCTAAAAAAAGTGAAGATGTGATCAACGATTAGACTCAAAAGTACGTGCGCAGGGAGCGTAGACGACAACGAAGTATCGCGAAGCAGATCGGGCGAGCAATCAGGTGAGGTTTTGGCGGGTGGCCTTGGCGTTTACGAACATATCCTGATTGCGAAAGACGCACAGCACCTCTTTGCTATCGAGCGCCGCGCAATGCTCCGCGATCTTGGAGATGGCTTTGTCGTCGTAGCGGCTACGGCGGCCGGCCGGTCCGGGCAAGCGAACGTAAGCGAGCTCGGACTTCGGGGCGTCGTCCGAAAGCGGATCGTACGCGGGAACCACGTCGTAGCCATTGGTGGCGCTCAAGATTTGCGAAGGTTTCCAGAGCGGAAAGTCGAGCACGACGCGTGCAGGAAAGTCCTTGGGGATCAACTTGAGGAACGCCTTGATCTTCTTGCGATTGGTCGGCGTCGGCTTGAAGTCTTCGGGAGCTTGAAAAACGACCGCTTTGGCTCTGAGCTTCGTTGCGACCTTGCCGATTTCGTCGATGCGCGCGGCGTTCTCGTCGCTCGCGGCAAACTTCGACTCGGCGAGCTCCTTGGGAGCAAACATAGAAAATGCGAACTTCTTGGGCGAGTCGCGCTTCCAGCGACGGATCGTTCCCTCACCGGGTATGCCCAGCTCGGTCTCGGTCAGTTCAATGCCAGAAAACTCTCCCCAGTAGCGGCTCGCGGGGACTGGAAAACCAGAACAACCTACGAAAATCATGGAGGCGGATTTTAGCCGATTTTGGCGCAACTGCCAGGGCCTTGATCCCATTGATGGCGAGGTTCGGTGACCCTGCGCAGCGGCTAGTGCCCTGGCGGGCGGCTGGGCGGTCCCCTGGTAAGCTTGGGCTTTTTTCGGCTCACACGCTGGCCTACTTCTTGCTGGACCTGCGGGGATGACCCGATTGCCCAGTTCCAGGACCGTGGACCCAAAGTTCCGTCGTCGAGAACATCTGTTTCGAGACCAACTTGGCTCCACGAAGCTCGCCTACGGGCTGATTACGGCACTCGCGTTGCTTCCCTTGGCAGCAATGAGCACACTGGGCGGCGCTGCCGAAGCGCTGATCGCTGATCGATCGGACGGCGAGCCAAGCTCCAGCGCACCGACACAAACGCCGCGCATGGGCTCGACCGTCCGTGCGGCGGGCCTACGCTATCTGGCTAACCTTCCCGATTTCTCTCGTCTCACCGCAAAGGTATCCGAAGCCACGCGCATCGTACTCGACACGGAAACGAGCGGTCTAACCACCAACCCCGCAAGCCGCGTGGTGTCCGCATCGTTCGTGAAGTTCCAGGGACAAAAACCGGTGGAAGTGCTGCGTGCGCTCATCGAGCCTGGGTTTGAGATCGAAAATGCTCGGTTTCACGGCATCACCAATGAGCGCATTGCCGATACGCGTTGGACGCGCGGAAAGATCCGCTCGAATGCTGGACCTGAGATTCCACAGTTTTTGATCAGCGGTCGCCCTGACCAAGTTTGGCGGGAGATCACCAGCTTCACCGATGCAAGCCCTGTTGTCGACGGCTATAACAATGCAGCTTTTGACCTTCCCATGCTCTTTCGCTGGGAGGACGCAGAGGGGCTCAACCAAGGTCTGACGCGGGGTCTGGCATTTACAAACGTTCTCGATACCCAGACCCTTGCCTTTAGTGGTCTCTTCGACCCAACCGATTTTCCAGGCGGTAAGATCCGTCTCGAAACACTCGCGCCGGAATTGGGGATCGATGTGTTCACAAGTGCGGACAAAAAAGCTGGCAAAGTCGCTAAACCAGGTCAGCTGATCGCACACGACGACCTTGACGACGTGCTCATCACAGCCATGGTGCGGGACCAGATCCTGCGCAGGCATCTACCTGAGCTACTCGAACGCTACGAGATGAAACCTCGAAAAACGACGAGTCTTACCGACGGCCGTCAGACGATTACCGCAACCCGTGACCGCTCGATCCCCGAAAACCTCACACTAGGCGAACTTTTCGAGCTTGAGTGGCGCATTCGCAACAAGCTCGTAGACGGCCCAGACGGTGAACACAACGTCTACCAGACGCTCTACAACAACCGTTACAAAGACACGCCGTACGATGCCCGAAACTTCGACCCGTTTGGCCAATATATGCCGGGCACGTAGCGCTAAGCGTAATTTCGTTGCTTTGTTTGCCGCGCCTTAGTCGGGGTCTTGAATCCGCCAAACGCCTTCTTCGCGAACGAAGCGGACGGCGAATCGACCTGCATAACGCATCACTGCGGAGTCACCGATTTCCTCGATCGGGTTCTGCATGCTGGCCCGCAAGCGACCGACCAAGACCTCGAGCGCTTGCTTGTCCTCGCCCTCGATCGCCGCTTTGAGCGAGGCTTCGGTCATCCCCTCGCGCTCGCTTTGAGGCACAAGGCTGAGCAAGACATCGTATCGTCGCCTTTCCACCGCGCGGATAAATGTCCGCAAAGCAAGGCGCGGGCTCGCCTGACTGTAGAAGTCGACCGTGTGTGAGCTGATCAGCCACTCCTCGTTTTCCTTGCGGAATGTGATCGGTGTGCCATCGGCAAGCTGAACTTCGGCACGCTCGACCACGGGCCCACGACCTTCTTGCAAAAGCGCCACCAGCTCCAACACCGCTGCGCGGTCGTTCTTTAGGCGAGTGGTGAACTCGCTCTCGGACACGCTCTGCCGATAGGCGGCGCTCATCATTGCGTAGGCGTCTTCGTAGCGGCGGTCACGAAGTGCGCCCGCGTAGTCGTCAAGCCGATCACCTGGGCCACTCGCCCCACAGCCGAGCAAGGCCATTAGCAAGTGTATCGTGATGATCCATCGGGTCATGACACCCTTTGTTGTAACGCATGCGGCCGCTGTTTGTGTAGATACCTTTACTCCGATCGTTCCGCGGGTAGAGTTGAGCCATGGACGCGGATCTCGACCGCAGGCTGCTGCGCTTTCGGAACCTCAGTAAAAAGGAGGACGCCGGCTCGCTCGCGCGAGACCTGCTCTCGGTCGACCGCACGCGAGACGCGATGGAAGTTGCGGCCACGGGCTTGCGGCGTCGCCCCGACAACGCCGGACTCGTCGTGGTACTGGGGCGCGTTCTGCTCGAAGGTGGTGACCTCGAGCGAGCGCAAGAGGCGTTTCTTCAAGCCTCGAAGATGGACCGTGGCGATGCGGAGGCGCTCCGCTACCTCGGCGAGACTCTTTTGCGTCGAGGCGACGCAAAGCGCGCGGCGAAAGTACTTGGCCGTGCCGTCGCCCTCGATGACGAAGGCCAAGAGATCCGTCGCCTGCACGAGCGCGCAAACCGCTTGGCACGCGGCATGGCCGTCCGTCCCGATCCGGAATTGGATCCGCCCGTGGTCGACGAACCTGCAAGGCTCACGAGCGACGCACCACCGGCGGAACGTTCCGCGCGGACGAGCTCCAGCCCGCCACGCTCACGCAAACGCACACTGATGATGGGTAGCGAGCCACCGGAAGAACTCACCGACACGACCGCCGAAGCAGCCGACGAACCCAACGAGCCTCGACAAATCCAGTCGTCACCATCGATTCGCGTAAGCGAAGTCGGCGACAGCAGACCCATTCGCGCACGACGACAGACCACCCCGCACGGGGTAGCCCGCGTACAGGCTGCAAAGTCGACGCTCATGCTCGACCCATCCGCGATGCCAAACGCCAGCCCCCAGCCCGAACAACGCGAGGGCAAGCCGACAAGCGAAAGCCCAGTTCAACCACGCTCCGTGACGATCGACCACGAGAGTCTCCCCGAGCCTCAGCCCACACCAAACACCGACGAAAACGTCGAGGTCGACCTCGATGACGGACCGGACGCCGAAATCGTGGTCGAACGCCACGCGCCCGAACCGAGCGGGCCCAAAACACAGGTCGCAAGCCGCCGCACAACCGACAAAAGGCTCGTTGAAGAACGGCCTAAGAGGAAGACACCTTGGCTCCTGTTGTTGGCGCTCCCTCTGCTCATCGCCGTGCTGGCGTTCGTGGCCGTGCGCAAGTTCGAAACAAAGCCCGAGTCCAAAGAAAACGTGCCGCTGCTCAGAGCGCTGCTCCAACCCGACAAGGCCGAGCTGCGTGCCCTCGCACAGAAGGGGCCGTCCGAACGAGAAAGAGTGCTCGCGGCCGCACACTTGGCATACCGCGAGGGCCTCAAGTCGGGGTCGCAGCTTGAGTCTTTGCTCCCCGCCGCGCAAGCGCTGCAAGCCGGCGAAGCCGACGCTGCTCGAGCCACCCTGGAACTGCTGCAGGGGAACATCAAGAGCGCGGTGGAGGCAGCCCGCAAATCGACGATGAGTCCACGACCGACGACGTTCGCCACCTATCTTGCCGGGCGCACATTGGCCAGCGTCGGCCTACCCGAGGGAGAAACCTTGTTGCGCGAAGCGCTACAGGCCGAGCCGACCTACCGCGACGCAACCTTGGCGCTCGCAATGTTCGCGTATTTGCAGCAAGGTAAAGAGGAGGCGCAGCGAGCGCTACGCACCGCACCCAGTGACGACGTGGACGCTATCGTGCCCCTCTACCGCAGCGCCGTCGAGAACCCGACCGCCCCAGAAAAGCGCACCAAGACCGACCACGACCTGATCGCCAAATACGGCGCATCGAGTGAGCTGATTCGGCGATTTGTACACGGCAAACCGAGCGAACTGGAGTCGAGTTTGAAGTCGTCGGGCGTTCGTGACCCACTCAACCTGGCCCTCGCAGCGCAAGTTGCGCTCGATCGCGATGCTCCTGGCCCCGCCGTCGCAGCCGCGCTGTTGGCGCAAAAGCTGGTACCCGATCACGCGGGTATCCGCCGCATCGTGGCAAAGAGTGCATTCGCCTTGAACGACCCGAGTGCGGCGTGGGACGCCCTTGCCGGAACCCACGAGCACGACGAAGAGTCGCTGCTCATGCTGGGTCGAACGGCTGCCCAAACCAACAACACCGATTACATGAAAGACGCCCTCGCGCGTATTAACGCGCGCAAGATCGCGGACGATCCTCGCTTACTTGCTCTCTCCATCGAGCTTCGCAGCGCTCTGTCCGAGGAACACGACGAACACGAGGAGCTGCTCGCCGAAGCCAAGTCGCTCAGTGCAGCGCACCCGGGCAACATCGACGCATTGCGCGCGCTGGTTCGGGCCGCGAAAGATGCAAACGATGCGGGAGCGGAAAAAGCAGCCCTTGAAGAGCTCGTGCGCGCCGCCCCGCAGGACGCCAGTGCGCACTTGGAGTACGGCCGGTACTGGCAGTCACTGGGCGATTTTGAGAAAGCGGAAACGGGGTACTCGCGTGCGCTCTCGCTCGCACCCAACGAAAGAGAAGCCGCGGTGTTGCTCGGCGAACTGCTGCTCACTCATGGTCACTACGGAAAGGCCGAACTGCACTACCGCAACGACGTTCCGGCAGGCCCGGAGGCCGTGATCGGTCGTACGCAAGCCCTTGCGGCAAGTGGTCGAAACGTCGACGGTCTCGCAGAACTCGAAAAGGCGATGAAGTTTGACCCCCTCTCTCCTGCGCTTCGTTTCAAGCTCGCCAACGCCGCGCTGCTACTCGCGCGACCCGACCACGCTGAAGCTCTTGTGAAGGACATTGCGAAAAAGGAAGACGCTGATGTGGAGGTGATCGTTGCCTACGCAAAAGCGCTCTCTGCGTTGGGTAAAGCCGAACAGGCCACCGAGCAGTTGGACCGCGCACTTCGTACGGCGCCGGGCTCCATCGCGGCACTGCTCGCCAAGAGCGAGGCCGCCGTACACGCCGGCAAGCCCGCCACGGCGCACAAGTACCTTGCATTGGTCTACCCGAAAATCGGCAACAAGAAGACGCCTGAACCCATCAAGGCACAGTATTGGCTGCTGCGGGGGCGCGCCTACCTTCTCGAAGGCGCCAAGGGGCTCGATGATGCACGTGAGGCACTGCGCGGCGCCGTGAGGTACCGCGGGACGCTGCCGGAGGCCTACTTCTTTTTGGGCGAGTCGCTGGCCAGTGCCAATTCGCCGGAAGCCGCCAAGGCCTACGCCGACTATGTGGCGCTCGCACCCAACGGACAGTTTATAAAACGCGCCGAGCGCGCACTGGGAACGAAAGAATGACCAGCGATTCACTTTTTTCACTCGACGGAAAGCGCGCACTCATCACGGGTGGCACGCGTGGCATCGGCTTCGCCATCGCGCGCGCATTCGCTCAAGCTGGCGCGCACGTCGTGGTCAGTTCTCGCTCACAAGAGGCCTGTACCCACGCGGTTAGGCAACTCGCAGACGAGGGATTGCATGCGAGCGGCGTGGCTTGCGACGTCGCGCAAGCGGAAGCGATCGACGCGCTCTTCGCGCCCTTGAACCAGCTCGACATCTTCGTGCATTGTGCTGGCATCGCAAGCGCGGAATTCGCCTCGCAAAGTAGCGAGCGCGAGCGAACGCGCCTGATGGACGTCCATTATCACGGCGGCGTGGAGTGCTCGAAGCGCGCATATACGCATATGAAAAGTGGTGGCTCGATCATCTTGGTCGGAAGCATTTGGGGCCTGGGCGGGGCGAGTGGGACACTGGCCTACGGCAGTGCAAAGGCCGCGCTTCTCCATGCCATGAAGGTGATGGCCATCGAATGGGCCCGCGACGGCGTTCGCGTCAATGCACTGGTGCCAGGGTTTGTCGACACGGACATGACCGAAGCCGTACCCGACGCCGCGAAGGAAAAGATGCTCAGCCGCATTCCGCTCCGGCGCGCGGCGCACGCCGACGAAATGGCTGGACCTGCGCTTTTTCTGGCAAGTGACGCAGCATCCTATGTCACGGGGCATGCGCTGGTCGCCGACGGCGGCGAACGCGCCCGCTAGATTCCGCCCATCTCGCCCCGTGCCTGGCTTACCGCTTCCTTCAGTCCCTCGACGTACCATTTAGGTACGCCTTCGCTCCTTCGTCCAGGGGCACTCAGGCACGGAACGACCTGGACAAAATCTCTCTCTCTTTTAGGGCACGGGTTGCAAGAGCACTCATCGCGTCCGCTAGTGTTTCTGGCTCTTCGCTAGCCACGGCTCGTGCTATGGTGAACGGTGGCAACGACCAGGGAGCTGCGCGAACAAGTCAAAACGCGCGTTGATGACGAGCAGGGCACTATCTTCAAGCAAGCGCCCGAGCGCGTGGCCATGCTGTACCCGAGTCCCTACTACACCGGGATGTCCTCGCTCGGCTACCAGAGCATCTACACGCAAATCAATAGCCGTCCCGAAACGTGTGCCGAACGCGCGTTCTTGCCCGATGACATCACCGCGTACGAGCAAAGCCGCACACCGCTCTTTAGCTACGAATCACAGACACCCGTCGGCGACTTTCCGGTGGTCGCCGTCTCGGTCGCGTATGAAATCGAACTTGCGGGTCTCATCCAGTGTCTTGAACAGTCGGGCATACCGGCGCTCGCTGAAAAACGAAAAGACCGGCATCCGTTTATTCTGGCGGGCGGTCCGCTGACCTTCTCGAACCCTCTTCCCCTCGCGCCGTACGTCGACGCCATCTTGCTTGGCGAGGCTGACCAAACCATCCACGACGCACTCGATGCCCTGTTCACGGCGACCACTCGCAAAGAGCAGCTGCAAAAGCTCGCGGAGCTTCCCAACTGCTTCGTTCCGTCCCTGCATGGCAGCGTGCTTCCCGAAATGGGTAAGGCGGATGTCGACCGGCTTCCGGCTACCGGCCAAATCATCACGCCGCACACAGAGCTGCGAAACATGTTCTTGCTTGAAGCGGAACGTGGCTGCTCACGTGGCTGCAAGTATTGCGTGATGCGACGAAGCACCAACGGCGGCATGCGACTCGTTCCACAAGAGACCATTCTTGAACGCATTCCGGCGCACGCAAAACGCGTCGGCCTCGTGGGCGCGGCCGTGAGCGACCACCCGAAGATTGTCGATGTCGTCAATGCCCTCGCCGACCGCGGTTGCGAAGTCGGCCTGTCGTCGCTGCGCCCCGACCGCCTAAGCGACCCACTTTGTGCAGCCTTGCGGCGAGCCGGCTACAAGACACTGACTACGGCAAGTGACGGCGCAAGCCAGCGCTTGCGCGACCTCATGGATCGAAAAGCGAAGCTCAAGAACCTCGAGCGCGCAGCCCAGCTCGCACGCGAGCACGGCTTCAAACGGCTCAAGCTCTATATGATGATCGGTCTTCCCTCCGAGACCGACGCGGACATCGACGAACTCATCGAAATGAGCACGTCGCTGTCAAAAACCATCCCGCTATCGCTCGGCATTGCGCCTTTCGTGTCGAAGCGAAACACGCCCCTCGACGCCATGCCCTTTGCAGGGATTTCCTTGGTCGAAAAGCGCCTCAAGCGCTTGCGCACGGGCACCAAAGGCCGGGTCGACATTCGGGGCACCAGTGCGCGCTGGGCCTGGGTCGAGTGGAAGCTCGCGCAGGGCGGTCCGGAGGAAGGTCGCGCGGTTCTGGGCGCGGTACGAGCGGGCGGCGGTTGGCGTGCGTGGAAAGATGCGCTCGAGGCCGTCGAGCCTCGAAAGCCCCCTGCCCCACGACTGCCGTTGCTCAGCCCTCGTTAGGCAGCTCGCACGCGGTCACCACCAAGTCGTCGAACAGAACAAAGCGCCCCTCAAGACGGTCGCCCACTTCGAACAGAGGCGGTACGTCCTTTCGGAGTTTGACCGAGAACGTGGACTCGCTGAGCGAAACATCGACATCGTGAAAGCCAAGGTAGGTCTGCGTAACTGCGTACTGGCACTTGTAGAATGCCTCTTTGGCACAGAAGATGAGCCGCGCGTTGAGGCCCGCACTGTCAAGCGGCCCCTCCGCAAGTGACTCGCGCTCGACGTCGGTACATATGTGGCCAAAGAGCCGCTCGCGCAGCGGCGCGGCGGGCTCGGCATCGATCCCTAGCCCACGGTGTGACTCGTTTCGCGCCACCACCACGGCGCAGAAGCCTTGGGTGTGCGTGATGCTGCCGACAACTCCCGATGGCCAATGGGGCGCGCGGTCTTCGTCGTTGAGAAGGGGGGCGTGGGGAACGCCAAAGCGCGCAAGAGCCTCGCGCGCCAGAACTCGACCGGCGGCAAATTCTCGGCGCCGCTTGTCGACCGAACGTGCGAGCTGGTCTTTTTCCTCATCAAAGAGCACGGCGTAATCACCCTCTCCACCTTCGGGAACGGAACCCACCGCGAGTTCGATACCTGGCGAAAATAGCTGCGCGACCTTGTCTTTCATCTCCAACTAGAGGCCCGCATTTGCAAGGCCGATAGCCAAACCAACGGACAGGCCGGTCGTCAAGATCGGGCTCAAGCGATTTAGAACTTCACCGACATCGGCGATCCAATGGTCCGTCACGTAGACGACGTCACCCGGCGCGAGCTGAACGTCGGGCGCATCACCGTCGATAATGTCCTTGAGGTCCGCCACGTACACAGTTGGTTTCTCTGAGGGGCCGCGGATAATGCGAATGTCGCCGCGATCACCGTCAAGCGTCGTGCCGCCACTCGCAGACAAAACCTCGGTCAGACGAATACCGGGGCGGTAGGGCAGAAGCCGCCCATTTCTGAGCTCTCCGACGACCGCGATGCGTCCCGCTGTGGAGGGCGGAACGTAGAGCTGGTCGCCGGCTCGGACGCGAACATTGTGACGTCGGTCACCTTCGACCGCTTTGAGCACGGAGACGGGCACGGTCCTGCCGTCGCGCACGAGTCGCGCACGATGCAAGTCCGCGAGAACCGTGTACTCGCCGTCGCTGGTTTGGGAGGCGGGGCCACCCGCGGATGCCAGCAGGTCGGCGACGCGCGTTCCGGGAAGCGCTTGGACACGGCCCGGCTGCGTCACGGCCCCCACCACCGTGGCCATTTGCCCCGTCGGCGTCTGAAGAACGAGTGAAATTCGCGCGACGCGGTCAAAGCGTTGGACTGCCTTTTCGACAGCTTTCTCCGCTTCGGTGAGCGACAAGCCCGCTACCTTGACATCGCCCGCGAGAGGGACGTGAAGGTTGCCCTTTTCGTCGACGACCAGGCCGGTGTCCTCAGTCGGCTCAGCGGCGATCTTTCGAATCGTCACAATATCGCCCGGCGCAAGTGTCATGGCGCGTGGCGGATCCGAGTCGAGCCCAGGCTGGAGCGGGGCCTTGCTGTGCTTGAAATCCGCCGATGATGGGACAGCTGGAGCGGGAGGCAAACCGCCGCAACCCAAAGCAAAAAGCGTGTGGATCGCAAGTCCTACCCAACATGTCTGAGCCGCACGACGTTTCATCAAAGCCATCGCTCACCTGGTAGCCCGGATCCTGAGGGCTGACAAACCATTTCAGAGCCACCCGGCGCGTTTGCAGCGCGCCCCACGCACCTAATTTCCTTGCAAAAACTCTTTTTTATGTGGAATCGTAAGGCGCGCAAAACGCGCGTTCTCAAGTGATGTACGAAGAACGGCAAATCGGTCCGGGCCTGAGCCAGGCAGCGGACGCCCCATCGTCTGGGCCTACGGCTTCAACCGGGCAACCGCTCGACTTCGCTCGCTTGATTCGCGCATTGCGATCGGGCTGGAAGATTTTGCTCACCGTGGCAATCGTCGGTGCTGCCCTCGGCTACACGGTCCCCAAGTTCCTCATGCCCCGCGACTGGCTCTCTCGCTCGCAGCTCGTGTACGAGGGCATGCCGGTGGAAAAAGATGGCGAAACATCCATCGAAGCGGACCCTCGCGACCTGCGCACCATCGTCGACTCGGTCAAACTTCCCACCAACCTCAAGCGTGTACAAGAAGAGGTCGGTGAGTCCGGCCCGCTCAACCTGTTCGCCGAACGCATCGACGTAAGTTTCGACGAACTGAGCAACTTGATCACCATCAGCGCTTTTTCTGACACCAGTGACGGTGCCGCACAACTCGCAAACACGATGGTCGATGTTTTTATCGAACACCGCGAAACGGTGGACCGGGAACGCCTGCGCAAAGCTTCCAAGAAGATCGAGAGTGACCTTGAGATGGCGGAGGCAGCCGTCAACGAGTCACGTAAGAGATACAAACGTTTTCGAGATGAACATGGCATCATCGACCTGACCGTCGAGCGAGAGCAAGCCATCAAAGATGCAGCCGACTATCGCGCACGTGCCGTTGAAGCCGCCGAAGAGGTGGCCAAACTCCAGGGCCAGATCAATGCCCGTGAGAAGCGAAGCGAAAGCGGTGAAGGCCCGAAGGGCAGTGCGACCGATCGCGCCGCTCTGCGCAAGGCCAAAGAAGAGCTGCGCGACGCGCGCACGCGTTACACAGACGCGCACCCGCAGGTGCAGGAGCTGCTGCAACGCGTGAAAATACTGGAAAACAGAATTGAATCGGGCGGGGGCGGAGGCGCCAACACGGGCGCCCTCAAGGTCGATCTTGAGAGCGCAAAACAAAGAGAGGCGCGCCTTCGGGAGCAAGCGGACAAAGCGGAGGCTTCCATCAACAAGTTCTCGGGTGATGAAGGTACGGCTTCGAGTATGTTGGCCGCAATTCAGGTCGCCGAAGCGCGTGTCAAGAAGCTGCGCGACGAGTTGGTCAAGGCCGAAGCCAACGCACGCTCACCACGAAGCGGGCTACGCATCGAATCGCCCGCGGTTGCGCCAGAGCTACCCGAACCCTCGAAGGCGCGATACGCCGTCGCGGCAGGTGTGCCGGCGGTTGGCCTGTTGGTTGTATTGATAGCGCTACTCTGGCGAGAGTTTGGCGACCTGACCGTGCGCACGGCGGCCGAAGTCGCTTATTGGGGCAAGGGGCCGGTCGTAGGCAGCACGACATGGCCGCGCGACAAGCAACTTCTCGACGCACTCGTCGCAGAGATGGACGACTACCTCGTCGACGCGGCGGGCAAGACACTCGTTGTGCCGGCCACCGACCGAGAACTTCCATTGGCGCTCGAGATCTCACAGCGCCTGACGGGGCTTGATGGCCCGGGAGGAGACGCTGCGCAGGTGTCCGTTCAAAGTGTCGAGCAACTCGAGTCAAAGCAAGCCATTGAACTTCCGGCGGGCCAGGTCGAGCCGGGAAGCGCCATGGTCGTTCGCCACAATCATGGCACACTCGTGCGCGACGAAGATGCGCCGTGGTCACTGAGCGCCGAAGCATGGACAGGTCCCTCGGCCGGCCCATCGATCCGACGCGCAGCACGCATGTCGGACCGTGTACTGGTGGTGGTGCAGGCCGGTCACACGCGCTTCTCAGAGATGCGTGAAGTTCCGGGTCGGCTGGGCAGAGACTCGGGTATTGGTTACTTATTGGTCGGCGTCGAAGAGGACTTCAAGCGTTTGCCCGACCGCGCGGGAAACGTCAGTCAGTTCTGGTACGCGTACCGGGCATAATTATCGAGGCTGGGTGACACGGTAGATGCCAGGAGTTATCAACGACGAATCAGGACGCTGGGTACGCTTCATCGACTGCCTGATCATCGCGTCGTCTTTGCTGGCCGCCCAGCTGGCGTACCAGCCCACCGGTGATTGGGACGTACAATATACGGTCGCAGTACTGGTTGCACTGATCGTCTTTCTGTTTGCAGGTGACGCAAACGGACTTTATCGAAACTGGCAAGGCATCCCCATCCGACGAGAGGTCCTTCGCGTCGGCTTCACTTGGGCCATCACGGTTCCGTTCCTCTTGGCGGTCGGCTTTTTCACGAAGCACTCAGCGCACTACTCGCGTCTGGTCGTGATGATTTGGTTTGGGTCCGCGCCGTTTCTGATGGCCAGCTACAGAGTCGTCGTGCGGCTCGCCCAACGTCGCCTTCGTGCGCAGGGCGTCAACCTTCGACGCGTCGCTATCGCGGGCGGCACGGTGATGGGTGAGCGTCTCGCACGTCGAATGACGGACAGCCCCTGGCTTGGCATGAAAGTGGTGGGCTTTTACGACGACCGCGGCCTCGATCGCTTGCACGCCATCTCCGACGAGATCGGATCCATGCGCGGAAGCCTCGCGGAACTCGTCGAGCACACCAAGGCGGGCGAAATCGACGCGGTCTACATCGCTCTACCGTTCAAGGCAGAAAGCCGTATCAACGACATCTTGCATGAACTCAAAGACACGACGGCGTCTGTCCACATGGTGGCTGATTTCTTCGTTTTTGACTTACTTCGAAGCCGCTGGACAACGTTCGCGGACATCCCGGTGGTGTCGCTACACGACACGCCATTTTATGGAGTCGACGGTTGGCTCAAGCGCGCCGAAGACATCATTTTGGGTTCGCTCATCCTGCTGCTGATTTTGGTGCCGATGATCGTGATCGCCATCGGCGTCAAACTCAGCTCGCGTGGGCCCATCTTCTTCAAACAGCGCCGTTACGGCCTCAACGGCGAGGTGATCGAAGTGCTGAAATTTCGCAGCATGCGAGTCATGGAAGACGGTGCAAAGGTCAAGCAGGCCACCAAAGATGACCCTCGCATCACCAAGTTCGGTGCTTTCTTACGCCGGACGTCACTCGACGAGTTTCCGCAGTTCCTTCACGTGATCACTGGCAAGATGAGTATCGTGGGGCCTCGCCCACACGCGGTGGCCCACAATGAAGAGTACCGAAAGCGGGTCGAGGGCTACATGCTTCGGCACAAGGTCAAGCCGGGGATTACCGGCTGGGCTCAGGTCAATGGCTGGCGCGGCGAGACCGACACCCTTGAGAAGATGGAAAAGCGCATCGAGTACGACCTTGAATACATCCGCAACTGGGGTGTGTGGCTCGACCTCAGGATCATCTGGAAGACGATTTTCGGCGGTTTCACAGGGAAAAACGCCTATTAAATCGTCAATCGCGCTCCGCCCTGACTGACAGCGCATCTTTTTTTTTCGTTCCAAGAGATCCAAGCGCAAGCCGAGTCGTCGTTAACGGCCATGCACGACTTGATCAGCCAAGCGGCGAAACATCGCGAAGGATTGGGATTGCGAAGCGCGGCGGACGACGAAGGCGGGGTTGGGCCCCGTCGAGGAGGACAACAAAGCATCGCGATTCCAGAACGAGCGAAGGGCGGTGCATGGTTGATCAAGTCGTGCAATCAAGGAAAGGCGACGACAAACATGCTTCAACGAACGATGTTCGGTTTATTTTTTGTTTCAATGGTGCTCAGCTTGGGATGCGGGGGAAGTGCCCTCGCCCAGACCCAGCCACACGCGGGAGGAGTGACCATCGGTGGGGCGGCCGGCGACACCCACATCTGGGTCGGCGACGATGGCGAGACGCATATTGGCGTGTGGGTCGAGGCGCCGAAGCACATCACGGTGCGTGAGCGGGCCCCGATGGCGGTCAGCCTGGTGGTCGATACCTCGGGCTCGATGGCGGGCACGAGCATTCAGAACGCCAAGATGGCAGCCGCGAGCCTGCTCGAAACGATGAAAGACGGCGACCGCGTCTCAATCGTCGGCTTTGCGAGTGATATTACCGAGTGGTCGCCACCTGTGGCACTCAATCACTCCACACGCGCCCAACTGATGGGCCGCATCCATCAGATGATGGCGGCAGGAGGTACAAACATGTACGGCGGTCTTACCCTCGGTCAAAGTCACCTGCGCGCCGCGGACGACTTCGCGATCAAGCGTCTCATCATGATCTCCGATGGTCACGCCAACGAGGGTCCGTCGGACCCTTACACGCTCGGCACCCTCGCCGCGCAAGGCACAGAACAGGGTATTCAGATCACCAGCATCGGCGTTGGGGTTGGTTACGACGAAAGCTTGCTATCGACGCTGGCTGTCAACACGGCAGGTCGGCTCTACCACCTTGAGCATGCCAACCAGATGGCCATCATCTTGCGAGAAGAGTCGAACCTCTTGGCATCAACCGTCGCAACCGATACCTGGATCGAAATCGTTCCCATGCCAGGCGTGCAGATTCTCGACATCGAGAGCCTCGGCGGCGTCGTCGAGAACGGTCGCGCCAAGATCAAACTGGGCAGCATGTACGCCGGTCAAAAGCGTGAACTCTTGGTTCGCGCCAAGGTCAACCGCAAACAAGTCGGCAAGATGCCTCTGGCAAAAGCAGAACTTCACTATGTCGATACGAAAAAGCGCGAGCGTGAAGCATCCCGCACGCTGAACGTCGCACTCACGCGGAACAAGCAGAAGGCCGAACAGGCGAAGAACAGCCGCGTTCAGGCCATGGTCGCGACCAACCGTGCCTACAAGGCGCAAGTGCAAGCGTCGCGACTTCTGGCGCAAGGCAACAACACCGCAGCTGCCAACCAACTGGCCGCAGTCGCCGACGACCTTGAGGAGGCAGCGCAGGCACCGAGCGTGGCTCCCGCACAGCGACGAATTCTTCGTCAAGAGGCGAAGAAGATGCGCAAGGGCTCTGTGCGATCGCGGGCAGCCGTCGGTGGCGCAGCGCCTGCCGCAGCCAAGTCGATGAACGACATGGCCATGGAATCCATGGGCTACTAGGCTTCCGGTTCTTCGCCTTGCGCTCCTCCCAAAACCGATGTGGATTTACCACATCGGTTTTTCCTTTCCCTTGGCTCATCACGTCACACCAGTGTTGCCGCTTCTCGCAGAAGTAGCGTACCTACGTCTTCACTGCTGCGATGCGGGCGCGCTCGGCCTTCGAACAAAATTCAACCGTTCAATCCCGTCGCGAACCTAATCCTTGCGCTCCTCCCAAAACCGATGTGGATCTACCACATCGGCTTTTCCTTTCGCTGGGCTCATCACGCTCACTTCTTGGTTCTTCGCCTAGCGCTCTTCCCGAAGCCGATGTGGTTGCTACCACATCGGCTTCTCCTTTCGCTGGGCTCATCACGCCGGTCTGTTCGCCGGGGTGGTTACATCCCGATTGGGACGCCGATTGCACGAAGAATTGCGTGTTCCACGAGAAGCATCTTCTTCGCGTTTAGGGCGGAGCCTAGCGACTTTGAGTCGATGTCGAGCTTGCGAAGTGTCATGATATTTTCGCACTTCGCGACACTCGCCTTTCGAATCCCGCCCTCGCCTTTTCTCAATCGCACATGGGTCGGTGCGATGCTGAGCGCACTCGACACCGGTATCACGATGGCGCTAAAGCTGTGTTCGTTACGATAATCCGGGGATACCACCAAAACCGGCCTTCGCTTGTCTAGTTTTGCCCAATAGATACGACCTCGTCGAAGTGTGGCTGTCACGTCGGTTTCAGTCCTCTTCGAACACATGCGCCTGGGCGGCTGAGAACGCAATTAGCTCTTCAGCCTCATTGGCTGATTCGTCCTTTGACCTCCCACGGTAGTACTCGAGGGTCTGCTCCCGGAGGATGCTGTGGGCCCGCAACCGGCTAGCGCGCCGAAGCCACTCGTTCATCACTTGACTGCGCGGCTTTCCCGTCCGAGCCGCCTCCGCGTCGACACTCTTGAGCACATCAGCGGTCAGTGTCACGCTGACTTTGGCTCGGGAGGTCATACTTTTTATCCTACTCCCGAGAGCATGGCTGTCAAACGGATCACAATCAGCGTTCCTGATGAGATTGCGGAAAAAGCAAACCGGTCGGAGCAGCCCGACGTCATCGACGCCCTCGTCGTTTTGCTCGCTCGTTCACTGGGTGCCGTCGTCATAACCTCGGATCCCGACGACCTGAAACGCCTCGACAACACGCTCGTGCTGCACGCTGTATAGTACGCTCCGCAGACACGGCTAGAGGTCGTCCGGTTCACTCGCGCGGCGGAGCCATGGCCGCGCAGGATCGAGCCCGTAATGTTTGAAGCGCTGACGCACAGCCCGGCCAAGATCGGCGCGCGTCGGGAGCGTGGCCCCCGAACCGACGACCTCGCACAAGATGTCCGCTCGCGCGCTCCCGAAACTATGACGCTCGCGCGTAGGCGGAGCACGCGTCCCATCTACGTCGTCTGCGGCACCGACTCCCGGCCTAATCTCTTTGGTAAACGCCGGCACGTCAGGATGAAACGCATGGGACAAGCGATCCGCAAGCCGGATCGAGACGCGCTTCGCCACCTCATAGTCGTCCCTTGATACGTAGAGGACCATGGCCGAGCGTCTGCGGGCGATCGCCGAGAGCTTCGTGGCTATCTTCAAAGAGAACGGTATCGATGAACGCTCGAGGTTGCGCGTAAGCTCCGCGGCCACGTCCGTCGCGCCATCAGGCATCACGTTGAAGTAGAACCTGCGAAGCGGCCCTTTCGCCCTCCCTTTGGTTCCGTATCTTTTGTGCCACGCGCCGTACGTTTTCCCACCGGGATACTCCAGCAAGCTGGCCTCGTGCGCTCGTTGCTCAATCGAGACTGGTTTGGGGGGTGTGATGCTCTTGGCGTAGAGGAGCGCGTAGACCTCCTTGCAACGCACTGCGGCGTCCATGTCGCGAACGCGCTTCAGAGACGCGAAGACTCGATCCACCGGCTCCGAAAAAGAAGGCACTTCAGCCCTCGCCTGAGGGTTCGCGGTTCTGGCACCCGGCTCAGCCGCCGGCGCCCCGCAGCAACAAAGCAAACATGCCACAGAGAGAGCGCGCATTCCACGGAATCTAGTGCAATTAGGGAGCATGTATTGCTGTTTAGGAGAGGCCTTTGGGGGTGAGGCGCTTTTCAGCAAGGCCGAGCAATCCATCGACGATGAGCGCCAGAAGCGCCGCGGGGATAGCGCCGGAGAGGATGAGCATTGTGTCGTTGAGTTGAAGACCCGTGACGATGGGATCGCCAAGTCCGCCCGCACCGATGAACGCCGCGAGTGTCGCGACGCCAATGCTGATCACGGTCGACGTGCGAATACCCGCCATGATGGTGCGCATCGCAAGCGGCAGTTCGACCTTCGTTAGAATCTGTTTGTCCGTAAGACCAATCCCACGCGCAGCTTCAACCAGGGTGGGATCCACCTCGTTAATGCCGGTGAACGTGTTCCGCATGATCGGCAACAGGGCATACAAAAAGAGCGCCGCAATCGCCGAACGTGCCCCAAGACCAAGTCCCGGAACGGGAATCATAAATGCGATCAGCGCCAAGCTCGGAATGGTCTGAATGATCCCCGCAACGCCCAAGACAGTCGGCGAAAGCCCGGGTTTTCGCGTGAGCCAGATGCCGATCGGCACCGCGAAGAGGACGGACAGCAGAACCGCGATCAGCGTGAGCCACATATGCTCGGCCGCGAGCCGCATCGTCGTATCTCGCCGCGCCCACAGCACATCGAAGAACCCCCTTTTTGTCGGCGCCTTCGCGGTGGAGGTTACACCTTTGGCGCTTCCGCCGCCCAATGACGAGAGAAACGACCGCGCGACGGCCGCATACGTCCCACCGTTCTCTTCGACTTCGAAGTTGAGCTTCCGCATTTTCTCTTCATCGATTTGATAAGCGAGCAAGTTGATGACCTCGCGCAGCTGTGGGTGCTTCGCAAGGGTATCGGCGCGCACGACCGGGGCAGCATCGTAAGGCGCAAAAAAACCCTTATCGTCCTCGAGAATGCGCACCTTGTAGCGGAGGAGCTTGCCATCGGTCGTATACGCATCCACAAAGTCGACGCGGTTTGTACGAAGCGCCTCGTAGCTGAGCCCATGCTCCATACCGCGCACATTGGGCAACTCAAACTCGTACGCCTTGACCAATCCGCGGTAACAATCTTGTCGCTCGACGCACTCGTGCGTCATGGCACCGCGCAGCTTGTCCGCATGTGGCTTCATGTCCGAAATCGTCTCGATGCCGTAACGCTCGGCAACTGCCTCATCCATCGCGATGGCGTACGTATTATTGAAACCAAAGGGCGATAGCCAAACGAGACCAAGTTCCTGGCGAAAGGCGTCAGCCACTTGTGTGTAAACCTTGAGCGGGTCCGAGGCGCGTTCTTTTCGTTTGAGCAGCGCGATCCAACCCGTGCCGGTATACTCTGGATAGATATCCACTTGCCCGGAGCGAATCGCGTTGAACACCATCGTTGAGCCACCAAGGTTCAAGCGTCGCTCAACGTTGAGGTCGGTTTTCTGTTCGATGAGCTGCGCAAGCATCTCCCCGAGCAAGCGGTTTTCCGTAAAGTTCTTACTTGCGATGACGACGGTCTTGTCTTGCGCACTAACTCCGCTCGAGAACGCAAGCCCGATGAGCACGCCTAGCCCAATGAGCCAGCGACTCGTAGAAGGCGCTCTAAGCATGTGCCTCCTGTGGCGCAAAGTGCGCTTGGAAAAACTCGCCGACAAAGTCGTTGGCGGGGCGCTCGCGGAAGTCCTCCAAATCCCCCATTTGCACAATTCGCCCAGCGTTCATCAGGGCAATTCGGTCGGCAAGCTTGAACGCCTCTTCCATGTCGTGCGTGACGAGCACGATCGATTTTTTGACACGCCGTTGCAGCTGAACAAACTCTTCGTGTAGCTGCGCTCGGGTGATGGGGTCGAGCGCGCCAAAGGGTTCGTCCATCAGGATGTACCTCGGGTCGAGTGCGAGCGCACGCGCCACGCCCACTCGCTGCTGCTGGCCCCCGGACAGTTCCGCGGGGTAGCGCTTCGCGAACTTCTTGGGCGGCAGGTTGATGAGCTCGAGCAGCTCGTGCACGCGTTCTTTGATGCGCTTGGGCTTCCAGTTTTCGAGTTCACACAAAAGACCGATATTTCTTTGAATCGTCATGTGCGGAAACAGCCCGCCGCGCTGAATGACGTAGCCGATCTGTCGTCGAAGCTTGATCACGTTCCACTTGGTCACGTCCTTACCATCGATGAGAATCGAGCCCGACGTTGGCTCTACGAGCCGGTTGATCAACTTCATCGTCGTGGTCTTGCCGCAGCCACTCGTTCCAATCAGCGCGACCGTCTGGCCCTCGTCCACGGCGAACGAGATGCCGTCGACAGCCTTCACTGGCTGGCCGTCGGGGCCCTCATAAACCTTCGTAACATCCTGCAGCACGATCACCCGGCTACACCCTCCCTATGATTCGCCCCCACAAACGCGGCATTGCAAAGCTGCTTGCTCGAATGCATTTTGGGGCGTTTCTCAGAGCAAATTTAGAAAGATAGACTTCGCCGCTCCGAGCGCTGATGAGCGAAGAGGGTAACACATGCCCCACACCTGGCAACGGACTGTGCAAGGACGTGCACGGTCCGCAGTCTCACGCTTCCCCGTTAGACGCGAAGGTACGTCGTGGAACGCATACTCTTGTCAACAATGTCGTTGAGCAAACGAATGTGTTGCACACTGACGTTGCCCTGACGATATGCGCGCTCCGCCTGCTTGCGGACACTCTCGATCATCTCGTTCGGGTTGTAACCGACGTACTTGAGCACTTGATGCACGCTGTCGCCACCGATCACGTGAGCGACATCGTAACCATCGTCGGTCAGAAGTACGTGCACCGCATTGGTGTCACCGAAGAGGTTGTGCAGGTCACCCAACGTCTCCTGGTAGGCTCCGATCAAAAACATACCCATGAGGTAGCGCTTGCCAGATTCGAGCGCGTGCACGTTGAGTACGGACTTGACGTCGTCGAGATCGATGAAGTGGTCGATCAATCCGTCGCTGTCACACGTAAGGTCGGCCAGCCGGGCGCGGATGGTCGGCTGTTCTTCGAGTCGGTGCAGCGGCATGATCGGAAACAGTGCATCGATAGCCCAGGTGTCGGGCGCGGACTGGAACACTGAAAAATTGCAGTAGTAGATGTCGCTCATCACGCGTTCGAGGACTTGTAGTTCCTCAGGCACGAACTCGACCCTGCCCAAGAGAGAGGAAATCTTCTTGCCACAATGCCAAAAGAGCCGCTCGGCTTGTGCGCGCTCGCGCAGCGTGAGGTAGCCAAACTTGTAGAGACTTTGCGCTTCCTCTTTGCCTTGTTGGGCGTCGTGCCACGACTCTTGGACGTTCTTCGGCCGAATGCCTTTCCATGTTTCATAGAGCGCTTGAAGCACGGTGTGCGCTTCTTCGCCGGGGTCTTCGGGAAGGTCGTAAACGATTTGGTTACAGCCGACGACGTCGAAAACCAGCACAGAATGATGCGCGACCGTCGAGCGACCGCTTTCGCTGATGAGGATAGGACTAGGGATCTCTGCCTTCGAGCACGCATCGTGAATCGACGAAACAACGTCGTAGGCATATTCCTGCATGTCGTAGTTCTTGGACGCATGAAAGTCGGTTCGAGAACCGTCGTAGTCCACCGCGAGACCACCGCCCACATCGAGGTAGCCCATCGGTGCACCGAGCTTCTGCAACTCGACATAGGTCTGCGCCGCCTCGCGCATCGCGTTCTTAAACGGTGTGATGCTAGACACCTGCGAACCAATGTGGAAGTGCAGCAGCTGCAAACAGTCGAGCATGTCGCGCTCGGCGAGTCGGTCGACCACCTCGACGATTTCCGCCGCGTTGAGACCAAACTTGGCTTTGTCACCGGCGGACTCCGCCCACTTACCGATGCCCTTGGCGTTGAGGCGCGAGCGCACACCGAGCGAGGGGCGAATGCCCAGGCGTTCGCTCGCCTCAAAAACGACATCGAGTTCTTCGACGCGCTCAAGCACGACGAACGTAGTTCGCCCGACCTGGGCCGAAATGAGCGCGAGTTCGATGTACTCAAAGTCTTTGTAACCGTTGCAGACGATCAAGCCTTCCGAGTCCTGCATCGCCGACATGGCGATGATAAGTTCGGGCTTTGAACCCGCCTCGAGCCCAAACTTCCACGGTTTGCCGTGACGAACGATCTCTTCGACGAGCTGTCGTTGTTGGTTGACCTTGACAGGATAGACCCCCTGGTAGGCGCCCTCATAGTCATACTCTTTGATGGCACGCGCAAAGCAGTGATTGAGGCTCCGGATGCGGTCCTCGACGATGTCCGTAAAGCGCAGCAACATCGGCAACGTGACGCCACGCGCCTCCACTTCTTCGACCAACTTGTGAAGGTCGATTCCGTGCTTGGCACGGCCGTGTGGACGAACCTCCACACACCCTTCGTCATTGATGCGGAAATAGGGCTCACCCCACCCGCCAATCAGATACTCCTCGGAGCTCCGTTCAATCGACCAGGACTCGGACTTTGTAGTCATTGGACCGGCGATTGTGACGCCATTTCAGCATCGGTGCATCCCTTTTTACAGGCCTGGAATTCTGATACGAATGAGGGTTGTGCGGTCTTGGGCGTTGGTGGCTTTGGAGTTTGGGATCTGCGCGTGCGGCGGTCGCACGGGCCTCGACCCCGAACCAGCCGAAGACCTGGCGGTATCGATGGAGTGCCCCCCTTCCCCGCAGTTTATCGCGGTCGACCAGACCATGTCCTTCGAGGCCGATGTCGACCCAATGGGCGAGCTGGTCGAGGGACTATGGCGCGTCAACGGCGACGCACCGGTCTCCCTCAAGAACGCGGGAACCCGGGGCGTGAGCCTGAGCGCGAACGAGCCAACCTCATTCACGGTGATTTACGAGGGCGTGTTTAGCGACGGGAGCCGCCACAGCTGCCAGACGTCGGTCGAAGCGGTGGCGGGTATCTCCGCCAGGTGCCCGGAGTCGCCGCTGGTCGCGTTCGTCGACACACCGCTGCAAGTGATCGGTCACGTGTTCGACTCCGTCGCCGTCGAGGACGCCGGCTGGCGCTTGTTCGACTCAGAGGCGGACTGGATCACCATCACCGAAACCACGCTCGACAACGGTGCCGCCAGTGCGGAGGTCGTCGCTTCGCGCAAGGGCATGGCACGCCTCGAACTGTTCGCGCGCAACGCCCGGGGCGAGGTGGATTGGTGCTCCGTCGACGTTCTCATTCCCGAACCGCTCAGCGCAAGCTGCGCACCCGAGGTTCGCGCCGCCGTCGACGAGCCCGTGGAGCTTCAGGTCCGGCTCGAAGGCGGGGGGCCCTTCGAGAGTCACGAACTCATCGCCACATCACGCGACGGCGAGATCCCCGAGGCCAGCTGGGGCAACTTCCAGCTACAAGAATCGCTCGCCACGGTCGATTTTACAGCACTCGAAGCCGGGACTTTCAAGGTCCAGCACAAAATGGGCGACGCATACGGTCAGGTCGCTACCTGTGACACCAACGTGGTGGCCGAACCCGGCGCTCCCACCGTGCAATGCCCCCCTGTGATCGAAACCGAACCCCTCACCCGCGTGTCTGTCCGCGCACGTGTCAGTGACGACGAGGGTAAGCCCGACCTCGAATGGGAGCTTGTCTCCAAACCACCCGGCAGCGATGCATCGTCCCCGTTCCCGGTCGACGCCGAAGAAACGTCTTTCCGCCCAGACCTCGCCGGGGAGTATACGCTGCGCCTGATCGCCACCGACTCCGACGGCCTATCCGGTTTCTGCGAAACGCACGTCCTGGCCATTGCCACGGAGGGCTTGCGCGTGGAGATGTTTTGGGACACCGACCGCACCGACATGGACCTGCACGTTCTTTCTCCCGAGGCCGACGCGTGGTTCACGAGTCTCGATTGTCATTTCGCAAACTGCACCTCAGGACTCGAATGGGGCGAGCACACCACCGACGACGATCCCCGGCTGGATATCGATGACACCAACGGCTTCGGTCCGGAGAACATCAACATCGATGTGCCCGAGCCCGCGAGTTACGAGATCGGAGTTCACGCGTTTCAAGGACGCTCCCAAACCAATGCCGTGACGGTTCGCATCTACTGTGGCGGGAGCACCACCGAACCCAAGCGCACACTCGGTCCGGTCAACCTGCGTGGAGCCACTAGCCCGTTCAACAACGACTTCTGGAAGGCGGCCCGCGTGAGCATCGACGACCAAGGTGACTGCGAAATCACGGCGTTCTCGGGGGATCACGGTGGCCCCATCATTGTTACGGGTACCGCCGCCAGTCTCGCACGCTAGCCGTCGACGCTGTGCGTCGTCCCAAGGGCGTACACCCAGGTCCATATAATTACACGGTTATAGAGCACGCTCGTCGAAGACTTCGGTTTGTAAAGGAACCCGAAAGTGGCAAAGTGGTGGGCCCATGAGTCCCAAGGACATCGAGACGCGGAGCAACTCCTTCGAAGACTTCGAAGACGTTGGCGATGTTGATCTCGACGAGCTGGAGGGGAGCGAAGACGACACGCGCCCTTCGCTACCCCCCCCCCGCAATGGCGTTGCCAACAGTGCGGCAACCGGTACAAGCGGCGACCTCTACGAGCAAGCCGCGCGCAACCTTTTTTCCTCAGCTGGCCCCTCGAGCTTGCCACCGATCAGTGCCCCCGCCCCGGCATCGCCGCCGCGCTCAGTTCCACCACCCTCTCCCGCGCCGCGGCCTCCTGCACCGCGGTCTGCTGCACCCTCCTCCGCAGCACCTCGCTCTATTCCACCCCGTCCAAGCTCGGTCCCCCCACCGGTACCTCGGCGCATGTCTGCACCGCCTCCAATCCCCTTGGTGGCAAAAAAGCGCAAGCACTCAAGCCATCCCCCTGGGTCAGATGCAAAGAACAGTCACGCCAGTTTCGCGCACTCGCTCGAGACGCACATCGCGGAAGGGGCACACGGTCATCGCCTCGCGCGTTTGCTGGTCGAGCTCGCTCGAGTGACCGCCCTGCACCTTCGCGACCTGCCCACAGCAGCCGTCCACTACGCGCGGGCAATGCGAGCAGCACCTGAGATGCTTGCTGCAGTCCAGGGAGCCCGCATCACACTCAGTGCACTCGGCCGCGCCGACGAAGCTCTGCCGCTTTTTGATGCAGAGGCGCGCTTGCTTTCATCACCGCGTCAAAAAGCACAGTTGCTCTACGAAAAAGGGCGTCTACTGGAACGAGACCTCGGTGACCGCGAACGCGCAAGCGGCTGTTACCGTGCGGCCCACGAACTCGACCGGCAAAACGCGCTCGTGATTGCAACGCTTGCACGCCTGGCGGAGTCCGACCTCGACGGGTCAAGCGACCGACGCCGCGAACTCGACCGCCGGTTGGAACAACTGGCAACCGTCGCGAAGAGCGACGCTTCGAGCCGCAGCGCCTATACCTTGCAGCGTGGTTTCATGGCCGAGTCAGACGGCGACCGCGAACGCGCGATTACGCTCTATGAAAGCGCGCTTCAAGATGAAGAAACGGACGTCGCACTTGAGGCGCTAGACCGGCTCTATGCACAGAGCGGGCGAGAACGCGAACGCTCAAACATCTTGGTGCGTCGCGCACTGCGCACAAAAATTCCCGAAAGTCAGGCCTATCTCTTGCTTGAGTCGGGCCGACTCCTGGAGCGGCTCGGCAACGAAATCGACGCCCACCAGACGTACCTCCACGCGCTCAAATCCGCGCCCAGTCTCCCCCCTGTCCTCGAAGCGGTTGCACGAACTTCGGCACATACAGGAGACTGGAAGCGTGCGGCCAGTGTGCTCGCAGCCATGGCGGAGCATGACGCGTTTGCAACACAGGGTCGCGCGCATGCCTATTCCCAACTCGCCGACATCTACGAAAGACAGATGGGTCAGCGCGAGCAGGCCATCGCCGCATATCGCCAGTCACTGAAGCTGCACTTTTCGAAGGAAGCGCTCGATGCCCTGCGCTCCCTTCTCGAACGAGACCAAAAATGGGCCGATGTTGTTTCATTGCTCCTGCTAGAGGCCGAACAAGCGGGTGACCGCTCCATTCAAGCACACTTGATCTCGCGCGCGGGGTCGCTCGCCGAAACACAACTCGGCGATCTCGACCACGCAACCGAACTCTATCAACGCGCACTCAACGTTGCGCCGGGTTCGGTCGATGCTTTTCGCGCCCTGCAGCGGCTGCTTAAGGACCGACAACGCTGGCGGGAACTGGTCCAGGTTTACGAGGCCCACCTTGACCACGCGCATGGTGACGGCGAACAGGCAGCGATGCTCCTGGACATCGCGAGCCTCTACGAAAAGGAGCTGCGCGACATGCCGATGGCCGCGCATACCTACGAACGCGTTCTTGAGATCGAAGCCACCAATATGTCGGCGATTCTCGGTATGCAGCGCGCCGCAGAGCACGCAGGTCAGTATGACACGCTACTCAAAGCACTCGAGAAAGAGGCCGACAACATCAGCAGCCCGGCCAAACTCACCCAGGTGCTGCACCGCGGCGCGCAAGTCGCCGAACACATCCTTGAGGACCGAAAGCTCGCACTTCTTTGGCTCAAGCGAGCGCTCGCCGTGGACGCAACCCATGTTCCAACGCTTCATGCCATCGCGCGGGTCGCCGCGGAGTTGGGGCGCTGGGAAGACCTCACTGAAGCATATGAAGCGATGGCCAACACCGCCGACCCGGAGACGCAGGCCCACTACTACGCGCAGATTAGCTTCACGGCCGGAGAGCAGCTCGGCGACAAGGCCAAGGCACTCGCGTTTGCCCAACGTGCCATGGAGGCGTCACCCGCTTCGCGGGAGGCGTTCGACCGACTCTCCGAGATTCTTGCGCAAGAGGAGCGCTGGCCTGAGTTGACCCGCGCGATCGAAAGGCGCGTCAAAGCCTTGCCGGACGAGCATGGTGCCGCAGCACTCGCCTTGCAGGCTGGGCGCATCTACCTGGAACGTATGGGCGATGCGGACAAGGCGGAAAACGCTTTCAACTACGCAAGAAAGCAGGCACCGACGGAGCTCAGCACGTGGCGCACCCTCGAACAACTCTACGAAAAACGGGGCGCTTGGGACCGCGTCGAAGCACTGCTCTACGACGCGGTCATCGAGGACGCCGCGAAGCTTGAACCGGCCCATCGCGTTGCACTGGCAGCTCGCGCAAGCCAGCTGTGCACCGAAAAACTCGACGATGTCGACCGAGCCACTGAATACCTGGAAGCCGGTCTCGCGCTCGACCCGGACAGCGCACTACTACTTCGCCTGCGCGCGCGGCTCAACGCACGGTCAAATGATCCATCCACCTCCCTCATGACGCACACGGCGCTCGCGGAAAAGGTTTCGCATGTCGGCCTCACAACGGCCCACCTTCACGAGGCTGCGGAACTGTGCACCGGCGACGCAGCGCTGATGACCTTATCCGAACAAATTCTGAAGGCCGACCCCGGCGATTCGTCTGCCGCACAGAGCCTTCGCATCAACGCGGCGAAGAGCGGTGACGCGCACCGTCTGGCCGTCGCCAGCGCGGCTCTGGCCACACTGGCCGAAGACGAGTTTTCACGCGCCTTGCATCTATCGACGCGTGCCGAGATCCACGAACAGCTCGGCGAGATCGAGCCCGCCCTCGACGCCTACCGCATGGCACTGACCGAAGACGCCGAGAACCTCGCGGCTGTACGCGGCATTTCTCGCGTTGCGCGGCTGCGCGACGACCCGAATCTGCTCGCGGAAGCCGCCAGGTGCGCCGCCAGGGCCGCCGATGATCCGTCCGCTGCCGCAAGCTTGCTCACCCGAAGCGCACACGTCCGCGTGCACCGCCTGGGCGACCCACTCGGCGCTCGACGCGACCTCGAACGAGCGCTCGACCTTGCGCCCGGCCACGAGCACGCCACCGACGCACTCATCGAACTACTCGCTTCGACCGAAGACCGAAAAGACCTGATTCAGCTCCTTTCGCGCTCGGCGAACAGTGCCAAGCACCTGAGTCAACAGCGCTCGCTCTGGCTTCGCGTTGCAGACCTACAAGAGGACGCACAAAACCGAACCGGCGCCATTTCCGCGCTCAGCCGCGTGCTTCGCATCGAACCTGAGGACACGGACGCTTTGCTGCGCCTCGCGTCACTTTACGCCGCGGACCGGCAGTGGACCGAAGCGGTCAACCTGCTCAACCAAGTGATTCGTTCGCAGCCGAGCCGCAGCGCCTTACAGCAAGCGCATATCGAGTTGGCGCGTATCTGGCATACACACTTGGGCGACTCAGACCGCGCCCGCGTGTCACTGCGGGCTGTCTTGGCGCTCGATCCCCACAACATGGAAGCGCTCTCCAGTCTAGTCCGGGTGCACTGCGACGAAGGCGACTCTGACGAGGCTCGCAACCTCGCGGGGCGTCTCCTCGATGGCGCAAAGTCAGCCCGGGAAGAAGCCAATGGCCACATGCTGTTGAGCGAAGTCGAAAGCATAGCGGGCCGAAGGCAGCAGGCGCTGGCACATGCACTCAAGGCGTACGAAGTCGTCGGTCCGTCGCCGGAAGCGCTCGAGACCATGGAACGTCTCGCGCAAGGCAGCGCCGATTGGGAAGCCTATGGACGCGCGATTTCGCTCTACATCGAACGGCTCGCGGCGATCGGTGGCGTACCCGAACACGCACTTATCCAGCTCTCCGACCTGTGGTGGAACCGGCTCCACAACCAGCAACAAGCGCTTGACGTGTTCAAACAGTCGCTCCCCATGGCCGACACCGCACGCGTGAGGATGGCCTATGCCGGGCGCCTCATGGAGGCCGGAAGCCCGAACAAGGCAACGCGCGTGCTGCGAAAGCTGCTAGCGCGGGAACTCGACACCCCAGAGGCCTGGCGTTTGCTGGGCAAGATTCGCGGACGACAAGAAGGGGTCTTTGCGGAGCGCGTTTGCCTAGAGGTCGTTCGCGGGCTAGGCGCCGACTCCGCGTCCGATGCCGAGCTCATCCGTAGCGCACCCCCGAGAACGATCCCGGACGTTGTCGCCCACGAGCAGGCCTGGTTGATGCACTTTCCGGAGGAAGGTTACGCATCTACGCTGCGCGAGCTGCTGCAGGTGATCGCGCCTGCACTACCCAAACTCTTTTTCACACAGTTCCAAGAGTACAATCTCGACGATGGCAAGGACCCCAGGACCGAAGAAGCAGAAAAGCTCTGCAACTCCTTGTGCGTACTTCTGGACATCGAAGCCATCGCACTACGCTTTCACGATATCCGTGCGCAAGGCGCGTCCTTCGGCTTCGGAAGTCCTGCAACGCTGTTCTTGCCGTACGGGGCAATGGAGTGGCGGCGTCCAGAACAGTGCTTTCACCTGGCGCGCTGGCTCGTCGCACACCGCCTCGGACTCGCGCCGGTCCTTCGCCTTTCCGCGCACGAAATCCAAACCACCTTGGTCTCGGCACTGCGCATTCACGACAAGGGCTACGGAGGCGGAACCAACAGCGAAGAGCTTCTCGCGAAGCAGAGCAAGCTCATTGGACGAGCCATCGGCCGAAAGGGTCGCAAGCGAATCGTCGAGCTCGCAGAGCAGCTCCAGAGCCATCGCCGCATCATCTATGAAGATTGGTGTCGGCAAATGACGTTTACGTGCGAGCGCATCGCCGCGGTCCTGTGCGACGAGCTTGCCGTCGCGCTCAGCAACGCGCCTTCGAACCGTGAAGATTTGCTTCGCTTTTGGACTTCTGACTCCGCAGAAAAACTGCGACAAGCTGTGGGGCTGCCAAGGTGAGCAAGCGGGTTTTCGTCGTCGATGACAGCAAGACCGTGCGCGACGTCGTACAACGCACACTCTCCCGTGCGGGCTACACGGTAGACGTCGCGGCAAGCGGCGAAGAAACGTTGGTTCGGGCGCAAAAGTCGCCGCCGGACTTGTTTCTGATCGACCTGGTGATGCCCGATATGGGCGGGCTGCTGCTGGCCGAACGGTTGCGTTCGGTCCACCAACTATCGGAGGTGCCCATCATCATCATGAGCGCACGAGCCGAAGAACTGACGACGCAAGCGCTCGTAGCCTCTGGTGCGAGCGACGCGCTGGCCAAGCCCTTCGGCCCGGACGTGCTTCGCGGCGTGGTGGGACGCGCTCTTGCACGACGCGAGAGCATGGTTCCCGAAGAGGCTTCCGAGCGCCGGACTATCCACTTACTTTCCGACCGCGCCGCCGATCGACTCGCACGTGAACTCGGCGCTTTGCTTCGGGACCTGAGTGCGACGGCAGACTTCAGCACCGAAGAGCTCTCGCGCGCGATCTTGCAGCGTTGGGGACGCACAAAACTGGCCGCTGTGGGCTACGACGTCTACCGCATGGCAAGCGGCGTCGAACACGAGATCACGATGGAGGGACGTCTCGATGCGATCCACTTGGTCGATGTCTTAGGCCTGCTTCAGCAATCCGCAAAGAGCGGCGTTTTGCACCTACAGTACGGTCATCGCGTCGTGCGCGTTTGCTTACGTGAGGGTATCGTTGACATGGCCATTGGCGAAGGCGGCGAGCGCGAGTTCCTGCTTGGACGCTTCATGATCGAGGAGCGCGTTCTTACTCAAGAGCAACTCGACGACGTCATGGGCAACGCCGAAGAACTGGGGTGGCTCGGCGAGCGCCTGGTCGCTGGCGGTTACATTACCGAAGTACAGCTGCGTCAGGCGCTGGTTCGGCAGACCAGCGAGCTTCTGTACGAAGCGCTGCGCTGGAACCACGGGCGCTTTCGCTTCGTCGAAAACGAGTTCCGTCCCGAAGCCGAGCAGGCGCGGCTTGGCCTGCCCGTCGCATCGCTCATCATCGAGGGCGTGCGACGAGCCGAAGAATGGAAGGTCATCGAAGACAAGATCTATGATTACTCGATGGTCCTCGACCACCGACGAGATGCGGTCGCTGGCTTCGAAACCCAATCCTTGACGCCTGACGAGTTTGTTGTGCTCTCTCACGTCGATGGACATCGAACGGTCCAACAATTGGTCGACCACACTGCCATGTCACCCTACGAGACGTGCCGCATCTTGTTCCGCTTGATGACGGCAGGCCTGATCGGCCCCAAGCGACGCTCTTCCGTCGTCCCACCACCCCCACAGACCTAGGCGAATCACGCTATTTTCGCGGCGGCAGGTTTTCGTGCACAACCACGCTCGGCGCGATCTGGTCGATGGCACTATCCGGCGCGATGAGCGCCACCATCCGATCACCCACGAACGCGGCGTAGGTGCGAAAGGTTTGGCCCGCGGGGTTCACGCTTTGATATGCGAAACCGACTGTTCCAGCAAAGCGGATCTCGCCTTGGTACTCCGCAACAACCTTTTGTGATGCCCCTTTAACGAACCCCATCAAAAACTCAAGTCGCTGGTCGTTGCTCTGTCCAACGCCGGACACCACCGCGAGTGCGACACGCATTGCATCCGCCTCCCACGAGTGGACGGAACTCGTTGCATCGTGTTTTGCGGACTTGTAGGTCCAGCGCCCGGCTGGCAGGTCGAGACTCACCCCCAGCCGGTGGTCGGTCCAGCTCGCACCCGTTTGAACGATGGGGGCCGCTTGCGGAGAAAAGAGCGTCGTGTTCTTGATCAAACTGCGCGCTCGGTCCTTCGTCGCGCCAAGTCCCACGATCACGAGTCGATGTGCGGTTTTTCCTTTGACCCGCGTGGCAAGGGTCGTTGGTATCCGCACGCCGGTCATGACTTCCATGCTTCCTACACTGAGCTGCCAACCTGCAACTCGCGACGGACGAGGCTTGAACGCTCCCATCAAGTCTTTGACGACGTCTTCGTGGTAACCTTTTGGCTCGACGCCTGGCTCCGCCACAACCCGCAGCTGCGAACCGGTCACTGCGTCACTGGCATCGAAGATTGCTTGATTTCGTGGAGCGGCAACCGTCCAAACCCCCTCGGGCAACTGCACTTCGATGCCGTATTGGGTGTCTCGGAAAAGCCCATTTCGAAAGGCCGCGTTGGGTGCTGTCCACGAGGGCCACAGCTTGAGCGAATCGCTGAGTTCACTGCGGGTTTGCGGATCGAGCTTCTCCAGCCAGGGCAACTCGCTGGCTTTCCATGCGCCAACCGTCTTCACCGCGCCACTGGGGTACCAAAGGCGATAGCGAAAACATCGACTCTCCTCGCAGTGAACCGCCTCGTGCACGTGAATCGTGGAGTCCGAGTAGAAGTCGGTCTTCAGCTGTCCACCGAATGCGGGCAGCGGTTTGCCAGCCCCCTTCGATGGACCAAACTCCTTAGACACCATTTGTCGAACGCCGGTCAGATAAGCCTCTTGATACTTGGGTTCGATATCGTCGGGCACAAGCATCACGTAAGCGCCCGTCGCGCGGTGGTGCATCAACAGTTCGGCATCGGCATTGATGTGAAGGCGCTCATTTTCTGAGACGAAGGTCCAACCTCCCTGGGGACGCACTTTTGTGTTGCTGAGCAGCCCCAGAAAAACATCGCCTTGCACCGCGTAGGTCGGGCCGAGCCAATCGCCGAGCTCTTCGCCTGGAGGTCCGCCGATCTTGCCTCCGGTGAGATGAAAAGCCGCAAAGAATGCGTCGGGCGACGCGCGTTCGCCAGCGTACTGCCACGCGACGACCTGGTAGCCGAAGCCTTGTCGAACGAAAAACGTGTTGAAGACACGAATCGAGGTTTGCTGCGGTGTCATCGAGGTCCGCACGATGCGCACCGCGTCCTGGCCCACGAACTTGACGCGCTCCTCGCTTTCGATGTTCTTCGCGTCGTCTCCCCACGTGCGTTTGAGTAGCCCGGCATAGGCATCGAGCGAGGTGTTCGGCAGGCGCTCGACGATGACGACGCCGGCCCATTTTTCGCCCATCTGCATGCCGGCGCTGCCTTGGGCATGCATCGCCTTGACGGACTGCTCATCGAGAAGCGTGGCCCCCGCGACCGGATACAGGGCAAATGCGAAGTTCGTATTGACCACACTGCCGGGCGGCGGAACCCCGGCTGTATGCGAAGTCGCGCTCGTCGCTGTGTCGTGGGATGAAGCGCCGCCGCAGGCGGTAAGAACCCCGCACAGCACCCAGCCCGCCAAGAGGCCGAACCGAAATGAACGCCAACCGATCATGGGCGTCGTTATAGTCGGCTTCGGCTCGTCCGCCAGAAGCGCGTTAATTCGGGGCTAAAAGCTCAATACAGCGCCGGCTGTGACATCGATATTGAGCAGAAAAGCCGGAAATAGAAGATGGACTTCAGGTGTGATGTGCAGCCCAAAGTTGCGAGCGATGTGGTAGGTCACGACCCCGCCGACCTGTACGCCGTTGAGACCCGAGCGCACGTAAGGCCCCTCGTCGGTTCGAGGTTGGTTGGGCTGGGGCTGGATCTGGCCCCAGCTCGTGCCCACGAATCCATGAAACGCAGGACCCACCTCGACGGCATCGGTGAAGCGATATTCGGCGCGCAGTCCGAGAAGCATGTTCGAAAACCCGCCCTGCCCAGCGCTCGGCTGAAAGCGCCACGTCACTGCCAGCGCCAAGTCGTCCAGTAGGAAGTAGCCGGTCGTCACGCGAAGCGCGAACGTCGTCGTCAGCCCCGGAGCATCGATGCCAACGCAAAAGTCATCGCTGGCTGGGTCTTCGGCACAATCGCCAACACCGTCGGGAACCCACACGTCTGGATCTGGACCGCCTGGAGGTGGGCCATCGGCTGGCATTCCCTTTGTGACATACGCCGCACCGAGACCAACGCCCATTCGGGCGAAAAAACGCGGCGAGTTGTCGTCGTCTTCGGAGGGCCACTGACAAAGCTCTTCGACGCACACCATGCCCGGACCGCATTCAGCCGTCACGGTGCAGTACTCGCCCTCAAGCGCCCCCTCGCTCTGGTCGTTGCAATCCATGCCCGGTGGGCACTCGGGCGCCTCACATTGCTCCGGCGGCTCATCCCCCGGAAGGGCAGGAAGCGGGCCTTCAAGGGCCATAAGAATGTGAACGCGGTGCGGATTTTGCTCATCACCCGAGCGACCGAGCAGGTCCCCGTCGTCGTCGAGAGCCTCAAGGTAATACTCCACCGAAGGGGCGTCGACGTGGTCACAAGGAATGAGCGCGCCAAACCCCGTCTTGCGGCGCTCCATGTCCAAGGGGACGTAGGCTTCCATGTTGGGGCCTCGGTAAAACACTGTCATGGCGGCGACCGGTGCCTTGCGTGGAACCTCTACGAAAACCGGAATCGGAGTGCGTATCTGCTGTACTTCGTAAGCCGTGTGGGGAATTTTGCCGCGTCCACCGCTCGCATCGTCGCTCGGCCCGGAGTCCTGCACCTCGCGTTTGGCGAGACCAAACACGGCCTGGATTTCTGGTGTGCTCGTCAGCGGGTCGAGCTTGGCCTCGGGGTCGAGCGCAATCGCCTTGATAAATGCTTCGCGACCAGAACCATTGTCGCCAAGGCCCCCGACGTACACCACGCCCATGTTCATGAAGGTCAAAGCGCGTAGCTTGACCGAAGCGTCGTTGCGCTCACCCAACTTTGCCGCGCGTTGCAACGCGCTAAGCGCCTCGTCGAACTCAAGGTTGTTATAGCTATCCATCGCCTCTTGGTTGAGTGAACGGATGCGATCGTCCTGTGCGGCCGCGCTTTGGACGGCTGCGATTTGAACGGCTGCACAACTTAGCGCGGCAAGGACGATATAGACGAGCCGCCGGCTCACGTGCGCGGTGGTAGACACGCCCCTTTGTGACACATTTGGCGGCTGGCGCCACACGGTACTCACCACACCGAGAAACTCACTTCGCACCGCGCCACACCCTTAGCGTTAGTGCGGCAATTCCCGCGACAAGCACCACGCCCATCCAGGTGGTCGCCTGCAAGAGCGCCCCGTCCGTGAAGCCACGAAGACCGAAATCACCGTGAAACTGGTCGTACGTTCCGACACGATGGAGGCGCCCCCGAAACAGCCACAAGCTGGTGACCATGGCCGTCCCAACAACCCCCATGACCCAGGCCGGCCCCGAGTTGTACTGGCTGCGTAGTAGGCCTACGCAAAACGAAAACGAAAGCGCCCCCAAGACGCCGATGGCCAGCAGGCCGACCAACGCGAGTGCCGAGGGCAGTTCGGAGGCGTTAAGCGCATAAAGCAGAAACCAATCGCCGTGAAATGCCCAGAAGTAACCTGAGATGGGGAGTAACAAGACCAGCTCAAAGATCGCAAAGGCGGCGAACTGGCGGGTGGCGAGGGGCGCCTTGGGGGTCGCGCGCAGGTGGTTGCTGCCTGCAAACGCTGTCAAAGCCCCCACAAAGAGAGCGACCCCAATGACGACGGGTAGTGGCATCGCGGCATTACGCTACCGGAAATCCAGCAGAGGCGCTACGATCTTGCAACGCGCTGGCCGGAAAGCTCGCGCGGACAACGAACGCACCGTGAGGGCCTCCGCAAAACATCGAACGCGACTTCTTTGCAGCGCTGCGCTGGCGCTATGGCTCCTTGCCCATAGCGAGGTCGCCCGCGCGGACTGGCTATCGGAGCTCGCCGGGGAGTTTCGGGGCGCCCTTGAAGGCGGCGATCTCGTCCTCTCCTTGACGACCATCTTCATCGCGGGTGTTGCGACATCGCTGACGCCCTGCGTATACCCCATGATCTCGATCACGGTTAGCGTCTTCGGTGCGCGCGAGGAGAAGTCGAAGCGCAAAGGGGCGCTCTTGTCGTTGGTTTTCGTCTTGGGCATCGCCTCGCTCTTCACGCCGCTCGGGGTGGTCGCCGCGATGACGGGGACGCTGTTCGGCGCCGCCCTGTCCAACACCTGGGTGCTGGCAGGACTGGGCCTGCTGTTTGTGCTTATGGCGCTAAGCATGTTCGGCGCCTTCGAGCTTGCGCTGCCGCCCAACCTGCAAAACCGGCTGGGAAAAGTCGGCGGCAAGGGCTATCGGGGCGCCTACGGGCTCGGCTTCGTCAACGGGCTCATCGCCGCGCCATGCACCGGTCCTGTGCTGGCGGTTCTGCTCGCCTACATTGGCACGACGCGCGACTGGCTTTTTGGTGCCGCGGCTCTGTTCGTCTACGCCATTGGTCTGGGGCTGCTCTTTTTCTTCGTCGGAACGTTCGCTGTCACGCTGCCGAAGTCCGGTCGTTGGCTGGAGTGGATCAAGAGCATCTTTGGCGTGCAAATGCTGGTGACTGCCCTTTACTTGGCGCGCGACATACTGCCCTTTGACCGCCCGACCGAGCGGAGCACAACATGGATTGTGGTCGCGCTCGTGGTGATGGTCGTCGGTTTTGCGCTAGGCGCGGTGCACCGCAGCTTCCACGTTCGCAAAGACCGCATTCCAAAGTCACTCGGCGTGACGCTCGCGGTCCTGGGCGGCATCGGCGCGGTCTTCTGGCTCGAAGCGCTACCACCAGGGGCAAAAATCGCTTGGGTCGAGGACATCGACGCGGGTCGTCAGACCGCGAAAAAAGAAGGCCGACCGATGCTCGTTGACTTTGGCGCGTCGTGGTGTGGAGCGTGCGGAGAACTCGAACGCTTCACGTTTTCGGACCCGCGTGTCGTCGCCGCAACACGCGATCGCGACATCGTCCCGGTGCATGTCGACTTGAGTCCTGGCAAAGACACGCCGAAGAACAAAGCGGCACTAGCCGGTTACGATCAACAAGGTCTCCCTCTGGTCGTGCTTCACCGCGCGGACGGCAGCGAAGCCGCACGGATCACAGGGTTCGTCGAACCCGAAGAGTTCCTCGAAGTCCTCGACAAGCTCGACTAGGCGATCTCCAGCCCAGCCACCGTCCCCAGCCACCGTCCCAGGTTCGCGTTTTGGGGTCCCCGAAAAGCGGTGTAGTTGGGGATGCCGTTGGCCGGCGCGCCATGTGGCGTCAGGTGGCGCCCGGATTCGGCGTCCGGTGGAGGAAAGATCAATGGTGTTGGTGTGAAAAGGCGAGCACGGAAGGTGCTTTGACAGAGGTGATGACACTT
>CAZAQV010000039.1:47816-51946 GCA_964487255.1 uncultured Polyangiales bacterium | reverse complement strand
CCCGATGAATCGCCGCCCGATGAATCGCCGCCCGATGAATCGCCGCCCGATGAATCGCCGCCCGATGAATCGCCAGACGCGCCCTCAGCACCTCCGGCAGGACGGGGACGTGGCTTGGGACGAGGTCGTAGTTTGATCTCGACGCTCTGCTCCATTTGTTCGCCAACTTGTTCGAAGGCTTTGGCATCGAGCCGTGCCCGTTGACGGACGTGCCCGGGAAGCGTCGCGACAACAAACGCAGCACCCGGCGAGCTGTCGAAGGTGATCTCTGCGGGAGCCACTGCGCTCTTTCCAGAGATGGACACGTTCGCACCGGGCGGATCGGACGACACTCTCACGACATGTGGTAGAGGCTCAAGCTTCACACGTTGGCGTGTCTTGCCGGGCCCGGGAACAAAAGTGTGTTCGGTATTTTTGTAACCAGGGGCAGACGCTGTGATGGTCACCTCGATGCCCTCGGGCAACTCCACTTGTTTGTCGAAGGTGGTGCTGCCGTACCTAAACTCTGCGCCGCGCACGTTCGAACTGAAGTTCGTCTTGATGAGTTTCGCGTCCTCAGGCACTGCAGCGTCCGTGGATTGCGCTTGCGCGTCGCCTTCCCCGCCGTCGGCCGCTTCGTCCCCTGCGTCCGTAGTGGCTGTCGGGGTGATCGCAGGTGCGGGCTTTTCGGGGGAGGTCTCCGTGTCGGTCGGTGCGCGCTCTTCGGAGGTGGAGTTGCCACCCAGCGAGCCTTGGTTGAACCAGAAAAAGAGCATCGCTCCGACCAATGCGAGCAAGACCACGGCCAGGACTGCGGGCATGAGCCGACTCTGTTTCACCGGGGGCTCGACAGGTTCTGACGGAACGGAGATGTCGATGCTCGGTCCCCCGGAAACATCGTCGGCCCCGATGCCAAACGCCGAGTCTTGCGCGCCCTGCAGAAGCGAACTCTGGTCGGTGGCCGCAGCCCCCCCATGGTCGTCGTCGAGCGAGTCGGCGAGGGCCGATTCGATGGCGGCAATACCTGTCTTGGAAGTGGGCCGCGCAAACGGGTCGCCCTTTTCGGCCTGTTCGTCTGCGACAGCTGGCTGGTCTTGACGACCGGCCTCGATCGCTTGTGCAACACTCGGGTCGGGAATGCCATCGAGTGTCTCACCGGTTACAGCGGGATGTTTCGAGGTGGGAGCAGGCGCAGGAGTTGAGTCTGGAGGCGGCTCCGAGAACGAAATCGGTGGTTCTGAAGCGGCCCCGGGTGGCTCCGAGAACGAAACCGGCGGCTCAGAAATGAGAGCATCGGCGTCGGCATCGGGCGCAAGGCCGGCAGGCATCGATTCCGAACGCGAACTCGAAACCGAGATGGAGTCCTCGGTGTTCATGAGTGCGGCTGCTAGAGACGGTCTCGTCTCACGGGGTGATTTCTCGCTCCCGGCGTCCTCTGCTTTTTGGGGTGCGTGGATGCTGTCGCTGTCCGAAAGTCCATGCAGATTGGGGTGTCGTACTTGGTAGCCCGGTGGTGGGGAACTGCCACTGGCGAGCCCCTTGGGGGGCGTGGTTGGCATGAGGGGAGGCTCCGAAAGCGATGCGCTTTCCTCCTCCTCGTACACACCTTCGCCGCCACCCCGCTGTTCCACAATGCTCGTGATTCGTTCACGGCTCTCGGGGTCGACCTTGATGAACTTGATGCCCATTCCGCTGGGCGCTTCGTCATCGTTTCCCTCAGCGCGGGACCAGACGATACGACCAACGCCAGAAATAAGTTTGCTTTCGTCGTTTAGTCGAAACTCGAACTTGATGAGGGTGCCGACGGGCATGGGCGAGCGTGACTGGATGAACAAGCCCCCGTGGGAGATGTTTTGGGCATATTTTTCGACGAACTCGTCCAGGGTGGCGCTGCGGAAGCGGACACGAAGCGAGATGGGGAGTCGTTCGTGCTTACGAGTTTCCGGCATGGCCGGATACTACCAAGCGCGGGCGCTGGGCCGCAATCTTGAGGTGGGTTTTTTTGCCTACTTTCGCTAGTTTGAGCCGAGCAGTCGGGGGATCAAAACGCGCAGGGCCCCCTCGTAGCCGCTGCGCTGATGGGCTTCGGTAACCTGGCGTGCCTCGATCTGCACGGCGATGGGCGTGGGCTCCTTCTGTAGCCGCTGAAGTTCGTCGCGTAGGCGTTTTCGGGCTTCGTGGATGCGCCACGCAACGGTGCCTTCCGAGGTATCGAGCACATCGGCGGCCTCTGCGTAGCTCATGCCTTGCAGGGTTGTCAGCACGACCGTTGTCCGGAGCAGCGGAGAAAGTTGGTCAAATGAGGCGATGAGCTGTGCGTAGACGTCTTGCAATTCCAGCGCCCGCCTCGGATCGCCACCCGCATCAACCTCGATGGCAGCCTCGACACGGGGGTCGTCGAAGTCGACGCCTCGGCGACGCTTCTGATAGCGCTTGAGGTTGAGCGTGCGGTGCACGGCGATGCGGTAGACCCACGTGTAGAACTTGGAGCGGCCTTCAAACGCCTCCAGCTTTGAAAAGGCGCTGACAAAGGTGTCCTGGGTGATGTCTTCGGCCTCGCTCTTGTTGCCGGTCATGTGAAGCGCCAGCGCATAAATGCGAGGCCGATAGCGGCGACAGAGCTCCGAGAACGCCGCCTGGTCTCCCTCTTTTGCGGCCTCGACCAGGGTCTGATCCTCCGCGTCAGCAACGGAGAGTGACGAATTTTCGCCCTTTTTTGGGTTTTGGGGCTGCTGCACCATGAGCTTCGAACCTTCCTACCCACTATTCTTGGGTACGAAGGTACCGACGGCCACCCGAGCGATTGGATCTATGGATCGTGCGCTTCCTGGGGGCAGCATTTAAAAACATACTATTTCATAAGCTTAGAAGGATGCTTTAGTGCCCCCAATCCGCCTTCGTTGCCTTGCCTGCATGCCAAGCGTCTGTTAATCCTAGCCACCCACCTGCGCACACATTCCATGCTTTTTGACTGGCTCTACGGACTTTTTTCTAACGATCTTGCGATCGACCTCGGAACGGCGACCACGCTGATCTACGTCAAAGGCAAGGGCATTGTGTCGTGTGAGCCCTCGGTGGTTGCTGTGCAGCGCGATCGACGCGGTGGCAAGCGCGTGCTCGCGGTAGGTCGTGAGGCGAAAGAGATGCTCGGCCGCACGCCTGGTTCCATCGAGGCTGTCAGACCACTGCGCGACGGTGTCATCGCAGATTTCGAGATTACTGAAGCGATGCTGCGCTATTTCATTGCTCGCGCCCACAACCAACGTGCGTTGGTGAAGCCGCGGATCATCATTTGCGTTCCGTTCGGGATCACCGAGGTGGAAAAGCGCGCCGTCAAAGAAAGCGCGGAGAGCGCTGGGGCGCGAGAGGTTTTTCTCATCGAAGAGCCGATGGCCGCAGCGATCGGTGCGGGCCTTCCAATCACCGAGGCGAGTGGCAACATGATCGTCGACATCGGTGGCGGGACAACGGAAGTCGCGGTCATTTCGCTCGCGGGGATTGTCTATTCGCAGTCAGTGCGCGTCGGCGGTGACAAGATGGACGAGGCCATTGTTCAGTACATGCGTCGTAAGCATAACTTGCTCATCGGCGAGCAATCGGCCGAATACGTCAAGTGCACGATCGGAAATGCGCACTCCACGGACGGTGACGCGATCCGTATGGAGGTCAAAGGTCGAGATATTGTGGCGGGCGTGCCCAAGACGGTGACCATCGACGGCGACGAGATTCGCGACGCACTCTCTGAGCCGATTCACGTCATCGTCGACGCGGTCATGACCGCGCTTGAGAGGACTCCTCCGGAGCTTTCGGCAGACATTTTGGACCGTGGAATCGTCTTGACAGGTGGTGGTGCGCTCCTGCGTGATCTCGACGTATTGTTACGCGAGGAGACGGGTCTTCCGGTGACCGTCTCCGACGATCCGGTGTCTGCGGTCGTGCTCGGCTCGGGCAAGACGCTCGACCATCTCGACTTACTTCGCGAAGTCACGATTGCCGAGTAAACTCGCAGCGTGATCGCCGTGAACGCAGAGGCCTGTGATGAGCCAAGCGGATGGAGAAGCCGATTTGGTATTAGCCAAATCGATGGTTCGGCGGGAGCGCAAGGCGAAGAACCCAAGGTGGAGGATGAGCCAAGCGGCAGGAGAAGCCGA
>CAZAQV010000039.1:0-47716 GCA_964487255.1 uncultured Polyangiales bacterium | reverse complement strand
TTTGGTATTTTCCAAATCGATGGTTCGGGGGGAGCGCCAGTCGAAGAACCCAAGGTGGAGGATGAGCCAAGCGGCAGGAGAAGCCGATTTGGTATTTTCCAAATCGATGGTTCGGGGGGAGCGCCAGTCGAAGAACCCAAGGAGCAGCGATGAACGCAAGCCGTCTTCGTGACAGCGTTGTCGCCGCGCTGCTTCTGGCCATCCCGTTCTTCTTCTTGAACGCCAACCTCAAGGAACCCGAAGAGACCAATGCCTTCGATCGCTTCTTGCTCGCAGTAAGCGCACCTGTGCAAGAAGCCTCGAGTGGCATTGCACAAGGCATCGGATCCATCTTCGAGAACTATATCTTCCTCGTGGACCTTCAAGAGAAGAACGACGCGCTCCGTTCAGAGAATTCACGTTTGAGATCTCGTCTGCGAGACCTGCGCAGTGTGGCGGATGAAAACCGCCGCTTTCGCGAACTTCTTGAGATCCGGCATCACCTACCCGGAGAGGCGTTTGCTGCCCGTGTGATCGCGAAAGAAACCTCACCCTATTTTCGCGTTGTGCGGCTGCGCATCGACCAGGGCGATGAGCGGCTGCTTCGCGCAGGCCAAGCTGTGATTTCGCATGGCGGCCTTGTCGGTGAAACCGAGCGCGTCAGCGAGCACGGCCGGCTCGCTGACGTCCTGCTGACGGTGGACCCGCGTGCAAAAGTCGATGTTCGAATCCGACGGACCGGTGCGCGCGGGGTCCTGCGTGGGACGGGAGAGGAAGACCGTTACCTGTGTCGCGTCGAATGGCTGGAGCGAGGCGACGAAGTACGTAAAGGCGACGAGGTCTATACTTCGGGACTCGGTAAGCGGTTCCCTGCGTCGATTCTGGTCGGCCATGTCTCGTCCGTCACGGACGCCGAGACGGGCCTGCACCAGGAGGTCGAAGTGGTACCCTCGGTGCACTTTGGTCGATTGCAGGAGGTGCTCGTGATGACCTCGGGGCCGGCTGGTGGCGAAGAGGCAGCGCCCCCATGAGGAATGCTGCCTTCGTCGTCGCGTTTGTGTTGCTCCTGTCGCTTCAAAGTGGCATCGCGACCGTGGTGGACCTGCAACCTTGGGTCCCCGTGCTGCTCTACCCCATCGTGTTTTATCTCGGAACAGCCGGTGAAGTCTCGTTGCTCCGAGGCAGCATCCTTTCGTTCGTCGCAGGGCTTGTCTATGACTCGTTCTGCGGGTCTTCGATGGGCCTGCATACCTTTGTGACGGTGGCGCTCTTCTTCGCCGCACGCGCGGTTCGCGACCGCTTGGTCGTGCAGGGCCCGATCGCGCAGCTGTTCATGACTTTTCTGATGACCTGCGTCGGAGGTGGGCTCTTGCTCGCTCTGCGCGCGATTTTCTCGGCGCAGCAGCCCTTCGCGCTCCCAAGCACTTGGGTACCGACGTCGCAAGTTCTGGCCTCTGCCGTCGCGACGGCCGTGGTCGCCCCCCTCATTTTCGGCCTTGCGCAGCGTCTCGACCGCTTTTCGATGCGCACCCGCACATGAACAAGCACGCTTGGTGCGGCATTCTGTGAAGGTTGGGGCAGGAGTGCTAGATCCGTGTGTCGGTGCCCCTGATTTCGCCCAGACGCGAGCTCGGAGAGTTCAAAAAGCGCTACCGCTGGATGGCGGTCGTTGTGGTTTTGGTCTTCGCTATGCTCATCGTGCGCGTTGCACAGCTGCAACTGGTCCAAGGTCAGCAGTGGAAAGAAAAGGCGATCGACAACATCACCAAGGTGACAATCGTGCCCGCGCTGCGTGGCGTCATCCGTGATCGCAATGGTCAGACACTCGCCGAAAACCGAGCCAGTTACCGTGGTTACTTTGTGCCACAGTTCATGGAGGACAAAGACTTCACGCGGCTTGCGCAACTCATGGACCTGTCCGCGGAGGAACTCGCTGCGATTCGCAGGCGGGCTGCAGAAGTTCCCAAACATCGAATGAATCAGCAGATCATGTTTGCGCGCGACCTCTCGCCGCCTCAAGTGGCCGCGCTTGAGAGCCACTCTCGTGATTTGCCGGCTGTCACCGTGCTGGCAACCGCGGAGCGAGTTTATCCGTTCGGGTCGCTTGCTGCACACGGCATCGGCTACATGAACGAGGTTAACGCCGAGGACCTGGAGAAGGACCCGCACTATCGCATTGGTGATCGCGTTGGGCGCACGGGTGTTGAACGTGGTTGGGAGGAAGCGCTGCGGGGTAAGGCGGGGTTTCGCAAGCAACTGATTTCTCGCAAGCAGGCACTGCAAGGCCTCGAGCCCCAGGACTATGAGGAAGAACGTCGCGCCGAACCAGGCTATGATCTTACGCTTACGCTCGATATGGGGCTCATGCGGATTGCGGAGCACGCCTTTCGCGGACAGCCATCGGGTGCGCTCGTCGTCGTAGATGTCGAGCGAGGCGAGGTTTTGGCGCTCTATTCGAAGCCGTCGTATGACTTGGGGGAAATGTCGGCTGGCATGAGTCAGCAAAGGTACGAAGAGCTCTCGACCGACGTTTTTCGGCCGCTCATCGATAAAACGCTATACGAAACCTACTTCCCGGGCTCGACCTTCAAACCGATTACGGCGCTCGCCGCCGTCGGTGACGGGATCGTGGATCCACACGATACGATCGAGTGTCATGGCTTTCTCAAGATTGGACGTCGCCGCTTTCGCTGCGGACGAGCGCACGGTGACGTGAACCTTCACGACGCGCTCGTGCGCTCCTGCAATGTCTACTTCTGGACACTTTCAGAGCAAGTCGGCATCGAGGGCATCAACCGGTATGCACGCGCTGCTGGCTTAGGCGAGAAGACGGGTATCGGTATTGCCGCCGAATCGCCCGGGTTTTTGGCCAGTCGAGAGTGGTACGAAAAACAGCATGAAAGCCGCTTCTTGATCGGCTTTACAATGAACACGGCGATCGGTCAGGGCAACACACGCGTCACGCTTGTTCAGCTCGCGTCGGCGTATGCGGCCATTGCCAATGGTGGAACGGTGTATCGCCCGATGCTGGTTAGTCGAATCAGCACCCATGACGGAAAGCTCGTTTCCGCGACAGAACCAGAGGTACTAAGTCACCTCGATGTACCAGACAGTGTACTCGGGCTCATCCGTCGTGGGCTTGACGGTGTGGTCAACGACTTGAGTGGCACGGCCTTCGATGCGCGCATTGCCGACGGAGTGCGCATCGCGGGCAAGACAGGAACGGCGCAAGTTGTGTTTCGGCCTGCAGGGCGCGGTCAAGTCAACCCCACAGGTGAGTATCTCAAGCGTGATCACGCTTGGTTTGCGGGTTACGCACCGTCTCATGCGCCCCGCTACGCGATCGCGGTCTTGGTGGAACACGGTGGGTCGGGAGGCCGGCATGCGGCGCCGATCGCGATGCAGGTGCTCAACCGCTATCTCGGGCCGATCCTCGCCAATGAAGGACAAGATGGGCGTGAGGAGCCCGTTCACGAAGGGCCGACCGACCTCGGCGTTGACTTGCCCGTTCGGCAGACAGCCGACGGAGGGACGTCGCCCGCAACGACTTCAAGCGACAAGGCAGATTCGCCGCCGCAAGACCACGATGCGGGTGTGGCGAATAAGCCAGCGCATTCGCAAGATGCGGGAGGGACTCCCTGATGGCACTTCAAGAGCGACGCAACCAGTTTGACTGGCCTCTTTTCTTGGTCACGTGTGCGATTTCGCTGCTCGGTGTGATCAACCTCTATAGCGCTTCGTCCGTGATGGAAGGGCGGCATGACATCTACATCCAGCAGATTTACTGGTTGACCTTCGGAGCCGGGCTTGCGGTCGTGGCTGCGACTGTCGATGTCCGGATGATCGAACGCTATGCGTGGGTGGCGTATGTTGTTGGGATCGTTCTGCTGCTCTGGGTGCTCCTTTTCGGAAAAGAGGTGCGCGGTTCTGCACGCTGGATTGCGATCGGGTCGTTTACCTTGCAACCCAGCGAGCTCATCAAAGTGGTCATCGTTGTTGTACTCGCGCGCTACTTGCACCATGACGCGAAGATTGGTGGACGAAACCTTCGGGATTTGCTCGTGCCTTGCGCGATCGTGACGCCGCCGATCGCGCTGATCGTACTGCAGCCGGACCTCGGGACGTCGCTGATGTGTCTATTCATTTTTGCTACGGTGATGCTGCTCACTAGCCTGAAGCGAAAAACAGTGCTGCTTTTGTTCTTTATCGGACTGCTCGGAGCACCGGTCGCGTGGGCACTCGTGGGTCAGAATTACCAATCGAACCGAATCGAGGCGTTCCTCAACCCCGACCTCTATGCGGACACCTACAACTATCACCCGAACCAATCGCTGATCGCGATCGGCAGTGGAGGTCTCGCGGGGAAGGGGTTTTTGCGAAGTACCCAGAATCAGTTTCGCTACCTCCCCGACCAGCACTCGGATTTTCCGTTTTCGATTTGGGCCGAGGAACACGGCTTTATCGCTTCTGCGGTGCTCATCGGCTTGTACGCATTCTTGATCTTGTGGGGGCTCAAGATTGCCTCTCAGGCACGCGACCGGTTCGGCGCCGTGTTGGCCGTTGGTGTTTCGGCGATTTTGTTCTGGCATGCGTTTGTGAATCTCGCGATGGTCCTGCGTTTGCTACCGGTGGTCGGGGTGACGCTTCCGCTTTTTTCGTACGGTGGTTCAAGTACGCTCTCGAACCTTCTCGGCATCGGTCTTCTCATGAATGTGTCCCTTCGCCGCAACTAGTTTTCCTGGCTTTTCACGGCTCCGCGTCACAAGCAACGATTTGCAGGTAGCAAATCGGCTTGCTTTGGCTACGCACGCTCATCGCGCTGAGTAGCCGGCTCTCTGTTCTCCATTTGGTCGTTGCGTGGTAGAAGTCTTCGCTGATGGAAATTCATGAACTCGATGCGACTGGAGTTTCGGATGCACTTCGTCGTGGAACGCTGAGTTCAGTCGAGGTCGTGGAGGCTCTTTTGTTGCGTGCTGCGGATCTTAACGACCAGATCAACGCCATCGTCGTACCGTTCGAGGACGTTCTCATCAAAGCGCGAGAGGCCGACCGTGCGCGCGCAGCCGGCAACATCAGTGGGCCACTTCATGGCGTGCCCATTACCGTCAAAGAGAGCTTGGATGTCGAGGGCTACGACTCGACCATGGGGTTTGAGTCTCGCGTCGGCAAACCCGCGACCGCAGATGCCGTGGTGGTCGCTGAGGCGCGTCGCGCAGGTGCGATTCTACTGGGCAAGACGAACGTTCCACAGACCTTATTGATGCCGCTTGAGACCACCAATCTGATCTGGGGCACGACCGGCAATCCCTGGAACCTCGCGCGAGCACCTGGCGGTTCGAGCGGCGGTGAGGCCGCAGCCATCGCAGCAGGGCTTTCGCCGGCAGGTATCGGAACCGATGTGGGTGGATCCATCCGACTTCCCGCGGCTTTTTGCGGAATCGCTGGGTTCAAGCCGACGGCTCATCGTTGGTCAAACCGTGGCTCTTGTTCGGCGGTTGTAGGCCAAGAGTTCGTCACAGCCCAAACGGGACCCTTGGCCCGATCCGTGCGTGATCTGCGCTTGTTGCTTCACGCACTCGACCCGAGGGCGCAGGCCGCGTATGACCCCAAGGTCCCTCCTTTTGCGTTTTCTGTGGAGCCTCCGAAGGTGAGCGATCTACGCATCGGCTACTATGAAAGCGATGGCTTCATGGAGCCGTCGATTGCGATTTGCCGTGCCGTGCGAGAAGCAAAGGACGCGCTCCAGCAGGCGGGCGCTACGCTCGTTCCCTTTACGCCACCCAATGTCAACGCGTTGCTTGAGCTTCACTTTGCGGCGCTCAGCGCGGACGGCGTCAAGACTCTTCTGAGTGCCTTGGGGCGAGACAGACTGATTGACGCGCTGCGCACGACGCGGGACATGGCGCGTATTCCGGGACCACTTAAGAAAGCTCTTGCGAGTGGTCTCGGCCTCGTGGGTGAAGATCGTGCAAGCCAAGTGATGCGGAATCTAGGCGAAAAGGACGTCGCGACGTACTGGCAGCTTACCGCGCAGCGCGACCGGCTGATGCGTGAGGAACAAGCGGCCTGGCGCGAGGCGCAAATCGACGCGCTTCTCTGCCCGATTCAGGCTACGCCGGCCATCCCACACGGGATGGGCAAGGACTTCATTCTCTCGTTTTGCTACGCCGCGCGTTACAATATGCTCAACCTGCCCGCGGGCACGGTTCCGGTCAGCTGCGTGAGACCGGGCGAAGATCGGCGAGACCATGTCCGCGATCGCATCGACAAGCGAGCCGCCGCGGTCGACAAAGGCAGCGAGGGCTTACCCGTTGCAGTGCAAATCGTGGGGCGACCCTATCGCGAAGATACAGTGCTTTGTGTCATGGAGGCCTTGATGGAAGCGAGCCGAGAGCACCCAGACTACCCCCGTACGCCCATCCGTCCCGAACCTTGATTTTTCAGGGCGACTTCGGCGATGATGCGCGCACGATGGCAGAAGCGGCGGCAGAGGCAATTTATTGTACGGTTTGCGGTTCGGGCAACAAGGAGAACGCAGAACGCTGCGCCTCGTGTGGCGCTCGGCTTGAGCGACTCTCCGTCTCCGACCTGACGCCGGAAGAGCGCGCCGCTGCGCGCTACCAGCAACAGACGTTCTCGTGGAAGTGGGTTGCTGTGTCGCTCACGATTTACCTCGTGCTGCAAGGTGTCCTCATCGGTGTTTTGCCGCTTGTGATTCCAAACTACGACCCCCAGGGCATCGCCGGTATGGCGATTACGTGGGGAACTTGGTTTCTCGGTGGACTTACGGTCGGGCTCGTCTCGCCTGGCAAGACCTTCTTCGAGCCCGTTGTTGCAGCCGTGATTGCCGCGTTTCCAACCGTCGCGGTTTTGATGAAGATGTCCGATGTCGACCAGATCACCATGCTCAGTGGCGTGTTCGGCGGTATGATTGGCGTCATGATTACGCTCATGGGTGCGTTTTTGGGCGAGCTCGTCCAGATGCGCCGCGAAGGGATGTAGTCTTATTGACTCTCGACTTGGGCATTTGATCGGACCGAGACGAAGGGGCCGCGGATCGTGCTGAGCTGGGAGCTTGTTGTCTGGCTTGTTGGAGTCGGCGTTAGCATTGCTGTCCTTCTTATCCTAGAGCGAAGACTTAAGAAGACCCAAGTTCCGATGCGGAGATGGGTTCTTGGAGCTGGCTCAGTCTGGAATGGGTTCGCGCTTGGGCTCCTGCTAATCGTTGGTGGCGTTTTCTTTTGGTACCCGCCCCCGTCTATCGAAGACCTGCCCGAACCGACCTGGACCGTCGCAGATGCGCGCGCTGCGGCGGCCGCAAGACGGTCTGCCTCAACGCTCGAATCGATTCGTTCGGGCAAGAGCGTGAGCGAGTTCATTGAAGCGCACCCAGAACTAAACAGGTATTCGCATCGAGACCACGTTCAGGCCGACTTTGTGCCGCTGCCACAAGGCTACCTTCACTTTCCTACGAGAATCAACAAGGCGGTCACGCCCCAAGAGCTAGGAGCGTGGATCGATGACAATGGTGTCGGGCTTAACCTACTTCTCGATGAGCCGATCAACCGCGCATGGCTCGAAGCAATTGACGCCGAGTTGCCCCATCTGGGCTGCCCGGCATGGGAGCCGTTCGTTGCGGGTCGCACGACCCTGTCCGATACCAACCAAGTTGGCTGGGATCAGACGATCATGCGACGTGTGATGCGTCTCTTGGTCGCGCGAGGCATGCTCAGCTCTGCAGCGGGGGAGATGGAAGATGGAAGCAAAGACTTCGACCGAGCTGGTGCTCTGATCGACCAGGTGCGTGAGGAAATAGCTGGGTGCGAAGATGGCCTGAACGGCGTGGCCTTTGGGGCTCAACTCGAAGACCTCAGACGGCTGCAAATCATGGCGCTCTTGTCTGAGTTCGCAGGAGGCAAAATGCTACTTCGCTCCACGGAGTCTTTTCGTGCCGGCACGGCCGTCGAGCTGTGTGGTGTTGCGTTGAAGCGGTCCTATGTGGAGGTGAGGCTATCGTTCGAATCGCTGATCAAAACGCAGGCATCCGAGGTGCCCTTGCCCTTCCGGGGGTGGCTGCTTCATGGCAAGCAGACTTCGAACGAGATAGAACGCGTGTACGCCGCCGCGTGGCAGGCATTGAAGGACGGTGGGACCGTGCCCAAGCCACAATATCCCATTCTTCGCTTGCACAAAAACAAGATTTCGATTCTTGGTCCTCTCTCGATGGTAGAAGGAGACCTCCGCACAATATCCGAGTGTGGGCACAAGGCGACACTAGCGCGAGCCGTTGTCTCACGAGCAGTCTCGTAGAAAGGTCTTGCGCGTTAATGTAGGTGGGAGGCGTTGGTGGGAACGTCGGTTTTTGAGACGACGACGCGAAGCTGGTCGAGCTTGGAAAGTCGGTCGCGATCGATGCGGCTCCCGGTCTCAGGCAGGCCCATGCCGTGTGCGCTAAGTGTTGGGGTAAACAAGATCGGTTCGGCCGCGGCGTTGTAACCGAGTTGTACGAGCAAGTTTGGCTCGAAGCGACGGCATTGTTTCGCGCAGCAAAAGAACGACTCTTGGATGCGGTAGAAGCCCTCGGGCTCAAGCGCTTCGAGTTTGTTTGCGTTGCTCGGATCGCCCAGCAGATTGCCCTGGCTTTGCCATTGGGCGCGGTTGTTCTTCCAGCTCGCTGGAAGATAGATCCCCGGTCCCGGCTCTCCGTGGTTGTGAAAATAGACGAGACGACCCTCTGGGACGCCGCCAATGGGCGCCAAAGTTCGATAAATTCCGCACGCAGGCAGTTCGCTCATGCCGCACCCTATCACTTCGAGGAAAGAGCCCGCAGCAGAGGCCGCGATGAGCGAGCGAAGCCCAAACAAGGCGATTAGCTACAAGCGAATCGCAGCTTGTGACGCGCAGCCGCGAAGAGCCAGCAGCAGAGCACCGCGATGAGCGTGCGAAGCCCAAACAAGGCGATTTGCTACAAGCGAATCGCTGCTTGTGACGCGCAGCCGCGAAGAGCCAGCAGCAGAGCACCGCGATGAGCGTGCGAAGCCCAAACAAGGCGATTTGCTACAAGCGAATCGCTGCTTGTGACGCGCAGCCGCGAAGAGCCAGCAGCAGAGTACTGAACGTAGAAAACTGGACACACGATCAGTATCTGTAGGATACTTCATACATGCCAAAAAACCTCCTCATTTCAACGCTTAAGCAACTCTTCAATCTCTCCTCGGCCGGGCAAGCGCCCTGCTTTGTTCAGCTATGTGAACAGGTCGGTGCCAGTCCGCTACTGGTCTCTGAAGCCCTCGACCAGCTCGAGGCTCGGGGCCTGGTCGACGCCGAGCGAGTCCGGCTCACGATGCGAGGGCTGTCCTTCGCCGTGTCGCTTGGGGCCACGCTAGAGCCCTCTGCGAGCTGCACCGACAACCTTCGCCACGCCGCGTGAAGGCCGCACCCAAACGTCGTCCCCGCGCTATAGTCCGCGCCACCCGTGATCAAGTACCTCGGCTCCAAGCGACTGCTCCTCCCGCAAATTTTAGCGGCCGTACAAGCTGTCGGTGGGGTCGAGCGAGTACTCGACGCCTTTTCTGGCACGGCGCGAGTCGGCCATGCGCTCAAACAGGCGGGCTACCGAGTGACGGCCAACGATCACCTCACCTATGCGCACGTGATAGCGAGTTGCTACGTCCAAGCTGACCGTTCGAGGGTTATTGACGAGGCGCGTCGCGTCATCGACGAACTCTCCGGTCTGGCGCCCAAGCCGGGGTATTTTACCGAGACGTTCTGCGAGCGTGCTCGCTTCTTTCAACCCCACAATGGCGCGCGCATCGATGCGATGCGAGAGGCGATCGAGGACTACGACCTCGACCACGACGTTCGCTCCGTTGTCCTCACGTCGCTACTCGAAGCGGCCGATCGGGTCGACTCGACAACGGGTGTTCAGATGGCCTACCTCAAATCGTGGGCAAAGCGTTCCTTCAAACCGATTGAACTACGCGTACCCGATGTGCTCGAAGGGCCTGGCGAGGCGCTGCATGGCGACGCCCGCGATGCTGTCGCAGGAGACTTCGATCTCGTCTACTTAGACCCGCCGTACAACCAGCACTCGTACAAAGGCAACTACCACGTCTGGGAGACCCTCGCGCGTTGGGACGCGCCAGAGGCATATGGTGTGGCGCAGAAACGTCTCGACTGCAAAGAGTACAAGAACGCATTCAACTCCAAGGTGCGCATCGCCGATGCCTTGAGCGAGGTCATCGCTGCGATCAAGTCGCCGCACATGCTCGTTTCGTTTAACAATGAGGGCCACTTGGACCGCACGCAGATCGAAGAGATGCTCCGCGATTGGGGCCAAGTCGAGGTCATCGAAGTTGACTACAAGCGTTACGTCGGCGCGCAGATCGGGATCCATAGTCCCAGCGGCGAGCGGGTCGGTAAGGTCAGTCACCTTCGAAACAAAGAGCTTCTTTTTGTGGCTTCCCGCGAGCGAGCGGTGCCGGCCCGAACCAAGAGAGCCGTGCTCGAAACACTCGCCCAGCCCTAGGGCTCTCTACGTCTTCGGACACGAGCATTTGTGCGCACAGCGACGGGTTTGGCAATTGCGCGACGATCCCAGTTCGCTCTACAGCGTGCAAGTCGAGCATCTAGCGCTGGCCAAGGCACACAAGGCGAGCTATCGAGCCGCATGTTCGAGCGCATGATTTCTGCCGTTGGGTTGATTGCGATGTTGGCGATCGCCTGGGCCTTCTCGTCGCATCGCAAATACTTTCCCAAGCGCATCGTTCTTTGGGGCGTTGGCCTCCAGCTGCTGTTCGGTCTCATCGTGCTCAAGACCACACCGGGTGAGCAGTTCTTCGCGACGCTCAACACGGGTGTAATCCGTCTGCTCGACTTTACCAATGAAGGCACAGCGTTCGTCTTTGGAGGTCTCTATCGTGTCGTTTCGCAGGATGCCACCCAGTACGCTGAAGGCAGCGCGCGCGCCGAGATCTTTGGCGGTCCTGGCCTAGCCTTTTCCATCGTGGTCCATGTTCTGCCCACGATTATCTTTTTCTCGTCGCTGATGACGGTCCTCTATCACCTGGGTGTAATGCAAAAGATCGTATCGGGTCTTGCGTGGGTCATGTCCAAGACGATGCGTACGTCAGGTTCCGAAACCCTCTCGGCGGCGGCGAACGTCTTCGTCGGTCAGACCGAGGCGCCGCTCGTCGTGCAACCCTTCGTCGGGAAAATGACCTTGTCAGAACTCAATGCGATCATGGTGGGCGGTTTTGCGACGGTAGCCGGTGGCGTGATGGCAGCCTACGTCGGGATGCTCAAGGAGGGCTTCCCGAACATTGCGGGTCATCTGATCGCGGCTAGTGTGATGAGCGCGCCCGCGGCACTCGTGGTCGCGAAGGTGATGTTGCCTGAGACGGAAGAGTCGGAGACAGCGGCCGGCGCATCGCTTTCCGTGGAGAAGATCGACGCAAACATGATCGATGCTGCCGCACGCGGCGCCGGTGAGGGGCTCAAGCTTGCCCTCAATGTCGGCGCCATGTTGCTGGCCTTCGTCGCCCTTGTCGCGGTCGCCAATGCTTTGGTGGCGCTGCCTTTCGAGGTCTATAATGACTGGTTTGGTGCGTCGGTCGAGCCGCTCACGCTACAGAAGATTCTCGGATGGATCTTTTGGCCACTCGCTTTTCTGATGGGTGTGCCGCTTGAGGAGTGTTCGTTGGTCGGAACACTGCTCGGGGAAAAGATGGTGCTCAACGAGTTCGTTGCATACCTCAGCCTAAAGGGGATGATGGGCGCTCTATCCGAACGCTCGATTACCCTCGCGACCTATGCACTGTGTGGCTTCGCGAACTTTTCCTCAATTGCCATCCAACTTGGTGGCATCGGTGGGATTGCGCCAGAGCGCCGCTCTGAGCTTGCCACACTAGGCTTGCGCGCCATGTTCGGCGGAATGCTCGCCGCTTGCATGACCGCCTGCGTCGTCGGCGTGATGCTCTGAGGGACCGTTGGAAGGGGGGCGGCGACCCGCCGCTGAGACCGAGGCAGTCTGGACATAGTCGACGCTGATCGACGCGCGCATCAACAGCGCGGTGCCCAGCACCCACATGATCAGGTATCCGGGAGCAGTTGGCGAAAAGCCAGCGCTAAGAATAAGAAGCAAAGCGAGACCTGCCTGTGGGCGTCGTGCGATGAGCAGGCACGTCGCGACCGCGCAGAAGAGGCCAACCATCAGGGCGGGAGTCAGCCGCCACAGCGATGCAAGAAGGTGGAACCCGAGGCCTGCAGTTACGCTCAGCTCGACCCGCGGGTCCATATGGATTTGCCAAGTCAAGACGGCCGTTGCCAGTAACCCGATTGCGGCGCCCGCCGCCAGAGCAAGCCACTGTTGTCTTTGAATGGCACCACGAATGGCAGCGATAGCCACGACCCCTGGCACGAGGCAGTAGCAAGCCAGCCCGACAATTTCCGCTAGTGCGCCGAGCTGGGCGAAAAGCGGAACGCGACTTAGTAGTCCCATGCTGGTCGTGCTCAAATGAAAGACATGGGTAAATGATGTGATCGATAGCAAGAATGCCCCGATGCGAAGCGACGAGGGGCCAGGGCGGGGTATCGCGACGGCCGCAAAGAGCACGACGAGCAGCCCTGCCGAAAAGGTGGCGAGGTGAACGAGAAAGTTCGAGTCACGCACGATCACGGTACGAGGCATAAACGTTGCTGCCACGACGACTGGAACAAAGACCCCGGTGAATAGCGCCAGGCTTAGCCGATGTGAAAACGCCGGCGGAGGTGGCATCCGCAAGATTCCCACGAGGCTCGTGGTGAGCGCGACGCAAGCGGCGATGGCAGCTACGGTTAGGGGCACTTTCGCATAGGGGCCGAGTGCGTCCCAGAGCACCCCGCCCTCGGTGCCGCGCAGAACGATGCGCACCGCGATCAGGTCGATCGCTGCAAAGAAAGCAGCCAGAGCCGAAAGGGGTGGCAGAGTCTTGCCCACGACGCGAGGATATCTGAATTCCCCTGCAGTGTCCGGAACTCCGCACGGCAGGAGGCATCGATCAAGCGCTTGTTCACACGCCCCGAAGCCGCTATTGCAAGTTCATGACAACGATTCGCCACGACTGGACCGTCTCCGAGGTACGCGCCATCCACGACACCCCGCTGATGGACTTGCTACACCGCGCGCAGACCGTCCACCGGGCTTTTCACGAGTCGGGAGAAGTGCAGCTTTGTTCTTTGTTGTCAGTCAAAACGGGGGGCTGTTCTGAGGACTGTGCCTATTGTCCGCAGTCTTCGCGCCACGATGCGATGGAGCCGGAACGGATGCTCACGGTCGAGCAGGTGCTTGAGCGGGCGCGAGAGGCCAAGTCCCGTGGCGCTTCGCGTTTTTGCATGGGCGCTGCTTGGCGCGACGCGCTGGATGGTCCGGCGTTCGAGCGAGTTCTTGACATGGTGCGCGGTGTTCGAGACCTTGAGATGGAAGCGTGCACGACGCTGGGCATGCTCAATGAGTCGCAGGTTGAGCGCCTCAAAGAGGCCGGGCTTACAGCATACAACCACAACATCGATAGTTCGAAGGAGTTTTACGGCGAGATCATCACGACGCGCTCATTTGAGGAGCGCCTGGAGACGATTGACCGCGTGGCCAAGGCGGGCATCCAAGTTTGTTCTGGTGGCATCATCGGTATGGGCGAGACGCAAGGCGACCGCGCGGCCATGCTGGTCACACTTGCGAATCTCAATCCGCACCCAGGCTCAGTGCCTGTCAACGCGCTGGTCGCCGTAGAAGGGACGCCGCTTGAGGGACGACCGCCTGTGGATCCGCTCGAACTCGTTCGCATGTGCGCCACGGCGCGCATCGTCATGCCCAAGACGCGTGTTCGCCTGAGTGCGGGCCGCGAACAGCTTTCGCGTGAAGCGCAGCTGATGTGCTTTTATGCCGGCGCGAACTCGATCTTCTTCGGTGACAAGCTGCTCACGACCTCCAATCCGCAGGCCGATGCGGACATGGCCATGTTTAAAGAGGCCGGCATCCGTCCCATGTCCGCCCAAGTCTAGCCATGGCTCAGCCCGATAATCTACGCAACATGGGGTGGATGATGATCGTCATGGGCCTTTTGTCTATGTTCGGAAACATCGCGGTGATCTGCAGCCAGATTCTTCAGTTCGTTCGAGGCCAGGAGACCTCCTTGAGAAGCCAAGCCGAGTGGATCGGGTATGCGGCTGCTACGTATTCGTTACTAGCCATTGCATGCCTTGGGGTTCTCTTCGGTCCATTCATTATTTGGGCGGGCTTACAGGTAAAGAACTTAACGCGCTACCGACATGCCCTGGCGGGCAGTGTACTACTGATGATTCCCGTCCTCTCGTGTTGTTGTGTCTTCAATACACCTTTTGGTCTCTGGTGTTTCACAACATTGCGCCGCGACGACGTTCGCAACCAGTTCTCCTAGCCGCTGCTACGAATCCAGGACTTGCAGTGGTTCGCTGAACTCAGGCGGAAAAGGGCGAGGACGCTTCTTAGAAAGGTCGATGCAGGCAAGCTTGATCGTCGCCGTGCAGAGTTCGCGCTCTTCGCAAGTGATGCGGTAGCGGAACATAATGGATGCGTGTCCAAGTTTTTCGATGCGCGTTTCTACTTGAAGTACTTCATCGAAGTGTGCCGGTGCGCGATAGTGCAGGCTTAGATCGACGACCACGACGCTGATGCCAAGTTCGTGTTCAATCTGCGCGAAGTTGACACCCGCTTCGCGTAGGTACGCGACGCGAGCTTCTTCCATCCAGCGCACGTAGACGCTGTGGTGTGCAATACCGCCTTGGTCGGTGTCGGCGTAACCGACCCGCACCGGGTGCTTGAAGGGGCTGCCCAAGTTCGAAGTTGTGAACTAGGCCGCGGACGCTTCGAGCTTACCACGAACCTTGTCGTAGACCTTGTTGAAGGTCGTCAGGTCTTGGAGCTCGTCTTCCGGGATGCTGAGTTTGTAGGTTCGCTCGACCTCCGCGACGATTTCAATCGCCATCATGCTGTCGATGCCAAGCTCCTTGAACGGTGTGTCGTCAGGGATGTCGTCCACCTCGCTGACTTCGGCCACAATCTCTCTGAGTTTTTCCTTGAGGTCTTCCATGGTTAGGCAGTCCTTTTCTCGATCAATGATACGAGTTGCTCAACCGTTTGAATGCCGACGAGCTCGTCGTCAGGGATCTTGACGTCGAGTTCGCGTTCCATCTCGCCAACGAGTTCGAGCATTCCAAGTGAATCGATGCCCAAATCGGCGATGACGCTCTCTTCATTGAGGGCCGAAAAGTCCTTTTCAGCGATCTCAGTGGCCTTCTCACGAAAGAGATTAATCAGTTGCTCGCGGTTCATGGTCTGTCTCCTACCGTTCGCTCGGGTGTACCCGGCTCGACGGACGGCACCTTATACGCGTGCCGCACGTATTCGTCCAGCCAGTGCACGATTGTGGCACTCCTGAGCGCTCCGTCGAGTGCGAAAAATTATTCACGGCGGCAGTTTGGGGAAAACCGCCAAAGGCGAGAGTGGTGATGAGGCCAGCGGAAGGAGAACCCGATCTGATATCCCCAAATCGATGGTTCGGGAGGAGCGCAAGGCGAAGAACGAGAAAGGAAATGGGTGCCAGCCCCTAGGAATGCAGCGGGAAATCTCCGTCTTCGAAAAGCTGGCGTGATTTTCTTCGCTGTGCCTTGCCACTCGAGGTCTTGGGTAGGGTGCCCACCGGCACCATGCCGACTGTCTCGGTCTGCAGGCCAAAGCGCGTTGCGACGGTTTGTGCGATTTCCTTGCGCAGCCGCTCGGCATCGCCGCGGTTGGACTCTGCCACAATGACGAGCTTCTCGATGTTGTCGCGCATGACACTGAAGGCCACCACATTGCCCCGCCGAACGCCTTCGAGGTCGCCGACCACCCATTCAATGTCCTGAGGGTAGTGGTTGGCGCCGTTGATGATGATCAAGTCTTTGACACGGCCGCAAATGTAGATGTTGCCCTCCGCCCGGTAGGCCAGGTCGCCCGTGTGCAGGAAGCCTTCGCGCCATGCTTCTCGGGTTGCGGTTTCGTTCTTGAAGTAGCCATTGGTAATGCTTGGTCCGCGCACGATGAGCTCGCCGACTTCGCGTTCGCCGACTTGCGCGCCTTCCTGATCGACGATGCGCACTTCGTGCTCTGGAAATTCCACCCCGCAGCTCACCAGTTCCAGCACGTCGTCTGCGTTGTCTGCTGCGCGTTTCGCGTGGCCTTCTTGCATAGCAACGGGATCGACGCGGTCGACGATCATTGGAGTTCCAAGCTGGTGAAACGTGATGGCAAGCGTTGCCTCAGCCATTCCGTAACTTGGAAGCAATGCGGAGGCGTTGAAGCCCGCGGGCGCCAGTTTGTCTGCAAAGGCTTGCAGGGTCTTGGCGCGAATCGGTTCTGCACCGCACCCCGCGACCCGCAACGTGCTCAGGTCTAGCGCTTCAAGGTCGCGGTCACGCACGCGTTTCGCAGCTAAATCGTAGGCGAAGTTGGGTGCGTAGGTGATGGTCCCGCGATGCTTGGCGATCGTTTCGAGCCAGATGCGCGGCATGCGAGCGAACAGCGGTGTCGGCAAGAGCACGACGGGAATGTCACAAATGGTGGTGCCGAGGACGAAGCCGATGAGGCCCATATCGTGATAGAGTGGCAACCAGGAAACGCCGACGTCCTGGTCATTTCGATGAAGACCATGGGGACCCAGGAAGGCTGTGGCGTTTGCGACCAAGTTCGAATGCGTGACCATGACGCCTTTAGGTTTGCTCGTGCTACCCGATGTGAACTGTAAGAAGCAGAGGTCTTCAGGGCTGACATCGACTGCTGAAAAAGAGGGCGGGTCGTCCACGAAACCCTCCTCTGCGACGCAAATGCGCTCCAGTCCGGTGTCGCGTTCGAGGACCTTTTCGACGAACTGTTTGGTACTTTCGGTCGTGATGAGCGTCTTGGCTCCCGCCGCTTCCACGATATGCGCAACGGTATCGATGTACCCCTCAAGTGCTTTGAAAGTGGCACGCGGAAAGATGGGTACGGGAACGAGCCCCGCCAGAGACGCGCCGAAGAACGAAAGGACGAACTCTTGGCCGTCCGGGATGACCAGCGCGATGCGGTCGCCCTTGGCATGCCCCAGGGCCTGGAGGTGGGCGGCGCGACGCTCGGCCTCTCGGTAAATGGCATCATAGGAGAGGTAAGTCTCCTCACGATCGCTGTTCACGAAGGTGAAGCCTCGCCCCTCTTTGGAGCGATTGTGGTTGAGGGCCGCGACGAGCGTACTTGGAAACTCCGCCATGCGCGGCTCTCTAACCCGCTTCACCGGTTCGCGCTAGCTCGTCGATGTCCCAAGAGTGCGCAACATCGCGTGCAAAGATCCGACGTTGGGCTATACGCTGCCCAACAGGGGCGCCGTGGCTCGCGTATTCGTTACAGGGGTGGGAATTGTTAGTTCGCTTGGTTTGGGCAAGGAGGCGTTTTGGTCTGCCTTGCTCGCAGGACAAAGTGGCGCATCAGATGTTGAGGGTTTTGATACTTCTTCGATGGATCGGCATCGAGCATGTGAAGTAAAAGACTTTCGTCCCCGGGACTTTCTAACCGCGGCCGAAGTGCGTCGCACAGGTCGCTGTTCAAGCATGGCGATCGCCGCCGCGCGTATGGCTGTCGAGGATGCGGGGCTGCGCGAGGGCCACATCGAGGGATCGCGAACGTCCGTTATCTTGGGTACCACGATGGGGGAGGCCAACCTACTCGGCGAACTTGAGATGGCTTGGATCCACAAAGACGAAGCCGCCATTCGGGCCTCGAAGATCGCGCGCTACGGTACGACGCTGCTGCCGATTCACGTTGCGCGCGCGGTCGGTGCGCAGGGGATGGTACAAACGCTGCCAGCTGCTTGTGCCGCGGGTAACTATGCGATTGGTTTTGCGAGCGATCAGATCCGTCATGGGCGGGCGGATGTTGTCGTAACTGGGGCGTCGGAGCTGCTGGAGAAGCTTCAGTTCGCCGGGTTCGTTCGCCTTGGTGCGATGGCGCCCGATCGCTGTCAACCGTTCGATCGCGACCGTCGTGGCTTGTTGATCGGTGAAGGCGCGGCAATCTTGATTCTCGAATCCGAAGAGCACATGCAGCGTCGGGGAGGTACGCCGCTATGCGAAGTCGGTGGCTATGGACTGGCGTGCGATGCACACCACATCACCCGGCCTCACCCCGAGGGTACGGGCAGCGAAAACGCGATGCGCATGGCAATCGAGAGCAGTGGAATTACCGCGGCGGACGTCGACTTCATCAATGCACACGGCACGGGCACCGCGGCCAATGATCGCGTTGAGTCTGTCGTGATCCGGCGCGTTTTCGGAAATCGGAATGTGCCGGTCACGAGCATCAAGAGCATGCTGGGCCACTGCATGGGCGCCGCGAGTGCGCTTGAGGCGGTTTCGTGTGTGCTTACGATCGAGCATAGCGTGTACCCCTCGACGATTAACCTTGAGAACCAAGACCCTGCTTGCGATATCAACCTCATCGCCAATGAGCCTCGAAAGGGCAAAGCAGACGTCGTGCTCAACAACGCCTTGGCGTTTGGCGGTTATGATGCGGTTCTGACGCTCGCCAAGCCCTATGTTCTCGACCGCTGGAGCAAGAACTGATGCGGCTTGGTATCACCGGGATGGGTGTCGTTTCGTCACTGGGGACGGGGAAGGCGGACTTTCTTCAAGGTCTGAGCCGCGCAGCGATGGATCCGGACGCAGCGTTCGGCCAATCGCGGGTGCTCAGCGAAGAGAACGTAGGCTACGCCGAGGCGGGAGAGGTGTGGGGCTTTGATGCGAAAGATCACCTAGGCAAAAAAGGCCTTCGAAACTTCGATCGCCTCACCAAGTTCTTAATCGTCGCAGCCAAACACGCACTCGAAGACGCTGGCCTCAAGCAGGAGGGCGCGCACGTGGCGTACAGGCCGGAAGAGGTCGGGGTATGTTCGTCGACAGCCTACGGCTCACTCGACGCGATCACGGAACTCAACCTCGTCGCTGAACTTGAGGACCCGCGTTACATCAACCCGGCCCGCTTTCCCAACACGGTTATCAATGCTGCGGCCGGATATGTGAGCATCTGGGAGGACTTGCGCGCGCCCAATGTGACGATTGTGGATGGCAACTGTGGTGCACTCGATGCGGTGTTGACCGCGCATACACACCTTCACGAGAAACGCGCCCGGGCCTTTCTGGTCGGAGGTGGAGAGGTGCTCAGCGATCCACTGTACTTGGCGTTTCAAAAACTTGGTGTGATCAGCGGGCAGGCAAAAGGGGAGCGGGGTGATGCGCTGCGGTTGGGGGAGGGCGCGTCCTACGTGGTGGCCGAGCATGAGGCTGACATCCGCGCCCGGGGCGCCAAACAGATCGCCGTGATCAGTGGCTACGGTACCGCGTTTTCGCCGCCCACATCCGAGGCCTTGATCGTGCACGCTGCCAGCGAACCGGTGCAGCGAGCGATTGCCCTTGCCCTTGCGGAGTCGGGTCGAGAACCGGAGGAGATCGACTTCGTTGTCAGTTCGTCCGCGGGCATGGAACATGTGGATGGCCCCGAACTCGAGGGTATTGCGGCGGCGCTCGGCAAGTCGACAGCGGTCCTTGCACCCAAACGCTTTATGGGTGAGACGTTTGGCGCAGCCGGGGCGCTTGGCGTGGCCGCTTGTCTCGGGTGGTTTGCGGGCGCACAGATGCCGAGACCCGTACGCGGCAGCTTCGACGCGAGCGATAAGCCGTGCTGCGCAGTGATCGTAACCGTTGGTTTTTACGGGAACGTCAGCGCCATCGTCCTCGAGGCGTGCTAGAAGGTCGCCATGAGCTGGATCGAGGCGAAGGCGCATCAGGAGCTCGCGCGAATTCGCGAGGCGAAAGAAAAGCAGGTCTACCCCTACTTCCATCAGTTCGAGTCCGGTGGTCTGCACTCGTCTATCGATGGCAAGCCGGTCATCAACTTTAGTTCCAACGACTACATGGGGCTGACCAACCACCCGAAGGTCAAAGAGGCTGCCAAAGAAGCGGTCGAAAAATACGCCTGCGGTCTTTCCTCGTCGCGTGTGCAGGCGACCACCACCGCACATGTCGAACTGGAGGAGCGCCTTGCGGACTGGTTCGGTTACGAGAAGTGTCTGCTTTTTACGACTGGGTATCAGGCGATGGTGGGGACGATCATGTCCCTGGCCGATAAGAATACGACGCTCGTGCTCGACAACCTGAGTCACGCTTGCATTCTCGACGGTACGTTCTTGGCGGCGGGCACCCCGACGCGTCAGGCCGACATCCGCTTTTTCAATCACAATAGTGCTCGCTCACTCGATCGCGTGCTACGCACCAAGGAGCGCGAAAACGCGCTCGTGTTGCTTGAGGGCGTGTACTCCCTGGACGGCGATGAAGCGAACATCGTCGAACTCGTTGAAACTTGTGAGAAGCATGGCGCGCCCATGGTTTGCGACGACGCCCATGGCACCGGTACGCTTGGCAAACGCGGCACGGGGATTTTGGAGAAGTACAACCTGATCGATCGAGTGCCGGTTGTGGTCAGCACCTTCTCCAAGACCTTTGGCGGTATCGGTGGGATTTTACTGGGCAGCGCAGACGTGGTCGGTCACGTCAAACATTACGCACGCTCGTTCTTGTTTTCGGCCAGTTTGCCCGTGCCCATCGTCGCTGCCGCGTCAACCATCCTTACGATGCTTGAAGAAGAGGGAGAGGCTTTGGTCCAAGAGCTTCACGAAAAGGCTGCGTACATGCGCAAGAGCCTCAAGGAGATTGGCTTTGACCTCGGTCTGAGCAATACCCACATCATGCCCGTCATGTGCCGCGACGAGCGCAAGGCGCTCTTTATGCACCTTGCTCTTCTCGAAAGTGGTGTGATGATGGTTCCCATTACCTACCCAGGTGTGAAACAAGGCGAGGAGCGACTGCGCCTTAACGTCACGCGTGGGCACAGCTACGAGGACATGAACAAGGCCCTCGAGTTACTTCAGATGTATGGTGACGCGTTTTTTGTTCTCAGCGGCGAAGAACTCGGCCCCATGGAAGACTAACGGTCCTAGAAGAGGAAACACATGCCGACCTACGAGTATCAGTGTGACGCCTGCAATCATCAGTTCGAGATCGAGCAGCGTATCACCGAAAACAAGCTGAAAAAGTGCCCAGAATGCAAGAAGATGAAGTTGGTGCGGCTGGTCGGTACCGGCAACTTCATCCTCAAGGGTGGAGGTTGGTACGCGGACCTGTATTCGTCTGCGCCGCCCTCTAAGAAATCGGGCTCCGACGAGAGTTCGTCATCGGGTTCCGAGTCATCGGGTTCTGGCGCGTCGGCTTCCGACTCGTCCAGTTCGGACTCATCTAAGAAGAGCGGCGAGAAGAAATCGAAAAAGGGCGACAAAAAAGCGAGCTAGGCGTTGAGTTGGCGCGGCTGTCTCTCTTGGCGGCGCTGCTCATTTTCAATTACGGCCTCGTTCGGTCCGCGATCGACTCTTCGTTCCTCGAAGGCGTGGGCAAAGAAGGTCTGCCCTGGGCCTGGCTCGGCGTCGCTGTGGGAGCCATCGCGGTGACGTCGGTGTTCGACAATGCTGCGCGTCGGCTCTCGCTTCCTCGGCTTTTTGTGTTGTTTGCTGCAGCCATTACGTTGTGCTTGGCGGCCTTGTTCTTTTGGAGGAGCACGACGCATTCGGCCGCGTCACTTTACGGGCTTTACATCTGGAAAGACGTGCACATCGTCGTGTTGCTCGAAATCTTGTGGGGAAGGGCCAACAGCATATTTCCGAAGAAGACGGCGCGCTGGGCGTACGGCCTCTTTTGTGCCTCGGGGTCGATCGGAGGGATCGGTGGTGGCTCGTTTGCCGGGTTCTGGGCGGAGAGTATAGGGACGGACACGATGCTCGAAGTCTCGCTTGGTTGTCTTGCAGCAACCACGATGATCGGGGGTTTCGTCTTTCGCGACGTGCGCGGACCGCTCCGCGAGCTGATTGGTGAGCCCGAGAGGGTGACGCAACACGGGCTCGCTGTTCTTCGATCGAGCAAGATGCTGCCGTTCCTTCTTGCGATGGTGCTTCTTTCGCAGGTCACAATCACGCTTATCGATTACCTCTACAACGGGTTCATGCAGGAAGCGTTTACGGACCTCGACGAACGAACCGCGATGATGGGCATGGTCTATGCGGGCATCGACGGATCCGCGCTCGTGCTGCAGTTGCTCAGCGGACTGATTCTGGTTTCGATCGGCGTACGGAGGACGCTCTTGCTGGTCCCGCTCTTGTTGGGCATTGGCGTTTCAACGAGCGCACTTAGTCCGGTCTTTGTTTGGATGGCTGGCGTCAAGGTCGCCTCCAAGGCGATGGACTACAGTATTTTTCGCGCGGCCAAGGAGATCCTCTACATTCCGCTGAGCTATCCCGAGAAATCACAGGGCAAGGGGCTTGTGGACGTCGTCGGCTACCGCACCGCGAAAGCAGGAGCGGCTGCGGTTGTACTCCTACTCACCGGGATGAGCGCGGCGGTCTGGGCGACCACGCTCGGGACCATCGGCCTTTGGCTCGGCGTTGCTTTTTTCGCCGGCCGACGCCACCACCAGCAAACCGACGTTTCGACGCTTTAGCGGGACTCGAAGCAGCCGAGGTCGGCTGTGTTGTCTCGAGGGTTGCCAAGGATGTCGACGGACGGTGCGCCGCTGAAACCGACATTTGCTGCAGGTGATGCGCCGTCGATCTTGGCGTAGGAGAGAACGTACGCCCGAAACGCGGCCTCGATGGTCGCGTGTCCACCGGCGAACGCGCTACCCAGCCAAACTGGGATCACTGCATTGCCCGACGAAAGGTTGGGGTTGGCTTTGACAGCGTTTGCGTCGCTCGAAATATCAAGCCGATCACTGCCGAAGCTCGGAATCGATTGACCGCCGTTCCAATAGAGGTTCGAGTCGATTGAGCCTGACGTAACCAGGCTATCCGGTGACTCGATAAGGCGCTGCATCTGCCCACTTGCGGAGAAAATGTTCCCGACAAAGTTGATGTCTTCGCTGGCCGGACTGCCCTCGCGTGTGCCCACCCAACCGACGAAGGGATCATCGGCTGCGCCGCCCACGAAGGTATTGGCGCGAAAATGAACGCCGCGCGCGTCGACCACCTCGAAGCCCGAGGCGTCGGTGGGCCCTGCCAGATGGAACAGATTGTTCTCGATCGTGACGTTGACTGCTTCGGCAAAGAGCTCGCCGTCAGCGCCGATCTTTAAGGGCATTTTCTCGCCCTCGTAGTGAGCAAAGATGTTGCGACGGATCCACATGTTTCCGGTCGTCTGAGTGCCGCTCGAGTACTTGACCACGATGAAAGAGGCGATGCTGGCTCCGGCGCGGCCGCTGGCGGCAAAGTCGTTAAAGAAGAAGTTTCCTTCGATATTGGTGGCCTGAGATCCGCTATTGACGTCGATGGTGTGCTCGCCGTCTCCCGGATTGTAGAACACGTTACCAAGCACCTGCACGCGATGGCTGGCGAGCACGCGCAAGATGTCGTTGTCGTAGCTATCGTGAATCACGTTGTTGACGAGCGCTGCGTCGTCGGCGCCGTGCATGTATATGAGTCCGGTTCGATCGACCGAGGTGGGTTGCCCCACGATTTCGAAACCTTCGATCGAGACCATCGGCCCAATATCGAGCACCGGGTTGTAGGCAGCCGTAAGCTTGGCGCCGTAGGCTTGCTCCGAGATCAGCCGCACGCGTCCTGTGAAGTCGTGGTCAGCATCGACGTTTTCGTTGTAGGTGCCGGGCGCCACCCAGATGATTGCATCACCGCTTTCGGGAACGGCCGCAAAGGCATGGCTGATCGTACGCCAGGGAGAGGACGCGCTTCCCGAACCACTGTCACTTCCGCTGGTAGAAACGTAGTACTCATGGGCCGCGCTTGGGCACGCGCCACAATCGCTCTCGCAGGAGAGGCACGACTCGGCGCTGTCGCAGAGGTTGTCACCACAAGTGGGGGTCGGCTCGGGTTCAGGATCGGTGCTTGAATCCGGTTCGGCGCTGGCATCGGGCTCAGAGACTCCCGAATCCATTTCAGTGTTGGCATCGGGCTCAGAGACACCTGCATCCGTTTCGGCGCTGGCATCGGGCTCAGACGTTCCCGCATCGGGGTCGGTGACGTCGCTACAGTACCGCTCAAGCTCGCGCGCACAACGTTGCTGGAGTGAGTCGCAGCGGTTCGACGTGGACGTTGCACAGTAGCTGTCGGCCTCGTCGCACAGCGCCATGGCTTCGAGACACTTTGCAGATTCGGTTCCCGTGAGCGCGTCGAGTTGCGCATCGATTTCGGTGAGCCGTTTGTTGACGTCGGTCAGTTCACCCGTACACGCCGTCAGAAGACACAAAACCCAGACCCTTTTTGAAAGACTCATAAACACCTCAGGGGCCAGGTGCTGCTTCAGGGATTCAAGCGATCAAAAAAATACTGGAATATTTTAGGTTCCAGTTTGGAGCATCCTGCGCTCCAACGACGGAACGGCTCGAGCCGACAGAAAGGTTCGGAAAATGGGGAGTCGGGGAGCTGCTCACAGCTTGTGCACGCGGGCGGTTTGGTCAGCGCGCTTACTGAGGTTGAGCGACTTGCCACCGTCGCAGTTGCACGGCGGCGCTCCAGGCTTGCGCCAGGTTGGACTCGGAGTGTGCACTAGCCGTGACGCCATAGGCTTGCGGCTCCATTCGGGCGCGATCTTTGGCGCGCGTCCAAGTCCAAAGCTCATTGTCGAGCCATGGCTCCACCTTTTTCATGGCGGAAGTGAGCCATTGGTCGGCCCGCTTGAGTGCGCCAGTCTTGTTGGAACCGCCCAGTGCAAGTTGGCGCTGGATACCAAGGTCGTAGAGCGCGTAGTGCCACGACCAGGACACGGTCCCGTGATAGTGGTCTGAAGAAAACATCTTGCGCAGCTGCGGTGGAGCAAATGTGGGAACGGCGATCAACATTCCTGCTTCAGAGTTCAGGCCGAAGGGAAAGGTTTCCATCGCGCGCTCGACGATCTGTGAGGCGCGCTCTGGGCTCGGATCTCCAAATGCGAGCTCAAAGCCTTCGTCCGAATGCATAATGGGGATCGGTTTACCGGAGGCATCGAGCGCGATGGCCGCGAACTCCACGCCATGCTCTCGAGGCACAACGCGTCGTTGGTCAAGTCCCACTTCCTTAAGGTATGAGCTGGCCCGAGCGTTCGCTTCCTCGGCGGAAAGTGAAACGCGGAAGTGCTCGTGTACATCTTTCCAGGTGGTTCTCAGCGATTTGGCGCGCTTGGCGAGCTTGGGCTTGTCCAGCAGCGACTCGGAGAGGTAAGCGACGTCGCGCAATGCGGACGGCATGAGCACAGCATTGACATCGTAGGGGTAACGCCCGTTTCCGAGCCCTTGGTTGCTATCCCGCCATTGTCCCACCGAAAGATTGTCCTTGAGCGCAATCAGGTCTTTGGTTTTGCCTGATTGTGCATAAGGCTCAGCTTGCGAGAGGACGTAGTCGGCATTTCGTTCGACCAGCGTACGGTAACTTGTGCCAGCTTGGTCCGTGCGAGCCAAGAACGCTTTGACTCGTTGGGGGTGCTCGCGCAGGTAGCGCGTGAGCACGATCGGCAGCAATAGATCATCGTCGATCATTTTGTAGTCGTAGATCGGCGCTTGAAGATCGTTGACGTCGGCTTTGCCGTTTTCTTGAAGGCGCCGCCAAGCTGCGAAATCCCCGATATCCTCTTCGTGTGCGACCCGGCCTGCGCCGTCGAGCCGCTCAAGGACCGATCCGAGAGCACCCTCGATGGCTTCAGGCGTAAGCGCGTCCATGGCGAGAGTCGTGGTTAGCAGCGTGTCACGCCCAAAATAGGTGTGGTATCGCCACGAGCCGGCGAGCAGTTTCTCTTTGTAGAACAAGTATTCGAGTGCGTCGTGCGCATCGCTAGGCGTGTTGTTCGGGGCTTTGCGAAAAAGCTGCTTCGCTGGGATGGGCGTGAGCGGGGGCTCATCGGTGGCGGCGCGCAGCGAAAGCTGAACGGGTCCTTTCGTGTTTTCCAGGATGAAGTGACCATCGGTTTGCCGCAGGGTCGTGCCCTGTGCAGGCTCGAGCTCGAGCGAATAGTGGTGAACACCATCGAAGCTTGTGCGAGACCATTGGACGCTTCCCGATGAAGTGCGCGCGGGTGAGGGAATCACCTCGGGCGGAATCTCGCCGCCTTCGATCCGATTGCGCAAAAAGCGCGTGCTGCCGAGCATGGCATCGGAGATCTTCAGTTGTCGTGCATCCGACTCAATCAAGGTTCGAACACCCCGCATTTCGTCTTGTGCCTCGAACACGCCAACGTTCGTTGCGCGGAGTGAAACATTTTGCCTTGCGCCGTCGAGCCATAACCCTGCGGCACTGTTGCCGGCTGGAAAGGCCGCGACGATGCGCGGATCGGCGCCAGATTTCGTTTCGAGGTTCACTGCGACCTTTCCCTCACGGACGAAATGATCGCTAAAAGGACCGGAGGTGGCCTGATAGTGGAAACCTGGCGCTTTGGGCACGGGGATTTGATCGACATGGCTTGCGGAACGAGTGCGTTTCGCCGGCCCTTTGACAAACTCGACGATTCGCGAAAAGACACCTGCACCAACTTGTGACTCGCTGCCCACCTCGGGTGTGTCGTTAGACACGGTCTTGTCGGATATGAGTGAGCAGGCGCTGTTGCCAATCATGATGACTGCGGACCCCGCGACCACCGCGATCGCAAAAGGAGAACACAGTGATGTGGTCGAAGTCGAACCTGCCTCTGAGCGCATGACGACCTAAAGAGCAATGTCTATGCCACAGCTATGAAGCTGCTTCTCCAGCAGATCGGGGGACCTTTCCCCAAAAGTTCTCCGCGCCAAGCTAGGGAAAGGCACCGGTTAGGGTTCGGTCAACGAGGGCCTATATGCCCCACCTGCGATCTTGCTCTCGCCACCCGTGAAGCTCGTCATTTGAGATGCAGGGACGGTATGAAATTTGCTGTCCACAAACCAGTGGTGTTGCTGTCACGGACGGTTCTGCTTTGTCTCATCGCTGGCGTTGGGGTTTCGAGCTTTGCGTCTTTTGGGCAGGCTTCGACTCGGGCGATTCGGGGTACTGCGCACGATGCGCGGATTGGAATTCGTAGTGGTTACTCGGGCATTCTCGCTTCTCGAACGCTTGGCGGAGTTGCGCGCGCAGTGCGAACACTCTTTCAAGTTGGTGAAGAAGCGATTGGTGTCGATCGTGCCCCTCATTTCCTGCGCACCATCGATTGGAAGACGCAGCGCTATGCGTTTGGCAACGATGACAACCCGATTCAGTTCTCGTTTGAACTTGAGGGAAACCACGCTCGAGGTGTCACTGACTATTATCGGCCGAGCGAGCTGCCCGAGGAAGCTTGGTGGAAGATGTCCGATTCAGCGCGAGCGGAATATGTGCGCGGGCGCGTGCCAGTCACGTGGAACGGTTGGGTCCGTCGTGAAGGGAGTCCATCATGGATGCATGAGACACTCTTCACCGAAGCCGACGGGGCGGTGTGGGAGATCAAGAGTGCCGGCCATGTGGATACCTTGGATGAGATGTGGCGCCAGGTCTCGTTGCTCCGCCAGGACACAGGGTCAACCGCGTTTCACTTTCATGTGACGTTCCAACCGGATCGGCAGTGGGCGAAGGAAGTGGCCGCCTATTTGGCCCATATGGACGAATCATTCACCACACAGATGTACGATCGCGCGTCCGGTAGACGTCGACTCGGGCTGATCAAGGCGAAGTTCAAGTCGGAGCAAGAGCCGGTGCTTCTTTTTAGCAATGTTGCGCATCGCTTCTTGCGACCACAGCGAGAAGCTCATCTGCAAGCCATTGCGCGGGGTCTAGCAGATTCGCTCGCGGAAATCTCGCTGACACATAAACTTCATTCCGTGGGGTTTCGGGACGATGTCTACGATGCGCTGAATCGAGTGGGCTACGAGTTGCGCGCGGTTTCGAAAGACGCCCAGTTCAACCGCGCTTGGCTAGAGCAGACGGTAAGCTTTCTCGAAAATCCTCGTGAGACGGTGCTTGGAGAAGCCGCTGATGGTGTGCCCATTACCATCGATGAGCTCATTGAGATGGACCACTTGAGTCAGGCCTCGCTCGATCGACTCGGAGCAGAGGCTGTTGTACCGACTCTGCAGGAGATAGCCGATCGCGGGCACAGCGCGCGCGCAGAACGCGTGTCTTACGATGCGATGCATTGGAGTTATCCAATGCTCAATTGGGAGGGGCGCCCACATTTAGCGAACCGAACTCAGGCGATTCAGCATGCACGCAATCGCTTTGTGCGCCGTGTGGCTGAGATCGCGGCGGAGTTCCAAGGAGCTTCAGAAGGTGCGAAGTACAGCCGTCGTTGGGCGGACTCGCTCAACTATGCGGTCGAGACCTTTGTGCACCGTTCAGGTATCGCCGAGCCATCGCATGCTCAGGCCACATCCAGATGAGAGATAAGGCTATGGTTAGCCTGGGGACTGTAGTCCCCAGGTTGCTTCGAATCTGTATCAAAGGATCAGCGCATCATCGGTATTGGCGAAAGTTGTGCTCTGGCACGCGAATTGCTCGGTAGTGCGTCGTGATGAAACAGTTTCTGCCAAATCCTCTGGCCGACCATGATGGCGTAGCGCGTGTGTTGGGGCTTTTTCTGGTCCGAAGATTATTCTTGGCCCGAAGACTATCGACGGTGTTGATGCTGGCAATTTGTGCGTATGCGTGTGGCGAGCGGAGCAGTGCGCCTTCTTCGACGGAAGCGGACGCTGCGGACGGCGGAGAAGATCGTCCAGATGCGCCCGGGAGTTCACCGCGTGAGCGGTGCGATGACGGTGCGGATAACGATGGAGACCAGCTGCGCGATTGCGCGGATCCAGACTGCAGCACACACAGCGCATGCACTTCTCCACCCGACATGTGCAAGGTGGGGGTGGGAAGCGATGCCCCGGTTGCATGCGATCAATCCTCTCCGCCAGGTAGCTTTGAACCCGATGTGCAGTGGGCGTGGATGGGCGAAGGAACTGAACGCTATGTGATTGTCACGCCACTGGTGGCCAACCTGACCGACGACGATGAAAACGGCTCGATTGACCTTTGCGACACGCCCGATGTCGTCGTCGTGGCATCTGCGCGCATCGATGGTGGTGGCTCCAGCCATCTCTACGTTTTGGACGGCAAAACAGGACAGCTCAAGCTTCGCTTCGATACGCCCGTCGACGGAACGGTTACACCAGCTATCGGAGACATCGATCACGACGGCCAGCCGGAGATTGTCACATACCTTGCCAAGTTTGACCCGACGATGGTCGCGTTTGAACACGACGGGACCGAGAAGTGGAGAAGCGAAGCTTCATGGAAGAGCGTCCGGAGCAAGGCTCCGTATTCGGGCGCAATCGCATTGGCCGATATGGACAATGATGGAGACGTCGAGATCGTGGCGGGCAACGCCCTAGTGGACCACGAAGGCAACTACCTGTGGCAAGCGACCGAGGTGTCCGGCAACTGGCCAGCGACGACGATCGCCGATTTGGACGGAGACGGAGACCTGGAAATGGTCTTGGGACATGCCGCGTACCACCACGACGGCTCTCCTTTGTTCGTCTCCGATGTGGAGCCCGGCTATCCACAGGTGGCCGACCTCGACATGGACGGGCTTCCCGAGGTGCTCGTCACCAACGCTGAAGGGCTGGCGCTGCTTGAGCACGACGGAACGGTGCGCTACCAGGCCAAGCGTCCGACCGGTGTCGAGCCGTGGTCCGATGTGGCCTGGACCCGCCCGGCGACGATCCACGATTTCGACGGAGACATGCAGCCGGAGTACGCGGTGAGTTCAGGCCAGTTTTACACGGTCTACGAAGCGGACGGGTCCATTGTTTGGTCCGCGAAGGTTTTTGACCAGTCGGGAATCGCCGCAGGCACGGCCTTTGATTTTCTGGGTGACGGGATCGCCGAGGCCATGTACGCGGATGAAGAGGAACTGTTCATCTTTGATGGAGAAGGCAAAGTGTTGCTGAGCACTCCGCGGGGAAGCGGAACGTTGAGTGAGTATCCGGTGGTCGCCGACATCGACAACGACGGTTCGGCCGAGATCCTCGTCGTATCTAATGAAGGTCCGAGACAGGTCACCCCTTCACCTACGGTGCAAGCGATCCGTGACAAAGAGGATCGATGGATTCAGGCGCGGCGGATCTGGAATCAACACACCTACCATGTGACGAACGTTCGTGAAGATGGGACGATCCCGCAACACGAACAGCCGTCGTGGAAGCACCTCAATACGTTTCGCACCAATGCGCAGATCGAAAGCAACATCGTTTGCAAACCCATTTTACGCTAGAATGAAAGGGTGAGGGTGTCGGTCATCTCTGGTGCCACAACTTCGATGACAGCCTCGTCGCCTTGATGGTTTCTGAGCAACGGGCCTACGTAGCTGTCGGAGATGCCAAATCCCCATGTAGCGCCGTCCAGCTCTGGCAAGGAACCATCAAGGTGGACCTCGAGTTTCCTTCCGTTGCGCGCACGAAAGGTGACGGTCTGTTCCGCTTCAATAAGCTCACGCTCCTTCAGCTCTTTCTGAAACTGCTCGAAGCTCGCTACTCGAGAGGCTTCCACAACTTCGACTGCCACGGCGGAAAGGGAATCGGACAGCGTTACCACGAGCGGGTCGCCCACCCCTGGCCCATTGGTGTCGAGCGAGTAGAAACGTGGTGAGCTCGCTCGCACGGCCTTGAGTGCAACGTAAACTTTTTCATCCATGTTCTTCGCAAAGATCCAGTTATTGGTCGCGACCGTTGGTCCAACTCGGGTTCGTCGAAAATCGTCAGATAGGTACGCAACGAGAGGGGCGTTCGGATTGGATACCACAGACTGGCGTTTGACGAGCATGCTGCTTCCCGAGGCGATTCCATTGAGACCGCGATGCACTCGGTCTTGATCGAGCGTCCCAGCACGAAGGAATACACGGCTGTGCGCCCATCCGCGCGTGATGATCCCCATCCACTGATTTTGGGTGTTACCTTGAACGTACAAACCCTCGACTTGCGACTCATCGACCGCAAACACGCCTAGAATGTATTCGCGGGTGGCGGCGGTGTAGCGGCGCACCGTTTGAGGAAGCGTTAAATAGTTAATCGGCACTCCGCCAAATCCAACCTCGAAGTGGCCGCCGCCTAGGCGCTTCGATGTATGTGCATAGCTGCGGGGTCGAGCTTCTGGCCTTGTTGCGAGTGAATAGACCACAGCGTGCGGTTCGAAGTCGGACATCGCGATTCCCACGAGCTGTCGAGTAACACTCCCACCAAAGAAGTTGGGCTGGTTGTACAGAACATGGGTCCACTCTCGCTCATCACTGCGCGCGATGTCCCACGCGAGGTCAATGTACATCCTTGTTTTGGCGCCGCCCCGAACGCCATAGAAACTCTCGATGGCTGCGTCGGCTAGGTAGAGGTTCAGAAAGTCGTCAGCTCGCTTGCGCAAGGTCTGCGTGTCAGCCAAGTCCCGCAATAGAAGAATGCTGTCCAGCGTAACGACGTTGTAGACGGGCTGAGCGAGCTCTGCATCCAGTCCCTTTCGCGCAAACAACGAGATGCGCTCCATTAGGAAGCGTTCCCAGCACTCGAAGTGTTCGGTCGCGGACAAACCGTCCGCATAGATGTTTCGACCAAGGCCGCTATCAAGAGACTTGTAGTATTGTGCAACGAGATAGAACGCCGTTTTCTTGATCCAATCGTGGTTGATTGAGGACTGCAGGGTCAAAAGACTTGCCTCGCTCAAATTGGCGTCCGTGCAGCGATCGCGCCACGTTACAAAATCGTCTAAGACTTCGTGTATCGCGTCGCGCGCGGCCACCGTGACGAGTGACCGCGTCTGTGGATCGCTCATGGTTCGAAGTAGCAGGTTGATCACCCAATACAGATTGGGCGGGGAGGCCAAACTCTCGCTACGTTCAATTTGTTCGAAGTAGTTGGGGTCGCTCAGTTGCGCAAGAATCTGATTTGCCAACGACACGCTGCGTGCATCGACATTCGTCGAAGAGGCCTTGAGCTTCAACGTAGACGCAACCCATACCAACTGCGAGCGGGCAGCGATTCCTTTCCCTGCGTTCTTGGGATTGTCTGGATGAACGTCGTAAAAGGCCGACCACAGAATGTCATTCCCGCGAAGCTTCCGTTGACTACCCGTGCCCGTTCGAACATGAACCTCATCGACCGTGCCTTTGAAGTAGCGCGCCTGTTCCGACGGATGACGCCCTAAGACGAGTTTACCCGAACCTCGGTTCAACACCCGTGCGAAGGTCGCACCGCGGACGCTCTTATCTCCTGCGGAGAGGGAGACAGCGCCATGATCGAAGCTCGCTACCACTCGCAGCCACTCGCCCCGACGGATCGGAACCTGAACCGCAGTTGATTCGAGCCACGCGTCTTTGACCTCCCAGTTGAGGACCGTTCCATTCTCCGTGAGCCACAATCGCCAGGACGGGCCCTGGAGCAGGGAGGCGATTTGCCCGACATCGGGGTCGATTCGCAGCCACAAGTCCACCGTCAGCGAACCGCGCGGTTCGTCCATCGAGTAGCGAGTTTGCGCGTATGTATTTTCCCCATCGAATGAGAGCGCTTGGCCGAGGCCCGGATGACTTGGTCGAACAGCTCCGTTCGTGACCTCGAGGTGATTCTTTCTCCAAGGGAAGTTGGCGTCGTCATCGAGCACAAGCGGGCCCCCCTCCATATGCCAAAGGGCGAGTGTCTCGGGACCGTCCGCCACCGCCATGGCGATGCCCGAATCTAGGGAAGCCGCCCCATCGGTACCCTGTATTCCCGCGTCGACACTGCTGTCGGCGTTCGCCGCTGCATCCGCACCAGCGTCCAGCGCCGGTTCGGACCCGTCCTCACAGGCGATTGTCAAGCTCAGCAGGAACAATCTCAAAGTATGTTCGCTCAAGTTTCGCATTCAAAAATTTGTAGACAATATAATTTTTCGGAGAGGAGCCGTCGAGGCAAGTGCTATTGAGCAAGTTCTTGCAATTGTTTCAAGCCAGGTCATGTCCAAGAGAGTCCCGACTTGTTAGCAGAACCCGTTTATACAAGTAGACAAGGCCTTTCGTTGAGGTGTTGCGCGATGATAGGTTGCGGGACACCAGAACCCAGGAAGCAAGGAGGACGCGATGACGAGTCCACAAACGACCCGCGCTGAGGTGCGGCAGAACAAGATGCTCATCGGAGGAGAATTTTGTAGCTCTGCGAGCGGCAAGACCTTTCCCACCATCAATCCTGTCGACGAACAGGTGATCAGCGAAATAGCCGAAGGCGACGAAGAGGACATTAACCGTGCGGTAGGGGCAGCGCGACGCGCGTTCGATGACGGCCCGTGGACCAAGATGGACGCTCGCGAACGTGCCAGAATTCTCTTTCGCTGGGCAGACTTGATCGAGACGCATATGGAGGAGCTCGGTCACCTAGAAAGTCTCGACACGGGCAAACCGCTTACGGAGAGTTTGGGCTACGACATTCCGAGCGCCGCCAAGGTGATTCGTTACTTTGCGGGCTGGGCGGACAAGATGCACGGCAAGACCATTCAAATGCCGTCGCCGTTTTTCTCGTATACGATGCGGGAGCCGGTTGGTGTGTGCGGACAGATCATTCCCTGGAACTTCCCCTTGGCGATGGCCTCATGGAAACTGGGACCCGCGCTGGCGGCGGGCTGCACGACGGTACTCAAGCCCGCCGAGCAAACGCCGTTGACGGCGCTGCGGGCTGCCGAACTCGCCCTCGAAGCGGGGTTGCCTGAAGGCGTGCTCAACGTGGTCCCTGGCTACGGCCCGACGGCCGGTGCGGCTTTGGTTCGCCACCCTGATGTCGATAAAATCGCGTTCACCGGAGAGCGCGCGACCGCGACGACCATCAAGCGCGAAGCAGCGCCCAGCATGAAGCGCCTGAGCTTCGAGCTTGGAGGGAAGAACCCCAATATCATCTTTGACGATGCCGACCTCGAGCAGGCTGTGGAGGGCGCATACGGCGCGATTTTCCTCAACGTCGGGCAAAACTGCTGTGCGGGAAGCCGCGCTTTCGTGCACGAAAAAATCTACGACGAGTTCGTGGAGCGACTTTCTGAGAAAGCCAACAAGAGCCGACTCGGAGACCCATTCAGTGGCGAGGCGGACCATGGACCCTTGATCGACAAAGCGCAGTTCAAGAAGGTCATGGGCTACGTGCAAGCGGGGCAAAAAGAAGGTGCCGTGTGTACGGCCGGTGGCAAGCGTGAGTTCGATCGCGGCTACTTTGTGCGACCGACCGTGTTCAAGAATGTTGAGGATAAGATGTCGATTGCGACCGATGAGATCTTTGGTCCCGTTGTGAGCGTGCTGCGGTTTTCAGAACTCGATGAGGTGGTGCGTCGTGCGAACGATACCGAGTATGGCTTGGCCGCGGCGGTCTACACGCGCGATATCGGTAGAGCCCACGCCGTCGCCGATCGTGTTCGCGCCGGCACGGTTTGGGTCAACTGTTACAACATCGTCGATACCGCCGCGCCCTTTGGCGGCTTCAAAGCCTCAGGCAACGGCCGCGAACTCGGCGAGATGGCCCTCGATGCCTACACCGAAAACAAAACCGTTACGATCTTGCGGGATACATAGGCCATGACGGCGCAAGAGTATCGTTGTTTCGCCAGTGACAACGCCGCCGGCGTTCATCCTGATGTGATGACGGCGCTGGCCGAGGCCAACCGCGGATATGCGATCGCTTACGGAGCTGATCCGTGGACGGCACGTGCGGAGAAGGTCTTTGCTGAGCATTTCGGCGATGCCGCGCGCGCGTACCCTGTGCTAACGGGAACAGGCGCCAATGTGATCGCGCTCGCCTGCGTTGCGCGACCTTTTCACGGGGTCATCTGCGCCGACGGTGCACATCTGCATCGTGACGAGTGTGGCGCACCCGAGTGGCATTTGGGCTCGAAACTGCTGCCGGGTGTGACCCAGCACGGCAAGTTGAGCATCGAGGCCATCGAACCGTTGGTATATGCAACACGAGGCGTTCACAGCGTGAAGCCGCGGGTTGTCACCATCAGCCAGTGCACGGAAGTCGGCACCGTGTATACGGCGGATGAGGTTCGCGCAATCGCTGACTTTTGCCACAGCCACGACCTGCTTTTGCATGTCGATGGGGCGCGTCTTTGTAACGCTGCAGCAGCGCTCGACGTGAGCCTTAGGGAGCTGACGACCGAGGCTGGTGTCGACCTGCTTTCGTTTGGTGGAACCAAAAATGGGCTAATGGCTGCAGAAGCTGTCTTGGTGCTCAACCCCGCGTGCGGCGCGGACGTGGAGTTCATTCGTAAGCAGGGGATGCAGCTCGTCTCCAAGATGCGCTTTGTCTCGGCGCAGTTTGTCGCGCTGCTCGAGGGCGATCTCTGGCTCAAAAACGCGCAGCACGCCAATGCCATGGCGCGCAAGCTCGCTGACGCTGCGACCGCTGTTGCAGGCGTTAGGCTTGCGCACCCGGTTGAGACCAATGGCGTATTTGCTGTGCTCAAACCCGAATGGATCGAACCCCTACAAGCGCACACCATGTTTCACGTTTGGGATGCCGAGCAGTCGATCGTGCGCTGGATGACGGCGTTTGATACCAGCTCTGACATGGTCAACGGGTTCGTCGAGAAGTTGAGAGAACTCGCATAGTGCCCTACCGCTTGCTCAAGTACGGATTTGGCAAGCCGACGCCCGAGCGCATGTGGCGCGAGCCCGAGCCAAGAAAATCCTACGACGTGGTCATCGTGGGTGGCGGCGTTCATGGTTTGGCATGTGCCTACTATCTGGCCCACGAGCACGGTCTCAAGAACATCGCGGTTTTGGAGAAAAGCTACATCGGTTCGGGCGGCAGCGGCCGCAACACGACCATCATTCGGGCGAACTACCTGACTTCGGAAGGCGTCCGCTTCTACAAAGATAGCTTGCGTCTTTATGAGACGCTGTCGCAGGACCTGGACTTCAACCTGATGTTCTCGCAGCGTGGCCACCTTACCCTCGCGCACACGCCGGGCTCGCTCAGCATGATGCGGCAGCGCGCTGAAACGAACGCGCTTTTTGGTCTTAAGTCGACGGTGCTCGATCCCGACGAAATCAAGCGTCGCGTTCCGTTTTTGGACCTCGGCGAAGGGCACCCTTATCCGGTCCTCGGAGGTCTTTTTCACGCGCCCGGAGGCATCATCCGACACGATGCCGTGGTCTGGGCCTACGCGCGCGCGGCCGATCGACTCGGTGTCGATATCTTGCAGGGCACAAGCTGCGAAGGCATCGATGTCCATGCTGGTAAGGTCAGTGCGGTCAGGACCAATCGCGGCACGATCGCAACGAAACGTGTTCACAATGCGACGGCTGGGTGGTGCACCACGATCAGCGACATGGTACAAGTTCCATTGCCCGTCATCTCCCATGCGCTGCAAGCATGCGTGACCGAACCGCTTAAGCCGTTTTTGGACACCATCGTCGGCTCTGCAGAAATGCATGTCTACCTTTCACAATCCGACCGCGGTGAACTGGTGATGGGCGGCAGCATCGACCCCTTTCCCTCGTATTGTTCGCGGTCGTCGCTCGAGTTTATGGAAAGCATCTGCAACAATGTTCTGCAGCTTTTTCCGTCGCTGCACCACGTGCGCATTCTTCGTCAGTGGGCTGGCTTGTGCGACATGACGCCAGATAACTGCCCCATCCTGGGGCGAAGCCCGGTGGAGGGGTTTACGATGGATGTGGGTTGGGGAACGTACGGGTTCAAGGCCGCCCCTGCCGCTGCACAATCGATGGCGCGCCTGATCGCCGAAGACGATGTCGATCCACGGATCGAACCGTTTTCGCTCGAACGTTTTGCGGCAGATCGTCTCGTCGTTGAAGACAAAGGAGCGACGCACTGATGTTCTTGATTCCGTGTCCAATCTGCGGCCCGCGCGACGGCTCCGAGTTTCATTGGCAAGGTGAAGCGCATCCGGTCCCGAGCCCGGAGCAAGCTGCGTCCTTTACGCGTGATCAATGGGCAAGCTACCTCTATGTCTGGAGCAACCCGCGTGGCGTGACGCGCGAATGGTGCTTTCACGCCATCGGGTGCGAGGAATGGTTCATCGCGGAGCGAGACACTCGCACAAACCGCGTGCTCAAGAGCTACTTCAACAAGGGGGCCGTGCATGAGTGAAACACGTCTCGCGCCTCGTAACACCGAGATCATCGATCGATCGCAGTCCGTCGACTTCAGGTTTAACGGCTCTACCTACTCAGGTTTTCGCGGCGACACAGTTTCGTCGGCGCTGTGGGCGAATGGCTGTCGGATTTTGAGTCGTTCGTTCAAGTACCACCGGCCGCGCGCGGACGTGGCGTTTGACGGGAGCGACTGCAACGGCTTGGTGCAACGCGAGCACGAGCCGAATGCCCGTGCTGGGACGCTCGAACTTGAGCCGGGAATGCAGATCTCCCCCCAGAATGTGAGCCCATCGCTCGGCTGGGACTTTCTGGCACTCAACAATGTCGCGCACGCCTTCTTGCCCGTTGGGTTTTATTACAAAGCTTTTCACACCCGAGCCCTTTGGCCCGTTTACGAGCGGATGCTGCGTCGGCTTGCGGGGCTTGGCCGCGTTGATGCCCAAACGCCCGACGCCGAGTACCACAAAGAGTATCGCTACGCTGACGTAGTCATCGTCGGAGGAGGTTTGGCCGGCCTAGCAGCCGCGCAAGAGGCCGCGGCACGTGGGGTGCACGTCTTGCTGATCGAACGAGAGCCCTCACTCGGTGGCACCCTGCGATTCCGCGGTGTGCAATCGTTGCCGGACGCGTTATCGGCCATGGTGAGAGACCTGCAGACGCTCCCCGGTAACGTTGAGGTCTTGCTTGGAGCGACTGCGGTCGGATGGTTCGACGATCATTCGTTGGCTGTGGCGCAGGCCGAGCGACTTATCAAGGTTCGCGGCAAGCAAACCATCATGGCAACCGGTGGCTTCGATCGACTGGGCGTCTTCGATCGCAACGATTTGCCGGGCATTCTCACCTTGAGTGGAGCCTGGCGACTTTTGAGTCTTTATGCGGTCGCTCCTGGACAAAAGGTTGTGATCGCCTCCGGCCAGGACGATGGGCTGGAATTCGCCCTTGCGCTCAAAGAGGTGGGCATCGATGTGGTCGTTGCGGAGTCGCGTTCGTTCGCGGAACTCGAGGCGTCGCTACAAGAGCGGCTTCAGCAGGCACAGGTTGAGATGCTCGACCAGGCGAATGTACTTGAAGCGCGAGGTTCCCGTCGCCTGCGTGCGGTTTCCCTCCAGGCTCAAGGCCAAAAGAGAACGTTGGCATGCGATACGCTGGTGATTGCTGCAGGGTATTGGCCCAACCATGGTCTGTATTGTCAGGCCGGTGGCAGCATTCGCTACGACCCAGCGCATCATCAGTTTCTGCCAGCTTACGCACCCAAAGGTGTCGTGGCGGCCGGACGGCTCGCCGGGCTGAGCACACTGGAGACCGCAGTGCAGTCGGGGCGCTTCGCCGCTGGACAAGTTCTCAACAGCCTAGGACTCGAAGCCAGTAGCACGGTGTACCCGCCCAAGCCGAGTGTGGCGCCGGCGCCAATCGTCGCCGAGGGCAAGAGCAAGTTTCGTTTTGTCGACTTTGCTGAGGACGTCACTGAAAAAGACCTTCAGGATGCAATGGGCGAAGGCTACGATCGTCAGGAGCTGCTCAAGCGCTTTGCCACGATTTCGATGGGGCCCGACCAAGGGCGTTACGGATTATTCGAGAGTTCTCTACTGGCCACGCACGCGAGGGGCCTCGCGACCAACACGGCACAGGTCACCACTTCACGTCCACCGCTCTTTTCCACAAAGATGGGCGTTTTTGCTGGACGACGCCTTCATCCGATTCGGCGCACCCCGATGCACACGTGGTTTGAAGAGTACGGCTGCACGTGGCTCGATGCCGGAGCGTGGCGGAGACCGGATGTGCTGGCGGGACTCGATCCGATCGAGAGCGCAAAACGAGTTCGCGAGGCGGTCGGGATCGTCGATGTCAGCACGCTGGGTAAGATTCAAATTTCAGGCCCTGACGCCGTTGAGGTTCTCTCTCGCATCTACGTCAACAAGTGGCGCAAGCTCGCGCCCGGCCGCGTTCGTTATGGCGTCATGTGTACGGAAACGGGAGCGATCATCGACGACGGCGTGGCGGCACACCTCGAGGACGGAACTTACTACCTCTCCACGACAACAGCGCATGCCGACTTGATTCCGAGGTTGATTCGTGGGTGGAACGAACGCCATTGGCACCTCGATTTTCAGATGGTCAACCTGACGCAACAACATGCTGCGATCAACGTCGCGGGTCCACGTTCGCGCGAGCTGCTCGGCCGTTTGACGGACGCGAACCTTGTCAGCCACGCGAACTTTCCGCCAATGACCGCCAGGCGCCTCGAACTCGTCGGCGTGCCATGTCTGGCCTTTCGCATCGGCTATACCGGCGAACTTGGTTACGAGCTTCATATTCCTGCCGGTTATGCCGCAGGGCTGTGGTCCAAGCTCATGGCAGAAGGCAAGGGTCTCGGCGTGGTGCCTTTTGGCATGGAGACGCTCAATATTCTCAGGCTGGAAAAGGGCCACGTCATCGTTGGGCTCGACACCGACGAGCTTTCATCGCCGGTAGAGATGGGAATGAACGAACTCGTCAAGTTCGACAAGCGCGAGTTTTGGGGCAAGGAGGGGATGTCTCGCAAACTCCAAGACATGCGTAGTCGCGGCACGCAGCGACAGCTCATCGGCTTTCAACTACGTGACACCGAGCGGAGGGTTCCGGATGGCGCGATTTTGGTTCGCGAGAGTGCGGAAGGTGGTTGGGACAAATGTGGGTGGGTCACATCGTGTCGTTTTAGCCCGCAACTGGGACGCAGCATCGGCTTGGCTTGGGTGGAAGGACTTGAAGTTAAAGTGGGGGACGCAGTACGCATCCGTTCTGATCGCAAGAGCATCGAAGCGGAGGTGGTGCAGCCACCGTTTTTTGACCCGGACGGTTCGAGGATGAAGCGATGAGCGAAGCACTTCTCGCCACAAGTGGAATTGCGCCCCATGTTTGCGACCAAGCAGCGGCGTTGTTGCCTTTACATGGCTGGCAGGTCGTCAAGACGTTCTCCACTTCAGAAAAGGAGCTGTCCGCGGCGCGTCGAAACGTCGTGCTTATCGATGCCAGCGCCTGCAGTAAATACCTTCTTGAAGGTGCACACGTCGAAGAGGTGTTAAGGGCCGAGATGGGCGTGGCGCCGCAAGCTTTCAGCGATATCGCCTTCGCCCAAGACGGATGGGTGACGCGCCTCAACCGGAGACATTGGTATCTGGTGCTGCGCTCGGGCGCGAGTGCACCAGAGTCCCTGCGCGCTACACTTGCCGATCACGGCTGCGCACTGACAGATGTCTCGTACGCCTACGATGTCATTCGCTTGATCGGGCCCAAGGCCGAGCGAACACTGATCAAGCTCTGTAGTCTGGAGTTACACCGCTTCGTGCACGGTCAGGCCGAGACAGGGGGGCTGGCAAAGGTGCGGGGGCATGTTGCGCGTATCGATCAGTTTGGGCTTCCTGCGTTCGAAGTTCACGTTGAGCGATCCCTGGGCTTTTATGTCTGGGAAACCCTGCTCGATGCGGCGCGAGAGCATGGGGGTGAGCCCGCCGGGTTTGGCCTCTTTTTGATGGGTCCGGATAGCGCGAGCGGGGAAGGTTGATTTGAGCCTCCGAACGTATGTCGAAATTCTAAGCAAGCTTGTGGCGGAGCCCACCCTTTCCTCAGCGTCGAATAAGCGGCTGGTCGCTTATATCGAGGCTTTTCTGTTGGACCTCGGTTTTCAATGCAGACGCGTGCCGATCGACCCGGGCGCGTCAAAAACCAACTTACTTGCCTGGATCGGTCCCGACAAGCCGGGCGGCTTGATGTTCGCTGGGCATACCGACGTGGTTCCCGTCGAGGGACAGAGTTGGACGACCAACCCGTTTGAGCTAAGCGAGCGTGGCGGTCGACTGGTGGGTCGCGGTACCGCGGACATGAAGGGCTTTTTGGCCCTTGTGCTCGCCGTGTGTGCGCAGACGGATCTATCAAAGCTCAGGCGCCGGCTGTGGCTCAGCTTCACCTACGACGAAGAGGTGGGTTGCCTCGGCGTACGCGAGCTGCTGCGTCTGGTCGATTGGGCGGAACTCGGTCCGCGCATGGTGCTCATCGGAGAGCCGACCGACGGCGAGGTTGTCTCGGCGCACAAAGGACTCGAGATCTTTCGCACCTCGATTCGAGGACGCCCCGCGCATTCGAGCCGGCCTGACCTAGGCACGAACGCGATCGCACACGCGCTCCAACTGTTTTCCGGAATCGACGCGATGCTTCCTCAGGCCACCGATCCACGTTTTTCGCCCCCGATCTGTACGTCGAATCTGGGTACGATCGAAGGCGGCAGTGCCACCAACATCATCGCGGAGCACTGCACGGTGCAGTGGGAGGTGCGACCTTTGCCTGGCACCGTGGGCGGTGAAATCGAGCGCCGGTGGCAAGAACGGGTCGGCGCGTACGAGAATCCGGATGGTGCTCAAATTGAGACGCAGCGGCTTGCGCAGGTGCCCGCGATGCAAGGGAACGACAGCGCTATGGCCGTGCGCGAAATGCTCGCCATAATGGGGCGGCAGAAAGCCACGACGGCACCTTTTGTGACCGAGGGCGGCCTTTATGAGCACGCAGGACTCAAAGTGGTTGTTTGCGGCCCCGGAGAGCTCGAACAGGCGCATCAGCCGGATGAGAGCATTTCACTGCAGAGAATGGACGAGTTTGAAAGCGTATTGCGCGCGTTGTTATTGAAGGAGTTTGATGATGGGTGAGGGACTGATCAGTGACGGCCGATGGGTGATCGGAAGTGTATTTGTCTTGTCGCTGCTTGCCTTCGTGGCGATCGGGATCCTCTCGAGTCGCCATAAGAAGGAATCGACGGACGACTATCTGCTCGCGGGACGGGACGTCAATCCTTGGCTCGTGGCGCTTTCGGCCATTGCGACGATGAACAGCGGTTTCATGTTTATCGGCCAGATTGGGTTCACATATCGCGTCGGTTTTTCGTCGGTGTGGATGCTTGTGGGTTGGACCATCGGCGACTTTGTTGCTTGGCGCTATTTCTACAAACGCCTGCGAGAAGAGTCCCAGGATCGCGATGAAATCTCGGCGCTCGCGTTGCTCCGACCCCGCGGCGCCACGGGGCGGCGCTATCTGGTCCCGATCGCTGGATTGCTCACGGTGTTCTATCTGTCCATGTACGCGGCTGCGCAGCTCAAAGCCGGAAGCACGGCGCTTCACTCGACCTTCGGGACGCCGCTTGGTTGGGGGGCGATCATTGGCGCTCTGATCGTGGTGGTGTACTGCTTCTCAGGCGGCATCCGAGCTTCGATTTGGACCGACGCGGCGCAATCCATCGTCATGTTCGGTGCGATGGCGATCTTGGTCTTCCTCTCGTTTTTCGAAGTGGGCGGCGTGGATGCGCTGTTTTCGAAGCTCACCGCGCTCGACCCGTCCTTGGTGAGCCTGATTCCCGAAGACCCGCTCTTCGGGTTCGGGCTCTACGTGCTGGGCATGTGTCTTGGCGGTTTCGGCGTCATCGGCCAACCCCACCTTCTGGTCCGAAGCATGTGCATCAGTGATGCCTCACAGATTAAGAGCGCCCGCCGCTATTACTTTGCGTTCATCATTCCATTTTATGCCTTTGCCATCGGCGTCGGCGTCCACGCCCGAGTGCTCTTACCCGATCTTGCGACGACAAGTCCTCTCGGGTCCGAGGGCGCACTTCCGATGCTCAGCGTCGAACTCCTGCCAGACGTGCTCATCGGTGTGATGCTGGCGGGACTCTTTTCAGCGACCATGTCGACGGCAGACTCCCAGATCATCGCGTGTACGAGTGCGATCAGTCAGGATATTGCGCCCCGATGGAAGGACTCGTACCTGGTTTCCAAACTCTCTACGGTTGGGTTTACGCTGGTGGCCCTGGCCATCGCGCTCTCCTCCTCGGACCGCGTTTTTGGCCTTGTGCTTGATGCATGGGCGGTACTTTCTTGTACCTTGGGGCCGTTGATGATTGTCACGCTGCTTCGCTGGCCGTACTCTCGGCGGATGGGCCTCGTCATGCTCGTGGTTGGTTTCGTCGTAGCCAATCTTTGGTCGGCTTCTTCGTATGCCGATGATCTGTACGTCAACCTGCCTGGCATGGCTGCCGCGTTTGCTGCATACGGCATCATGCTTCTGGTCGGACGAGTACGTACAGCTCTGCAGACGGGCTGATTAAGAAACGTTACGAGGAGAACCATGAGAGCATTTAGTCCTGAAGTGTATGCCGAGCGCACCGAGCGCGTTCGCAAAGAGATGCAAAAACAGAAGTTCGATGCCTGCATCATTACCAGTCCGGAGAGCATCTACTGGCTCACCGGACTCAATCACCAGGGGTACTTTGCGTATACTTCGTTGATTCTCTCACTCGAGAAGCAACCTGTGTTGATCACACGCGCGATGGAAAAAGCGATCGTACGCGATATGGTGCCCGAGCTACGACACTGGCCATTTCCTGACGAGATCGAACCACTCCCCGAGCCGCTCGATCGCGAAAGGGACGTGGCGCTGTCTCTTGAAAGCGAGACGGAGGAGCCCGCGGGGCTGAACCCTTGGTCGATGAGCCTCGGGGTGTCGATCCGCGATCAACAAGGGAAAACCAAGGATTTTTCGGCGCCCGTCGAGACGACTTGTCAGGTGCTTAAGGAGTACAAGCTCGACAAGGCTCGCGTCGCTTTCGAGCAAGACACCTCGTTTCTTTCCTACAAGATTGCCCATGGCTTCGTGAGCAAGATGCCGGACGTCGAGTGGCTCGATGCCGGTGATCTGGTGACCGGTTGTCGCGTGGTGCAAACGCCCCAGGAGATTGAATACACCCGCAAGGCAGCCGAGATTTCCGATGCGATGGTCATGGCGGGAACCGCAATGGCCGGTCCAGGCGTCTTCAAGAAAGATGTGATGGCGGCGATCTACCAGGCCATGTTCCAACGTGGCGGGACGTACCCGGGGTTTATTCCACTCATTCGCAGCACGCGAACCATTGAGCACGAACACGGCACCTGGGACGACGAGATTCTGCAAGACGAGGACCTCTTGTTTCTGGAAATGTCTGGCTGCCATTGGCGTTATCATGCCCCGGTGGGTCGGCTCGTGACGATTCACCGCACAAACGATCAACTCGAAGCGACAAATAAGATTTGTCTTGAGGCGCATATGGCAGCAGCTGACGCGCTCAAGCCGGGCGTAACCTCCGATAGCGTGTACCGCAGTTGGAAAAAGGTCGTCGATGACGCGGGACTCACGCACTACCACCGACATCATTGCGGCTATGCGGTGGGCATCGGCTTCCCACCCAGTTGGTCAGGTTCGGGCGTACCGCGTGGGCTACGAAAAGGCTCGGACATGGTGGTGCAGCAGGGCATGGTGTTTCATCTCATGTCTTGGCTCCTCAGAACGGGGCAAGGCGATGCCTTCCTTTCCGACACGGTTGTTGTAACGGAAACTGGTTGCGAGTTTTTGACCAACGCGCCGCGCGACATCCTAATTCGTTAGCGCCGGACAATCGACGCGATGCGAATAGCATCGCACGATTTAGTCCTTCGCCTGACTTTTTTGGCTCTTCCGCTGACGCGTCATCGCGAGCGCTTCGCGCTCAGGCGACGTGTGCTTGAGCGGGGCGTTCTTCGGCCAAAAAATCGGGTCGCGGTGCGGTTCCACCATAGGGGGCGACGAGGCGGTTTTCGACACTGTTGAACACCAAAAAAACGTTGTGCCGTGGATAGGGCGACAAGTTTTCGGTTGAGCTGTGCATCGTGTTCGAATCGAAAAGTACCACGGTGCCCGCGGGGCCAATCGCCTGCTTGAGCGAGCGTCCTGCGCAAAGTTCATGGAGCGCCTCGGCGGTTGGGACGCCGAACTGCTGCTCGCGTAGTGACGACTTGTAGTGGTTTTCCGGCGTCCTTCCCACGCATCGAACGTATCTTTGGTGCGATCCCGGGACCAGCATCAGCGGGGCGTTGAGTGTGGAGTTGTCGGTCAAGAGCACGGATGCACTGAGTGCGCGCGGGCGCGGCATGCCATCTTCGATGTGCCAGGTTTCAAAGTCTGAATGCCAGAAAAAGGAACGCCCTGTGAAGCCCGGCTTAAAGTTGATGCGTGACTGATGAATATAGACATCGCTTCCCAGAATCTGTTCCGCTGCGCCCATGAGCCGACGGTCGGCAGCAAGCTTGGCGAAGACTTCGTTGTCGCGATGCACGCGAAACACTGAACGAATGGCGTCTCCGTTTGGTTCGGTGATCACATCTTCACGATCAGGGTCGGTTTGTGCGCTAAGTTGGTGCGCTTCGCTTAGGTACGTCGAGACTTCCTCTGCTGAGAGTAGATTCTCCAAGATGAGGTAGCCGTTGCGTTCAAAGCTGGCTACTTCGGCGTCGCTTAGCGGGCCATGGTGCTTTCCCCAGCAGACCGGATCACATCGATCTGCGATTTCCCAATGGGGTTCGGTTCGCGAGTAGTATGGGTCGCTCATCTTCATCGTGCACCTCCTGCGTGACTAACGGCGGCCGATTCGGCCATAGGCCGGCCCTAGCAGATACATCTAGCCGCGTCGATCCGAGGTTCTTTCTGTGGTGGCTCGCGTGTGACGAGAGTTTGTACAGTACTCGGCACACAGCAGGCTTGGAGCCCGCCGGATTCCGCATGGAATGTTGTAGGTTCCGTTTTGACGAGGGTTTCATGAATGATCTTGGCGTTTCGCACTGGGCATGCCGCTTGCTAAGTCTAATAGCGAGGTGGGTATGAGAAGTCATAAAGCACACAGCTGGAACCGGAGTTCGATCGGGCTTGTTCTTCTTACGAGTGCGCTGGGCTGCACAGGCAATGTGCAGGACGATTCACTCAGCGCTTCTTCGGAGTATGCCAAGGGAGGCGTCAAAGGCGGTGACATGGCGGAGCTCGTGGTGACGCCCAGTCCAGCGGTTGCTTACCAAGATGAGGTCGAGATTGCGGGCTGCGGAATGAACGCCGATGAGCCGACCGATGTCGTGATTCAAAAGCCGAGCGGGCCACAGAGCCTTGCCACAGCGACCGATGCCTCGGGTTGCCTTACAGCAACATGGCTCGTGCAAGAGGCTGGAAGCTATGCGGTTGAAGCCTATCAGGTGCGCGGCAAGCACAACACGGTGCAAGTGGCTGCCGGTTCGTTCGAGGTTATCGAGCCGATGGCGAGCTGCGGCGATGGCACGTGTGACTCGGGCGAAGACTGCAGCAGCTGCGCAGCCGATTGTGGCGCATGCGGCCCGGTATGCGGCGACGCGGTATGCGACTCGGGCGAAGATTGCAGCAGTTGCGAAAGCGACTGCGGGGCGTGTGGCCCGGTATGCGGTGACGCGGTATGCGACTCGGGCGAGGACTGCAGCAGCTGCGCAGCCGATTGCGGGGCATGCGGCCCGGTATGTGGCGACAACGTCTGTGATTCGGGCGAAGATTGCAGCAGCTGCGCGAGCGATTGCGGAGCGTGCGGCCCGGTATGCGGTGACGCAGTATGTGACTCGGGCGAGGGCTGCAGCAGCTGCGCAAGCGATTGTGGCGTGTGCACGACGACGTCAGCGGGGACGATCGATGGGGTAGTCTTTGAAGATCTGAACCGGGACGGTGTTCAACAAGCGGGTGAACCAGGTTGGGTCGACAACTATGTTCTTCTCTACCGGTATAACGAAGACGGTACTCGTACGCATCTGGGTGGGTCGTGGACGGACCAAAACGGGCGCTATGCGATTTCAGGGCTAGCCGATGGTCAGTATCGGGTGGAGCTTAGCCATGTTGTCTGGGGTGACATTCGCGACACATGGACACCGACGACCACGCCGGGGCATTACAAGCCCGTGCAAGACGTCACCATTTCGGGATCGGGCGCGCGCTTCGACATTGGTCTTCGCGAGATCATCTTTTCAACAGAGTACGGTGCACCGCTAAGCCAAGCAACCTTTCCGTCGGGCATGACGGTCAACGTTTACGTTGACGTCTTCACCGCGGAGCAAATCTACGACCGGCTGCTGCAGGGAAGCTTGATCGGCGAAGAAGCACAGTTTGTGACGGTTTTCTTTGGATTGGACGATACATCGCGGTGCTCGACTTCGATTTCGGGACAACCCGGGAGTTACTCCAATTACTCCGCAAGAATTTTCGCAGGCTGGAAATCGTGGGTGTCTAGGCCCGATGATGCACTTTTTCATGAATACGGCCATGCGTGGGCGAACTACTACGACAAGATCTACCAACAAGACGGCGACTTCGAGAGTTACCTCGCCTTTCGTGGACTGACCGGCCACCCCGAGCTTGACACCAGCCATGCTTGGTCGCGCGGCGAGATGATTGCCGAAGACTATCGTCAGCTTTTTGGCAGCCCCGAGGGCGCATATTATTATCAAGAGAATAACGAGATTCCCCTCGCCAAAGACGTTCCGGGGTTGCGTGAGTTCTTGCGCGACACCTTCCGCAGCTACCCGCGTCCCTAGCCCCATCCGTACCCACCGTAGCTTTTCGGCGAACAACCGAGCTGAACGAGTCGGGAGCGCGCCGTATTCCGTGTAGAATATCTCTAGCAGGCTGGTGAAAAAGGGGCGGTGTGGATGTCGGAGCGCGGCGTAGTTAG
>CAZAQV010000038.1:0-53498 GCA_964487255.1 uncultured Polyangiales bacterium | reverse complement strand
GACAACCAGTTCTTATTCCCAAAACTCGGATCGAACTTCCGGTTTCCGGTACTAGCTCGGCACCACAATGGCAGCGAGGCCAACCCAAAGCAGGTGAATTGCGAGGATGAGCAAGAGCGCCTCGAATAGTCGGATGAATGTTTTCTCAGCGAGGCGCTTGAGCAAGTTCTTCCCCAACCAAGTTCCGGCGATGACCGCGGGGACCAGCATGGCAATCAGAGTCCAATGGGGCGCGTAGTCAAAGCCGAGCGAGAAGAAAATCGGCAGCTTCAGCGCGTGAACCCACAGCTGGCAGGCCGCCTTGGAAGCTACAATCTGCTCCTTGCTAAAGTCGGCGCGTAGGAAAAAAGGCGCTAACAAAGGACCTGTGGCACCAACAAAGATGGCCGCGAGTCCGATCCCGACACCTACGACGAAATAGACCCAGAGGCGGAAGCTTTGCACGGGTTTTCCGAGCCTACGAGAAAGTAGAAAAAGTAGGATCACAACACCGACAGCGGCGCGGATCCACGTGAGCTTCTCCCCGTTCCAGAGTTCGCGCGCAACGAGCGCGCCCATGAGAGAGGCTGGTGCGAACACCCAGACGATCGGCCGGTGCACGTGTTTCCAAAAGGCAATCGTTCGCGATGTGTTCGACGCCAGCTGTACGACGCCATGAATCGGAACGATCACGACCAAGGGCAGCGTCATTGTGAAGATTGCCATCAGGGTCAGTCCGCCACCCATGCCCAAAATTGCAGAGATCGTCGCGGTCAAGAAGCTGGCTAGTACCAGGATGACGGTGGTCATGGGTGGGCCCAAACATAGTCTTTTTGACGGCGTCTTACACGTCCGTGCATGTGGCATTGAAACTCACCGGAACAAGGACGCAACCTTAAGGCGGAAGGACGACGAGAATGTCGGAGGACGATCACAACCAAGACGCAGAGCGACTTCTACGAGAAATGTTGATGATGGGTGAGCATCCGCTGTCTATCCCACCTGCGCGTCACAAACGATTCGCGAGAAGGGCGATGCGTCGCAAGAAAAGCGCGCAGTGGACGGCGGCGCATCAACGCGCATCGATACCACCCGTAACACAGTCTCACCGCATCCCGCTCGAGCGAATCCAATCGCTTCCGCAGGCCGACTTGCCGGCGGAAGGAGAGCCTTTACCGATGTTACGGCGAATGGAAGAAGAGCGCGAGCGACACGCGCAGACGATTCATCGATTGCGCAAGGAGGCGTCGGACGCGAAGCGCGAACTACGATTCCTCAAGTCCGAACTTCGTAGAACACAAGAGCGCGAAGAGAAGGTTCGAAACGAGAACCTGCGCTTGCAGACCGAGCTGCTCGACTTACAGACGCGGCGCGCTCGGGACCGTACCGCGTCGGACGTGTTGCCGAAGACGCCCCCAGATGAGCGAGACCGAACCGGTTCCGAGTCGTAGATTCGAGCCCTTCCCAGCCCTAAATCCGTGTGCGCATTCTCAGTGTGTGGAAAGAGTAGCAATTATCACTTGAGCACACACAAGCGGCAATGTGGGTTTGACGAGCACACAAGACGTCTATCAGTTTGTATTGATCCGAGAAAACCCCTCTTTCTGGAGATAGGAGTGTTGAAGGAAATGAGCCGCGATGACCCCCCCCATGACGTCCCTTTCGAAGACCCAGAAGAGTCGTTGCGGCGACTCTTGCAGGAAAGCGCTTCCGCCAACGACTCCGAGGTGCCCCGTGCGCGGCACAAACGGTACGCCAAACGTGCCATGCGTCGCCGCAAGGAGAGCGCGCATCTGCTTGAAGCGCAGAGCGGTCGGCGTGACGACACGCCGCTGACTCCGGTCCAGACACACATAACATCCAAAGTGCAGGCGATTCCGCCGGCTCCGGAAAGCGCACTCGACTCGAAGGGGGACGATCGAGACCTCGAGATTGAGCGCTTGCGCGCGGAACGTCGACGCCTCCAGGAGCTGGTTCATAAGCTTCGTAAGGATGCTGCCGATGCGAAGCGGGAGCTACGCTTTACCAAGGCGAAACTCAACTCGCTAAGCGAACGCGAGCAGGTGATGTCCAGGGAAAACCAACGGCTCCAGATGGCTCTTCTCCGCGGCGAGCCGCCAGAGAGCTTTCTCCGTCAACGACGGTATTCAGGGGTCGAGGCTCGCGACGAAGCCGACGCGCTCGACGATGATGACCGGACGGGAACGGAATAAACGGACTTGGCGGGCGACTCTGCCTTGAACGGTCCAGGCCGCTGGCGCTAGCATCAGCTCCTCTATGGGTCGGTTCTTCGAAGCACGAAAGCACACCATTCTCGCCCGCTCCGATCGGGTGTCCAAGCAGTTCGCTCGGTGCGGGAAAGATATTCTCATCGCGGTTAAGTCGGGCGGAGACAACCCGGATGCCAACCCCGCGCTGCGTCGGGCGATTCAGAATGCGCGCGCCGTCAACATGCCCAAAGACAAGATCGAAGCGGCCATCAAACGCGCGTCGAGTAAGGACATTGCCGATTTGCAGGAGTGCATCTACGAAGGATACGCACCCCACGGTGTCGCCGTGATGGCTGTCGCTGCGACCGACAACCCGACACGTACGATCGCAAATGTACGCGTGTGCTTCAACAAAGGGGGGGGCAGCCTTGGTACGAGCGGTTCGGTGGCATTCGGTTTCGATCGAATGGGCGTGTTCCGCATCAATCCGGAGGGCATCGATCGCGATGCGTTGGAGCTCGATCTCATCGACTATGGACTCGAGGAGATGGGGGAGGGCACGAGTGACGACGGGGAGCCGCGACTAGTGGTCCGGTGTCCGCTCGAGGACTTCGGCCGGATGCAAAATGCGCTCGAGGAACGCGCACTTGATGTGACCTCGTCGACCTCTGAGTTTGTCCCGCAGAACGGCGTTGAACTTGATGACGCGCAAGCGGAAGAAGTCATGAAACTCATCGAACTGCTCGAAGATGATGACGACGTGCAGCAGGTTTTCCACAACCTTCTTTAGCGCTAGTTGAGTTTCGTGTTGCCGGCCAGCTTAGCGAGGCGCGCTGACAACGCCGACCCGCTCGGGTGGGGCGATCGCGTAAGCATAGATGAGCCCACCTGCGGCGCCGACAAAAGCGACCGTACCAATCCAAAACAGAGGTGAACTCACGAGTTCTTCAAAGGCTGTCGGTTCGGAGAAGTACGGGTTGGCACGGTTTTCGGGAAGCTTCTGTGAGCCAATCTTATGAATGACATTCCCGTATTGATCATGGACCGTGACTACGAGATCAAAACTTGTAATGTCGTCTTCGATTTCGGTTCGGTCACGCAGCCCAAATGAGTCGAGCGAAAGTTCCGCATTGGTTCGTGTCACAGCCGCCTGCTCAGAGCGGAACTCGGCTTGCGCGTCACTTTCGTAAAATTTGGGACGCAGCTCGACTGAGACCTTCTTGGCTACGCGCGTCGGGTCGGCGAGGGCTACCGCAACAGCAGGTCCCGTTTTGCTCTCCTGTACGGTAACTTTCGCCCCGAGGTACTCCTTTCGCACAGCAAGTTCGCCCTTTGCCTCAAGAAAGGGCGACTGGAGTTTCGGACCCAAGGACGAGTCGACTGGAAGATCTGGATTGATGGAGATCGCAATTCGAAAGTTCTCTTTCGCGAGCTCGTTATTCTCTTTGTATGCCTCGCCAACACCCATCAGGTAACGTGCGCGACTCGTGTCTGCGGGGTCGGTGAGCCGGCCCGTTCTGAGCGCCTTCTCGGCGAGCTGGCCCGCTTTCTCGAAGTCGATATTCACAAGCGCTTGCTCTGCCGCTCTAAGTTCTGTTGTTCCGTCTGACTGGGCCTGGACAGCCCAGGGTAAGAAGGTCAGGGCGAAAAAGGCGACGGGGAGGTGAGAGAGGTTCGTAAGCACGGTGGAAGCATCCAAAAATATCATCCGGAGGTCAACTTGCTTGTCTATCAACCGGTGGATTTGTCTCCTAGGCTGTATGCTAAATGCCTACATGGTCATGAATAACAATTGTCTAGTTTTGGCAATTTGATCTAAGCTCTGGAATAGATGCCGGGTCCAAATGAAGTGAGTGACAACGATGTCACGAGGACACTGCCAAGTGTGTCCGAAGTTTCCAAGGGTGCCATGGCGTCTACATCCGCGCCGTCAACGTCAGCTACAGGCACGTCAACGTCAGCTACAGGCACGTCAGCCAGTAAGGCAGGCGGCACAATATCGGGCTCAACAAAGTCGACGCGTACCGGCTCGGGCATTCGCGCAATCGACTCGGAGCCGTGTGGCCGCTACACATTGCTCGCGTCCATCGGTAGGGGCGGCATGGGCGGCGTCTATCTGGGCGTTCGTGGAGGTGCTGGCGGCTTTCGCAAGCTAGTCGTTATCAAGAAGATTCACGCCCATCTGGCGGAAGACAAGCGCTTTGTCACAATGTTTATGGACGAGGCGCGTCTCGCTGCGCGTATGAATCACCAGAACCTCGTTCAGACCTTTGAGGTCGGCCGCGATTCACAGAAAGTTCCTTTCATGGCCATGGAGTACATGGAAGGGAACTCATTTTCAGACATTATCAAGCATCAGCTGAGGCAGAAGAAGCTGCTCGACGAAGGCCTCGTTGTCAATATCGTTTATCACGCGCTGGCTGGTCTTCACTATGCGCACGTTTTGGAAGGATACGACGGAGAAATGCTCAACGTCGTTCACCGAGACATCTCACCTTCGAACATTTTCGTCACAAAAGAAGGTGTGCCGAAGGTTCTCGATTTCGGTATTGCAAAGGCTGCCGACTCGGAAACGACCACGAAAATCGGAGAGATCAAGGGCAAGTACGCCTATATGTCACCCGAGCAGGCTGCGGGTGGCAGTGATCTCGATCGGCGCGCCGATATTTGGGCCATCGGCGTGACTCTATTTTCGGCGCTTAGCGGCAAGCACGCGTTTCGAGCAAAGAGCGATGTCGAGACCATCGATCGGGTTATGCGATACCCGGTCGAAAAGCGTCTTGAAGAGGTCGGCGACCGTATTAGCGATGGGATGAAAGAAATCGTCGCAAAGTGTCTCCACCGGGACATCGAACAGCGCTATGCCACGGCAGATGAGGTGCGTGAAGCCCTCGAAGAATATGCTTCTCAGAAGAATATTAAGCTCTCGACCGCACCCCTAGCCAAGCATATTGACGAGAACTTCGGTGAGGAACTCAGCGAGCGAAAGCGTGTCATTGGTAGCATCGTCGATGGGTTTGAGGAGTCGACTCACGCTGGCCACACTGAAGCGGGATGGACTGAGGTTGACGCCCCGCGGTTCGATGAAGTGACGTCACCTTCGGTGGTTGCGCGCGGCGGCGTGCCGTGGTGGGGCCTTATGCTCTTCGGCATCGTCATGCTCGGTGCCGTGTTCGCGACCATTCGCTACGCGCTCCCTCAGATGCCTGTGCAACAAGCTCCACCCAACGAGGCTCCTGAGCAACCTGTGGTCCCCACTGAAACACTGCCAACTCCCGAGGAGGAGACAGCGAAGGGCATCGCGCCCGAGGAGACCGCAAAAGTGGACGCTGGTATCGCCAAAGATGCTGCCGTCGTTTCCGAGCCCGAGAAGCGGCCGTCGCGCGGAGGTCGACGTGGGGGTCGACGCGGAGGAGGTCGACGAGTCGTGGCTCCAGTCGATCCAGACAAACTCAAGGAAGCAGAGGCGGCCGCTAATGAGAAGAAAGAGCCTCCAAAGCCCGAGGTCGTGGAGCCGCCCAAGCCAAAGGGTAAAATCAAGCTTGCGACAGCGCCGTGGGCCGAAGTTTATTTCAATGGCAAGAAGATCGGCCAGACGCCTGATACCTTTTCTCTGCCTGAGGGCTCGCAACAGCTCATGTTGAAGAATCCAGATTCGGGTCTGAGTCGCACAGTTACCGTTCAGGTCATCGCTGGCCAGACGCAAACGAAGCGCCTCTCCCTTCAGTAGCGCATTTGATGACCCCATTTGGGCGGCCACGGTCCTCGATCTCTATGGAATCCAATCGGGGCAGAGGCTAGCACTGCGCGTTTGCAGTTGAATGCACAATCGCTGGAAAATAGTAGAGCAAAGTGAGTGTGCGGGCGACGTAATGCACAAGAAGGGCGGCCCAAAGGCCGTGGTTGCCGAAAGGTTGAAGCAGCCACCATGCGAGCATAAAGATAGCGGTTGACGCGAGCATTCCGTTCCGCATTTGGTGCGTGCGAGTCGCGCCGATGAAGATACCATCGAGTTGAAAGCAGGGTGCTCCGGCGAGTGGTGCGGCGATCACCCAGCCCATGTATTGCGTTGCCGCGAGTCGAACGGCCGGATCCGGCGTTAGCAGTTCGACGAACAACTGTCCGCTCACTCCGATTGCGGCAGCGTTGACAGTCGCAATAACCGCTGTCCAAAGGCTCGTTTTTGAGATCGAACTTTTCAGTTTCTCGAGATCGCCTTCGCCCACAGCTTGGCCGACGAAGGTTTCGGCGGCGTGGGCGAGTCCGTCGAGGAAGTACGCTGAAGTAGAGATCATGTGCATAAGGATGGCATTGGTCGCGAGTATCACGTCGCCGAATGCCGCGCCCCTGGCCGTGAACCATGCAAATGTAAACATCAACGCAAGTGTGCGAATCATAATGTTGCTGCTGATGTTAAAAAGGTCGCTGAGCTTTCCTGGGTCGAAAATGACGCCCAGTGCGGGGCGTTTGCGCGATTGGCGAACGGCTAAGGCGAGCCCAATTATTGCAGTGCTGTATTCGGCACAAAGCGTCCCCGCTGCGATGCCAGCAATGCCCCAATCCAAGAGGAGTACAAAGGCGGCATCGAGCGCGATGTTCACACTGTTGAGGATCAGCTGGAGTCCGAGTGCAGTTCCAGCGCGCGCACGACCGATGAACCAGCCGACGAGAGCGTAGTTGACCAAGGTGGCGGGTGCGGCCCAAATGCGAGTGTCGAAATAGACTTGAACGCGTGATTCGACATCGATGCTCCCGTCCACCAGCAGTAGTGCAATTTCGCGGATCGGCCACTGAAGTAGAACGAGGGCTGCGCCAAGCGTGGCGGCCACGGCAAGGGCGCGCCCAAGGATCGCGTCGCGCTCACCGTCATCCCGTCGGCCGACGGCTTGTGCGACCAAGCCACTGGTTCCCATGCGCAAGAAACCAAACACCCAGAACGCAATCGTGAAGATCATTGCTCCGACGGCGACAGCTCCGATAGCTGCAGGCTCGCCGAGTGTGCCAATCACTGCGGTGTCTACGATACCGAGAAGCGGCGTCGAGACGTTGCTCAGCATGATGGGCACAGCCACACTTAAGACTTGCTTGTGTGTCGGGTTCATGTTGCTCACATGAAACAAATTCTATCTAGTTTTCGACGAAGCCTGTTTTCAGATATGCGAGCAGATCAGCAAGAGTCTGATTTGCCAGTGAGCGAAAGTGCGGCATGAAGATCGCGTCCGTCTCAAAGTCACCGGCTCCAGCGAGTAGGCGGTGTAGGACAGCTCGTTCTCCGAGCCTTTCTACCGAATCGCGGACGCGAACACCCTTTCCTGGAACCCCTTCTCCTGTTTTGTCGTGACAGTTGGTGCAGGAAAGAGAGTAAAGAGCCCGCCCTTGTCGTGCGTCCCCAGTCACTTGCAGAATCTGGTCTATCCGATCTCCGAATGGATCGGCATCCGTTTGCACCCTCTCTTCGACGACGTCTACAGATGCGTCTCTTTGACTCGCGTCAGTAGCACCCGTGTCATTGCCACAGCCGAGCGGGGCGCAGACAAGGAGCAACGTTGCGAAACCAGGATTGTTCAGAGTCATCTTCAACCAATATATCATCCGGATATGGAAATGTTCAGTCTTCAGAACCTGACGGACTTGCTCGTGCTTATCTTCTTGCAGGCGGTCCTCGGTTTCGACAACTTGCTGTATATCTCAATCGAATCGAAGAGGGCACCTGAAGCCCGGCAATCATTCGTGCGCAGAACTGGGATCATCATCGCCATCGCGCTTCGGATTGTCTTGTTGATTGTCGTGATCGCGTTGCTCGATTCTTTCGCGGAGCCGTTCCTCGTTATTCGCCAGGTGGACATTGTGGAGGCAGAGATCAATTTTGCAACGACCGTATTTCTGCTCGGTGGGGCGTTTGTCATGTACACCGCCGTAAAGGAGATTCATCACATGCTTGCGCTCGAAGAGCATGAAGAAACAGCGAATAAGAACGCTGCAAGCGTGAACAAGGTGATCTTCATGATCGTGCTGATGAACCTTATCTTCTCATTCGACTCTATTCTCTCGGCAGTCGCGATCACACGGGTTATCTGGGTTCTGGTGGGGGCAATCCTAACGAGTGGTTTGGCGATGCTGTTGTTGGCTGATCGCGTAGCAGAGTTCATCAAGCGAAACCGTCAATATGAAGTCTTGGGACTGTTCATCTTGCTCATTGTTGGTGTTGTGCTCGTGGGCGAGGGCGGGCATGAGTCCCATATGAAAGTATTCGGCCACGCTGTAGAACCCATGGCCAAAAGCACTTTCTATTTCTCGGTGGCGGTTCTGTTTATCGTAGACATGATGCAGTCTCGCTATCAGAAGCGACTACAGTCGAAGCGCGCGGCTGCCCGCGAAGGCTGAGCCCTCTCGTCCAAGTTGGGTTACACTGTCTATCATGCGAAATCTTGCGCATTTTTGCGTTGTGGTCGGCCTTGGCCTTGTCGGTGGTTGTACCAACGATGGAATCGACCTATCGGGAATCGACAGCGGTAACAACAATAACAACACACCAGATGGCACGGTCAACAACACACCGGATGGCACGGTCAACAACACACCGGATGGCACGGTCAACAACACACCGGACGGCACGGTGAACCAGCCCGATGCTCAAGCCAATGAGCCTGATGCAGAGGTGAGAGAGCCAGACGCCTCCGTACCCGACGCGGACGTCCCCGCCCCAACATTTACACAAGTACAGACGATGCTGATGAACAACTGTGGCGGTTGTCATACGACCAACGAATCGGGTGGTCTCAAGTTGACGGACAAGAACACAGCATACAATGAACTCGTCGGTGTGGCCGTGGAGCACCAATCGACCATAGATGACGCGAACTGCGGTGATACTCGCGTCGTTCCCAGTGATGCGGCGGGCAGTGTCATTATCCAGCGCTTACGGGGGACATGCTCGAATCAGATGCCAAAGGGTCGTACTCCGCTGACGAATCAGCAGATCCAAATGGTTGAGGATTGGATCGACGACGGCGCACGAAACAACTAGGTGAGTAGGGTCTACCTGGTCGTGCTCCTTGCGAGCGCAGGTCTTGGGGCGCTGTGGTTGCCAGGTGGTTCTGTGACCCCGCCAACGCCCAAGCGCACCGACTTTGGTTGGGATGCGGGGGCCTACCTCGAAGCGCTAGAGCGACGCTTTGTAGAGCAACGCGAAGCGTCTTGTCCTCAAGGCGAGACGCCTTCCGCATTGCAGCGTCTCGACGCACAGCTCGTGGTGCTCGAGGCCGCCCCGGAGGCGGCCCCTACTGCCGACACCTGGAAGGATCTTGAAGAGGCAGTCTTCGATGCGGCTGTCATCTCGGCGGCTTGCCCGGAACACGCGACCGCGTTCTCCGCTACGGTTCCCCGTATCCAAGAAGGCGTGCGCAAGCACTCCTCAAGCTGGGACCTGGTGCGTCCTGACGTCTTGGCCCGCCTCTACAGGCTTCGTTATGGTCTTCGCGCTGCGTTTGAGGAAGTTCTTGAGCAAGTTCGCGAGAGGGATTTGATGCTTACGCGTGGAGTGGATGACCGTTTCGCGTTGCCGCAGGTGACCTTACATGGCGTTGTCATTCAAAGCGGTGACATTCTCGTTTCTCGCGGCGGGGCGCCAACGAGCGCATTGATCGCTCGTGGCAACGACCGCCCCGGCAACTTCTCGCACGTCGCGTTGGTGCACGTCAGTTCTGAAGGGGAAGCCTCCGTCATCGAGTCGCATATCGAGTCGGGAGTCGGTGTCTTCTCCGCACAGCAATACCTTGCGGATAAGAAGCTTCGTATCATGGTGCTTCGACTGACACCGGATCATCCAGCGCTTAAAAGAACGCCGGATTTGCCAGCACAAGCTGCTGCGCATGCGCTCGATAAAGCGCGTAACAACCCTCCCGGATACGACTTTGCCATGGACTTCAAGGACCCGGTATTGATGTTTTGCTCTGAGGTAGTCTACGACGCTTACCGGTCTCAGGGCGTCCATCTGTGGAAAGCGCTCTCAAGCCTTTCAGGTCCTGCCTCGGGGCGATGGTTAGCCTCGCTCGGCGTTGAGCACTTCGAGACCCTTGCTCCCTCTGACCTAGAGTATGATCCTCAGCTTCGGGTTGTGGCCGAATGGCGTAACCCAAAGACCTTGAGCGATGACCGCATCGACAACGCGATTATCGATGCGTTGCTCGATCGCGCGGAGCGAGGCCTCGACCTGAGGTACGAGCCCGCCAAGCTTGGGCTTGCACGCGCAGCCAAGGTGTACAGTGTGATACTCAACCGGGTCGGCCTGCAAGGGCCTGTGCCCGAAGGCATGAGCGCATCCTCTGCGCTTCGCGTCGAGCGCCTCCGCGAGCTTCACGCGGAACTGGACAAGAGGGTTCGCGTAGACCGAAAACGCTTTGAGCAAGAACACGGCTATGCCCCACCGTATTGGCAGCTCGTTCGTATGGCGCAAAAACACGCCAACGCGATCGCAGTCGATTGAGGTTGGGATTGCGTTCGGGGTAGATTTAGCAGATGCAAGTGGGATCGATCCGGAGCAAACGGGTGTTCGTTGATGGTGTGATTCGAGCAGGCGTCGTGCGCTGGAAGTACGGGACGATCAACAGCGTTGATTCCTTTGAGTCGGACGCCGATATCGACGTCGGCGACAAGGTCGTGATGCCGGGCATCGTCGACACCCACGTACATATTAACGAGCCAGGAAGAACCGCTTGGGAAGGCTTTTTGACGGCCACCAAGGCGGCAGCGGCAGGGGGGGTTACGACTGTGGTCGACATGCCGCTCAACTGCATTCCCGTTACAACGACAGAGGGTGCCCTGCGTGAGAAGCGGCTAGCCACCGAAGACAAACTGTACGTCGACCTCGGCTTCTGGGGTGGCGTTGTGCCTCATCATGTCGATGCGCTGCCCGCACTTTGCGAAGCTGGAATCTTGGGTGCCAAGGCGTTCTTGTGTGATTCGGGAATCGAAGAGTTTCCCGAGTCTGACGAAAGCACGCTCCGTCGCGCGATGAGCATTCTTAGAGAGCACGACCTGCCGCTTTTGGCGCACGCCGAACTAGTTTCTCCGGTGTCCGCGCCGGACAATTCTCCAACGAATTACCACACGTATCTTTGTAGCCGACCGCCGAAATGGGAACTCGATGCGATCGAGCTATTGATTCGGCTAAGTGAAGAAACAGGCTGTCGGGTTCACGTCGTGCACCTTTCGGCGGCTGAGACGTTGCCAATGCTCCGCGAGGCTCGCAGGCGGGGTGTTTCGATTTCAGTCGAGACCTGCCCGCACTATCTGTGCCTAGAGGCAGAGTCCATCGAGGACGGAGCCACGTCGTATAAGTGCGCCCCTCCGATTCGTGGGCGCTCGAACCGCGATGCGCTTTGGCAAGGGCTGCTAGAGGGGACGATCGATTTTGTGGTCACCGACCACTCGCCCTGCACGCCAGACCTCAAGCGCTTTGATTCGGGAGATTTTATGGAAGCTTGGGGCGGCATTGCGTCGCTTCAGTTTGGGCTCAGGACGCTTTGGACCGAAGCGCGCGCCAGGAGCATTGAGCTCTCGACGTTCTGCGGCTGGCTCACGAGTGCGCCAGCGGACTTTGCGGGGTTAGTGCACAAGGGGCGCCTTCGCGCGGGCTCAGACGCCGATATCGTGGTTTGGGACCCGGATGAGGAACAACTCTTGCGGGAAGACGAGGTGCTTTTCCGTCATGCAGTGTCTCCTTATCTGGGACGCCGCGTAATCGGTAGCGTTGAGGCCGTCTACCTGCGAGGCCAATCGATCTTCACAAAAGAGGGTGGACTCTCTGCCAGAATAGGGCAGCATTTGCTCCGTAGCACTGCCCGCGAACGGAGCTGAACGCATGACCACGACACACGACGCACTCGCAATCAATGGCCTTGTCGACCTTGCATCGGAGCTGGTTGGAGGCAAAGCCCTGGACACATCGGACGACTACTTCGCCGAGGTTTCCAATCTTCTCAAACCGGGGCGCGGTGTGTTCATCGCCGACAAGTTCACAGAGCGTGGCAAATGGATGGATGGCTGGGAGTCGCGGCGCAAGCGCGAGCAAGGCTACGACTGGGCGATCATCAAGCTCGGGCTACCCGGAGAGGTGCGCGCGTTTGACATCGACACGAACCACTTCTTGGGGAACCACGCGCCCTACGCCTCGGTCGAGGGTGCGTATGCCCCCGGTGCGGACGTTGAGCATCTCAAGCGTGCCTCCTGGACAAAACTGCTCTCACAACACCCGCTTCGGCCGGGTTCGCAAAACCTTTTTGTGGCTGAGCAGTTTGCGAAGTGTACGCACATTCGGCTCAATATTTTCCCGGACGGTGGCGTCGCGCGCTTTCGTGTGATGGGGATGGTTGAGCCCACATGGCGACCACCCAACCCTGATTGTGGAGCACGATCGCATGAAGTAGACCTCGCAGCATTGGAAAATGGTGGAATGCCACTGGCGTGCAGCGACTCGTTCTTCTCACCGATGAGTAATCTAATTCTCGCTGCGGCACCGGCGAACATGGGGCAGGGGTGGGAGTCTCGGCGGCGACGCGCCCCTGGGCACGATTGGGTGATTATTCGTCTGGGTGCGCCCGGCGCCATCCGCTTTGTCGATGTCGATACGAAGTTTTTCAAGGGGAACTTCCCGCACCACGTGAACCTTGAAGCTATTTCGGCTCCGGGGGCAGAAGTTGTCGATCTCGTCAATCACCCGGATTGGAAGCAGGTGCTTGGTGATGTCGAACTCGGGGCAGATGCGAGTCATCGGTACCGAAGCGAGATTCAGCCGGTCGGACCTGCAACCCATGTGCGGCTCAACATATTCCCCGATGGGGGCGTGGCGCGGCTTCGTGTGTGGGGCGAGCGTAGCTCGTGACGACCTCGTTGGCCACGTTCAACGTCATGTCTTCGGGTGATGCGTGCGAGTTGCTTGGGCAGGCTTGTGGCACTCGCGCTTGGGCCGAAGATGTCACGGCGCAACGTCCGTTCGAAACGCTCGAGGCGCTTATTGGCTGCGCACACCAACGTTGGTCCCGGGCTAGTCGAGAAGAGATTCTCGAAGCATTTGAGCACCATCCGCGAATTGGCGCCGACATTGACAAGCTTCGGGAGAAATTTGCTGCGACCGCGGAGCTGTCCGAAGGCGAGCAATCCGGTGTGGCAGGCGCTTCGGAGCAGACTCTGGCGGCTTTGCGCGACGGCAATCTTCGATACGAAGAGCGCTACGGACATATCTTTATTGTGTGTGCCAGTGGCAAGAGTGCCGAGCAGATGCTCGCGCTGCTGGAGGCTCGCATGGACAACGAGCCGCAAGAGGAGCTGCGCATCGCTGCGGCGGAGCAGGCCAAGATAACGGAGCTGCGCCTTCGGGGCATGTTTGCCTAGCTGGCTGACCAGGCCCCAGCCGAGCAGCGCATTGGCCGCAGATCTGCTACGCATTGGCCCCATGAAGAGCCCGATCACAACGCACATCCTCGACACGTCTTTGGGTCGCCCTGCTGCAGGGGTAGCCGTCCGACTTGAGCAGCGCGTTGCTGACGCTGCAAAGTTGATCGCAGAAGGGGTTACAAACGAGGATGGACGCATTGCCGACTGGATGGGCGAGCAGACGTTATCTGAAGGTGTGTACCGCATCACTTTTGAGATCGATGCGTACTTTGCCAAGCACGGGACAGAGTCGTTTTACCCAAGTGCGAGCATCGACTTTCGTGTTCGAAATACGTCCGAGCACTATCATGTACCGCTACTGCTCAACCCGTTTGGCTACTCGACGTATCGGGGCTCATGAAGAAAGTGCTATCAGCACATCGCTGGTTGTGACGCGGAGCCGCGAAGAGAGGAAAGTACGATGAGCGTGTGAAGCCAAAGCAACCCGATGTGCTATCAGCACAACGCTGGTTGTGACGCGGAGCCGCGAAGAGAGGAAAGTACAGTATGCTTTGGGAAGAAAGTTCTGAAATTCTAGGTCCACTACGCGAAGCCAATACTCGTTTCGCACGAAACTTTCCGGGCGACCGGCCGGATCGCCAGCCGGTTCACACAGTGTACGGTGGTGCGCAACTTTACAAATCGACGACCACAAAACGCCTGGGCGAGCTCGCCCTTCGCATGCTCGATGCGTACGGTCCCGATGCGCAAACGTTTGGTGACGCACTTGGCATCGAACCGAGTGTGCGACAGAGCGTTTACGACCGCGTGAAAGAGAAGCTCGTGGCTGAAGCCGTCGAGGACTTCCGTATCGACTTCGAGGACGGCTACGGAAGTCGCCCTGACGAAGAAGAAGACAAGGACGCCGAGCGCACGGCCAAAGAGGTTGCCATCGGCATGAAGGAGGGGATTCTAAGCCCCTTCATCGGCATCCGCATCAAGACCTTCACGGAGGAGCTACATAAGCGTTCCATGCGAACGCTGGAGCTCTTTTTGACGACGCTCTCCAAGGCGACCGGTGGCAGGCTTCCCGATAACTTCGTGGTCACGTTGCCCAAGGTTACGCACCCTGAGCAAGTCACAGCACTGGTACGCTTATTCGAGAAGATCGAGGCCAACACTGAACTCGAATCCGGTTCGCTCAAGCTTGAGCTGATGATCGAAACGACGCAGTCCATTTTTGGCGCAGACGGTTTGGTGACGATGCCGCTTCTCTACCGCGCTGCGGAAGGGCGCTGCACGGGATGTCATTTTGGCACCTACGATTACACCGCCTCCTGCAGTATCACGGCGGCCTTTCAGACGATGGACCACCAAGCATGCGACTTCGCGAAAAACGTGATGCGAAACAGCCTGGCGGGTACGGGGGTGTGGCTCTCCGATGGGGCGACCAATGTCATGCCTGTACCCGTTCATCGCTGTGACTCGCTCAGCGAGGCACAGCGGCAGGAGAACTCCGAAGCGGTTCATGATGCTTGGCGTTTGGCCTACGGGCATATCCAGCACTCGCTCAAGAATGGCTATTACCAGGGCTGGGACCTTCACCCTGGCCAGCTGCCGATTCGTTACGCGGCTTGTTATTCGTTCTTCCTCGAGGGTTTTGAGCAGGCTGCAGAGCGCCTCAAGAACTTTGTCGAAGTGGCTGCACAGGCGACCCTGGTTGGCGATGTGTTTGACGATGCCGCGACGGGGCAGGGCCTTTTGAACTACTTTTTGCGTGCGCTCAACTGTGGCGCGGTGACGCTTGACGACCTCTCGGTCACTGGCCTTACTGTCGAAGAAATACGCCTTCGCTCGTTTGCTAAAATCCTCGCCTCCCGCACCGCCCGCGCCGGAAGTTAACGAGTCACGGTGCCCCGCTCATACCTCCGTTTTTCGGCGATTCTAACGACGCGCTAGCGGAAAGTCCGCACGCCGGATGAAACCTGTTCCCCCGCTTGCGCACTTTGGCGACGCCGCTCTATACTCCGAGCAAGGCTTCGGCATGACTACTCGACTCACAGCGGCGCTTCTCGCGCTCGGTCTTGTGCTTAGTGGCGCGGCGCCGCATCTTGGGCACCTTTGCGATGTCGAAGGTCCCGTAATGGGCCCAGACTGTTGCTGTGGTGACGAAGGTGACAGGGGCGGGTCGAGCCACGACCCTGCAGTGGACGTACCTGCTTGTTGCGACGGGTCAACCGATATCACCTCACACGATGCGGTCAGCGGCTCGGAGCATGAACCGATCGAGCTAGCACTGGCAGTCCCCATACTTGCCATCGCCGATAGCGGTGCGGTCCGTTTCGCTTCCATGCAGAAGGGGCAGCTTCGCTTGCGAGCGCCGCCCGATCCGCCTCGCCTTCCGGTTTATCTGCGCCATCAATCTCTTCTGATTTGATCGGCTGCGCGTGACTGAAAAGCGCTGCTTGCAAGTGCTCATCTAGAGCCTTTTGAGCGGAAGAGTCACGCGTCGTCCGAATCAAGCCTCAGGAGATGATCATGTACCAAAACCTTTTTGGGTCGGTTCCGGCACGACTGTTCGCGCTCGTTGCGAGCGTCGGATGTGCTGGCGACCTTGAGAACCGAACCACCGACGCCCTTGCGCGCATCGAGCAGCGATACGAGCGAGAGCAGCGACAAGACGAAGCTGCGCAGGCGAGTGAGACCCGGGGCCATGCGCGAGACTTGGCGTACTATCTTGCGCAGGCCCTCCGTCACAGTCCGCGGGCTCGTGCCGCGTTCGAACGTTGGAAAGCCGCGACGCTCAAGATTGCACGCGCGCGCCGCTTGCCGGAGCCTCAACTTCGCTACGCGTTCTTTGTGCAAAGCGTCGAGACGAGGGTCGGGCCGCAGCGGCATCGCTTTGGCTTGAGTCAGACTTTTCCGTGGCCGACACGACTTTCGCGAGGAAGCGAGGCGTTGGCCTCCGAGGCTGCAGCGGCTGAACAGGCTTTCGATGCGGTCGTGCTGGAGCTTCGTCAGCAGGTTGCGCAGGCGTTTTGGGAACTGTGGCTCGTGCACGAAATCCATCGGCTCAAGGCCGAGCACGATTTGGTGCTGGAGACGCTCGCGGAAACGACGCGCGGGCGGGTTGCGACCAACCAAGCGACGCTCGCGGATCTCAATCAGGTTGAACTCATTATCGCGCGGCATCACGACCACAATCAGGAGCATCACGAGCTCGCGCACGCAACCACAGCGCGTCTCTACGCGCTGGTGGGACTCGATCCCGAGGCTCCCGTGGTCGGCGTCGATGCAGAGCCGGTGGCAGCGCTGCCCGCGGTTTCTACCAAGCGCATGCGTGAGCTGGCCAAAGCGCACCCATATGTTGTCCGGCATGAATTGCTCGAAGAGGCGAGCCGCGCGCAGGCCGATGCACAAAGCGCGGATCGATTCCCCAGCTTCATGGTCGGCGCCGACTACGTCGAGGTGGGACCTGCACGAAACCCCGGCGTGCCCGATAGTGGAAAGGATGCGTTCTCCGTTTCGCTCGGAGTGAGTCTTCCGCTTTGGCAGGCGAGTGTGAGCGATGCCGAGGACGCCGCGTTAGCACAAGCGCGTGCGCACCGCGCAGACCGCGAACACGCTGAGCGGCTTATCGAGGCTGAGTTGGCAGCTGCGCTCGCCGAGGTGCGAAACAGTGAACGAAAGATCCGCCTCTACCGTGATGCCCTCATTCCACAAGCGATCGCTACCTATCAATCGGTGCTTGGCGGCTATCAGACGGGACGCTCCTCGATCGCGGCCACTTTGCTGGCACAAGGGGAGCTGCTCGAGCTTGGCCTTGAGCTAGCACGTCAGCGCGGGCGGCACGCGCAGTCGTGGGCGAAACTTGAGTCGGTCATCGGTCAGCAGATCGAACGACGCGAACAGCGCGCAACGAAAGGGGAGCCGCAATGACGTTGATAGAGAAGATTCGTGACTCGAAAATTGGGCGCTGGGGCGGGGTCGCGCTTTTGGCGTTGACCATGTTCGCACTCGGCGTGTGGGCGACCGGTGAGCCGGAGGAAACCAGCGATGTTTCTTCGACGAGCGACGAAGCGGATGAGCAGATTTGGACATGCTCGATGCATCCGCAGGTCCGTCAGCCAGGGCCTGGGAAGTGTCCGATCTGCGGCATGGACCTCATCCCAGTGCAAAGCGCTGAGACCGAGGGCATGCCTGCGCAGATCGAGCTTTCCGAGCGCGCAAAGATCAAGGCCCAGATCCGCACGGAACCTGTGCGTAGGCTTGGCGGCGACGGTGCCAAGCGCCGGTTGCTTGGGCGTGTCACCGTGGATGAGTCGACGCTGCGGACGGTGACGGCGTGGATCGGTGGTCGCATCGAGCGGCTTCACGTTCGCACAACGGGTGAAACCGTGCGCCGCGGGCAGGTCATCGCCACGCTCTATAGTCCTGAGGTTTATAGTGCGCATCAGGACCTCATCGCGGCTTCGCGGCAGCTGTCGAGACTCGGTGGCACCGCCTCTGCTGGCGGTTTGGCCGCGGCCGAAGCGGCGCTTGAAGCGTCCCGCCAGCGGCTTCGACTGATGGGGGTTCCAGAGTCTGAGGTCAACACTTTGCAGAAGGCGTCGAAGCCCTCTGATCGAATCCGAATTCGAAGCCCCTATGCTGGGACGGTGATCGAGCGTATGGCGACGGAAGGCAGTTACGTCTCGACCGGGGCGGGCCTCTACCGCCTGGCCAATCTCAAAGAGCTGTGGGTGGAGCTCGACGCCTATGAAAGCGACCTCAGCACGCTTTCGGTGGGGCAAGTTGTGCGTCTGCAGGTGGATGGACGCCCCGATGAAACGCTCGAAGGGACGATTCGTTTCATCGACCCTGTGCTCGATGCGCGGACCCGAACCGCAAGCGTTCGTGTGGAGGTGCCCAACCGCGAGGGTGAGTTGCGTCCCGGGATGTTTGTCGAAGCGACTGTGGTTGGAAGTCAGGAGACGCCCGATGCCCCGCTCGTGATTCCTTCGACCGCGCCGCTTTATACCGGGCAGCGCTCACTCGTATACGTCGAGCTGCCGAACACCGAGCGGCCGACCTACGTGCCGCGCGAGGTTGAGCTTGGCAGCAAGCTCGGTGAATTCTATCCGGTGCTTTCCGGGCTTGAGCCGGGAGAGCATGTCGTGGTTCATGGCGCCTTTGCGATCGATGCGGATCTGCAGATTCGAGGCGGCGCATCGATGATGACCCGCGTGGGTGAGCCCGTCGGCCTTCAGCAAGCTCAGGTTGAGCTGCCCGAGGACGTGCGCGCGGGCCTTCGCCGCGTGCTCGCAAGCTATCTCGATATGCAAGAGGCCCTAGCATCGGACTCGCTTGAGAACGCCAAGGCCGCCGCCAAAGCACTCGCAGACTCGGTTTCGAAGATTGAAGCCGATGCCAGCGAATCAGACGATTTCGCTTCGGCCTGGCGTGGACTTTCGGGACACCTGCAAAAGAGCGCAGCCGATGCTCATGCAGCCGCCTCGATCAAAGTCGCTCGCAATGCCTTTGCGGAACTTTCGCGAGACGTTGCGACGCTGCTCAAGCTCTTTGGCAACCCGACCGACGAGCGTCTACGCCTGGCGCATTGCCCGATGGCTTTTGATAATCAGGGCGGCGAGTGGATTCAGCGTAGTGACACCATCGCCAACCCGTACTTCGGTAGCGCGATGCACAGCTGTGGCGAGATTCAACACGCGCTCGCGCAAGGCGCAACCCTGCCATCACATGAGCACGCAGTGCCGCATGACGATGCGAAGGAGCGCAAGGCCCCCGCGAAACGCGAGGCCCCGGCAAAGCGCGAGACTCCGGCAAAGCCCGAACCCCCAACGGAGCATAGACATTGAGCTCTTTATCGACAGGTCAGGAGCCAATGCCCGAAGACGGCGCCCGATCGCCGATTCGCTTCTTGGTCGAACACAAACTCGTCGCTTTCGTACTGGTGGCACTTTGGCTCCTCGCAGGCGCCTATGTGGTTCCGTTTTCGGGCTTACGTGCCCTGCTTGGCGACCTGCCCACCGATCCGGTTGCGGTCGATGCGATTCCGGACATCGGCGAGAACCAGCAGATTATCTTTACGCGCTGGGACGGTCGCTCGCCGCGCGACATTGAAGACCAGGTCACCTATCCGCTGACCACGGCGCTGCTGGGCGTGCCCGGTGTGCGTACCGTCCGCAGCTCCTCGATGTTCGGCATCTCCAGCATCTACGTTATCTTCGAGGACGACATTGACTTCTACTGGTCGCGCGCACGCATTTTGGAAAAACTGGCGTCGCTGCCGGCTGCCCTTTTGCCCGACGGCGTATCGCCGAAGCTGGGTCCAGACGCGACCGCGCTCGGGCAGGTATTCTGGTACACGCTCGATGGACTCGATGCCGACGGAGAGCTTGTGGGCGGTTGGGACCCTCATGAGCTACGTTCGATCCAGGATTGGCAGGTGCGCTATGCGCTGCAGTCGGTGCGCGGCGTAGCGGAAGTGGCCTCTGTGGGCGGCCATGTTCGTGAGTACCACGTCGATGTCAATCCGGAGGCGATGGTGGCCAATGATCTGACGATTGCCCAAGTCGCTCAAGCGGTACGCAGCGCCAACCTTGATATCGGCGCACGAACAATCGAGATCAATCAAGTCGAATACGTGGTGCGTGGACTCGGTCTCATCGAGGACGTCGAAGATATTGAGCAGACCGTCATCGCCTCGCGTGAGAACACTCCGGTTCGCGTCGCCGACGTGGCACAGGTGACGCTCGGTCCCGCCGAGCGACGCGGCGCGCTCGATGATGAGGGCGGACCTGCCGTCGGCGGGGTGGTCGTCGCGCGCTACGGCGAGAACCCGATGGACGTGCTCGATCGGGTGAAGAAAAAGATCGCGGAGATCGCCCCCGGTCTGCCCAAGCGAACGCTCGAAAACGGCAGCGTTAGCCAGGTGTCTATCGTGCCCTTTTACGATCGTAGCCAGCTCATCGAGGAGACGCTCGGCACACTCTCTTCCGCGCTTTGGCAGCAGATTCTGATCACCGCGATCGTGATCTTGATCATCTTGCGTAATCTACGCAGCTCGCTTCTCGTCACGGTGGTTCTCCCATTGGGTGTGCTTGCGACGTTGGTTGCGATGAAAGTCGGTGGGGTCGATGCCAATATCATGGCGCTGGCCGGCATCGCCATCGCGATCGGCACCATGGTCGACATTGGAATTGTGATCTCTGAAAACATCACCGCGCACCTCGAAAGCGCGCCAGACGCGCCTCGCGCGCAAACGATTATCGCTGCGACTCGCGAAGTCGCGCCGGCGGTGATTACCTCGGTGCTCACCACGATCATCAGCTTCTTGCCGGTTTTTGCGTTGACGGCCAGCGAGGGCAAACTCTTCATTCCGCTAGCCTTCACGAAAACCTTCGCCATGGCAGGTGCGCTTCTCGCCGCGCTTCTGCTGATCCCGCCGCTGGCGCACGTTTTGTATGCGCGCTGGGGGTCGCGTCGCGCGGGAAGCGAACGAAAAGACCAAAGTGAGAAGCACACTTGGATGCGGGGCCTACGCGTTCCAGCCCTTGGCCACGTTCGTTTCGAGCACATCGCGCTTGTACTGCTCGCGACGTGGCTCTTGACCGACGCATGGATGCCGCTGGGAGAGGGGCGCGGCATGGCGCTCAATCTGCTCTTTGCCGTGCTTTTGATCGGCGTATTGATTGCGCTTCTGCTCGTTTTCGAGCGTTACTATGAACGGCTCCTTCGCTGGAGCCTCGTTCACAAAGGCGCGAGCCTGCTCGTGCCCACGCTTGTCGTCGTCTGGGCCGCTTTCGCGTGGCTCGGTTTTGACAGCGTGCTCGGTTGGCTGCCGAATGCTGTGCGCACGGCGCGGCCGGTCCAAGTTGTGGCTGAGAAGTTTCCTGGTTTTGGCCGCGAGTTCATGCCTCCCTTCGATGAAGGCGCGTACCTCTACATGCCGACGACCATGCCGCATGCTTCGATTGGCCAAGCCCACGAGTTGATGAGCCGGATGGATGCTGCGATCGCCACCATACCGGAGGTTGACCGCGTAGTGGGCAAGCTTGGGCGCGCCGATTCGCCCCTCGACCCGGCGCCGATTTCCATGTTTGAAACCGTGGTGACCTATGTTCCCGAATATCGTGTGACGGACGAGGGGGAGCGTATCCGTCAGTGGCGGGATCATATTCGCTCGCCCGACGATATCTGGAACGAGATCGTCGCGGCCGGCGAGCTGCTCGGATTGACCTCGGCGCCGAAGCTGATGCCGATTGCGACGCGGGTCGTGATGCTCCAAAGCGGCATGCGTGCGCCGATGGGGCTCAAGGTTGCGGGCCCGTCGCTGCCGATCATTGAAGGCTTTGCGCGCGATGTTGAGACGATCTTGCGCGAAGTTCCTGGCATTCGTCCCGAGACGGTTTTCGCGGACCGAACGGCGGGCAAGGCCTACCTCCAGATCGATATCGATCGCCAAGCGATCGGTCGTTACGGTCTGAGCGTCGCAGAGGTGCAGCGCGTGATCGAGATCGCGGTCGGCGGACAGACCCTGACCCGGACGGTCGAAGGACGCGAGCGCTACCCTGTGCGCGTGCGTTACATGCGTGAGGAGCGTGATTCGATCGAAGGTCTTGAGTCGATCTTCGTGAGCGCGCCCTCGGGGCAGCAGGTGCCGCTTCGGCAACTGGCGAAGATTCGCTACGAGCGCGGCCCGCAGGTCATCCGCTCGGAAGACACCTTTCTGACGAGCTATGTGCTCTTCGACCATGACCCCGATATTGCCGAAGTCGAAGTGGTGACGCGAGCGCGCAAGGTGCTGGAAAATGCCATCGCTGACGGTCGACTCACGCAACCCGATGGCGTGACCTATCGCTTTGCGGGCACCTACGAGAACCAGGTGCGCAGTGAGCAGCGGCTGGCGGTGCTCGTGCCGCTTGCGGTGGCGCTCATCTTTCTCGTTCTCTATTTCCAGTTTCGACGCACTTCGACCGCGCTCATTATCTTTTCTGGTGTGGTGATTTGTGTCGCGGGCGCACTGGTTCTGCTCTGGCTCTACGGGCGGCCGTGGTTTCTGCATTTTGATTTCTTCAACGTCTCGATTCGTGAGCTTTTTCAGATCGACGTCGTTCATCTATCGGTCGCGGTATGGGTCGGCGTGATCGCGCTCATCGGCATCGCGACCGATGCGGGCGTGGTGATGGCGACCTATCTGGCACAACGTTTCGCGACCGAGCCGCCTGCGGACCATCAAGCCGTTCGCGAGCGGGTGACCGAAGCAGCGCTACGTCGTTTGCGTCCGTGTCTGATGACCACCGCGACCACGGCGCTTGCGCTGATGCCGGTGCTGACCGCGCAAGGGAAGGGCGCCGACGTGATGCTCCCGATGGCCTTGCCCTCGGTTGGAGGCATGGGCGCCATCTTGCTTACACTCTTTACTGTCCCGGTGCTTTACAGCTGGGTCGAAGAACGCAAGCTCACGAGGGTCTAATCTGAGCTCGCGTCTTGGATTTTATCATCTGGACAGCCAGGCGGAAAAGGCAGTGCAAGCTCGCAACTCTGGGTCCCAAAGTTGAGCCGCCAAACTTCGCTGTCGGTCTCGGATTGTAGCCATACGAGCACTTGATCTTTCGGGCCTCGTTTCACGAACTCGAGGTATCCGGATTCATTGGTTCGAATCTCAGCGGGGGCCTCACAAAGATTTGTATTGTCTTGTTGGCTTCTGACGCTGACTTCGCCGAGAAATTTACCGTCAAAGTTGCAAGAAAGAGGCATCTGCTCACTTTCGTTTCCGCTGCACGAAAGAACCATTGTCGCCCCTAGCGACAGAACCCTTAAGACATGAGATAAAAGCTGTGACTGCATTCTCAAGTTACCTTCCTTTTGCGCCTTGGTAAAACCAAGCGCCGATGATCTCTCGTTCTTCTTCGGTGATGTTGGTCAAGTTGCCGAGCGGCATCTGCTTGGTGACCATAACTTGCGTGTTGATGTGTGAAGCCTTGGTGATGACGTCCTGATCGTTGTCGAAAACGAGTCCCTGAGGAGGGCCGATCTCCTTGTAACCCTCGAAAGTCGGAGACGATGAGTGACAGGTCACGCAGCGTCGGTCGATGATTTCCCGAACTTCGCGAAAAGCAACCGGCCGGTAGTCGTCGTACGACTTGGGCTTCGTCACAAACGCGAGAGCGACCATTCCAAGAGCGGCCGCAGGAAGCAGCCAAACGTTCTTGTGACCTTGACCACGTAGGTTGAACCAGTGTCGTGTGCCTGCGCCGATTAGGCTGATGGCCGCGAGAATTGCCCAGTTGTATTCGTGCCCGAAGGTGAACGGATAGTGATTGCTCACCATGATGAAGAGCACCGGCAAGGTGAAGTAGTTGTTGTGCAGCGAGCGCATCGCGGCCTCTGCGCCATATTTTGGATCAGGTTCTTTGCGCTCCACCATCGCGCCGACCGTGACCTTTTGATTTGGGATGATTACGAAGAACACGTTGGCCGCCATCAGGGTGCCGATGATCGCTCCGACGTGAATGTACGCTGCACGGCTGCCAAAGAGTTGGGTGAGCCCGTATGCGACGCCAGTCATCAGTACAAAGCCAAGAAGCGCGAAGACGGCCGGTTTCTTAGCGAGTGGTGTCTTACACAGACCGTGGTACACAATCCACGAAAGCGCGAGCGAACCAACTCCAGCGGAGACCGCTTGCCAAGGTTCGAGCACGTATACGCGGTCGTCGATCAGGTAGACCTTGGCATTGAGATAGTAGACGAGCACCAGCAGCGCAAAACCGCTGACCCATGTGAAGTACGCCTCATACTTGAACCAATGGAGGATCTTCGGGAGCTTCTCCGGCGCGACGCGGTACTTCATGACGCGATAAAACGCGCCGCCGTGCACCGACCACAGTTCGCCTGAAAGGTTAGGGTCGCCCGTGTCGTCTGGCGCACGTACATGATTGTTGAGCCAGTTGAAGTAAAAAGATGTGCCGATCCACGCGGCGCCGAAGATGATGTGCAGCCAGCGGACGACCAATGACAGCCAGTCGACGACCAAGTCCATAGCGGCCGACACTTAGCATATCTACGCGCTATCAGGTTGAAAGTGGTTGCCGACGAGACTCCGCATCGAGATCTGAGCCAGGGAGTTTGGTCGCCGGCCACCTGTTTGGAGAAGTGAATTGGGCGGGGTGCTATGGTGGTGTCGTGACGAGTACGGTCCAGAGCTGGGCGAGGGAATTCATTGAGAGCAAAAGTCTGGCTTATAAGCTTGCGCCACCCGCGCCCCCGGAGATCAAGGTCGAAACCGCGCGTGATGTGGAAGCGCTCGACTTGCGTCCCGGACGTCCACCCGAACTCGAAGAGATCGCCAAAGCGCCGGGCCTGCGAGGCAAGCACCGTTCGACGAGGGCGCGCGCCAAGGCAGCGCACACGTTCTTGCATCACGAGCTTCAAGCAGCGGAGCTGATGTGTTGGTGTCTGCTGCGCTTTCCGGAAACTCCGCTTTCCTTCAAGCAAGGGCTTGTGCGCATCGCGCTCGATGAAGTTCGCCACATGAATATGTATCGCGAGTACATCGAGGAGCTCGGCTTTGAAGTGGGTGCGTTCGGTGTGCGAGACTGGTTCTGGGATCGCGTTCCGCAGTGCCAGTCGCCGTCGATGTTCGTCGCAACGATGGGACTCGGCTTCGAGGGCGCCAACCTCGACCACGCAGAGCGGTTTGCTAGAATGTTTGAGGAGGCAGGTGATGAGGGCGGTGCCGCGCTTCAGCGACATGTGGCCAAAGAGGAGATCGGTCACGTGCGCTTTGCTGCGCACTGGTTTTCGCAGTGGAACGACGGGCTTTCGTTCGAGACTTGGTCAGCTGCGCTTCCCAAGCCGCTCTCTCCGATGGTGATGAAGGGCGATCCAATTAATCATGAAGCACGCCAAAGAGCAGGGCTGAGCTCGGGCTATTGCGTCGAACTGCAGCGATGGAAACCGAGCTAGAGAACAGAATCGCAGGAGAAGCCAATGAACCCCGCGTCTGGGTCCTCAACCTCGACGCCGAGTACGAAATGGCGAATCTAACCATGTCCGCTTCCAAGCGCGCCGACGTTGCGAAGTTTTCTCGCGCAAAGTTCGCTTTTCTCGGGCCGCGCGATGAGATTGTTGGCCGTGACACCATCACGGAGGGTTTGCGGGGGCTCGCTTGGTGCCCGACGCCTCGTGCCTTGCGTGCGCTTGAGCGGGTGGGAGCCAGACTTCCACAGTCACCTGCCTTTGATGTCTTGCGCTCCGTCAATCACCGAGGTTTTGCGGAGCATCTTGGATGGCCGCTTCCCGATACCGTGCTTGCGAGCAGTGTAGATGAGGCAGTGCGTGCAGTGCGCCGGTCGGGCCGCTGGTGCGCAAAACGTCCGCTCTCAGCTGCGGGCCACGGCAAGCGTTTTATCGATGCTAAGGGGTTGAGCGTCGCCGACCAGCACTGGCTTGAGGCATCAATTCGCCGTCAGGGCAGTGTGTTGGTCGAACCCCGCGTGCAAATCGAGCTGGAGTTCTCGACACACGGCTACATCGAACCGGATGGCGCTTGTCGACTCGGACAACCGCTGGCGCACCATGATCGTGAGCCTATCGGAGCTCGGCTGAGCATCGAGCAACGCCACGCCGTGGTGTCCGAAGCGACTCTCGTGTCAGGCGCCTTAGTCGGCACAGGTTATTTTGGCCCTTTCGGTATCGACGGTTACCTCGGGACACTCTGTGAAGAGTCGATCTTCGTTCCACGATCCGAAATCAACGCCCGCTACACCATGAACTACCCCGCAGAAATCGTCCTATAACGAGTCGATGCCAGGGAGGGCGGTTGGGAGTCGGGCTCAACGCGGCACTTCTTCTGGCGCGTGCTAGGGTCGGGACGTGCGACGCGATCTTCTCCTTCAGGTGACTTGGAGCGCCGTTTTCGCTGTAGCGTGTGGTGGTGACGAGGAGACGTATCCTGCGGCGTGTCCGACGAGCGATGCGCGCGCGGTACCGTCATGTAGCGAACTGGTTGGCGCGTCTTTTGCGTGTGAGCCCGCTGCCCACATGACTGCGCCGAGCGATGAACAGGATTGGGCTGCCGTGGACCTCGATTGGCAGACCGAACCGCCGACGTCAGGTGCGCACTTTCCCTTCTGGCAATCGTGTTGGGGCGAGCAAACGTGGGTTCTGCCGCGAGCGCTCTATCTTCACAATCTCGAGCATGGTGGCGTGGTGCTCTCCTACAACTGCCCGGAGGGCTGTCCCGCAGAGTTGGACACGCTCCGCGGGGTGTTGGCGGCCCGTGCAGATCTTCCCATTTTGCTCACCCAAGACCCCTTTCTTAAGGGCGAGCGTTTTGCTGCAACGTCATGGTCGTGGCTCTATCGCACAGACGCACCCGATCTGATGACGTTGCTGTGTTTCGTCGATCAACACATCGATCGTGCACCGGAGCCTATCATCAGTAGAGAAGCCACCAACCAAGTGTGTGATTCATTCATGCCACCCGGTTCGTGAAGTGCTCGACTAGTGTCCGATCCACTCAGGTTGTCGCAGGAGGCGAAGAGAGGTTTGTTCGAATCAAGGCGCGAAAACGAAGGACGTGCAGCGTACATTCGAGTTTGAGTAACGCCGAGTCGGGCGAAGCTCACAAGAAAACTGTGACAACTTGGGTGGATCGGACACTAGGCGGCCTTGGCGCAGCACTTTTTGTACTTTTTGCCTGAGCCACAGGGGCAAGGGTCGTTGCGGCCGACTTTGGGCGTGTCGCGTTTGACTTGGCGTGGTTTGGGGACTGTCGCGTCTTTGAAATACCACTTGCCGTCGACCTTCTCGAATTCGCTGAGTTCGTGGTGCTTGTGTCGGCCGGTCTTATCTCGGTAGCGTGCGATAAATTCGACGGTGCCTTTGTCGTCCGCTGGCTGCCCAGCTTGCGTTTCGAGGATTTCCAGACCAAGCCAGTTCGATTGTGTCGCCCAGTCCTTGGCGGTCTGTGCATCGAAAGAGCCAACCGACTCCGGGTGGGTTGTCTGCGCCACGAAGTCGATATTGGCCTTGACATGCGCGGTGTAGCGGGCGCGCATCATCGCCTCCGCCGTCTCAGGTTCCGCTTTCGCGGCCAAAAATGGTCCGCAGCATTGGTCGAAGGTCTTGCCGGATTTGCAGGGGCAGTGCTCCATTTTCCGGACCCTACCATCGATTCATTCAGCAAATAAGTCACGAATCTGGCGAATGAGGTAAACTAGTAAAGATGGTGGCATCGACACGTCCGCCGCGGCGGGGGCCTACGCCGAGTGAGTTTCCTGTATCCGGCGACAGTACAGAGCTTGTGCAACTCGATCCGGATCATCCGGGCTTTCGCGACCAGGACTACCGCCGGAGAAGAGATGCGATCGCGGAACTGGCGCTGTCGTACCATGAGGGCGACGCCATTCCCTGGGTGGAGTATACCGACGAAGAGCACGGCATCTGGCGGACGATTCAGCGCGAACTCGTGCCACTTCATGATCGATACGCCGTCGAGCACATTTTGAAGATCAAGGAGGCTTTTGCGCTCGATACGCAACGGATTCCACAGCTCCGGGAGGTGACCGAACGGCTGCGCAATACGACGGGAATGAGCATGTTACCGGTTGCGGGTTTGGTTTCGACGCGTGCATTTCTGCGGCGTCTGGCAGGAAACATTTTTCTGTCGACGCAGTATATGCGGCACGCAAGCCGTCCGCTCTATACGCCCGAGCCCGACGTCGTCCACGAACTCGTTGGGCATGCGGCCACGCTTGCCGACCCCACGTTTGCGCGTCTGAACAGACTGTTCGGCCAGGCTGCAGCAACGGCAAGCGACGAGCAGATGGTCGGAATAGGACGCGTCTATTGGTACACCATCGAGTTTGGCCTCGCGCTTGAGCAGGGAGTTCCCAAAGCCTACGGTGCTGGCTTGCTTTCCTCGTTCGGCGAGATTCAACGCTTCTGCGATGCTCGGCTCCTCGACTTCGATATCGAAGTCGTGAGCGAAACACCGTATGATCCGACCGACTATCAACATACGCTCTTCGTGGCATCGTCATTTGAGGCCCTCGTGTGCGAGCTAGAGCGGTGGCTGCAGTCTTTTTAGATGGCCGCACGCCTGTACACGGCAAGCGTTTCGACGTGGGACGTATTCGGAAATAGGTCGAAAGGAATCCAGCGATCAGCACGATAACCGTGGTCTTCCAGCAGCGAAGCATCCTTCGCCAACGACTTCGGATTGCAGCTGACATAGACCAGCAGTTCTGGCCTTAGACGCCCGAGCTCTTTGATGACCTCAGAACCTAACCCCTTTCGCGGCGGGTTCACAACGTGCGCTGAAGGGGAGTCCGTCTGTGCTTTGAGATAGCTAAGCACGTCTGAGTTCACGGCGGTGTAACGACTCGACAACCCATGATCCTGAGCTGAGTGTCTGGCTGCGTCAGCTGCTCCCGCATTCGATTCGATGGCGCGGACGGTGGCTTGTGGGTTGCTGAGTAGGTAGCTCAGCCCAATGCCACCGGAGCCGGCGTAGAGATCGAGCATCTCATCGGTGCCGCTTTGGTGGCCGTCAAGTTCTTTGCAGATCGCCTCATAAAGCAAAGAAGCAGCAGCGGGGTTGACCTGAGAAAAAGCATTTGATTTGAGTTGTAGGGATAGCGAGCCAACCGTCTCCCGAAGCTCTTTGCCGTCGTCATACAGCCGATCGACCGAACCGCTTCCGAAGATCGCGCTACCTTCGCTGTCGTTGTGGTGGAAGTCGACAGCCGCAACAAAAGTCGCCTTACCTAAGCTATGGGCGAAATTGCGGTACACGCCGGCGCGTGGGTTGGTGCATACGAGTGTAATGATGACTCGTTCTTCGGCGATCGAAGCGCGCATCACTACATATCGGATACCAGATGGCGCCCCGCTCTGGAGTTGCGCCTGAACCAACCCATGCGCCGCCGCGATGGCGGGTGCGTGTACTACACACTCGTCCATGCGTGCAACCTGGTGTGAGTGTCGTCGATACGACCCAAGAACTCCACGCTCACCCACAACAAACTTTGCAAGAGCGCGGTAGTCGCAATCAAAACCAGCGTGCTGCACAGGAGAAACCTGGGCGGGCTGCAAGTTCAGAGCGCGAGCGACCACCTCCCGCTTCCAACGTCGCTGCTCGTCCGGGTGAAGGTGCAAGAGATCGCAACCGCCACAGTCGAGAAAGTGCGGGCATGGAGAGTCGACTCGGGCCGGCGAAGCTTCGACGAGATCAGTGAGCCGTGCGTGGTGAACGCCGTGTCGGCCGCGGTGGATGAGTTGGAGACGAATCGTTTCGCCGCGGGCGGCCCCCGGCACCAGCACCGTGTGTTCGTCGACTTCCACCACCCCTCGGCCGGCGGCATCCATGCGATTGACGCGGTGCCGGCCTTCGAGGGCTTGGCCTGAGAGTCTCTTTCGTTTTGCCGTCATTTTGCTCTGGTTGACCGGTAGGAGAAGATACCACCTTTCGGTCTAGGCCTGCGCCTGGCTTTTCGGCTCTTCCGCTTGCGCGTCATCGCGGGGTATGCACAATCGCAGGCCCGGCTATGCGGCCGGCGACAGAGGAGTTCCCATGAGCGACAAGCCGACGATTACCTACACGCACACCGACGAAGCGCCCGCGCTTGCGACGTACTCTTTTCTGCCCATTATCGAAGCGTTTTCTGCCAGCTCGGGCGTTCAGATTGAGACGCGCGACATCTCACTTGCGGGCCGCATCTTGGCCGTGTTCTCCCCGATGCTCCCGGCGTCGCAGAGGGTGCATGATGCTCTGTCCGAACTTGGTGAGCTAGTCAAAAGACCCGAGGCCAATGTCATCAAGCTTCCCAACATCAGTGCTTCGGTTCCGCAGCTCAAAGCAGCCATCGCCGAGCTTCAGGCGCGCGGCTACGATCTGCCAGCGTACCCTGAGGAGCCCGGCACGGACGAGGAACGACAAATCAAAGCGCGCTATGACAAAGTGAAGGGCAGCGCTGTCAATCCGGTACTTCGCGAGGGCAACTCCGACCGTCGCGCCCCCGAAGCCGTCAAGGCCTATGCACGGGCCAACCCACACAAGATGGGCGCGTGGAGCAGCGACTCCAAATCGCACGTAGCGACCATGAGTTCAGGCGACTTTCGTTCAAACGAAAAGTCCATCACTTTGGACAAGCCAACTACAGCGCGTATCGAGTTCGTGGGCGCGGACGGAGCGACGCAGGTGCTGAAAGAGAAACTCCCTCTGCTCGAAGGCGAGGTGCTTGACGCGACCTTCATGAGCAAGAAGAAGCTCATCGGTTTTCTCGAGGATCAAGTCGAAGATGCAAAGAAGCAGGGCACGCTTTTTTCCCTTCATATGAAGGCCACCATGATGAAGGTCTCCGACCCCATCATCTTTGGTCACGCGGTCGAGGTGTACTTTCGCGAGCTCTTCGAAAAGCACGGCCAGACCTTCGAGAAACTGGGCGTAGAGGTCAACAACGGTTTCGGCGATGTCGTCGGTCGGCTGAGCGAACTCCCCGACGAGCAGCGGGAAACCATCGAGGCGGATATCGAAGCTGTTTATAAGAACGGTCCTGCGCTCGCGATGGTCGATTCGGACCGGGGTATCACCAACCTGCACGTCCCAAGTGACGTCATCATCGATGCATCGATGCCTGCGATGATTCGCACGTCGGGTTGCATGTGGAATGCAGAGGGAAACATGCAGGAGACCAAGGCGGTCATCCCTGACAGCTGCTATGCCGGCGTTTATCAAGAGGTCATTGACAACTGCAAGAAACATGGCGCGTTTGATCCAACGACGATGGGTAGTGTGTCCAATGTCGGCCTTATGGCGCAAAAGGCCGAAGAGTACGGCTCACACGACAAGACGTTCGAGATCAAGCGTGACGGCGTGGTTCGCATTGTCGACGGGGAGGGCAAGACGCTACTTGAGCATCAGGTCGAGCAGGGCGACATCTGGCGCGCTTGCCAGGTCAAAGACGCACCCGTTCGCGATTGGGTTAAGCTTGCTGTCTCGCGTGCGCGTGCCACCGGAGCACCCGCAGTGTTTTGGCTCGACGAAACTCGACCACACGATGCGGAACTCATCAAGAAGGTTAATGCCTATCTCCAAGAACACGATACCGACGGCCTTGAGATATTGATCGAGGCGCCGGCGGAGGCGACGCGCTTGAGTTGCGAGCGCATTCGCGAGGGCAAGGACACCATCTCTGTGACAGGAAATGTCCTGCGAGATTATCTCACCGACCTCTTTCCGATCTTGGAGGTCGGAACCAGCGCGAAAATGCTTTCGATCGTTCCGCTCATGAACGGTGGTGGGCTGTTCGAAACAGGCGCGGGCGGTTCCGCGCCCAAGCACGTACAGCAGTTCGTCAAGGAAAACCACTTGCGATGGGACTCGCTTGGCGAGTTTTTGGCGCTTGCCGTTTCCTTTGAACATCTAGCTGAGAAGCACAACAATTCCAAAGCGGCGGTTCTGGGTGCGGCTCTGAACAAAGCGACGACAAAGTACCTGCTTGAAAACAAGTCTCCGTCGCGCAAGGTCGGCGAGCTCGACAACCGCGGAAGCCACTTTTATCTCGCCATGTATTGGGCACAAGCCCTTGCTGAGCAGACGCACGACGAAGAGTTGCGCAAGCATTTTACGCAGGTAGCCGAGATGCTCGCTGAGTCCGAAAACACCATCGTCCGCGAGCTAAACGAGGTGCAAGGCAAGCCTATGGATATTGGTGGCTATTACGCGCCCGACCCTGCGCTGGCCTCCAAAGCCATGCGTCCAAGCTCGACACTAAACAGCATCGTGGACAGGTTGTGAGAGGTTCGAGTAGGTTTTTCTTGTCTGTTACATGGCTACTGGGATTGATTACACCTGCGGCATGTGGGGTCGCGCCGAAGGATACTGAGACCTTGAGAGCTTCGGAGCGCAATACACTACAGCTTGAGGAACGGTCGATTCCTGAGCTTCAAGAGTTGATGGCGCGTGGAGCACTTACCTCTGTAGGTTTGGTTCGTTGGTACCTTCACCGCATCGAGTCGCTTGATCGAGACGGACCTGAGCTACGCGCGGTACTTTCCGTCGCTCCAGATGCGGTGGCCCAGGCGAAGCAGCTCGACCGCGAGCGATCGGAGGGGCACGTTCGCGGGCCGCTCCACGGTGTTCCCCTGCTGATCAAGGACAATATCGAAACAAGCGAACTCCCCACGACGGCGGGCAGCCTCGCGTTACGCACAAATCGAACAGAGCGCGACGCGCAAGTTGTTGCGCGCTTGCGTGAAGCAGGCGTCGTGATTCTCGGAAAAGCCAATCTTAGCGAGTGGGCGAACTTTCGTAGTACGTCTTCAAGTAGCGGTTGGAGTGCGCTCGGTGGACAGACTCGCAATCCCTACGATCAGAACTATTCCCCATGTGGTTCAAGCTCGGGCTCTGCTGTGGCCGTGAGCGCGAACCTTGCTGCGGCCGCTTTGGGAACCGAAACGGACGGCTCCATCGTGTGCCCCGCTGCATTTAGTGGAGTTGTGGGGTTTAAACCCTCTCGCCAGAAGTTAAGTTCACACGGAATCATCCCGATCTCGAACTTGTTCGATACGGCGGGACCGATCGCTCGTACGAGCGTGGATGCCGCTTTGCTCTATGCAGTGATGAGCAGTGCTTCCACGGTTCCGACTCAGGACATCGAGCAAAAACTACGCGCGGCCTCGCTTCGTAACAAGCGGTTCGGCGTTGTTCATCTAGAGAGCGGAGCGGACTTCGAAAAGCTTTTCGAAAAGCGGCTCTCGCAAATGCGCCAAGCGGGCGCTCAGCTTGTTGAACTTGGCTCTATTACGGTCAAGGATCATTTCGAACGCGAGTTCGGCATGCTCATTCACCACTTTAGAAAAGACTTCAATGCTTACTTCCGATCTTTGCCAAACAAACCACTTCCAGATCCTGCGCTTGAGTATGTGCTTGAGTTTAATCGTCTCCACCGCGACGAGGAACTTCAACATTTTGGTCAAGAACTTTTTGTGGACGCACTTGCTGAGGCTCGAACCACCCAGCACGATGTCGATGGGAAACAACTGATCGAGGAATTGACCGAAAAGTTTCGCTCGATCTTCGACGAGCACGACCTGCACGCGATGGTGATGGTGACCGGTCCACGGCCGTGGCGAATCAACTGGGACACCGGGGATCAATTCCCTGAGGCCCCACCAGCGTCGGCGTTTGCGGCGGTTGGTGGGTTTCCACACGTGAGTGTCCCAATGGGACTTGATGATGGGCTTCCCGGTGGTATTTCGTTTATCGGAAGACGAAATAACGATCTTGAGGTCCTCGCGCTTGCGCACGCATTTGAGAAACTTGGCCCCCACCGCGTGAAGCCCTCGTTCAGCGAATCACCCTAGTGACGCCACGGCGTCGTGGTACTCGCGGATGAGGTCCTCGACAATTTGGCTGACCGGCTTGACGGAATTGATCAAGGTGGAGCCCTGTCCGGCGCTCCAAATGCTCTTCCAGCGCTTCGCCTCGTCGCCTGCGATTCCGGGCTCAAAATCAGCGTGGTCTGGGAGCGTCTGCTTGAAAAAATTGGCGTGGATGCCGCTCACCGAATCGGTATACACAATGTCTTCGGGCACCGCTTTGACGATCATTTGCTTGTAACGTTCCTCAGCCTGACATTCTGCGGAAGCGATAAAACGTGTCCCAAGGTAGACGAGCTCTGCGCCCAGCAAGAACGAGGCAGCGATCTGTGCACCGGTGCTGATGCAGCCTGCTGCAACGATGGGCACGCCGAGGTTCTGCTTGAGGTAGGGGTAGAGCACGTAGGGTGAGATGCGGCCTGCGTGGCCCCCGGCACCTGCAGCAACACCGATGATCGCATCGACGCCGGCAGCTTCGGCCTTCTTCGCGTGCTGAAGGTTGATGACGTCGTGCAGGACCGTGGCCCCGTGACCGTGCGCGCGCTTGACATATTCGGTCGGGTTGCCGTAGCTCGTGATCAGCACGGGCACTTCGAACTCTTCAACAAGCGCCATGTCCTGTTCGCGACGCGCAGGTTCTGTGAGTCCGATGGTGAGGTTGAGGCCGAAGGGACGGTCGGTACGCTCGCGAATCCACTCAAGGTCGCTGCGGAGCGCCTCCGCGCTTCTCGCGTTGAGTGTCGGCATCGTTCCCAAGATGCCAGCTTCGGCCGCGGCGACGATCATTTCTTTGTTGGACAGAATGAACATGGGTGCCGAGACGATCGGGTAGCGGAGACCGAGCTTTTTGCTGAGAGGGGTTTGAAGAGCCACGGCGCACTATAGCGCAGCTCCGCTGCATTCGTGCGATTGGAGCGCAGCCCCGTGGTCCCACCGACGTGACTGCTGGTCGTGAGCAAACTGTGCTAATTGCCAGCCAATGCAGCCACAGCTTTACGATATCCCGCGCGTCACCCACGTTCTAAAGAAGGGGAAGGTTGGCCAGTCGATTACTGTCGCTGGCTGGGTTCGCTCGCGTCGCGATAGCAAAGCGGGCCTTTCCTTCATCGCGCTAAGCGACGGCTCATCCCTCGAGAACTTGCAGATCATCGCCAAGGCCGAGCTTGAAGAGTACGAAGCCGTTATTAAGTCGCTCGCCACCGGATCGTCGATTCGCGTTCAAGGGACGTTGGTCGAAAGCCCAGGGGAAGGCCAACGGGTTGAACTCGAAGCCACCAGGGTCGAGTTGGTAGGCGAAGCCGCTGGGGATTTCCCGCTACAAAAGAAGCGCCATACTTTCGAGTTCCTTCGAGAGATCGCCCATCTTCGCCCACGCACAAATGCAATCGGAGCCACGCTTCGTGTGCGTCACGAGCTGGCGATGGCGATCCACGACTATTTTCGTTCGCGAGACTTCTTCTATGTTCACACGCCGATTATTACCGCCAGTGACTGCGAGGGCGCAGGTGAACTATTCCGTGTGTCGACTCTCTCGGCGGACAAACCACCGCGCAAAGAAGGAGCGATCAACTGGAAGAAGGACTTCTTCGGAGAGGAGACATACTTGACGGTGAGTGGTCAGCTGCAGGGCGAGACCTTGGCGACTGCGCTCGGACGTATCTATACGTTCGGGCCGACCTTTCGCGCGGAGAACTCGAATACGGCGCGTCACGCTGCCGAGTTTTGGATGGTCGAGCCGGAAATGTCTTTTTGCGATCTGAACCTCAACGCGCAGGTCGCCGAGGACTTCTTGCGACAAGTGATCAAGAGTGCGCTTGAGCGCTGCGAAGACGACCTCGCGTTTTTTGATCAGCGAGTCGAAAAGGGTTTGCTGGAGACACTCAAGAATGTTGCCGACAACGACTTCGAGCGCATGACCTACACGGACGCAATAGGAAGACTCGAGGTTTCCGGAAAGGATTTTGAGTTCAAGCCAGTTTGGGGCGAGCCGTTGCAAACGGAGCACGAGCGATACCTGACTGAAGAACTCTTCAAGCGCCCCGTGATCGTGACGGACTACCCAGGTGATAAGGCGGCCTTCTATATGCGCCTCAATGACGATGAAAAGACCGTCCGTGGGATGGACGTCTTGGTGCCGCGCATCGGTGAGATCATCGGAGGGAGCGAGCGCGAAGAGCGCTACGACGTCCTTCGGCAGCGGATGCGGCACCACGGACTCGATGAGGAAACGTACGGTTGGTACCTCGACCTTCGCAAGTACGGAACTGTCCCGCATGCTGGTTTCGGGCTTGGCTTTGAGCGGCTCATCATGTTCGTCACAGGCATGAAGAATATCCGCGACGTCATCGCGTTTCCCCGTACCCCAAGAAACGCAAAGTTCTAGCGCGCTTTCGCGTTCCTGAGGACCCATCAGTATCACTTTGCCTCAAGAAACACCCCACGACCTCGGCGCAGAGGCGTATCGGGTCACTCGCGCGGCATAGTGGTCGACCTTGGTCGTGATAGACTTTTGTGGTGAGCGACGGCCTGGAGATCAAAGACGGGGTGACCATCGACGAGTCATTGCTTTCGTGGAAAGCCGTTCGCTCCGCGGGTCCGGGTGGCCAGAACGTTAACAAAGTAGCGACCAAGGTTGAGCTTCGTTTCGCTCTCTCGGCGTGTGAACAGCTCACGGACGTCGTTCGCGCCCGGCTTCGACGTTCTCTCCCCTCGCATGCAGTCAAAGGTGGGACCGTCATCATCACGGAGCAGGGCACCCGCTCGCAAAGCCAGAACCTTGAGCGCGCGCGGCAAAGGCTCGCCCAGTTGATTCGCGAGGCGATGGTCAAGCCAAAACGTCGCGTGGCGACCAAACCCTCACGCGCAGCGAAGCGCCGACGGCTTGAGAGCAAGCGGCGGCGGTCCAATCTCAAAAAGGCGCGCGGGCCGGTGAGCCGGGATGATTAATTGCGACCTGTGGACGGCCTTTCGCCGAAGGGGTCAACGACAAGACTTGACGAAATTTATACGTTTCTGAGCTTGGTCACGGTCTAACTGTCAGGATCTCGCATTTGCGATGGCGCCTCGGGTAAGATTTTCGCATGACTTCAGCGCTGCAATCGTTTGTGCGAGTGATCCTCGTTGGTGTCGCGAGTTTTGGGGCAAGCGCGAGCGCGCAACAGCAGATTGTCCAGGAAGATTTCGAAGGCGCGGACTTCGCGGGCTACTCGACCCTTCAGGGTATTTTTGTGACTTCCGGTAAGAACTATTTGGCGCGCGGCACCAACGCCAATCCATTCGATTTCGAGGTGCCAATGACTGGTTATGAAGGCGCGAGTTTTATTGGCTTCGAGAACATCGATCAGGTCGGGCTGACCGACCCGCATTATCTGGAGCTCGACCCGATCGACATCTCTCGCTACGAGGCGCTAGAGGTTGAGATTCTCGCGGGCGCCACGAACAATGTTCCCTCTCGTTACGAGGACGATAACTTCTTGCGTGTAGAGTACTCCATCGACGGGGCGGCATTTAAGACCGCAGGGCAGTTCGTTGGTGTGCTGGGTGGCGGACTCATCATGTGGGATAGCAACTTGGATGGCATTGGCGACGTTGCACTTCCCGAAGCGCAAATGCAGAACTTTACCTTCCCAATCCCAGGAACCGGTGCTTCGCTGGTAGTTCGTGTCTCGTTCAGCTCGTCAGAACCGCACGAAGAAATGGCGTTCGACAACATTCGTATCAACGGAACTCTCGTCACGGTATGTGGTGACAACACCTGTGAAGGCGACGAGGCGACCACAAACTGTCCCGATGATTGCGGTCAGCAATGTGGTGATACGGTCTGCAATGGTTCGGAAGGTACGGCGAACTGTGTTGCGGACTGTGGCCAAATGTGCGGAGACGGTACGTGCAATGGCACGGAGGGCACGACGACCTGCGTCCTGGACTGTGGACAGAGCTGCGGTGACGGCACGTGCAACGGAACCGAGAGTACGATGACTTGCTCAGATGACTGCGGCACCGACTGCGGCGATGGCACGTGTAACGGTGGGGAAAGCACAGCCAATTGTGTCGCCGATTGTGGGCAAGCTTGTGGTGACGGCACGTGTAACGGAACGGAAAACACAGCAACTTGTGCGGACGATTGTGGCATGTCGTGCGGCGATGCCTCTTGCAATGGCGATGAAGATACGACGAACTGCGTTGCAGACTGTGGCTCCAGCTGCGGCGATGGCACCTGCAATGGGGCCGAAGGTACGACCAGCTGTGTGGCCGACTGTGGAAGCTCTTGTGGAGATACGGTTTGCAATGGAACCGAGGGCACAACCAACTGCGTGTCGGACTGCGGCACTCTGTGTGGTGATGGCACGTGCAACGGGGCTGAGAACTCAGTCGACTGCGTGATGGATTGTGGCGCGGTCTGTGGTGATGGTGCATGCAACGGGACCGAAAGCACCAACAACTGCGTCAGCGACTGCGGTCAGCTATGCGGCGACGGTGCATGCAATGGAACGGAAGGTACGACCAATTGTGTGTCGGACTGCGGGACCAGCTGCGGCGACTTGGTCATCAATGGTGCCGAGGTCTGTGAGGCCACGAACCTCGACGGCGAGACCTGTGAGCGTCTTGGTTTTACCAGCGGCACACTCGCTTGCGGTGCAAACTGCCTAGTGTTTGATACCGATGGGTGTGTTGAGCTGATGATGGACGGTGGCATGGATGGGGGGCAAGTCGATGCGGGTGTGGACGCGATGCTTCCCGATGCGATGCTTCCTGATGCGATGCTTCCCGATGCGACGCTTCCTGATGCGATGCTTCCCGATGCCGCGAGTGACGGTGGTTCACAGGATGCTGCCGCGGATGCAGACGCAGAGGACGATGCGGCGATCGAGTCCCGACCGACGGTCGTAGGTGGCGCAGGTTGTCGCCTGTCAGGTCGGACGCGCGAACCCGCGATTTGGTTACTATCCCTGTTGGTGGGCGTGTTTCTTAGCCGTCGTCGAAGGCGCTGAACACCTGCTGCGCGTGCTAGTCTGGGGGCGCGGCAATCTGCATCAACAAGAACGATATGGACTCGACATGGATAGGTAAAGAGGTGCTGGGGCGGTACCGCATCGTCTCGCACCTCGGCAAAGGCGCGATGAGTGTTGTGTACCTCGCCGAGCAACCCATCGGGAACACCACTCGAAAGGTCGCGGTCAAAGCGATGAAGCGGGAACTCAGCGAATCCGAACAGTTCGTGGACCGCTTTCATCGGGAGGCAGTGGTGATGACGGAGTTGCGTCACCCCAACACAATCAAGATCCTCGATTCGGGCACCACCGAAGATGGCACGCTCATCATCGTGATGGAGTACATCGATGGTGAGCCACTCAGTGAGCGACTCGCGCGCGGTATCTTTAAGCCCGAGCAGGTCGACCGCATCCTGCTTCAGCTATGCGGAGCGCTACACGAAGCCCACGAACGGGGTATCGCTCACCGAGACCTAAAGCCAGAGAACATCCTCCTCGAAAAGCACCTGCATCGTGATGATTTCGTGAAGTTGATGGACTTTGGTATCGCCTCGGACATCGATGATGCGGTGGCGGTCGCGCAAAGCGTCGGTGGTCAGTGGATGGGGACGCCGCCTTATATGAGCCCGGAACAGTTCACGGGTGATCACGTCGATAGGCGTTCGGACATCTATTCACTAGGCGTGATCTGTTACGAACTGCTTACTCGGAAGTTACCATTCGATGCCGACAACTCTCAGGCGTGGCTTCTCGCCCACACTGCATTGCCGCCCAAACCGATCCTCGAATATCGACCGACGCTTCACCCACGAAAGGCGGCGGCGATTATGCGTGCACTGTCAAAGAACCCGGAGGACCGGCATCCTGACGTTCTCGCGCTTCTTCGGGAGTTCACAGGTTATCAAGACGCCCTTGAAGCGAGTGACCAACTCCGTTCCGGTGTCGACATCGAGCCGACCACATCGCTTTTTCCCGCGCTTCCGGAAAAGAGTAGCTCGCCCGCTGTACCCCGAAGCGCCCCTCTGCCCTCATCGCGGGGCTTATCTGCTGCAGAAGGCGAGAACTCGAAAGGGGCACTGATGGCGTTTGAGTTGGACGTCCCCGTGGAGGAGTCGGCGCAGCGACTTTCTGATGCGATCGGTGTGTCGCTTGGCGGCGTTGCTGCGCCTGTTTCGGCGGGCGCCAATGGGATGATGGCGGGATCGTCTCCGACACCAAAGGCCGAGACAGCTGCGGTCGACATGGGCAAGACCGGGTGGGGTGCCGACATTCTTGAGCTTGAAGAACCACCGAAAGCCAAGCCTGTCGTACAACCAGCCGCTTCGGCCGCGCTTAGGGAAGAGCCAAAGAAGGCGCCTGCGTTTCCCACCGCCTGGCTCATTCGCGGAGCGGTTGTGATCGTGCTGGCGCTTGGCTTTGGGCTTTTTTGGCTGGTTCAGGGCGACGACATGGAGATGTCGATGGCGCGTTCGAACTTCAAGAAGAGTTACCCCGCTGCGCTTAAGGACCTGAAGTTGCGGCGCGATGATGACGCATGGCGGCAAAGCATCGAGGGGCGTGTGACCGAGGAGAAAGTCCTCGAAGGGGCTCGCAAGGCGATCCGGGCTTCGTTCGCGCAAGGACGCTGCGGGTTTGCGCAGGCGGCTTATATCGACGTTTCGGTCGAAGAAGTGCAAGATCGACTTAGGAGCGAGTTTACAGAAGACTGTCCTGCGCCATCTTTCTGAGGGCCAGAACCGATTCACGGTACGTTGGCGGCACGTGTCAGCTTTCGTTCGCGCGTCGACGTGCTACCTTTTTGCCTGTGTTTCGGCTGGCGTTGCTACAAGTGCTTCTCATGGTGTTCACTATCGGTTGCTCGTGTAGCAGTGTCGGTGGAACCGGCGGCGGCGTGGATGGGCAGGCAATGCGATCGGACGGTCGCGTCGTGGCTGACGGGCGGATGACAGACTCGAGCAGCGGGGATTGCGCGCAGATTACGGCCGTGATCCGCGATTTCGATGTTTCACACTCGGACTTCGAAGATGAAAACCCAGGACATCAACCAGGTCTCGTGCGCAGGATGCTCGATGCGGATTCGAAGCCGGTCTACGCGCACGGTTCGGAGCGTCATGCAAATATCGAAAACGAGCAGAGTTTTCGACAATGGTACCGCGACGTTCCGGGGGTGAACCAACGCTTTGAAATCGAGTTGCCGCTCACCCGCGAAGCTGATGGAAGTTTCGTCTACGAAAGCGATGCTTTTTTCCCGATCGACGACAGAGGCTTTGGCAACTCAGGTACCGATCATGAAGGGGTAGAGCGCAACTTTCACTTCACGACCGAGATCCATACTGCATTCACCTACCAAGGGGGCGAGACCTTTTCCTTCGAGGGTGACGATGACCTTTGGCTTTTTGTTAATGGTCGCTTGGCGATTGACCTAGGCGGAGTTCACGCAGTACTTGCCGATACTGTAGATATGGACTCACTCGGCCTGACACCAGGCGAGACATATCCGATGGACATCTTTCATGCTGAGCGGCACACGGTGCGAAGCAACTTTCGGATCCAGACGTCGATCGAGTGCTTCATGGAGCCTGTGCTCCGCTAGTTTGTGGTCACCATCCTCAACGCATCACAAGTGGATAGTGCGGCTCTGTTGTCAAGCGGGCTGGCTCACGCGCCAACGCCGTTATGCCAGAAGGCCTAAAGGCGGTCGAAGGCATGCTAATTTTCAATCATGCCACGGAGAGTGTTGTTCGCGATTGCTGTTGTTTTCGGTCTTGAGGGGTGCCTAGAGGGCAACTTGGTTGACCTTGAAGACACGTCGAACGTGCCGGGCGATAGCGGGCTGAGTGAAACGACGGGCCAAGATGCGGCGCCCACGAACAACGTTCCTCCTACAGCGTTTGACGCTTCGGTGCCGTCGACAGATTGCAGGGAAATCCTTGCACTTGTCCGTGATTTCGAAGCCTCGCACCAGGATTTTGAAAACTCCAATGAAGATGCGGTCGTTGTGGGCTTGGTCGAGTCGGAACTTGGAATCGATGGGCTGCCAGTGTTTGCGCATGGTGAACAGACGGTTGGTGCCATCCATGGGCAGAGCGGATTTGACCAGTGGTACCGCGATGTTCCTGGCATCAATGAGGCCGTCGAGGTGACCTTGCTGCTTACGCAGGAGGCCCCCGGCCGTTTCGTCTACGACAGCAATAGCTTTTTCCCAGTCGATGATCGTGGCTTTGGGAACTCAGCGATGGACCGCGCCGAGCAGATGCGCAACTTTCACTTCACGACGCACATCGCGACTTCGTTTGTGTACAGCGCAGGGCAGACCTTCACGTTTCGCGGAGACGATGACCTCTGGATGTTCATTGACGGAAAGCTTGTGATCGACTTGGGTGGCACACACCAAGCAGCGGAGCAGACGGTTGATATCGATGCGCTCGGGCTTGTTGAGGGCGAGACCTACGGAATGGAAATCTTTCACGCTGAACGACACACGATTGATAGCAACTTCCGTATCGAGACATCGATCGAATGCTTTATGGATCCTGTGCTTCGCTAGCCGGAACCTTGCCCCGGCGAAAGCCTGGGTCGCGTGAAAAAGCGGGAAGTGAAAGATTGGAGCGCTCGCCCCGGGCGAGTCGAAGCGCGCCGGCATATCCGATCATTGCTGCATTGTCGGTACAGGTCGCAAACGACGGAAGGGCGAAATCGATGCCCTCTTGCGCACAGGCGTCTGCAGCAGCAGCCCGTAGCCCGCGGTTGGCCGCAACACCGCCCGTGATGACGAGCCTCGCGATGTCCCGTACCTTGCAGGCCGCGATCGACTTGCGAACGAGTTGGTCGACCGCGACATGCTGAAACGACGCGCACACGTCTGCCACAGCTGACTCCTGCTGCGGTATGCCGTGGCGATTCAAGTAGTGAGACACGGCGGTTTTGAGACCAGAAAATGAAAACTCGAGCTGTGTCTTCTTGGGCAGGGGGCGCGGAAGTTTGATCGCTTGCGGGTCTCCTTTTGTGGCGAGCTTGTCGATGACTGGTCCACCCGGATAACCCAGGCCCAGCATCTTGGCGACTTTGTCATACGCTTCACCCGCTGCGTCGTCTCGGGTTTGTCCGATGAGTTCCATTTGGTCTGCCGCACGCACCTCGTAGAGCGACGTGTGCCCACCGCTTGCCAGCAGCGCGATGAAGGGAAAGTCGAAGCCCACCGGTGGGCCCCAGCCTTCACCGTGCAAGAACGGAGAGAGTAGGTGACCTTCAAGGTGGCTGACTCCGATCAGAGGCAAGTCCAAAGACCAAGCGATCGCCTTCGCGGCCTGTACGCCGACTAGCAGTGCGCCGACGAGTCCCGGACCGTGGGTGACGGCGATGGCATCGATGGATGAGAGCCCGCCAACCGGCTCCAGTGCTTGGCTGAGGACGGGTATTAGGTTTCGAAGGTGATGTCTCGACGCGAGTTCGGGCACGACGCCGCCATACATGGCGTGTACATCGATCTGGCTTGCGATGACGTTGGAGAGGACCTCTCCGTCCTCGGTGACAACTGCAGCCGCCGTTTCGTCGCAGCTCGACTCGATACCTAAGACCTTCACAACCGATGTGTTAGCACGCTTGGCCGAGGTCGTGTCTGCAGATCCCTTCACCGAAAAAAGGCCGAAGACACAACAACGCGTGCTGTGCCTTCGGCTGACGAAAGGTCGCACGGTCCCATACCGATCCCGACTCCCTTCACTGAAATTGTAGCGCGAAAGCTCAGATCTCGCCGGATCTGGTCTAATCGGCCGATTTCATGAGAAGATCAGGCGTGTTCGCAATCAGGTCAGTGCTCCTAACGGTCCTGCTTCTGTGCGCCCCGGTCGGGATTGAGGTCGTCCGAGCACAGGCGCCGACAGAGGGCGCATCACAAGTGCGAGCCCGAAAACTGTTTATCGAGGGCGGCGAGCTTCTCAATGCCAGAGACTATGGCGCCGCGGAGTCACGATTTCGAGAGGCACTGCAGCTCTTTGCGCACCCGCCCATCGCTTACAACCTCGCGATTGCGCTCGAGAAGCAAGGACGCTTCAAAGAAGCGCTCGACGTACTCGACCGCGGCTTGAAGGCGGCGTTCGGTGAACTCGATGAAGCGCAGCAATCGCAGTATCGAGCGCGCATCGATGACGTGCGCCGACTGCTCGCGCAACTAATCGTTCGCGTCGATAACCCTGCAACCCTCTATGTCGATGGGCGAAAGATGGGCGAACTCGACGCGGGAGCCACAGAGGAGCTTTCCCTCGACCCAGGTTCGCACCTCGTCATTGTAGAGTTTGCTGAAGGCAAGGTCGAACGCTCGGTGAGACTCGCAACCAGCGGTCGCGAAGAGCTCGACGTAGACGCTCCGCCGAGTGTGGCTCCGGTGAGTGACGGGGAGGTCGCTGCGTCGCCCGACACGCTACCGAGTGACGACGCGTCGAGTACGGTCTTCGAATCGCCCTGGTTTTGGGTTGGAACTGTGGCTGTGGTCGGTGGAGCCGTGGCAGCGTTCTTGATCCTGAGCGAGTCCTCGTCAGGCGGCGTGGAGCGCGACCCCGTCTGGGGACTTTCGGAGACACTCACCGGTCCGTAACGAGACGCTCTACTACCACTCCATCAGTTCGCCGCTCTTCTTGTCCGATGGGGACTGCTTGGTCCGTTGGCGTCGTCTTGGGCGTCGTCGGGCTTTGGATGAAGCGGCGGTCGAAGGAGTGGCTTGTGGCGGCGGCACCTCGCCGTCTTCGAGGGGGATATCGATCGTAATGGGTTCGATCTCCGTCAAAGATTCGCTGTCCTGTGCCGCTCTGGTCTTCGCATCCGTTTGGACGGCGCCGGTCTCAAGGCGCCCCGTTTGGGCGGTGGTCTGAGGCAGAAGGTGTTGAGGCACAAGGTTCCATGCGATCCAGCCGAGTGCGCCAAAGCTGATCATCATGGCGAGGGCGATGAGGTGGCGCCGTCCGCGTCGCTTATGTCGCACGAAGGTGTCCAGCTCGACGATGGCTGACCGAGTCGCTTCGCGGGGTGCGGCCACGGGGCTTGCTCCTCCGCTGACGAGTTCGGGCGTTTGCGCCCTCGCCAACACGTTGCGTACGCGTGTTTGCAGTGTCTCGAGGTCGTGCTCGAAGAACTCTTGGAGGTACTCGGCGAAATCGTCAGCCCCTTCTTCGTCGATGATTTCGCGATGAAGTGCAGCCGCGCGCTCGGCAACTTCCTTGGCGTTTGCTGGGCGTTGTGCGGGGTCTTTTGCAAGCATCTGGGCACACAGCTGTACGAGAGCGGGTGGGCAGTCGACTCGCGCCTCGCCTAAATCGGGAATCTCACCCTCAACCGTTCTCCAGGCGACCTCGCGAAAATCGCTGCTCTCGTGAAGCCTACGCCCCGCAACCATCTCGTAGAGCACGACACCCAGCGAGTACAAATCAGCTCGATGATCAGGGATTTGGAAGCGCAGCTGTTCTGGCGAGAGGTAGCCGATTTTTCCTTTGAGGATGCCAGTTTCGGTCTTGGTTCCTTTCCCCCAGATCTTTGCGATTCCGAAATCGGCGACTTTGCACTCACCGTCGATGCCCAGCATGATGTTGCCCGGAGACACGTCGCGATGAACGACGGGCATGGATTCTCCCGTCACCGTCTTCAGAGAATGTGCGGCGTGCAGGCCGCGCGCTGCATCAGCGAGAATCTTGAGCGCGTGCTGCACGGGGAGTTGCTCCTGTGCAGCTTCCAGCAGGTCCAAGAGGTGCCGCAAGGAGTTGCCTTCGACATATTCCATGACCAGGAACGGGCCGTCGCTATCGTGGCCGAAATCGTAGGTGTTGACGACGTGGGGGTGGCGAATGAGGCCCGTGATGGACGCTTCGTCGAGAAACATACGCAACGCCTGCTGGTCGTCGTCATCACCGGTCTTGGGGCGCTTGATCGCGACCAGGCGTGAAAAAGTGCCCTCGGTCCGCAAGCCGAGGTCCACGCTTCCCATCCCCCCACGAGCGAGGGCAAACAGTCGGATGTAACTAGGAGTTTCCACTGCGACCCGATCAAAGTGTACCATAGGCGGGTGAATCGCGAGGAACTGCGCAGTTTGCATCAGTCGTTGGAGGTGGGCCAAGTTGAGTCGCTCCTGACGGAGTTGCCTCGTCTTGAAGGTGGAACGCCCGAGACCAAGGCGGCGGCGCGCGCCCTTCGCGGTGGCCTCTTTCTCGCAGGGCACCCTGAGGGAAGGCCTGTCGGTGCAGCGGACTTGTCTACGAAGCGCACGGACGCGACTCCCTATCTGCGCTTATTCGGTGTATTCCAGGCCCGACTTCGTGGCGATGTCGAAGCGCTTGAGTTTCTCTCGAAGCTCAGCGAACCCACCGTCGAGCTCGACGTGCTTGCTGCTCGTATGGCTGAGCAGTGGCGCTTGCTTTGGGGCGGGAGTTCACTCGATGATGCGCTGCTTACGGACGCGGAGGGCGCATCCAAACATGCCGGTTTCGGTGACCTTTCAGTCGAGTTTACGGTGCTCCGAGCGTTGTCTGCTTCGGCGCAGATGAGGTTCGAAGAAGCGCTGGTACATGCTCGTCGTGCCTCGCGCATGGGCCACACGGAACATCGGCCGCAGTCGGAGTACGCTGCACATATCGTGCTCGCTCGAGCTCGACGACATAGCGGCATGCCATACCTCGCTGCGCGAATCCTCTCGAGCTTGTGGCAAGTGCTCCCGGATCCATGGCGTGGCTGGGGAGAGGTCGAGGTCTTGCTTAGCGGTTCAACAACGGATGGTTCACCGTCCACCGGTGGCCGTTTCGATCCGCTTAAGGGGGAGCTGCGCTCGCTGGGTGCTGAGCGCACGCCCGCTGCGCAGGGCACGGCACACTGGCCCGGCTGGATGCGGGCGGAACTTGGTGACTTATTCGCATGTCTGCATGGACAGCGAGAACCCGAAACCGAGCGCGCTTTAGGTTGGATATCGGGTGAGGGCGCGCTTCCACCCTGGGGCATTCACGCCGTGGCTGGCGCCGAAGTTGGATACGTATGTGTGCCGACCGATCGCGCAACCTACCGGACGCTTGCCAAACCGCCGCAGCCTATACAGGCTGTGCTCGAAGAACGGGAACCTCGAACCGAGCGGGGGCTGGGTGCCCTGGCTTTTGCGGAAGGGCGGACGTTGCGAGTCGACGATTTTTTCGAGCGTGTGTACGGGTTCGCATTTGATCAGGGGCTTCATGGCTCATGGCTGCGAACGCTCTTGATGCGCATGCGCAAGGCGCTTGAGCAGGTTGGCGACATCGAGCGCATTGACGATGCCTTGAAGCTCGTCGTGCATCGGCCGTTCTCCGTCCGCGACCCGCGCTGTGCTCTCGAGCCGGCAGAACAAGTGCTGCAGCTTATCGCCAATGACGGCGCGATAGGTGCGCGTCAAGCTGCTGGCAAGCTCGGCGTGCCACTTCGCACGGTTCAGCGCACGCTCAAGTCGCTGGTCGATGAGGGCATTTGCCAGGCCGATCGCTCCGCCCGAAAAGTGGTCTACAAGATCGAGGACACCACCTTCCACGAACCGACGACCTCGTATCGTGCACAGTATATGAAATCGTAACGCGATTGGCGTAGTCACGGTTTGTTGAGCCTCAATTGCGCATCATGCAGCAAGCCCGGGCGCAGTAGGCAGCTGCGACTTAGAGCGCTCCAATTCTTGAACCGTCTGCAGCTCGAGGTAGGTTGCTGGCACGAAGACGGCAAGCGCCCACATCCTCGAAGTTGGGCGCTGTGACGTCGATGTTCGACTCTGGAGCGTCCGAGATGAAGTCTCCGCTCGTGTCATCGAGCACAAACCCATTATTGCGGCCGCGAACGCTTCCGGCGTCGATCGCGATGCCGAAACCACCATTTTCAATAAAGAGGTTGTTGTCTGCCGTGGCAGTTCCGCGTGTGGCGTTGTCATAAACCTGGAGACCGTTCGTGTTGTTTCCGTAGAACGTATTATGTTCTAGCAACACGACGTCGATAAGCTGGTTGGTCGACACGCCGTGTGTGTTTGCGCAGATCCAGTTGTTTCTGAGCGTTGCACCGCTGGAGAAGCTTCCTGGGTAGAGTCCCACGCCATCGAATACATTTCCGCTGATACGGTTAAACGAAGCGGTTAAACCGAACTCCCCAAAAGCGACGATGCCGAAGCTTTGGTTGTCGCTAAGATCATTGCCGACGACACGCACGCCGGTGCCACCAAGTGAGAGCGCGTGCACGCGGGTGCCCGATGGTCCTCCTTGTTGGCCGATGGTGTTGCCGGTTATGGTCACATCGACACTGCTGTCATCGACGTAGATCCCGGCTGCATCGGCGTCGGGACTCGAGTATGTGTTGGGCGCGAATACAGTACCGGTAATCGTCACGCGTTCGGCGTTTTCTACCAAAATGCCGTATTGTGCGGAGGTGCGTATTTCGAACCCCGCAACAATCACGTCACTCGCGTTTTGAACGTGGATGGTGGGGGTCGAAGCGGTGCTTGCAATCACCGTGCGAGCAGTTCCAATGCCTTGAAGCAATGTGGGCGCCTCGCTTGTTCCAGACAGTGCGCTTCCGATCGTAACCGCGGGCTGAAGTTCATTGGAGCTAAAGTAGATTCGTTTGGCTCCGGAAGAGAGCTGCTCGACGGCGGCTTCGAAAGTCGCACAAGGTGAAGCGGCCTGCGTGCAGTCGTTGTCATCTGAACCGTTTGCAGCATCGATGTACACCGCATTTGATCGGGGATCTTCGACGCAATCGCCACCGTTGCAGGCAGGTTCGCAGCGTCCTTCCCCTGCACACGAGAGGCCTGGTCCACAGAGCACGAAATGGCAAGCTTCGCGTAGTGGCACGTTGCGCTCAACCTTGTCTCCGTCGCTGTAACCGCCTTGTGCCTCTGCGCGAACCACAGTGACGCCGTCCTCGGAAAGCCCTTCGATGAGCACTCGGTATCCGCGTGAAGCGTCGTCGCCTCGAGGTACCAACGGGATCCTCGCGCGAATATCGAAGTTGTTCGTTGCCTCGCTTACGACGACGTTGTCGTTGTCGTAAACCACCACGCGAAGTTCCTGGGTCAGCTCCTGCGTTCGAGCGTCCGCCTCCACCACGAGCACCACCTGCGTGGCCTGGTCCACTCCACATGCGCTTAACCAGGCCAACACCGCGACCTGAGCAGCTCGCAAGTTGATGTTCACTGCTAGAGCCTAGCTTTTCCTCTCAACAGGTCCAAGCATTAGCTGGCAGACGATCAACGCTGCTCGAGGCGAAACAGGCCAAAGTAGTCACCGGCTCCGACCAGGATTCGAATCTCGATAGTTTCGCCGTCCATGAGTGAAAGGAAGACGAGAGGGTCGCGCTCGGCGAGCGGGCCCTCCCTTGGTTTAGCGGCGTAGATCAGGGTCTTGATTCGCCCGGCGCCGGGGAGCTCAAGCTGACTTAAAAAATCGTGCTCAACTGGTGCGATCGGCATCAAGAGTGTTTCGTTGAACGTGCCGTCACTCGTCGTCATTGCGCGCGACGCATCGGGTCCTTCGGCGTCGAAAGAGAGGCTCAACGTCGTTCCTGCGGCGAAACCGCGTCGAATAAACGAACAGTTCCCCTCGCTGCACGACGAATCATCGGTGCCAACAATGCTCCCCTCGTATTGTCCAGCATAGTCGCCAAGGTTGCTGCATGCTGGCATTGCGATCAGCACGAAAAGTCCCAAACGAAGTGAGCAAAGCCTTCCCACGACCGAAGCGTACTCTGCCGACGGATCGAAGCAAGTCTCCCGTCCATGTCGGGACGAGGAACAAGATGCGCACCAGCGATGACGGTCGACACCACGTGTTCCTGTGCCGGGAAGGGGAACGCTCTCGACAGAAACTATCTTTGTTATAGTTGGTATCTATTTGTGAAGCACATAGCATGGTGGTTTGCTATGGGTATGGTAAAGAAATTGGCGAAGAAGAACTGGTTAGGGTGGTTCATGTTGAGCGGCAGCATGCTCTGGGGCTGTGCGGTCCAACATGCTGCCGATAAGGAGACGGTCGACACCGACGTCCTGCAGACGCAATGCAACGGGGACGCGTCATTTGACTTCCACGTCTCCGCTGAAGACCTAGAACAATGGGAAGGCAAGCGAGTGTATGTAGCCGTTTTTGAAAACGATAGTTTCGACGGTTTGGATGGAGACCCGATCGGGCATCGGCGCGTTGCGCTGTTGACGGGGACCATTGCAGGCGGCGGTTTCTCGCTCGTGTGTCCACGCGCTCTGCAATCCACTTGGGCTTATCCGTCGTGGGCTGTGTTTGTGGACGTTGACGGCGACGGCCTGTGTGGAAACCAAGACGTCGGCGTGCACGCACAGCGTTACGGTTGGGACAGCGATGTGAACGAACAGGTCACCGCCTTCTCATCGGTTGCTGCGCAAGAAGGCGCAACCGGTCCTTTGAAGCCACCTGCCGGCAGCTCGGCAAGCTCGTTCTGTGAAGGATACTTCTACCCCTAGCAGACCGCAGCTTGTGTTCGGCATTCGTGGCACGTGTATGCGGGCGAGAAAAAAGCTCCACCGCCATGCACTGAGCCTATGATCCCGCCGCGTCAGCGTCGAGCCTCGGTCCGTTGGAGCTCTCTCAAGCGTTTGATAGTCTCATGATCATGATGCGCGCGAAGAAAACAGTGTTCCTTCTCGCAACGGTTAGCTCCGCATTCGGGTGTTCACAGGCCGGTGAAGAGGAGCCGGTGACGGAGCTTCGCTCGCCGCTGGCGCGTCTTGAAGCCGACGCGACGGACGAACAGGTTCAGACACTGACCACGAACAACGCCGCTTTTGCGCTCGATCTGCTCGCCGAAGCGCCGGAGGGTAATGTCTTCTTTTCACCGCACAGTATTTCGAGCGCGCTCGCCATGACCTATGCCGGCGCGCGGGGTGAGACGGCCGCCGAGATGAAGGCTGCGCTTCGCTTTGGGCAGCCTGATGAGGACTTGCATGGAGCGTTCAACACCCTTGCTCAGTCCCTCCACGAACGGGCCACATCTTCAGCGAGTAGTGATGGGCAGTCCTTTCGCTTGAACATCGCGAACGCGCTTTGGGCGCAGCGGGGCGCACAGCCTTTGGATAGCTACCTCGATACGCTTGCGCTCTATTACGGCGCGGGGGTGAATGTTCTCGACTTTGCGGCGATGCCCGAGGCCGCACGCATGGCGATCAATGCCTGGGTCGCCGCGCAAACCGAGGACAAGATCGAAGAACTACTCCAGCAGGGCAGCGTCGACTCAGATACGCGCTACGTGCTGACCAATGCCATCTACTTTAATGCATCATGGGAGGTTCCCTTTGAGTCAGAGTTCACTGCCGACGAACTGTTCACCTTGGCAGACAGCAGCACAGTCACAGCGGCGTTCATGCACCACCGGGAGCTCCGCGAATATTACGCGGAAGGCGCTGGCTGGAAGGCCGGGCAGGTTTCCTATCAAGGTGGCGACGTCTCAATGTTGGTGGTGGTTCCCGACGATGGTAACGTCGACGCGCTGGCGCTCTTTCTGTCGCAAGACGGGTTCGATTCAATCGTTTCAAGCCTTTCGTACTCCGTTCTAGACATCAAGATGCCGAAGTTTGAAACGTGTTCGCAGTTTCTGCTCAAGCCCGCACTAATGAATCTCGGGATGCAGCAGGCGTTCGAGTTAGGTGCGGACTTTTCGGGCATCGATGGAACGAATAACCTCCTGATCAAAGACGTGATTCACGAAGCCTTCGTCAAGGTCGATGAAGAGGGCACCGAAGCGGCTGCATCAACGGTAGTTCTACCCATCCCGACAAGCGCACCGCCGCCCATGAGAACGTTGGTCGTCGATCGGCCGTTCTTGTTCTTCATTCGTGACCAGCGAACGGGCGCGGTGCTTTTCCTAGGTCGCATCGTCGACCCCACAAGCTAGACCGAGGTCAGCTAAAACTGACCGAGCCTGACCCCCCAGCGAGCCGGATCCGTTCGTCGCTCAAGCTCGAATGTGCGTTGCAAGTCCTTCGATCATTCTTAGATGACCTCGTTCTAGGTCTGGCGGGTTTTGGACGCTCTAGTTGAAACAACCTGCGCTCGAGTTGTCGCATGCCGTTACCGCGGAAATGAGACATTGGTTTAAAGTCGCAGCTTGAGTCCCGCACGCAGACTGCGCGCAGGAGTCCGTGGTGCACCCTTCGTCTTCCACACAGCAACCGAAGTCAGCCCAGGAAACGTCGCAACCCGCACCGTATGCGCAATGATAAAATTCTAGATTCATGCACCCTGCGCAATCGACAGTTTGGCCATCGATGGTCTGCGGTGGGGTCGCATCTGCGTTGACACAGTTCGCCGCACACACTTCGTCGGTGCAGGCTTGGAGACAATCAAAAGTTTGAGATGAGCAGAACGGAGTGGCCGTAGAGGCCGCGACAGCTGGAGGTCGTGCTCCACAACTCCGAGTTCGGTTGTCGACGGCTTGGCACGCGCTATCAAAATTGCAGTCGCTGTCGTCGCAGTCGATATCGAAGTCGCCGTCGTCATCGACACCGTTCGTGCAACTGGTTTCTTCTGTGGGTTCCTGCTGGCATGAAAAATCGCCGATACAATCGGAGTCGTCACAATCGACTGCAAAGTCGCCGTCGTCGTCGACGCCATTGCTGCAACTTGTTTCCGAAGTCGGTTGTGCGCTCGCATCGTCTTGGCTGAAGGAGCTGTCTCGGACGATGGAAGCGTCTCCGCTGGAGTTGCGTTCATCGCCACCGTCTGTTTCCCCTCCGATAGGCAAGTTGGGGTTTTCGCCGCTGCCTCGACCACCACGCTCCCGCCCCGTGCAGCCTAGAGCCAGTGTCAAAATCAACGAAACAAAGAGAAGGTAGGGGTTCCAACGCATACCCGGACGCCTACCAGTTTTCAGTGGCGAGTCCATCCGACGAGGGCGGTCCAAGCTCGAAGTGGAATGATACTTCGGTGATACCGTCATGTTTTGAGATCGCCCTCAAATAGGGTGGGGCCGCGTGAGGTCGGAAAAATCGACCCCAAAAGGCCTGTCTTTCTATGGGCCTGGAACTAGGGAAAAAAAAACGACTACCGGAGACGGATCATTGTTGACAACCCCTTGACGGGTGATAGATCCGCCTTTCGCTCGATTTCTGAAGTCGGGCCGCTCTTTCCCAACCCCAAACAAAGTTTCGCACTGGAAACATTTTATGTCGAAAGTGCTTGACGGCTCTTCTGGAGTGACTAGAATCGCCGTCCTTTTGGTCCTTGAAAACTGAATCGGAATCGACTCTAAACATGGTTTCTCCCTCGGGAGAAGCAATGTGACGAATACACAATAAGACTCGAATCGGGTCCCAACAGTAGGCGAGCCTTAAACAAGCAAGTCTGCTGTGACCTAAAAATGCTTGGCTTACCGGCCAAGCTGTGACTAACCAAAATAGTCACCGAGTAACGCAACGTAAATCCAAATCATAATCTCGACTCTTGTAGTTGAGCGAGTGAAGAGGAAACGTTTGCTGTTAGTCAGGTGCTCAACTCTTCAAACTGGAGAGTTTGATCCTGGCTCAGAGCGAACGTTAGCGGCGGGCCTAACACAT
>CAZAQV010000037.1:0-54793 GCA_964487255.1 uncultured Polyangiales bacterium | reverse complement strand
AACGCGATGTGCGAACTGCACATCGTTCGTTGCGACGCGTAGCCGTGAAGAGCCAGGGGCTCAACGCGATGAGCGTGCGAAGCCAAAGCAACGCGATGTGCGAACTGCACATCGTTCGTTGCGACGCGTAGCCGTGAAGAGCCAGGGGCTCAACGCGATGAGCGTGCGAAGCCAAAGCAACGCGATGTGCGAACTGCACATCGTTCGTTGCGACGCGTAGCCGTGAAGAGCCAAAAGTTCAGCGGCGGCGCCAGGCGGGACGGTCGGCGTCCTGCTGCGCAGCGTACTGCGTCTGGATGCGGATGAGCTCGCTGTACGTTTCGGGCATGTCTTGAGCTAGCCGAAGCAGCACCCGGCCCGTCGCCTCCGCATCGTCCGACGCTCGGTGCGCGTTTTCTAAGTCGATACCGAGTCGTTCGCACACGTCGACAAGCTTGTGCCCCTTCTGGTCTCTGTGCAGTTCACGCACCCACACGAGCGGGTCGATCCAGACTGTTTCTTTGCGAGCTGCCGGCGGCAACTCACCGTGGATGGGCCTTTTAACTCGCGCAAACTCCGCCAACAAAAAGCGCTTGTCGAAGTCGGCGTTGTACGCCACCGGAAGACGTCCGCTCAGATGCCCAAGGATTTCGTCCGCAATCTGCGAAAAGCGTGGCGCATCCTTAAGTTCTTCATCGCTGATGCCATGGACAGCACGTGACTCTTCGGGAACTGGGATTCCGGGGTTGATCAAGAAGTTGTGGCGCTTGCTCAGTAGCCCTTCGTCGAACTGGACAATACCCATCTCAAGCACGCGATCTTGTTCCGGATCGAGCCCTGTCGTCTCAAAATCGATGACGGCAAACGCAGCTTTCGCCCACACCGCTTCAGGCTCAAACTCCTGCGCCAGACCGACGACGCGTTCGACCGACTTCGCGATTCGGTCCGCAATTCCCGCGTAGTGTCGTCCGGTCGGAAAACACCCGCAAACATGTGCAGCACTACCTCGCATGTGTGGCTCTTAGCACGCCCTGTCATTCCGTTGAAGGGACCAGACACACGGCTGTCGATACGCTACTGTGCCCGCGTGAACACTGCGATCACTCCGGCGTTGATCCTTCGTTGGTTTGTCGCGCTCTTGAGCGGCGTGTTTGGAGCCTTTCTCACGCTTGAACTGGTCTCGCTGAGCCCCGCGCCCGACCCGCTGGCTTTGCCGCCCGACTTCGATCAAACACTGGTCGGCTCTGCAGCATGGCTCTGTTTTGCCGTCACGATCGCGGTCAACGCGTTTGACTACGTTGGCAACACGATACGGCGACGGTTCGTCAACGGGCTCGACAGTCTCGTCAAAGACATCGGTCAATACATTTCGTCAGGACACGGTGTCGAATCTGCCGTGCACCAAGCGACCCATGGGCGTGGCGGTCGTCCCGCGAGACTGTTCGCGGGTATCTTACATGGCAAGCACAGCTTCTTTGAAGACAACCTACACGAAGCGGCACTCGCCTCTTCGCATAGCGGTTTTCGAGAGGCGGCACTGCTTCTCGAACAGAGCGTCCGCGCTGGCGGCGATGCCGGCCGACGAGTACAGGAGACGGGCGAGGTGTTGTCACAAGTCCGGGCAATGCAGGAACGCTTCGAAGCATCGACGAATTTTGGCGTCGGCCTCGTTCGCGTTCTGGGACTGCTGGTCGTGCCCAACGCTTTTTCTCTGTTGTCGGTCGTGATGGAGTTTTCGATTGCCCCTTACGCAACCGCCTATTTTGCTGCCATGGCGCTCGGTGTGGCTTTGCTCGATTGGCGTGCTTCACGTGACTTCGTACGCGGACTACTGCGTTGGCCATTGTACGTCACGCTCATCACATTCTTCCTCTGCAACACCGGGAAGCTCCTCGTCGATGCGGGGCCAACCGGTTTCACGCTTTAAACACTACTTAGGACGCTGCAGAATGAAACAATATCCCATCGACCCACGCGTTTCTGCACAAGGCAGTGAGGCCATTTTGCGAGTGCTTCTCTCTGACCCGGAGCTCGAAGAGGTCATGTACAACGGTCCCGGCCGCCCCATGATGGTCGTCCATCGGCGGGAAGGTGCGTGCAGCGTGACCGCGATGCTTGACGAGCAATTCACGTGGCGCTTCGCACAGGAAGTCGCACAAGCCAACGGCTCCGCCCTCACAGAGCAGACTCCCTTGGTCGATGGCGTGCTGGCTGACGGCAGCCGCATCAACCTCACCTGTCCGCCGGCTTCTCGGCACGGCATCACGTTTACAATTCGCAAGTTTCTCGATCACACGCTCACCGCAGCACATCTGATTCGAAGTGGAACGATCTCGGCGGAAGCCGCCTCATTCCTGTGGTGCGCAATCGAGGGGTTCGGTCGCGCACCCGCCAACGCGCTAGTCGTTGGCGGCACAAGCACGGGTAAGACGACCACGCTCGCCGCCCTATCACTCTTTATCCCGCTCTCGCAACGCATCGTGGTCATCGAAGACACACCTGAAGTACGCATTAGCCACCAAAACATGGTGAGCATGGTTTCGAGCGCACAAGCAGACATGGATCACTTGCTACGCAATGCCCTCCGCATGCGCCCCGATCGCATCATCGTCGGCGAGGTGCGAGGCCCTGAAGCAAAGACTCTCTTCGGCGCGATGAACACAGGTCACGATGGCTGCCTCGGCACCGTGCACGCAAACTCTGCTCGAGAAAGCATCTCGCGCGTCACACATGAACCGATGGGCGTGTCGCTTGCGCAGGTCACCGCGCTCCAATTACTCATTGTGATGAACGTGATCCATGGATCGCAAGGCCCACAACGCATCATCTCGGAAATCGCCGAAGTGACCGGCTTTGGCGAAGGCGTTGTGCGCATGAACCAGCTCTACTTGTGGAATCCACAACGCGGCCGACTGGAGCGAACACCGATCCCAAGTCGCTTACAGGCTAACATCACGCGCCGTGCGGGGTTGAACGACTTCGAGGGCCGTCGCCGAGGCCGCGAGGCACTGCTGCTGCAACTCAGCGGCAGCCCACCGAGCGCGACCGACTTTGTGCAGCGCATCCAGGGTGCGTAAGCGACGATCGCGCAGCGCGAGTGCAGGCTTCGTACACGTTGGCGGCTGGACTGCGATCAAACCAGGCGCACGTTGCGCCTGGTTGATCTCCCTTCCCTTGCACCGACCACCTTGGGTCTCGTGGAGCGAAAGTACATGGAAATGGGCCAGCCTGACAAGCGACTAAGAAAAATGAGAACTTTTGCAGGAGCCGGCTTGATTTTTCGCCAATCCGTTCCAAGAGGTAGGGCAGAGAGTCGCCGCAGGTTTCGTCGTTGCATTCCCTCCCCTCCTTGCACCGACACGGAGCCCACCCGGCGGCTCTCCTTATTTAAGCCGCCAGACACAGGGCGCCCCTCTTCGCGGAGCCCGAAAACCATTTGTGGTACGTCCACAAATGGTTTGAAGCGAAGTTGGTCGGGGGAGCTGGGGTGAATCGCCGAAGGCGAGAGGGGGTGGGTGCCAACCCCTCGGCAGAAGCGCTATTCGTCGTCGTCGTCGGGGTTGGCCGTGATGTCGTGCTTCTTCATCAACTTGCGGAAGTACTTGCGGTCGATCTCCGCCTCGCGCGCCGCATGCGAAATGTTGAACCCGTTGTCCTTGAGGAGTTGCTCGATGTAGCCCTTCTCAAACACCGAAAGCCATTGCTCTTTGGCGTCCTTAAAGCGCGCTTGTACCGCACTCGGCGGCAGGAAGCCCCCATCGACCGACGTCGCGTCGTTCCAAGTGGGTGGCGCATCCGCCATCTTGACGACATAGGGCGGAAGATCGCCCACAGTGATCTCATCGCTCTCTGCAAAACTCACAGCGCGCTCGATGACGTTTGCAAGCTCGCGCACATTGCCTGGCCACGTGTAAGCCATCAGGTGGTCCATCGCGGCCGAACTGATCTGAGTGATCTTGGGTTCGCCCCCCTCGCCCCGGTTGAATCGACTGCGCCGAAGAAAATGCTCGATGAGCAGCGGAATATCGCCACGACGCGTTCGTAGCGACGGCAAGTGCACGCGCACAACACTCAAGCGATAGTAGAGGTCCTGGCGAAAACGCTGTTCTTGGACCTCTTCTGCCAGGTCGCGGTTGGTCGCAGCGACCACGCGCACATCCACCTTGATCGGCTTGTTGCTCCCAACACGCTTAATCTCGCGTTGCTCAAGCACGCGAAGTAGCTTCGGTTGAAGTTCAAGCGCGAGCTCTCCGAGCTCATCGAGAAACACCGTGCCACCGTGTGCGTTCTCAAACACACCTTGACGCGTGCCAATCGCACCAGTGAACGCGCCTTTTTCGTGACCGAACAACTCACTTTCGATCAAGTTCTCAGGCACCGCACCGCAGTCGAACACGACGAACGGACCGTCTTTGCGGTTGGACTCTTGGTGGATGGAACGCGCAACCACTTCCTTGCCCGTCCCAGTCTCGCCTTCGACGATGATACTCGCATCGGTCGGCGCAATCTTTTCGAGAATGGCGTAAATCTCACGCATTTTGGCATCTGAACCCTTGAGTTCACCGAACTCGCTGCGCTTTGACGGAACAACACGCACCGTCTCGTCGACGGGCATGAAGCGCATCTCGCTTTTGCCCAGATTGACGATGCACTCTGGTTTCAGATACGCCTCCTTGACCTGCACGCGGTTGACGAAGGTACCATTGGTCGAACCAAGATCTTCAATGACGTACTGGTCGCCTTCGAGATAAATCTTGCAGTGGTAGCGCGAGACCGTGTCGTCCTGAATCGGCAGGTCATTGTCCGGCGCGGATCCGACGGTGACCACATCCTTTTCGAAGGTCACACCGTTCGCGGTTCCCCCACTGATCACGTCGAGCTTGATGCGCTTGAGGACGATCTCGGTGGCACGACCGTCGATGTAAGTGAGCTTGGTGGCTGGGTTCTGCGTGGCGTCAGACATAAGTGTCCCTGGATGCTAGCGAATTCCCCAAAGTGGGGTCAATAGACACCATCGCGCCGTGGAAGACTTGTTCGAGGCGATATTCGGGTTAGAAGGACAGGTCCATGGCGAGTTCCACCCCATCTTTCTTTATGCGCCTAGCGATGGCGTTCGGCACGTTCTTTCGCCTGCTTGGAAGCGGCACCTACGCAGCACAGGTCAAAAGGCTCGACGCAGGCGCCGAGCCCAGTGAGCCAGAGCCCGCAACCCCAGCTGCGCCCACGTTGCGCGAAGCCAACGAAGATGCTGCGCTACAGTTACTCGGCATCCTGCAGCGCGAAGGACGCTTCATCGACTTTTTGCAGGAAGATATGGCGGGCTATTCAGATGCGGAGATCGGCGCGGCGGCACGCGTCGTCCACGAAGGCTGTCGCAAGGCACTGCGCAATCACCTACAGATCGAACCGATTCAGTCGCAGGACGAAGGTAGCCAAATCGAAGTCGCCAAAGACTACGATGCAACGACGATCCGCGTCGTCGGCAACCCACCAGCCTCCCCCCCCTATCAAGGCCGACTCCAGCATCGCGGTTGGCGAGTTTCCAATGTCACGCTGCCGCGCCTGACCGCAGGACACAACCCGAGCGTGCTCGCGCCCGCCGAGATCGAAGTCTCTTGAAGTATCACATCGGAATCGATTTAGGCACCACGCACTGCGCGCTGTCCTACGTGCGCGCAGGCGACGCGGAAATGATGCCAAAGGTGCTCCCTATTCCACAACTCGTCGAAGCCGGCAGCGTAGCCGAGCCTCTTTTGTTGCCTTCGTTCCTTTATCTTGGCGCAGACGGCGAGTTCCAAGATGGCGCGACAGACCTGCCTTGGCGAAGCAGCGGACGACAGGTGGTCGGCACGATGGCCCGAGTGCTTGGGAGTAAGACTTCTTCGCGCCTGGTATCGAGCGCCAAAAGCTGGTTGTGTCATCCCGGAATCGATCGGCGAGGCGCAATTTTGCCGCCAAACGCGCCCGAAGGCATTACGCGCCTATCCCCACTGGAAGCTTCGTGCCGATATCTCACACATCTGCGCCAGGCCTGGAATCACCATTTTCCAGATAGCCCACTGTCCGAACAAGACGTCACCATCACGGTCCCCGCCTCGTTTGATCCGACCGCGCGTGAGCTCACAAGTGAAGCGGCTGAACTCGCCGGCATCGAAGAGTTTCGTCTGCTCGAAGAACCCCAGGCCGCGCTGTACAATTGGGTCAGCGCAAACGAGGGATGGCGCGAGCAACTGTCGGTGGGTGACCAGGTCCTCGTGATCGATGTGGGCGGCGGCACGACGGACTTTTCACTGATTTCGGTGGTCGAGCAAGACGGTGACCTCGGACTCGAACGTGTCGCGGTCGGCGAACACATCTTGCTCGGTGGCGACAACATGGACCTGGCACTCGCCCATCTCGCGTATCGCGAACTCGGCCGAGAACCTGAGGACGACTGGGAGTTTCGCTCCATGGCGCTTGCATGTCGCCAAGCGAAAGAAGAACTGCTCAGCGAAGATGCGCCGGAGAGCTTCCCAGTTGCGATCGCGGGCAGAGGGTCGAAGCTGATCGGTAGCACGACCCGTGTCGACATCCGGCGCGACGACGTACGCGCGCTCATCGAGGAGGGCTACTTCCCTGAGTGTGAAGTCACCGATGCACCCGCACAAAACACCAGCAGCGCCCTGCGCTCTTTAGGGCTTCCGTATGCCCAAGACCCGGGCATCACCAAGCACTTGGCTACGTTTCTTCGAGACGCCGGTCAAAATGGGCCCGCCATGCCGAGCGCAGTTCTCTTTAACGGTGGCGTTTTCAAGGCAGAGCGACTTCGCGACCGCATCGTCGCCACGCTCTTTGGCTGGGGATCGGAGCCCAAGTTCTCGGCGCACTCCGAACTCGACTTGGCGTGCGCGAAGGGAGCAGCATACTTCGGCCGCATTCAGGGCGGCGACGGAATACGCATCCGCGGGGGTCTGCCCAAGAGCTTTTACGTCGGTGTGCAGTCGTCAATGCCCGCGATTCCGGGTTTCGCGCCGCCGATGAACGCGGTCTGCGTCGCCCCGTTTGGCCTCGAAGAGGGGGCGCACGCTGAAATGCTGCAACAAGACTTCGCACTGGTTGTCGGGCAGCCCGTGCAGTTTTCAATCTACGCCGCCAATAACCGCCGCGAAGACGCGGTCGGCCAGCGTCTGCAGGGCGTCAAAGAGCTCGAAGAACTCGCTGCGCTTGAGGTCAAGCTCTCTGCTGACGGACGCCCCGCAGGGGACGCCGTTCCCGTACGTCTACAGGCTCGCGTGAACGAACTCGGCACGCTCGAACTCGACGCCCACGCCATGCAAGGCGACGACACTTGGCAGTTACGTTTTGATCTGCGAGCCAACCGCGACTAGGCTTCGTTCCCTGTGAGTCGCTACGTTGTCGGAATCGATCTAGGCACCACGCATTGTGCGATCGCTTATGCAGATGCTAAGAAGGGCGACCGCGCAAAAGTCACGAGCCTTGAGGTTCCGCAGTACGTCGCGGCGGGCGAGGTTGGCAGCACACCGTTACTCCCCTCCGTTCGCTACCACCCCGGGGAGCACGAAACACACGAAGTCCTCGAAGGTCGGGACTACATCGACGGTGAGTGGGCAGCAGAACTCGGCGCTAAAACGCCCTCGCGCTACGTCGCGAGCGCCAAAAGTTGGCTCTCGCACGCCGGGGTGGATGCCACGTCGGACATCTTGCCCTGGGGCGCGCCCTCGCAAGTAAAGAAGGTTTCCCCCGTTGAGGCCAGTGCAGGTTACCTACGGCAACTTGCCTCTGCCTGGCATGCCGTCTTTCCCGACGCGCCGCTGCACGAACAAGACCTCACGCTCACCATCCCCGCTTCGTTCGACGAACGAGCGCGCGCGCTGACACTTGAGGCCGCGAAGCAGGCGGCGCTCAAAAAACCGCGCCTGGTCGAAGAACCTCTCGCTGCGTTCTACGCATGGCTTCACGACCAGGACGACACAAGTGCCGCACTCGAGGGATGTAAACTTGCCGTCGTGGTCGACGTCGGAGGTGGCACCACCGACTTTACCCTCGTCAAGATCGAAATACGCGAAACGGGCCCGCGTTTGACCCGCATCGCGGTCGGCAAGCACATTCTACTTGGCGGCGACAATATGGACTTGGCGCTCGCCAAACTCCTTGAGCCGCAAATCGCCGACGGCGCAGAGCTGAGCGCTACGCGTTTTGCGGCGCTGGCAGGCTATGCGCGCAAGGCCAAAGAGACCTTCTTCGAGAAGCCTGAGCCGGGGCTGACCGTCACGATGCCGAGTGATAGTTCACGTCTTTTTGCAGGCACCAAGAAGGCATCTCTCACCCGCGAGCAGGTCGAAGCCCTCCTGCTCGACGGCTTTTTTCCGCGGGTGGGTCTCGATGCAATGCCCGCAAAAGGCAGCAGCGGTATCGTCGCCTTTGGCCTGCCTTACGCCGCAGATGCCGGCATCACAAGGCACCTCGCAGAGTTCATTCGGACCAACGAGAGCTTGTGCCGCGAAGCGCTCGGCCCGGAGCACGAGGGCCCGGCCGTCCCCGATGTCTTGCTCACCAACGGCGGCGTCTTCGAAGCTTCCGCCTTGCGCGCGCGGCTGCTCGATGTGCTCAGCAGCTGGCGTGGCGCTCCGGTAAGAGAGCTACACACCCGCGCTCCGGAACGCGCCGTCGCCGAAGGCGCGACCGCATACGCGCTCGCACGGCGTGGCCACGGCCTACGCATCAGCGCCGGCTCGGCACGCAGTTACTTCCTCGTCTTGCGCGACCAAGAGCAGGCGATCTGCATCCTTCCGCGGGGCACGGAAGAAGCGGAAGAGCAACGCATCACGGAGCGAAAGTTTTCCTTGCGTGTCGGAAAGCCAGTTCGTTTCAACCTCGCCTCATCCACATCCGACCTGCGACAACACAAACCCGGCGACCTGGTCAAACTCGATGACCAGTACGAAGCGCTGCCCCCTCTGGCCACGGTCATCGACACCGGTGACGACGCCGAGAAGGGTGAAATCGAAGTCAATTTGGTCGCTGCGCTCACTGAAGTCGGGACCATCGAACTTGCGTGCATCGACACGACAAACGCGAACCGACGTTGGAAGCTCGAGTTTCAGACCCGCGGCAACGCGGGTGCGGTGCAGCGTACAACCACCTTGCACCCACGTTTCGCTGAAGGCGTCGAGTTGATCCGAGCCGCGTATGGCAAGAGCACAAAGGACGTCAATCCGCGCGCAGTCAAAACCTTGAGAGCCGATCTCGAGAAGATCTTCGGGGATCGATCTTGCTGGGAACCGGCGTTGTTACGAGAGCTATTCGGAGCGCTGCTTGCCGGCAGCAAGCGACGGCGCCGTACGCCCGGGCACGAGCGCACCTGGTTTCACCTCGCGGGGTACTGTCTGCGTCCTGGCTACGGCTATCCGCTGGACGAGTGGCGCATCGAACAGCTCTGGCCACTGTTCCAGCAAGACGTACAGTTCGTACCTGAGACCGCCAATTGGGCCGCATGGTGGATTATGTGGCGGCGCGTAGCGGGCGGACTCTCTGCCAAGCAGCAGACGGAAATCGCTCAATCCGTCGAATGGTATCTGCACATGCCTGGACCAAGGCCACGCAAAAGGCCCGCCGGTCCCAAGCGTCTGGCCATTGATGACATGATTCGAATGGTGGGCTCGCTCGAGCGTCTTCGCCCCGACCTCAAGATAGACCTCGGCCAGCATTTGCTCGAGCGTGCCACGCGAAACAGCGACCCCACGTCCTGGTGGAGCTTGGGACGGCTCGGAGCGCGCGTGCCTTTGTATGGCGAAGTGCACGAGGTGGTCCCTACGGGCGTGGCGGAGTCTTGGCTCAAGGCTTGCCTCAAAGCCAAATGGGGCGAGGCACACTCCGAAGCGCTATGCGCGACCTTGCTCGCCAGACGCTCAGGTGACCGGGTGCGTGACGTGGATGAGGCGCTGCGGCGGCAGACCATTGACGCGCTCGAACAAATGGGGGCGCCCAAGCCCTGGATCTCGCTAATTCGTATGCCCTCTGAGGTGGCGCAAGAGGATGCGACAAGGATTTACGGGGATTCGCTCCCGCCAGGGCTTCGTCTGCTCTGAATCTCGACTCAATTCGCTCGAAAGCTTGACGAAAACTACCGAAAAATCGTGTAATTGGACGGTAACGTCCGGCCGTGAGCACATGCGCTCACATGGGAGTATCAACAGCACATGTTTACCGTAAGGATCAGCGAAAAGGGTGGCGCCGAGCGTCAAACACGTTTTGACAAGGCAGAGGTCACAATCGGTCGCATCCAGCAGAACGATGTTGTCCTGCCGAAGGGCAATGTCTCCAAGCATCACTCTCGCGTCGTGCTCAAGGACGGACGCTTTCTTGTGGTGGACCTCAAGAGCACAAACGGTACGTACGTGAACGGTAAGCGCATCTCTACGCCGACCGTGGTCAAGCCAGGCGACAAGATCTACATTGGCGATTTCATACTCACGGTAGACAAGTCAGCCGGGCAGCAAGCGGAGACTGCTGAAGCACCCCAACAACCTGCGGCCTCTTCGAGTCTCGCCGCGCCGCCCGCAATGTCCGCATCGGGTGACAGTTCGGCAGGCTTTGCGCCTTCTCCCGATCCGGCACCACCGGCGATGTCGAACGCCATCGCCCCGCCGAGTTTTGCATCGTCTTCGGCCGGAGCGGTGTCTGAGAAGCAACCTAACATTTCGGTTCCACCACCGCTCCCGCGCAAGGGTCGAACCTCAGAGCCATCGGTTGCATCCCAGTCCGCCGCGAATGCCTTTGGCCTCGGCAAAGAGCCTCCCATGGTTACGGACCCTCCCGCTCCAGAACCGCGACCCGAGCGTCCAGCACAAGCACGCTCGCAGCCCTCACAGTCGAGCAACTACGGCGGCGCAGACAGCCAGCAAGTCGTGGGTGCGCGTGTGTCCCAGACCTCCCCTCCGATCAACGTCGGGCCAGGGGAGCAAGGTGCCCTGCGCGCGGTCATGCACCAGCTCGAAGCACGATTCGACGTTCACAACGTGGCGGTCGATGGCCTTCACGACACCAATCGGCGCGGTCAGGCCCAGACTGAGATCGACACCATCATCTCGGAGTTAACACACACAGGGGCGCTCGGCCCAGAGATCTCGATGGACGCGATCTCAAAGCTCGCGCTGCGCGAAGCCGTGGGACTCGGCTGCCTGGAAGCTCTGCTCGCTGACGACAGCGTCAACGAAGTCTGTGTAAATGGGCCAAGCGACATCCGCATCGATCGTGGATCGGGGCCGACGAGATCAAATCTCTTCGTCTCCTCCGCCAAGATGCTGGAGACGCTCGGTCGGCGCCTCATCGCGCAGACGCGAGCTTCCGACGAGCAAGGCGCAGTGCTCGAGGGCACCTTGCCTTACGGCCCGAGAGTGACCGTCCTTCTATCCCCGGTCGCACCACGCGGACCCGTCGTAGAAATCCGTCGCATGGGCAAAGCGCCGACCCTGGAAGACTTGGTTTCTCGCAACATGCTCTCGCAAGAAGCCGCCGAGCTTCTTGTCAAGGCGGTCGAATCCCGCGTTAACGTCGCGGTCGTCGGAGAACTCGGTTCGGGTGTCACCACGTTACTCAGTGCCTTGGCAAGTAGAGTGGACGACGACGAGCGCGTCATCTGCGTCGAGGATGTCGCAGACATGCAGGTGCAGGGTCCACAAGTGGTCTCCCTTACGTCGGGACGCGGAAGTCTCGTCGACGCCATTCGCTACAGCGCAAAGCTCCGCGGAGATCGACTCATCGTCGATGACGTGCGTCCCGCGGACTGCGAAGAAGCCATCCTTGGCATTGGGGCACGCGCGGGCGGCTGTCTCATCGGCGTTCACACCTCCCCGGGCGACGATCCAGGCGAACCCATGCGGCGCATGACTCAGGGAAACGAGGCTGCGAAACATCTCCTTCCGCAGGTCGCGCCCATCATCGTTGGGCTTGATGGGCGGCTCGGTGTAACGAGCGTGGTCGAAACCCTCAAGACGAAATCCACCGTACTATTCGCACGGGAAGGTGATGTGCTCGCAAAGAAGAGTGACGCTAGGGCCCTCTGATGCCCTGGCTCGTCATAGACGGCGCCACCATTCGGCTCAAACCTGGACAACTTACCTTGGGCCGAGCCACGAGTTGTGACATCGTGGTTTCTGACGACATGACCTCGCGCCACCACGTAACCTTCGCAACCGAGGGCGATCGAGTCAGCGTCAGGGACATGGGAAGCCGCAACGGAACATTGCTTAATGGAACACTGCTCATCGGCACCAAGATGCTCAACCACCTCGACCGAATCGTGATCGGAAATTCCGAGATCGTGTACTATGCCACCAGCCCCGCAAGCGCGGACCTCACCCCGCTGATGAGTGTGGGCCCGCCGCAACCTGTCCTCCAAATCGACGGGGAAGACGACGCCCTCGATGCTGGCGAAACGCAAGCGACCAACACGGTCACGGGCACGGGCCATCTCGTGGTTGGTGGGCTCGTCTCAAAATCACTCGATGCGCAAGACCTCGAAACAGCCGGTCGAATCATCCAAAACCTCGCGCAGCGGATGATGGTCGGCGCGAACGATCGATCCCTTTCACAGAGAGACTTAGCTGCTTGTAGCGACATTGTCATGCGCTTTGCGGACGCAACGGAGGACCCTCGCTGGGTCGAATGGATTCTCAATATCCACGCGGTCATGGCGGAGGTCCCGTCTCGTTTTTGCGTGGACGTGATCTGCTCACTCGGAGCCGGCCTGAAGAGCCCTGCTGCTCCGCGAGCCTGGCTCAAGGCAGTGCGAAACCTTGAGCTCAGCGCGGAACAACGCTTCCTCCTCAGCCGCATCGAAGGCCTTGAGCGGCAGCTCTCCGCCTAACAGCACTTAGACGAGTGAACGCAGGTACTGAATACCGGTGAGCACACCAAACCCGGTTCCGCCGCGAGGCGATGTCCCGTGTTCGCTCTCAAGAAACGCCGGCCCCGCGATGTCACAATGGATCCAATCGCAATCACCCACGAACTCCTTGAGAAAGAGTGCCGCTGTAATGGACCCGCCCGCGCGTTCACCCAGGTGTTTGAGATCGGCGATCTCACTCTTGAGCATTTCGCGCAGGTCCTTGTCGAGTGGCATTTGCCAGTAAGACTCACCCGCCTCGCCCGCGGCTTTCCAGTACGAAGCGCGTAGCTTGTCGTTGTTGCCGAAAACCGAACCTCGCCACGGACCCAGCGCAATCATGGACGCACCCGTCAACGTAGCGTGGTCGACGATCAGATCGGGCTTCAGATCGGCCGCATAAGACAGACAGTCTGCGAGTACGAGGCGCCCCTCTGCGTCCGTATTGATGATCTCGACCGTCTTACCCTGGCGCGAACGATAGACATCGTCCGGGCGGAAGGCTCGCGCGCCGAGCATGTTTTCTGTGCAGCCGATGATCCCATGAACCTCGATGGGGAGCTTGAGGCGAGCGGCCGCCGCCACGATGCCAATCGTCGCCGCCGCACCCGCCATGTCGCACTTCATGGCTGACATGAAGTTGGGCGGCTTTACACAAAGGCCCCCAGCGTCGAAGGTCAGACCTTTGCCCACGAAGACGACCTTCTTCTTCGCCCCCCGCGGCTTGTACGTCATGTGAGCTAGATACGGCTCCTCTGCACTGCCTCGGTTAACCGCAAGAAAGAGTTCCATCTTCTCGTTCTGCAGCCACTTCTTTCCGTGAACAGTCGCCTTCGCGCCGGCTTTGGTGACCTCACGCTTCGCCGCATTCGCCAATGCCTTCGGCGTAAGCTCGTTTGGCGGAGCGTTAACCAAGTCGCGCGCGAGGTTCACGGCATCGCCCAGAACCTGCCCGTCTTTGACCGCGCGCTTGGCAGCCGCACTGGCCGTGGCCACAAGCTGGCAGTTCTGCAACGTGGCTTTCTTGCGGTTCTTCGGCGAGCGAAAGTCGTCGTATCGATATAGACCTTGCGTAACGCCACTGACTGCGGCCTCCACACTCGCTGCATCGTCCGTGGGAACGACAAGTGTCAGGGACTTGAGCGAGCGGGTTTGTCGCCCGGCATGCACGCCCAACAAATATCCAGAGTTGGCGCCTGCATCGTCCTTACCCAGACCAACTAGCACAACCCAGCGAGGTCCGGCTTTGCTTTTGTTCTTTGTTGTCGAGTTCGTGGCACGAACAGCAACGCGACAGACGGTGCTCTCTTTGCCGCTAAAATCCAGGTCGGCAGCGTGTTCGAAGATGGGGAAAACTGCGTCGATCGCCTTGAGTGTCGCATCCTTTTTGAGGCTCCCCTCTCGCACGCCAACCGCGATCGCATCCGTTTGCGCGGTTTCTACTGCCCCCGAGTGAAATCCGAATTTCATGCACTACCTTTCATGGATCGAAGGGCGCTATCCTCGCACTGCGCTACATGGGTTTCAAGCTAGAAATCATGGTGTCGCGGGCCTAGAGTATCCATCCGCCGATCGGCGTTGACCTGGCGTCAAGAACCGGCGTTGAACAACCATCCTTGCACCTCTTGCACGCTCATTCTCCGCAACATCCGAGTTGGCACGGACCGTGCTCTCTAGGCTCCCGTCGTCTGCGGAAGGAGAAATGGTGCAACATCAAACAACACACACAAATGGAGAACGTCGGCGAGAGGCCGGCAGCAGAATGCGTGAACCGGAAACCCTCGCGGTTTATTCGATTCTCGAGCGGGGCGAAGATACGCGGCCGTTCTGGTTGCGAATCGGCTCATGTTTCGAAAATCGCGACGGCTCCTTTAATGTCTATCTCGATGCTTTTCCACGCGATGGCAAGCTCCAGATTCGGCCACTGAGCGAGCATAAGAAGGGCGGTGCAGCATGAGAGCGCTTATCCTCATGACGCTTCTTGCGTTCACGGCCCAGCTTTCGTTGGACCCAGCGGCCGCTCAGCCCAACGACTCGGCGAAGTCGCGGGTGGCAGACTCTGGCTCAGCGGTCGTGGATCTGAACCGTGCCGATGCTGCGGAGTTGACTCGCTTGCCGGGTATCGGTCCTTCGCTAGCCGAACGGATCGTCGCCTACCGAACCAAGCGACCTTTCCAGAGCAAGCGAGACCTCAGACGCGTGAAGGGAATCGGGTTTCAGAAGTACACGCGCATCGCGCCTTTGGTGACGGTCGGAACCACACGCCTTGACGGGAAACGAACTAGGCGGAAGCGGTCGCGAGCGCCAAAATAAGCCCGCGAAGCTCTTGATGCTTAGACTTGTAGTTCGAGCGATTTGCGACGAGCAACGTACTGACGTCGCAAATCGTCTCGAGCTCCGTCAGACCGTTCTTCTTCAAGGTCTCGCCACTTTGGACGAGGTCAACGATCACGTCGGCCAGGCCAGTGATTGGCGCCAGCTCGACCGACCCCTGAACCAGCACAGATTCCACTTGATAGCCACGGTCGCGAAAGTAAGTCCGCGTGACGTTGGTAAATTTGGTTGCGACCCGCAGCACACCGGTGTCCATACGCGCAATTCGTTGGTCGATGGAGTCATCACCCACCGCCGCCACACACAGGCGACAGCGCCCGAGTTTCAAGTCGAGCGGGACCATCAGGTCATAGTCGCGTTCGATGAGCACGTCTCGCCCAACCACGCCCAGATCGGCGATGCCGTACTCGACGTACGTGGGCACATCGTCGGGTTTGAGAAGCAGAAACCGACGGTCCGTCTCGGGACAGTGACGCACCAGCGAACGGTCCTCTTGAAGAAGTACCTGCGGATCGGTACCCGCCGCGGCAAACGCACCGGCGACGTCACGCAGCACGCGCCCTTTGGGCACGGCGAGAGTGATCATCGTGCCTGCCCACTTCGGACAGCCCGGGGGAGTTTGAGGGGGAACTCCCCCCTCACGTTGAGTAAAAGCGGTAAGTTCATATTTTTTGGTATCTCCAAAAAATCATGGACTGAACGCTGTGATCATCTACTTTCTTTGAGCACGAAGCGGATACGGCTGTATTCGGTCTGTCCGAGCGTATAAATCACTTCTGAAACCGTACGGAATGGGATGTCTTTGTCGGCGATGATTTGAATCTCACCTTTAAAGGCCTCTCGACCGTTGGTAATTTGTTCGATCTTCTTGTCGCGCATCAAGTGTTGTTTCATGCGCGAGTACAACGGCTGAATCAGGAAACCATTGCTGCCGCCTTGTTTGTCCTTCGCGTCGACCTGAAAGTTCGAGTTGAGGGTGACGACGGTCTCTTGAATCAGGTCCTTATCTGGAGCCAAAATCTCTTTTTTGGTGATGGTGATCGACTTGTTGTTGTCGACCGGCTGCGTTGAGTCGCTGTACGGAAGGCTGAGCTCCGGTGACTCGGTAATCTTCGCTGCCGTCGAGTTCAAGAATTGCATGAGCAGCACAACGAGCAAAATCGTCATCATGTCGATCATTGGATAGATGTTGATCTCTTGATGAATATGCTCAGGCGTCTTCTTGAGCTTGCGACGAATAATGCGCTTGACGTGCGCCATCGTCGCTGGTTGCTCCTGCTCAAGCTTTCCCTGTGGGGGTTTTGCCAATCCAGCCATTTATCGAACACCTGCAGAAATCAAAACGTCGGGGAACAAATCGCCAGCACCTTTTTTTGTCTCGCGCATGGCGTCCATCGCTGAAATCAGGTGCTGATAACGAACGGTCGGCTCGGCAGTAACCGTCACCTCCGTCTCATCCTCGAACTGCTTCTTGATACTCACGGCACATTGGGTAAGGCCGTTCCAGTCGTAGGCATTGCCCTTTCTGGGAACGGTAATGACCTCACCTGTGGTCGTTGTCCCGCAGCCAGGAGCGAGTTTACCGCCAGAGCCGGTCACGATAATTCCACGATCAACAACGGTTGCCTGCAGCTTCAAACCGGCATCTTCGTCCGATTTCCCGCCCACGCCACGCTTGGTAATCGGTAGATCGGTGTTGATTTGTAGAAACGTCACCGCGACCGATCCCATGATCAAGATCACGATCAAGTTCACCATCACGTCCAGCAGCGGAACGATGTTCAGCTCGCCCTGCATCTCGGACGGGTCGGGCTCGTGAATCTTGGTGCGCTTGCGTATGTAAGCGCGCTGTGCCGGAGAGAGTTGCGCCATGGCTTCGGTGTTTAGGCTGCCTTACGCATCGTGAGAAGGTTCTCAAGCTTCATCGTGGACTTCTCAAGCTCCTTCTTTTGTTTCTTGGCCATGCCATGAAGGATCAAGTGAGCTGTCATGCACACAACGGCAATGCCCAGACCGAAGAGTGTATTCCACATGGCCTCCGCGATACCGGCCATGAGCGCTTCCTGTGCGGCCTTCGGATCGCCCTTACCCACCGCTGCCTGGAAGGCGCGAATGAGGCCCGAAATGGTTCCAAGCAGGCCGATCAGTGTTGCCAGGTTTGCAAAGGTCCAAAGTGAACCGATACGCTTCTCTAACTCTGGAACAACCTCTTCCATGCTCTCGTCAATGGCACCAATGACGGCTTCGTCACCCTTGTTCGCCTGGGTCAGCCCCGAGCGCACAACCTGAAGGAGTGGAAGAGGAGCTGCTTCGCAGAGTTTAATTGCGCGGTCGATGTTGCCCGCTTGAACGAGCTTTCGAACCTGCTTCATGAACTCTTCGGCGTTGACCTTGTATTTGGTCAGAATGTGAATGGTTCGCTCAATAATGATCGCGATCACAACCGGGGTGAGCACCACCAAGTTGAGGTACGAAAAGGGGGCGCCTTCTTGAATCGCGTGCAGGATTGCTTCCATCTTCTTTTGAACTCCTAATGATCGCTATAAAGCTGTGACCGCAAAAAATGCCGGAAAATCGGCGCCACGGACCTGGCGAACGCTACCCTAGCGCTGACTTGGGTGTCAATCTTTGGATCGACCGAAAATTGGGCGGGAACCTTCTCCGCGGGCTGGACACAAGGAGATCGGCATGGGGCAGCGAAAGCGAGCACAGGGCGAGGCGAGGCACCTACATGGTGCGACTGAAGAGACGGGCGATCGTCGGACTCTATTATTGACTTCACCCCCACCCCCGGTATCATCGCGATCGCTCTTTTGCCTGCAAACGGGTAAGTAGAACAGAGCCCAGGAGGAACATGGAATTTTTTGGAAAGCTCTTCGGTGAACACTTTTGGAACCCCCACTTCTGGGCGCTTTGGCTAATCACGCTTTGGCTCATTATTGGTGTGGGTATCATCGTCGAGCGGGCAATGTATTTGTGGAAAAGCTCGATCAACCGAGACGTCTTCATCGCGACCATGCAGAAGTGCATTCTTGCGGGTGATGTGGGTCGCGCAATCAAGCTCTGCTCGGCTTCGAACGCACCGCTTGGTCGTATCGTCAAGGCCGGCCTGATGCGCGCAAATCAGAACGACGCGCAGGTTCAAGCAGCGATGGATGAGGCCGCACTTCGCGAGCTTCCCAAGATCGAGTCGCGGACGGGTTACCTTGCGCTGATGTCGAACCTTGCGATGCTTTCGGGTCTTTTCGGCACGGTGCTCGGCCTGATCAACGCCTTCGCGGCTGTCGGTCGTCCGGGTATCGATGAGGCCACCAAGCAGAACGTTCTCGCACTCGGTATTTCCGAGGCGATGTTCTGCACGGGTTGGGGTCTTTTCTCGGCTCTGATCTGCTTGATCGGTTTCGCGGTGCTCAACGGTAAGACGCAGAAACTGCTCGACGACATCAACGGCGCAACGGTTCAGACGCTGAACTTGGTTACCAACAACCGCGGTCAGCTCAACCTGCAACAGGCAGCCTAAAGCATGGCTGGCATTGACGTTGGCGGGGGAGGCCATGGAGGCAAAAAGAGCGTTAATAACGAGCTGCCTCTCATCCCGTTCATCGATCTGCTGCTTTGCTGCGTGATGTTCCTTCTTCTGACCGCCGTCTGGCAACAGACGGCGCGCATCGACACGAACCAAAAGATGCCGGGTCAGCCCCAGACGGAAGACATCATCGAGGAAGAGGAAAAGGTCAAACTCATGCTGCAGGTCAAAGCAGACAAGAGCTACGCCTTCACAACTTCAGCAGGGGACCGTGTGACGGTGCCGAAGCTCAGCGAAGAGCAGTACGACAACGTGCAGCTCCAAGAGAAGCTTCAGAACTTCAAGACGCAGTTCGGTCAGGACCACAAGGAAATCATTGTGGCACCAGAAGACGGGGTTTTGCACGAGCACTTCATTCAGGCACTTGATTTGGCTGTCGGATCGGGCTTTCCAAGCGTATCCGTCTCCGACGGTGCACAGATCTAAGAGGGCAAGCGAATGGCTGTACATAAACCCGAGAAGGTTCTTCTTCACCACATCCCACTCAAGTTCGTTTCAGAAAAAGTGGGTGGACATGGAAAGAAGAGCGTCAACCAAGAGCTGCCGCTTATTCCCTTCATCGACTTCTTGATCGTGCTGACAGTTTTCTTGCTCTCCTCTTTCGGAAGCAAGGCGATTAACATGAGTCAACAGAACTTGAAGCTTCCGCAGGGTGCGAACACTGAGGAGCTCGAACAAGCTCCGGTTCTCTCGATCAGCACCAACAAAATCCTCCTGGATGGACATCCGATGGCGGACTACTCAACGTTGGTCGAGAGTGCGCAAGTTGATCGGATTGAAGCACTCGTCCAAAATCTCGAGAATCTCAAGAAAAACTGGCCAATGACCCACCCGGGAGAAGACTTTCCGGGCACGCTCATTCTCCAAGCAGACCGCAAGGTCGACTTCCGCGTGATCAAGAAGGTGATGTTCTCCGCTGCACAAGCGGGCTACGCAAACATCAACTTTGCGGTCAACAAGAAAGGCGGCGGCGGCTAGCCTCCGCCAAGGCTTCGGCTGAGCAGGCCTAGCCTACGCATCAAAAGAGGAGCCTTCGGGCTCCTTTTTTATTTAACGGTTTTGGGGGCGCAAACGCCTTCGCGAAGTTTGGCCTCGAGGGCGGGTCTGAGCTTTGTGACGCCGGCATGATCGGCCACTTGGAGCGCCTGCTCAATGGTTCCGCCGGCGCAGCGTGCGGCAAGTCCCATTAGCGCGCCTGCTCGGTTTCCGCTGCCGCAGTGCACAACCGACTTGGGCTGCGCCTTGAGCGATAGAAACAAAGCCTTCGCATTGGTTTCCGTGAGTCCCTCCGCGCCCTCAACAGGGATGGAGATAAAAGCCAACCCACGTTTCTTCACGGCAGTAGGCTCCTCTTTGGCCCCCGGCTCGCTCGCCGTACGAAGCGAAACGACCTGCGTGTATCCCGCCTGTTTGATCGCGTTTAGGTCCTGGTCCGAAGGTGGGCCCCCGAAAAGCGTCCCACCGAGCAAGACCGCATTGGGAATCGTGACGAGCTTATCGGAACGGCCAGCACGAACCATGTACTGGTAAGGCAGCTCGTTGTTCGTCGGATACGCTAAGTCAAAACCCGCCGATTCGAATTCGCGCCGCACGACATCAGCCTCGATTCGCTCCGAGGCGGGCGGACCGTGTGGACTCTTCTGATTGAAATCCACGATCAAAACGTAACCGCCAGGTCGCAGTGCGCGATGCAGCTTCTGTGCATAGCGCACACGATCCTCGATGTGGTGCCAAGTGTTGACGATAAGGACACGGTGAACCGAGGCGTCATCGAGCTCAGGGTCGTCAGGCGCAACAACCTTGGCCGTCACATTGTTCCACCCATCTTCGGCCGCTCGTGCCGCCATGAACTCGATCATCTGCGGCGCGACGTCGAGCGCCAAGACCTTGCCCTCTCCGCCTACCGCTTTGCTCAGTGGGCCCTCGAAATAACCTGTAGCCGCGCCGACGTCGGCCACGACCATGCCCTTGTCGAGCTGGAGCTCCTGCACCACGACACTTGGCTTCTGCCAAGCATCACGCTTCGGATCGTCGAACATCTTCGACCAGGCCTCTGCGTCCTTGAAGTCGTGGTCTTTGCGATGAGCCGAGTGGTGGCGCTTGCCGTCGTGCGGGGTCACGCTCTCGCCCGTTGGCGTCGCGTTCGACTCTTGATGCTGATGGGACCTTCCGATGCCCCCTTCCTCAGCGCTGCCTCCACAGCCGAGGAAAACGCTGAAAAGAAGAAGCCCCCTAATTATATGCTCAATCACCGAACCGTTCATGCAGCTCGGCTTAACCAAAAAATGGTCATGGTGCCAACACGGCGACGAAGTCTCACATTTCCGGCTCCTATTAAGACTGGGGCCACGACACCTCGTCGCCTACCGGACTGCTAAAGCGAAACGCCGGCGTGCGAGGAAACTTCGCGCAATACATCGAAGAGTTCTCGGTTTTTGCCTTTGTCGTCGAGCCACTTGCCCTGCTTGGTATCATAGTCGAAATGCCATCCGCGCCCTAGCCCGGCGAGCCAGAGCTGACGGACCGGGCGCTGTGTGTTTACCACGCAGTGGCTACCGTCGGCGTAGCGAATGCGAACAACGTCACCGCTGCTCTCGACGTCTGCCTCGTCGATATCAATGTCGTCGAAGAGGTCCACGACCCGTCGCAAGGTCTCGAAGGCAACCTTCTCGTATTCCTTTTCGTTCATCTGCTTATCGTCCATGAGAAAACCTCCTCAACCTTCCTGCCTCTTAGCTCGACACGCCCGTAACCGGAAGTCGCGCAAAAAAGTCCGATAAAATTCGATAGGTCAGGCCCCAGACCACGTGTCCATCAATGTCGTAGGCCGGAAAGCGATGCACAACCCCCTCGTGCCGGTATGGGTGCTCGGCGTCAAACAAGCCTTGCTGAAGGGGCCGAAGCGGCACCCACATGGCTTCGGCAACCTCGCCAGGCTCGAGTACAAAAGGTGGTTTCTCGGTGAGCTTGAATACGACGGGAATCACGGAAAGGTTTTGCGCCCGCCCCTTGCTCACCGCGCGCACCGGTTGCAAAAAGCCGAGGAGATTGTCAGCCTCCGGAGCAAATCCGACTTCTTCTTGACACTCACGAAGCGCGGTCTCTGTGGGGGTCTCACGCCCCTCAGCGCGCCCCCCCGGGAAGGCAATGTGACCTGACCATGGATCGGACTCTCGAACCGGCCGCTTGATTAGTAGCGTCTCAAGGCCAGTCTCAGCAGCCAGGAGACCAACCATCACTGCGGCCATGGGACCTTCGAAGATCGGCCCTCCCTCAAAAGGGATCTGCGATGGAATGTTACTCAGCACTTAAGCCCTGATCATAGTGCCGTTACGCGCGTTGACCAGCTCCGCATGGGATGCGCGCAACTGCCCTCTCATGTAGGGTTTGTACGAATGATTCCCAGGTATACCCCACCGAGCTTCCAAGAACTCTGGAGCGACGCTGAACGCTTTCGCCTCTGGTTTGACGTCGAACTGGCCGCGTGCCGCGCCATGGAAACGCACGGTCTGGTCCCACAAGGGACCGCCGAAGCGGTGCTCCCGGCGCGTGAAAAGCTAGATGCCTCGCGAATCCTGGAAATCGAGCAAACGACAAAACACGACGTCATTGCCTTTTTGACCCATGTTGAAGAACTGGCGGGGGCGCCAGCGCGTTGGCTCCACCGCGGCATGACCTCGTCGGATGTACTCGACACCGGCTTTTCGCTACAGCTGCGCAAGGCTGGCGAAAAGATCGACACTCTTCTGGGCCGCCTCATCGAAAGTTTCGCTCGCCGCGTTCAGGAACACCGCACCACGCCAGCCATCGGCCGATCTCATGGCATTCACGCCGAGCCCGTCAGCTTCGGCCTGATCCTGGCTGGACACATGGCAGAACTACAGCGCACACGCGCACGCTTGGATCTTGCGCGAAAAGAGGTGGCGGTGGGCAAGGTTGCTGGCGCGGTAGGCACCTATGCGCACCTCACGCCTGAGATCGAACGCGACGCTTTGGCCCAACTGGGACTCGAGCCTGAGACGGTCTCTACACAGATCGTCGCGCGCGATCGGCACGCCATTTTCTTTAGCGCGCTGGCTTCCATTGCGGCGGCCATCGAGCGTTTCGCGACCAATGTGCGTCACTGGCAACGCACCGAACTGACAGAAGCCGAAGAGGCCTTCACACGCGGCCAAAAGGGTTCGAGCGCGATGCCCCACAAGCGTAACCCGGTGCTTAGCGAGAACCTGTGCGGACTGGCCCGTGTGGTCCGTGCTGCGGTAACACCCGCTTTCGAGAATGTGGCTCTCTGGCACGAGCGCGATATTTCACACTCATCGGTTGAGCGCATGATCGCACCGGATGCGACAGCGACCACGGCATTCATGGTTGTGCGCTGCACGCAGGTCATCGAGGGCCTGGTGGTCTACGAAGAAAACTTGCGCGCGAACCTGGAGCGCACGGGCGGGCTGTGGGCAAGCGAAGGGGTGCTGCTCTCACTTGTTCATGCGGGCCTACCGCGACAAGAAGCCTATGTGATGGTTCAGCGCAACGCGATGAAGGCGTTCGAAGGACAAGGCTTGTTTCTTGACCTCTTGCTGAACGACGAGGAGATCACCAAACACATCGAACCCAAGCAGATCGAAGCGCAGTTCGAACTCGGGCACGCACTCGCACATGCCGAAACAATCATCGATCGCGCGCTATCTTTGGTTCTTCGCTAGCCTTTGCTGCAAAGTAGTGATTTGCAGTTAGCAAATCAGCGTTTCGCAAAGAGCGCTCATCACGTATCCTCGGTTCTTCGCTAGATCACACAAACATGGTTGATAAAGGAACATTGCAGAAAGCCCTCCAGAGCGTCCTCGTCGAGACGAATTTCACCGATCTCGGCACCTTCTACCGGGGCAAAGTGCGTGACAACTACAGCGCAGATGGGCGGCGCACGATCATCGTCACAGACCGCATCTCGGCGTTCGACCGTGTCCTCGGCACCTTGCCTGTCAAAGGCCAAGTGCTCAACACGCTTGCAGCGTGGTGGTTCGAGCAAAGCAAGGACGTCGCGCCCAACCACATGCTCGAAGCGCCGGATCCGACGGTCATGCTCGCGACCGAGTGCGAGCCATTGCCCGTGGAAATGGTGATGCGCGGCTACATTACGGGCGTTACGTCGACCAGTATTTGGATCCATTATGCAAGCGGCGAGCGCACGTTCTGTGGCCACACCCTTCCCGACGGGCTCCAGCAACACCAGAAATTGCCTGAGCCTCTGCTCACGCCGAGTACCAAAGCGATGCACGGCGACCACGACGTCAGCGCGTCACGCGAAGAGATTCTCGCTCAGGGGCAAATTAGTGCCCGCGATTTTGATGAAGCTGCCGAGTATGCGAAGGCGTTATTCGCGTTCGGACAGGCACACTGTGCCGAACAGGGACTCATTCTGGTCGATACAAAATACGAATTTGGCAAAACAACGGACGGCCACATCCTCGTAATCGACGAAATCCACACGCCAGACTCATCACGCTACTGGGTTGCCGACGACTACGAAGAAAGGCTTGCTTCAGGCGAAGCTCCACAATCACTCGACAAAGAATACGTTCGACGTTGGTTGGCCGAGCAGGGCTATCGCGGAGACGGCCCGCCGCCGACCATTCCCGACGACGTTCGCATAGAGGCTTCGGCCCGGTATATTGAGGCTTGTGAAACCATTTCGGGGCTCGCTTTTGAACCCAACCTTGAAGAGCCGATCGCACGCATCCGCAAGAACCTGAACCTCTAGCGTCCCCTGGCCAGAGCGGGGCTGCTCTGTCATACTGTATGTATGACAAACGATGCCTACTCGGAGCGACTGAATGCGCGGATTAGTGCATCGCTGGCACGAAAGATCGAACTTCTTTGTAAGCAGACGAAGCGCACAAGCGCAGAGGTGCTTCGAGACGCAATCTCGTTCTACTATGAGCACCACCAGCAGCACGACGCGAAGCGAGCGCTTGAAGATTCAAAGTTTATTGGCTGTGCCGATGGTCCGACCGATCTATCGGAAACGTACAAGGAGCTTCTTGTCGAAGACGTATCGCGAAAGCACAATGGCTAAGAACCAAGGGAACTCGTGCTGATCGCAGATACTGGTTTCTGGCTTGCACTGGCGAACCGACGGGACAAACACCACGAACGCGCTCGCGATGCGCTCACGGTTGTATCCGAACCTCTCATCACGACGTGGCCTGTGCTAACGGAAACATGTCACTTGCTAGGCACTAGGCTCGGAAACGGTGCGAAAGAGGCGTTCATCCAAAGCGGGGTTCGCGGCGCCTACAGCATCTACTCGATCGAGGCGACGCGTCTTCCACGCATCGCACAGCTAATGAAGAAGTACGCACAGCTGCCGATGGATCTGGCTGATGCTTCGCTTGTGCTACTTGCGGAGCATCTGGGTCATGGAAAGATCCTCTCAACCGATCAGCGCGACTTTCGCACCTACCGCTGGAAGCATCGCAAACCGTTCAAGAACCTGCTACTCCCCTAGTCCGACATGAAAGCCAACATTTACGTTACGCTCAAACAAGAAGTGCTCGACCCGCAGGGCGAAGCCATCCGCCGCGCGCTCGGTACGCTCGGCTTCGAAGACATCAAGACGGTCAGGGTCGGAAAGCTCATCGAAATCGAAGGCGAAAGACTTGAGAAAGCACAAGTCGACGCAATGTGCGAAAAACTGCTGAGCAACCGCGTGATCGAAGACTACCGGTCCGAAATCATCGATTGAGCAAGATGGGTTCGCCCCACCCCATCCTCGATGGCAGCCAAGCCCTGTCCGCGCAGGTGTCCGTCAGCTTTGAGCCTGCGCGTTTCCAGGCAAGCAGCCTACGTGACGCTGCACAGCGAACACAGGCCAAGCTCGACATCGAATATCGCCACCCCGATCGCTTCAGCGCGAGCAGCACCTATCGAAGCTATTTGACCGGCCGCGACAGGCAGCTGCGTATGTGGCGTGGCCGAGAGGAGCCCACGGAACTCGACGCCAAGTCGATCGATGAAGTCGTCGTCGTGCCCTCAACTCACTTTCGCAAGCATTCGGTCGTCGCAAGGCTCAAAAACCGAGAAGAGGTGCTGATCGACGACATAAAAAAGGCACGGGATGCCGATCATATTGCTCAAGCGGTGCGAGAGTTTCTCACAATCGACCCCGAGGAGTTGCCCGAAGGCACGTCCGAAACTGGCGAGTTTGTGGATTTCCACGGCGGCAACATCAGAGTTGAGAACAAAGATGGCGCGGAGTCAGGCTCTAAGCTCCACGCGATTGCCCGTTGGCGTCGCCCAAGCGATTTCGTCGGCCTAGCCCTCAGCATCATTCTTTGCGTTTCGTTTGCCACGAGTACGGTCCTGAGCGAGTCCTTGGCGCCATTGCTCATCACAATCATGACCCTCCTCATCGCCTACCGTTTCTTGACCAGGTTGGTCAATCAGACCGTGGTCGATGTGGACGAAGTGGCGCTTCGCGTCCAACACGGCCCGCTGCCGCCCGCGGCGGGCATCGCCAGAGCCACTGAAGATATCGTCGCATTTGACGTGGAGGCTCAAGCAGGGGCACGTCATCAAGTCACGGCGCGAACTTCAATCGGTGAGCTTATAGTCACTCGACATCTGAACCGCGCTGATGCAGAGGGCTTCTGTGAGCTTCTGAACAGACATCTTCAGACAACAAGACAAGCTCTCCGCCAACGAAGTTCTTCGCCGGCACGGCTGCGGGCAGAATTGAGCGAAGTCGACCCAGACTTCGCCGAAGGCTTGGATGATCAGCCCGACAAGCGCACACAGAGGTCTTGAAGCTCCGTCACCGGCCAGTCGTTTTCGCTCAGTCGATGCCTGCGGCGCGAGGCTTTGCTATAAGACGGCATGCGTTATTCCAAGGCGTTCATTCCTACCGTCAAAGAGGTGCCCAAAGAGGCGACCATGCCGTCGCACATTTTGCTTCTTCGCGGCGGCTACGCGCGCATGGTCGGCGCGGGCATTTACGAGCTCTTGCCTCTCGGAATGCGCGTGCAGCACAAGATCGCCGAGATTGTTCGCGAGGAAATGAATGCGGCCGGTGCGCAAGAGGTGCTCATGCCAGCCATCTTGCCAGCGGAGTACTTCCAAGAGACGGGGCGATGGGATCTTTACGGGTCAACACTCTTGCGACTTCAAGATCGGAAGGGTGGCGATTACCACCTCGGGCCGACGCACGAAGAGATCATCACCGATATGGTGCGGCGCGAGGTCAAAAGTTATAAACAGCTGCCCCTCAACCTTTACCAGATCCAGCTCAAGTACCGTGATGAGCCGCGGCCGCGCGGCGGGTTGCTTCGCGGACGCGAGTTCTTGATGAAAGACGCGTACTCGTTCGATGTCAGCGATGCCGACGCCGAAAAGAGTTACGCACAAATGCGCAAGACATACGATCGAATCTTCACGCGTCTGGGACTCAACTACCGCGTGGTACACGCCGACAGCGGCGCCATCGGTGGCTCGAAGAGCGCCGAGTTCCAGATCTTGGCGCAGACCGGCGAGGACGACATTGTAGCCTGCGGCAGCTGTAGCTACGCAGCCAATGTCGAAGTGGCGGCGCTCTCAACGCAAACCATGGTCTCGCCACCCAAGGAGGGCCCGTCGATCGAAGAAATCGCAACGCCAGGAAAGCGCACAATCGAGGACGTCGTCGCTTTTCTGGACGATGGCACGCCAGCCAGCGCAACGATCAAGTCTCTCGTCGTCACCTTCGAGCGCGATGGAAAGCCACACATGGCGATGGCGATTGTACGCGGCGACCACACGCTCAATGAACTCAAACTTGCGCGTGTGCTCGGTGTCGATGAGGTGGCGATGGCGACCGAGAAGATCGTGCGCGAGGCGACGGGAGCGGGCCCAGGGTCGGTCGGTCCGGTTGGTTTCAAAGGAACCATCGTCGTCGATCGCGCAGCATCCACCATCGCCAGCGCAGTGTGCGGTGCCAACAAAGACGATTTCCACTTGCGTAACGTGCTCTATGGGCGCGACTACGAAGGCAAAGTGGCAGACCTTCGTCAGGTGCAAGACGGTGACCCTTGTCCTCAATGCGCCAGGCCACTGCGCAGCTATCGCGGCATCGAAGGCGGACATATCTTCATCTTGGGTACGCACTACAGCGCCAAAATGAACGCCAACTTTCTCGACCAAAACGGCAAGTCGCAGCCTTTCGTGATGGGTTGCTACGGCATCGGCGTCTCACGGCTCATCGCCGCGGCGATCGAGCAGAACCACGACGATGGCGGGATCGTGTGGCCGATGGCCATCGCGCCCTTTCAGGTCATCATCTCCGCGATCGGCAAAGAAGACGAGGTGCACCAGCACGCCGAGTCGATCTACGAAGACCTTACGAAAGCGGGCGCGGAAGTGCTTCTCGACGATCGCAACGAGCGCCCAGGGGTGAAGTTTAAAGATGCCGACCTGCTCGGCATCCCTCTTCGCGTCACAGTCGGGTCACGTGGCTTGGCCAAGGGCGTCGTCGAATTCAAACAGCGCAGCCACCCAGAAGGCGTCGAGGTCGCCCTTGAACAATGCGTCGACCTCGTCCTGCGCAAAATCGACGAATCCCTCGGATAGTGACCACGAACAATCCGATTTGGATCGCAGATAGAATCCACGTGAATCAAGGCGGAGTCGAGCAGCCCGCGTAAGCCTACTTGTAGGTAGGCGCGCAGGCAGCGGAGATGACAACGCTGAGTCGCGCTGGATTGGAACTGCGAGGCTATCGGATTCCGGCGAAGATGTTTTTGGCGATGACCATGCGCTGAATCTGTGAGGTGCCCTCGTAGATCTGCAGGATCTTCGCGTCGCGCATCAGTTTCTCGACCGGATACTCTTTCATGTAGCCGTTGCCACCAAAGACTTGCACCGCATCGGTGGCGACCTGCATCGCGCTGTCGGCACCAAAGGCCTTGCTATACGAGGCCGTCACAGAGTTGCGGCCGCCTTGGTCGATCATCCACGCAGCCTTAAGCATGAGGAGGCGGGTTGCTTCGTACTTGATGGCCATGTCCGCGATCATCGACTGCACCATCTGGTGTTGTGCGATGGGCACGCCGAAGGTTTTACGCTCCAGCGCATAGGCTGCGCTTTCATCGAGCGCGCGGCGCATGATGCCACACGCACCAGCCGCGATATCGGGGCGAGTTCGGTCGAAAGTCTTCATCGCGAGCTGAAAGCCCTGTCCCGGCGGAGCCAGCAGGTTCTCTTTGGGGACTTTGACGTCCTCGAAGATGATCGTGGCCGTGTCGCTTGCGCGCTGACCCAGCTTGTCTTCTTTCTTCCCGACGCTGACTCCGGGCGCATCGCGATCGACGATGAAGGCCGCGATACCCTTGTGCCGCGCGCTTGCGTCAACGGTGGCGAACACGATGTACCACTTGGCCCAGGAGCCATTGGTGATGAAGCACTTTTGGCCGTTAAGAACCCACTCGTCGCCCTTCTCTTCGCAGCGCGTCTGGATGCCGCCGGCGTCCGAACCCGCGCCAGGCTCTGTGATGGCATAAGCCGCAAAGCACGGCTCGGAGGTGAGCATGCCGAGGTACTTCTTTTTCTGCGCCTCGTCGCCTGCGACCATGATGGGCGTCGCAGCCAAGATGTTGGCTGTGATACTCGTTTGAATGCCCGTGCACCCGTAGGCCAGCTCCTCTGTCAGCAACACATTGTCGACTTCGCTCAGTCCTGTGCCGCCGTAGGCCTCAGGAATGGTCGCGTTGACAATCCCGAGGTCCCACGCCTCTTTAAAGACATCATTGGGAAACTTTGACTGCTGATCACACTCGCCAGCGATAGGGATGATGCGCTCTTTGACAAAGCCTCGGGTGCTGTCGATCAGAGCTTTTTGCTCGTCAGAAAATTCAAAACTGATCACGAGGCGAATCTAGCCTACATCGCTCACTTTAGAAATCCCCAACGCGAAAGGCCGGTCGCGCTACGGCTTTGCTACGGTGACAACAGTTGCGCTGGGCGCGCTAAACCAGAAGTCCACACTCGACACCTTCTTCGCTTGCGTCGCCGATACCAAACACTGCCCGTTAGCATCGGTGGTGCACGATACGCTACCGCTCGAGCCATGCCGGCCCTCACCCGTCCAGGTTGCTTCTACCAAAACCCCCGATGCGGGCGCTCCGGCGTCGGAAACGCTTACCGTCACCCAAGCTTTCCATGTCGAGCCCATGCTGAGCGAACTGCTGGTCGTATTGGAGATATGCGGACCGCTCGTGCCGTCACCACCGGTGCTCCCGCCGCCGTCGTTGGATGAGACCAGCACATATTTGCTCAACGTACCGCTCGCGCCACCATCGTCGGTGACCTTAAGCTCAACCTGATAGTCACCTGAGGCCGCGAAGGTGTGCTCCACCGTAGCGCCCGTCAGCGTACTTCCGTCGCTAAACTGCCACTGATAACTGACGATCGAGCCATCTGTGTCGCTCGAAGCCTGCGCATCAAACGAGCACACCAAGTCGCTGCACGAAAACGAAAAGTCCGCCGTCGGAGCTTCGTTCGTCGGTTCCGATGGGGTTCCCCCAACGCCCATGAACTCACCCGAGAGAAACTCTTTCAAGCCCGGCACCTCACTGGCAACCGGGATTTCTCTATTCTCTTGGGTCGATCTGGTCGCGGATGGCGAACCGAAGAGCTGTCGATAGTCTTCGGCGATCATCTCGCCTCGATCCCACGCGTGGTTCGACTCAAGCCGATCATCGCCCAATAGTCCACGAACTTCGAGGTAGGACGTAAAGTCCCCATCCTGCATCACGATCTTGTCGTGGTAATGCGACCAGGCATGCCCGTATTCGTGAAAGAGCGTCTTGTCCCCGTAGTCCAACCATGACCTAAACGTGATGAAACAGTCCGCGGAATAGCCGCTGTAGGTCCCCGGCGAACCAGAGTTGCTGATCCAACAGAAGCTTGTATCGTGATATCCGAAGAGGATTTCCGTCTTGGGAGCTTCCGCCCCACGCAATGTTCCAGTATTCAGTGCCTCAAGAACTTGTTCTGCGGTCACCGCATCGGTGTAGGACTTCACCCTAAGGCCATCGGCTGCGACCACCTCGCTCATGGGTGCATCGAGCGAACTCGACCAACCGATCAAATGCCAGCCCAGATCAACCCGCGCGGTGGCTCCATCGACGACGTCCACCGTCACGATGGGACGCAACGAATCAAGGGTGGTCAGTAGGTAGTCATACTTGATCTGATCCCAGTCGAACCTCGAAAAACGCACGGAGTACCGTCCAACAGGCAGGTCCGAAAACCCCCAAGTTCCATCCGTCGCGCTACTCACAGCAGTAATGTACTGTCCTTGCTCATCGTAGAGCTGAATCCACTTATCCGCCCAGGGCGCGTCACCAGCACCCAGCGCCCCATCACGATCGAGATCTTCGAAGATCGCACCCGCGATCGCTCCCGTAGCCTCAACGTTTGGATACTCGCCATCGTCGAAGGGCGAATCGACCACCTCGCCCATACATCCAAGCGAAATCGCAGCCGCCACCGCCAGCCCAAACCAGCTTTCCATACTTTGCATGCTTCACCCTCTCCCGTACTTACATAGCAGCAAAGTGCGTGCCACAACGCGCCCTCGAACTCGCGGCCGCAAACACTGGCAATTGCGCCATCTACAGCGCAATGATCAGGACTAGACCGTCGTTTGGAGCACGCAGCGTTCTGTTAAGAACGGCATCAGCGCCAAACAACAGAGATTGATTGGTTTAGCGCCGCTTTTCCTTTTGGCGACGCTCAAGTTCGTCTCGTGCGGCCGACGCACCGAGGCGAAACCCAATGGCAAGACCCACGAGCAAAATCACGGGGATGTAGATGAGGTGCGCAAGCGAGGGAAGTTCCATGATCTGACTCAGAAGCCTAGGTGCGCCTGGATTCGAGTTGTGCGATGCGCGCTTCGAGGTTGCGGGCGCGCCTAGAGAGCATGAACAAGTAGCCGAAGACGAGAATCCACAATAACGCATAGGCGCCCACCATCAAAGGGCCGCCTGGAACGTCCTCGACCTGTGGGCCCTCTACGGGGACGAAGGTCTCCGCGCGATCGGTACCTGGATCTACATCCTGAGCGAAAACGCTGGCAGCATGCAACGACAGGCCAGTCACTACGAAGAGCCATGCCAGACGACCTACGCGAACCATGATTTGTTTAAACATCGTCTGCCTCCAGCGCATCCATCTCGAGCTCCTGCACCCGATTCGCAAGAACCGCGATTCGATACCGTGTCGTCAAGAGCAGAATCGACACCAGCGTCATCGTAAGAAAACCGAGCGCCAGTGCGATCTTCATGTCGACGTGGGCCAGCCCACCACCTTTGTCTGTGATCACCGTCGGATGTTGGCCCCGCCAAAGCTGCACGCTGTAGTGAATGACGGGTAGAATGCATAAGCCGATCAATGCCAGAGCCGCACTAAACCGGCGCTCGGCGCGTCCGGGAGACTGACCGCGAAGACCCATGTATGCCGCGAAGATCAGTGCAGCCAGCACGGTGGTCGTCAGCCGGTGGTCCCAGACCCAAAAGACGCCCCAAGCTTTGCGGCCCCAAAGGGGTCCAGTTGTGAGCACCGTAAGTGCGAACAAGAGGCCGACTTCTGCGCCACACTCGGCGAGCGCATCCGCCCAAAGCTTTCGCTTGAGTAGATAGAGAAGACTTCCGATCGCGCACACCGAAAAACCGATATACATCGCGTAGGCACTGGGCGCATGGATGTACAGGATGCGATACACCACGCCCATCCGCGCTTCCTCAGGCGCCTGCACCAGCGCCCAATATGTAAGCGTCACAAAGCTGAGCAGCGACAAGAGCCAGAGAGCCCGCCATTTGAATCCGAATGCCTTCACCGCCCCGCTCATCGTGGCCCGAATTGGTAGCGCAGTTAGTCCGAGATTTCCATGATCGGCGCTCCACAGGATACTCTTTAGGCATGCACGGTGAGCTCAACCGAAGACTCATCATCGTCTCCGGTAAAGGGGGCGTCGGAAAGTCAACGGTGGCGGCAACGCTCGCCTATTCCTCCGCGGCAGGCGGAGTTCGCACACTTCTCGCCCGTGCGGACCCACAGGATCGAGTGTGGCATCTGTTCGACTCAACGAACGCAGAAGAGTCCGACTTTCTTCAGAATGCGATGCCCAATCTCGATATCGTCGATATCCGTCCAGAAGCGGCCTTACGAGAGTACGGCTCGATGGTACTCCACTCCAAACGGCTATATGCGGCGGTTTTTGAGAACCGCCTGGTCGCGTCGTTCTTGCGGGGCACACCTGGCGTCCACGCCTGGGCCACCTTGGGAAAGGTCTGCTTTCATGTCAATCCACAGATGGTCGGTGGGAACCACAATTCAGCCCTCGAGTATGAGCGTGTAGTCTTTGATGCACCGGCCACGGGCCACTTGCTCGATATGGTTCGAGTGCCGGTCGTGATCCACAACACGGCATCGGGCGGCCTTTTACGTCGTGGTGCGGAAGGTGCACTTGAGGTCCTGCGCGACCCGGAGAAAACCTGCTGGCTGGTCGCCTCGACAGCCGAGCCATTTTCGCTCCGCGAGGCAGCGGACCTGCGCAGGGCTCTGGTCCAGGAGTTCCCTTCGCAAGCCCCCGTTGCGCTGCTCAATCAAGCTGAGACGGAGAGGATCACCGGCCCGCTGCTCACGCTTGCCTCCGCTTTGCCACGTGCCCGACCGGAGGTGAACTATGCCCACTTGGTGCGACGAGTACTGAGACGTGAGCAGGAGCAGCAAAACGGCCTACGCTGGCTTGAGGAAGTATTCGCCAGGGTCCTAAAATTGCCATATATGGCGACTCCCCTGGCCGCATCGACGCTTGCGGATTCACTGAATAATGGAGAACATAGTGTCCGTGAGCGCGGACCGACCTGATCCATCGAGCGACGAGCCGACGGAAGCTCCTTCCGACGAGCATGATGATGGGTCGACGAACAAACATCGGCGCGATCCGACTCTGCTCGGAATCCCCCAGCGCGAACCACGACGCGGTGGTTGGTTCGAAGCCGGTGCTCGTTCCACCGACCCGCGACTGAAGTTACCAGAATACGATGGCACAGAAGAGTCACGTTCTGGATGGAACAGCGTCGCGGAGCGTCCGCGCAAGGGAACAGAGTCATTGTTTCCCGCGCCCCGCTCGAAGGTGCCACCGCCACCATCGGTTTCCGCACGCAAGGTTCCGCCGTCGAGAAAGAAACGGATTAGCTCCACACCACCACCTCATGAAGCGCAGGTCACGACAAGCGCCAAATCACAAGCAGACGCACAACCGCCCGCGAAGCAGGAAGGCTTCGTTGCGCTGGGCGACCCGGATGCGAAGAACGAGCGCCTCCCTTCTCTTGCACCGCAGCGACCCTCTGAAAAACTCGTCGGTCTCTCCGAACCACCCGCTTCACCGGACGGCGTTGTTGCTCCGCCGTCACCTCCACCCGAGCATGCCGCGACCACTGTCGATTCTTCACCGCCAGAACTTGAACCTCCGCCCGAACCAGATCGAAAGCCCTCACCCGAGTCGAAAGGGGTGGCGGAGAACATGGCGGGAGCCGAGACGGAAGCAGAGGCCAAGGCGGAAGCGCCGTCAGATGTGGAAGTCGAGCCGGATGCACCGGCGATGCCCGAAGATCCCGCACTTGAAGCAGCAAAAACGACAATCGACGATCGCGCTCCTGAACTCGTGGGTGCGACACCTCTTGCGCCCATTGCCGCCGCAGATATTGGGCCCAAAGTGTTGGACCAGGCGCCGATTGCGCCCTTCCAAATGGATGACGACGACGATCTCCTGCTCAAACAACCGAGTTCGAATCGCAAGTGGATCGTCGCTGGCGCGCTCGTCATCGCGGCCATCGTGGGCGTCTTGGTTTGGAAGCGATACAACCCCACCGTAGGGCAGCCCGTACAGGTGATCGACAAGGTGGCCCCCGCGCAGAACACCTCAAAAACCGACCTCGGCGAGGATCGGCCGGCCGGGAGTCCTACGCAAGCAGCGAGCCAGTCGTCAGGGTCCGAGACAGCGCGTTCCGAGGTAGACCCCAACGGCGATCAGCCAAGTGGAACTATTAAAAGCGGCGAAGATCGGTCGCTCGTCGAGATCATGAAGGGGATCGAGGACGCAAACGTCCCGTCGCAATCTCGCAGTATTGCGCGCATGCGTGCCGGCGCAAAGGCACGCAAAGCACGCGCTCACCTCGCGCGTGCAACGACACACTTCCGGAAGAAGCGGTTCGACCACGCGATTCGCTACTACGTTAAGGCCCTGGTGTTCGTGCCCGGCCACGAAGAGGCTTCAGAGGGGATCATGCGCTCACTCGAAGCTCGAGACGAGCTCGACAAGGCATTGTCCTGGTCCAAACGTCTGGTTCAACTCGACAGCAAAAACGCGATGTACTGGTCGTACGTCGGGGATCTCTTGCGTAAGCTCAAGCGCCCCGATGACGCTCGGGTGATGTACGAACGCGCCTTGAAAGAGAATCGCAAGAACAAAGCAGCCGTTGCAGGACTCAAAGCGATCGGCAAGCGCTAAGTTCACTTCTTTGCGATCGGCTTGATGCCAACCTTTCCGCCTTGAACGACAACCTCGAAGTCGATCTTCTTCCCTTTGTGCTTCGCTTCGAGCTGCGGCACCATTTTTTCGAGCTTTTTTGCGACCGATTCGTAGCGAAGGTGGTCCACGCGCTGGTTGTTCTTCTTCCGCTCTTCGAGATAGCGGTCGTAAACCTTACGATAGCGCTCTTCCTGGCTCGCATTGGACCGCGGCAGCGATGGCGGCAAGCTAGCCCCCATCTTCTTGGCGGATTGGGCGAGATTGGGTTCCTTATCTGGGCGCGAGAGCGTCGGGGCCTTTGGTGGCACTCGAGACGGCCGTTGTGGGACGGCGGGAAGGCCGCCTGGGGTCCGCTGTCGCGTCACGCGATTCGAGGGTCCCTTGTCTTCGTTCGGTGACGTGATCTGCGCGAAAAGTTGGTCGAGGTCGAGGTTGCCATCGTCTTCCATATCCAGCTCGTACGCCTGCTTCTTGGGCGCACCTTCCTCTTGCGGCCTGTCGTACCCAAAGCGCTTCTTGGCCCGCTGGACGTGTCGACGGTACGTGCCTTCTTCAATCTGCCGAGAGATTCGGGCCCAATAGGTCTTCATCGTGATCAGCTTCTGCTTGAAAGTGTTGAAGCGGAAGCGAAGAGAAGTGTTGTTGGGAACCTCGCGCAAGAGCCGGCGCATGCCGCGCTCGATCGCCTCACGGTCGCGCTGAGGCTCAATGCGCTCAATACCCTGGAAATAGAGTTCGTACTTCGCGCGCAAGCGATCGAGACCACGCTCTAGGTTGTCGAGTTCTTCCTGAAATGCGCGCTGGTCCATGCGAACTCTATTACAGGGGTTTGATCACGAGATTGTCGAACGTCAAGTCGCTCTCCCAGTTGTTGAACGCGAAGTGATCGTGCCCGCGCCCCCAAAGAGGATTGGGGTCATCGTAGTCGACGAGGAGTTCGCCATCGACAGTCGCTTTGACGCGGCTCCCTTGGCGTTCGATCACAAACTTGTATGTTTTTCCCGGGACAACCTTCTTGGGAGGGCCTTCCGCGAGCTCCTTCCCATGCTCATCCAGCCTGGCGATGATGTTCTTGCTATTTCCCCAACCACCAAAGATCACCACGTACGAGGTGGCAGTGTAGCTATCCTGCGTCGCCTTCGATGCACCGTCACCGTAAAGTTCGACTTTGATATCACCCTCCGGGGAGTTGCTCTTCACGTCGAATGAAATTCGGACGTCACGCGGTAACGTACGGCGAAGCCAAAGAGGCCGATTCTTGGCGCCGCGCACGCGGAGAGTGCCGTTCTCGATGCGGTAAGGACCGCCGGTATTCTTCCAGTGCTTGCCGAGCTGGTCGCGATCGAAGTCGTCCTCAAACCCCTCGCGAGCGATGCCTGGATCACCCTGTGGGGTGCACCCTGGCACCACACAGATCATGGTAACCGACAAGACCAAGCCCAACTTCATGGGCTGCATCTTATCGCAGAGCGAGTTTTACGCCAGAGAGGTCGCTGAGCGCGGCGCGAGAAGCCTCTCGCAGCGTCTCACGCAGAAGCCCCGCGCGGTCCCTGAGATTGCGGGAGCCTCGCACCTGAACGCGAGAGGTTGCTGTACCCAGCATGTTCTGGTTGTCTCGGTCGACGAGCACGAGCGAGAGCACGCTGTAAAGATGCGTGCCGGAGGCATTGCGGCGGAAGTCTAGACGCACCACTCGAGCGTTGATCTGGATTTCCTTGGCGCGGCGCAGATCGCGACGGGATGCGAGTTCTTCCTCAAGGATAGAACGCAGAAGTTCCGCGACCGCACCGGGGTTTTTCGCGATGCGTGCATCGACATGCCCCACTTCAGGCCCACTCTTGTGCAAGCGGCGCTCGAGCTGCTTGGCCTGCACCTTAGGCGCCTGGGCGGCGATGCGAACGTTGATCTTGCGAACCGCCTCTGCGCTCTGCGAGCGAACGGCGCTGTTGTGATCAGTGCGCAAGCGACGAAGCGCGTCGATGCTCGAACTGTCACCGATTTTGGCAAGGCTGGCCGCTGCCGCGGCGCGCACCGCCGGATGACCATCCCGAAGCGCGAGAATCAGCAGCTTCTGGCGGGCCGACTCCGTCCCGGAGTCCTCGATGCTGCCGATGGCGAAGGCTGCCTGCACCCGTGCACGAAAGCTGGTGCTGTGCTGCAGCACGCGCGCTGCGCGGTCGTGTGCCGCCGCTTCCGCATGCCCCGCTCCGAGGTGAAGCAGAGGTATCAAAATCGCTACTAGGGTGATGCCCCGCACTTCTTAAGTCTAACCGAAGGGCTCTCAGAGTGAACGAAATCTGCACAACGGCGGGTCGATGACCCTCACAGCACCACACATGTGTTCACGAAAACCGTATTTTTATTGTGTAGCTGCTATTCGGGGCAGCCATCGTCATCGCCGTCTCCGTCGAGATCTTCCTTGCGATTTGGACAGGCATCGTAGCGATCCTCCATGCCGTCCTTGTCTCGATCGTCGAAGGCATCGGTGCAGCCATCTTCGTCTTCGTCTTTGAATTCCTCGGCGGCTTCGTCCGGACAACGATCGTCCTGATCCATCACCATATCGCCATCGTTGTCGAGATCGGCGCATCCATCTTCATCCTCGAAACCATCGGGATCTTCAGGGTCGTAGGTACACTCGTCGTCAGCATCGGGAATGCCGTCGCCGTCCGTATCGTCCGATCTCGGCACCCACTGCAGCCCTCCGAACACCCGCAGGCTTGGCATGCCGACTCCTGACGTGAAGCCTGTGCCCACCCCTAGGTTCACGTACACCGTACCGATCGCAATGCGTGCCCCAAGGTCACCCTCGACCGCAGTCGTCTCCGCATCAAAAAAAGGTCGGCCCGCATCGGTCGCCATGCGAAGCTCAGCAATTCCTGTGAGTCCGCGCACGAATGCCAAAGGGAAGCGTATTGCGAGGTCGAGGGCTAGTTCGTCACGCATGCGTACGCCTAAGACACGCGCGGGCTCAAAGCGATGTTTCCACCCGAGCTGAGCACCAATGCCCCAATCGAAGATGCGAAAGTCCGTTCCAACGCGCACCAGCGAAGTAACCCCAGATTCGGAGACAAGAGCGTCCGAATCACCCGCCGGCAGGGTAAGCATGCCTTGGGCCCCCACGCCGAAGCCTTCGCGCCGAAGACTGCGATCGGACGCCTCCTCTCCCACGAGTCGATAACGAAACGAGAGTGCGGGACTACCAACGCCCCCACCCCGTAGGTTGCCGATCGTGGCCCGCGCCACCGGGTCGTTGACATCCTGGTAGAGCGTGAACGGAAAATCGAAGCCGACCGCCATGACGCCCCCAACACCCACCTCGGTACGAAAGTGGGAGGTTATGCGGTGCTGGACGAGCGCTGTTTCGGGGGGCTTTACGACCAGCGGCTCAAGCGACCACGACGTCCACAGCCCCATCGAATAGAGCATCGGGCCGGGCGTCGCGGTTCCCTGCACTGCGAAACCGCCCTCGGGACCGAACGCCGGTGTGAGACGTTCGATATCGACTTGAGCGCTCACCGTGACGGGCAGGCAAACAACGAGCGTAATTAGAGCCAAGCCAATCCGGCAATGCATGGAGTGTTTATCCCAAAAGCGTTCTCGCGTCGCAACCCTACCGATGGTTTGGGTTCGTGGTACACAAGGGTGCTATGGCCAAGTGCGAAAGCGAGAAGCGACGCCACCAGCTCGGGCGGAACGTCGGCCGGGCGGTCGGAGACTTCGACCTCATCGAAGCCGGAGACCGCGTGATGGTATGTTTGAGCGGCGGCAAAGACAGCTACACCCTGCTCGTCTTACTCCAAGACCTACAGCGTCGCTTGCCCATCGACTTCGAGCTCATCGCCATCCACCTCGACCAAATGCAACCCGGCTACGACGGAAAGCCGCTAGAAAAGTGGCTCCAGGCCTCCGGGGTCGAATACGAAATCTTACGCGAGGACACCTACTCGGTGGTCAAGGACAAGACCGCTGAGGGTAAGGCGTACTGCTCAATGTGTTCACGGTTACGGCGAGGCATCTTGTACACCGCTGCGCAGCGCCTCGGTTGCACGAAAATCGCGCTGGGCCATCACGCCGATGATGCGATCGAAACGCTCCTCCTCAACCAGTTTTTTGCGGGATCCATCGCCGCCATGCCGCCCAAACTGATCGCGCGCGATGGGCGCGTGCCTGTGATTCGACCGCTCATCTACTGCCACGAAGCCGACGTTGCAGCCTTTGCGGCCGAACAGGCCTTTCCCATCCTCCCGTGCAATCTCTGTGGTTCGCAAGATGGTCTGCGAAGGCAGCGGATCAAGGCACTTCTGAACGAGTTGGAACGCGAGATTCCACACTTGCGGCAGAGCATGCTCGCAAGCCTCTCACACATCAAAGTGACGCACGTGTTCGATCGGCAACTTCAAAGCAGCGAGGACGTGGCAACCTCAGACGAGGACATCTCTTCACCACTCCCCGCTCCTTTCCGCCACCTGCCCCTCATCGTATGAAAGCCGAGCTTGCTGAAGCGCTCGCGGCCGCCTTCGCGTCGGGACAGCCCACTGCGATGGCCACCCTGGTTGGGCTTCGAGGCTCTGTTCCACAGGTCCTCGGCGCGCGCATCCTGGTCCAAGCGCAGGGAATCCTATCGGGCACAATCGGAGGGGGCGCGGTCGAGCATCACATTGTACAGATGCTGCAACAACGCTGCATCGAGCCTTCATCCCCCACCTGCATCACGGTCGACCTCACCAAAGACCTTGGAATGTGCTGCGGCGGCAGTATGGTGTTTCTGATGGAGAACCTCGTGCGCAGCGAGCGGCTCGTTATCTTCGGTGCGGGGCATGTCGCCCGACCGACTGCCCAGTTCGCGAACCAGGCTGGGTTTCGGGTCGTCGTCGTGGACGACCGCGAAGAGCTCAACTCCGAGACACGCTTTCCAAACTGCGAGCGCATCCTGCTCGAGCCTAGCGAAGCGATACGCGAAGTAGACGCCTCGCAGGAAGACTACCTGCTGGCGCTCACACACGACCATCGCTTGGACGAGGAGGCGGTTCGATGTTTCGCGAGCCAACCGCATCGCTACTTCGGATTGATCGGCAGCAAGCGCAAGGTTCTCAAAATCGTGGAGCGCCTAGAGGCACGCGGAGTCACTCTGGATCGCGAGCGCTTTTATGCCCCCGTTGGACTCTCCGTCGGCGCTGAAACACCCGAGGAGATCGCCATTGCGATCGTTGCTGAGCTCATCGCTGTACGTCACGCGAGTCCATCCGCGCACATGCGTTTGGCTGGCAGCGCCCCCCGATAACTACTCAACCTCCCGTATTCGTGCGCGATTTACCCGGGCTTGGAACTGCGGCCACGACTCGGGTTATGCTTTCGCCCCGCGCTTTGGTCGCGGATTGGACCGGAGGAATCATGATCAAACAAACTCTCCCCATCGTGCTCGGTACGCTGCTCACCTGTGGTGTCGCGGCGAACGCTGAAGCTCAACTAAGCGCAAGCGGCAAGCTTGAAGCAAAAGCGAAAGTTGACGTCAGTGGCGCCAGCGCTGCAAAAGCAAAGCTTGAAGCCCAAAAGAAGGCTGCAGCACAGGCAAAGGCAAAAGCACAGGCGCAGGGCAACAAAGCGGCCAACCTGCGCGCAAAAATCAAAGCGCCACTTCATGCCCCGACCGCCAACATCCGGGCAGGCCTCAACGCGAACGTAAAGGCGAAAAAGAATCTGAGTGCGGAAGCAAAAGCGTCCCAGGCTGCTGCTGCTGCGAGGGCAGCGGCGGCGAGAGCATATGGGCGCCAACCCCTGAACGCTAAAACAAACGCGACGGCTTCGTTCAAGGTCCCGCCTCCAGATGTCAGCATGAAGTTATACGGCGAAGGGTACGCAAAACTTTCAGCCGAAGAGAAGCTACGCGTACGCGCGGAACGCCGCGCTGCACATTGGGCCGCGTTCAAGGCGAAGCACCAAGCCAAGATCACCGTCGACCGCCCCAAAATGTTGGCACCGACATTTCATGCCGAGTTCAAAGTCAATGCGCAACGTATCGCAAAACTCCAGCGCATCCGTTTCCTGGCTGAAGGCAAGAAGCAAGCGAAGCTCGTGGCCAAAGCGGACGCACTCATCGAAAAGGAGAACGCTCGTCATGACGCGAAGCTTGCGCGCCTCGTGGAAGGCAAAGCGGACGTTGAGGGCGAGGCGAACGTCGCTGCAGACGTCAAAGCCAAGGGCGCGGTCAACGCCAATGAAAAGGCCAAAGCCAATGCCAACGAAAACTCCGCCGTTAAGAAAGCCGAAGGGAACTAACCATGAAAAGCTTTAGATCCATGAAACCGCTATTTGTACCCGCTGTCTTCGCCCTTGCCCTTGGTTGTGGCAACAAGGCCGAAGAACCACCTCCCGAGCCCGAAGTAGAGATTGAAAGCGAGGTTGTTGCCGAAGCTCCTGCCGAAGAAGCCATCGACGAGAACGCAATGCCCATCCCAGCTGACTACCAAGCCGAGATGGAAGAGTCCGTCACCGAAGAAAACTACAAAGAAGAGCTTGCAGCTATCGAGAAGGAGCTAGAATCCGAATCGTGATTCTCCTACCAGCATTGCTGGCTCATCAAGAGCGGCCTTCCTCGCGAGCAGCGTTCGGAAGGCCGTTTCTTTTTGTGGTTCTGTTGTGCTGTCTACGCCCCGAACAGGTAACCGCACAAGCGCCACTCCTCGATTCGTTTGGCGGACCACTGGGTTTCGGCGTGACGTGTTTGGGGGCGAACGACGACGCTTCAAGTGATGCGATCGACCTTGGAGAGGCTTTTCCCGGGGGGCTACGCTGGGGCGAAGGTCGAGTTTCAATCCTCTACGTGAACAACAATGGCAATGTGAGCTTCGGCCAGCCGCTCGAGGACTTTACGCCAACGCCCTTCGAAAGCCTTTCGACGCCAGTGATCGCCGCCTACTGGGCCGACTTCGACTCGCGCCCGACCGGCTGTAGCGCGGAAAATGACCCGGGTCAGGCGGCACCTTGCCTGCCTGAACACGCTGAGGACAACACGGTCTGGTGGCACCTTGAACCTGGCCGTGTGGTCGTCACTTGGTACCGCATGGGACGCTACCAGTGTGATCCAGGTGCGCGAGTGAGCGTCCAGCTGGTGATCGAAAGCGCGGGTTGTCTGGCCGCCGGTGATTTCGATATCACCTTCCGGCACGCGCAATGCGACTTTACGACTGGCGATGCAAGCAAGTCGGACGGGCAGAGCGTTCACGCACAAGTTGGGTTTGGTGGCGGCGATGCCGCTTACCAAGAACTAGACGATTCCCGTACAGACAGGATCGCCAGAGCAGCGTGTGAGAGCGGCGACGAACCCGGCGTGCACCGCTTCTCAATCCGTGGCGAGCTTTCCAACGATCAGCGCTGCGTGGGCGCGGGTGGCTCGTGCGATACCGGAGGACTAGGCGTGTGCTCGGAGGGCGCGCTGTCTTGCGAAGACGACGGAATCCTGTGTGTTGCACGAATGCAAGCCAGCGATGAAATCTGCGACGGGCTCGACAACGATTGCGACGGCACGTTCGACGAGACGAACCCCTGCGAGGACGGTGGCTGCATAGCCGGAAACTGCGCCCCCTACTGCACGGAAGGTCTGTGTCCCACCGGTTTGGTCTGCGACGGGACTTTCTGCGTGCCCCGCGCTTGCCAGAACGCCGATTGCCAAGAAGGGCAGTACTGCCGAGACGGCGAGTGCGTAGACGCGTGCCAAGGCGTGTTTTGCCCTGACTCGCAATCATGCATCGCGGGGCGCTGCCAAGACCTGTGTGAGCAAATTCATTGCGATAGCAGTTGCGAGGTCTGCAGCCGCGGTACGTGCATCGCACGCTGTCTGCCCGGAGATTGCGAGCCAGGCTACAGCTGTATCGAAGGGCGCTGCGAGCAAAGTCTTTGCCTCGACGTCGAGTGCGCAGAGGGCCTGCTCTGCCATGCCGGGGTCTGCGAAGCCGCCTGCCAACGCGTCCGCTGTCCGCGCGGCTACACATGCAGCAACGGGGTGTGCGAACTCGAAGACATCGTCGAAAAGCTGCAGCAGGATCCAGGCACACGAAAGCCCGCCAACACTTCGAGCTGTACCTCGCGGCGTGACCCCTACGGCGCAGTGCTCGGCCTCGTCATGATCGCCTGCGCAATCATTCGGTTGCGCTCTGTGCGCGGCCGAGGGTGCAAGGTCTGCAACGACGCTTGAGCTGGTGGAAAGGCTTCTCTTGCAAGCCAGGTCTTGCACAAGCGCTGCGCCTCACCGCGTGCCTTGCCTTCATCGAGCCAAGCCAAGACCTCAGACGCTTGAAGCGACTCTCCATATCGCTCCGCGGTGAAGACTTTGCGAAGCTCGCTGTCGAGCGATGACCCCTGTCTTCTCAGCTCAAGATCCAACAAGAAAGCCAAGGCCGCACCGGACCAGTAGACCCGCACATACGCGCCATACTCATGTATCGACCCGCTGAGTTCTTTGAGGGTAACGCCCCGACCCGACGCTCGGCCACGCGAGAACCCGGACGAGAGATTGGACCAGGCGGCGTCCTTGTTGATTATCCCCGCCCGAGCCCGCAGAACCTCCTGGTAGTACGTGGCCAAACCTTCGGACATCCATGCCTCTTTGATAAACGGAAAAAGTAGGTGGCTGAGTTCATGAGGAAGAACCCAATCCCGCTTGAGCTGCGCGAGCGAGGCGTCCTGATTGGGCATCACGAGCACCGTGCCGATTGGACCACGGGTGGCAAAACCAAAGCGCACAGCTCGATCGGTCTGCACTGGCATGACAACGACATTGACGCGCTCGAAGGGTGTCTCGCCCCAAAGCTGGTGAATGGCGCGAATGCCACTGCGAAGCCACGACTCCGTGAGCTCAAACGACTGGGAGAACGTGTGAGCCCGGACTCTCACTCCCGACTCTTCGAATGCGATGGCCTCCTCGCGTGAGAGCGATAGGATCCCGTCGAACCGCACGGCCGTGATGTCGGTTTCAAAATGCGGTCCGCTACCCGGCCACGGAGCAAGGACGTCGTACCCTTCCGGCACATGAAGTTGGATCGAGACCCGTACGCTCGAAAGGAGCTCCCTCGGCCGGTAAAGCAGCGCCGCCGTGGAGACACTGAGGCCGCCCCGACGACGCGCGTAGGCCCGTGGCCCTTGCTCGGCAAGCCTCAGAACAAGCCGGATACATGAATCGCGGCCTTCCTGAAATGACTCCCGCTCAAGTTCGACGAATCCATCTCGTGTGCCGGGAACCCAGTCCGTGCGCGGCCGATCACTACACGCTCGCATTGTTGCGCGGTCGAACGAATCATCAATCTGCAACTCGTAGCGGAGCGTGCTGACCGGCCCCGTTTGGGCTGGTCGCTCAACCGTCTCCCCAAGCGTGTCCGCGCCGCAACCCGGCATCAGCGCCCCCCACACACTAAGCAGGCCCATCAGCCGATACCGCTGTCCAAGGCTTGCGCACGGAGCGCTGCTTCTGTCGCTCACTGCACCACCCTAACCCAGCAAAATTGCGTGAGAAAGAACGAACATGTCACAATCGGGGTTCGCATAGCTAAGAGATGAATGTTAGGGCACAAAACAATGGCTTGCGGACCATATGGTGGTCGGTTAGCGTCCCTTCGCACAGTGATTCCTAATCGAGTCACGCCTGCCAGCCTTCAGTTGGTTGTGCAGGTTCTCACAACCAACTTTGAGAAAACAGGTAGAAACATGAAGGCAGAACTCAAGAAAACGTTGATCGGAATGGCAGCTGGTGCATTCGGTATCGCAATGATCGGCTGTGGTGGTGACGCTGAGGTCGAGAGCGAAGCGGCCGATGACACCGAGACCGCGGGCGGCGAGGCCAGTTACGAAGAGACCGAGACTGAGACCACGACTGAGACTGAGACGGAAACTGAGACGGAGACTGAGACCGACGCTGAGGGCGGCGAAGCAAGCTGCGGCGCAGGCTCCTGCGGCGGCAAGTAGGAACAATCATGAAGGCACAACTCAAGAAGATTCTGATTGGAATGGCAGCCGGTGCCTTTGGGCTTGCGATGGTCGCCTGTGGCGGCGATGTCGAGATGACAGAGGACGGCGCCGACGACACCGAGTCGTCCGGCGGTGAGGTCGAAAAGGACGTCGAAATCGACAAGGAAGTTGATATCGAGTCTGATGGAACCGAGACCGAAACCGAGACCGACACTGACGTCGAAACCGAGACCGAGACCGACACTGACGTCGAGGGTGGCGAAGCCAACTAGTCCTCCGATTCGATCTTAGAAATCGGAAAAACAACTTAGAAAAGTAGGTATAGACATGAAGGCACAACTCAAAAAAACGTTGATTGGAATGGCAGCTGGCGCATTCGGCATCGCAATGATCGCTTGCGGCGGTGACGTCGAAGTCGAGAACGAAGGCGCTGATGGCACCGAGACTGCGGGCGGCGAGGCCAGTTACGAAGAGACCGAAACGGCAGGCGCCGAGGAAGTCGAGACCGAGACTGAGACCGACACTGAGATCGAGACCGAGACTGAGACCGAGACCGAGACAGACGTCGAAGGCTAAGAGCAAGTCGTTCGTTTTGATTGATAAACTCGCGTCGCAGCGCTTCGCTGCGGCGCGTTTTCTTTTGCGTGGTACTACTTCGGGGTGACCGGGATTAACGGAATCGGGCTCGGGCTGCGCATTGACCTGGCGGACAAGCTGCTTGAGGAACGCCCAACTCAGATCACTTGGTTAGAGCTCCACCCCGAAAACTACATGCGCAGAGGCGGGCGCTTTCCCCGTGTCTTGCGCGCGGCCGCCGAGCACTGGCCGATTGCGACCCATGGCCTAACGATGGGATTTGGCAACACCGACCCCTTCGATCGCGATTACATGGAGCGACTTAAGGCTTTCCTTCGCGATGTGGGGACCCCTTGGCACAGCGATCACATGTGTTTTGGGGGTGCGCACGGCCAATACGTGCACGATCTACTTCCACTACCGTTTCATGAAGCTTCGCTCAATCTAATGAAGCGCCGTTTTTCCGAAGCTCGCGAGCGGCTCGATATCGAACTCGCTTTTGAGAACCTAAGCTATTACGTCGAAGCCCCCGAATCGGAAATGGGGGAGGCCGAGTTCGTGGCCACGCTTCTGCGCGAGGCGGATGCGAAGCTGCTCCTCGACGTCAACAATGTCTACGTCAACAGTAAGAACTTGGGCTTCGATCCGAAGGCATGGATCGATCAGATCCCCGAGGAACGCGTAGTTCAAATCCACGTCGCGGGCCACTTCGTCGGCGACGATGGGTTTCGCATCGACACCCACGCCGAGGACGTCTGCGACGACGTGTTCGACTTGCTCGACCACACACTCGCGCGCATCGGCCCCAAGCCCATCTTGCTTGAGCGGGACGGCTCCTATCCCGAACTTGAAGTCTTGATCGAACAGCTCAAGCGACTTGAGGAGATTTACTCGCGCCACGCGAGTGTGCATTGCTCGGACAACATGGTCTAAGAACCGGTGAACCGGCTGCTGCACCTGTCAAAATGGTCGCGCGAGTCCACACCAAGCCTCAGGTTTCCCCGCGTTTTCCTCTTCTTTGCGCGGCATCGTTCTTGCTTTTTGCAGGGCCGTGTTGCTGCAACGAACTATCCTCCTGAGTTCGACCTTCGTTTGCCTTGGGGCGTTTGCTTCGCTCGGGGGGAGCACCGAGCAGGCGATCGAAGGCGAAGCACTGTCGAGCCCTTCGGCTCTGCAGCTTGGCTCGTCCCAGCAAGCAGGGCTCGGGACGCTCGCGCGGAGCATCGCAGATCTTCCGCTCAGGTCCTACGTCAAAGCGCAGATCTCCGCCTGGCAACTCTCCGACGAAGTGAGCACCTTTCGGCCTCGGCGTCGCGCAAGGCAACTTCGGGCCGCGACCGAAGAGGCTCGCACCCGTACGATTGACGGCCCCATCCAGGTTGGCAAGAAGACTGTTGCACTGGATTCCTTTCAGCAAGACACGCTCTTCTCTGCCTTCGACGAACTCATTGAACGCTCGAAAGAGGTGGCTCTTGATCTCACCGACCCACGAACCGGTGAGATCCGAGGTTCGATGGATGTCGATTTCGACATCACGCAACAGGTGCTCGCGGACGTAAAACCGCTACTCGAAAATCGGCTGCAACTCGACCCAGTCCAAGAAAACCTTTTTGGGCTTCTGGATGCATCGGATGTCATGTCCGTGGCAATGCGTAACGGAATCGATGAAGCGAACTACAATATCGCCCGACAAACGCTCGCCTCTCTGCGCAAGGCATACGACGTTCAACTTCACTGGGATGGCGTCGCGCCGAACCCCAAGCTTCAGAAACTCGTACCCGAAGCCTCGTTTATCGCGATCCCCACGCGTCTTCGCGCGCCTCGCGACGTCGTCGCTTCAACGCACGCGATCACGCACGGAGAGTTTGACGGAGTGACCCACCTGTGGCTCAGACCACTCATGGCAGGCGACCAGGCCACCGAGAAGATATTGCGGCAAGCTGTCGGAAAGCACGGTCAACCGCTGGTTGATCATATCGTCGCATTTCGTGATCAAGGCGCTGCCTCACCGCTTGTCTTCGACGCCAACGGAGCTCGCTCAGCGTCCGCAGAGCGGCACATCCTGGCGACTCAAAGCGATCTCACGAAGAAAATCGCTCGGATGACCCTCGAAAAGGACTTTTATGCCGGTGTCGCCGATGGTGCGACCGGCGAAATCATCAAGCTTGTGAGCGTCGGGTTTGCCGCAGGTCAGGCTCTCGATGTCCTCGCACACTGGTTGGATAACGCGACGATCAAGAACTTCAAGCCCTTGGCCGCCGGCGGGCTCGACGATGCTGTCGGCGCAGGTGCGAACTATAAAGAGCTCATCGAAGCGCTTAATATCCTTAAGCGTATGCGAGAGATGGGCATCTTCGCAGAAGACGACATCAAGCACATTGAATTATTGGAAGATCCCAAGGCAACGAAAGCGCAAACGGAGCAAGCCGTTGCTGCACTCCAAGAGCGAGCCGGTGACTACATCAATTTCCTGAACGAAAAAGGTGCGCTGGTTCCGAATGAGTACGCAAGAAATCGCGCTCGAAGGAACTTTCGACGTTCCATGGCCGTAGCCGCACTGACCAGCATGGCGCTAGTCGTTGACCCCGGTGACCTCACGCACATCGCCGGAGAAGGAAGCATTGCGGGTCGGATGATCGCTGCGGATTCGGGCTGGTGGGAACGCGTGTTGACGGCAACCACCTATGGCATCTTCTCCTCGGGTGGAACGATCGGCATGACCGTCTTTCCTCCCTGGGGCTACGTAAAGCCAATTCGTGAGATGGTAGAAGCTGGCAAGATCCCGTGGCCGACGAAGAACGGTAAACGACTTCAGGGAGCGTCACTGAAACGATGGGTTTGGAAAGAAGCTCACCGAACGCACCTGCTCTACACGGCACAGCAAGGTGGGGCGATCGGTGTGCCTATTTCGGGCGCATTCATGTTCGGTGTGGCCGCTCTCACGCCTGAACTGGGCGGGGGCATCATGCAGAATATTGTCCTGGGTGCTGGCGGTGCAATGGAGACTGGCGCGACGGTGGTGCATCTACTCACGCGCGAAAAAGCGCGTACCAAGAGCATTCGACGAGCCAGTCGCAAAGCTGTATCTATGGCCCAGTAGATGGAATTCGACGCGCTTCAACAACGCCAAGAGAAGATCGTGCAGCTCCTACTCAAGCCACAACTGGACGAGGAGCTCGTCTCGGAGCTAGGCGGTTCGAAACGATGGAAGACCTATCGACACATGGTGCGCACCCGGCTCTCCAACATGATTGAATCGGGCTTGCCCCGCACATTCAGTACACTCGGAACAGAGGCGACGAAGCCGCTCATCACGCAGTGGTTTGAGAACGGCGGGATGACGAGCGCTTATATTCGCGATGCGGTGCCCTCCTTCTACGCCGCGACTCGCTGGCAAGATCTCTGCACCGAGGCACGACCATGGATCGATGAGCTGGCATGCTATGAAACACGGCTCTGGCAGCTGCGCCACATGGAAGTTGACGAACAAGCCGTAGTAGACTTTTCGTTCGAAGGCGTGCCTGCGGTAAACGCTGCTTCCGAGGTATTGGACCTTGAGTATCCCGTTTACCGGCTGGACCACGCCAACTTTCAGAAAGAGCCAAAGCAGGTCTTGGTCTTTCGCCACATGCTCACGGACAAGGTGGGCTACCTGACGTTGACCGACTTTCAACGCACGCTCTTCGATCACTGTAAGGCGGGGAAGGCACCCATGACAGGCTGCGTCCAGGCCGCCGCCCAGACGCATGGCCTTCCCATCGACGAGTCTTTACTCGAACGCGTCTCTTCGTTCCTCGCTGAACTCATGTCGCGCACCATCGTGATCGGAAACCGATCTGGTGCGTAACTGTTCTAACGAGGGGCGCGTAACCAACTGGCATCCACCAAGCCGACACGGGAAAAGCCGGGATAGATGACAGATTCGAGTGTTTCTTGGACGAGACGAGTTGACCGTTCCATTGGTAAAACACCGTAATCCGAAAGGTCGTCCGTGCAAATCCGCTCGACATGTTCGTTCACCGCGGCACGAACCATCGCGGGCACATGGGACGAAAGCCAGCTGATATCGCTGTGCGATGCCTCCCACGCCAGGTGGGCCCATCCCAAGCGAGCATGTTGAACCTCGTCGCGAACGATCCGTGTCACAGTCTCGCGCACAAGGGGCATCGTCGCGACGGCACGAATCTCTATGAGTAGCGCTGTTGCTAAGGTTTCAGTAATGCAGCACATCGCGACGCTCGTGTAGAGTGCTCGCCTGCGATCGTCCCATCTCGCGTCGCCGAGTATCACGGGGAATTCCGGTCTTGACTCTGACTGCGGTGGATCCGTCGAAGGCTGACCCAGTTCTTCACAGATCTGCGCACAGCGTTTTGCATGATCGCGCTCGTCCAGGGCGGCTCGCTCCGCCAGCTCAACGACCGGTGTAGGGGCATGGATGCGGACCAAGCAATTCGCGTGGTCCAAAAAGAGTGGACCTGCCTGATCTTCAACTTCTTTTCGAAAGGCCCAAACCTGGGCCGCACGCCTTCTTTTCTCTAAAAGCCGCACTGCGGCGATCCCGGTGTTCCCCAACAGCAGCAAAAGCCTTCTTTTGCGATTTCCCCCTCTGAACAGGTCTCGTCTGGACAGAGACACGGTGCAGCATCGGGATTGACGAGCGCATCGGATGCGTCGGACACCGTGTCCTTTGTGGCGTCGGGCCCCGTCGCAATCGCACTATCTGCGACCCCCATCGACCCACTATCCAGCCCCGAATCCTTGTCGCTCGATTGTTGCGCCCTCTTTTCCTCACAAGAGACCAAGGTCGCGCCGGACAACACGAGTGCCCCTAACAGTTTATGCATTTCCATCCCCAATTATGGGGATGCTCTCATCAATAAATCAAAGACACTGATGTTATGAGAGCCATAATTGCAGCTTATGCCGTCCCATCATACCTGCTCGTGCCAACAACTAGACCGACTTCGACTAGGAATGATCGGTGGATCGGCGTTCAGCGGGTTGGAGGCGGAGAAGCGAAAGCGCAGGACGTGCAGCGTACATTCAAGCTTGAGCAACGAACGGATCCGGCTCGCTGGGCGGCGAGGGACGGTCAGTTCTGGGCGAAGGCGGTCTAGGCGGTCTTCTTATCCGGCGGCGCAGGTCGATTCGTCGGTCCAGAAAAAAGGTCTTCTTCGCAAACCCGGGTTTCTTCTTCGCATTCGTCCAATGCGATATCGTCACAAGCGAACAGCTCCTCGTCGATCGGTCGGAGTGTTGTTCGTCGAACACCGGTTTGGGCAATCCGCGTCTCCTGATCATCAAAGGAGTCTTCATCATCAAAAGAATCATCAAAGCCTTGCGGGTCAGGCAGAACTTCGATCCCTTTTCTTATTTGGCTGGTCACAATCCGTGTTTCGTCGCCAACAAGTTCTTCGTTCAAGAAGCTGTCCTCGTCGAAGTCCTCTTGTTTGGTAGCAACACTTGGAGGTGCCGTGGCTCGAACATCTTGCGGAGACGGCACACGGTAACCGCTGCTTCGCGGCCTGCCATCATCTTCCTGTTCCATCTCATCCCGTAGCGAGTTCATCATTCGCTCAGCTTCATTGTTATCGCCCATATGGCGTCCCTCCTGACCATATAATCACCGATCCGAGCCAATGGATCAAACCACCAGTAGGTACTTGAGCGACGATGTCAGACACGTACACAAGTGCGAATTATTTTTTGCTTTCAACAACGCTTAGTCTCACAGAGAAAGAGAGCGCCGTCTCGAATGAGACGGCGTTCTTCTCAGCGACTCGCTCGCGTGTTAGTCGTTCGCGGCTGCAGCGTAAGCTTGCGCAGACGTGCTTGTCGCCGTCGGGATGTCCGCCAGCGCCTGGCCACTGTCCTCGGTAACCATGTCGAGACGGTCGTAGGCACGAAGCCCCGTACCTGCTGGAACAAGCCGTCCCATGATGACGTTCTCTTTGAGCCCTCGAAGGTAATCGATGCGGCCGGAGATCGACGCTTCGGTCAGCACCTTCGTCGTCTCTTGGAAAGACGACGCCGAGATGAACGAATCGGTCGAAAGCGATGCCTTGGTGATACCCAAGAGCAGTGGCTCTGCAACTGCAGGCTGTCCACCCTTGGCAATCACGCGCTCATTCTCTCGCTCGAAAAGCACCTTCTCGACCTGTTCATCGGTCAAGAAGTTCGTGTCTCCGACCTCGCGAATCTTCACGCGGCGAAGCATCTGGCGAACGATCACCTCGATGTGTTTGTCGTTGATGCTCACGCCCTGCAAACGATAGACCTGCTGGATTTCGTTCACAAGCCAAGCCGCAAGTTCCTTCTCGCCCTTGACGCGAAGAATATCGTGCGGACTTGCGGGTCCATCCATGAGTGCTTCGCCCGCACGAAGATAGTCACCTTCCTTTGCGGTCAAGTGCTTGCCCTTCGGGATGAGATACTCGCGCGGTTCCCCAACGTCGGGAGTCACCAGAACCTTGCGCTTACCCTTGGTGTCCTTGCCAAACGATACGCGGCCATCGACCTCTGCGATGATCGCGTGGTCTTTGGGTTTCCGAGCCTCGAAAAGCTCCGCGACGCGCGGTAGACCACCGGTAATATCCTTGGTCTTCGTCGTCTCACGCGGGATCTTCGCGATAACCTCACCTGCAGTGACCTCTTGCCCGTCGGCTGGAATCACATTCGCACCGACAGGGAGGAAGTAGCGTGCTTCATTACCACCCGACGCGAGTGTCTCGCCGCTCTCGTTCTTGATCGTGACGCGTGGGCGTGCATTCGGGTCACGCGACTCGATGATCATACGGTTCGAAAGTCCCGTAACCTCATCGAGACGCTCTTCCATCGTCACGCCCTCAACCATGTCGCCATAGTTGGCGACACCGCTCACCTCCGCAATGATCGGGATGGCGTACGGGTCCCACTCGGCGACCACTTGCCCTTTCTCGACCTTAGTTCCGTCCTCAACGCGAAGGAAGGCACCGTACGTGAGGTTGTAACGCTCTCGCTCGCGTCCCGACGAATCGACGACTTTGAGCACTGCGTTACGGTTCATGACTACCGTCGAGCCATCACGACGCTTTGCCGTGCGCGCCTCTTCGAGGCGAACCACACCATCTGTGCGAACCTCGATGTTACTCTGATCGATCTTACCGCGCGCGGCCGCACCACCGATGTGGAAGGTACGCATCGTCAGCTGCGTGCCCGGTTCACCGATGGACTGAGCCGCGATCACACCGACAGCTTCGCCGATGTTGACGAAGTAACCACGCGACAGGTCGCGACCATAACAGCGCGCACAGATTCCGCGACGCGTCTGACAAGTCAACACAGAGCGAATGATGACGCGTTCAATGCCCGCCTCTTCGATCGCATTGACACACTTCTCATCGATTTCCTGTCCACCCTCGACGATCACGTCATCACTGACCGGGTCGATGATGTCCTCAAGCGCGACGCGCCCCAGGATGCGCTCGCCGAGCGTGGTGACAACCTCACCGCCCTCTTCGAGCTTGGATACCCAGATACCATCGAGCGTCCCGCAGTCGATCTCGGTTACGACACCGTCCTGAGCCACGTCGACGAGACGACGGGTCAAATAACCCGAGTTCGCCGTCTTGAGCGCGGTGTCCGCGAGACCCTTACGCGCACCGTGCGTCGAGGTGAAGTACTGAAGAACCGTGAGTCCCTCTCGGAAGTTCGCCGTAATCGGCGTCTCGATAATTTCGCCCGACGGCTTCGCCATCAGGCCGCGCATACCGGCCAGCTGACGAATCTGCTGATTCGAACCACGAGCACCCGAGTCCGCCATCATATAAATCGAGTTGAACGACGCGGTCTCCTGCGTCTCACCCGTCTTCGGGTCTTCGATTACCTGTGTGCTGATGCCGGCAATCAGATCGCGCGCGATCTCGTCAGCAGCAGCCGCCCAAATATCGACGACCTTGTTGTAGCGCTCACCGTCGGTGATGAGACCTTCTTGATACTGCTCGACAACCGTCTCGGCATCCGCCTGCGCGCGCTCGAGAACCTCGCGCTTGGATTCTGGAATCTCCATGTCATCCATGCAGATCGAGACGCCGGCCTTGGTCGACATCTCGAAACCGAGGGTACGAAGACGGTCGGCAAGAAGCACGGTCGACTTATTCTTGGACTTTCGATAGCAATGATCGATGAGGCCCGTGAGCGCCTTTTTGTCGAGCACCTTGTTGACGACAGAAAAGTCGAGCTCGGGTGGAAGTACGTCTCCGACAAGTACACGACCCGCAGTCGAGTCGATGATCTTGCCGTTGTAGCGAACCTTGATCCGCGCATGGAGGTGGAGCTTACCCGCGTCATAGGCCGCTCGAACCTCGTCTGGTGACGAGTAGATGCCGCGGAAGTCACCGTCTTTGACCTTGTTCTTGAACTCACCTTCAACGAAGGGTCGCTCACGCGTCATGTAATACAGACCGAGAACGATGTCCTGAGTTGGGTTGATGATCGGACGGCCATCGGCCGGCTTGAGGATATTGTTCGTGCTCATCATCAGCACGCGCGCTTCCATCTGCGCCTCGACTGAAAGCGGTACATGAACCGCCATCTGGTCACCGTCAAAGTCCGCGTTGAACGCCTGACAAACAAGCGGGTGCAACCGAATCGCCTTACCTTCAATCAGAACTGGCTCAAAAGCCTGCAGACCGAGGCGGTGAAGCGTCGGCGCACGGTTGAGGAGCACCGGATGCTCGGTGATAACCTCTTCGAGAATATCCCAAACCTCGGGTCGTTCACGCTCCACGAGCTTCTTCGCGGCCTTGATATTTTTGGCTGAACCCCGCTCTTCGAGCTTGCTATAGATGAAAGGCTTGAAAAGCTCGAGCGCCATCTTCTTCGGAAGACCACACTGGTGGAGCTTGAGGCTCGGGCCGACCACGATGAC
>CAZAQV010000036.1:24333-55126 GCA_964487255.1 uncultured Polyangiales bacterium | reverse complement strand
GCGAATGTGCTCATCCGTAGCGTAGATCACAATCCTCAACCCTAATCAAGTAGTGGTACTCACCGGGCTGAAAGTTTCCGTTCTGCCAACCGGCTTGGATGTTGTCGCCGTCGTAGGACATGCGTTGCCAGGTGCCATTGAGCAGGACCCAGTTGGTGAGCCCACGAATCTGCACCCTTGCATTGAGTGTTGGAGACCCTTGTTTGTCGACCAGCACTTGAGCCCATGGTTGCGCGTACAACCCTTCGAAACGCCACTCTGTCTTCTTGGCGGAGTAAGCCCAATCAAATGAAGTGTTCAGGTAGCGAAGTTCCGCTTCGTGCTTTCCCCAAATCGAGTTTGGGATGCTCTCTCCAAAGATATTCGGGCCATACATGTCATAGACACCGGTATCGATTGAAGCGACGATGTCGCCCGCGGGCGCGCTGCTGTCTGTCTCCGAGCTATCGGACTGAGCGTCCTGCGACGTGCTTGCCTCGACGCTGGCGTCTGGCGCCGCCTGGGCCGCATCGCTCCACGGTTTGGCGGCATCGACGTTAGAGTCGGAGGCTATGCTCGCATCCGCGATTGTTGCGCCGTCATCACAGCCGATAAAGGGGCTGAGGATGCTGCTTGCGCAGCAGATCAAGAGTGTTATTGACTGAGATCTGCGTATCATGGTCATCACTGACCCTTCCTTTTAATCCGCATTTAGCTCGAACTCGGAGGGCGCGGTATCTTGAGCGTCGAGGCGAAAGTCTTCGTCGAGCCAGCGTCCGAGGTCGATGGTGCGGCAACGCTCCGAACAAAACGGAAAGGTCTTTTCGCCTACGGCCACCTTCTTTTTGCAGCTCGGGCAGTCGATGCGCTTCATGACCGAAAAATAGCGCGCTCATGCGAGCTGCGCCAATGCTTCAGAACCTATCGTTCATCGGGAAGGGCGGGTATGCTCTCGCCCATGAAAACGATAACGTTGCTCGGCTTTGTCTGTGTGTTCGCGGTAGGCTGCGGTGATGACGAGCCGGGAGCGCCTGTGGACGTCTCTGGTTCTTACACCGTCGCTGTCACCGCGGGCGACAATGGTTGCGAGTTCGATAACTGGATGGAGGGAAACTCCACGCCAAACATTCCGCTTACGATGACGCAGAACGGCGCGGAGGCGACCGCCGACATTGAGGGGCTGGTCGGTGGTTGGCTCGACCTGGTGTTGGGCTCGTCCGAGTACACCGGACTCGTTGATGGAAATCACCTGGAGTTGACCCTGTACGGAACGACCAACGGCACGACCGGCAATTGCACCTGGACGGTTAATAGTACGCTCGATGCCACGCTCGAAGGAGACTTCTTAGAAGGCGAGCTGCGCAACACCAAGGCGACCAACGGCAACCCCGATTGCACCCCTTTTGAAGGTTGTGTCTCACGCCAGAGCCTAAACGGCACGCGTCCTCCCCAGTAGCTTGGCAGGACGCGCAGCAGCGCCAAGTCTCAATCGGGCCCCGGCTCCCATTGAGACTGTGCCTATGGTTCTTCACGGCTTGGCGTCGCAAGCAGCGATTGGCGAGTAGCAAATCGGCTTGCTTGGGCCTCGCACGCTCATCGCGCCGAGTCTCACTCCTGCCCCGGCTCCCATTGAGACTACGTATGGGATATGCTGCGCCGCATGGATGGCGAGGGGGTAGGGCTGCGGGGACCTCAAGGCAAGCGCGCGCGCATCGCGTGGTGCATGTTCGACTTCGCCAACTCGGCGTTTCCCACCGTTGCCCTCACCGCGTTTGGCGGCCCGTACTTTCAGCGCGTGCTGTGCCACGGAGGGGTGAACGCTTTCGGTTTCGAGCTTACGGGGACGGCCGCGTGGGGGCTTAGCATCGCCATCTCGATGTTTCTTGTGACCGTTTCCGCTCCCATCACAGGCCTGCTCGCGGACCGTGGCGGGGGCCGCAAGAAGTTTCTGTTTACGTACGTGGCGATTTGTCTGGTCGCGCTCGTTGGCCTCAGCATGCTGGCGCCCGGTAGCGGTCTTTGGGCGATGTTCTTCTACATCGTTGCCAACTTTGCTTTCGAGGGTGCGTACGTTTTTTACAACGCGTATCTGCCGGACCTCACCACGCCCGAGCGGCTGGGTCGACTCTCCGGGTTGGGGTGGGCGCTCGGCTACGGCGGGGGATTACTCGTCCTGCTCGCATGCCTACCGCTTCTTCCGGACGAGTTTAGCCCCGAGACAGCGGGGAGCGCCCGCTGGGTCTACCTCGTGGTCGCGATTTGGTACGCGGTGTTTTCGTTGCCTGCGTGGCTGTGGCTTCACGACCGTCCCGTGTCCCCCGAAAGCCGCGGCGATTTCAGTGTTGCCCGCGCCTTTGGCGAACTGTTCGACACGTTTCGCGCGGCGCGCTCGCACCGTGTCGTGTTCGTTTTCCTGCTCGCCTACTTTCTATACAACGACGGCATCACGACGGTGATCGAGTTCGTCGGCATCTTCACCCAAGAGGCGCTGGCATTTTCGCCGATGGAAAATATTGCGCTCTTCTTGGTGCTCAACATTATCGCGGCCCCGGGCGCGATTTTCTTTGGGCGTCTGCTCGACCGCATCGGGGGGCGGCGCGCCATCTCGTACTCGCTGATTGTGTGGGTTGCCGTTGTCGTTGGCGCGAGCATGGTACAAACCAAGATGGGCTTTTGGCCGGTTGCAGTGCTCGCTGCAATCGTCATCGGCGCCACGCAGGCGTCGAGTCGAGCGTATATGGCGACGATTGCGCCCGAAGGGCGTACGGGCGAGTTCATGGGCTTTTTGGCCCTCAGTGGAAAAGCTTCTGCGATTTTTGGTCCGCTGCTCTATGGTGGCGTCGTGCAAGCTGCCCACAACCCGGAGTCGCCGGGCGATGCGCATCGCGTCGCGATTCTTGCCATCGGCGGGCTTTTTGTGGTCTCGTGGTTTGTCATGCGACGATTGCCGAAGCATGGCCGAGCAGACAGCGCCTGAACCCTGCCGCGTTGGCAAGCACACGTTGTGGTTACTCCGCGATGGTGCGCAGGCGTTCCCACGCATGCTCGAGTTGATCGAAGGCGCGCGGCGCGAAATCTTGCTTGAGATGTACTGGTTTCACTCGGACGAAACCGGGAAGCGTTTTGCCGAGGCCTTGTCGCGCGCGGCGGGGCGCGGGGTGCGCGTCTGTGTGATCTACGACTCGCTCGGGTCGTTCGGTGCCGACCCGGCAATCTTTATGGGCATGCGCGAGGCGGGGTGCGCGGTCGTCGAGTACAAGCCACTCGCGCCTTGGCGCCATCGCTTCAAGCTCGACGGACTAACCCGGCGCAACCACCGCAAGTTGCTGGTCGTCGACGGTGAGTTTGCGGTGACTGGTGGCGTCAACTTGGGTGACCAGTGGCTTCCCGTCGAACAGGGTGGGGGCGGCTGGCGTGATGAAATGGTGGCGGTCCAGGGGCCGGCGGCGGGTGTGCTGCGGAACGTTGTCGGGGATACTTGGCAAAACGATTGTGCAATGCCGCGACTTCCGCCTATTCCTGAAGCGCGAGACGAAGTCGAGACCGACAAGCTCAGCGTCCTGGTCACGCGCAATCGTCGCGCGCACCGCGACATCCGCGAGACCTACCTCGAACGTATCCGGACCGCACGTCACTCGCTGCTGATCGCCAACTCTTATTTTCTACCCGATCGGGTGATTCGCACTGCGATCAAACGCGCGGCGCAGCGCGGTGTACGCATTAAGCTGCTGGTACCAGGCGTCAGTGACGTGCGAGCCATATTCTGGGCGACACGTTACCTTTATACGCGGTTGCTCCGCTGGGGGGTAGAAGTGTACGAGTGGCAGACGAGCGTGCTTCACAGCAAGCTTTTTATCTCTGACAATCGTTGGGTGAGCCTCGGTACCTACAACCTCGACTATCTATCGTGGCTGTCGAACCTCGAGGTTGCGCTCGGTGTCGAGCACGAGCGCTTCGCAGGACAAGTCGCTCGCGAACTTGAGGATGACTTGACGACCTCGACCAAGATCGACCGGGTGCGCTGGAGCAAGCGCCCTTTTTACTACCGGGTTCTCTCCCGTTTTTTCTTTACCTTCCGCAAATTCCTCTAAACAACATCACCTTGGCTGCGATCCAATGCGCAATACGGCGTTGTCGCCTGCGGTGCCTGCGCACCTATCGCAACATAGGCTTACGCGGGCTCCTCGGCTCCGCCTTGTCTTGCGCTTGTCTCGCAACCAATCTGACATTGTTGTATTGCAGTGGAGGGCATATTTCGTTGTGATATAGGTGTGAAGGTGCGTTGTCAGTTGTTCTTGCTCCCGCTGCTTCTCGCGTGCGGTTCTGACTCCGGCATTGACCCCCGATTCGTTGCGGTTCACAACACGATGACGGCGATGGGCATGGCGCAGACGGTGCCCATTTCTTCCGGTTCACTCTTAGAGAATACCGAGGTGCAAGTGCCGATCGTCATGAAGGCGGGGTCTTGTTACACCTTGCTCGCACTGGCAACACCGCAGCAGGCAAACATCGAAGTACGCATCGTTGACCCCCTGGGAGACGAAGTCGTTCGTGACCTTACGAGCGACGCGCAGGCAGTGGTTCAAGTGTGCCCGTCCACACCTGGTGCGCATCGCGTCAACTTGGCGTTACTCGGTGCTTCGGGAACGTATACACTTGCGGTCTGGTCCGGCGCGGTGAGTCATGCCGAGCTTGGCAAGCGTCCGATGCGCCGCCCCGTGACATCTCGCGGGAGCTGCTCTGAGCCCTACGAGTTGCGCATGGGGCAGACGCTGCGTGGCGACACGCGGCAGGGCAACGCTGTGCTGCGCGGAACGTGCGTTCGTGGTCAGGCGCCCGAGCAAGTCTATCGCATCGACGTGGACCGTGCGACGCAAGTTTCAGTCACCGCAGACACAACGTTTGACGGTGCGCTCTATCTGTTTAGCGAGTGCGGCTCGCGTGGGGCGGAGCTGGCCTGCAATGACGATAGTCCCAATACGACACGCTCGCGTGTCGAGGCCACGCTGCAGCCGGGCACGTATTATGCGGTCGTCGATGGTTATGGAGACGCGCAAGGAGAGTACTCGGTGACCGTCGAGGGCAATCCGCTCCAGGACGTTTCTGCGGTGTGCAAAGACGCGCAGCCAATGCGTCTTGGCCGCCCTGTCAGTGGGACGACGCAGGGCTCAGCCGACTATTTTCAAGCCAATTGTGCGCGCGGCACGACCTCTTCAGACCGCGTCTACCGGCTGAACCTTCCGCGCCGTTCTCGGCTGCGCGTTCGTCAACAAACGGACCACGATGGCGCGCTCTACATGCGCACCGATTGCGCTGACCCACAAACGGAGGTTGCGTGCAACGACGACTTTCGCAACCAACGTGCGGCTTTGCTGCGCGGCGTCTTCGATGCGGGCACGTATTACATTTATACCGATGGTTTCGCCCCAAGCCAGGTAGGGCGTTTCACGTTGCGGGCCGACAGTGCGCCCATCGATGGTGGCCAGTCCAAAGCGGATACGTGTCGAGCCGCCGAGGCACTTCATAACGCGATGCCCATCGACACCATCGGGGCCAGCCACACCACGCAAGGGACGTGCGGTGGAGCGGGGCCCGATGTTGTCTACACCATTGACGTGGAGCGAAGCTCGCAGGTAGCCGTTTCAATTCGTGAACCTGAGTTTTCAGGTGCGCTCTACATGCGGCCAGCTTGTGAAGATGCGTCGAGAGAGCTTGGTTGCGTCACGTTCCTGCAAGGCAAGGACGGCGTGCTGCGCGCGAACGTCTCAAAGGGGCGTTACTTCTTGTTTGTCGACGGCAAGAGCAGCGCCGAGTTCGGTGCGGCCACGTTGGACCTACAAGTCGAAGACCGCGGGCAGGTGGGCCGCGCCTGCCGAGCCGCGCCCTTTGTGCGCGAGGGGAAGTCGACCAGTGGCAAGACGAAGGGACGTCCAGACCTTTTTCATGCTCCCTGCGCAGGTGGAACGCGCTCCGGTGATCGCGTGTACAAGCTGCGCGTTCCCAAGCGTGCGCTGGTTCGAGTGCGGGTCGCGATGGACTTTGACGGTGCGCTGCACGTGCGCTCGGACTGTCTCGACCCCGAAAGCACGGTCGTATGCAACGATGACTACGGCGACAACCGCCACAGCGGCTTCGCCAAAGTCCTCGACAAGGGCACCTATTACCTTATCGTCGACGGCTTTCGCGCCGAAAACGAAGGCGAGTTTTCGCTCGACGTCGAGCTCCTGCCCCCCAACCTCTTGCCCGACGCACCCATCATCCCGCCCACCGAGAAGCGCAAGATCCGCCTTCCCCTCGAGTAGCGAGTCTCAATCGGGCCCCGGCTCCCATTGAGACTCGGGGAGGGCGGGGCCTACCAGGGTGGGGACCAGTCGATGGGCTTGGTGGACGCATCGGCAGTTTTCGCGCTTTGGGTATGCGAGGCCATTGCCTGTTTTGCTCGCGAATCTTGCGAAGGCGTCGCGGGTGGGGCGGTGTCGATGCCGGTGTCGATGGTGCTCAGCTCTTGGGTGAGCTGTCGACGTAGTTCCGCGATGCCAGCATCCGCGATCGCGCTCGTCTCTGTCTGCACGGCATCGTCGTCGCCGATGTCCGCAACGCTCACTTCGTCGTCGGTAATGTCCGTTGCATCGTCCGCATCTGCTTGTGCGCTTGCGACCGCCGTGTCCTTCGGAGGCGCGAACTCGCGTGCGATGAGGGCCGAAGTGGTGTCGATTCCCTCACTGATCGAGGAGGGACCTTCGCGGTCCGTGTCGACAGCGTTGGGCGCTGCGTTGACGGTGGCGACATCGATGCCTGGCTTCGCATCGTCCTTGGCAGGTGCTGTCGCTGCGGCAACCGTCGGTTTCGGGGTTGCGCCCGGTGCGCCGAGGCCGCTGTTCTGAAGGTTGTGGATCGCGTCACGCGCGGCGCGTTTGGAAGACTCGGCATCTTCGAGCAGCGCCTCAAAGTTCTTCGGAAACTTCCCGTAGCGCGCGCGTTCGCCGGGTCCACTGTGATCGACCCACGTCGTGGCCTCATCCCGAACGTCGATGTGTGTGAATACGCTATTGGGATAGTAGCCCACGCCCGTTCCGGGGATTGCCTTCGCGAAGGCCACGACCTCCTCCTTGTCGACGCCCACGACACGTAGGTCGAGCGCGCGTCCGTGTCGGTGACGACTCGTGCTCTTGGCGTTGGGGCGATAGCCTGAGACGATTTCGATCCGCTTGCCCGGCCAGCGCGTCGCAAGCGCCTGCAGCCGCGTCAAAAGCCGCGGGTCGAGTCTGCGCACTGAACTTGCAATGACCGACTTGGCATTTCGATCGATCCGACTTGGCCGCGGCACGCCGTGGGGGCGTGCGAGCAAGCTCAGTTCAATGAGCGCCTGCTTGCGCGGTTGCCCAAAGCAATCGGTCAGACGAAGTTCGGCTTCTTCGACCCGGCGTTCACCCAGCACGCGGGTGATGACGACCGGCGCGGCGCTGGGGCAGCTGTTTTGGCCCAGGTCGGCGTGGGCGGGGGTGTCGATGGAAAGAAGAAAAATGAGTGCGGGGAGGAGACTGCGGAGCATAGGTGCAATTGCACCAGATCAGCCTTCTCAAGATCCAAAAAGCTGCTCCGTTCGCTACTCGGTCTCGTTTATGCGGGAAAAATTGGGGGATCGGTAGAGGGTGCCGTCGTCTTTGACCCCGACTTCCATCGAAAATGTCGAGAGCACCGCGTCTCCGTCGAGGTTGCCTTGGGCCTCGAGTCGGTAGAGCAGGCCCGCGGTGTGACTACAGCTCGCGCCGGGGATGTTGACGACCGCGTACGAGTAATAGTGCGGGTCGGACAGCGAAAAGCCGATTTGCTTGAACGTTTCGTTCGACGCGTAGTCCGTTCTGACTTTGCTACCATTGGGAACGGGCGTGGGTACAAGCCCTGAACTCGACACCGAACAGCCGCTGCTGACCTCTGAACCGAGCCCGCCTCCCGAACGTGCCTGCGAGTAGTACGTTTGCACATTGGTGTACAGGAGCTTGAGTTGCCCCGTTGCCTCGGAAGTCTTCGTTCGCTGCAGATAGTTGGTGAAGCGTGGCAGCGCGATCGCCGCGAGTACGCCGACGATCACGACGACGACCATCAGTTCGAGGAGCGAGAAGCCGAGGAGTTTGCGTTGCACTCACGGAGCTTATCGCTCAATCGCCCAAGCCCCAAAAAGACGGTTTGAGTTCGCTCAATAGACTTCGGCGATCTCGGGCTGCTCGCACAGCCAGTCCATCAACATTTCTTCGAAACGCTCGCGCGACATCTGCTTACGAATGGTGTCGAGAAAACGGCTGGCCAGCTCTTTGGTGAGTTCTTTTTGCCCGGCCTCCGTGTCATGGCCGGTGATGTTGGTCGCGAGCTCAAGCTGTCCGTCTTGCACCATCGAAAAAAGGTGCGCTGCCAAGCTGGTCACCATGTCGCCGCCTTCGTCCTCAGCCGTCTCTTCGCTTGAGGCTTTGAGATCCTGGCCGGCTTGCTCGGCATACAAGCTCAGATATTGGAAAAGCGTGGGGTCGCAATCGAGCGTGGGCCCGATGCGCATGATGACGTCGTGGCCATCGACGAACTTGGCTAACGCTGTGGCGCCTGCCTCCATGAAGTTGTCACCGAGCAAGTCCGCGTTCTTGAGGATGAACTCGACCGCACTTTCGGCGAGTTCTTTGGGCTTGGCGTCGCTCGGGATGTCGACATCGCCCGTATCGCGCCAGACCATAAACTCCTCTTCGAGCATGGCGATGGCCGTCCGGCGCAACTCGTGCGGCGTGGGTTCACTTTCGCTGTGGGGTTCGCTGCGAGTCTCCACACCTGGGCTATAGTCCCCGTACGGGTCAATTGCACATAGTTCTTCAATGATTCAGGCTCTCGTCGTACCCGTAGACCCCTTCATCGTGCGTTTCATCACCAGCAGATACTCCGATCCTCTTGATACGACTTGGTTATCTCTGGCCACGCATTTCGGGCTTCGGATCGAGCGAGATGATCGGGCTTTTGCTTCGAGTGATGGCTCAGGCAGGTTGACGATTGCTACCCAGGCCGCCCTCGACGCCGACGATTGCCTCGCGCAAATGATTTTTCATGAGATCTGTCACGCGATCGCGCAGGGTGATCGTGCCTGGACAGAAACCGACTGGGGCTTGGCCGCCGAGGGGAAGCAGAGCCTGCTGCAGGAACACACCTGCCTCCGCCTGCAGCACGCCCTGGCCAAGCGACACGGTCTTGAACTGGTGTTGGCGCCGACCACCGAGCATCGGGCGTTTTACGACGCGCTTGGCGAGCAGAGTTTTGGCGCCGACGAGAGTTCAGATGCCGCGCGCCAAGCCCTTGCGCGGGCGAGCGCGCCACCTTTTTTTCCGCACGTCGACCGCGCCCTGGAGCGCACCGCGGAGCTGGCACGCTTGGTCCGCGAGATCGCGCGCGATGCTGGCGACGACTCGTCTCTTTTGTTGGCCCGCGTACGCGATGCGCCCGATGCCGGTTTTGATTGCCATGTCTGTGGCGCGTGTTGCCGCGAAGCTTTCGATGTTGTCGAGCTGGCGGCGAACGACCCGTTTACGCATCATCACCCGGACCTTTGCGTGCGCCACGAGGGGCGCATCGAACTGCGGCGACCAGGTGGGCGCTGCTTGGGGCTTGCGAATGACCGCGAAAGCTATCATTGCAGCGTATATACAACCAGGCCCGAGACCTGCCGCGACTTCACACGCGGATCGGTCAACTGTCGCGAAGCGCGCCTGCGCGTCGGTCTTTCGACCTACGAAGCGAACGATACGCCTTAACCCAACACGCGGCAGAGCACGGCTTTGAGGTAGTCACCTTCGGGAAAGGCCGGCAGCCGAGGGTGGTCGGGCGGCGCGTGCCGAACGTCGAGTAGCTGCAGCGCCGTCTTGTTCTTTCGGGCCGCCTCGCGAAGGGTGAGCAGAAAGGCGTCCATCTCGACGTGACTCGAACACGACCCCGCGAAGTAGAGCCCGCCGTGTTCCACCAACTCGAACACCTTGCGATGGAGTTTCTCGTAGCTCGCGAGCGCCTTTTCGCGCGCGGCTTGATTGGGCGCGAAGTTGGGTGGGTCGGAGACGACGAGGTCGTAGCGTTCGGCGCGCTCGCGTGCATTGTCCAAGAACGTGAAGACGTCCTGACAGAAACATTCGTGCGTCTCTGGGTCCAAGTTGTTCTCCGACCACGCAGCGTGTGCGAGTGCGAGTGCCCCTGGAGCGATGTCGACGGTATGTACCTCGCGTGCGCCCCCGAGCCCGGCTGCGATGGAAAAACCGCCCGAGTAACCGTACAGGTTGAGCGCGCGACTCTGTGTTGCCAGTGAGCGAACCAGACGCCGGCCTTCTCGGTGGTCGACAAAAGCTCCCGTCTTTTGGCCTTCGACCAGATCGACCAGCAGCGTCATCCCGTGTTCGGTGCAGCGCACGGGCGCCTGCGGGACGTGGCCACGCCAACTCGTCGTGCGCTTGCGTTCGCGGCGTCCCTGGCGCAGCAAGATGTGCTCGATCCCCAGCGGAGCCAACACCGATACAAATGCCTCCCGCAGCGTATCGGTCCACCCATCGAGGTAGTCTCCGTCGAGTCGAACCACTGCGTACTCGCCGTAGCGGTCGCACACGATGCCCGGCAGCCCGTCGCCCTCACCGTGCACGAGTCGGTAGGCGCTTGTCTCGCGATGATGCGAGAAAATCTTGTCGCGCAGCGCCACAGCGCGCCCAATGCGCGCAGAGAAAAACGCCTGGTCGAGCGCGTCTTTAGGGTCGAGCGTGAAGATGCGGACGCCGATGGGGCCGACATCGCGAATGCCGCGACCCGCCCATTTTCCGTCTTTGTCGATCACGTCGACGACCGAACCGACCGCCGCATCGAGTCGCTCAAACGCGTCTTCGTAGAGCCAGGGGTGTCCTGATCGTACCGAGCGACGCAAGTCTTTCTTCAGTTTATGGCGCATTCGGAGCTGCATGGCCGTAGCATGTCGCTGTGTTTGAGGGTAGGTTCGCTTTGCACGCGTCATGCTGACCTTACGCATAGCCTCGGCCGCCCTGAACCAGACGCCCATGGACTGGCAGGGCAACCAACGCCGCATCGAGGAGGCGATAAAAAGCGCGCGCGAGCAGGGCGCTGCGCTTCTGTGCCTGCCCGAGCTGTGCATCACAGGCTACGGCTGCGAAGACGCCTTTTTGGGCATGGGCGTGGCCGAGCGCGCGTTCTCTGTGCTGCTCGAACTCGCTGCGCATACGCGCGGGTTGGCGCTTTGCGTCGGGTTGCCGGTGCTCCATCGTGGTGGTCTCTACAATGCGGCCGCGTTCTTGGTGGACGGCGAAGTGCGCGGGCTGGTCGCCAAGGCGCACCTCGCCGGCGACGGGCTCCACTACGAGCCACGTTGGTTCAAGCCCTGGCCCGTGGGCAAACGCATTGATCTCGAGGTTGGCGAAAAGCACTATCCCTTCGGGGATCTCTTCTTCGACGTCGGTGGTGTGCGCGTTGGTTTCGAGATCTGCGAAGACGCTTGGGTGGCCTCACGGCGTGCAGCTGCGTTCGGTCGTTCGCTCGACATCGTGCTCAACCCAAGCGCAAGCCACTTCGCGTTTGGCAAACAAGCCGTGCGCAGGCGTATCGTGCTCGAAGGTTCTCGCTCGATGTTCGTGACCTACGTCTACGCCAACCTGCTGGGCAACGAGGCGGGCCGTATCATCTACGACGGCGGCTGCCTCATTGCTCAAGATGGAACCATGCTCGCCGAGTCCGAACGGCTGGTATTCGGCGAGGTGTCGCTCGCCTCGGCCGTGGTTGACGTGCACGGTTCGAGGCGTTCGCAAGCCGCGAGTGCGAGTTACGACGCGGACGAGCACCCTGACGGCGCCGCCTGCGTTGATGTTGCCTTTGCGCTCAAGTCCTGTCGACCCGCTGCGGCTGTCAGTGTGATGCCGGGTTGGGAGACGTCTGCCCACCACAAAGAAGAGGAGTTCTCGCGCGCGGTTTCACTGGCGCTCTTCGACTACGCTCGAAAGAGTCGCTCCCAGGGTTACGTGGTGAGCATTAGCGGTGGTGCAGATTCCGCGGCGGTGAGCGTCCTGGTTGCGCTGGCGGTCCGACGCGCCCTTCGCGAGCAGGGCGACGCGGTTCTTCGCGCGTGGATCGACGATGCGCCGTCCGGTGCGGACGACGCCGCGTGGGTGGGGCGACTTCTGACTTGTGTCTATCAAGCGACCGAAAATAGCGGAGACGTCACCTACCGTGCGGCCGAAGCGGTGGCCAAAGCGCTGGGTGCGGTGTTTTATCGCTTCGACGTGCAGCCCATGGTCGAGGCGTACGAGACGATGGTGGCCGATGCGCTCGGCATTACGCTGTCGTGGCAAGAGCACGACTTGGCGCGCCAAAATATCCAAGCGCGTGTGCGTGGGCCCGGGGTCTGGATGGTGGCCAATCTCAAGCGTGCGCTCTTGCTCGCGACGAGCAACCGCTCTGAAGCGGCCGTCGGCTACGCCACGATGGACGGCGATACCTGTGGCGGCATTTCGCCCATCGCGGGTATCGACAAGGCCTTTTTGCGCAGGTGGCTCACGTGGATGCAGGTCGAAGGCCCGGCCGGCTACGGCCCCGTGCCCGAACTGTCACTCGTCAACGCCCAGCAGCCGACCGCGGAGCTTCGGCCCGCCAGCGAAGGGCAAACCGACGAGGCCGACCTGATGCCTTACCCGGTGCTTGACGCCATTGAGCGACTCGCGATCGGCGAAAAGCGCCCCCCGGTGGAATGCCTCGAGTGGCTCGAAGCGCAGTACCCCGAGGCCTCGCCAGAGCAACTGCGGGCGTGGGTCGAACGCTTCTTTAGGCTCTGGTCGCGCAACCAGTGGAAGCGCGAGCGTTACGCGCCCTGCTTTCACGTCGACGACAAGAACCTCGACCCCAAAACGTGGTGTCGCTTCCCGATTCTATCCGGTGGGTTCGCACAAGAACTCGCCGAGCTTGTTTAATTAGGGTCTGGCACCCAGACCCTCTCGCCTTCGGCGATTCACCCACGCGATGACGCTTTAGCGGAAGAGCCCATAGCAGAGCCCCGACCAGCTGCGCGTCGCAACGATCGATTCGCTCGTAGCAAATCACGTTGCTTTGGCTTCGCGAAGTGAGAAACCTGACGGGTCACTCGAGGATGTCGAGGTCGCCGTAGGGGATGTCTTCGGGCGGTGTGTTGCCGCGTCGAAAGCGCATGAAAACTTCGCCCAGACAGGCGTCCGTCGAGACAAGCCCGAACTTGCGACTGTCCGTTTGGTAGTCGGGCATGTTGTCATTCATCACGTAAATAAAACCGGGCTTGATTTTCTCTTGCTGGACGTCGGGCGTCTTGACGTCGCTGCGAAAGAACATGTGTTGGCGCCCGAAAAAGTCGCGTTCTGCCCATACGTGCTCACGCGGTTGATCGCCGTTCGGTGAGAACATGACCCTGCCCTTGATGTCGGAGCGGCTCGTGATGGACTTGCCATTGAGTCGGATGCTGTGGCGGTCTTGGTCAAGCGTGTCGCCCTCCATTGCGATGACACGGCTGACCACCATGGTGCCGGGAAAATTCGGGTGCTCGCAGACCACGATTTCACCACGTCGGATGTTCTCGGTGCCTTTCCAGATCAGAATCTCGTCGCCCTCGAAGAGCGTGGGCGCCATGCCGTTGTGTGGCATCACCGCGCGAATCCAAAACGCGTACCAAAGCACGCCGACGATCGCGCCAAAGACCATGGCAAAGAACAGAAAGATCTTAAAGATCGCGACCAAACCCTTCATGCGCCCTACGGTATCCGCTCGCGTTCATCCGGACAATTTTCACAACACATCAAGAGCACTTTTGACGTTTTACGGGAGACTTGGCTCGTGCCGTGAGGGTTCACGAAGGTGAAAATTGGTCATTTTTTCCGATCGTCACCGGGCCTCCATAGGCTTGCTACGCTGGGTGTGGAGAGAACGGATGCGACTTAGACAGCATACTTCCATCCGAGCAGCCGCGTTTTTTGACGAGAGCGGCGAGGACTACGTGCCACAAGGCATCGGCTGTTACGCGTTACTCGACCTCGCGGGGAGGGGGCGCCTCGACGCGGTGAGGGAGGTGTTTGCCCAGGCCTGCGAACTCGGGCGTCCGCTTCTGCGCATCAACGCGTATCTCGACGGCGGTCAGCACCCGGGACGGCTTCGAAATGACGATGGCACGCCGCACGAACCGGGCTTTGTCGCGCTCGATCGAGTTGTCGATGCGGCTCGTGGGGCTGGTGTGCGCCTGATTCTGACCTTGGCGAACAATTGGAACAACTACGGAGGCGCCGAGGCTGTCGTGCGCATGGCCGGGCAAGGCGAGGACAAGGACGCTTTTTGGTCGAACCCGGCGGTGATTGAGCTTCAACGCAGTCACATTGCAGCGATGGCGGGGCGCAAGAACCAAACCAGCGGTGTTTACTATCGAGACGACCCGACAATCTTTGCCTGGGAGCTATGCAACGAAGCGCGTCAGAGCCGGTGGTTTGCGCGCAGCAAGACGCTCGTCACGTGGGCGAGCGCGATGTGTGGTGCGCTCCGCGACGCAGGGATTGAGCAACCGATTGCGTGGGGTGGCTCGGGGCATCGTGGCAAACACGGCGAAGATCTCGAGGCGCTGCTCAAGGACGGGCAAATCGACATCGCGACGCTTCATCTTTACCCGTACTACACCGAGCCTAAACTCTGGCGTATCCAAGATCGCGACGAGCGCATTGAACGCGCAATCGCCGTCGGGGCCGAAGTGATCGCTGACCGTGCAAGGCTATGCCGGGCCTACGTTACCCCGCTCTTGGTCGAAGAGCTCGGTTGGAAGCTGCCCGACAAGACCGACGACAGCGAACGCGCCGCGGTCATGCAAGGACTGCTGGAGGAAGCTGCGCGACAAGGGGTCGGGACGCTGCCTTGGATGATCGGCGAGCGGGGACGAGAGGACTACGACGGGCTTCTGGTCAGCAAGGCGTCCCACCCGCTGACCTGGGAGGTCTTGCGCTGCCGCGCTCAAGGCCCATCGCCCTCGCACGTCTAAGCGCAGACGTGGGTGCTCTTTGGAGTGCTTAGCTCATTGCGCAGCAGCCAGCGTGGGGGTGCAGAACGAGCGCACATCGCATGATGGGTACTGCACGCACGTTCCATCCGTCTCTGTGCCGAGCCGGAGATAAAATTGACCGAGCAAATCATCGTCGCACGCATCGCCCGATTGTGTGCCAAACGCGAAGTTCACGCCTAGGTTGAAGCCGAGTTGCTCAGCGGCCTGGAGCGTCCAGTTCGCCATCTCCAAGTCGTCGGCTGTGATGAATGCCTCCACATCATAGCCGGTGGAAGTCGGGAACGCTTCGAACTGTCCGTTGGTCCAGCTGCCCTGCGGAATCTGATCTCGGAAGACAGAACCCCGGCGTGAACTTGCGTCCGCGGTCGCTGGACGAGAAACGACAAACTGACGCGTTCCAGGATCGTCATACACAGGACTATTCGAAAACTCGCCATCATCGTCGACAAAGATCTCGACGGCATCGCCACACCAATCGGGCAAGTTGCTGGGCGGGGGTGTCTGCGTAGGATCTTCAACGCGCACGAACACATATAGCCCTTGCGGATGCCAGGCGAGTGCATACTGAGCTGAAATGTCGCCCGGCACTTCACCGTCACGCATCCACCCCTGGGGGTCCACGTCCACAAGCGTCAGACCACAATCCATATTGCCATCAATGGTGGGCATTTGGGTGATCGCGGGCAATGACTCACAGCTAGATGCCGACGACACCGTGCAGCCGCCACCATCTCCGCCACCATCTCCGCCCGCGTCGGTGACGCTGCCATCTCCGCTCGCGTCGGTGACGTTGCCATCAGGCTCTGTGCCAGGTCTGCCATCGTCATCACCGCAGGCCACGAGTGAGAGCGTGACTGAACAGAGTAGTGATGCGCAGACACCAGACAGGCGCCAGGAACGAGAAGGTCGAAGGAAAGGATATGTCATGAAAAAAGCTCCGGTTTGCATTACGGGTTCGCGGCGAAAGAAGGCCGAAACCTAGCCGCATGCTCTAGACAGGTCAATCCGACACCTACGAAGGTCGGAGTCCTCGTCCGAGACCGTGCCCGTGCCCGTGCCCGTGCGTTGGACAGTTCACACTACGAGCTACTCAGTCCGCGAGCGCTAGCTGCAAGATCCTGTCGATACTGCCCTCGTGAAGCCGGATGGTGGTAGGCTCCGGGCGTGCCTCAGGTGTGCATCACAGGCGACATCCACCACGCCAGCCTCAAGACGGGAAACCAGGCGCACGCGGACATTTCGGAAATCCAGACCGCGCAGCGTTTCATGGAGCTGCTCGAGCCGCTCGACGCGAAGGCGACGTTCTTCATTTCGGGGCTTTCGTTCGTCGAAGAGTGGGACGACCTGCGTCCCGTGGCGCTTCATCCGCTCGTCGAGCTCGGCGGGCACAACTGGTCGTGCTTTCAACCGGAGCTACTGCACCGCATCTCCAACAAGCTCTTCGGCTCGTACAACGGTCCGGCGAGCGTGCAAGAGCGCGACGCCAAGCGGACCATCAAGATCATCGAAGACCGCACGGGCGTGCGCATCGAGGCTTGGCGCAACCACATGTACATGCACGGTCCGTTCACCGAGTCGGTGCTCGCCAAGTGTGGCATCAAGGTGGTTTCCGACGGGGCGCAAAAGGACAGTCCCGGCCCACGTTGGGACAGGCGAGGCCTCTACCAGTTTCCGCTCAACGTCATTCCCGACCACGAGCACATCTATCATGCGGAGCGTACGCCCGAGTGGGTCGAACGCTGGAGACGACGTTATGACTGGTCCGACGACTGGGGGTCGAGTTCGTACTTCCCCGACGAGTGGGCTCGCTTGGTCATCGAAGACCTCGACCGTAACGCCGAAGCTGGCGTGGTGAGCAACATGATCTTGCATCCCATCACGATGTACCTGTGCGACAACTTCTCACCGCTCAGTCCGATCTTGGAGCACCTTCGGGGCTGGGAGTTTCTGCACATGATGGAGGTCGTCGAACAACAACAAGGGCTCCCTTAATGTTTTGGGGACGGTCCTCATCATTTCATCATTTCGCGCCGGGCGCCGGTTGCACTCAAGGGGCGAATCGGTTCTTGAATGACCAGCTAAAGCTTCTGTCAAATGATGAAATGATGAGGACCGTCCCCTTGCCCTTGATCACCCAAGGAGTGTCTCCGTAATGGCGAAAGTAACGGTTGTGATGCGAAGCAAGAATAGCGACTGGGTGATTGGCCAAGCGTTGGCGGCCCTTTTTTCGCAAGACTACAAAGACTTCGAGCTCTTGGTGATCGATTCAGGGTCGACCGACCGCACACTGGAGCTCTTGAGCCACTATCCGCACCGGCTGATTGAAATCGAGCCCGAAGAGTACTTCCCGGGGCCCGTTCTCAACCGCGGCATGGAAGCGTCTGATACCGAGATCGTCGTCTTTCAAAACTCGGACGGGGTTCCGCTCGCGCCCGACACGCTCGGTAAAATCGTGGCCGCCTTTGACGACCCCAGCGTCTCCGCGGCGCTGGCAAGGCAACTGCCGCGGCCTGAAGCTGACTCCTGGGTACGCCGCGACTACGCAAGTTCATTTCCAGACGCGCCGCGAACGCCTCCTTGGATTACGCTCTCGATGCCCTTTGCCGCTGTGCGCCGCTCGGCCTGGAAGAAGCACCCTTTTTATTCCGACGCCTGGGGTTCGGAAGACACCGAATGGGGCCAATGGGCGAAGCGTAGCGGGCTGCAAATCGCTTACGTCTCCGACGCGCTTCTGATGCACTCGCATAACTACACCCTCAAACAGCTTTATGGTCGCCGCTTCATCGAAGGCGAGGCCGATGCATTCATCTATGACAAGCACGAAAGCCTCCCCAAGGTTGCAGCGCGTACGGCGCTTTCGACGCTCAAAGATTGGGTTGCGTGTCTCCAACATCGAGACTTTGCGGACATGCCGCGCGTACCTGCCCGTCGCGCCGTCTATCACTGGGCCTATCTCAAGGGCCATCGCCACGGCAGTGAACGCAAGCGCACCGGCAACCCCGACTGGCGCCTCGGGCAAAAGACCGTCCTCGACCGCCACGAATCGGTACGCGACGAATAACTTAGGTTTTTACTTGGTCATGGATTCCGTGAGCAGCCGTGGTCGCCGTCATCCACATCTCCAGGTGTGCCATTGAAGCTTCTGTAGAGTTCAGCTGCTTTGCTGTGACTTTTTCTGTCCAGCCCATCTGCTGTCGAACTATCTCTTGTACGACTTTGGCTGGTTTGAGAAACAGCGGTTGCGGGTGAAGGCCCGAAAAAACGCACTCCTTGCCCACGCGCAGCACGCGGGCAAGCACCACAACGTCCTTCTTTGCATTTCGCGAACTTTGGCAGTCGGAAACAGTGCGTCGTTCACCCGTCCACATATCTTTGACATTGACGGATATGCCAGGCTCAACTGATGTGACGCGCCACAAACTTGGGTAGGTATCCCGTTGTGCGAGCAAAAAAGCGCGTGCGTCACTGTCGATCAGCGGTTTGCCATGAAGTTCTACCGGGGAAAGCGTTTCGAGTGCGTGTGAAACGATTGGACGCCCGTCAACGTCAAAATTGTAGAGACGCCAAGGTGTGAGGATCGCATCGGCCATATCCAACGACCAACCGTCGACTTCTTCGAATGCGTCGAGATAGTCATACGCTGCCTCACCAACGTTATCTTCAGCAAAAGCGCTCAAGATCATGGCCCATCGAGCGTCGATATGGACGAGTCCTGAAGGAGGAGGTTCGTGAATCGGCGCAGAGTCAGAAAAGTAAGGGAAGGACACTGCTGCTTCGACCGGTTCACCGGCTGAACCCATGGTTGGCACCTGAGCGTCCAGCACAAGTTTCACGGGTTCGATGACTTCGTCGACGAAAAGTGGCGAAGGGTCGCTTTGGAGATTTTGTGGCACGGGTTCGCCGGTGGACGTCATTCGCTCTTCAAGGAGTTCACGAAAGAAAACTACCAGCGCTTGGGTAACGGTTGCGATCTTGTCGACATCAGCACTTCTTAGCGGAACGGGCGTCATATCGCTACCAAGAATGAGTGCTTGCGGATAAGCGTTTGGGCCTGCGACAGGCCAACCGCGCTGCATAGCCTCACGGCGCATCTTCTTGGGCAACTCTTTTGCCGCTTCGTAACTCAGAGTACAAATCCCCGGACCGATGTCATGCTGGAGCAACATCTGCGGGCCAGCCGAGGCGAGTGCATTGAAGCGCTGGTGAGAGGCAGCAGAAGGAAAAAGCATATAGCCGAAGCTTTGCCCTGCCCCACCCATAAATAGGACTACGCCACCATCAATGTCGAGCGAGGGAATATCAATGCGAAGCACCTGCTCGTCTGGAACAAGACACCAAGGTTTGTACCGATACAGTGCAGCCGCCGACGTAAATAGCTCGCGTAGGCTTCGCTCACTTACCGCTCCTTCGGAAAAGTAGCTGTCCTGGTCCTCAAAAACGTGAGTGCTCTCGTCCCGGGCGCGCCGCATTTCCTGTCGTAGCTTATCTGCTTCGGGTGTCGGACCGACGACGACCTCTATCTTTTTTGCTTCCATCAAGGGGCCCCGTAGTACTTCTGCGAACCCCTCTGTCGGAACGACAAGACGATCGGGCTGACGAGGCATTCCAACCATGGGTTCACGCATGGACTTTTCGAGTACGGAGAGAAGAGGTGCCTCGTCGCCCTCACGTGAAATGTCGTGGCCAACGACAACGCCGCTCGGACGTTCGAGACAAACGACCACGATAGGACGAAAGGTTTCTTCCTCGTTATGAACGTACATTGGGGAAGAAATAGCAGCGATGACCCACGTGCGTCGGGTACGCATGCGACGTTTGTTCAGGTTCTTCTTGGTGACTCTTTTCTTCTGACGCTTACCCACCGCACAGCACTACCTGAGCTTGGTTTGGTGTGCAAAGCGCCATCGTCTCGAAGGCTTTGAGGCGGTTCAAGCGAGACGGTAAGCGGAACGGATCGGCGTGATCCACCGCGTGGTTGTGAATCTTCCGGGGTTAGCGCGCGTAAGTCCGGGGGACGCGTTCGCTGATGAGCGTGGTCACTTCGTAGCTGATGGTTTGGCCCCACGATGCTAGTTCGTCGGCGCTGATGCGCTCGGTGTTCTGTGCGCCGAGAAGTACGACTTCGTCCCCGCGGAGCACATGCGCGACATCGCTCACATCGACGGTGATTTGGTCCATCGAGACGCGACCGATGAGCGGCGCGCGCTGGCCGCGAACGAGCACCTGGGCGCGCCCTGCATAAGCCCGCAGGTAACCGTCGCCGTAGCCGATTGGAACCGTCGCGACGCGGGTGGGACGGCTTGCGACGAAGGCTCCCTCGTAACCGACACGCTCGCCTGGTTCAATCTCACGAAGGGCACTGATCGCGGAGACCAGCCGCGCGGCCTGTTGCAAGCCGTCGCATTGAGGGCGTGGATCCATGCCGTAGAGCGCCAAGCCCGGGCGAACGATTTCGTAGCGGTAAAACGGGCTCCGCATACAGCCCGCGCTGTTGAGTGCGGAGCGGGGTGTGGACTCTTCGCAAACACCATCGCGCACGAGTCGCGCGAACGCGTCGTCAAAGACGTCTAGCTGGTGTTGCGTTCGCGGATCCTCTGCGCTCAGTTCGTTGCTGGGAAGGTGGGTGAGAACAAGCGCGATTTCCCCGGCCTTGGCTAGTTCAGCCACTTCGCTGATGTGCTCCGGCTGCACACCAAGTCGGTGCATGCCCGCGTCGATCTTGAGCGCAAGTCGCTTGTTCCCGATCTCGGACCAAAGGCGCAGGTCGTCGATGTCGCGTACCGCGCACAAAAGCTTGAGCGCGCTCGCCTCGGAGCGCTCTGCACCAAAAGCGCCGCCCATAACCAGAATCGGTATCTGCAGGCCCAACGCACGGAGGCGACGCCCCTCGGCAAAGGTCGCGACACACAGGCCACACACGCCCCGCTTTTCGAGTTCGGTCGCGATCACTTCCATGCCGTGACCATAGGCGTTGGCTTTGACGACAGGCCAAAGCAGGGCGGGAGAGGCGTCGGCCTGTAACCGATGCAGATTCTTTTCGATCGCCCCCAAATCGACTTCGAGGCGCGTGGGTCGGTGGTCTATGCTGGATGGATTCACAAGCCGAATTTCGTGAGGCAAAAACTAGGGATTCTGGCGAAGCTTTTGCTCGTCGCGTGTTTGGTGCTTATTGCGCACTAAGCTTTCGGGTTTTAGCAGTTTCGACGGTTCCCGCGTGGGGCCGTGGCACGAATCCGAACATCCAGGGGTAGCTTCTCGGCGCAGCAGGCGCCACAGCAGAAATGCCACCGCGAGCAGCACGATTGCCGCGACAACGAGTTCTTGTCCCGTATCAAGGTAGGCATGCAGTGTGGCGTGAAGCGGGCTCATCAACTTCCCAATCCTAGCTGTAAACCGACTTGGTAGACGATAAGGGCTGAAACATATGCCAAAATGGACATGTACACGAACACGAACAGCGGCACGCGAAAACCGCCCGTTTCTCGTTTGATGACCGCGAGTGTGCTCATACACTGACAGGCCAGTACAAAGAAGACCATCAGTGCGACGCCCGAAAGCGGAGTCATCAGTTTGCGTCCGTCGTCGTGCTTGGCGCGCGCCAGCGTAGTTCGCAGCCCCTCGTCTTGCTCATCGGTTTCGCCGTGCCCAAAGATAATGCCGAGCGTCGAGACAAAAACCTCGCGCGCGGCAAACGCGCCCAAGATAGCGATGCCGATGCGGTGGTCCATACCGAGTGGTTCGATCGCAGGTTCGATCGCGTGTCCGACGCGCCCGAGCGCACTGTGATCGATGCTGTGCGACGACTCTCTGGCGTCGATGCGTGCTAGCGCGGCCTCCTTGTCTTCCTCAGTCTGTGCTGACGAAAGTACGGCGCTCCTCTGCCGCTCGAACTCTGCCTCGGCCATCTCGTCCTTCGGATAGGTCAAAAGGGCCCAGAGCACGATCGTGAACGCCAAGATGACCGTGCCTGCGTCCACCAAAAACACGCGAACGCGCTGCCACGTCGCGACCAGTACGTTGCGCAGAATAGGACGGCGATACGGCGGCAGTTCCAAGATAAACGCTGGGCGTTTGCCGCGAACGACCGTGCGCCGCAAAACCGCTGCTGCCAGCAGTGCGGCCACGACCGAAAGCGCGTACATGCTGGCCAGCACGACAGCGCCCACGTCGACAAATCCCAAGATCGGTGCGGCTCCAGCAAACACCACGGCGGTGACCAATACATAGACCGGAAGGCGCGCCGAGCATGACATCAGCGGGATCACCATCATGGTCAACAAGCGGTCCTTGCGGTCCTCGATGGTGCGTGTCGCCATGATCGCGGGGATGGCGCAGGCGACGCCCGAGAGCATCGGAATGAAGGCTTTGCCGTGAAGCCCCACTAGCCCCATCATCCGGTCGAGCACAAAAGCGACCCGTGCGAGGTAACCCGAGTCTTCAAGCAGCGTCACCAGCAAGAACAAGATCGCGATTTGCGGCACGAAGACGATCACATTCCCCACGCCTGCGATGACACCCTCTACCAGCAGGTCCTCGACCGGACCGGGCGGTAGCAGCGCGCGCGCAAGCTCTTGGCACATGCCGACAAACTCCTCGATCAGCGAAATCGCCGGGTCGGACCAGCTGAACAGAAGCTGAAACAGAAGGGTCATGACGGCCAAGAAGATCAAGAGGCCCCATAGCGGGTGGGTGAGAACATCATCGAGACGGCTTGGGTCGGTCGAGCGCTTTTGGGCGGGCGCGCGGTCCCGCAAGGCCTGTGAAACCCACTTGTAGCCCGGCTCGATGAGTTCAAGCTCGAGGTCGATTTGCTCTTTTTCGGCGGCGTCGCGCACCGCCTGAACCTCGGACCAGAATGCCGCGTTGAAGGTTGCGCCGATGGTGGGCGTGTGCAGCTGCTCCTGGTGGTTCACGCTCAGCAGTGCCCAACGCGCCCATGTTTCGGCGCTCCGTGCGAGACCCGCCGGGATGGCCTGGGTCAAGCGCTCGACGTGCGGGCGGAGCTGCGCGACATATTGGAGCGGCGGCGGCGACGCGGTCACGTTTGAGCGCAAGGTTTGGTCCAAGGAGCGTCGAAACGCCTCGAAGCCAGAACCGGTGGCGGCGCTCATCGGACAGCATTCGACGAGGTGCATCGCCTCGCCGAGCCGCTCACGACAGTCGCGTGCCGCGCCTTGCTCCACCTCGTCGATCATGTTGAGCGCGATCACCGTCGGCAGTTGCAGGGAGAGCACCTGTTGCGTGAGGTAAAGGCCTCGCTCGAGCGCCGTTGCATCGAGCACGACAACCACCGTGGTGGGCGCATCGTCCTGGATCGCCGCGAGCAGCGCATCGGCTACGAGCGCTTCGTCCAGCGAGCGCGCGGTCAGGCTATAGGTGCCGGGCAGGTCGACCACGCGATATCGCGTTCCATCGCCAGCGTAGTAGCTGCCCTCCATGCGCTCGACAGTGATGCCCGGGTAGTTGCCCACGCGCGCGCTCGCACCGGTCATGCGGTTGAAAACCGATGTCTTGCCACTGTTCGGGTTGCCGACGAGCAAGATGGTGTGTTCGGGCTCGCTCATGCGCGTGAGGCTTCTGCTTCCGGCGCGACCCAAATATTCTTCGCGTCGCTCTTCCCGACCGAGAGGGCGTAACCCCGAAGCTCAACGACAAGAGGGTCACCGAAGGGTGCCTTTCGCACGTAGCGCAGTCGTGTCCCAGGCAAGACGCCCAGCTCAAGGAGTCGTCCTCGGCTGGACCCTTCGCAATCCACCGCGAGAACCTTCGCGAATTCGCCCGCCTTGAGGTCACACAGTCGTTTGCCGTCGGCCGCATCCGATGCCTTATTGAAAACGACTTTCACCTTCTAGAAGATAGATTGGAACGCCGCATCCGGCAACCTTCGAACCCTTTAGAGGAGTTCGCTGCCGCGCTTTTTGAGCACGTCGACGATGTCGCGAACCTCTTGGGCACGCTCTCGAGGCGTGATGAGTAGGGCGTCACCGGTGTCGACCACAACAAGGTCTTGGCAGCCGAGTAGGGCGACGGTCTTGCCCTCGGGCGCACGCACCAGGCAGCCTTCGCTGCGCATCATGACATCGCCGGCGCGAGCCGCATTTTGATCGTCGTCTTTGCCGGCCAACTCCCAAGCGGTCTGCCAACTGCCGAGGTCGGACCACCCGAAGTCTCCGGTCACGACGCGTACGGCCTGCGCACGCTCCATGACCGCATAGTCGATGGAGATGGATTCCATCGCAGGGAAGAGTTCGTCGAGCACCTGAGTCTTGTCGTCCGCCGCTTGCGCGATGCGGGCCGCGCTCTTGGCAATGCTGGGGGTGTGGGCTTCGAGGGCACGCCACATCGTTGCGGCGGAAAAAAAGAACATGCCGCTGTTCCAATAGAAGTTTCCCGCTTCGAGATACTTTTTTGCGGTCGGTGAGTCTGGCTTCTCCACGAAGCCTTTGACCTCGAAGGCGCCATCCACGCCGTCGAGCGCTTGGCCCGCGTCGATGTACCCATACCCGGTTTCAGGTCGAGTAGGGGTGATTCCGATGGTGACGATGTGTGGGTCCTGAGCGAGCCCGAAGGCGCGCTCCACCACGTTGCGGTAGGTGGACTCATCGCCGATGTGATGGTCGGCGGGAAACACACCGATGGTCGCGTTTGGCGTGGTGCGACGTATTTCAGCGGTTGCCCAGGCGATGCACGGCGCCGTGTTACGCCCGATGGGCTCTTCGAATACGTTTTCGGCGGGTACGTCACCGACCGCTTTACGCGTAGCGTCCGCCAGGTGGCGCGCGGTCACCACGTGGATGTTCTTGCGTTCAACCACAGAGGCGAGGCGGTCGACCGTGCACTGCAAGAGCGAGCGGTCCGCGTCTGGCCCGAGAGCGAGAAGTTGTTTGGGCGAGTGCTTGCGCGAGGCGGGCCAAAAACGCGCGCCGACTCCGCCTGCCATGATTACCGCGTGCCGCGTCATGACCCGCTTATAACATCAGCCCATCAAGAATGTGAGCACCGCGAGCGGAATCAGGTAGAGCGCGAACCACCATAGGCGCCCCAGGGTGACGAGGCTACGCAGCAGCAAGAGCGCGGCCCAGCCGGTGACGAACGCGACCACGCCCGAGATGAGAGCGGGCGTATCGACGACCAGACCACCGCCGCTGGCCTCGAGCAACGTCGCCCCGGCGATGGCCGGTATCGAGAGCAGAAATGAAACGCGGAAGGCGGCGGCCGGAGGCACGCCCACCAGCATGGCGGCTGCGATGGTCGAGCCGCTCCGGCTGATGCCCGGGAAGACCGCAAACCCTTGCACGACGCCGATGAAAAAGTAGACCCACATGGGTAGGTCGGGCCGCTCTTTGAGCTTCGCGCGTGTCGTCAGCAGCAGCGCCGCCGTCACGACAAAAGCCAACGCGATGACCGTCGGGGCATTGGCCGCCTCTTCGACCCAATGCCGCAGCACAAGTCCGATGATCGCGGTCGGCAGGGTGCCTACGAGGATGCCAATCGCCTCGCGGCTCTGCGCTGTCGCCATCGGATTCGTCAGGTGGGTTGCCAACGCGATGGCCGGGCTGATGACGTCTTTTCGCAGCACGACGAGCGTCGCCAGAAGTGTCCCGATGTGCACGATCAGGACGGCGCCAATCGATAGGTCTTCAAGATGGAACAAGACCGCGCCCAGGGCGACATGACCGCTACTCGACACGGGCAGAAACTCGGTAAGTCCCTGGATTGCTCCCAAAAGCGCGGCGATTGCGGGGGTCACTGCGCCCACCTATACACGCATTTTTGAGTCGCGCCTGCAATTAGAAGTACCCTTAACGAGCGCGAACTCATTTCTCGAATGAACAAAGACTTGTGGACATCGGCCAAAGTGGGCCTCTTGGTCGTTGCCGGCATTGGCCTGCTCTGGGGCGCGTATTTGCTTGTCGACGAGACGACGGGCGGTGATGATGACTACGGGGTCTACGCGATCTTCGACGACGCGCAGGGGCTCGTGCCCAAGTCGCGTGTGCTCATCGCCGGTATCCAAGTCGGTCACATCGAAAGCATCCGCTTGGTAGGCGCGCAGGCGCGCGTTGACATCAACGTTCGTGGTGACGTTCCTCTTTACGACGATGCCACCGTGCAGAAGAAGACGGCGTCGATCTTGGGCGAGTCGCTCCTGGTCATCAATCCGGGGTCGCTCGACGAGGAGGTGCTGCCCCCCGACTCTGAGTTGCCTGTTGTCGAAGGCGCGAAGAGCACCGATGACATCCTGGCCAGCGTGGGGCGCACAGCAGAGTCTGTCGAAAACATCGCCGCGCAGATGGAGCGCGCGTTTGGTACCGACGAGGGCGGCGAGCAAATGAAGAGCGCGCTTCAAAACCTGTCCGAAGCACTCGAAGCCATCAATCGCACGATTCAGCAAAACGAAGAGGCTGTCGGACGCACGCTCGCTTCGCTTGAGGAGACCACGACGACGGCTGGGCCGAAGATCGTTGCCATCCTCGACGACGTGGAAGCGGTCACCAGCAGCATCCGTGAAGTGGTCGGCGAAGACCCGGACAACTTGGAAACGGGCGGCGGCCAAATCGCGGACACGGTGGCATCGATCAACCGCGCCTCGCATCGTCTCGAGGAGGTGCTGCAGGACTTCAGCGAGGCGAGCGGTCGGCTTGCCGATGGTGAGGGTACGCTCGGGCGCCTCAGCAAGGACGAGGCCCTCATCGATGAGGTCGAGGAGATTGCGGAAGGCATCAACAGCGTGGTCGGGCCCATTTCGCGCCTACAAACGATTATTGGTCTGCAAAGCGAGTACAACTTTCTCGCAAACACCTTCAAGAGCTACGTTTCGCTTCGCCTGCAGCCGCGCGAAGACCGTTACTACTTGCTCCAGCTCATCAACGACCCGCGTGGTCTGACCGAGTTCACGCAGACCAACGTGCGGCGCTCGCCGCCCGCAGAGGGCGAGCCGGCGGTTTACCAAGAGACCCGCATTGAAACGCGCGATGCCTTCCGTTTCAGCTTGATGTTCGCCAAGCGTATCCACTTTATGACGCTCCGTTTCGGCATTCTTGAGTCGACGGGCGGCATTGGCGTCGACTTTCATCTCATGGACGACCAGCTCGAGATCACGGCCGATGCGTTTGCCGTTGGCGAGCAAGCCCTGCCTCGCTTGCGCGCCCGTTTTGCGCTCGAAGTCGTCTCCAAGCTGTGGATTCTCGGCGGCGTCGACGACGCTTTCAACGATTCGCGAGACTTTTTCTTCGGATTGCGCCTGCGTTTCAACGACGAGGACCTCAAATCCATCCTCCCCTTCGCGGGCGGCGGCGCTTCGATCTGAAACCGGTGAAATATCTCAAAGGCCGCGTGCGTAGAAGAGTAGGTTGGCGATGGGCGTAGGCAAGAAGATTGTACGAGGCGGGACCGCGCCGATTCGCGGGTTTGGCGTGGGATTCGCCTACCCCCTCAAAGGTTTTCGCTTCTTGCTGCAGCATCCGGGGCTGGTCCGCTTTTGGATTTGGCCCATTCTCATCACGGCCGCGTGTTTGATCGGGGTGGGCTGGTTTGCGTGGCACCTGCACGAAGACGTGATCGCGCTGTTTTGGGACGCACCGAGCGGAGACGGTTGGTGGGTCGCCGTGCAGAACTTCGCGCGCGAAGCCCTCTCGTTTGTCGTGGGTCTCATCATGCTCGCGGTCGGTCTCATCACAGTCGTACTGATCGCAAGTCCGATCGCAGCCCCTTTTAATGACGCACTGAGTCAGGCGGTCGAGAAAGTCGCTGCGGGTAACGAGGCGCCACCTTTTCGACTCAAGGCGGTGCTGCGCGACTTGCTGCGGACTATCGCGTTTGAGTCGGGCTACTTGCTGATCATCTTGATGACTTTCGTTTTGTCGCTCGTGGTGCCTGTGGTCGGTCCGCTTGTGCACACCGTCTTTGGGTTTGTGATCACCGCATCTTACTGGGCCCTCAGCTACATCGATTGGCCCGCCGCACGACGCGGATTGACGCTTGGGCAACGTGTGGGGCTCGTCAAAAAGCGTTTTGTGACCATGCTCGGCTTCGGAAGCGCAGTGTGGCTCACGCTGTTCGTTCCGTTGATCAACCTGTTTTTTATGCCCGCAGCGGTAACCGGAGGGACGCTTCTCGTGCTCGACCTGGAAAACGAGGGGATCTTGCTCAAACCGGATAAAGTCACCCTCGATTGAATAGGCACGCGCCCGGGGGCGTCGGTGATTGTGGACGACTTTGCAGTGAAGGGCGGCGGCGTCGCTGATTGGACGACACTGTAGGGTGAGCTAAGATATAGCTGAGGGAAATTGCATGCGTAACCGACGATTCATCTTTTGTTTTTCAATCTTGCTGGGAATGTTGTGGGCGGCTTCTCCGGCGGACGCTCAACGAAGAAAGAAGAAGCGTGTGCGTCACCATGCCCCCAACGAAGAGGCCATCGACGCAGCGTTCGGTGAGCTGAAGTGGGGCATGAGCAAGAAGGAAGTCATCGAACACTTCGTCAAAGAGATTCGCGAGAAGTATCGCAAACCTCTGGCCACCGCACCCGGCGCCATTGAAGAGGACCGCATGCGTCGCAAGATGAATGTCGAGATCCGAAAGGTTCACAACTCGATCACCAAGTTCGATGGCAACAAGACCGGTTGGGACGTTTCGTTCTTGCGCGGCGAGTTTACCCACCGCAACAACGAAGAGATGATTGTCATTCGCGACGAGAACTCGCAGAACTACTACTTCTTCATCAATGACAAACTTTGGAAGTGGTACAAGGCGTTCAAGTCTGAGGTTTTCGCCGGTCGCCCCTTCGACGACTTCGCAGCCGCGCTTGAGGCGCGCTATGGTCGCGCCGCCCGCAAAAAAGGTACGCTCGAAGGTAAGGGCGCTGAGGAGCGGCAGTGGCTTGAGTGGCAGGGCAAAGAAACCCGCGTTCGTGCCATCGACGAAAACGAGTTCTATGGCTTCTACTGTCTGGTCTTTGAGGATCTTTCGACACTTCGTCAGCTGCCCAATCTGCGGACAAATAAACAGGGCACTCGCAGCAAGGCCCACAGCATTGTCGACTCGGTGACGACGGACGAGGAGCCGACGCAGGAGCACAGCAACGTGGTGGACCGCATCACGGGCAAGATCCGCTCCAACCAAGCCCCAGCGAAGTAGACTCTCTCGCTTCGCCCGAGCGCCGCGCCATAGTTTCGTGCTATGGCACAAATAGCATCCATGCATTTTCGTTCTAGGTGATTCGCTGTCAGAGTTGACAGTATGAAACAAGAACGCAGAGTCGATAACCGAGTTGCTTTAGAGGAATGCCGCATGCGTGCGCGCCAGCGTGCTCGGCGGGCAGCTCAGGTGGTTACCATCGGATTGGCGCTCGCGGGTGGGTGCAGCGCGCACCATGTTCAGCGTTCCGATGAGCATGGCGGGTACGGATACGACGCTACCGATGCGGAGGTGCTCGACGCTCGAGCAAGCCAAGACGCGCGGGCGCCCGACGCCATGGAGTTGACCGGGCCTGCAGACGCCGCACGGGATGCAGGCACCGATGAATGCGACGTTTTTCGCGATTTCGAAGAAGGCATCAATTCGGGGGGAGAACTCCGAGAGCGATGTTGCAATGAACCCATGCGTTGGTCCGACCCGGAGTACCCAGGATGCTACCCGTGGGGACCCTACGTGCCGCCTTCGGAGGATGCTGTCCCTTCGTCGCGGTCACCGCAGATTCGCGAGGCTGTCGAGGCCGCACTTCGGAACGTGGCATGACACAGACGCTCCATTTTGATGTGTCCCAGGGGCCGATGCGCTCCGAGTACGAACGCGTCCTTCGAACGGTCCTTCGGCGAGGAGACTTGTCACCCGAACGCAGGGACCACGAGTTCGTGGACCTGAGCGTGTACTCCGAAGACTCGCTGGCCGCAGCGCGCAGGGTATGGCTCTCGCGAATGGTCTCCGAGCACCAGTCTGCGGCTGTGTTTACCGGGCTTGTGCCGCAGCTTATGGAAATCGGAGCGAGCAATGACATGAAGATGACGCTGCTGCGCATGGCGATGGATGAACTTCGCCACGGCGGGCTTTGCGCAGGTGTTGCCGAGGCGCTTGGTGTGCCCGCTCGGCTTGAACTCGACCTGCGGCCGCTTCCCGTGCCTACACATCCGGGCTGCACGTCGCTGGAGCGCGCGCTGCGCAACGTGATGTTCAGCAGCTGTCTGGCTGAGACGATCGCAGTTGCTTTTACAAGCGCGGAGCGCGAGACGACCTCGAATCCGATTATGAAACGCGCGATCGACCAAATCAGTGCTGACGAGAGTCTGCACGCGCGTTTCGGTTGGGCGTTTGCCAAGGAAGTGTCTCCCCACCTTTCGGAGGACGAGGTTCAAAGAACAAACGGCTGGCTGCGTGTTGCATTCGCCTACCTTGAGAGGGAAGAGATGCTCGAGATTCCTGACATCAGGCCGCCGTCCACCGAGGTGATCGAGCAAAACCTTTCGTTGGGCGTGTGCGAGAACGACCAGACCCGTGATCTCTTCTACGAAACCGTTCGCGATGCGATCATTCCCGCGCTCGACGCCCTCGGTTTCAACGCGGCTGCCGCCTGGTCACACCGCCACAGCGCAATCCAGTAGGCCGTGAAGAGCCAGTGGTTGAGTCGCGATGAGCGTGCGCAGCCCAAGAAACCCGATGTGCTAGGAGCACATCGCTGGTTTCGACGCGAAGCCGTGAAGAGCCAGTGGTTGAGTCGCGATGAGCGTGCGCAGCCCAAGAAACCCG
>CAZAQV010000036.1:0-24233 GCA_964487255.1 uncultured Polyangiales bacterium | reverse complement strand
TCGACGCGAAGCCGTGAAGAGCCAGTGGTTGAGTCGCGATGAGCGTGCGCAGCCCGAAGAGCCAGTAGTCGCGATGAGCGTGCGCAGCCCGAAAAGCCTGATTTGCTAAATGCAAATCACTGGCTTTGAAGCGAAGCCGTGAAGAGCCAGCAACTCAGCCGCGGAGGTACTCGATGCTGTAGTCGCCCGGCACCCGCTTGTGTAGCAGCGGCTCGATGACGTCGGACTTGACGTAGGGCACACCCGGGCAGCCGCCGTAACTTCCGCCCAGGCGCAGAACGACCTTCTTGTCGTCGGCCGAGACGACGTCGATGGTGCCACCGTCTGCTTCGATGAGTGGTTGCAGGATTTCACGAACCGCTGTTTCGACTTTTTCTAGCTCAGGCACGAATGACTTTCTGTAAACTGCGTAGTCGCTGTACGACGAACTTCGACGACGGATCTGTCGCAAGGTTCTTTTCATCCACCATCTTCATGTAGCGCTCGATCGGCCGCGGGTCGCTATACCGAATGCTGTGCACGATCTCAAACAGCTTGTCGATGAACTCGGCGTGGATGAGTACGCCAGCCTCCGTGTGGATCTGGAAGAGCCAATCGAGCCAGCGCGCGGTTCTCATCGCTTCGGCCAGCGTCATGGCATGCTGCGCAGAGCGGTTGAGCTGGTTGGGGGGAATCGACGCGCCCTTCATTGCAGATTGTAGCTGCGCCATCAAGATGCGTTCGAGCATGCGTTCAGCGGCGGCGAACTGTCCTGACGCGATCGACTTGCTGGCGATGCGATCGACCAGCATGTAGGTGTCGCCCGTTTCCGTCTCTTCGGTCTCCCGGTCGTCTTCGGTGAAGATCTGCGCAGCGTTATCCGTTCGAGATTGGGCGGTCGAGAGAGCGGGGGCTCCACAGCGGCTACAAAACAGGTCGTCCATTTCGATGCCTTGGCCACACTTTCGGCAGTAGGTGTTTCCCGGAGGGTGTGACGAACGGCCGGCTTCGAGCAGCGTGAGTGTTTGGGTGCCGAGCACAATATGGTCGAAATGTGAGAGTTTCGTTCGGTGCAGTACCGGTGCACCGTTGACACGGACGCCATTGCGGCTGCCATTGTCCTCAAGAAAGACGCCTTCAGAGTTGACCTCGATCGTCGCGTGAACGCGCGAGATCAGCGCATCGTCAAGGACGAGGTGGCAGTCAGTACGGCGACCGATCGTGAAGCGACCTGGCTCCAGTTCGTGATCGGTAAACTCATGACGAAGTCGGTAGCGAACGCTCATACGCTCCCCGCCTTGATGTCTCCCCTACGTTTCACTGTCGACCAGACTAGCATATCGTAGCTGGGTTCAGCAGCTTGTCGTGCGAATCATTTCCTCCAGCCTTTTCATGCCCTTTTCCACTTCTGAATAAGATGGGCCGAACGACAGGCGCACGTAGTTGGCGAAACGAGACGGGTGCGTCTTGCGTCGAGCACCCGGATCGACATCAAAGAAGTTGCCCGGTACGCAAATCACTTTTTGCGTGAGCGCATTCTCAAAGAAAGCGTGACCATCCCGAAGTGACGGCGGCAAGTTGTTCAGGTTGGCCCAGAGATAAAACGTGCCCTCGAGTTCGCCTTCCACGCGAAGGCCCGCTCGGTTGGCAGCCTCCAGCATAAAAGCTCGCTTTTCCATGAACGCGGCACGTAGCGCTTGGTCTTGCGCTTCGACATAGCTTTCTTCGAGCAAGTTCACCGCGGCGCGTTGTAGCGGGCGGTTTGCGCCTCCATCGAGAAACGAGCCTGCGCTGGTCACCGATTCGATGAGGTCTTTGGGACCGACGACCCAAGTCACGCGCCAACCTGGGTAGCGCCAGTTTTTCGTCAGACCGTCGACGATCACGACGGGGTCTTTGTCCACATTTTCGACGTGCTCGGCAGCGCTGATCGCGCTCCCGCTCTGCCATGTGTAGTGAGAGTAGAACTCATCGAAGATCATCGTGCAGTCGAGCTCACGCGCGACCTCGACCCAGCTGCCCAGTGCGTCGCCCGCGATGACTTTGCCAGTCGGGTTGCACGGGTTGCTGATGAGGAGGGCTCCAAGCCCCCGACCCAGAATCTCCGTCCTCAGATCCTGCGACTCGAACTTGTACTCGGAGGCGGGGTCGAGCAGGATCGGGATAGGCAAGAAGCGCCGGAACACATCGAGTAACTCGGTGTACGCCGTGTAGTCTGGAATGAAGTGACCGAGGTGAACGGGGCCGATCGCGGCGCACACCCGCATCAGCGAGACGCGTCCGCCACCTGCGATGGCGACGTTTTCCGCGGTGTATTGCGAACGCTTGCCGCGCCGAAAACGGCGGTTGATCATCTCGGCGACCGCTTCGCGCAACTCCGGTAACCCACCAACGGGAGCATACTCGTGGTCCATCACCGAGATGGGCAGCGTGTCGAGACGGGCCGGATCGCCGGGCAGCGGGTCGGTCTCCGGCATTCCCTGGCCCAGGTTGCACCAGTCCGGATCATCGCTACGAAACCCCGCTCGGAGCGCGGTTTCTGTCACATAGATGACCCCGGTGCGCGGAACGCGGCGCAACGCGGTCAACGGCGATTCTTCCATGATGCTCGTCCTACTTCGGGTGGATGCTCTGGATCAGCGCATCAAAGGCTTGTTTCGCGTCGCCGACCTCCTGCGCAGGCCCGACCACCTTGAAAAACACCGAGCCCTGAGGGCCCTCGGCGATGGCACCTAAAAGCCGACTATTGGCTTGCGCTGCGCCGGTTTGTCCCGGCATGTTCGACGCGAAAGTCCCCGAGACATCGAGCGTGTGCACCTTGACCCCGCCGCGCGAGGTGAGCGCGCCTTTCTTTGCGGCCTTGGCGGAGTCGCCACCACCGGGTTGGCTGATCTGTCCAATCCAACGATCGAGGTTTTGCTCCACGCTGCCACCTTGTCCCGGACCGAAAAAGTGCACCACCAGTTCAGGCGCATCCGCGGATGCGTTGATCTTGTATTGCGCTTTTCGCATTGCATTGGCCGGTGGGACCGCAACGAACTGCGCGGGCGGTTTCCAACCGAGGCCAGCTGCTTCGGGTTTGCTCGGCTCGGCGTTGAGCGTAGGGGTTTGCCCGATGGGGGGATGGTTTGCGGGTAGTTCTGGCGCGCTCGGGCTGGTTGGGGTGGGGGGCGGCGGCGTCGCTGCCGCAGCAGCAGGTTCAGCTGGGGCTTCTGCTTTCGGTCCGCGATCGCACGCGGCGAAGGACAAGAGCGCCGCAGCTACGTACAGGGCATTTCGCATGGGGGAGACGATGCCCCCTCCTCCGTGCTCTGGCAACCACTCTATTGGGGTTTTGCCGCAGCCTATTGAGCGACCAATCGGCCGGACGCTTCGATGTAGCCGCCTTGCACGACAACCTGCTCGGCATCGAGCTCGAAGCCCGTGATTTCGGGGATTTTGAATGCGCCCAAGTCCAAGAAGGGCTCGATGCGGGGTGCGAGCAACTTGCTGAACAGCGTTTGAAGCTCTTCGCCGCTCTTGAAGCCGTCAGGGACCTCGCCGAACGCATCGATCTCGATCTGGTAGTTGGATATCGAGACGCGTATCGTGTTGTTCGCGAACATGAAATCGACCTTCGCTTGCGCCAGAACCGAGAGCGTGAAGAGCTTGGTGCGCTTGTCCCCGTCCTTGGCGATGAGCGTGGCGCGCACGTCCGGCGCAACGATAGCGACCGACTCCCCGCTGCCGTCGATGATGGGCGGCAGGGCGGTGCTCAGCTCAACGTCAACGCTCTGCTCATCGCCAGCCATCCCTTTGATCGAAGGGAAAAGTAGGGCCAAAGATCCGACCGTAATTTCCGTTTCGACTCCCTCGTTGTTGGTGAGGACGGGCTCTTCGATGGTGAACTCGCCGGCTCCCGTGGTCCACGCGGCATGGGCGACGCGGTTGACGAGGTCGAGCGCAACCCTTGCGTGCGCTTGGGGCGTTCCTGTTCGCGTGGGTGTGTCGTGGCCCATGAGGAAAGGGCCCGATTTTGCAGCGAGGCTTTCGATCGGTGACGAGGCTTGAATACCGAGGTCGACGACAGCGAACAAACCGGCCTCCGAGATGGCGAGCTCGCTCAGTCGCCCGCTGGCTTGGCCCTTGTGACCGAACGCTTCGATCGGAGCGTCCGCGGGGAGGCCCGCCAACGCTTCGCGCACGGCCGGAGGCACCTCGTTCGTGAGCAAGTCGGTGATTGCGTCCTGAATCGTTCCGCGCAGCGTGCTCGTGACAAGATCGTCGACCTGTTCAGGCCACTTGCTCAAGTCGATGGAGAAACCGACCAGCGTGGTGTTGACGTTGCGAATCTGGACGGTCGGCAGGCCGGCCTTGCTGACACCGACATCAACGCGCCCGGTCACGCTGACCGCCCGGGCGGATGCAGTGCCCTTGACTGCGGATGCCCCATTGATGGCAGGCACGAAGGAAAAAGGTACCGCGACGCCACCGATGGAGACTGCGACGTTGAGGTAGCCTTCTTTAGGCACCACGGAGATCGCGACGCCGGAGTGCGAGTAGCCCGTCAGGTCGACCCGCCCAAACCAGTCGTTGACCACAGGGTTGTTGGCGAGCAGCGCGGACCGGATGCCCGCTTTGGTGATCCCATTTCGGATGCCCGTCGCGAGCGTGTTGACCATGTTGGTCCCCAGCTCGATGGTCACCGCTTCGTGGGTGCGAGCGCCGTTCGTGGAAAAGGTCCCGGCGATGAACGAGACGCTTCCCGGTGACACATTGCCTGCCAAGTCAACCGCCTCGATGCGCCAGTGGTGCGCGCCCCGCTCGACGGTTGCCTCACCCACAAACGAGCCATCGGCTTGCACGCCGTAGTCACGGTTGTTGATGGTGATGAAGTCGATATTGGCATCATCGACATGCCCCTCGATGGGGATCGCCGTACCTTCGATGAAGCTCCCCGGCTCTGGGCTCTTCAGGGTGAACTTCGGAGAGGTCGTATCGAGCGTAATCTCGATCGTTCGCTCCGCACCCGTTTCGGGAACGGAGACTGTGATCTGATGCGCGCCCTCTTCTTGAATGCGGATCGTATGCGAGAACATCCCGCCTTCGGCGGTGGTGGATTCTCCGTTGACGAGGATCTCGCCGTCGACCTCCGAGTAGCCCTGAACGACCACGAGTTGGCTCGGGTAATAGTCGCCGTCTTTGGGATTGGTGATCGACAGCGACTGATATTCCTCGATCGGCGTGCCGTCGGGACCCAGCTTCCCGTCCATCCTCTCGCCCTTGAGTTCGCTGCCGCAAGCGCCTGCGGCCAGGAGCACCAAAGGCGCCAAAAAGCGAAATTTGCGCCACATTCTCTTTGGTCTCGCCCGTTCCACGCAGAGGAAGACTGCAAACTGTGGACCAAAGCAGACTCCCGCATGGCCCTCACGAAAACAGAGGGGAAGTACCGCGATCAGCTGTGTAATAGCTGCGCACCAGCATCAGGATCGGGGTGTTCGACCCCCAGTGACTGTTCTCACTGGTCCCCAGTGTAGCAACGACTGAACTTTAGATCCTCAACGATCGTGCGTCCACTCACGCCGGCACGATGATTGCTTCGTGATAAGGGCCTATCCGAACGCCCGGACCGAGGGGATGGGCTCGCAGCAGACGACAAAAAAGGAGATCGCATGCGCTTAATTCGCAAACTCAATATCTTGGCTTTTATGACCGCACTCGCAGTCGGGCCCATCGCTTGTGGTGATGACGAGACTGGCAACATGACCGCGGACGGTGGCGGGGACGGTTCGATGAACAACACCGATGGTTCGATGAACGACCCGGATGGTTCGATGAACAACCCCGACGGTTCGAACAACCCCGACGGCTCGAACACGGGTTCTTGCGAGACCGGTGGCGAGACCTTCTCCTTCTTCATCTCGGCGCTCGACATTGGCCAAGAGCTGACGCCCGGAGAGATCGCCGGGCTCAACATCGACGGCCAGGACAATACCGGTTCGACCGTGACATACTCCTCGAACGAAGACGGCCGTCCTTGCCAGGAGCGTCCCGACTTCAAACTGCCTGGTGGCGGCGCGATGGGTATCGACAATTCTATCGGCAAGTTACTCACTGACCTCAAAGAAAAGGTTCCTCAGATCAATCTCGATCTGAGTTCCGAACTTGCGAACTCCATTACCAACGGGACCTTGATGCTCGCGGTGCGCATTCACAATGTCGACCTTGACTCTGGCTCGTTCCCCCAGAATGACGATTGCGTCAACGCGGAGATCTTGACCCTGAAGCCTCCACAAGGCTGGGACGGTACGGCAGAACCCAACGACGAGTTCGAGGTTCATCCGATGTCCTACGACCCGGACACCGGGGAAGCTCTGGTTCGCTTCCTTCGCGCCAAAATCGTCAACGGCCGCATGATCGGCAAAAGCGAATCGACCCTGAAGGTCGGCTTTGAAGGCGTTGAATTCGTAAATCTAGGTTTGATCGACGCAGAGCTCGAGGTTGCGGTTGACGGCGATACACTCACGGGCGGTCTGCTCGGTTCACGCATCAAGATCGAGGGTCTTGCCGATGAGATCATCAAATACGATCCGGACATGCTCAGCTCGTACAAGTCGGTCCTCGACCCGTTGCTTGCCAACTACGCCGACCTTAACCCGGTCGACCCGCAGACGGGTGCGGTCTGCCAAAACATCTCGATTGGTTTTTCCTACTCGGGTGTCGTCGCGACGCTGACCGATCCGATCTAGACGCAGGCTCCGTACACACGAACGAGGGTCGCCGCAGCAGCGGTGGCCCTTTTTCTCTTGCGACATGGACGCAGGCGTCAAATAGTAGCCCGGTTTTCGGAACGGATGTACAGTGGCCGCATGATCAGCAGTGAGCCGGAGTTTGCTCGGCGGCCAGCGCCCTGGGCAAAGGCGCGTGGACTAGAGGCCGTTTGGTCCGAGTGGAGTGGCCGAAACGAGCGTTTTGGCCTCGACGCGTGGGTGAGCGGTCGCGGAGCGCAGCCCGCCGCGCTGCCCAGCGCTCTGCCGCCAGCGCTTCGCTCGACCTTGGAGCGTCGTGGCATCGATGCGCTCTTCAGCCACCAGCATGAGGCCTACTCAGCGTTGCGCGCGGGACAACACACGGTCATCGCGACCCCGACGGCCTCGGGCAAGAGTCTTTGCTACAACCTGCCGGTGCTTGAGGCGCTGAGCCAAGATCGCTCCGCGCGTGCGCTCTACCTCTTTCCGACCAAGGCGCTTTCGCGCGACCAGGAGTCGGTGCTTTGTCAGTTGCTGCGTGAGGCAAGTATCGCGCAGGGCGCGGTGACCTACGACGGCGATACGCCGGGTGACGCGCGGCGCGCGGCGCGCGAGCAGAGTGCGGTCATTCTTTCGAACCCGGACATGCTGCACGCGGGCATTCTCCCGCATCACAGCAATTGGGCTCGGTTCTTCTCGGGGCTTCGCTACGTGGTCATCGACGAGCTGCACAGCTACCGCGGCGTCTTCGGTTCTCATTTGGCCAACGTCATTCGGCGCCTCAAACGCATTTGTGCCTTTCACGGCTCCGCGCCGACGTTCGCGTTTGCGTCTGCGACCATCGGCAACCCTGAGGAGCACGCTTCGCGCATGCTTGGTGAGCCCGTTCGTGGTGTGCTGCAGAGCGGTGCGCCGCAAAGCGATAGGCGGCTCGTCGTGTACAACCCTCCGGTGGTCAATGCGGAGCTCGGCATTCGTGCCAACTATCAAAAGAGCGCCGTGCGGCTCACGGCGGACTTGGTGCGGGCCGAGGTGGCGACATTGGTATTCGGTCAATCGCGTAACGGTGTTGAAGTCATGCTCAAGTACTTGCGTGACCGTCTACGAAAAGACGACATCGACCCGCAGAGCATTCAAGCTTACCGCGGGGGCTATCTACCGAACGAACGACGCCAGATCGAGCGCGACTTGCGAGACGGGCGTATTCGTTGTGTGGTCGCGACCAACGCGCTTGAGCTTGGCATCGATGTCGGTGCGCTCGATGCGGTGGTGTGCGCAGGCTACCCGGGCTCGATGGCATCGCTGTGGCAGCGTTTTGGCAGAGCTGGGCGGCGCGGGCGCGAAAGTCTGCTTTTGCTTGTGACCTCGAGCATGCCGCTCGACCAGTTCGTGGCCGCCAACCCCGAAACGTTGCTGCAAAACGACGTCGAGCACGCGCGCATCGACCCCGATAACGCCGAGATTCTGCTGCAGCACCTCAAGTGTGCGGCGTTTGAGCTACCGTTTGAACCCGGGGAGTCGTTCGGTGACCTGCCCACCGATGTGGTGACCGATGCGCTGGGCTATCTCGCCGATGGCGAGGTGCTGCATCGTTCGCAAACGCCTGCAGGGCCGAAGTTTCACTGGATTTCTTCGGTCTACCCCGCCAACGACGTGTCGCTTCGTTCACTGGCCGACGACAACTTCGTCATCGTAGATCTCGAGCGCGACATCAACATCGCTGAGATGGACTGGCACAGCGTCCACACCATGCTCCACGAACAAGCCATTTATCAGCACGCGGGCGAGCAATATCAGGTCGAACGTCTCGACTACGACAACCATAAAGCGTTCGTGCGAAAGGTGGCGCCCGATTACTACACCACGGCGATGACCCACACGCGCGTCAACATTCTCGACGTCGAAGAGCTACAGCGTTTGGGCCTGCGATCCGACGAAGCTGTCGAGGTTGGCCTCGGCGAAGTCAGCGTGATCGAAAAGGTCGTGGGCTACAAAAAGATCAAGTTTCATAGCCACGAGAACGTAGGCTACGGCGAAGTCGACTTGCCGGAAATGCAAATGCACACCACGGCGTGTTGGTTCACGTTTCCCGAGAACCTCTTGGCAAGTTTCGACATGTCTCGCGCAGAAGCGGTGGATGCACTCCGCGGCCTGGCCAACGCCTTTCACCTGCTGAGCTGTGTTGGCTTGATGGTGGACCCGCGTGATTTGAGGCGCACGCTGGGCAGCCGGCACGATGACGGCGAGCTGCCGGGCAAAGGTGGTGACGGTCCTGGTTTTGACCCAACCATTTTCGTGTTCGATGCCGTCCCCGGTGGTGTCGGGCTTGCGCCACGCGTGTATGAAGAACGCGAGCGGCTGTTGAGAAAAGCAGCTACGCTTTTGGAGCACTGCTTTTGCGAATCGGGCTGCCCGGCATGTATCGGCCCCGCTGTGAGCGCGCAGGAGGCCGACGCGACCGGCGCGACCGAGGCTCGTTCGATGCTTGATGGCATCAATCGAAAAGAGCAGCTTCGCACGATGCTGCGCGCGATGCTGAGTGCGCCTTCGTCGGTCGGAGAGGTGCGGTGAGCACCACCAACAAAGGCCGTCGCTTGCTTTCGCGTTTGGCGCGCATGCGTGATGTGAATGGGACGCACACTCAGATCGAGAGCGACGCAGCCGAGGACGGTCGGTTCGAGGCGCTTCGTCAAAGTTTGCGTCAGCAGCATGGTCGCGGCCAAAAACGCGTCGAACGAAACCGATGCGCTTCGCGCGAGGCGTTCACAAAGCACGAGACAGCGCACGGTCCTGCTTTCGTACGCCGAACAACGCTGACGTTGGGGCATGTTCATGGCGATGCACCGGTGTTTGCAGCGCGCGAGGTTCACGGTGCCACGCTTGCCGACCTTGCGCTCGACGATGCGCTGCGTGACGCACACGGGCAGTCGGTTCTCTACGTCGACACGGAGACCACGGGACTTGCAGGCGGCTCGGGTACGATCCCGTTTTTGACAGGCCTTTCTTGGTTCGAGTCCGACTCGCTCGTGGTTCTGCAGGTCGTCGTTCTCGACCCGAGCGAAGAGCGCGCAGCGCTCAGCTTGCTAGCGGAGCGTCTGGCCCAGCGTGCGACGCTCGTAAGCTTCAATGGCAAGAGTTTCGACTGGCCGCTCCTGCGAACTCGCTTTCTGCTGGGACGCGTCGCGTGTCCGACTCCCGCAGCGCATCTCGACTTGCTACACGTGGCGCGTCGGCTTTTCGACCACGAAGAGGCGCGCCTGCCGGACCGTCGTCTGCAAACGCTCGAGCGACACGTGCTCGGTTTTCGGCGTGAACATGACCTTCCTGGCGCCGAGATTCCCGACGTTTACCGTCGTTTTTTGCGCGAGCGGGACGTCGCACTGCTCGAGCCTATCCTGGAGCACAACCTGCACGACCTGGTCGCGCTTCCGGCGCTTTTGGGCCATTGCGCGCACGTGTTTCGCGCGGGGCGCGAGGTGAAGCTCGACGCGGGGCAGCTTTGGGCGCTCGCCAAACTTTGTGCTCGCCGGGGACAAGCCGAACGTGCGCTGTCCTTGTTGCAGCGCTGCACGGCTCAAGCGGACGAGCGCGCTCTGCGAACGCGGGCGCATCTTTTCTCGGCGCGTCTCGAGCGAAAACGCGAAAACTTCGATGCGCAAGCAGATCACTTGCAGCACGCGAACGAGTACGCTCCGCGTGACACGCTCTTGGCCGCCGAGGCGAGCTTGGCCTACGCGAAGTACCTCGAACACCGTGCCAAGCGTTACCGCGAGGCTCTCGACCATGCGTTTCAGACAGCCGCGGCCGAGGGCGAAGAACGAAGCGCCCGTCGCGTCGCCCGTTTACGCCGCCGCTGTGAAAGCCAATCTGTAGCTGCGAGCCCTACGACCCGATAAAGAGCTTCACTATTGACCTGGCAGGCGCAGTCGCTAGCATGCCGTCAGAATGAAATTGGCTACGCTCAAAAATGGTACGCGGGACGGGCAGCTCATCGTTGTCTCAGCGGATGGAAAGCGCTTTGAAAAGGCGCCGGTTGCGACGCTTCAGGCTGCGCTCGACGATTGGCAGACCGCGGAGCCGAAGTTGCGGTCCCTGAGCGCCTCGCTTGGCGATGGCGCGGGCCAAGCGCTCGACCCGACAACACTTCATTCACCACTTCCCCGCGCCTACGAGTGGGTTGATGGCTCCGCGTTCATCAACCATATTGTGCTCGTTCGAAAGGCGCGTGGCGCGGAGCCGCCCGACACGCTTCGTACCGACCCGCTCGTCTACCAAGGCGGGTCCGGGACGTTTTTGGCACCGACGGACGACATTCCACTGGTGGACCCGGAGTGGGGGCTCGACTTCGAGGCCGAGATATGCGTGGTGCTCGGCGATACGCCCCAGGGGACCAAGGCGGGCGAAGCGGACAAGTACATCCGCCTCGTCATGCTGGCCAACGACATCACGCTCCGCAACCTCATCCCTGCCGAGCTCAAAAAGAGCTTTGGCTTTTTCAACTCGAAGCCGTCGACCGCGTTCTCGCCATTTGCCGTCACGCCCGACGAGCTGGGTGACGCGTGGCGCGAGGGACGCCTTCACCACAAGCTTCGCAGCAGTGTCAACGATAAACTCGTAGGCGACCCACACGCCGGTCCGGAGATGCACTTTTCCTTCTTCGAGCTGATCGAGCACATCTGCAAGACACGCTCTTTTACCGCGGGCACCATCGTGGGAAGCGGAACGGTCTCCAACGAGGACCCCGAGCGGGGCATTTCGTGTTTGGCCGAGCGTCGCATGCGCGAAAAGATCGACAGCGGCGAGTTCAAGACACCTTTCTTAAAGGACGGCGACCGCGTGGAACTCGAGATGCTCGACGACGCTGGGCAGAGCATCTTCGGGCGCATCGCGCAAAAGGTCGTCCAATCCGAGACGGGAGCATGAAAAACGTTCGGCTCTACACTTACTGGCGCAGCTCGTGCAGCTGGCGAGTGCGCATTGCACTCCAGCTCAAGGGTATTGTGTTCGAGTCCGTACCGGTTCACCTGGTGCGCGATGGCGGTGAGCAGCGCAAAGAAACATTCACGAACATTCACCCCATCGGCCAGGTCCCGGTTTTAGAGTGGCAAGACGACGAAGGGGTCATTTGCCGTTTGGGCCAGTCGATGGCCATCATCTTGTTGCTTGAAGACTGTTTCGCGCACCCAGCGTTGCTGCCGAAGGACAGCTTTACCCGCGGACGTGTCTTGTCCGCTGCCGAACTCATCAATGCGGGTATCCAACCGCTGCAAAACCTCGCTGTGCTCCAGCACCTCGAATCTGCGGGTCTTGATCGGGCTGCGTGGGCTGCGACTTGGATCGATCGCGGCTTGCGCGCGCTCGAGCGACAGCTTGGCAACGAAAACGGACCCTTCCTTTTTGGGGATGCGCCGACCGTCGCGGACCTGTTTCTAGTGCCTCAGCTCTATAACGCGCGACGTTACGAGCTTTCGATGGCGCATTTTCCCCGCTTGCTCGAGGCCGAGCGAGCGTGCCAAGATTTGCCGGCTTTTGAGGCTGCGCATCCCGACGCGCAACCCGATGCGCCTGCAAGGAGAAAGTCATGAGCGCCCAATCCATCGGCATCAAAAAGATCGAATCTATTCACTACTATGTTCACGACTTGGAACGCAGCCGCCGCTTCTATTGCGACCAACTCGATTTCGCGGAGATTGGCGCGAGCACCGACGAGATGGTTGCGCGCAGCAAGCAGAAGGCACTCGCTTTTCAAGCTGGTAACTGCACCGTGATCTGCTCGGCACCGGTCGGCGAGGGGAGTCGGGCTTGGCGTTGGCTCCAAAAGCACCCTGACGGCGTGGGCACGATCATCTTCGAGGTCGAGGACATCGAAAAAGCCTTCGAGTTGCTCGATCAGCGCGGTGGAACGCCCATCTCTGAAATCGAGGACTACCGTGAGGGCGATGGGCTGCTGCGCACCTTCTCCATCACAACGCCGTTTGGTTCATCGACTTTTCGCTTCGTCGAGCGGCGCGGGTATGCGCCACCGGTTCCTGGCATGAAAATGCATGCCGAGCCCAAAGGCGGAAAGAATCGCTTTGGTTTTACTCACTTTGACCACATCACATCGAACTTTGAGACCATGTCGCCCGCGCTGTTGTGGCTCGAACACGTGCTCGGTTTCGAAGCATATTGGGGCATCCAGTTTCACACCGAGGACGTCAAGCCCGGCGGCACAGATGGCTCAGGCCTTCGCTCACGCGTGTACTGGGATAGAAACTCTGGCGCCAAGTTTGCGAACAACGAACCAATGCGCCCGTTTTTCAAGCGCTCCCAGATCAATGTCTTCGCCGAGGACAACCGGGGCGACGGCATCCAACACGTTGCGCTTGCGGTCAAAGAGATTATCCCGTGCGTTCGCGGTCTGCGCGAGCGTGGCGTGGGCTTTATGCCGACACCGGGCACGTATTACGATGCACTTCCCGACCGTATCCGCGACTCAGGTATCGAGGCGATCGACGAAGACATCGAGACCTTGCGCGAACTCGAGATCTTGATCGACGGCGAAGAGAAGCACAAATACCTGCTGCAAATCTTCTTGCAGGACTCCGCAGGCACGCACGAGGAGCGTGAAGCGGGGCCTTTCTTCTTCGAAGTGATCCAACGAAAGGGTGACAACGGTTTCGGCGGTGGAAACTTCCGCGCACTCTTCGAAAGCATCGAGCGTCAGCAGATTTCGGAGAAGCGGGTGTGATCCGCGTTCAGTCGACATTTTTTGAGGCGTCGCGTGCTTGAGCGCTTGGTCGTGGGTGACGTTCCGCCCAAGCATCATATCGAGCACCGCGATGCGACCGGGTTGCTTTATTTTGAGCACTGCATTACGCGCCAGGGTTTCGATGGCCCGTACACCATCGCTTACCGCAAGTTTCGTCCGCACCTCCACCAGGTGGTAGACGCGCCGTACACGCTTGCGTCGCTCGAGGCGAGCTTGACGCAGCCACTTCGCAAGCGACACCTTCAGAGCAAGTCGTTGGCCGAGGGCAGGACAGCGTGGGAGGCGTCCATTCCGCTGCTCTTTAGTGACGACGTTGTGATCTCGTGTCCGCGCCCGGCCCAAAGTGACGCGCACTATCTGAGCAATGCCGATGGTGACGACGTTTACTTTATTCTCGAAGGGGGGGGCACGCTCCGCAGCGAGCTCGGCGATGTTCGCTTCGAGAGCAACGACTACCTGATGGTGCCCAAGGGCACCGTGCACCGCTTCATACTCGACGAAGGTGCGGCGCAACATTGGTTTCGCATGGAGTGCCTCGGTGGCGCGGGCTTGATTCCGAAGTGGCGAAACCCGGTCGGCCAGCTGCGGATGGACGCGCCCTATTGCCACCGCGATTTTCGCTTGCCCGAGTTTGTCGGTCCGCTCGACGAGCAGATCCGCCATGTGTTGGTCAAGCGCGACCACGTGCTTACGGCGTTTTCCGTGCCGCACTCGCCCCTTGACGTGGTTGGTTGGGACGGCAGCGTCTATCCGTGGGTGTTTCCCATTTTGAACTTCCAGCCGCGGGCGGGGCTCGTTCATTTACCACCCGACTGGCATGGTACCTTTGCCGCGCGGGGTGCGCTTATCTGTTCGTTTGTGCCGCGTGTGGTCGACTTTCATGAAAAAGCGGTGCCGTGTCCCTACCCGCACGCCAGCGTTGACTGCGAAGAAGTTCTTTTTTACGTGAGCGGAAATTTCACGTCTCGCAAAGGAGTGGGGCCTGGGTCGATTTCCTATCACCCGATGGGGCTATCGCACGGGCCACACCCCGGCGCCTATGAAGCGAGTTTGGGCACAACCCGTACCGACGAGCTGGCTGTCATGCTCGACACGTTTAAGCCGCTTCGCGCGAGCGTTCATGCCGACGCCATCGATGACGATGGCTACATGAAGGGTTTCCTCTGAAAAATCATCGTCCGCACTCCGGATTGGCTTGACGACTCGGCGCAAACCGCACAAACGCAGGGGATGTTTGTACTGCCTCCCATTGTCCGAAAGCTGATCTGGGTGTCGTTGGTGTGCCCGCTCGCAGCCTGCTCTTGCGACGATGACGGGCGCGGGATCGTAAGCGATGGTGGTTCTGACGGACAGACGCTTCGCGACGCGCGCATGGACGGCCAGCTGCCACCGATGGAAGCCGGAACCGACGCCCGGATTACCCAAGACGGCAGCGCGCCCGACAGCGCAGTCGATGGGGCGCTCGTAGACGGTGCGGTCGCGGACTCAAGTCTCCCCGATGCGTCGCTTCCGGATGCGATGCTCGAAGCGGGTGCACCAGACGCAATGATCCCTGATCCCATCGAGCCCTGCACGAGCAGTGCTGAGTTTGACGTCATTACCGTAGGCTCCAATCATGTGTGTGCGATTCGTAGCGACGATGCACTCTTTTGCTGGGGACGCGACGACCACGGGCAGCTCGGCGATGGCACGGCTGGCGGTGGGCGCCATCAGGCCCAACAAGTGGGGAGCAACAAGGACTGGATAGAGGTGGATGCCGGTGTCGACTATACCTGCGGTATTCGCGCTGCGGGCGAACTCTACTGTTGGGGGCACGATCAATACGGCCGACTTGGCGATGGTGCAGCGACGGGCGGTGACGTCGCGACACCTTCTCGTGTGGGCGACCAAAGTGGCTGGAGCAACCTGAGCGTGGGTTCTTTCAACGCTTGCGCGATTCGTGGTGGCGACACGTACTGCTGGGGACATGGCGCCTCGGGGCGCCTTGGCAATGGCGACACGATGGACGAAAACGCACCGTCACTCGTCGGTGATACGTTTTCACTGGTGAGTACGGGGGGCGGACACAGCTGTGGCGTGTTGTCTGCGGACGCGAAAGGGCAATGCTGGGGCAGCAACAGTTCGGGTGTCCTGGGCACGGGTTCGGACACACCGAGCAGTTCAAGCACACCGCTCAACATCGCCGGAAGTACTACCTGGACCAGCATTTCTACAGGCTCGTTTCATGCCTGTGGCGTGAGTGAAGCAGACGAACTCTATTGCTGGGGGTCGAACGGAGTGGGCCAACTCGGTACCGGTAGCAAAGCCGCGAAAAATGCCCCGACGCAAGTGGGAACCGACACCGACTGGGACATGGTGTCTGCGGGTAGCCTCCACTCGTGCGCGATCAAAACCGGTGGTGCCCTCTATTGCTGGGGGTCGAACGGCCAAGGTCAGCTTGGTACGGGCGGCGGGCCAGCGACCGCACCGGTCTTGGTGCAAGGCCTGTCCTTCGCGCAGGTCGACGCGCACGGCTCGGCGACGACGTGCGGGATTACGACCAGCGGTTTCGTCTACTGTTGGGGCGATAACAGCAATGGACAGCTCGGACTGGTGCGTGCGGACGCCATCCGACCCGTCCGCGTGTGTCCGTGATGACCGAGCTCGCTGAAGTCGTTGCGCGGCGCGACTCCTTTGCGCTTGGGCAGCGGACCTTGCAGAACGTCGTTCTGCGCGGCGTTCGCTTCGGTTGCCCCGTTGGCGATGCCCCGCTCGTTCTGGTGATCGGGGGCATCACGGCGTCGCCATATCCGCTCGACCACGCTGAACACACCGGTTGGTGGCCTGCGATGGGTGCGCCGGAGCTGCTCGATCCACAGCGGCAAACCATCCTCACCTTCCGGTGGCCGGGAAGTGGGTCTCAGTGGGATGGAATGGGTGACCCCGACGCTCAATCGCTGAGTGTGTCAGACCTCGCAGATTTATTGGAGTTGTGGCTAACCGAGGCAGTTGGGTCGCGGTCGCTGCGCGCGGTCGGTGCCAGTCTTGGTGGGCTCGTGGCGCTCGCCCTCACGCAGCGACATCCCGAGCGTGTCGAGCGCCTGCTTACCATCTCCGCGGGTGCACGCCCTGACGCGTGGGGCACAGCCGTCCGTCACTTGCAGCGAGAGCTTGTGCGTGACGGCCTCCGCGGCGGGGACGCGACGCTCGGCATGGTGCGTGCTCGTCAGCTCGGGATGGTCACCTATCGTGGGCGTGAGGAGATGGACCGTCGTTTTGCATCGCTTGCGGAGGGGCAGTCGCACCCTCCGGTTGCGGGTTACCTTGAGCACCACGGAAAGAAGTTCGCCTCGTCGTTTTCGGCTCAGACGTTCTTGCTGCTTAGTGAGGCGATCGACCGCTGCGATCTCACCGACGGTGCGGGGTCGCTCGCCGAGGCGCTTCGCGGTGTGCGCGCACAAGTGTTCGTCATCGGTGTCGACTCCGACTTGCTGTTCCCCTGGAGCTTGCAGGTTGAGCTGCACCGGGCGTTACAGCGCGCGGGGGTCCACGCTGCGCTCTATCGGATGACGTCGATTTACGGCCACGATGCCTTCTTAGCCGACCAGCAGCGGTTGGCTTCGCTCGTCCGACATACTGGCTTTTTTGAGACGTCTGCGACGCCGACCAAAGAAGGCGCATTCGCCCACGTTGAACTCCCTCCTTCCAAAAAGCTCCGAATCGGGATGCTTGGATGCGGGGTTGTTGGGCAGGGCGTGCTGGCGCTTTTGGCCGAGCGACGGGAAGAACTCCTCGCGCGTTACAATACGGAGTTCGAAGTGACACGGATCGTCGTTCGTGACCTCGACGCCGAGCGCGGACCGCACGCAACAGCGCCTCGTAGCCAAGACCCACGTTCGCTTGTGACAGAGTCCGACGTGGACGTTGTGGTGGAGGTTGCTGGAGGGGTCGAGCCTATCGAACCTGTGCTCTGCGCGGCGCTTGCGGCCGGTAAGCCCGTCGTGACCGCCAACAAAAACCTCTTGTCAGAACGCCTCGATGCGCTGGCCGCGTTGGCGGAGCGTACGGGTGTGCCCATCGCATGTGAAGCCGCCGTTGCTGCGGCGGTGCCCATCCTGCGCTTTCTCAACCACCGGTCCGATGACGTTCGCTCGCTCATTGGCATTGTCAACGGTACGTCGAACTATCTCATTACGCGCATCGAGCAGGACGAGCTGCCGCTTGAAGAAGCGCTGGCTCAGGCGCGCGCGCTTGGACTCGCCGAGGCCGACCCGAGCGCGGACGTTGAGGGGCTCGACGCGGCTGCAAAGCTGTCAATCTTGCTCTATCGCGCGTTTGGCGTTTCGGTCCCGCCGGCATCGCTCAAGCCGCGCGGCATGACCTGGATCACGCCGATCGACTGCGACCATGTGGGCGCCATGGGCATGCGTTTGCGGCACGTCGTCTTTGCCGAGCGTGACGCCGATGGCATTCGCGCGAGCGTCGAACCGATGGCGCTGCCGAGCTGGCACCTGCTCGCGGGTGTCGAAGAAGAGTACAACGCCGTGTATCTTGCGATGGAACACTCGGGAGACCTGTCCTTTTTCGGCAAGGGCGCGGGCGCGCTACCGACGGCATCGGCGGTTGTGAGCGATTTGGTCGACATCGCGCAGGGCAACGCAGCGGTCTGGCCGGAGCCGACCCCGAGCGCCGTGCGCGCAGCAGCCGACACGCCAAGACGTCATTACATGCGCGTCTCGTATGCGTCGCATGCACAGATGGAGCAGCGCGTCGAGTCCGCACTTCGGCGCGCGGGACTGACGCCACAGAATCGCACGCGTTACGAACACGACGAGGTCTCCCATCTGGGTCTCATCGTCGCTCCTTCGACCGATGAACAGGTGCGTCAGGCGTGCGAGACGCTTCGCGGCCTGGCGCGCGTCTCCGACACGGTCTGGGCAGCGGTGCTAGAAGGGTAGCGAGTTTTTCGATGCGTGATACCTCGTCCTATTCTGATCCCGAGCACTGCCCGAGCGAACCGCCAAGGCCGGAGGGGTTTAGCGAGTACACACGACGACTTCATGGCGACATCGACGGTCATGCACGAAGCTTGGGTGAGCCGGTCCTGACGCCCGACGGAGATAGCGTCAGCTACGACCTTTTCTCGTCGCAAAACATTGTGGCCTGGCAGGAACGAAAATCCGAAGCGGTGTTCTCCGATGATGACTGCTGGGCGGAGCTGTTGCCGATCTACGGACGCTATGGTCAGCACGCGCTGCAGCGTTATGGGGCGAGCCTTGCAACACTGTATGACGTTCGCGTTGCGCTCGCCACCTGCTCGGGGATGACAGCGGTGAGCACGGTGCTCGAATCGTTTGTCGAGCCGGGCAGCGAAGCCGTTCTCGTCGGTCAGGTCTACAACAAGACTCGCTCGCTGCTCGAGACGATGACGGAGCGACTCGGCGGAAGACTTCATCGCGTGGCCTATAACGATGTCGATGCACTGAAGGGCGTGCTCGATCGGCGCACGGCGTTAGTCATGGTCGAGACCTTCACCAACCCGCACATGCGCGCACTCGACCTTGCAGGGCTGCGCGGCGCCCTTACGAAACACCCGCAGACTTTGCTGGTCGTCGACGACACGATCGCCACGCCCTGGGGACCGCGTCATTCGCTGCTTGGCGAAGGAGGTGCGGACATTGTCGTGGGGTCGGGAACTAAAGCGCTTGCGGGCAACGACTCGGCGACCAGTGGCTACATTGTTAGCGGTCGGGCCGAACTTCTCAACGCCTGCATGAACACCTTGGCGACGCGCGGGGGGCTGCTCGACGCGCGCACCGCGGAAGCTCTTCTTGCAGGACTTGAGACGGCTGAGCAGCGCCATCAGCTGCGCTGCGATTCGGCGTCTGAGGTCGCATCTTTTCTTGCGGCGCACCCGCGCGTGGGCGACGTCTACCACCCGAGCTTGGCAGACCATCCCGACCGGAACGTTATCGAGCGAGACTACGCCCGGACGGGGTCCCTGCTCTCGTTTCGCTTGTCGGAGCCTGGTGAAGACGTCGCCAAGGCGGTGTGCGATGCGCTGGCATACACGGGCGTGTTCAGATATGCGCTTTCGTTCGACGGGCTGGTGTCCAAGGTAAACCATCACCGTTCGGTCTCGGAGTATTTTACGCCCGAAGAGGTGTGCCGCGCGTCCGATTTGCACGGCCTGATTCGCCTCGGCATCGGTACCGAGTCGAGCACTGATCTCATCGCGTGTCTCAACTGGGCGCTCTGGCACGGCGCCTCCCTCGACGAAGCAAAACGTGCCGAGTGGGAACGAGAGCGTCGGCAAACCCTGGGGCTGCCGGAGAGCTTCGAGCCTGGGCTGAACCGCAAGCCCTAGTCGAGCTTGTCGAGGACTTCGAGGAACTCTTCGGGTTCGACGAACCCAGTGATCCGTGCTGGGGGAACCTGGGGACGATCTTCGTCATTTCGTCTTTTTGAATCTAGCGCGATGTGCATTGGCTTAGTTTCTTCAGAGCACACGCGCACTGACTGAGCGTAGTGAATCCGAGAAGTGAAAATGATGAAGATCGTCCCCATTCGCTCAACGAGCGGTATCACGACGTACGAGTACGACGATGTCGATCGATTGACGAAGCGAACGTTGCCAAACGGTATCATCACCGACTACACGTACGACCTTCGAGACCGGCTTGATACGCTGAGCCACAGCAAGGGTGGGGTGGTGATCGCGAGTTTCGACTACGACAGGACCGCAAGCGGTGAGCCGACACGGATTGACAACGAGGATGGGTCGCGGATCGATGTGGTGTATGATGCGGCGCAGAGAGTGCAAAGCGAGACACAGGTTGATGCGGGCGGCGCGGCGAGCGACGAACGTAGTTATTCGTACGACGCGGATGGCAAGCGGACGTCGCGGACGGTGAACGGCGTGGTGGAGAGCCATACACACGCAGCGGCGCACAAGCTTCTAACCGTCATGATTGGCGCTGCGCTGTCGATGGGCTTCACGCACGATGGCGCCGGCCGCGTCACGGGTATCGAACGGGATGCGATTGACTACACGCTTTCGTATGACGCTGACGGACACATCACGAGTGTCGATGATGGCGCGGTACCGAAGGCGCAGTACGTGTTCGACGGTGAGCAGCGTCGAGAGCAAGTCATCCACGACGGTGTCACCCGCAAGTACTTGGTGGCGCCTGCAATGGGCAGTGGGCTCGATGTGCCCGAAGCCGTGGTCGATGAAACGAACGCGCTGGTTGCAAGCTACGTCTATGTCGGTGACAGGCCGCTGATGCGCATCGACGCATCGGGCACGCCGACCTACTACCTTGAAGATGCGATCCAGAGCGTCGTTGCCACAGCGAATAGCGCTGGCAGCATCACGGACACCTTCCGCTACGACAGCTTCGGCAACGAGCTGCCGGGCTCAGGCGCCCTTCCAAGTGACACCCTCGGTGACTTCCGGTTCCAGGGGATGTGGAAGGACCTGACAGGTCTCTACTTTGTCCGGGCACGTCACTACGACGCTGAGACCGGGCAGTTCTTGTCGAGAGACCCGGCCGAGGGACAGCTTGCTGCACCCGAGAGTTTTGCGTTCTATGCCTTCGCGAACCACAACCCATGGGTCTACTCCGACCCTACCGGGGAGTTTTCACTCAGCGAGTTGGCAGTGAAGGTTCAAACGGAGTTCGCGCTCGCTAGCACCGCGCTCAGCGGTGGAAGCGGATTGCTCGTCCTTCGCAATCTTCGCGCGTTCAGAGACACAGGACTCAGTGCGATTAGGGCAATCCCAAGTCTGCTGAGGAACACCCGGGTTGTTCCGAAGACGATATTCAAGCTTGACCCTCACATGATCCGCTTCAGCCAAAACAGCGTCAGTCGGCTGTTCGGAGATAAGACCACTTCTCTGGGAAGTGTTATACGTGGACTTAGAAGCGGCCGGATCAATCCGTCGAGCATCCCTCCGATTCGCGTCACGACGTTACGAGGACGCTTGTTCACGATCGATAACCGTCGCCTTCTGGTGTTTAAGGAAGCCAACTTGCCGATTCGGGTTGTCCACGCGACGCGTGACGAGGTGATTGAGGCAATCGCGAAAGGCAAGTTCTCAACGGTGACTGAAGGCTTGATTGTTCGTGTTCGAGGAGGTGGTTTATGAAAATTGTGGAGAAGGCTTCGATGGTTGTTGACCGTTCGGGCTTCGTTGAATTCCTCGCAGACTTACGAAGAGATCTCAGCGAAAATGAAAGCGGTTGGGAAAATTCCGACCTGGAATCCTTCCTCGAAGCACTTGCGGGTATTGCCGAGGACAGAGGTGAACGGGCCGTGGGGGATGATGGTCTTTCATGGCGCGAGATGGCGGAGCTGATGTCGACCGCACGCATCTACGAATGACCCACGAAATCCGCTCCCAACTACTCAGGCTTAGGAGAGCCAGCGAGCACCCCGGATCGGCAACCAAAAAGGGGCCACCGCTCTATCACTAGACCGACAAGCCAGGTGGCTTCTACTCCAAGGGAAGGGCGTTTGTGCTGACGTGGTGGACGAGTGCGGGTCACCTAACACAAACACAAACACACATCCCCCAAACACACATCCCCAAAGGACATTGCGAGGAGCAGGTGTTGCAGGTCGGTCCCTGGTGATTCGGTGCGGCGAGAGGTTGTTGAGTAGGCAGGCGAGGCGAATGCGTGCAGATGGAGCGGTCAACCGTGTGTAGAAGCCGCGCGCTGAGGGGCCATTGTCGAACGCAGAACGTACCGATGCGCTGCCGAAGGGAGTTCGCCGGCGTGAACTGGCTTTGGCTGGAGGTGGAGGAAGCTAGGTTTGGCCGAGGAGGCGCTTCATCTTCCAGGTGCCTTCTGGAAAGTCGGTGGTGATACCTTGGGCACGCTCGGTGACCGCCGTTCGGTAGGCGTTGTAGAAGGCGTACATCTGTTTGATGGCGCCAAGGAGCGTCTTTTTGCAGCGACATGCGAAGCGTGGGCTGATTTCAGACTTGAAGCGTTTGGTGCGTGGATAGAAGGTTGGCTTGGTCGTGAGCGCTGCCTTTGTGCCGGTGAAACGTCCACCGTCTTTTGAATGCTCGCGTGCGTGCTGACGTGCATTTGCGCGTGCGTCGGCGCGTTGGTCGAGTAGTGTGCTTCGCCAGTCTTTATCGGACATCGACGGAGGCGGCTCGAAAGACAGTGTTTCGGATTTAGGCATCACGCGCGTCTTGAAGCAGTCGGGTCGCTCAAGCTCGAACGTGCCTTCAAACACATTGCCGGGCCACTGGTGTTCCTTGCGACAGATGCCGGCTTTGATGGGATTGCAGAGTGTGTAAAGCGTCTTTTCGATCATGGCAGGCTCATCGAGCAGCTCGACCATCGACGTGCGTTTACCAGGCTCCCACACGACCTCATCCCAGCCGCGGAGCTTTTGCACGCAGACGCTCACGAGGCGATGAAAGTACTGCGTGAAGAGGGGAAGGTTGCCTTCGTTGTCGGTGCAAATCAGGTGATAGTGGTTACTCATCACGCAGATGGCGTGAACGGACACGTTGTAGCGCTTAGCAGCCACGGCGAGGCAGTAGAGCAAGGCGTTCATCATTTCTTTGTCGGGTTGCAGCAAAAACCGTCTGCCAATGCACCGACGAGTGACGAGGTAGGTAGCGCCTGGCACAATCAAACGTGGAGGAGTCATTGACCTGCTTATCGCCACCCACCAATCTAGGTTTCCGAATTCCCTTTGGGGACGTGTGAGTGGAGGATCAGGCCGCTATGAAGAATCTGTACAATGAAATTCGAAAACGTTTGGAGGCCGAAGGCTGGGTGTTCGACCCAAGACGCCGGTCGATCGAATCACCAAATGGACACGTCGGCCTGGTCGAGTCGGATTATGACTCTTCTGAGCTACGACAGAATCAGCTCTCAACCATTCAACATGTTGAGTCCTTATTACGAACTGCACGAGTTGATCCGAAGCGTCATGGTGTCGATATTATCACGGCAGCGCACGAACTCATGGTGCTCGCCCGAACCGTGGGTGAGGTTATTCGTGACGAGTCGCAACAGGGCTAAGCTCGGAGGAATCGACCCAAATTCGCGTTCTCAGAACACAGTTCCGGTGTTGCGACCACTGGAATACATGGACATTGGTTGTATCTCCTCGCGGTGGCCCGTCTTGTTTGATGGTTGGGACTGGGGCAAAGCGAATGGATGACGGATGCAGAGGTTCGCGCACTGCTCGATGCGCATCGGGATAAATCGGGGCGGCCGCGATTGCCGAAGGCAAAACATGCGCGGGTGGTCGCGTATCTTCGTGCTGAGCGTGCGGGAGGAGCGAAGGCTCCGGAGCTTGCGGAGCGCACGGGCTTGAGCAGGGCGACGGTGAACAAACTGGCGCCGCTGGGCCGCAACCGGCGAAGCAAGTTCGCCAAACGAATCGAGCGCTGAGTGCGTACGGGTACATGAAGCCGTGCGACATGCGCACGACGAACCGTCCCGGGTTCGATTTGCACGGTGGAGCATCTCGAGGATTCCGGACGGACGAACCGGGACGAACCGTCCCGGGTTCGATTTGCACGGTGGAGCATCTCGAGGATTCCGGGGCGCACGGACCAGGCCTGCCGATGGAATTGGTCTCAGTTTGAGCTCCGCTCAGACACGCACAAGAGCGCCGAGGACACGAAATTGAGCAACTGAGCGCACCGGTGCACCCCCGATGCAAGAAGAGCCGCGTTCGTGGAGCTATAGGAGCAGCGAACTAGATCGGGATGGGTTCGACCTTGGCGCCATGAAACACACGCATCCACCATGTGC
>CAZAQV010000035.1:0-57846 GCA_964487255.1 uncultured Polyangiales bacterium | reverse complement strand
TGCGCGTGACAAGTTCAGATACAAAAGGACCAGAACTTCCCAGTCAGAGGACTAGTGGTACTAATCTTGGATGGGCTTCGACGTTCTCGACTTGGTAATCCCGACATTGGTCGGAACTGGCCTAAGCCACGAAGGATCGGCGTTCGGGACTTCAGACGTCTTCGTCACATCGACTGGTCGGCGTTTCGCTCGGCAGCTCCCAGTATACGAGTGGTATCCAAAACTTGCCGGTGACAGGGTCGCCACTTGGACGCTTCTATCGTTGCAGCCGTACCTGCCTTCGGAACGATCGGGGTTGAATGACTACTTTGGTCAGCTTCGATCGGTCATGGATCAGTGCGAGGAATGGGTGATCTTGGCAGAAGCGGATTGTGACCAACACGAAACGCAAACCAAACGCTGTACAATCGATGAAGCTTTGACCGTGATTCAGCGGCAGTTGGACTCGCCTGAGCATGACCTCGCGGTGGTGCTCACAAGCGACGGCTGAGCGTGGCCATTGCCAAGATGGTGTTGAGTGGAACTATCCCCAACGTTCTGGGATCCAGCCGAGTCCACCGCATTGGCAGATGACGCCCTCGATGGGCTTGCTGTCATTGAGAACCGTTCCCATGCCGTTGCAGGCGCTACATGTGCGGCTCTGCGGCGTTCGCGCGGGTAGCAACGGGGCGAGAAAAGGATAGTCGGCGGAGCCCGCCACGAGGGCAATGTCGCGGATCCTAGGATCCGTTTCGATCGTGGGTGAGATCGAATCAGCATGGACGCCTTGGTCCCAGCGGTAGCTGACGACTTCGCCGCTATGCCGAAGGGCGTAGAAGCCACCCATATCCGACATCAAAGGCAGCACCTGATGTTCCCAAGCAATCGTAGTTCGAATCGCGGCCAGCTCATTCTTCGTGTGCCGCGTATTTCGCGACCCAAGGTTTCTCAGCAGACCACCCAGTTTTGACGCGATGCCCACCCGGCCGTTCGTGTTCTTCTCGTCGCCAAAACGAATCGCCCAAGAACGAATCTGTACAGCCAATTCGGCGTTGGTCGATGGTGAAACCGGTGGCGCAGAATGCTCTTCCACGGTGGCTGAATGAATACCCTTCTCGCTGTCGTAAGCCGTGGTCACTCTATAGCGACCTTGGGGTAACGAAATGTCCTTGGGGGTGATCCCGTCCCAGCTACTTGAGTATTGGAGAACCGCCAGCGCGGCCGCGGTGTCTACATCAGTCCGAGAATGGTCGAGCTCAACTACCGCCCAGCCGGGCCCGTCAAAGCTCACATAAGCGAGCAAATCGGCAGCGAAGTGCTCTCGAGCGAGCGGCAGGACGGCTTCCAGAAAATCTGGTGGGAGGGGGACACCTCGCAATCCGATGAATACGTGACGTTTTTGGCCGGTGGTTACGCTAACAAGCGTTGCTAGGTCAGCCGCATTCGCGGCAAACCGCGCTTTCATTTCCGCTTCTGGCTCATGTTTCGTTCGCGAAATGATTCCCTCTAAGGTGAGGAGAGACGATTCGCTCGAAAGCTGTACCGTAGTCGAGTAGGACATGAGGGGTGATTGTAGATCAAATCTCGCTCGGAGCAGTCGTGCCGGATTTGCTGTTTCAGTGCCATGCACCGGGCGTTCAACATATCGATCAGACGTTGGCTCTGAGTGACGAGCACATTTTCGCAGCGAGTCACGTCAGGATCGAAAGTGTGTTTGTCGCCTGAGACACAAGTAATCACGAAGGCTTATTTGTGTGCTGCATGGCACTGAAACATACGTAAGTCTCACATTGCGATCGGGATGGATAGCCAAGCAGATATGCCGCTGGTCGTCGATACTCGCGACGCGCGAGTTGGTATCTGGGATTTCGAGCGTGAGTCGTTCGAAGAAGTCGCGCCCTCAATCCGCGAGTTCATCGAGAACCTGCTTGTCGAACTCAGGCCATCAGCGTGACCGCGTAATCGCTAGTGCAGTGAAGCGTAAGTGGCCGCTCTCCCTCGGAAGATCGTGGAGCGCGGAGGCATGAAGTGAGCGGATGTGCTCGGTGGCGCGGGGGCGCTTCTGAGAACCGCATCGGTGTACAGAGTTTGCACCTGGGGTTGCTAGCCTCGGATCCAGAACAAGCGCCGCGCTAGACACCAGCCGATCGAGAAAAAAGCATGCGATCGACCTTCCCATTGCTTGGCATGGATCGTGCTTATTTTAGCGCCGATGTGCGAAGTGAAGGCAATACAGGAAGGTTCCGTCTGGCTTGATCAGAGGGGCACAGGTTCGGCCGGCTATCTGGTTATGGTGGTCGCACTTGGGTTGGTTGCAATCGGCTCGATCAACGCAATGGGAGACGCAACCGAACTCGTTATCGCAGATAGGTCGGCAAGCGCCGCCACGGCCGCGACCGTCGGCGGAGCCGGTGCTGCCGCTGAGGGCGACGTCCCGATGGAAGTTGGCATCGCACCTGGCGAGGCGGAAGACTACGAGCAGCTGGGGATGCACCCAGCGGATGCGGCGTCACCCGACGACGGACCCGTGCGCATTGTGGACCCTCAATCAGCGGCCGCTGCCGGGGCAACAGCCGACAACGCTCACAGGAATGACAACGCTGCAGATTCGCAACAAACTGCCGTTTCGCAGCAAGCCGAACCAACGGTCGCGGACAGCGCTGAAGCGGCGACACACCGTTCAGGCTTCTCGTTTTGGGAAAAGATTCGCAGAGGCGCATTGGGTGTAGCCGCCGCTGCAGGCGCCGTGGCCTTGGCCACGGTGGGCGCCCCAGTTCTGGGCATTGTAGCGGGCTCGACCGCCGCAATCGTGGGCGCGTCCGCGCTTACGGCAGGCGCACTCACGGTGGGCCTCGACTTGTGGCACGACCTTCACCCTAGCTCGTATGACGCGGTGGGCTCGGCGATCAACGATTCCTTCTTAGGCGATGCCGTGCGCTGGATGGGCGGCGACAACTGGTTCGGCAACACGGTCGGGCGCGCTGGCAAGGCGCTAATCAACGCGACGGGTGCGGTGGTCGGCGGTCTCGCGACCGTGGGCATGGCGGTTGGCGAGAGCGTGATGGGTGTTTTGCGCGGGTTCAAGTTTGACGACTACCGCTACACCAAAGGCTTCAAGGACGCCACGGTCGAGTCGGCTCAGAAGGCCTGGAACGCCCTCCTCGGTAAACGCGAAGTGAGCGAAACAGTCTCCGAGACCCTCCCCGAGTCCGTCGAACCGGAACTTTCTATGCAAGAGGCCCCCTGGAACTATGGTCTAGGAGAGGGTGATCAAGTCACCGCATCGCAAGTCTTGTCAGAAATTGGTCTCGAAGAGGGCGAGTATGTGATGGCTGCACAGGCCCGCTTGCTCGTGGCGCGACGCGATCGAGTGCTGCTGCCCCCTGAGGACACATACATCTACGGCGCCGTCGTCCCAACGGAGAACGGTTATGAAAAGCAGGTGGTCTACTTCAACAATGTCTCGGGCGAACAAACGATCTTGGATCGCCAGCCAGTTGGCGATATTGGCGTCAACAGCATCTCCGACGTAGCCTTAACGGCCGCACTCGACTACACAGCAGAAAACGGCCTGAACCCGCTCGACCTAAACATTAAGACCGAGGTCTACGGCGCGGCCGGTTCCGCCACCATCCACCGGAAGTTTTCGGACAGCGGGGAGACCCTTGAGATCACGGGCGGCGTCATGGATGCAGAAGGCTTGACGCAAAGCGAGTGGCGCCTGCGCCGTGGTAGCCAAGGATACGTTATCGCAAACACAAAAGCGGAGTTTGCGTCTCAGGAGGATCTTGAAGCGTACGTCGCGGCGTACGACGCGTACCAGGCGCAGGGCAATGCGGCCCAAGCCCAGCTAGCAGAGTAGGTTTCGTCTGTTTAGGACTCTTCGCTCCCCGCGCTACTTCCCCGCTGGGGCGCCGCCTTTACGCGGGTCGCTGGCGGCATGGAGCATGCGTTTGTCGTCTTTATAGGCGATGTGGATGGCTTGCACGTTGGCATTGTTGTGCACCATCTCGAGCTTATGCCCACGCGCCTTGAGCGCATCGAGCGTGGCCTTTGGTGGCGTCGCAAACTCCTCGACACGAAGCGTAGGACACCTGAAGTGGGAAAAGCGAGCAATGGGGGTGTAGGAGCAGGCAGAGGGGAGCGCCGGGGGAGGTCGTCAGCAGTAGCAATGCGGAAAGAGCGGCCCAAAGAGGGTCTTTTTGTGTAGCGGTGACGAACTTTTGCGGCCTTGATGGTGCTTGAAACGTAGGAGTGCGTCACCGGCGTCTTTTTTGAGTCCAGGGTTTTATGCGAAGCGAAGCGCGAACTGAGGTCCGTCACCGAGCTCGAGCGATGTCTGGTGTGGCAATGGCGGAGCGCGCGGACCGAGGTTCAGGTAGCGCGCTTCTCGAGCAGCGCTTCAACGCCTCCTTCTTCGGTGGCGGCCTTGTACCGGTAGAACGTATCGCGGCTGTAGCCCATGAGTTTGCACGCACGTGATACGTTGCCAAGTTCCTCGGCGAGCTGCAGAAGTCCAAGTTTGCTTTTTATGATTTTCTGTTGTTCATTGTTCATTGGGGTTGTCCTTTCTGGCCTTGCGGCCGGGTTGTTCTTGCCGAACAGGGACAACCCTACTTTTACGTTCAGTAGGTGTCAGATTAAGTCGCTTCAGCTACAGCAGAGTGTATGAACGGGCTTTGTCGTCGCCCTTGTAAGAATGATAGCGAGTGCGTGAGTCCGATGACTTGCGAGGGATTTGGTCAAGAATCATACTGTCAGTGTAGGTCATGTTTTCTAGACAGAGAGCGATAGCACTTGGCATCATCATTGGGCTGGTGACGCTGGCTGCTTGCAGTTCAGAGCGGGAGCGAGTTCGTCTCCAAAACACACTGTTGAGTGTAGGTTCTGCATGCACGTCCTCTGATGGCTGGCAGCCGGGCACCATGTGGCCAGAAGAGCCTGATTCCTCTCCGGTGGGGTATGTGCCACCGGATGATTAGATAAGTCGGTCAGATTTAGAGCCCGGCATTGCATTTTGTCTCCAGTCGGCCGCCTATCCTGAAGGTTATCTTTCTTCGAACTGCAGGGAGGATGCAGAGTGTCCAGCCGGTGCCCGCTGCGTGGGCGAGCTTTGTCGCCGTCCTTGCATCGCGGATAACGAGTGCTCCCTACCAACAAAGTGCAGCCAAACTGGTCTTGGGTTTGGATATTGTCAGTGTAAAGAGTGCGGCGATCGCGATCCTCCCTAAGGCGGATATGAAATCTACAACGCTGGTACGGAATTCCTTGTAAACGGCGACCATTGCACGTCATGAGCTTTGGTTAACGTTCGGGAGCTACAGAATCGCAATCAGGACGTTCCATGAAGCCAGTGATCCCGAGCTTTTCGAACACGCTGTTCCCGTCTGTTTCCTTGGTCGAACAAGTGGATGATATTGCATGACTTACCAATGCTTTCTTAATCCGTTGGCTGAAGGTTCGAGTCCTTCATGCCCCACTACTATCCAAGCGCATTCTCTCATCGCGGTTTTACCTTGCGAAAAGTCCGCTCGCTTCGGGTCCAAGAAGCACCTCAAGGACCGGTGCCAAGGCTGCGCTTACCGAAAAGGTTCGGACCAGGAATCAGCGTCTCAACAGCGCGCAGGATTCATCAGGCGGTGGGCTAGCTTTTACGCAGCCTCAACGCTAACGGTATAGTTGAGGCCAGAGCGGTCAACGGTGTCTTGAATAGCCAGCTTCACAAATACTGCCTCCACCATACCGAGGGCTTTCGCAATCGCGGCTGCCTTTCGGGGGCTAATCGGTTTTCGTCCCTTTTCGAGGTCGCAGATGTAGGAACGCGATACGCCGACCCTCTCGCCTAGCTCTGCCTGCGACAGCTCTGCGGAAAGCCTGGCAGCGTTGACGGCATCTCCGATGCTCAACGGTCCACCAGTAAGCTCGTCGAGAAACTTCATGGTCGCCGATTTCTTCTTCTTCTTCTTCTTAGTACTCATGTTTGTCCACCCTTTCTACGCGCACAACCTTCACCGTTTCTTTGTTTCGTTCGCGATCTACAACCTGGTAGATCGCCCGGTACGCTTCATTCAGCCGAACAGAGCGCAGACCGGAGAGCTTGCCCTTCAGGGCTTCATCCTTATGGCCGGGTACCCGGCGAGTCTGCATGAGACCCTCCTCCTCAATTGAGGTCGTCCACAGCTTGAAGCTGTTTACGATATTCCGGGGAAGCTTCCGAAGCTGCTTTGCCGCTCGCTTCGAAAGCTCCACGGTGTTGACCATACCCCATCATTGTACACAAATAGTGTGAACAGTCAAGCTTCTTCTGAGGTTATCCCGGTCGTGACTACTACAGCTGAAGGTTCTAGTCCTTCATCCCCACTGAACTTTCGGTTCCCTTCGCTTCAGCTACAGGTTAGTCGCAGGTGAGTGGAACTTGGGACGCTTCGCCGGGTTGCCCAGAGAACACATTATCCCAACACCAAACCGCATCGCCCGTCGTCGCGCAGGTTGCAAGCTGCCAAGCCGCTGCGTGCACCACACCCTCTGCTGGACTGTCGTCAACAAACACCTGTGTTGGAGTTGCACGAAAGTTGACGGTGCTCTCTGCTTCACCCGTCTGACTGGGCCGCTATAGCCAGGTGGTTGTCGACTATATTGACTCGAAGTTCGGGGAAGGTGCTTGGCGCAACGCCGTCAAGGACGCCTCGCGCCTGGCACAAGAGGAAGGCGGACCCTTCGTGGAACTGTCTTCACCAAATGGCTTCTGAACGTTTCGCCCATGACGGACAGCCTAATTTCAGAGCTGCACCGGGGCAGAGCGCCTATTTCTTGGCGAGATGAAAGACTCGTGTGGAGTGTTCTCCGGTTACCCTGTGGACCCGCGTAGTCGAATAAACGATCGCGTCGCTCGGCGTATCCCCGGGCTCGTACAGTTCGAAAAGCACGTGGTCATTCTCGAAACGGGTTCCAAGTAACAAATTGACGCGCAGTTGTTCCGGAATCTGATAGCCGTTCAGGCTCTCACGTGTGGCATGTCGTGCGATCTCTGTGAGTTGATCAAGATCCATACTTCCCTACGATCCTAGCATGTACGGCAGGCCGTGAAGATAACGTTCTTGCGGTCCCGCTCTTACATTGACTTGAGGATGTCTTCGCGTGTGGCGGATTTGTGGGCTGCGACGGAGCGAAGGATTGCGTTGAGCGTGCCGATTCGTAGCGTCTTGTGGTCGGGTACGGCGATGCGGCGACGAGACGGATCCTCAGTTTGGAGAATGATGTGACTCCCGGTCTGATGGAGCTGCTCGTACTGCCACGACTGGCAGAGCGCCTTTGCAAGACGCCGATCGCTGATGTTACGCGGTAGTATCATCCAGTTGCGAGCAGCTCGTTGCGTACCCTATGGAGGCGAATCTGATCGGGAGGCGTGGAATCAAAATAGAACGCGAAAACAAGTTCGCTCACCCCTTTCCGCAAATGCAGTTAGTCCAATTAGGTGTAGCCTTACGCAAAAACCGCGAATCTTTCATGCTTAGTACTCCGGGGCGTCTTGTGAGTGCGCGAAAGAGGTTGATGCGTCGGCCATGTGGAGCGTGCGCTGCGGGAAAGGGATTTCGATGTTCTCGCGGTCGAGTGCGGCCTTGACCTGTTCGCTGATGGTGTTGCGTAGTTCCAGAAAGTCTTCGCGGGTTCCCCATACGGACAGCTGCAGGTCGATGGATGAGTCGGCAAAGGCGAGGAAAATGATCAGGGGCGCGGGTTCGCGCAGACAAATGTGATTGTTCTCAGCGACGTCGAGCAAGACTTGGCGCACGCGAGCGAGGTCTTCCTTGTAGGCGACACTCACTTTGAGGTCGTAACGGCGGATCGGGAAGTGGCTGAGGTTTTTGACGTTCGACTTGAGCATGGTTTCGTTGGGGATTCGTACTTGCAGGTTGTCGAAGGTGCGAAGTTTTACCGACAGCAAGTCGATGGAGACGACTTCCCCTGTGGTGCCTGAAACCTCGATTACGTCGCCGAGTACGAAAGGGCGCTCCATCATCAAGAACAAACCGCTGATGACGTTCGAAGCCGAGGTTTGGGATGCGAATCCGATAGCCACCGTCAAGATGCCAGCGGCACCGAGCACGACGCTGACATCGACCCCAAGTGTTTTGAGCACCCACGCCGTCGTCAGTCCGTAGATGGCGTAGCTGAGCAAGCGCCTGAGGACGAGATTTTCTTGTGCACTCAGGCGCGCGATCGCAATGCGCTGGCTTGCGACTCGGGCAACGAGGACGCCGAGTAGAAAAATTGCGCCGGCGGCGAGGTAGTCAGCGCTCTTGGCATTTCGCATCCAATCCAGGAAGTTGTCGAAGAGTGTGTCCAACAAAGCTCCTTAGTCAAAAAACGCACTAAAAACGCGCACGAACTGGTGGTCAGATTTTACGTTGCGAGGTGGGGCGACGCGCTCGGCGTCTTTGGCGTGAGCCGGCGGCCCGTCGTGCAGACGAACCGCCGCAAAGTCGTAGCCGCCTTCGTCCGTGCGATGAAAAGTGACGTCTTGGGTCCAGAACCGGTGCATGCTGTCACGATAGAGGGCGAGTTGGGGAACCGGGATGCGCATCCTTTGCAAGTGAAGCGACTCGGCAGAGTCGTTGACGATGTTGACCAGTGTAAGGGCACGGTGCGGAAGTGGCTCTGTGCCTTCGAGGTCGAGGCGACAGAAAGTTCGGCTCGAGTAGCAGAGTTCGCCTTCTCGCGTGTTCGGGCCGAACCAGGTTCGGTACGGCAGAACGATAGGCGCGTCGAGGAGGTCGATCACGCTTTGTGGATTGTGGATCCGAAACCAGAGCGGCGTGCCGACGAATACGGCGGTGCGACCATTTGCTGGCACGTGGAAGGAAAGCTCGGGCTTTGTGACGACCGGCCCATCAGCGAGCATGGGTCTGAACGCGAGTTTTCGATCTTGGTGGCTCGCTGTGATGCGCTCTACACGCTCGGCGTCGAGAGCGCTCTCCAGCGGAAGCGGATCGATGGAGTTCCCCGTTGCTGTTGCTATTTCCTCACGTGCAATGCGCCACTCACCAACGAGGCGCTGCACAACGATGCGTGCAGGTCCGATCGTGACCTCCGCGGCTTCTCCGATATTAAGCTCGACCTCTGACGTCCACACGAGCTAGTCACGACTGCTGCCGAAAAAGCGCAGAAGCATGATGAACAGGTTGATGAAGTCGAGGTAGAGGGCGAGCGCGCCGTAGATGGCGAGCTTGCCGATAGGGAGCGAATTCTGGACTGCCATGTGCTTGATCTTTTGCGTGTCGTAGGCGGTCAGGCCGACGAAGATCGCCACGCCAAAAAGAGAGATCATCCAATGCAACATGGAGCTTCCGAGAAAGATGTTCACGACCGAAGCGATGATGATCCCGATGAGGCCCATGAAGAGGAAGGACCTCCACGACGAGAGATCGCGCTTGGTCGTCGTTCCGAAGAGCGCCATCGCGCCGAACATTCCAGCCGTGATAAAGAAGGTCGAGACCACCGAAGTTGCCGTATAAACCAGCAAGATGGCGGAGAGTGTGAGACCGTTGACCGCCGCGTACACCAAGAAGATGGTAAGAGCAGTCGAGAACGAGAGCTTGGTCAGCCTGAGCGACAGATAAAAGACCATGCCCAGCTCAGCGATGATGAGACCGAAGTAGATGATTGGATTGCCGAGCACAATGCGCTGAAGTGGCTCGACGTAGGTTACCGCCATCGCGGTGATGGCGGTGAGAGCCAGGCCGATGCCCATCCACCAGAATACCTGCGCGAAGGCAGCGCTCACGCGCGCTTGGAGCGCCTCTTGGCTGGTCACGGAAACTGGCGCAGAACCTTGAAAATCTAGATCTCTCATAGGGCGGAGTCTGCCACAGATTTCGCTGGGGGTGCCACTAGGGTCACCGGGATGTACAGAATGCATGCGATGGCTGCTATGCCGAAGGCGCCACCGTAGCCCGTGTGGTCGGCGACCCAGCCTGCGAAGGCGCGTGCCGGGCCTTTGCCGAGAAGTTCGACCGACGCAAGCAGCGTGAAGTGGGCCGCCGCCATCCTTCGATCGACCTGCGACATCATGTAAGCGAACAGAGCAGTCGTCAGCGCGCCGCCGAAGAAATGTTCGGCGGACGTCACAAGGATGACGGGTCCGCTTTCGAGGGCTGGCACGGTGGTCAGCGCCCACTCGCCGATCACGGGAAGCGTGCGCAGGGTCGCGGTGAGAAAAAGAGCGCCACGCAAAGACCAGCGACTCGCGAGCCAGCCGCCGGCCGTGCTTCCGAGGAGCGAGAAGACCATGCCCCATGTCCCCACCCACAGACCGATGGTGGCCCTGGGGATCCCGCCGTCGAGCAGGAACGGCGCGAACATCTTGTCGGCGACCGATTCGCCAAACTTGTAGAGTCCGACGACCGCAACCACCCGCCATGCGCCGGGCGCCGCGAGCCAGCGTAGCATCCAGCGTACCACTTCGAGCACTCTGGGAGGTTGCGCCTCAGGCCTCTCCTCAAATGCGTATTCGTCGAGACGCCAGGCCCAAGCGCCGATGGTGAGGATCATGATCGCAATGGTCGCGAAGAGACCACTCCACGCGATCCACTGACTTGTCCATACCAGGATACCGCCGCCCACGAGCATCCCAAGCTTGTAGCCAACGACTTGCGCGATATTGCCTACGCCGAACTCGCTGCGACGCAACATGCTTACCGCGAAGCCGTCGACGGCGACGTCCATCACAGCGGTAAAGAGGTTCATCAAGAAAATGGCGACGACCAGTCCCGCGAGGTTGCGTTCGTTTGCGAGCAAGGCAGCACTTGCGCAGGTCAGAGCGAGTGCCAGTTGTAGAGGAGAGAACCAGTTTTTGTAATGTCCGGTTCGAGTGCGTCCAAAACGTTCGACCAGCGGTCCCCATAGAGCCTTGATCATCCAGGGCAACGCGAGCAGCTCGGAGAGACCGATTAGCGTTAGTGAAACGCCCTGTTCACGTAGATAGAGCGGCAGCGCCGTCGCTTGAAAACCAAAAGGGAGACCCTGGACAACGTACAGTGGACTGAGCGTGAGCACCTTGTGTTTGGTATTGTGCTCCACCGTTTCGCCCTCACGTTACGGCAGGATCGGATCAGCGGCAATTCAAAGACTTGACGTTCGCTTGTCAGGCGCTTAGTCCAAGGTTGTCGTGGTAGCTGTTCATGTTCAACCCGGGCGCGCCGACGCGACCGTTCTGCTTTCTTGCGAACACGCATCCAATCGCATGCCTGGGCCATGGTCGTGGCCGAATGAGGACGCGTGGCTCAAAGACACGCATTGGGCGTACGACCTGGGTGCCGCAGACCTCGTTCGCGAGCTCGCTTCGGCGCTCCGGGCGCCGACCGTGATGAGTGATTTCACGCGACTGCTCGCAGATCCCAACCGTCCGCCGCACGACGCTGAGATCTTCCGCCAGGTGGCCGACGGAAAACCGATCGGCTTTAACCAGAATATCGACGACGAGGAGAGAGCACGACGGTTCAACGAGCTTTACGATGCCTACCACGAGGCGTTCGACAAGGCGGTTCGTGATGGTCAGGCCAACCTTTGTTTTTCGGTGCACACCTTTACGCCCGTCTACGAGGGCGAGCGGCGTGAGCTCGAGATCGGCATTCTGTTCGACCGCGACGAACCGCAGGCACGCGAACTTGCGGACGCGTTTGACCGCGGTGGTTTTACGGTTGCCCTTAACGAGCCATACTCGGGACGACACGGGCTCATCTATTCGGTTGAGCAGCACGCGCTTCGTCATGATCGCCGCTGTCTCGAAATCGAGGTGCGTAGCGATCTCGCACTGGCCCAAGCCGTGCGCGACCGTATCGTCGACATTTTGGGTAGCAAGCTCCCGGCGCTTGCGCTCTAACCGCTTGCGCTTCTATTCCAAGCGCTGAGCGCGTGCACCAAGGCAGGCGAAGGGCGTACCCCGCTGACCTCGTCGAGTTCGTAGACATCGCTATGACGCGCCACTTCGTCTTGCTTGGGGCGAAAGGCCTCGACGAGTTGAATCAGGTGCTCGACGCGGAAGGGCTTACAGAGCGTCAAGACGCCGCTTTTTTCGTAGCGCTTTTGTTCTGCCAACGTGGTTGCCAACATGACCACCTCGGGCGCGTGTTCGCCGAGCTCGCGGATCATAGCGCGGCGCACGAACTCACCGGGCATGCCCGGAAGCATGCCGTCGATGATGACCACGTCGAAGTGCTCGCGACGCACGGCGGTGAGCGCATCAGGACCTCCGGCCGCCTCGTGAACCAAGTGGCCTTCGGCGCGCAGGATGCGACACAGCGCGGTACGCAAAAGCGGCTCGTCTTCGACGACGAGTGCCCGGCAGGGGTCGTGCGAAAGGTGAGGCGTAGAGTTGATTGGGCGCTGCATGACTTCTGTTCTCCCCGGGATATGCCCGAACATGATGTGTGAAGCTTGCACAGTCCACTTTGAGAGGTTAAAAAAAAGGATCGCGGCCCGCCAGATGGGGGATGTGGCGTTCACAGACCGCAAGATGTTGGGGACGACCCGAATTGGTAACGCGCAAGTTCTCGAATTCGACCGGGATCAATGCAGATACCGAAGGCCCTAATTCGTATCAACGAAGATCACAGCGTATCAGCGATGCTGCTCTACCGCTGGCTCTTCGCGGCTGCGCGTCGCAGCGATGAGGCAAACGAAGAAGCGCGAGTGTGTGGTACCTCCACACCGAGTGCTTCAAGTGATAGCCGAAGAGAAGGGAAGCAGTGGCTACGCACGCTCATCGCGAACCGCTGGCTCTTCGCGGCTGCGCGTCGCAGCGATGAGGCAAACGAAGAAGCGCGAGTGTGTGGTACCTCCACACCGAGTGCTTCAAGTGATAGCCGAAGAGAAGGGAAGCAGTGGCTACGCACGCTCATCGCGAACCGCTGGCTATGAGCGGACGACCTTGAGCGGCCGCACCATGCCGGCGCGATGCGTCTCGCCGGGTTCGATCGCAACCGGGTAGTTGCCGCTAAAGCAAGCGTCGCAATAGCCAGCCAAGCGCACGGCCTCGTGCAAACCATCGAGCGACAAATAACCGAGGGAGTCGGCGCCAATGTATCGGCCAATCTCGTCGACGCTGTGGTCGCTGGCGATGAGCTCGCTGCGTGACGGGGTGTCGATGCCGTAAAAACAGGGCCAACGCGTGGGGGGCGAGGACACGCGCATATGCACCTCTGCAGCGCCGGCATCTTTGAGCATGCGGACGATTTTTCGACTGGTCGTGCCGCGAACGATGGAGTCGTCAATGACAGCGACACGTTTACCTGACAACAAACCACGCAGCGGGTGAAGTTTGAGACGGACGCCAAAGTGACGAATCGACTGCTGAGGTTCGATGAATGTCCGGCCCACGTAGTGACTGCGAATGAGCCCAAGTTCGAACGGAGCGCCTAGCGCGTGGGAGAAGCCGAGTGCCGCGGGTACTCCGCTGTCTGGGACGGGAATCACGATGTCGACGTCGGCGGGTTGCTCCTGCGCGAGCTTTGACCCCAGTCGTTTGCGTGCTTCATACACCGAGATGCCACCGAGTGTGGCGTCGGGGCGCGCAAAATAGACGTATTCGAAGATGCACATTTTCGGAGATTGCTCCTCGAAAGGTTTGAGGGAGCGCAAGCCGAACTTGTTGAGCACGATGAGTTCGCCGGGTTCAACGTCCCGGAGGTACTGCGCGCCGATGAGTTCGAACGCGGGTGGTTCCGAGGCGACGACGTAGTTGTCTTTGAGAACGCCGATACACAGCGGGCGGAAACCGTGTGGATCGCGTGCTGCGACCAGCTCGTCCGGCGTCAAGAACACCATCGAGTACGCCCCTTCGACGGTTTCGAGCGCTTCCTTAATCCGGTCTACATTGCTCTTCTGTTTGGAGCGCGCGATGAGGTGGACAAGAACTTCTGTATCACTCGAGGTGGCAAAGATGCTCCCCTTCTTCTCAAGTTCTGTCCGTAGCTGCTGAGCGTTGGTCAAGTTGCCGTTGTGCGCCACGGCGATCGAACCATGCTGGTAATCGATGGCGATGGGCTGCGCGTTGCGGAGCGTGGTTTCGCCTGCCGTCGAGTAACGCACGTGTCCGATCGCTGCATCTCCACGCAGTGCCGCAAGCTTCTTCTGCGAAAACACATCGTGGACAAGTCCGATACCGCGTCGCGCAAAGAGTTGCGAGCCATCGGTCGAGACGATGCCCGCCGACTCTTGCCCGCGATGCTGCAAAGCGTGCAGACCCAAGTACGCCAAGTTGGACGCCTCGTCCTGACCCCAGAGTCCAAACACGCCGCATTCGTCATGAAACGCCATCTTGTGACGGAATACCTCGTCCCTGGCGCCGCGTCGACCTGGGCCAGGATCGTGGACGCCACGCGACTTACAAAAGTAGAAGAAAGTTGTAGGTGATTTGGAAGCTAGCGCTACGAAATACATCACGTTGACATTCGGCTCAAAGATCGCTGGCGAGGTGATTTCGGTGGACTATGGTAGCGCGATGAAGCGTCGAGCATTCCCATTTCTCTCTCTAATTTTCGTCTTTTCGGGTTGCGTTGCGAACGTCGATGACTCGTCTGAGTGGCAGAGTTCGACCGATGGAGAAGTGGTTGTCGGATCGAGTTCAGAGGCAGCAAGCAATTTCTTAACTGCCACGCAGGTTGGCTGGTACGCGAACGCTGCGGGCGTGCCGTGTGGCAACAGACTTCGACAGGCGATTGCGGTCGCCTACGCCGAGAGCGGCTACAAGACCAGCGCGTATAACTACAATACCAATGGTACCAGCGATAAGGGCCTGTGGCAGATCAACTCGATTCATCGCTCCTCCTGCAACCTCTACAACCCAACGTGCAACGCACGAGAGATGGCGCGACTTAGCAGCAAAGGAGCCAACTGGAGGCCATGGTATGGTTACGGAACTTCCCTCTACTGGTCTGCTTACAATGGTTCGGCGCGTCGAGCTGTGGAGTCCATCTGCAGCAGTCCTTCGGAGCTGAATCCGATGGTCTTTGACGCACCCGTCTACCTGCGGATCAACCGCGACTTGTCAAGCGCGTTTGGTTCAGACGTTGAAGCTGCGAAGCGACACTGGTTAACCTACGGTGTGAAGGAAGGCAGAACAGCGTCACTCGGGTTTGATGTCAGCTACTATCGCCGTCGTTACTCGGACCTTCGAAGTGCGTACGGCACCAGCTATTCGAAGTACCTCATGCACTGGGAGAAGTACGGCGTGAAGGAGGGGCGCAGGTCGTCGAGAACGTTCGACGTCAAATGGTATGTCAATAACCATAGCGACTTGAAGCGCGTTTACGGCACGAACTACCAAGCCGCTTTTGAGCACTGGTTGCGGCACGGGATTGCCGAAGGTCGCCGCTCCGCTTCTGATTTTAGTATTAAAGCGTATCTGAATCGTTACGCTGATCTGAAGAGAGCTTTTGGCAGTGACTACCGTCGCGCCTATCTGCATTGGCTTCGGAACGGCCGTCGTGAAGGTCGTAATCCAGCACCCTAATTCCGAGGGGCTTAACACCAAGCGGAGGGATAGGCTCTGCTTCTAACCGACTCAAGTTGTGCTATGCCGGCGCGAGGGGGCATGTCTCGGTTAGTACAGATTCACACCAAGCGAAGGCCACGGGTCGAGCGGGTGGGCAACAAGGCGGCGATGCTTACGCGTCTCGCGCGCGCGGGTTTCGATGTGCCCAAAGGGTTCGTTGTGCCAGCGCGTCAGTTCGACACTTTCGTGCGTCGAACGCTGCACCCGGACAACTGGCCCGCGAGTTTGCTCGAGCGCGAAGCCTGGGACGAGGCGCGCCTCGAACAGGTCCGCGACCAGATCATGCAGGGAGCGCTGCCGGTGTCGCTCCGTCATGATTTGAGGATCGCGCTTGCCGAACTCCGCAGCACCTCGGACATGCGCTTCGTCGTGCGCTCGTCATCCCCTACCGAGGACACCGTCGAAGCTTCCGGCGCTGGACTCTTTCTTTCACTCTTGGGTTTGGGCAGTGACGATGATGTGTTCGACGCGATCAAACAGGTTTGGGCGAGCCTCTATCGACCCGCTGTGATCGAGCACCTCTCCGCGTTTTCCGTTGCCAGCCCATCGCTCGCGATCATTGTTCAGCAGATGATCGATGCCGACGTGCATGGTGTGGTGTTTTCCGTCAATCCGCTTTCTGGTGACCCATCGGAGATGGTGATCGATGCGCAGGCCGGTGTGGCCGATACCGCTAGGCCCGAACATCCGGACACGATACGGGTCGATCGCGGTTCGGGCGACATTCGCGATGCGGTGATTGCCAACCCCGAGGGAGCTTCAGCTTTGGAGGCGACACAAGTTCGTGCACTTGCGCATCTCGCGGACCAAGTCGAACTTCAGCTTGGTGTTCCGCAAGACATCGAGTGGGGCATTGAAGGCGCTCGGCTGTGGGTATTTCAGAGCCGTCCCGTGACGCGTTTGGGCCTGATGGAAGCCACGACTACGCCCGAGACCGTGTGGACGAACGCGAATGTGGCAGAGGCGCTCCCCGGTGTCGTGACCCCTCTTACCTGGTCGACGATGCGCCGCTTCAGTGAACATGGTTTCACGACGATGTTTCGCACCCTCGGTTGTCGCGTGCCGCAGGATCAGCTTTTCGTTGGTAACTTCCGCGGGCGCATCTACCTCAACTTCTCGGCGCTGCTCGACGTGCTCGGTCAGATCCCGGGAGTGCGCCCCGAAATGCTCACCGCGCTCGGTGGGGGGGACGCCAGCGGGGCGGTCATCCGCACTGCGGTGAGAGACAAGTTTGGCTATCTCGCCCGTATGCCACTGACGACTTGGCGGCTTTCTCGTACGGCATGGAAGACGCTGCGAACGGAGAGGGAGATGCACTCCGGGCGCCGAACGGAAATTGACCGTTTGGATCGACTCGACTTGCGCGTGCTCAGTGCGTCGGGGCTCGACCAGGTGCTCTGGGACGCGGAACGTCTGTTGCGGGGGGCAGGAGAGCAGTTGCTGCGGACCATGGCGCTTCTGATCGCATTGCTCGGTGGTGGTCGCGCACTCGGGTCGCTCGCGGCTTTGCGCAGCGGTCCCAGTTGGCTGTCAGGTCTACCCACGGCGGTCGTTCACGAACTCGAGAGCGCGAAACCCGCGTGGGAGCTCGAAGCGGTGCTCACGCAGATTCGCGGCGACGAAGCCGCAGCGCGCTACTTGCGGGAAGCGGATGCGCCAAATCTTGACGAGTTTCCCGAAGGGCCTGGGCGTGCCGCATTCGAGCGCTATCTGAGTCGCTTCGGACATCGTGGTCATCGCGAGACTGAGCTGGCTGAGCCGCGTTGGCGAGAAAAGCCGCAGTCACTGTTGCGCCTTTTGCGAGTGCGACTGAGTGAAGACGAACCGGTCGAACGGGTCTCTAGTCCTGGGCGTCCGCCAGCGGTGACTGCGCCTTGGCGCAAACGTTTCGCAGACCTCGTACGTGCGCGCGAGGCACTTCGTAGCGACGTCGTCAAGGTGCTTGGCGTGTTACGCAAGGTTGCGCTCGAGGCCGAGTCGCGAATGCGAGCGCGAGCGGCCGACCTTCCCGAGGGGGCTGTTTTCTTTTTGACACTCGACGAGCTACACGATGTGCTTGCGGAGCGGCGCACTGTGGTTGCGCCGCTCGTAAGGTTTCGGATGCGATTGTTCGAGCGCGAGCGCGCGCTTCCGGATCCTCCGCCGCAGTTTATTGGGCGGCCGCCACCCGCCCCTCCACCTATCGATAGCGATGCCAAGCTTGAGGGACTCGGGGTCTCACCTGGTCTCGTGCGTGGCAAAGCGGTTGTGGTGAGCACGCCCGAACAGGCTGCCGAACTCGCATCAGATGAAATCGCGGTTCTTCGCGTGGTCGACGTCAGCTGGATGCCCTTCTTGTCGGGTTCGCTAGGGGTCGTCGCCGAACTAGGAGGCCCGCTTTCGCATGCGGCGGTTGTATTGCGCGAACTCGGCGTGCCGGCTGTCTTCAACGTACGTCAGGCGACCTCAAGCATCGAAAACGGCACCACCATCGTACTCGATGGTGATCGCGGCGTGGTGCATAGATAGTGTGACCCATGAGCTACAGACATTGTTTGAGGATGAGCATTGGTGGGTGGTGAATAAGCCGGCCGGGATGCTGACGACCTCGCCCAAGGACCGCCCCAAGGATCGCGCGCTTGCCGACATTGCGCGCGATGCGCGACTGAAGGCGAAGAAGATGCACGCGACCTCACGACTGGATCGCGGCGTTTCAGGGGCGCTGACGCTGGCGAAGAGCGCGTGGGCGATCAGTGCTGCGCTCGAAGCGCGCGCAACCAAGCAGTACAAACGACGTTATCTCGGGCTTGCACGACCCCGACCGGAGCACTCGTGGGTGCAAGGACAGCAAGGGCGTTGGGAAGAGGCGATCGGCATTGCCCCACGGGATCGAACGCTTCGTATCATCGATACTGGCGATCCTCGGATCAAGGGCGTTCGTGAGGCGGCAACACGCTTTGAGGTCTTGTCGCTCCGGGACGACGTGCTCGTACTCGCGCTTTATCCAGAAACCGGACGCACGCACCAGCTTCGTGTCCACGCGGCACACGCAGGGCTTCCTTTGTGGGGCGATCGACCGTATGGCGGCGCGGTCCGGCACACTTTTTCAGATGGGCGCGTGCACGCGCTGCACCGGCCGATGCTGCACTGCCAAAGCGTTCGCATCTGCACGACCAAAGGCACTGTGGAGGCGGAGGCGCCCGTCCCCGATGAGATGCTCAGCTTCTGGCAAGCCCTCGGCGGCACGCTGAATGAGCTCGCTCCGTAGGGCGCACGCGCCCTGTTACCTTTCGCGGACAAAAAAAAATCCAATCGCGCGTCAGAATCGCTGGCCAGCGCGGACAAATACGGTCAGGAACTAGTTGCGTGAAGGGACGCGCCATGAAGAAGAACAAGAACATCGCTTGGGACCGCAAACCTCTCTCTACCCTTGACCTCAGCAATAAACACGTCGCCGTAATCGGAGGAACCGATGGCTTGGGACGCGCTATCAGTCGCGCAATGGCCGAACGTGGCGCCAATGTGCTCGTCGTGGGACGGACCTTCCGTGATGAAGGTGTAAAGGGCATTCGCTTCGTAGAAGCTGACCTTGGTTTGATGAGCGAAGCAAAGGGCATCGGTAAATCTTTGCCTGCCGAGACCCTCGATCTTGTGCTCTTCACGACCGGCATCTTTGCCGCACCAAAACGCCAGGAAACCACCGAAGGCATTGAACGCGATATGGCAGTCAGTTACCTGAGTCGACTTGTGATCATCCGTGAGCTCGCGCCACGCCTTGGCAAGGGAAGAAGAACAATCTCCCAGGGCAAGCCCCGAGTGTTCGTCATGGGCTACCCGGGAGCGGGCCAGACAGGCACGCTTGGCGACCTTAATGCCGAGGACAGCTACAGCGCGATTCCGGTACACCTCAATACCGTGGCCGGAAATGAAATGCTCGTCTTGGATGCTGTCAAACGCTATCCGCACGTGGCCTTCTTTGGCCTCAACCCCGGATTGATCAGGACCAACATCCGGGACAACTTTCTTGGTGCAGGGTCACTAAAGTCTCGTTTCATTGAATCGATGATTGGATTCTTAAAGCAAAACCCAGAGTCCTATGCGGAACGCATCGTTCCGCTGCTCGTAGCCCCAGAGCTCGAGTCCCACAGTGGCGCCATGTTCAACAACAAGGGCGACGCGATCGAAGCTTCCGAAGGTCTCTCCGAAAGCCACATCCGCGCGTTCATGGCCGAGTCCGAGGCGCTCGTTGCGCAGGCAGGTGTGTCGCTGCGTTACAGCGTACCCAGTCCACCCCAGCCTCATGCCAATTAGGTGGCTGGGTCTCGCGTTTGCGGTTGGGTGCGGCAGTCCCACTTCGAATGCGCGGGTCTCTGAAGAGCAAGCGAACGTCGAGCAGCGTGAGGATGCGACTGCCGAATCCGTTAGCACAAGCTGCCGGACCGATAACGACTGCACGCTGGGGACGTACTTTAACGAAGAGGCGGGCTGCTGCCCTCCGATCGCGGGCGCGTCTTGTGTGGCGTCGGTGATGACGCGAAGTGAAGCGGAAGCGAACCGCGAGGCGTGGCTTGAGCATTGCGAGGGCGTTTCGTGTCCCCCGAGCGCCAGCTGCGCGATAGGCATTTGGGACCCTGTGCCCAAGTGCAGCGATGGCGTGTGCGTCGATGTCGGAAAGCCACGCGAACAGCGAGCAACCGAAGCAGTTCAACCCAAGGACCCTCCCGTAGCGGACGTTCCGTCGACGCCCCTCGACTCCTCCACCGGCGATAAGCAGCTGATACCGTGCACGGGTAATCATGGGAATGTCTTGAAGTGTGGCAGTGATCGCATCGATGGCATACGCGTGAGTCCGGCGGGCGACGGAACTTTTCACCGTGTCGCGTGGCGTCAGCACTTCGGCAGCGATAAACGCTGGCGTGAGACCGCGCTCTACGACACGGGGATGATTCACTTCATCTTCGACCCCGGTCAACAGAACGCTTCGAAATGGAAGACGTTAAGCGAGTGGATCTTTCCGCGTACGCAGCGGATCCAAGTCCTGCGGCACCCAGGAACGCTAAAGTTTGAGGTCGTCGATTCGAGCGGGGTTCGCTGGGCGCTTTCCGGAAATAAGATCGGTCCCTATCTCCACACGTTCGTGATTACGGTCGTGGATGGAGTTCCGCAACAGCTCCCAGCGCCGAGCGCCACCGACCGCGGCATCGTTGGCGTCGATTTTTCAAGCTGGAAGCCGTTCTGGCTGGAGCACAAGGTTCTAAGTTATAGCCCCTACGCCGACCAAAAAGAGCCGCGCTACACGAACAAGAAGTCGATCTTTCATGACCAGCGCGGGCGCGTCTGTCAGGTGGTCAACGAAAGGCTGTTCGGTGATCGAAAGACCCGTCACACCGGCCATGGACGCTTCCTCTTTCACACCGACGCGGAGTTGCTCAGGTTTTTGTCAGTCCAATGCCCAAAGCTCGATCTGAAGCCGCTGCGCGATGCCAAGCCGCCCACAGCAGTTCCGCCCCGGCGTTTTAACAAAGGTCTAACGCGATAATTGGGGGCCCGGTTGACGAGCGTGTTGGTGATGTCGTTCAGTAGGCTTGGAGACGAAAGGACGAAACAATGGGAATGCCAGTTATCGAAAAACGCGTCACGGACAACTATGACACCGCGCTTGAGAAAGTTACGGCAGCGCTCAAAGAGGAGGGCTTTGGCATCTTGACAGAGATAGACGTCAAACAAGCGTTCAAAGAAAAGATCGGCGTCGATTTTTGCCGCTACAAGATTCTCGGTGCGTGTAACCCCAAGCTGGCCCATCAGGCGCTTAGCAAGGACTTCGGCATCGGCGTTCTCCTGCCCTGCAATGTTGTGGTGTTCGAGCACGAAGGCGGCGGTTCGGGCATCTACGCGATGGACCCGGTTCCCACGATCGCGGCGCTCGGCGGTGACGAATTCAAAGAACTCGCAGACGAAGTTCGCGCACGACTCGAGCGCGCCCTTGGGTCCTTGGACGACGCGTGAGCGTCAAAACCTCTTCTCTTCTAGCCGTCAGTGAGCGACTATGCCCACTGGGCGAGGGTCTTTTGGGTGGCGCGCCGTTGCCAGAGCAGCAGCACAATAAAAATGGCGTTCATACCGACCAGGCGAATCCAAAGGTAGAGGTCGAGCCGATCGAGCATGCCGCATATCGCGAGGAGGTAGCTGTGGGGCGCGAGCGAGATGACGCTCCAGCCTTTCATCACGGCCGCATTGTTCGCGCGGAACTGTTCGATCATCTCCGGCGTCGCGGGGGTTGCGCGAACCTCTTTGGCGCCCGGGTTGGTGAGCGACATCAGTTTCTGCTGGTTGAGCATCATGGGCAGCATCATCTGCGAGACCGCGAAACGCTCAATGAGTGAGCGACCGTCGCGCTTGGCGTTTTCGGCCATTTCTTTGACGGCGTCGACCTCGTTGCCGTCGCTCTTTCCGTTGACGATCGCGAGGTAGGACTCTTTGTAATAGTCGTAGAACCACAGGTGAAGCACTGCTGAGAAAATGGCCGGTACCGCGAGCACGATGTGCATCGGGTTCTGCTCCTTAAGCCACAGGTGGGCAAAGCCGGGAAAGACGGTGCACGCGGCGACGACCGCGTCGGCTGTGCCATCGAGCGCCCGACCGAAATCGCTGTGCATGCGCTTGGCGCGCGCCATGATGCCGTCGGCTCCGTCCAAGATGGCGGAGGCCCAGACCAAGATGCCACCGGCGATCATCGCGGTCGGGGTGCCGTACAGCCAAAGCGCACCCGCGGCCATGCCGACGAGCATGGCCAGTACGGTGATCTGGTTGGGGGTAATCGGGGTGCGGAACGTGGCAGCAACGAAGCCATAGGCGAGCGGCCGGTGGAGCCAAAGGTTGACCGGGTCCTCCACGTCACGTGACTTGAGAAGCGAAGAGAAGGGCGGCAACTTGGCGTGTGTGGAAGACATCACGGGAGGCTCGGAGCCGACTGTGCGGCGCAGCGGCAAACTTGGCAAGTCCATGCTCGATCTGCAGAGCACGAAGAGTGCCAGCGAAATTTGTGGGATCTTCCCTTGTTCGCTCACTAAACTGAGGTCCTTGGTTCACAGTCTGACGCAAGTAGCGCACACCCGTGCGAAGGTCAGTCTTGATTTGCTGCTTGACGCGTTTGCTCGTGACCGCGCCGATCGGAGCCTAAAGGATTGGTGAATTCGTGACCAATCGGCCGAGGTATGCCAAACCTGGCCGAGATGGAGGAAGACAGCCGCAATTGGGCGGAGAGACTCACCGCGCTTCAGACGTCGACGAAGGGCCAGCTCGTGTTCGCGCTGGCGGCCGTGTTGCTCATCGCAGGTTCGCTGCCACTCATCGCGCAGCTTGGCCTCAACAGCGCGTGGACGGCGCTTCTGCCCGAAGACCGACAGAGCGTGCAAGATCTCCAGCGTATCGGCGATCGCGTTGGTGGCCTTTCAACGCTGACCCTCGGGGTGCAGTCCAAGGACCTCAATGCGCTGCAGCATTTCGCCAAGGACTTCATTCCGAAGCTCGAGGCTCTGGCCAGCAAAGATCTGGGTGTTCGCAGCGTCGACTATAGCGTCACAACCTATGAGCGCTTTGTTGCCGATAACAAGTATTTGTATGCGGACCTCAAGGACCTTGAAGAGGTCCAGTACGCACTCGAAGACAAGCTCGATCACGAGCTTGCCAAAAACAACCCACTTTACGTGTCGCTCGACGACGGTGATGGTGAGGTCAAGTCGTTTGACGAGGTCGTCGAGCCGCTAAAGAAGCGCGAGCAAGAGTCGAGAATAGCGATGGAGAAGTTTGCGGGCGGATACTATGTCCATGAGGACGGAGACTTTCTCGCGATTTTCATCCGCTCCGACCTCAAGGGCGGTGATGCGGGCGGCACTTCGCGCCTCATCGATGCGATCAAATCCGAGCTAGAGAAGATTGACACGAAAAAGTATGCCGACGACTTGCGTGTCGATTTTGGTGGAAGCTTGGTCGTCGCCCTCGAAGAGCAAACCGCCATTGTCGAAGAGCTCGTGATCGCGACCGTGGCTACGCTCGTTCTCGTGTTGCTCGCTATTTTTCTGTTCTTCCGTCGCGTGCGAGCGGTGCCCCTGCTCGCTTTGGCGCTGCTCACACCGGTCGCGGTAACTTTCGCCTGCGCGGAAGTCTTCGTCGACTATCTCAACACCTCAACGGCATTTTTGGGCAGCATCGTGATCGGTAACGGGGTGAACCCCAATATTATCTGGCTTGCGCGCTATTTCGAGGAGCGTCGAGCTGGGGCTGACTTGGCGCGAGCCATTTCTCGCACGCATCGAGGAACGTGGGTCGCAACGTTCGTGGCCTCGACGGCGGCCGCGCTGGCCTACGGTTCACTCATGATCACGGATTTCCGAGGCTTTCGCGACTTCGGCATCATCGGCTCGATCGGGATGGAACTGTGCTGGATAGGCTCACTGGTACTCTTACCTGTGTGGGTTGCGCTGTTCGAACGGATACGTCCCATGAGGTTCGCCGAAGCCGCGGCAGCCCAGCGCAACATCTACGGGCGCGCATTTTCGTACCTCGCGTTACGAGCACCAAAACCGGTTGTGGCTCTTTCGGTCCTCACCGGCATCGCTTCGGTGGTCGCTGTCTTTTACGCGATTGCCAATGACCCGATGGAGTATGACTTTCGCAAGCTCAAGTCTGTGCGCGAAGGCACGACCGTTGCTCGCCAGGTAAACCGACGCGTGGGTGAGATCATGAGCGGTGCGGGTGAGGGGAACGCGATTGCCATGATTCTCGAGTCGCCCGAGGATGCGCGCCGCATCGAAGCAGAGATGGAAGCGCACGCGGCCAAAGCCAAGGAGCCGGTGTCGTACGGCAAAGTGCGCTCGCTCGACGACCTCTTGCCCAAAGAGCAGGAGAAGAAGCTGCCCGTGCTCGAGGAGATACGTGAGGTGGCGCTCAAGCTCCGCAAATACGCCAGCGACGATGAGAAAGCAGAAATCGACAAGTACCTGCCGCCCGAAGACATCGAGTTGCTTACTTATGCTGACCTTCCCGAACCGGTCGCGCGCTCCTTTACGGAACGCGACGGTACCCGAGGGCGGCTGCTGTTCGTCGAAAAAGAAAAAGACGCCAATATCTGGAACGGTCGTTTCTTGGTGCAATGGGCGGAGGAACTACGGACTTTCAAGACCGAAGATGGCCAAAGTCCGCCGCTCGCCGGACGCGGGCCGATTTTTGGCGACATTGTGGACGAGGTCTGGGAGAGCACGCCGCGCAGCATCTTGGCGTCACTTTTGGCGACCATGGTGCTGCTCGCGTTTGCCTTTCGCAAATTTGCCCATAAGGCGCTTGCGCTCGTGACGCTCTTGCTCGGCATCGCCTGGATGGGCGCCTCCATGATCCTGCTTGGCCAACGCATCAACTTCCTTAACGTGCTCGCCTTTCCCATCACCTTCGGCAACGGCGCAGACTATGGTGTCAATGTGCTGCATCGGTTTGTATCTTCGCGGGTTCGCTCCGAAACCAAGGATGTGCAGTTAGCACATCCGGTTTCTCCGGCTTCCCACGCTCATCACCGCGAACCTGGGCGTGCTGGAGACGGTGTCGAGACGAAGAACACGGATGTTGATGAACGGATTCGCATCGCGGTGGAGGAGAGCGGTGGAGCGGTTGTGCTTTGCTCCCTGACAACGATTATCGCGTATGGTTCGCTCTATCTGAGCGCGAACCAAGCTATCAATTCGTTTGGCTTGGCCATGAGCATCAGCGAAGTCACATGCGTGGCAGCCGCGATGCTCACCTTGCCTGCGATCTTGAAGCTACGCACGACAGGCGAGGCGGGATCCGCCCACGAAGTAAGCTAGCACCTAGCACCACAAGCTTGCGGCCAAAGACCAACTCGGTTTCGGTGCATCCATTGACATTTTAACGGATTCGCCGTAGGTGGATCCTCTTACTTCGAACGCCGCGCTATGTGGTTACGATTTTGTAACGGCATAGTTTGTTCCCCTCGCGTTCGACACGACAAGGAGCGTACAGATGGATGCAGCGCACGCGCGTCAGCCAGTCAAGTCGAATTCAGTATCACAGGAGTTAGCCCCAGCGCGTACGCGAGGTCGAACCCAGATTGAGGACGAAGTTGTCTCCGTCATTTCCCGTATAGCGGCCGAACAGGTCCAGGGCATCCACAAGATTGGCGAGTCGGCGCTGCGGGGCGTGTTTGCCAAACGCACCCACGGTGTGACGTCCGAGGTTGGTACCAAAGAGGCAGCAATCGACATCGAAATCGTGATCGAGTTTGGCTTTCCGATTCGAGACGTCGCTGAGGACCTACGCGAGCAAGTTATTAACTCGGTCGAGACAATGACCGGAACACGCGTGGTGGAGGTCAATGTGTTCGTTGTGGACGTCTATATCCCACGGACAGAGCGGCGCCACCGGCGGGATTTAGAGTAGGGGGAAAACTTGGCTTCCAGAAACGGTTTGCGCTTCATCGTCGCGTTTCTATCACTATTGATCGCGCTGTTTTCGGCTTGGGTGTTTGTGATGGCAGCAGGGTTCATCGAGCTTGCTCCACCCGAGCTCCGTTGGCCTATCGCGCAGAATGCAGCTAGCCAGGGCGTCGAGCTCATTTCTGCATATCGTTGGCGTGCTGTTGCCGTTTCAGGTGTCACCGGAGTGATCGCACTCGCGTTACTCCTAAAAGTGCTTCGACCCGCAAGTCGTCCTTCGGACTTGCATATGTTGGTCGCCGACGAACAAGGGTTCGTTGTTGTTGATTCTCAGGGGATCATGACCGTCGCGGGCCAAGCGGCTGCCAGTTCTTACGGTGTCGTTAATTCCAAAGTGGAGATCAGGGGCAACGGTCCATCGCCGATTCGGCTGCGTGCTGAGGTAGGCGTGTTTCCGGGCGCAGACCTTAAACGCGCGGGTAGCGAGGCGCGACAGAATATTCGAACAGCCGTTGAACGACTTGTCGGCCTCCCCGTGCGGGACGTTGTGGTCGCAGTGCGTGTCGTTCATCCCAACGAACTGGCGGAGATGATGTCGTAGATGTCAAGCCGACGGAGTCCAGTGTCGTTGCCAAATCGCGCCGCGCAGGGGCGTCTTCTCGCAGGGGTCTGTGAGACACTCGCGCGACTTCTCGCGATCGATGTCACCCTCTTGCGTCTGGCCTTTGCGCTTCTGACATTCGCATGGGGCCTGGGTGCGTTGCTCTACGGAGTCCTTTGGCTCGTCTTGCCTCCTCCAAATATCCAACCACGTGATGTTGGCGAATCGGTTAGGCACAACTTTCGCACGATGCGTAACGACGTGACCGAGTCTGGTGACTTCTTGCTCCGAGCCTGGAACCGGCAAAGCAAGGGGTCTTGGCCACGCCCACTGGACCGTCGATGGATCGCGCTGTCCCTGATCGCCGGGGGCGCGCTGATTTTTCTCATCTCGATCGGCGCGTTTTCTTGGCTGACACCCGTCCGCGGTCTCAGTCTCGCTGTCATCGTCGCTGGCACGGCCATCTTGCTTCGTATGGGTGACACATGAGAAAGTCTGCGCGTTCGTTTCGACGTCGCCTTGGTGAAAAGCCACGGCGCAGTGGCTCGCTACGTGCACTAAAACGCGCGCTTATTCTCTTTGTTGTGCTCGGTGCCCTCATCGTCCTCTTCTCCGAGCCTCCGAGACGTGTTTTGGAAGAGACCGATCTCGTTGACGTAGAAGCCGCGCTTCAGAGCGTACGAGATGCCAGTGATGCTCTCGATGAAAACGACATCGGCTTAGCACGGCGTCACCTCGACCTTGCCCAACACAAACTTGAAAGCAGCAACTCAGCACGGACCATTGATTGAAAGGAGCCACCATGGCAACAAAGAAGACAGAAACGAGAAGCAGCAACGTGACGACTTTGGACGAACAAAAAGACGGAATCCGCGGAAAGATCACGATGAACGAGGATGTGGTCGCCACCATTGCGGGCCTCGCGGCACGGGACATCAAGGGGATCCACTCGCTTGGAAAATCGAGCCTCATCAATTTTGGCGACAGCCCGACGCGTGGTGTGGAGGCTGAAGTTGGCGACAAACAGGCTGCGCTCGACCTCGATGTGGCGGTCAACTACGGCTGCGACATCAAGAAGGTCGCGCAGCAGCTTCGACGAGAAATTGCCGATCAAGTCATGCAGATGGCGGGGCGCGATGTGATTGAAGTCAACATTCATGTAGTTGATATCAAGCTCCCGGAGGAAGAGGCCCCGGTGGTCGAAGAATCTCCGCGCGTGATTTAAAAAGAGAACAATCGCTCATTCAACGGGTACGACATACGAGAAAGACACAGGACATGGCAGAAGCAAAGAACAAATCATCAAACATTACAAAACTCGACGAGTCGACGGATGGTATTCGCGGCGCGATTACCATGAACGAGGACGTTGTCGCCACGATTGCGGGGCTCGCAGCACGTGACATCAAGGGCATTCACTCGCTTGGAAAATCACGCCTGGTACCGTTCGGCGAGAGCAGTCCAACGCGTGGAGTGGCCGCTGAAGTGGGTACGAAACAGGCTGCGCTCGACCTCGATGTCGTCATCAACTACGGCTGCGACATCAAGAAAGTTGCGCAGCAGCTGCGCGAAGAGATTGTCGAACAGGTTAAGCTGATGGCGGGGCGCGATGTGATTGAAGTCAATATTCATGTCATCGACATCAAGTTGCCAGAAACGCCTTCGAGCCCGGCCAAAGACGAAAACCCACGCGTGATTTAGAAACTGTAAGCGACTCAGGGAAGTAAATCGGGATCGAGCGGATCGACACCATCTAACGCCTTGAGAAAGGCGACAAGGTCCCTTTCGTCCTGTTCGGAGAGTCCGAGCGGTTCGATCTCGCTTTGTCCCAGGTAGCCTTTTGTGCTGTCGCTCGCGTGACCTCCCTCGTTAAAGAAGGTCACCACTTCTTCGAGGGTTTGTAGGTTTCCGGCATGCATATAGCTGGGTCGACGCGTGACGCAGCGAAGCATGGGTGTGCGAAACGCGCCGAGCTTGGCAGGGTCAACATCGTTCGGGACGCGCCCGTCGCTCGTAGACCCAGGGGCGTGTAGCGAGTTGAGCGGGTCCTCGATAAGCTGCTCAAGTCCGATGAGCGCGCCCTCATCGCGAAAACCCTCGTCGCCAATGCCAGCAATGATCTCGGCGCGAACGCCCACGTTATGAAACTCCTGATCCGAGAGAAAAGGTCCATTGTGGCACGTTACACAGCCTGCCTCCTCAACGAAGAGCGCCGCGCCCCGCTTTTCCGAAGCCGTCAAGGCCTTCTCGTTGCCGGCCATGAAGATGTCGAAACGACTCTTTCCGCAGCGGATTTTCCTCTCATAGGCTCCAATTGCGCGCCCCGCGTTGAGGGCGATTTCGGTGACCCGCGCTTGTTGTTGTGGCGTAAGACCATCGAATTCTGCGTTGTCGCCTGGCATGCCGTGCAGCTCTCCTTCCGAGCAGGTAGGATCGGGCGTTGTGGTCCCGTCGAGTGGAAGTGAGCAACCGGTTGTCTCTGCCGTGAGTTGTGGATACGAATTCTGCAATACGTCGCGTGGGTCATCCCCGAAGACCGCTTGGTACTCGGTCGCATAGCGCCTTGCGATTTCCTGAGCGACAAAGAGCCGCGAACTGTTGCCTTCGAGTGGAGATTCGAACACGGCGAGCGCCTGGCGTTGCAAGGAATCGAAACGGCCGTCCCACATTAGAAGTGTCGCATGTCCGACGTCGAAGATGGCGGGCGCGCGGCGTCGCGTCCACCCGGCGCCGAGTGAAATCCTTTCTTCATGCGTGCGAAAATCGGAGAATCCTTGCTCCGGCATGTGACAACTTGCGCAGGAGACCTTGCCGGCCTCACCCTGTAAACCGGTTCCACCGTGCGAGCCATCGTTGTCGCTGTCGAGCAACTTCCCAGAAAAGCCCGGATCGAAAAAGAGTGATCGACCGAGCGCGCGCGCGCCAGGATGATCGGCGACGGGGTTGGTTGGATCGAAGGGCGGCTCGGGCAGCCCAGGTGGCGAAAGTTCTTGAAGCGCGGTCCATGCCTGTGCGCTGAATCCCTCGGGAATACTCGATGCGTCGCTTCGTAGCGCACCTGCATCGAGTCCAGAGTCAGCCAAGGGCGCGGCCGAGTCCACGGGTTCGCTGCACGCGAATACAAGCACGAGAAACGAACACCAAGGCGTAACCTGCGATCTATTCGTTTGCGTCATCAGTCGATCGGGTCACGGTTGCGCTAGGAGCTCGAACCCACGCACGGGACTTCCGTGGCAGTCGATATCATTTTGTGTGAGGGGCGCTCCACCGGACACCCGCGCGCTCCATACCGTCCAGTGCTCCCACTGCACGACGGGCGGGCCATCGGCTTGGACACCGCGCACGATGCACTCCACTGGAGCGCTCTTTTCCTCAGCACTGCCGAACCACTTTCGGGTGAATTCGGTGAAGAACACGACTTCCTGTTGTCCCATCGGTACGAGGCCGTTTTCGGGAAGTGCGGGGCCATCGAACGCGATGTTATCCCACATTAGGATGTTGTCGGCGCGCGTCGGGTGGGATCCTCCTTTTGCAGGGTTGTACGAAAGATGCCCGAGGTGAACATAGCCAACGTCGAATCCGAGGTCCGCGAAGCTATCATTCAAAAATTCAGTGCCGTCGACGGTGACGCGGACGTTTGCTCGCTGCATATAGATGTCGACCGTGTGCGTCTGACCAGGCGCGAAGACCGGGCCATAGCCTGAACCGAAACCGTCGACGATATTGCCTCCCTTCCACGTTTTTCCATAGACGGCATTGTCGTTACCGCCCAAAAAGACGATGTCGAGGGCGGGCTCGGCGCTGACGGCGTTATCGGCGATGCGCACATCAGGAACATCCATGGTTGCCTCGCTGGTGATGCGAACGATGAGATGCTTTCTGTTCGTTCCGGTCAGCGCCAGGTCGCTTTCGAAGCGCAGGTGGCCACCTCCCGAAGCTGAGAAATCGAACGGGCGCCGAGGGCGCATCATTACGACACTAAACCCGCTGTCGTCCGAGATCGTGTGAAAGGCGCCGTTTTTCATGAAAGGCTCGCAGGGCGCCGAAACCGTGCAATCTTGTTCGAACTGTTGTGACCCGGCGCCGTGGGCGCGGTAGGTGATGCCGACGCTGCCGAGCGATGCTGCGTCGGCGGATGCAATGGAATCAAAGTCCTCGCAGAACGCCCAGTTCCCGTCTTTGCAGAACCCATCGAGGGGGTAGGTCGGATCGGTCGTGGCGTCTGGCAGCACCGTAGCGTCCGGCGAGCCCGCGTCCGGTGTAACCGCGTTGGCCGGGTCGCAACGGAAGCCCGGTGAAGCATCGAGTTCGACGCAGACTTCGCTTTCAGCATCGCAGTTGTGCTCGCCAGTGCTGCACTGCGCGCGATCCTGACACAGCGGTTGGGTCACGCCCTCGCGACTGATGCAGTCGGCGCTTTCGGGACACGCGTTGTCGACTGCGCATTCGTCTTGGTCAATGCATTGTCGCGACGAGGCGTTAACTTCGACACAGTCGTAGCCGGCTTCGCACGGATCGCTGACGCAAGGACTGGCCTTGTCGAAGCAAGTGAACCCGAGGCTAGTGTTGAGGCACGTTTGCTCTTCAGTGCAGTCGTCGAGGTCTCTTAAGCATTCATCGACGTCGACGCAGGTCACTCCGGCTGAGGACTCGCGACACTCGGCTCCAGCTTGACACGTGACGTCCTCGCAGCCGATGCCCTCTTTCGCCGCATCGCCAGCGACGGCAGCATCCGTGCTCGTCGAAGCATCCGCTTGGTTTTCGAGCGGGACGCCGGCGGTGCTACTCGAACAGCCTGCAGCCCCAAGAAGGGCGCCAAGCATCCAGCTTATGGTTGGTACCCAGTCCCAGCTCTTGACCACTTCTTTGTCCATCACCGCTTCTTTGTCCATCGACGCTAAGAGTAATCTCTTGAGGCCCGTCTCGCTGTCACGCCGATGGCGCATAGCGCCTACTTGTAGGCGTTGTGCGGACCCCGGTCCGCGTAGTCTGCGGCTGCTGCCTGGGCGTGAGTATCCTCATGCTTGGTGTTCCCACACAAGACAGTTGTTGAGGCTGCGGGCCTCCGTAGCGTACGCTCCAGCCGCATTTCGAGGGGAGAGGTTGAGCGGGTCTCTCCGACCTCGTTGTCCATGGAGCAAAAAACCTTATGAATGCAGGTACTGTACGAATCTCATGTGTGGCGATGATTGTGGTCGCATTGGGCTGTGATGACGCGCACTTTCGCGTGACGTGTGAGGATAGCGTGTTCGGTTGTCCCGAAGAGCGTGACAGTGGCGGCATGATGGGCGACAGCTCGATGATGGGCGAGTGTGCAACGGGCACCTTCGATCATGACGATGATGCATCGACCGAATGCGTTGCGTGGACAGACTGCGAGGCCGGGCAATACGAAACGACGGCCGGTACGCCAACCAGCGACCGCGTCTGCAGGGCGTGTGCGAGTGGCACGTTCTCGACGGAGACGAACGCACTAGGCTGTATACCGTGGCAAGACTGCGAGGCTGGTACGTACGTGTCCGTAGAAGGTTCGGCGACGGGCGACCGCGAATGCGCAACGTGCGCAGAGGGAACGTACACAGACGGGCCAAACCAATCGTCGTGCTTGCCACTGGACGCGTGCCCTGCGGGTACGGTTCAAACCGCGCCAGGCACGGACACAACGCCGCCGAGTTGCGAGGCATGCTCCGTGGGGCAGTATTGTATGGGCGACACCGCGGCCCCAGTGGTTTGTGGTGATGGCGATACAACATGGGACCACGACGCGGACCCGGCGACGGCATGCGTGGAGCGGACCGAGTGTCTGGCTGGCAACTTTGTTGCTGTAGAAGGCGATGGCACGACAGACCGCACGTGCGAAGTCTGTGGCACTGGTACGTTCAGCACGACATCGAATGCTCAGAGCTGTGATGCGTGGACGACGTGTGTGGCGGGTGAGTACGTTGAGACGGCGGGCACGACGACGACGGACCAAGTCTGCACCACCTGTGCGGCCGGTTCATACAGTGCGGTTCAGGATGCTCAAAGCTGCACAACTTGGACCGACTGTGTTGCGGGTGAGTTCGAGGAAACGGCAGGCTCAAGCACGACAAATCGAGTTTGCACGGGTTGTGCGAGCGGCACCTTTAGCACGACCACAAATGCTGGGAGCTGTACGGCGTGGACCGATTGCGTCGCCGGTGAATACGTGTCGACGGCGGGAACAGCATCTGCTGACCGGGTGTGCACCGATTGCCCACCCGACACATACACATCGGGCCCCAACCAAGCGGTTTGTGTGGACGTTGGCACGTGTGCGCCAGGCACAGTTCAGACGGCACCAGGAAATGATACGATGCCGCCAGAGTGTACGGCATGTAGCGCCGGGGAGTACTGCGCCGGGGATACGGCGCCGGTTGTCAACTGTGACGATGGCGACGGCACGTGGGACGACGATTCGGACCCCGCAACCGCGTGTGTGCCTAGAACGGACTGCACAGCTGGCAGCTATGTTTCGTTTGAAGGAAATGCGACAGCCGACAGGATGTGTACAGCGTGTGCGACGGGGTATACGAACACAACGAATGCAACCTCTTGTACGGCGTGGACGACTTGTGGTGCCGGCACCGAGCCCACGAACACGCCAACATCGACGACGGATCGCACGTGCGGGGCGTGTGGCGGCAGTGAGTTCAGCACGGGTGGAAACACCGCCTGTGCAGCGTGGACGAACTGCAGCGCCGGCACAGAACCGACGAACACGCCCGATGCGACGACAGACCGCACGTGTGCGGCTTGTGACGCTGGAGAGTACACTGCAGCGACGAACACGGCGTGCGCAGCATGGACCGTTTGCGGAGCCGGCACCGAGCCCACGAACTCGCCGACAGCGACGACGGATCGTACGTGCGGGGCGTGTGGCGCGGGCGAGTACAACAGCACGGGCGGTAACACGGCGTGCGTGGCTTGGACGGATTGCGGCGCCGGCACGGAACCGACGAATACGCCGGATGCGAGCACGGATCGCACGTGTGCGGCTTGTGACGCTGGAGAGTACAGCTCGGCGACGAACACGGCGTGCGCAGCATGGACCGTTTGCGGAGCCGGCACCGAGCCCACGAACTCGCCGACAGCGACGACGGATCGTACGTGCGGGGCGTGTGGCGCGGGCGAGTACAACAGCACGGGCGGTAACACGGCGTGCGTGGCTTGGACGGACTGCGGCGTCGGCACCGAGCCCACGAACACGCCAACATCGACGACGGATCGTACCTGCGGGGCGTGTGGCGCGGGCGAGTACAACAGCACGGGCGGTAACACGGCGTGCGTGGCTTGGACGGACTGCGGCGTCGGTGAAGAGCCGACGAACACACCGGATGCGAGCACAGATCGTACGTGCGGCGCGTGCGGCGCGGGCGGGTATAACAGCACGGGAGACAACACGGCGTGCGTAGCGTGGACGGATTGCGGCGTGGGTGAAGAGCCGACGAATACGCCGGATGCGAGCACGGACCGCACGTGTGGCGCGTGCGGCGCGGGCGAGTACAACAGCACGGGCGGCAACACGGCGTGCGTGGCCTGGACGGATTGCGGCGTCGGTGAAGAGCCGACGAACACGCCGGATGCGAGCACGGACCGCACGTGTGGCGCGTGTGGAGCGGGCGAGTTCAACAGCGCTGGCGGCAATACGGCGTGTCTAAGCTGCACGGTTTGTGGACCAGCAGAGACCGAGCAAAGCGCGTGCACAGCGACGGCGGATCGGGTGTGTCAGCCGGCGACGAGTTGCCTTGCGATCCTCAATGCGGATGTTAGTTCGACAGATGGAGTCTATAGCATCGACCCTGACGGGGTTGGGGGCAACGCACCATTCGACGCCTATTGTGATATGACAACGGATGGCGGCGGCTACACCTTCTACAAGGTGGACGCTGGTTCGCCGGCCAATGCGGCAGCAGCTGACGCGGAGTGCGCGTCGCGTGGAATGCAGCTGTTTATTCCTCGTACTGAGGCGCACCTGCAGAGTGCCTATGATGTCGCGACCGATGGCTCTTTCGGTCCTACAAGTGCATGGCAGTACCTGTTTATTCTGGGCATCTACCCGAACTCCAATGGCGCAACATGCACGAGCACAGGTTTCAACAGCACCGATTGTGCCAACTGGAGCGCGAGCGATGGCGAAAGCTATTGGGTCAGTGACCGTACAGACATCACGGAGCCGAACGGTGACAACACCACCACCGGTTCAATGGGCTACTGGTTCGACAACGGCTCGTACCTTGTGAGGACCTACAACGACCTGACATCGGGCTACACGTCACAATACTTTATGTGCGACACGGCCGATAAGGTCGGTCCGATCACGGCAACGAGCTGCCTCGACCTCTACAACGCAGGCGTTACCAGCAGTGGTACATATGCCATCGATCCAGATCTTGATGGCTCGCCTGTCAATGTCTATTGCGACATGACGACCGATGGTGGTGGCTACACGTTCTACAAGGTTGATGCCGGTTCGGCGCAGACAGCGGCGCAGGCTGAAGCAGCATGTGCTGCTGAGGGCATGCAGCTCTTCATTCCGCGCAGTGAGGCACATCTTCAGAGCGCATATAACGTCGCGACGGACGCAAGCTACGGTCCGTCGGCGTTGTGGAACTACCTCTTCATCCTCGGCATTTACCCCACCGTCAATGGCGCCACTTGCACATCAACCGCGATGACGAGCGGAACTTGTACCGGTTGGCGCGCAAGCGACAACCGTGGCTACTGGGTGAGTGACCGAACCAATATCACAGAGCCAAACGGTGACAACACTACCACCGGTTCAATGGGCTACTGGTTCGACAGCGGCTCGTACCTTGTGAGGACCTACAACGACCTGACATCGGGCTACACCTCACAATACTTTATGTGCCACACGGGCCAGAAGTTGCCGCCTGCGGCAAGCTGTGAGGCGCTGCTTCAGGAGCGCAGCACCGCGCCAGATGGCGTCTACGAGATCGATCCCGATGGAGATGCTGGTGTGAATCCCGTTAATGCGTACTGCGACATGACGCGCGATGGCGGTGGCTGGACGCTGATCGGAAAGACCGCGGCCGGTAACTACACGGGCCTTACGAATGACCAATACCTTGCTCTGGTTGCGAACCCCAGCGCTCACGTCAACGAAGCACTTCTGACGACGAATACTGCGCCAGCGGCTGGACAGATCGCATTTTGGGACAAGCCATTTACCAATGCGCTCTATAACAGTTCGGCGATTCAGAACGTGCGCGTGGATGTGAGCGGAAGCGCAAATGCTGCGGTGAACGGAACCTACTACCAGCACCACGTCAACTCGCCAAATAACTGGGATTTCTGGGCAGCGATTCGGGACGCAGAGCTTTGGGGTGATGGTACACGCGTTTCCACGTCGTATGTAGGTGGTCTAGGGACAACCTTCATCCTCAACTACGGCAATGTGTACGACGGGGTCAACGACACATTTTCGGATGGTTCCGACGGAACGTTCGGGTGGTGGAGCGAGTACACGCACACCCTCAATGACAACAGTTCACTTGAGGTGAGTCGCCATGCGGGGCTGTTGAACGACGGCTACGGCGGTCAAGGTAATCAATGGTTGGTTACGCTCGATGCCAATGACCCGCGCTGGAAGAACGACAATAACAACAATCGAAGTTTGGTTTGGTTCAAATAGCGGTGTTGTTCTCTAGACGCTTCTGAGAGCGCTCGCCTTCGTCAGCGAGCCAGTTTTCAACTGGCAGACTTAGGGGTATCAATGGGGAATGCGACGTTATCCCTGTTTGGTTTTGATTGCGCTCAGTTTCGTTGTTGCTTGTGGGGGGGATGACCGTCCTAGCGGTGCGTGTGGAGACATCATGTGCAGCGACCGCCAAACCTGTGACATGACGGCAAAGGTTCCGCAGTGCGTCTGCCGCGAGCAGTTCTCGGGCGGGTCGTGTGAGGTCTGTGCCCCAGGTTACGAGGAAAACGGCGAGCGCTGTGACCCGATCGAGATCAACTGCGCCGACGACCCATGTGTGGGGGGCACGTGCGAGCGCAACGCCAGTGACCCGGATACCTGCACGTGTGGCGAGGGGTACGCGGGTCCGACCTGCGCGCAGTGCGGCGCTGGTTTTCAGGACAATGACGAGAACGGAACGTGTCTGCCGAGTTGCTCCTCCACGACTGAATTGTTGTGCGAGGACTACCAAGTGTGTCGTGATAGCAGCGGCACGGCATCGTGTGGTTGCCCGCTTGGAATGGGCGGCGCGCTCTGCGAGGGCTGCGAGTCGGGATATTATCGACTTGGAGATGGCCCGTGCATGCCGAGCTGCGCCGTGATCGAAAGTTGCGGAGAAAATGCCCATTGCGTTGACGTGACCGACGACGGCGCGTCATGCACGTGTTTGCCAGGATTTGGTGGACAGGGCTGCGCGAGCTGCGCCGAGGGCTTCATCCAGAAGGCTGATCACTGCGTCGCCGCGCCGCAAAGCGGTCAGCTTGTGGGCATCGCCAATATCGCTGGCTACGCCACGTTGGCGCGCATTGACGCTACCAGCGGCCGCGTTGAGCCGATTTTTGCACTTGAGCAGCCCGAGGGGTTCTCGGAAGACGCTTTCGGACCGTTGGGTGATCCGCTCAACGGCTGGAACGCCGTGACGCGAGATCCCGACAGTGGACGCTACTGGCTCTCTTACTCGAAACGCGTTGGAGACTCGGCGACCGACTACTTCTTGATGTCGCTCGAACCCGATGCCACTCCGACCATCTACGACGATATGTACTTCCGCGGAAGAATCGCATTTGTGCCGGACGACAATGCGATCTACGGGCTCTACAGCGCGGGCGTCATCACCCTCGCGAAGTTCGACATTGCGACAGGCACCATGACGTCGATGGGGGTGACGGGCATTGCCGATGGCGGCGGAACGAACCTGACGAGCTTGGTGTGGGAACCCGAGACGAAGAAGCTACTCGCGTACGGCAGTGAGCACCAGGGCAATACCGGGTTCTACGAGATCGATCGAAGCACGGGCGTAGGTAGTTTTGTGCGAGAGCTCGACTTGAGTGCGCTGCCACAGCTCGATGGCTTCTCCGAGCCAGGCATTCCGAGCATGGCCGATGGCCCCGACGGTTCGCTCTTCGTTGTGACGTCTCGATCCCATGATGCGGAAAGTTGGCAGGAAGTCCAGTGTCGTGAGCTGGCCAAGCGCGCGGGGTACAGCGAGTCTGAGGCTGCCGCGTTCACGGGCTCTCCCGATGGGTTCAGGAGCGAAACGTCACCCATCGTGATCGAGTCCGCGCAGAACCAGGGGCCGGAAATCGTCGCCGTAACGGGATACATTGGCGATCCGGTTGAGGTGCAAATTGCGACATCAAACCCCGACGCATTTCTGTGTCTTGTGACTTTTGAGGGGGAGTTTGCGTTGCGTGTGATGGCCGATGCGAAGTTCGCGTTGGGTGTGCTGCACAGCTATCGAAACTTCGTCAAGGTTGCGGTTGACGAGGCTTATGTGCCGCCCGTGCCCGCACCGATTTACACCAACATTACCGTGGCGTCGCCGGACGCGCAGCTTTCTGGAAAAGAGGAGATCGACCCGTCGTTTTTGGGCCACGCGGACGTGTTTCGGATTCTGACGCGTCGACAGTGGGCCGATCGACGGTTTGACGAATATGAGTCTCCCAGCGTGGATACGAATGTGCGCGTGCACCACATTGTAACTGTCGGCGCTGACGGCAAGGCCACGGCACAGCAGGCGCTCGACGCACCTGTTCAGAAAATATCTGCATGGTGAGACGTATCCGCGAAGTCACGTGCTTCGCAGCCGTCGTGCCCAACCAGTGACAATCGAGAACTGTCCTGCGGTGACACTCATGTGATTGGGAGTCACAGGCATTGTGACGCCGGTGCTTCAGAGCCGGCGGACATGGTCGTTTTTCCAGCGAAACGTGTTTGGCACGAAAGCTGCTCAAGAGTCGGGCGTGCCGTTTACAGCTAGGTCGACGATGGCAGCCATCTTTTTGGAGAGCGCGTCGAAGGAGAAGTGTTCTTCGAATACGCTGCGAGCGCCTGAGGCGAGGCCTTTTCGCAGCCACGGGCGCTCACGAAGTTCGCGCAGGGCTGTCGCAAGTTGTTCCGGCGAAGCGGGATCGACAAGGTAGACGTGGTCGAGATGCGTGAAATAGCGGTCGATCGACGCCGAGCGACGCGTGATGAGAGGGCGAGCGCAGGCGGCGGCTTGGACGACCTTGTTGGGCACGACGTTGCCCGCCTTTTCGGTGTCGCCGAAGATGCCGAGGCAAACGTCCGCGCCATGCATGGCCGCGACAAGTTCACGAGGCGTGACCGGATCGACGAAGTCGATATTGCGAAGGCCGGTGGCACGCCGTCGCACCGCTTCGTAAGTTTGTCCTTTGCCGATCAACGTAAATGCGAATGGCTCGCCGATGAGCAGCCTTGCCGCCTCGATAATGTGCTCGATGCCTTGCAGTGGGATGTATGTCCCGTAGAAGAGCACGCGAAGCGGTTCGGATGGCGGCAGTGCGGAACGGTCGCCTTGCGGAGGACACGGCAAAAACGTCGTTTCGTCGACCGCCACTTCGAGCACGTGCGAGCTTCCGCGAATGCCGTACCGCTGCGCGAAATACGCGGCATGTTCATGCGTATCGAAGACGCAATGGTCCGCGGTGGCGACTGCACCCGCGTCCATCAGGTGACAGCGCAGCGCGCCAAGACTGCGCCGTGCATACTTGCGTCGATCTTCGACATAGGTGTTGTACTTGGAGGTAAACGCGTCGAATATGAGCGGCACCGAAAAGGTGCGCGCGATGGGTGCCACCATCGGCACGTACATGTGGCTACCTTCGGTCATGAAGAAGGCATCGACGCCCCGCGCCTCGTGGAGCGAGCCAGCGATCAGCTTTGCCATGCGCAGTGGGGTGGCGTCACGCGAATGGATTTGCACCAACTCGTGTCCCAAGCGCTGCAGAAGCGCTTGGTTGGTGACGTTGCGTGGATAGTCCACTTCGTGCTGACCCACGATGCCAATGCGAAGTCTTTTCATGCCTTTTGGTCGGAGGGTAGCTGATTCATGACATGCGAGGAGAATCGAGTAGTGCTAGATCGCAGAGCCATGACGATGCGAGTGCTGGTCACGGGTGGAGCGGGCTTCATTGGTAGCAATTTTGTCCGCCACACGCTGCAAAATCGTTCCCAAGTCGAGGTCGTCAATGTCGACGCCCTGACGTACGCGGGCCATCGCGGCTCGCTCGCCGAATTTGAAGGCCAGGAACGCTATCGCTTCGTTCAAGTCGACATTACAGACCATGAGGCGCTCGCCCGCGTCTTTGCCGAAGCGCAACCCTCGTTGGTCGTGCATTTTGCTGCCGAGAGCCACGTTGACCGCAGCATCGCGGGGCCGGGCGCATTCATTGCCACCAATGTGGTTGGCACCTTCAACTTGCTCGAATGTTGCCGCGCGTCGTGGACTGAAGGGGCTGGCCTCTTTCATCACATCAGCACCGATGAGGTCTACGGTTCACTGGGCGACGATGGTGCGTTTACCGAGGAGACGCCGTACGACCCCTCGAGTCCCTACTCGGCGAGCAAAGCTTCAAGCGACCACCTCGTACGAGCCTACGGACGTACCTATGGGTTGCCGGTTCGCATTACCAACTGCTCGAACAACTACGGCCCCTATCAGTTTCCGGAAAAGTTGATTCCGCTGATGGTTCTCAACGCGAAGGAAGGTAAGCCATTGCCCATCTATGGTAACGGGCAGAACGTACGTGATTGGCTTTACGTGGAGGACCATGTCGAGGCGATTTGGCGTGTGATCGATACGGGCAAAAATGGCGAGACATACAACATTGGTGGCGGCGCCGAGAAGAAGAACCTGGAGGTCGTCGATGCGATTTGTCAGCGGGTGGCCGAGAAGCTCGGCAAGCCGGAGAGTGAGCTGCTGGCACTGAAGAAGTTTGTGACCGACCGACCAGGGCACGATTTTCGCTATGCGATCGACGCCTCCAAACTTGAGCGTGAATGTGGCTGGAAGCCGCGCGTGAGCTTCGAAGAAGGCATGGCCAAGACGGTGGATTGGTACTTTGAACACAGCGCGTGGGTCGACACCATTCGCTCCGGCGCGTACCGAGATTGGATTATGCAGAATTACGAAAAGCGCGCAGACAACGAAGGGGCTGAAGTATGAAGCGTCGTGGAATCGTACTGGCCGGCGGAGCCGGCACGCGCCTTCACCCGATCACCATGGCGGTGAGTAAGCAACTCGTACCCGTCTACGACAAGCCGATGATCTACTACCCGCTTGCGACGCTCATGGCGGCCAAGATTCGCGAGGTGCTCGTCATCACCACGCCCGAGGACCAAGCGCAGTTTCAGCGCTTGCTTGGGGATGGCAGCCAATGGGGCATGCAGGTCGAGTACGCCGCGCAGCCCAAGCCCGAAGGGCTGGCGCAGGCCTTTCATATCGGCGCCGACTTCGTTGCGGGAGGGCCGAGTGCCTTGGTGCTCGGCGATAACATTTTCTATGGTCACGGTCTCGAGCGTGACCTGCTTGCGGCGAGCGAACAGTGCGAAGGCGCAACGGTCTTCGGCTATTGGGTCGCCGACCCCGAACGTTACGGCGTGGCGGTTTTCGGTGATGATGGCATGCTGGTCGACATCGAAGAGAAGCCCGAGCACCCCCAAAGCCACTATGCCATTTCGGGCCTCTATTTTTACGACGATACAGTGGTCGATCGAGCCAAGGCGCTCAAGCCTTCGAAGCGGGGCGAGCTGGAAATCACCGACCTCAACCGCAGTTATTTGCGCGACAAAAAGCTCGAACTCACGCGCCTTGGTCGTGGCGTTGCGTGGCTGGACACGGGTCAGCCCGCTGCGTTATTGCAGGCCAGTAACTTCGTGCAGACCATTCAAGAGCGCCAGGGACTTCGCATCGCCTGCCTTGAAGAGATCGCGTACGGCCACGGCTGGATCGACGACCAGAAGCTGCTCGAAGCTGCTGACGCCCTCGGAAAGACGTCTTATGGCGAGTATTTGCGCGCTTTGGTGGACCGCTAGTGGAAATCATTGAGACCCAGCTTCCGGATGTGCTGCTCATTCGTCCGAGGGTCTTTCGAGACACCCGTGGTTTTTTTTGCGAGACGTTTTCAGAAGCGCGTTACCGAGAGGCAGGCGTCGGGCTCTCTTTTGTGCAGGACAACCTTTCGTACTCGGGGCGCGGAACGCTTCGTGGGCTGCACCTGCAGCACCCGCATGAGCAAGGTAAGTTGGTGATGGCTGCGAATGGCGAAGTTTTCGACGTGGCGGTGGATGTCAGAGTGGGATCTCCAACTTTTGGTAAGTGGGCCGGCGCGCGCCTCAGCAGCGACACGCTTGAGCAGCTCTGGGTGCCACCCGGTTTTGCGCACGGCTTTTGCGTGCTCTCCGACGAGGCGCTTTTTTCTTATAAGTGCACCGATTTCTATTCGAAGGCCGATGAGCTGTCTGTACGCTGGGACGACCCCGACATCGGTATCGACTGGCCCATCGACGCGCCCCTACTGTCCGTAAAAGACGCTGGTGCGCCTCGACTTCGGGACATCGACCCCGCGCGCCTTCCTCGCTTTGAGGATGCGCCATGATCGAAGGCAGTGCCAGCATGCACCGACCACGGCTCGTTGTGCTCGGTGCGGGTGGTATGCTGGGCCGGGCTTTTCTTGAAGCGGCTCCCATGATTTCAGAACGCTACGACCTCGCGTTCTTTGGGCGGGCAGATTGTGACATTCGTGATCTTCAGGATATCGAAAACGCTATCCACAGCGAGGTCGCAATCGTGCTTAACTGCGCCGCGTGGACCGATGTCGACGGCGCTGAGGAAAATCGACAAGGCGCATTCGAGCTCAACCATGAAGCACCGCGCATGCTTGCCGAGCGCTGCATGCGGACCAACACCAAGTTGGTCCACTTCAGCACTGACTATGTCTTCGATGGCGAGGCGAGCGAACCCTACCAAGTCGATGGGCAGACAGGGCCACTGAATATCTACGGGCAGAGCAAACTTCTTGGAGAGCAAGCGGTTCGTGACGCGAAGTGCGAGCACCTAATCATTCGTAGTAGTTGGCTTTTCGCCCCGTGGGGAAAGAACTTTGTTCGCACGATGCTGCGACTCGGAACCGAGCGCGAGGAGCTTCGCGTCGTGGAGGATCAGGTGGGGCGGCCGACCAGCTGCCTCGACTTGGCGCAAGCGACTCTTGCGTTGCTCGACCGCGGCGCGCAAGGCACCTTTCACATCGCCAACACGGGAGAGACGAGCTGGTATCAGTTTGCTGTGGCGATCATGGAGCGCGCAAAGTTACAGTGTCGTGTGATTCCCTGCGCATCGAGCGCATACCCCGCCTCTGCCACGCGACCTGAGCGCAGCGTGCTTTCGCTCGACCGTCTGGACGGCTGCGAACCGCCCATCCGCATGCGACCCTGGCAAGAGGCGCTGGACGATGTGCTGGCGCGTATCGCAAACGAAGAGCGACAGTCGATCAGTCTAGAACGTGGACAGGATGGGTGAGCCAGATCCGAGCCGCTCGCAGCTTTCTTCGTCGGACGAATCCGCTGTCGATATCGCAGATCTCCATCGTGGTGCGCTCGTCAACGCGCTCGGCTACGTTCTGAAGTTACTCAACCCTGTGCTGCTTGCCGTTGTCACGCGGGTGTACGGCGAGACGCAGTGGGGGGTGTTCGTCGCGATTCAGGCTGTGTTTTTCTTGTCCGCACGCTTCGCTGTGCTCGGATTGGACAAGGCGCTTCTTTGGTGGGTCCCACGGACCGATCCAGGGCGCTCCAAAGAAGGCGTGCTTTCCGCCATCTTGATTGTGCTCGCGACCTCTCTGCTGGCGGCTGCTGCACTCGGCTGGGCGTTGCCTCCGCTAGCGGCCTCGGTTGGCCTCGCCAACACCGAGTTCATCAGACCCTCTCACCTGCGAACCCTTCGTTGGGTCGCCGCAAGCCTTCCGATCTATACGGTGAGTGAGCTGCTGATTCACGCCACGATGGGGCGTCGCAAAATGGGCGTCCAGGTCTTGGTCAAGGGCACGCTGGTGCCGTTGCTCATCTTTGCCGTCGCCCTTCTTCTCTTCTTCACACCGTGGCGCGCCGATGGCCTCGGGATCGCTTTTCTAGTCGCGCAGCTGGTAGGGCTGGCTGCAGCCTGGTGGGCGTTTACCTTGCTCTTTCGTGCGAGTCCCTGGCTGTTCGGCTTGCCGCGTCCGATGCTTCGCTACGCGCTGCCCATGTGGGGAACGGAGTTCGCCAACACGTTTTTTCAGCGGCTCGATATTTTCTTTCTTTCGGCCGTGGCGAGCCCTGCCGTTGTCGGCATTTACGGTGTGCTGGTTCAGATCGGAAACCAGTTTCGCTCTATTCGTCAGGCGTTTGACCCGATTGCCATCGCGGTGACGTCTTCGATTGGTGCGCAAGCCGTACAGGCCGCCCCGTCCGTTTCGAAGCCTCCGTGGCTGGCGCGACTTCGCGCGTCGTTTTGCCGTGCGGTGTACCTCGTTGCTTTGACGCAAGCGCCTGTGCTGTTTGCGATCTTCGTGTTTGCATCGCCCTTGCTTTCGCTCTTTGGCGAACAGTTTCCGGCGGGCAGCGATGCGCTGCGCATCCTGCTGTTTGGGTGGTTTGCCGCGGGGGTGCTCGGGCTCAGCGGGGCGGTGGTTATCGGCTTTGGCCGTTCGAGCTGGACGCTTGCCAACGTCCTTATCAGCATCGTCATCCAAGCCGGCCTGCTTGCGCTTGCGTACCAACAACCTGGCTTTTCGAGCGCGCCGCTTAGTTACGTTGCCCTGGCCTCTGCGGTCGGCGTCCTCAGCCACAACGCGATCCATGCTGTGCAGGCGTGGCTGGTTTCGGGACGAAACCACATCTACCAGTGGAGCGCGCTGACACCACTTCGAGACGCGGCGATGGCGGCCGCACTGGCCTACCTTGTGAGTTGGCTCGTCGAGCACGCTCTTGGCCGGACCTTGGCGCCGTTGATTGGCGCCGGACTTTTGCTGGTGCTGTTTCTTCTGGCGTTCGGCACCTTGCAAGGTGGCTGGAGTCGGCTACGAGCATGGACCCGCAAGCAAGTAACCTCATGAGTGAACGATTTAACCCCGCGTATGTCGGCGCGCGACCTGATTTGGCAGCCCTGGTGCCGGATGGGTGGCGAACACTCCTCGACGTAGGCTGCGCCAACGGAGCGCTCGGCGCAGCGCTCCAGGTTCAAAACCCCGGCGGGCGCGTTACCGGCATCGAACTCGATACCGACATGGCCGAAGAGGCACGGACGAGACTCGACCGCGTTGAGATCGGGGATGTGCGCGAAGCGCTCGCCAGGCTCGCGGACGAAGGTCTTCGTTTTGATGTCATCATCTGCGGTGACGTGCTTGAGCACCTCGTTGACCCGTGGCAGGCGTTGCTCGGATTGCGCGAGCGACTGAGCGAAGGCGGTTCAATCATCGTCAGCTTACCGAACGTGGCCCACCTATCCGTGTTCTGGGCCCTGTTTCAGCGAAGCTGGCAGTACCAGGAGCGCGGTATCTTCGACCGTACCCATCTACGCTTCTTTGCCGAGCGGGACATCCGACAGCTCGTCGACGACGCCGAGTTGCGCATTGCCGAACAGCGCATCAACCATCGCATTACCGACCGGCCCCTCGGGATTAATGAAAAACTCGCGCCTGTTTTGCGTTGGGTGCCACTACTCAACCGTTACACGGCATACCAGTTTTTGCTGCGCCTTGAAGCATTGTAGGAAGTCCCGCTTCACCGTAGCGGGGCCCGGACGGCGTGCTAACGTTCCCGCCAGATGCCCAAGTTTCGACCACCAAAACGCGTTTCGTCATTGGGACGACGCGCTCGTCGCGTGCTCTTTCGAGGCAAGCGCCGCTACTGTCCGGTGTGCGAGTCGTCGCTTTCCTTTTTCAAGCCCTACGGGCACGTTAAACGCAAGGATGCGCAGTGTCCCGTGTGTGGCGCAGTCGAGCGGCACCGCTTTACTTGGCACTATTTTCAGTCGAGGACCGACCTGTTCGACGACCGACCCAAGCGCATGTTGCACGTCGGGCCGGAACCGGCATTCGAAGCCATCTTTCGCACCATGCCGCAACTCGACTACGCCACACTCGACCTTCAAGACCCGAACGCCGACTACCAGATGGACCTGACGGCGCTTGAGTTTGACACCGACAGCTTCGATATCGTGCATTGCAGTCACGTGCTTGAGCACATTCAAGAAGACGAAAAGGCGATGCGCGAACTGTCGCGCGTGCTGCGTCCGACCGGATGGGCGACGATTCTGGTGCCGGTCATTGCGGAGACCACATTTGATGACCCGAGTGTGACCGAGCCGGCGGAGCGCGCGAAGCTCTTCGGGCAGTGGGATCACGTGCGCGCCTATGGCGAGGACTTCGCGGATCGACTCGCCGCGCAAGGGTTCGATGTGCGAACAGTGCGTGCACCCGAATTGGTCACAGGTGAGCAGGAGCAACGCATGCGCTTCAAAGACGAGCAGCTCTTTCTTTGTCGCGTAAAATGACCTTGTAGATCTGCACGTACTGTTGCGCGGTCGCGCGCCAACTGTAGACTTGACGCGCGAACCGGCTCGCCTCACGGGCGCGCTGCTCGAAAGCGTCGGGGTGGGCTTCGAGTTCGTGCAGCGCCGCTCTGATAGCGGTGACGTCGCGGGCGGGGAGCAGCATGGCATGCGTCTCGTGGCCGACGACCTCAGGGATCGAGCCGACCCGGGTTGTGATCAGGGGAGCGCCTGCCGCCATCGCTTCCACCATCGTGTTGCCGAAGCTTTCTTCGTGTGAGGGCAAAACGGCTGCTCCAGCCTGGCAGAGAACCTCCGCCATTTGTGCCGCCGAGCACCAACCGAGCCAGCGCACTTGGTCGGCACGTCCCGCCGCTTCGATCTTGGTGCGAAGCGCCTCCTTTTCAGGACCCACACCGCCGATCCAAAGAGGGCGGGGGCGTTCGATGCCCAGCCACGCGTCGACGAGGTCATGGACCCCTTTGGTCGCAGACAGCCTGCCGAAGTATACCAAGGGCCCGTCCTTGGCATCGCTGCGGCGTGTGCAGTGTACGAAGGCGTCTGCTATCCCGTTCGGGATCACCTCGATGCGATCGCGACGAAGTTCGTAATGCCGAATGAGGTCCTCGGCGCTCGCTTTGCTCGTGGGACAAATGCGATCGGCGTGGCGAAGGGCGTGGCCGAGCGCGATGAATTTGGGGCGTAACCAAAGGCGTCCCCCGAGCTTGCCGCCGAGCGGGTCGGCGAACTTCGGATAGCGTGGTGTCTGCACGAAGCCAGCATTGTAGCGTTGACATTGTCGTGGCGCGAGCGCGCCTTCCTCGCCTTGCGCATTGACGACGGTTTTTTGGCCGTCCCGCAGTATGCGCCCGACCACACGAGCGACCGCGAGCGCGTTCGCTGCACGAAGCGGGTTCTTGCCGTCACTTCGAAAGCCGGCAAATGCGGCCCAATGCAGTGTGTAGGGTAGAGATTGCGGCACGTCGATCGACTCGGTGAGGGCTTTGGTGAAGACGACATCGACTTCGTAGCCAAGCTCCGAGAGCGCACTGCCGAGCGCGTGCGTCGAACGCTGGCCGCCGCCGCTATAATGCGACCAGGGCGAGTAGTTACAGGTCAAGATGATGCGTTCAAACACATTCGCTCTCGAGTGTCTGGAGGATTTGAGCCGCCGCGTGCTCCCAAGAGTTTGCCCGTGCGTGTTCGATGCCCAATTGGCCAAAAGCGCGGCGTCGGTCGTTGTCCGTGAGTAGCTCTTGCAGCCGTTCGCATAGCTCTTCGGGCGCGTCCGGGGTGACGAGGTAGCCGTTGCGCTCGTCTTGGACGGCGTCAGGCACGCCTCCCGAACGCGAGCCGATCACGGGCTTACCGCAAGCGGCGGCCTCCAAGAACACGAGTCCGAAGCCTTCGACGTCACCATTGATGTCGCGTGGGGTCATCACGAATACATCGCTGTCGTTGTAAAAACCGACGAGATCCTCGTGGGCAACCGAGCCGAAAAACTTCACGCGCTCTGCCAGACCCAGTTCGGTGCTGAGTTGCTCAAGGCCCGCGCGCGCGGGCCCATCACCGACAACCCAATACTCGAAGGGAACCGATTCGAGCATCGCGAGCGCGCGCAACACGTTGTCGACGCCTTTTCGCGCTACCAAACGCCCGACGGTCAATACGATGGGTCGCCCAGCTCGAGCTTTTCGTTCACTCGCTTCAAGCGGGTGGTAGATGCTCGTGTCGACGCCGTTGCCAACGACTTGAATGGGACCGTGCCTTGGAAAGTGCTGGCGTACCGTCGCTGCCGTATACTGGCTCACGGGAAACAGCACCGAGTTATGAATGGCCGACTTTCGTGCATAGCGGTAACCACGACGCAAAGCGGGCACCCGACGAAGCGGGTCGATATGGACTTCTTTTCCGTGTACGGCGCAGCCCACGGGGATATTGCCCCGCGTGGCCAGGCGCGCACAAAACGCAGCGGACCAGTGCGTCGCAAAAATGGCGTCAAAATGCTCTCGCAAAAGCCACGTCTTGAGTGGGAGTGCCGCAGATAGAGCGAAGTTGTCGCCAGGGTCTGGGACGCGTCGAACCTCGAAGTCGTAGCGCCGGTCGTACTCCTTTGCGGACTGCGGAAGGTCGGCGGCCGAAGGCTTCTCCGCTAGTACGGCGAAGTGCTCAACTTGGTTGTGCATTGCCAGCGCCATGGCTTCGGCGTAGTTCTGTACGCCCCCTATCGCGGGCGGAAAGTTGGGAGTGACCATCAAAAGCTTCATGATACTGCGTCCCGTAGTCTCAATGGGAGCCGGGGGAGGAGTGAGACTGTCCGCTACGGGGGCGGGGCAAATCTTCGACCCAAGAGGTGGGCGGAAAGTGTGTGGCTATGCGTGTAAATGAACGCGCGATCCGCAGGGTTGCTTTGCGCGAGCGGGCGCGCCACGTCGGCACACGAATGCTGCACGGCACGGCTTGTGCGCGGTCCACGTCCATGATGTCGTGATCAAACACCTCGCATACCCTGCGAGCATGACAAGTCAGCACGTACTCGGCTTGCGCTTCGTAGCTGACGAAATCGAAGTTGCTCGAGCCGACGATGAGCGTGTCATCGTCGATGCGCATGGCTTTGAGATGGCTCATTCCTGGATAAAGTTCGAGCGCGATTCCGAGGCGCTGGCACTCGCCCCATAGGTAGTCCGCCACGGCCTGTTTATTGTTTCCCGCAGGACTGACGACTGTGACCTCTACGCCGCGCTTTTGTGCTTCTCCGAGCCAGTCGAGGAACGGAAAGGTGAGATAGGGGCTGAGCACGACGATGCGTTCAGTTGCCGCATCGATCATGTCACGTAAAAAAGCCCAGCGCGCCGGATTGCCGACGCCGGCGAGCGAGTCGAGCCGCAAGCCGTCGCTTTGATATACGCGGTGCGTGGGCTGTCCTTCCCAAGCCTGTTCGAAATCTTCAGCAAGCCACCGGGCGAGCCCGGCATCTTCGAGGCGCACCATCATGTCGCGCCAAGCAAAGTTATGGTCGCTGAAGTTGATGCCTCCCAGATAGATCACGTCGTCGGCGAGTACGAGCTTTTTGTGATTGCGCAGCGGGAGGTGAACGCCTGCTTTTCCCAACGGGTGTAGTACGCGCACCGAAACGCCGCCTTGCTCGAGTCGGTGCATCATCCCGAGCGTTTCATCTCGCTCGCGTTGTACGATGCGGGACCGAAGGTGGCGGGGGTTGATGATCCAACGGTCGCTTACGACCACAAGGCTGTAGGCATCGAAGAGGAGCCGTCGATCGACCGCTGCGCAGGCTTCGAGTGCTTGTGCACACTGTTCCCCGGCAGCATCGCCCTCGAAGGTCATCGCTTGGACCAGTGCGCGAACCTTCGCCGTGCGCAAATCCTGGCGGGCGCTGGCCATGAAGTCATCGGCGCTGGTGAGAAAATCCATGCTCGGGTAGTGTGATACGACTCATCGTGTCCTTCGCAAGCCGCCATTCTCGTGCGCCCTCCGATGCGCCGCTACGCGTACTTTTGATGTTACCGTCGCTTCACGGGGGGGGAGCAGAGCGCGTCGCGGTCAATATTGCCAAAGCGGCAGACCCAGCTCGTTTCGCCGTTCACGTCGGGCTCTTGCGTCGAACCGGACCGTACCTCGCGGAGCTGGACCCAGCGCAAGTGACTTCCCCCAAACGGGGACAGAAGTACATGGACTTCGACGTTGACAACCGTGAAGCCTACCAGCCAGCCCGCATGGCGCTGGGCGGTGCCATGACGCTCTACAGCACGGCGCATATGATCCGTGAGCTCAGTCCGGATGTGCTCGTGAGCTTTCGAAAGGGAATGAGCGTCGGTGTGATGGCAGCGTTGCCGTTTGTTGGGGGCGATCGTCCGAAGTGGATCGCCCGAGAAGGCAACAACACGTTCGCGGTCATCGATGACGAGCTCAACAACCCGCTTGCGCGTCGCGCAGTGACCGAGCTGACCAAGAGGTGTTACCGGGCTGCCGATCACCTCATCACGATCTCTCACACGATGGGCGATGCGCTCAAGTCACGTTTTGAACTGGCGGATGATCACGTGTCGACGGTCCACAATGCGATCGATATCGATCGTGTGCGGACTCTTTCACAAGCCGAGCCTGCGTTCATCCCGCCGGGACGGTTTTTGGTGTCCGTTGGTCGGCTCGCGCGCCAGAAGGCATTCGACGTTCTGATCGAAGCGAGTGCGCCGTTGCTCCGCGAGCAAGACCTGCACCTCGTGATTCTTGGCGAAGGTGAAGAAGAAGGTGCCTTGCGTCAACGCGTTGAGGAGCGCGGTTTGAGCGGGCGCGTGCACATGCCAGGTTTCTTTGAGAACCCTTGGGCCATCATGAAACGCGCCGAGGCATTTGTGCTCCCGTCGCGTTGGGAAGGCTTTGGCAATGTTGTGGGCGAAGCCATTGCATTGGGTTTGCCCGCTATCGTAAGCGACTGCGATTTTGGACCTTCAGAAATCGTGCGACACGAGCGGGAGGGGCTTGTTGTTCCTGTCGATGACGTGGATGGGTTCCGCGAAGCAATTCGCCGCCTGCTTGAGCGCGACGAACTGCGTGAGCGTTTCGCCTCGGCGGGTGTCGCTCGAAGCGAGACCTTCCACGTCAGTTCTATCGTAACTCAGTATTGCGACGTCTTTGAACAGGTTGCTCACTCCGCAGCGATGTCGCGTTAGTCTCATCGTATCCACTGCCCTCACTGGTCAGTCGAGTATCCGAAGCAGGGGTCCAAGCCCCCCTAACTTATGGGTGCGGTCGGCCAATACCCGGGAAAACGTCGAAAACGTCGTGTGGCACGATAGTTGTAGTCAATCCGTAACGATGTGGTTATCCAAGCTTCTTTCGTCGGACGCCCCAACCAGCTTCTTATCTCGTTCTGAGGGCAACGCGCTGCTGTCTTACCTATTGCCCGCGGTTTTTGTGAGTGTGCTCGCCGCAGCGTCTGTGGGCGGGTTCGGTGAAGCACTGGAGCGGCCGATCGCGAGCCGAGCCGAGGCAGAGGTTGTGACTTCGGACGCACCAACTCTTGCTTCGCGCGCGCAGGCGGGGGTTGTTCGTATCCTTGCAGGTGCCAAGGACGTCCATCGGATCATTCCGGACGCTGATGCGCTCGCCAAGATCCCCAAGAAGTTCTGGAAGCAAATGGGAAGTCGCGAGCTGGTCGTGACCGACACGGTCTTTGATGCCGTCGATGAGCTTGCGAGGCAAGAAGGCAGCTTGGGGACCAGTGCCGGAGCCGTAATCGATTTTCTAGAATCGAAGATGCGTGATGCGTCGCGCTCCGAGGGCGAGCTGCGCATTCCCGTCAATGACGAAGGCGGCTTGGTGCGTTTCGTGGTCGATTCAGAGCTGGCAACCATGGAAGATTTGATCCACGGGCTCGCAAAGCGCGAGGCGGGCACGATGCTTACCAATGACGGACGGCTTCTTCTTCGCGCTGAGCGAAAGGCCGTGCCGCATATAAAGCCGACTGAACTTTACGAAGTTTTACCGGGGGGAACGATTCACGAGATCACCGGGCCCACGCAGCGCCTGACGAAGGGCTTCTTCGATTTTGAGACTGCGCTCGACTTGCCCGTCAATGCTTTTATTCGCGTGAAGGACCGCCTCGCTCGCGTGGTGGAAAAGGGACGGGCCATGTGGTTGCCGGACGCTGACAGCGTACCGAACCTTTCGGGTGTTATGCCCAGGAATGACTCACAGCGAACCCTTTTCGCAGCGCTACAGAGCCCAGATCTGGAAGTGGTTTCTGTGGCTGGTGAGGCCGGCGCCGGGAAAACGTTCCTCGCACTTGCGCACGGCTTAGAAGAGCTGGAGAAAGGCAATATTGAAAAGCTGGTCTTCTCTCGCCCGCTCGCTCGCGTGGGCGGACAAAATGTTGGCTTTTTGCCGGGGGACCTGGACGCGAAATTGCAGCCGCTAAGAGAGGCGGTGGAAGATGCTATTGCTAGTTTGCCCAACGACCCGACTAAGAAAGCGAAGGATCAGTTATCGAATAAAGCAAGGGTATATTTGCAGAACGGTAAGATCGAGATTGCCGACGTCGGCAGCCTTCGTGGGCGAAACCTCCGCAAGACACAGCTTGTTATCGACGAGGCGCAAAACTTCGATGCGGAGACGCTGCTCACAATTATCGGACGAAAGGACAATTCTGACTCAGATATCCCTCCTAAAGTCCTGTTGGCTTACGACATAGCGCAGCGGGATAGCGCTGCGAACGCCGGCAGTGAGCTTGAAACCGTTGTGCTCGAAGGTTTTCGAGGGGAGTCATTCTTTGCTGAAGTATTGCTGACAGGTTCGCAACGTGGTGGTGCCTCCGCCGTGGCAGCTCGCACTGCAACCGAGTACGCGGCAAGTCGTCGCTGGTAGCGGTATTCTTCGGTAGCGATTACGTCACACGACTTCGCGTGACATGAGCACGACGGCGTCGTGGGTCGTGAAGATGCCTTCGACCTTCTCGCCACGGGTAATGATGACCGTACCGTATTTGTGCTCGGCCATTTTCTTGAGCACGCTCGAGAGCTTTTCGTGCGGCTCCACGTGGTAGGGCACCTGGACCACAGCCTCTTCGACCGTGGTTTTGTCCGGGTTGATGTCGTTGAGCCCGGCGACCAGACCGAGGTCACGGTCGCTGACGATGCCAACCAGCTTCCCGCCGTGCAGCACCGGCAAGTGCCGAAAGCCGTGTTCGGTCATTAGATTTTGCGCGAAGGTGATGGTTTGCTCCGCGCCGACGGTGTGCGGAGTAGGCGTCATGAACTGAGAGATAGGGGCGTCCTTCATGCGAGCAACTTAGGCCGGAAGCAGGCCTCTGCAAAGACCCTGTGGTCCGTAAGGGTCACAGTTTCAACAATATGCGCGGAACCCGTGCAAAGACGCAGAATTTTCGTTGTGCGAACAAGCAAGGGAGCAGAATGCCGTGTGTTTTGCTGAACCTTGTGAGTGGTACGGGTCTTGTAACCGGAATGGGGGCTGGGGGCTTTATCGCAACTGAATCATTGCCGCGAGTGCGACCACGCTTTGAGCTCGAATCCGAGGCAACTCCGGAGGTCGTTTTGGGAGCGTTCCGGGCCCAGATCGAAAAACGCCCGGGGGTGCGCGGTCGTGTCTACGCCCCGGACCGCGTCGAGCTGCTGGTAGCAGCCGAGGACGCCCACGCCTGGTCGCCGCAAGTCACGCTCCGGGTCAGCCCTACGCCGCGAGGAGGGAGCTTCATCGCGGGCAGAGTGGGCCCGGCGCCACAGGTTTGGACCCTCTATGCGACCCTCTACGGTCTGAGCGCGTTGGGAGTATTGGTGGCTATCGTGTTCGGACTCACGCAGTGGTTTCTTGGTGGACGACCCTACGCACTCATCGGCATTCCCGCTGCGATGGCTTTTTCGACGCTCGTTTACGGAGCCTCGTTCGTCGGACAGGGGCTCGGCAGCGAGCAAACGTATCGCCTAAGACGCTTCGTCGAGGAAATCTTGCGAAATCTCGAAGAGCCCGGGTAGCGCACTTTCGTGGTAGAAGGGCTTTTATGAGTTCTTCGCAGCGACCGAAGCCGACGATTGCGACCGTGATGACACCCTTTCCGCAATCGGTGACGCCAGAAACGACGATCGCCGACGCGCAGGCGCTGATGGACGAGAATGGATTTCGTCATTTACCCGTGGTGCGTGATCGTGAGGTTGTCGGACTGCTGTCTTCGCGTGATCTCGACGTTGCACGACTTCTCTCCGCACTGGAGCGGGACGACGAAGATGGTCCAGCGCTCGTTCGAGAGCTTTGCAACCGCCCGGTGCTCGTGGTCGACCTTCATGCTCCCCTGGCTGCTACGATGCGGGCGATGGCGGAAAAACAGTTTGGCTCAGCCGTTGTCCAGCGCGAAGGAAACCTCGCTGGCATCATCACGACAGTGGACATTTGTCGCGCTTTCGCCGCTTTGCTCGACCCACCCACCGACGACAACCAAGCCGCCTAGGTTTCTCGCTAGCGTTAGGCTTGGAGGACGTCGAGCGAGCGCTTGGCGTTGCTGCTCTCTGTGCGTTCGGGATTGAAGGTGCCGCTGGTTTGCGGTGCGCGGTGGTTGTCGAAGGTCGATGCTTGGTGGACGCAGGCGATGGTGCAAAAGGGCGCGCAAAGCTTCTCCGTGACGTGCTCGCGCTCAAGGTCCTGTTGGCTGTACTCGGCAAGCGGTTTCGCCGGATAACCCCGCTGTTGGGAGCAATAGTGAACGAGTCCGTCTTCGCACACGTAGAAATAACGCGAGCCCGCGCGGCATCGCCATTCGTTGGGTTCGCCGCTCGCGAGGCGCGTCTGGAAGCCTTTGTTGAAACGCGCAAGCTTGAAGCGGTTCATCTCCTGAAACGTGTCGAACACTTCTTGTTCCTTGCCCGATAGTGGCTTGAGGTGGCCGTGCTCGTCGTGGATGACGCCGAGCGTGGCGGAGAAGCCGAGTTCCATCGCGCGCTTGGCAATCGTCAGGGCGTCCTCGGGGTGATCGACGCCAGCGCCGATGACCGAGTTGATGTTGACTTCGAACTCAGCGTGCTCTTGCAGATACTGGAGCTTGCGATCGAGCACCTTGAGACTCTTTTTTGAAATCTCGTCGGGTTTGACGTTGTCGATGCTGATTTGCAGACGGTCAAGGCCGGCTTCGTTAAGCTTTTTGATTTCCTTGGGCACCATGAGGTAACCGTTGGAGATCAACGTGCAGACCATCCCGCGTTCTTTGATGTAAGCAATGATGCGGTCGAGGTCAGGGTGGAGCAGCGGCTCTCCGCCACTGATGGTGATGACCGCGGTACCGAGTTCTGCCAACCTGTCGATGCGTCGCAGCATCGCTTCGGTCGGAACCGGATCGGAGTGGTCGTCGAACTCGTTGCAGTACGTGCAGGCGAGGTTACAGCGCCGCATGGGAATGATGTGCACAAGTAGCGGCGTCGGAGGGTTGAGTGCCGCGCCTGCAATTTTCTTAATCTCTTTGCTGGCGGCGCGCACACCTCGGCGCCCACCCAGTGCCTTCTTCGCACGCGTAATCAACTCGCTCATTGCAGGCAGATAGCACCCGAGTTGCTGGGCGGCCAGAGGTCAACTCGATAAACACTCCTGTCGGTCCTAGCCCCCTAGTGCTCTGTCCGGGAGATTGTGAGCCTGGATCGCACAGCAGCGGAGTGAAATCGTAGGAGAGAAAACGATGGACGTGCAGAGTACATTCGAGTTTGAACGACAACCGAGTTCGCTTTGCTGCGAAGCGACACGGATCAGAACCTCCTGGTCAGAGCACTAGTCCGGTTAGCGAATGAAGACCTTTTCGCACTCCACCAGGATTTCCAGCACCACATCTGCCTCACTTCGCGCGCGCTCGCAATCTAGGCCGAGGAGGCGAATGGTCTTCTCCTCGAGCGCCCAACCGCCCTCGTCGACCTGGGACTCGTGCGGAACGTCGCTGTCGTTGAGCAACACCCGAACATAGGTTTCGTTGGGGGGTGCCTCTTCGAGCTCGAAGCTGCAGCTCTTGAGACCTAAAGCGACCTCCGAAAGCGAGGTTTCAAGCTCCAAAGCATTTTCGACCGGAATATATTTGCCTCCTTCCGAACCTGCCGCTGCAAGCTTGTTGAGAACCGTTTCCCATCGACTGCTTGAGTAGCCAATCACATGCGTCTCGATTCCGAGCTCACTGAGCGACCTGACCGCTTCGATCGCTGCGGTGTCATCGAGACAAGCCACTGGGTTGTTGTACTTCTGATTGTTCGCGCACACTTCGGGGTCATGGTGCGTGCAAGTGCAAGACTTGGGATCGAGGTCCAAGTTGCAGTTCGGCGCTCCGTCAGTGACCAAGATGACCGAAGAGATGCCTTTGAAAGATCCAGGGATGATGTCGTCGTCGTTGGAGGTCGGAAGTCGAGGTAGACCATCATACTCCGAGCTGCTGTACGCATTTCCATACTTCTTGAGCTTTGCGATGCGTTCCAAGATCGCTGTAATCGGCGTGTCTCCGAGCGGTTCGGTGCCGTTAAGGTAGTTCACGATCGATTTGGCATTGCCGGTGGCGGGTGCCAGAATGATGCGATTGGCGCCACACACCAAGCTGCTTGTTCCGAACGCAGCGAGCCCGAAAGCCACATTGTCGTCGAGCGACTGGCTTACGGTTGAGACCGCCTCGACCGCGGCATCCCAGCGGTTCTCGAGCAGCATGCTCGTCGATTGATCTACCGCGATCATGACCTCAGGGGGCGCGCCTTGCGCCTCAAGGTAAAGGGTTTCACATGTCGTTACAGCGGCGTCGGGCACCGCCTGCGAGGTATCGGGCGGGTCCATGAGATTGGCATCGAGGTGCGGTGTGCCACTGTCCGTTTTGATCACGGTCGAGCGGGCGGAGTCTTCCGTTGCACAACCCACTAGGACGCTTAGCCACACGAAACCGCTAATCACGACACGCTCAAAGCTTGGCAGGATGGACGCCATGGTCGTAGGCGATGCAAGCCGCGTGCCCCTTGTTCGAACCTGAAGAATCGACCGAAGTGGGCGACGACCGGCAATCTTGTGGGGATGTAACCCATCGCTAACTGAATCGACCGGCGCGTGCTGTATCCACCTCTTTGGGTTTGCGACGCGGACTCCCGGACCCATCGCGACAGTCTCAAGCGGTGTGCCGGTGAGTTTTCCGAGTAAGATCGGCGCGTAAAGTCCTGAACGAGACTCTGGTAGCGCGAACCACATAGACAGGCAGTGGGCATTCGACGAATTGACCCAACCTTTTTCGTTCTCATGCGTCTAGGGCTCCATGGGGAAAAACCGGGGAACACAAGTCGAACATCAGTTGTTCGCGGGCGCCGCCGTGCTTGGGCACAGTGCGCTCGCGATTTTCATCGTGGGGAGCGTCGGCCTTTTGGGCTGCACAGCACCAGGTACAGACACCAAGCACGAACAAGTGCGCATGGCGAAGAGCGAGGCGCGGGAAGTGGCGGCTGAGCAGACGCGAGATCTGGCGGCGCACAAGCAAGCGGCGGAAGCGGAAGCGACAAGAGCGCAACAAGAGCTCGATTCCCTTGCCACCGCAAGGATGGAGAAGGCAGACAGGCAAGCGGCCTGGGAAGCCGGCGCGGCGGACCGAAACCGTGCACGACGGCAAGCAGAGCGGAGGGCTGCGTCGAAGGGCGCAAGAGCAAGGCTCAACGACGACCCGTTGATGGGCCTTGGTGGGGCTCCGGCGCCAGCTTCAGTTCGGAAGAGCGCCCGCCGATCGAAACCATCTCGGTCACAGGTTGGTCGCATGGGTGGGACGCTGCAACCGACCCCGAGCCCGAGCGATACGACGCAACCCGAGTGGAACCGCGAAGGCTACGCGAACCTCGAAGAAAACGACTTTCACTTGGCGAAAAGCGAGCCGCTTTCGACCTTCTCGATCGATGTCGACTCGGCGAGTTACGCCAACACGCGCCGCTATCTGACCCGTGGTCAGCGTCCGCCCGCATCGGCGGTGCGCATCGAAGAGATGATCAACTACTTCAGCTACGACTACGCGGCGCCGCAAGGCGCAGACCCGTTCACCGTGCACACCGAGGTTACCGAAGCGCCCTGGAACGACAAACACCGGCTCGTGCACGTCGGCATTCAAGGCAAAAAGATCGACATGAAGCACGCCAAGGCCTCGAACCTGGTGTTTTTGCTCGACGTCTCGGGCTCGATGGGCTCGCCCGACAAGCTGCCGCTGCTTCAGCAAGGCATGGCCATGCTCACGCGCAA
>CAZAQV010000034.1:0-59917 GCA_964487255.1 uncultured Polyangiales bacterium | reverse complement strand
GCGGGCCAGCGTGGAATGTTAACAGTAACCGGGAGGGGCGGGGAGGTGCCGGGGGGACGGAAGGGGCCGGCGGCCGTCCGTCCTTCAGACCCGGGCTGTCCCCGGCCTGACGGTCACGCGCCGCCCCGGGAGAACACCCGCGCCACCACCCCCCGGAGCGTGCCGGCCTGGGACCCATCATCGTCCAGGTAGTGGGACGCCCCGTATCCGTAGTACGAGCCACCGTACCCCGTCCGCGCGTGGGGATCGGAGTCGTTCATGACGACTCCCAGCACCGAGCTGCGCGCCCGGCGGAGCTGCTGGGCCGCGCTCGCCAACGCTCCCCCCGGCGTCTGGTTCGCCCGGGCCACCAGGATCACCCCGTCCACGAGAGGCGCGATCACCGAGGTGTCGGACACGGCCAGGACGGGCGGCGTGTCGATCACCACCACGTCGTACCGTTCGCGGACGCCGTCCACGAAGCTGGAGAACGCGCTGCTTCCGGTCAGCTCGGCGGGGTTGGGCACCGGCGTCCCGGCGGTGATGACGTGGATGCCCCGGGCCGACTCACGGACCGCGTCCCGGCCCGCCTTGCCCACCAGGAGATCGCTCAGCCCGGGCCGGCGGTCCACGTCGAAGAGCGTGTGCTGGACCGGACGCCGGAGGTCGGCGTCCACGAGGAGCACGCTCTTCCCCTCCTGGGCGAGCGCCATGGCCAGGTTCGCCGAGATCATGCTCTTCCCCTCTCCCGGCCCGGCGCTCGTGACGACCAGGACCTCCACCGGCTCGGCCCGGACGAACCGCACGTTGGTCCGGAGCATCCGGAAGGACTCCGCCGCCGCCGAGCCGTTGATGCCGATCACCGACCGGGCCCCGCCGGTGTGGTCACGAAGATCCGGGATCAGGCCGAGCACCTCGGTTCCCGAGGCCTTGCGGACATCCTGGATGGTCCGGACCCGGTTGTCCAGCCGCTCTTGGACCACGGCGCCGACGAACCCGAGCAACCCTCCCAGGAGGAAGTAGAGCAGCGGATGGATACGGTTGCCGGCCGTGCCGGAGGGGATCGTCGGTGGACGGGCGGGATCGACGACCTGCACGTTTCCTTCCTCCACCGCCTCCGAGATCTGCGCCTCGTAGAAGCGCTCGGCCAGCATCTCCTGCATCCGCTGGATGGCGGCCACCCGCTGCTCGAGGCGACCGAACGCGACGCTCCGCTCGGGGACGTCCCCCACCTGGCGCTGGAGGTCGTCCACACGGGCCCGGGCCGCCGACGCCCGCTGCCGTCCGAGACGCAGGGCCTCTTCCACCGTCAACCTCAGCTCGGCCTCGGTCTCGGTGATGAGTGAATCGAGGAGCAGGACCTCGGGCGCGTTCTCGGTCCGCCGATTGACGCTCAGGAGGTTGCTCCGGCGCGTCTCGTAGTCCTGGAGGCGCTCGGACAGGGCGTCCATCCCCCGGAGGAGGTCCTGGTCCAAGAGCGACAGCTGCCGCAATCCCTCGGGGCCTCCGGATTCCAGGCTCTCCAGGAGCGACTCCAGGCTCCGGACGCGGTCCTCCTCCTGGCGGAGCGCCTCCTGCGCCGACAGCAGCAGGCCGGAGAGGGCCTCGCCTTCGCTCTGGGGATTCAGGGTGCTGCTGCGGGCCTGGAAGTCGAGGAGGAGCTCCTGCGCCATCCGGAGGGAGTCCGTGACGCTCTGAAGCCGCCCTGCCAGGAACTCCCTGCGGCTCCGCGCCTCCTGGCGCGCACGCTGCCCAGCCTGGCGCCGGTAGGCCTCGGCGATGGCGTTGGCGACCCGGGCCGCGTGGACCGGGTCCCCGCCCGTGTAGGTGATGCGGATGAGGTTGGTGCCGTCCGGCTGTCGGACCGTGATGGCCTCGTCGAGGAGCCGGATGGCGCGCTCCGGAGTGCTGATGAAGAGCGGAAGGCCGCCGGCGGGGATGGCAGCGGGCCTCCGGACCAGGAAGAGGAGCCCGGGTGCGGTGAGCAGGTCGTCGGGCGGGCCTTCGGCGACGATCTGGCCCGCCGCCCGGAGGACGAGCTGCCCTCCGTCGGCCTCCAGGACGTACTCCCGGGAGGCGGCTTCCGGAGAGACGACCACCTCCTCGAAGACCTCGGAGCGGAGCTCCGGGTTGTCGGGGAGCGTCAGGCGGAGGCCGGTGCTGTCCACGACCTGACCGAGGATCTGGTCGGTGCGCAGGATCTCGAGCTCCGCCGAGATCCCGCCGGAGCGGGACGAGGCCCCGCCCAGGTTCAGCGCCTGGAGCCCGGTCGGCTCCTCGAGCCTCTGGACCATGACCTCGGCGGTGTAGACCGGATACTCCGGCATGCCCCGCTGCCAGATCATCCCCCCGATCATGGACAGGAGGGCGGCGGCCGCCACCCATTTCCACCGGCGCCTCAGGACGTCCAGAAGGTCGTTGACGTCCAGATTCCCGTCGTCCGAGAGCGGGTGGAGCGCCGCCGGATCGGCGTCGGAGTAGGGCTCGGGGTGAAGGGTCATGGGCCCGCTCCGTCCAGGGTCAATTCAGGCGGACGATGGCGACCACGAGCGTCACCGCCGACAGCACCGTCTGGATCACCTGGAACGCCGAAACGCCGGGGCCTCCCGCTGGGACCACGATCCGGTCCCCGGACTGGAGCGTGACCGACGCCGTGCTCCCACCCTGCCGCAGGGCGGTCTCCGCATCCACCCCGAAGACGTCCTCGTCCCGTACGAGGCGGATCGCCTCGGCCTGGGCCAGTGGGGCGAACCCTCCCGCCATGCTCACGGCGTCGATGAGGGTGGCCGGCGGCTCCATGAAATAGAGCCCTGGGGATCGCACCGCACCCAGCACGCTGACCCGGAAGCGGGGGACCACCACGACCACGGGCGTCTGCATGATCTCGCCGTACCGGGAGATCAGCTCGGACCGAAGCTCCTCGAGGGGACGGCCGATCACCTCCACCTCCCCCAGGAGGGGCAGGTAGGCGCTCCCGTCCGTCTCGACCCGGTAGCGTCCGGAAAGGGTCGTGTCCGGCCAGACCCGGAGAACGAGCTCGTCCCCGGCGCGGAGGAGGGCCGGGCCGGTTTCCTGGGCCCCCGACGGGGTGGGTGCCCACAAGAGGATAAGGAGGAGCAGCGTGCCGGGATGGAAGCGCATGGAGGCCAGAGCTGGGGAACCGGAATCGACCTCGGGAGGAGGCCTGAGGAGATGGTGCCGGAGGCTGCGGCAAAGGTCACGCCCGGCCGGACCCTACGCAAGATGACCGCAGGCCCCACCCGGCCCGGCGTCCACCCCCGGAGGCAGGATCGACCTCAGTGGACGCGCCGGATCCGGTAGCCCCACCAGCTCCCCGCGTTGGACCGGATGGTCATCCGGGCGACGGGGGCCTCGAGGGCGACGCCGAACCGGGGGCAGAACCACCCCTGGGGGGGGCTGGTCTCCCCCCGGACGATACGGACCTCGTCCACCCCCGAGACGTCCACCCGGATCCGCCCTCCCGGGCCGCGTGCCTCCAGCCCCCCACCCGCGCGCTCCAGGGACCAGTCCGGATGCACGTGGAGGAAACCGTCCAGACGGACCCCCGTCGCCCCCACCACACGGTCCCGCACGTCCCAGAGGCCGCTCCGGCCCTCGATGCGACGCTCGTGGAGCACGCCCTCGTCGTGATAGGGGCGGTAGGCGCCGTGGAAGGCGAAGCCCGCCGTTTCGGCCCGATAGTCGGCCCGCACGATCGTGGGCCGGCGGGCCATGCGGAACGCCCCCCACACCTCGCACTGCTCCCGGCCGCCCACGGTGACGGTGTTGTGGGCCCGGGTGCTCCGGACGTATTCGCGCAGCTCGTCCCCCTCGTAGCCCTGGACGCCCGAGTCGACGACGAACGGGCTGCCCCCGACGTCGAGCTCGAAGCTGAGGAGATCGCAGTGGGCGTGTCCCGGCTGGTACGGGGGGCCGGGCTCCCCGCAGTCCACCAGCATGCGCCACCGCTCCCGGGCGTCGGCGTAGCCGAAGTACCCGGCCCGCTCCAGACGGATGTGCTCCGGGGCCGCGGGCAGACCGACCCCGAAGGCGGTGCGGGACATCCGGTCGAGGCGGTCGAGGGACGGAGCGACGTCCAGGGCGCTGTCGTTGAAGAGGTGGACGGACCCGTCGTGCCGGGCCAGGGAGCGCGTCGCCGGGCCCATGGCCTCCGCCCGGGAGCGGACGTCCTCCGGGACGGCGCCGTCGACGCTCCCCAGGAGGCCGAGGACCTCGAGAACGTCCGCGTGTGCGATGCGGTGGTACATGGGGGCGCGCTCGACGTGGGTCCCGTCCTCGAGGACCTGCTCGGGGACCTCGGCGCGGAATCCGTCCAGCCCCCGCCGGAGCCAGGCCTCGGCGGCCGGCCCGTCGAAGTATAGGCCGCCCACCACCAGCGCCTTCAGATTCTTGAGCAGGTGGTTCGCCCGCAGATCCAGCTCCAGGCGTCGGGAAAGGCGGGCGAGCTGGCGGCCCAGGCTCGTCTCCACGACGGGGCGCAGGGGCTCGGCGGCCTCCCCGAAGAGGAGGAGAGCGTAGATCCAGTTCGTGGTGCGGAGGGAGAGCGTGTAGGGCGCCCAGGCGTCCCCCTTCCCTCCCCCCGTCTGGTCGATCCACTCCTCCACGAGGTCCTGGAACGCGCCGAGGTACCGGGCCTCTCCCTCGAGGCGGTGGGCCCACGCCAGATCGACGGCATAATCGAAGTAGTGGAGGTGAAAGGTCCAGAGATGGCTCTCGAACCGTCCGCGCCAGTCCAGCTCCGAGCGAGCGCGGCGGACGCCGAGGAACCGGAACTCCCCGTCACACACGGCCCGGGCCCGGTCCAGAAAGCCCTCGGGCGGACCCCATCCCTCCACGACCGGTGCAAGCGCCTTCACCCGGGGCGAGCGCGCCGGGGGGGGAGCCGTCGGCCCCGAGGGCGGCGGCATTCTCCTCTGGAGACGCCGAAGCACCCAAAGCCAGCGCTGGCTCCAGTCCAGGTGCCGGCCGCTCCGGAGATAGAGCGCGGCCCGGTTCCAAAGCCCCCTCACGAGGCGCGGGGGCGGTCCACGGCCCGCCGAAAGAGACGCTCGTTCTGGCGCACCGCCTCGTCGTCGTGGGCGTGGCTCCGACCGAAGCTCCGGGCGGACCGGGACATGCGCGCCCAGGCGGCCGCGTCCATGCCCACGCACGCCTGGAGGGCGTCGTGGAAGGCCCCGGGATCCTCCAGCGGGAGATCCCATCCCGCCCCGGCCTCCTCCAACCCCCTCCACGGGGTCCGGTCGCTGATGAGCACCGGGACGCCGGCCTGGAGCGCCTCGAGGATCCCGTGGCCGAAGTTCTCTCCCAGGGTGGGCAGCAAGAAGAGATGGTGCTCGGCCAGGATGCCCGGGACCTCCGGGTGCGGGACGGCCCCGTGCCAGGCGACCCGGACATGGGCGGGAAGGCGGGCGATGGCCGTCCGGCACCGGTCCCAGTACACCTCGTCCACCATCGGCCCGTAGATGTCCACCTCCACCTCGCCCCGGAGGCCGGCCAGCCGCTCCACGGCAAAGAGCAGGTTCTTCACCGGTGCCACCCGGGCCAGCACCACCACTCGGAGCCGTCCCGGCTCCTTGGCCACGGGCTCGGGGCGCCGGGCGCCGGGATCGGGGGAGGCCACCAGGTTCCGGGCCACGACGATGTCCACCCCGGGCCCCATGGCCCGGAGGATGTCGTCGGCCTCCGCCGGCGTCGACGCTTGCCAGAGGACGTTCCGATAGAGCCCGAGGGCCCGGGCCACAGCCAGGAAGAGCCGCTTCTTGAGGCGTTTGACGCCCAGGGCGCTCGCAGCGAGCTCCCCCCTCGGAGCGAGCACGACGGGGACGTTCGGGAGGAGCCCGAGGCGCCGGAGCAGGAGCACCCGGACGGTGACCACCGGATGGAAGAGGCTGTTCAGATACAGGAGGTCGGGGCCGTGCTCGCGGACGACCCGGCGGAGAGAAGCGAGGCGCTGAGCCGCCGGCGAGGCGTAGAAGACCCGGGCCCGCCCCCTGCGCTGCCAGCGGTCCAGCGTCACCCCCTCGTACGGGCGCGGCTCCCCCGCGTCCCGGTCCAAGGTGAAGATGGCCAGATCGATCCGGTCCCCCAGGTGGTGGGCCAGCCCGGCCAGGGTCCGGATGGGGCCTCCGGATCGGAACCCGGGAAGATAGGCCTTGGACGTAGCAAGGACCCGGATGCGGCCCCCCGGGTCGGTCATGCCGCGGCCGGACCCGCCGCGTTTCCCACCCGCGCCGGCCGGGCCGCGCGGGCGGTCCCCGGACGCACCGGGCTCCCGGACTCCGCGGCACGGACCTTCACCGCCGCCTGGTAGTCGATGGCCACCAGGGTGAGGAAGAAGACGAGCGTCAGGGGGTTCATCGTGGACACGAGCCAGGACTCGAAGACGCTCGAGACCAGCACGGCCGCCATGAGCGGGATGGTGTGGGGGCTCGCCCGCCGCGGCCCGGTCAGCGACCAGAGGAAGGCCAGGAAGAGGGCGGCGCCCACCACGCCCGTATTGAGCACGAGGGCCAGGTAGAGGTTGTGCGTGCTCCCCTGGTGTCCGCCGAGGAAGACGTCCCCGCGGACGACCCCCGACGCGAAGATGTGCTCGTCGTATCCGAAGCCCCGCCCGAGCACCGGCGCCTCCCGGATCACGTCCAGAGCGTAGCGCCAGGCGTACCACCGCCCGCTCCCGTCCTCGAGGCTGCTCACGCGCAGGTAGTCGGCCATGGGGCCGAGCCGCGTGTATGTATCAGGATCGAGGAGTAGCCGGAATGGGACCAGGGTCACCATGAGAAGGACCACCGCCGCCGCCAGACCGACGACCACCACCCTCCGGTTGACCGACCCCCGGAACGTGACGTACATGGGCACGTAGACCATGACTGCCAGCAGGGCGGAGCGGGATCCGCTGAGCACCAGGACCAGAAGGATGATCCCGACGTAGATCCACCGGCGGAGCACCGCCCGTGGGCGGAGCGTCTCGAAGACCACCAGGACCAGCGGCAGCGTCAGGGCGGCGAACATGGCCAGGCCGTTGGGATTGCCGAAGAGCCCTCGCAGGCGGGCGTTGGGATACAGGATCGCAACCTGGGGAAGGACCAGTGCCAGAAGGAGCCCGGCCACCAGGATCCCCATGCAGACGGTCACCAGGTCCAAGAGAAGCCGTCCCCGTCGGCTGAAGATCAGCGGCCGCACGTGCTGAAAGACGACCAGGAGGAGGGCCGGGTAGGCCGCGGCCTGGAGGACGGCGCGGAGGGGCGTCGGACTCGACGCGCTCGCCACGAGCCCCACAAGGGTGAACGGGATGATCCGGACGACGTGGGAGTCCACCAGGGGGAGCCAGCGCAGGACGGCCAGGGCCGCGAGCCCCAGGAGGAGGACGTACCGGAGATCCTCGAAGGGGGCCAGGATCGCCAGCCGGTTGTCCGCCAGCACGAAGACCAGGACCAGGGCCAGGGTCGCCAGCTCCTCGAGGCCCCGGCCACGCCGGGCCAGACTCAGATCCACGGTCGCAACGCCTCCACCGTGTCCTCGGCCACCCGGGACCAGAGGAAGCGCTCCCGGATTCGACGGAGGCTCGCCTCCTTCCGGCGCCGGAGCGCCTCGGGCGTCGCCTCCAGCGCCCTCCGCAGCGCCGCGGCCAGGGCGTCCACGTCGCCGGGGGGGACCATCCATCCGTTCTCTTCGTCCACCAGGTCACTCACGGCGCCCACCTCGGTGGCCACCACGGCGAGGCCGCACGCCATGGCCTCCAGGATGACCGTGGGCATCCCCTCGGCGTGGCTGGGACAGACGAGCACGTCGGCGGCCCGGAGGATCGACCGGATCGCCTCCTCGTCCCGCATCAGGCCGTGGTACTGGACGCCAGGCGAGGACAGGCGCTCCTCCTCCGGAAGGGGCCCGACGAAGTCCACCCTGAGATCCGGGACGTCCTCGATCACCCTGCTCAGCGCCTGGTTGAGCTCGGGCAGGCCCTTCCGGCGCTCGTTCCGCCCCACGAATACGAGCCGGGGCGGCGACCCGGGCCCGGTGGAGCCGTCGTGGAGCCAGCCGCGCTCCACGCCGTTCGCGACCCGCACGTACGGAACCCCGGGGGCCTCCCGCTGGGCGATGGCCTCGATCTCGCCCCCGAACCCGAGCACGACGTCGGCGCCCCGAAGGCATAGCCTCGCCAGGGGCCGCAGGGCGGCCGCCGCGAGACGCTGGCGGAGGGAGAAGGTCCTCTGGAACATCTCCAGCCCGTGGAGGTTCACGGCCAGCGGCGTCGAGCCGCCCCTTCCCCGCCCGCGCAGCGCCACCGCCGTGAGGCCGTGGGCGTAGACGACGTCGGGCTCGGGTCGGGCGTCGAGGGCACGGGAGAGACGCCGGGAGTAGATCGCGGTTTCCGCCACGTAGTGTCCGGGGATCGGGGGGAGGGAGGAATAGGGAACCGGGATGGAGCGGACAAGCCCGGATCCGCCCGGCACGGACCCCCGTAGCGCCTCCAGCGCCTCGGGACCGCCGTCGGGCCGAACCGTCTGCAACAGATCCACCTCGACGCCCATGGCCGCCAGCGCCCGGGTCAGGTTGTAGACGTACTTCTGCATGCCGCCCACCACGTGGGGGAAGACGCCGTCGGTGACGAGCGCCATGCGCATGCCCGCCGTCCCGCGGGGGGGCCCGGATCCGCTCACCGCTTCAGGAAGATCAGGTTGTCCTGGTACGAGGGCGGAGGCGGTCCCTGGCATGCGCTCAGGAAGTACGGCCACCCGCGGGGGTAGTACCCCTGGAATCCCATGGCCCGGAGCTGCCCATACAACCGTGCGCTGTCCCCCTCCGCCCATTCCACGAACTCCACGACCACGATCGCGTCGTCCGAGGCGGCCAGGATGCCCTCGGCGCCCTCGATACAGGCCGTCTCGTGCCCCTCCACGTCGACCTTCAGGAGGTCGATCTCCTCGATTCCCCGGTCGCGACAGAAGGAGTCGAGGTCGAGGGCCTCCACGGAGGCCGCCAGGGGATCGTCGACCCTCCGGTGGAAGCCGGCGTTGAGCCTGTCGTGGCCGGTTCGCCCGACGGTGAAGCGGCCGGGCCCGTCCGAGAGGCCCATGGGGACGACCTCGACGTTCTCGACGCCGTTCAGCTCCAGGTTCTCCTCCAGCGCCGCCCGGGCGGGAGGATAGGGCTCGAAGGCCACGACCCGACTCTCGGGGACCGTCCGGGCCACGAAGAGGCTGTAGTACCCCGCGCCGGCACCGGCGTCCACGAACACGGTCCCGGGCCTAAGGAGCTTGGCCAGGTTCAGCACCGTGTTCCGCTCCCAGCACCCGTACGCCCACACCGTGCGGGCCAGGTGGGACGAAGCGTCGAAGCGGAGCCGCGTGCCGAACACGTCCTCGATGTGGTCCGGCTTCCGCGACGGAGGCCACGGGAGGCGCCGGGAGAGCGGAGCTGCCACTGGGCCGAGGGGCACGGTCCGCAGCACCCCCCGGACCAGACGTGAGACGAGTTCGTTCATCCGGCCCCGATTCCCTGTTCGCGGAGCCACTCCCGGAGGACGAAGATCCCCCACACACGGCTCCAGGTGATCCTCCCATCCTCGAACCCTCGCCACAACCTCGCCAGGGCCCCCGGGGAGAAGGGCCAGGCCCCGGCCTCGTCCGCCGGGGTGAAGGACGCGGCCATCCGCTCACGAAGCGCCACGCGCAGCCACCGGTCGAGGGGGAACTCGAACCCCTTCTTGGGCCGGTGCACGCAGCCCCGGGGGAGGGCCACGCCCAGGGCGCCAGTCAGCACCGGCTTGGGCCGCTCGCCCCCCACCTTGAGCGGGCCGGGCATGGTCAACACCCCGGCCACGAGCTCGGGATCGACCAGCGGGACCCGCACCTCCAGGGAATGGGCCATGCTCATCTGGTCCGTGTCCCGGAGGAGGGTGGACAGCATGTACGTCCGCAGCTCCAGGGCGGAGATGCGGTTGACGGGATCGAAGCCCCGGGTCTCGTCGGCCAGGACGGAGAAGCGGTCCGGCAGCCACGGCCCCGGGTCCGCGGCCAGCTCGGGGCCCAGGATCTCCCGTGCCCCGCCCCGGGAGAGGAAGCGCCGCGCCAGGAAGTACGGCGGACCCTCGTGCCCGAGCAGGTCGGCCACCCGTCCCGTCGTCTCTCCGGGCAGGGGCGCCAGGGCGGCGGCGGCCGCACGCCGCAGGCTCTCCGGCAGCCGGCGCGCCCGCGCCGCCCACCGGTCCATGCGCACCGACCGCCGGTACCCGCCGTACCCGCCGAACAGCTCGTCCCCCCCCACCCCGGAGAGGGCCACCTTCAGCCCGGCACGCCGGACCGCGCCGGAGACGAAGTAGGTGTTCAGCCCGTCGGTGGAGGGCTGGTCGAAGCAGCCCAGCGCCCGGTCCAGCTCCGCCGCCGCGTCCCGGCCGGTCACCAGGAGCTCGTGATGCTCGGTGCCGATGTGGTCCGCCGCCAGGCGCGCCCAGCGCCGCTCGTCGTACGCGTCCTCCTCGAAGACGATGGCGAAGCTGGCCACCGGGGCCGCGGACCCGGCGCGCATGAGCGCCGCGATGGCGGTGCTGTCGATCCCCCCGCTGAGGAAGACACCCAGCGGCACGTCGGCCACGAGCTGGGACTCCACGGCGTCGGTGAGGAGCCCGGCGGCCTCGGCCTCCATGGCCGGGGCGTCCATGGAGGCCCGGACCGCGGAGGGGTCGGGCAGCGTCCAGAACCGCCACGCCCTGAGGCCGTCGGGCCCCACCCGCAGCGCGCCGCCGGGCGGGAGGGACCCGACGCCCTCCACCAGCGTCCACGGGTCCTGCACCGAGCCGTAGAGGAGGTAGGAGCGGAGCCCGGCGGGGTCGAGGGTGCGGGGCACCCGCCCCGACGCCAGGACGGCGCGCACCTCCGAGGCGAAGACGAGGCTCTCCTCGTCCCGCCACAGGTAGAGGGGCTTCACCCCCAGGGGGTCCCGGGCCAGGAGGACGGACTCGGGGCCCTCGCGCCGCCCGTCCACCACCGCCAGCCCGAAGATCCCGCGCAGCCGGGGAAGGAGCTCCTCGCCCCACTCCTCGTAGCCGTGCACCAGGACCTCGGTGTCCGACTCGGTGAGGAAGCGGTGACCCCGGCCCCTCAGCTCCCGGCGCAGCTCCCGGTAGTTGTAGATCTCGCCGTTGAACACCACGGCCACCGTCCCCTCCTCGTTGTAGAGGGGCTGCTGGCCGTGCTCCACGTCGATGATGGCCAGCCGGCGCATGCCCACCGTGACCCGGCGGCGCCGATGGTACCCCTCCCCGTCGGGCCCGCGGTGTACCATGGCGTCGTTCATGGCGCGCACCGCGCCTTCGGGCACCGCCTCCCCCCGGAGGCTCACGATTCCGCAGATGCCGCACACGGCTCAGCCCCCCCCGCCCCGGGCCACCGAGAGCAGCGTCCCGGCCCAGCCCTCGGGGGTCGTGCGCTCCGCCAGCGCGCGGCTGCGGCGCCCCATGGCCCGCAGCTCCTCGTCCGTTAGGCGCACCACGCGCCGGAGCGCCCCCGCCAGCGCCGCCGGATCGCCGGCGGGGTGGCCGAAGCCGTTGCGCCCCTCCTCCAGGAATGCGCCGCCGGCGCCGCAGGCACGGGAGGCCACCAGCGGCAGGCCCGCGGCGGCGAACTCGTGGAGCACCACCCCCCACGGCTCCCGCCGGCTTGGGAGGACGAAGCACCCGGCCTCGGCGGCCAGGCCGGGCAGCTCCCCGGGCTGGACGAAGCCCTCCACCGTGCATCCGTCGGGCGTCTCCAAGGCGTCCCGGAGCGGGCCCTCGCCCACCAGGCGCAGCCGCCACCCGTGGCCCGGGCCGAGGGAGCCGAAGGCCTCCACCAGGTCCTCCACCCCCTTGTGGGGGAGGAGGCGGCCGACGTAGAGGAAGACCCTGGGCCACGCGGCGCGGGCGGCGCGCGCCTCGGCAGCGGGCCGGAAGCGCTCGACGTCGGCGGTGTAGACGCCGGTGAGGACGCGATCCGCGCCGAACCCGAGGCGCCGCGCCAGCTCCGCCTGGGGCTCGCCGGCCACCCAGGCGTGGGTGAAGCAGCGCCGGACCATCCAGCGGCCGGCCAGCGCCGCGGCCCGCTGGCGGAGGGAGCCCGTCCACGGCGTGTCGATCCCGCAGAGCACGGGCACCCCCGACCTGCGCAGGCGGCGGGCCAGGCGCAGGTAGCCCCGGTCCATCCACCCCGAGACGTAGACCACGTCGGGACGGAACTCCCCGGCCAGCGCCCGGAGCGCCGTATCGTCCAGCGAGCGGCGGTCCGCCGAGGCCACGCCCGGCGCGTCGAGCGTCTCGAAGGGCGCGTCGGGGTGGCGGGGCCAGTGGACGACCCGCGCCTCCACCGGGTGGTGGGCCACCAGGTGGGTCAGGGCGTCCAGGAAGTAGGGCGCCACCTCGGAGTAGAGGAAGAGGGCTCGTACGGTCACGGCGCCAGGGCCTCCACCAGCTCGGCCCAGGCGTCCCGCCGCAGGTTCCGGCCCGCGGTCGCACCGGTGTGCGCGGACACACCCGGCTCGCCGCGGAGGAAGCGGCAGGCGTCCACCACGTCGCCACGGTAAACCCCGCACGGCGTCCCGGTCACGCCTGGGCCCCGCCCCCCGCTCCGGACGGGGCGTCGTGCTCCACGACGGCCTCGATGATCTCGTCCAGCGTCCGGCACGGGGTCCACCCCACCAGCTCCTCCACCCGGCTGATGTCGGGAATCCTCTGCTCCATGTCCTCGAACCCGGGGGCGTAGGCCTCCTCGTAGGGGACGTGCACGATGGGGGACTCGCTCCCGGTGGCCTCGCGCACCCGCTCGGCCAGCTCCCGGATCGTCACTTCCTCGGTGGACCCGATGTTGTAGACACGGCCAGGCGCGTCGGCGTGGTAGAGGAGGTCCCGGAGGGCCACCACCACGTCCCGCACGTCGCAGAAGCAGCGGCGCTGCATCCCGTCGCCGAAGACCGTGAGGGGGTCGCCGTCCAGCGCCTGGCGCACGAAGGTGGGGATGACCATCCCGTAGCGTCCGGTCTGGCGGGGCCCCACCGTGTTGAAGAGCCGGCAGATGATCGTGCGGAGCCCGTACTCGCGCTCATAGGCGAAGCCCATGAACTCGTCGATCATCTTGCTGGCCGCATACGCCCACCGGCTCTTGCTCGTGGGCCCCAGGAGGACGTCGTCGTCCTCACGGAAGGGGAGTTGAACGCCCTTGCCGTAGACCTCCGAGGTGCTGGTCACCAGCACCTTGCACTCGTAGCGGAGCGCGCACTTCAGGACCTGCTCCGTCCCCAGGATGTTGGTGGCGATGGTATGGACGGGGTCGTTGACGATGAGCTGCACCCCCACCGCGGCGGCCAGGTGCACCACGGTGTCCGCGCGGGAGGTGAGGCGGTCCATGACCACCTCGTCCATGATGCTGGCCCGCACGAAGGAGAAGCGGGGCTCGTCCAGGAGGTGGGCGATGTTGGAGCGGGCGCCCGTGGACAGGTCGTCCACGGCCACCACCTCGTGCCCATCCCTGAGGAGGGTCTCACAGAGGTGCGAGCCGATGAAGCCCGCCCCGCCGGTGATGAGATAGCTGGTGCTCGGGCTCGTCACGGAATTGCTCGCTGCTAAGGAAGAAGGATGGACGGCCCACCGCGCCAGGGCGCGCGGACGGGAGAGTCGGGAAGTCCCTGACGATCCCCCCAGGGCCGCAGTTTTCGATTCTAGATGTCGGCGAGGCGGCGGGACACAGGCGCCGGAATCGCGATCCTCGCCAATCGGGCCCCCCCCGTTCTGCACGGCAACTGGGGAGCCGGGCGCGCCCGCCGGCATCTCCTGACCCCCGCTCACGAAGTGGACCGATCTCAGGCGCGCACGACAGCCACGAGGATACGATCGATCCAAGTGGCCAAATACTTGGTAAAAAACGTCAAATCCCTCATCTCGGTCTCGGAGGTATAACCGAAACGAGCCATCTCCTTTCGACAGACCGCCTGAATGATCTCAAGCTCCCGATCGGTTCTCGACAGCGTATTCCGCCAACGCTCGATATGCTCCGTGGTGATCGGCTGGAGCGAGCGGGTACCATGCGGGTCGTTGGCAATGACCGCATCGGAGACCGATCCGACCGGAACCTCAACGCGCTCGGTCACTCCGAGAAAACGGGCCAGTCGCTCCAACTCCCGCCTCGGGTACGACACCAAGTCCTCGTAACGGATGACGAAGGGATCGAGGCCCGGGGAGAGGATCTGCTGGACGCCTCGTCGCCACACTCGGGCGTTGATGAGTGCGTTCGAGGTGCTCCAGCTACAGTTCTTCAGGCTGGAAACCACACTTCGAGGATCACGGACGAGGCCGATGAACCGCGCATCGGGCATCATCGCCCGAATCGCCCTGGTCCTGAATACATGGGGTGGCGACTTCTCGCAGAGGACCGCAATGGTCTTCGGATCGATTCCTTCAGCCCGCGCATACTCCCACGCCGTCATCCAGAAGATAGCGGGCCAAGAAGTCCCCTCGGCCTCGATCCGCTCCTGCAGGCTCCGGTGTTCAATCGGCCATCGCCTGAGCGTGTAATAGCCGGTCCAGGCCCGGGCAACTGCCACGCGGTCATCGCGTTTCATCAGGTCGTGACCCAGGAACCGTTCCCTGAAGACGAAGAAATGCGTCTCAGGCAATGCCAGCACCCCGGGCAGGGCGCCGAGACGGATCCGGAGCAGAGTAGACCCGCTCCGGGGTGAACTGAGGATGAAACAAGGCACGGCGGAGCCGGCGAGCAGCCCGGGATCGCCCGTCATTCGGGTGCCTCCCTACTCAGACTCATCCGGCTCCTCTTCGTGACGTGGGCCATGTAAGTGTCGGCACGAATTGGCTCGCTGGTTGGCTCGGAAGACAGAGTTCGTCGAGATGGTGGCGCGGGTGGGCTCACCCAGACGATCCCTTTCACGACGTCAGGGCCTGATTGTAGATGGCGGCGAGGCGGCTGGAAACCGTGGCGGGATCGTGCTCCCGGCGGATCCGCTCTAGCGCGGCCCGCCCGCGCCTCTTCACGGCTCCGGGGGACCCACAGGCGTCCACCACCGCCTGGTAGACGCCCTCCTCGATGAGCGCGGACGCCCTCGCCCGGGCCCGATCCGAGCCTATCTCCGCGAAACCCAGCTCGTCGGTGGGGATCTCAATGCGCCACCCCACCTCCGGACCGTTGAGCTCGGGGAGGGCCCGCACCGACGTCGTGATCACCGGGGTGGCGCAGGCCTGGGCCTCCAGAACGGTGTACCCGTAGGTGTCGGCGTAGCTCGGCAGCAGCGCCACGTGGCTCCGCCGCATGAGCTCCACCACCTGGGCGTTGGGGAGGCGCGGCTCGTGGCGGATCCGCTCCCCGTGGCGACGGAGGACCGCCGTCGCCTCACGCAACTCCTCCGGCCCCGAGCGGGACACCAGGCCCCCCGTCTCGAGCGTGCTGACCACGGTCAGCCGCACTGGGTAGCCCTCGTCCAGGACGCGGGCGAAGGCCCGCAACATCTCAAGGCCGCCCTTCACGAAGAACTGCCTCCCCACGAAGAGGAAGTGGAGATCCTCGTCGTCCGGGAGATCCTTCTCGTCGAAAGACTCCACCTGGGGCGCCTGAGCGGGGTGAAGGACGGTGAGCTTGGGGCGGACCGCCGCGGCGAGATCGTCGGGCGCTTGGGCCAGGTGGTGCTCCTGGATGCGCGCGGCGCAGCCGCTGGCCGCGATGACCCGTCGGCAGGCGTCACCCGCCAGGAGTCGGAGGCCGAAGCGGGATCCGGCATCCCAGCGGGGCACGGCTGTCTCGAAGGTCACCACCCAGGGTACCGACGAAGTGCTCACGGAATTCCAGAAGTGGAAGAGGTCCGCCCCACGCCCACCCCCGGCGTGGAGGGTACGGAGGCGGACGTACGCCCGGTACACCGCCGACTCCGGGCCGGTGAGCTTGGACAGCCGGTAGAGCAGGTAGCGGGGCGCGGAGAGCAGGTCCCTCCGCTTCTCCAGCCGCCATCCGCCAGGCACGGCGCGACCGAAGTGGCGCTCCTCGTTGTAGTGGAGGCTGTTCGTCGCGACGACGCGTTGGGGGATCACGCGGGGACCGGGGGGATGGCCCACGAGGGGGGCTTGGTGGGGCGCAGAGCGACGGACTTGCGAAGAATGACGCACGGCGTGGACACGGTCATGCGGCCGGCCCGGGGGGACGCTTCCGGAGGAAGAACAGCCACCGCTGGGTGACGCCATCGGGCACGACCCGGGCGGATTCGACCTCGAACAGATCTCGCGTCAGCTCCACGACGTCCTCGTACCGGAAGAGGAAATTGTGCTCAAGGGCCTCCCAGGGCGGCATACAGTCGTGTGGCACGGAAAAGAGGAACCCCTCGCGGCATACCCGGTGGCAGGCGGCGAAGCTGTCCCGGACGGTCTCGATGTCCGGAAGATGCTCGAACACGGACACCGAGACGACCACATCGAAGGAGGCATCCGGGAAGGGGAGCTCCGGAAGGAGGGCGTGGTGGGCCTCGAAGCCCAACCCCTCCAGGTGGTGGACGGCATTCGACGACCCCTCGGTGGCCACGATGCGCCGGCCCGGGCGGCGGAGCCGGGTCACGAGGTTGCCGTACCCCGCAGAGACCTCCAGAACTTCATCGTAGGGCTCCGCCGCGTCGACGATGACGGAAACCAGATTCGGCACCCGATTCACCAGGGCCTGCCGCTCCTCGGTGGAGAGGGCGTCGTAGGAGTCCTCCCAGAACCCGGCCGCGTTGAGGTCCGTCCGACCGAACAACAGGCGCCTCATGGGCCGCCAGAGCGACGGGAAGGTCCGGGTGACCTTCCGATACAGGCGCGCGCGGAGTCCCCCGGCCAGGCCCTCCCGTCGGCCGCTCACGCCGCCCCCACGAGAAGGGCTTCCCTCGCTTCGGCCGTCCGGGCGACGTTGCAGTCGTTCCGTGGCGCAGCCGCACGGAGCTCCTCGCCCCCCGGGGGGGTGGCGAGCAATATGGATCTCAGGATCTGGGCGAGCACGGGCGGGCGAGGGGTCTGGGGAGGATGGAAGACGGAGTCGGGCCCGACCATGCGACCGTGTTGCCGGAACGCTTCCGGCGCAGGACCGGCTAGCGCTACGTTGGGCTGTCCGGCACAACCTGGGCAAATTCAATGTCGAAGAGGTCGCGCGTCAACTGATCCGCGTCCTTGTGCCGGAAGAGGTCCTGCTGGTGGTGCCCCCGGCGGAGACGTATTCAGCCAAAACGCCTCAGCCAACCCTTCAGGTTTGAAAGACGCTGGACGATTCGTGGCCCGATCACGCGAGCAAGCCGCAGCGAAACACCGTTGTAGGCGTACTTCAGCCCGCCATTGGGATGGAGGTGCCGCGCCTCGGCGAAATAGCGATGGGCGTACTCAGGAACACCAAGTTTCAGATAGGCCCGCCCGCCTATGGCCAGTAACCCGGCCAGCGCCTCCCGACGAGAGTCGGTGAGTTGTCCCTCTTCGCGGAGCTGCTCATGGACGCGCTGGACGATGTTGCTGTACTGATCCAGCACCCGGCGCCAATCGCTGGAGACGCTGTCTTCGACCTCCCGCACCTTCACGAGTGCTTCCGGATGAAAGTAGAACCCTCGCCCATGGCACGCCAAACGGATATGCAGGTCACGCTCCTGGGCAGCGGGCAGGTTGGTGCGGAAGCCGCCGACCGCCAACAGGTCTTCCCGCCAATGCAGCGGGGCAGGCGTGGAGATGCTGCGCTGGGTCAGCGCAAACACTACAGGGTCTTCCCCCTTGTACGGAGGGGCATGACGCCGAGGTTCGGACAGAGGCTCCCCGCCCGGTCCGATGCAGGCATAGGTGCTGTAAACGAGGCAGTCAGGATGTGCGAGAGCCAGCGGCACCTGCCGCTCCAACTTCTCTGGATGCAAGAGGTCGTCGGCGTCGAGAAACTGGACCAATAGCCCCCTCGCCAAGGCGAGGCCCCGGTTGCGGGCGGCATTGCCGCCTCGGTTCGGCCCGGTTTCCCAGCGAACAGCGTCCCCGAAAGACCGGATGATGCGTAAACTTTCGTCCGAAGAGCCATCATCGATGACGATGACTTCTTTCATCGGATAGGTCTGATCCAGCGCACTCTGGATGGCATCCCCTATGTACGCAGCCGCGTCGTGACACGGGATGATGATGCTGACAAGCGGTCGGGCCTGCGCCATGATAAATGGTTTCTTCGGGAGGTAGGCTTCGTTTCTTACGCGCTAGGCCGTTCGCGCCGCTTCCATCACCGTGCGATCGACGGCCTAAGGGACCTGCCTCCGGCACATCGCTGGCGAGACCTAGCTCAGCTGAACGCCCCTGCGTCGCCAGCCCCCTGCTCATCGATCGAAGCAAGCTGACGGGCGTAGTCCGTGCTTACCGGCCGGTTCTCTTCAGTGATCAACAGGGGCTTGTTGCCGTAGTAGTCATGCCGGTAGGCCCGCATGCCATTCTTTTCGAAATACTCCTCGTTGGTCATCTCCAGCACGGCCGCCAGCTTTTTGCTTAGGCTCGCCTCATCGTACGCATGGATGCTGGCGAGAGCCTGTTCGTAGTGTTTCGGCGGGCAGCCCAAGGGCGCAAACAGCACTTTGTGGCCGCAGTAGATGGCTTCGAGCGCACTCGTCGACCACAGTGCCACCAACGTGTCGGCGTCGCGGAAACGGCTGTGGGTCCGTTCATCCGCCCGCAGGAGCTCGACCCGCTCCGCCCCGATCCGTTCGGCATAGACCTCCTGCGCCCGTTCATACGCACCTCTTTTTTCCGACGGATGCGGATACACCAGGAGCCGCACCTCGGGGTGCCTCCTGAGAAACCGGCCGAGCGCACGGTGCAAGGCTTCCTCGGCCCGAAGTTGGAACATGCGGGTTTCGTCGAACAGGTCGCCGCGCTCGTACCGCCACCATTGCCCACCACTAAGTAGGCCGATGGTCTTCCCAGGCTGTGTGCCGGATTGGTGATATGACACCTCCGGGAAGGTCACGTGTCCGAGGGTCCGCCAGAGCCGCACGGTCGGGACGAACCAGGCCTGCCGGTAGTGGAGATACTCGGGAATCTGCAGCGGCGAGGTGAGAAAGAACTCGGAAGCGACGCAGGTCTGGTAATGGTAGACCAGCGGATTGGGCGAAGGGACCTTGATAACCTTGATCTTCGCCTCATCCAGCAGGTGGGCGAGAAGGTTCGCCGTGCGGTCGACGGTCCCAATGCAGTAGACACGCTCCGGAGCAAGCTGATGGAGAAAGCTCACGGCTCGCAGGGCCCGGGCGATCTCCACCAACCGTTTCAGCGCGCTGTTGCTGCGCAAAAAGACCGTTGCCGGGATGACGAACAGCGCGGATGTGCCGATTGCGGCTGCCCCCCCCAGGCGCGCCAACCATGAAAGTCGGTTGGGGGACGCCGCCTGATCGACCGATACCACTCGGCTGCCTGCCTCCAGGTCAGCCACGTAGGCCTCCAGGCTGGGATCGACTGGAGTGTGCAGGATCACCGCGTCCCCCTCCGTCGGAACACCCGTCTGTTCCCCGTCCCGGATCACGGACGCCATCGCCCGCACGGTCAGCTGGACGATCCGGCGGAGGTTGAAGGCGTAGGCCGCCGGGTGCCGCTCCGCCGAGAACAACGACTGCACCACGACAGCCTCGGGACTGGATCGGCCTCGGTACCGGTCGAAGGAACCCTTCACGAGCAGGCGGCAGAAACGGGGCAACGGACCCATCAGAGCCACCGAGTCAACTGTGGCACCGAGACGGCCTCCGCCTCCATCAACCGGGCGGCCCGCCCCATCAACCTGTCGGCTTCGGCTTGCTTGTCCGGCCCGATCGATTCCTTGCAGTACACCGCGTTGTGCAGAAGGAGATTCACGAACATGACATGCAACAACGGCGTCCTTACGACAGGAGGGGGCAGCACCCCGCCGTGCGCCATGTAGGCCTCGAGGAAGTGCGTCCAATAGAGCGAAGGTCTCCCCGCCGGGAAGAGCATATCCTTGAGCGGGTAGATGAACGCACAGAACTCCGTCACGGCTTCGAAATAGCCCCCCAGGGCCATGTCGATCATGCTGATGGTCTCCCCTTCCACCAGCATGTTGCCGGCGAATCCATCGTACAACACCAGCCTTGGCTTGGGACGGTATCCGCTCTTCTCGATCTCTCCAGCCAGCTTGTCGAGAGCGTCTCTTACGAAGCGATCCACCTCTCTCCCTGTCGCTGCTCCGAAGAGGCGCGATACGAGCCGCGCCTTCTTGCCGAGCAACGCTCTCAGAAAGGCCGTCAGATCTTCTTTGCCGGCTACCGGCTGGCCCCGCGCATCGACTACCCCGTACGCTTGACCCTCGACAGCGTGGATCCGGGCATAGATTTCGGCGACACGGTTCAGCAGTCGGCAGCGATCGGCCTCGGTGCTGCCCAGGATGAGCCTGTCCATGGCCACGCCTGGCGCGAACTCCATCAGGAAGAACCGGAACGGTCGCTCCTGCTGCCTCGAGCGGCCGTATCCCGGTATCGCCGCCACGGCTCCATCCAGATACACGTCCGGTACCCCCACGCCTTGGGCGCGGGTGCGGTTCAGCATCCAAATCTCCTTCTCCAGGCTCCGCTCTTCCGGTTCGGTCACCGAAAGGTCGTTCTGCTGCTCGCCGCGAAGCACTAGGCGCCGCCCTCCCGCCACAGCATCCGCCACCAGCACCTCGAAGGCTGGCGTGCACGAGGAGAACTCGAACAGCGAGACCTCGCGTACAGTGCCGATGCCCTGTGTCCGCATGAACTCCCTCACATCTGCCTCGGCAGGCATCAATGTGAAGTAGGGAGATACGAACGGCTCACTCATTCTTTCCGCAACTCGTAGAGGAAATGGGCCGCGTTGAACATCCCACGCCAATCGTTTGTGAGGGCGTACTGCTTCTCCTGCGACTCGTGATCCCACTCCGGGTACTCCCCTTCCAGAATCGGTGGAACGAGGTGAATGCCGTGGTAGTGGGGTCCGCTCACTACCTCGAACCCGAAGGAAGCGATTTTCTCCTCGTAGGTGAGCGGGTTCTCCTGTCGGGTGAACACCGCACCCCGGGCCGAACCACTCGAATGCTCGTGCGGAGCATCGGGGTGGGTGAGGAGCGACGCGAGGGCCCGGTCGAGTTCTTCCTGCCGCTCATCCGCGCCGCCGTCGAGCAGCGGAAAGAAGTGGCGTTTGAAGAACCGTCGCGTGTAGCTGTTGAAGGTGAACAGGTCGAACAGCTCGTTTTGCGATGAACACAGCAGGACGCCACCCGGCTTCAACACCCGGTGCAGTTCGCGGTATGCCTGGGCGTCATCCTCGATGTAGTACATGACCCCGAGGCAAATCACCACATCGAACTGATTGTCGGGAAAGAGGCTGAGGTCGGTCAGCGAGGCGACCCGGGCTTCCCGGTCGGTATGACCGGTATCCTTCAGATGCTGGTTGGTCGCTGCGACCATGTCCGCGCTGAAGTCGACGGACGTCACGTCCCAGCCTTCGGCCAACATGGCGGTCGTCGTAGCTCCCGCTCCGCATCCCGCGTCCAGCAGGCGTCCCGGCTCGTACTTGGCCAGCAGATCCTTCGCGATCCGGAGCCGCACGGCGTTCATGCTGTTGGGGTTGCCGTACGCCCGTTCGTTCAGACCTTCGGCTGCTTTCTTCCAATAGGGATCGACAGTAGAGCTCATCGTAATGGCGTCGCGGGTTTACCGAAGAGGCGTGCCGGGTGGAGGCCTCCACCGACCAGCACGCTCCTTCAGAGATGAATGAGATCTGCCACCAAGCGGGCGGGCCGAGGGATCTGCTCCTCGTCACCAGCCACTCGAGCTTCAGACCTCGTGGTAGTGCTGGCTCTCCTGATGCCACCGCTCGAAGAAGGCAGCCACTTCCGCCGGGTCATCCAGCGGGTAGTCCGGTTTGATCGGCTGTTCGACGCGCTGCCCGATGACGAGCAGCACGTCGGAATCCAGATACCGGTTCACGAACACCTTCTCGAATCCGGCGGTGTTCAGGAAGCCCGAAAGGGTGTTCGCGCTGAAATCCAGCGGGTGGGTGTCCCGCTCGCGCGAGTCGCTGAAGAACATGTGCAGGGGCTTCTTGAACGGCACGAGAACACGGCTGCCCGTGGCGATGACCACATGCCCCCCCGGCTTGATCACCTTCCACGCCGCCTCCAGCATTGCGCGGGGGTTCTGACAGCATTCGAGTGTCCACATCATCGTGGCGATGTCGAACTTTCGGTCCTGTGCGACCTCGCTCTCGCTGAACTCCTCGATGGTCCCCTGGAAGTAGGGGATCCCGGCGAGTTCGAGATGGAAGCAGTTCTTCGCCGAGGCCTCGGACGTAAAGACCAACGCGCCATACTCGTTCCGAGCGATCTCCAGGAACTGTCCTTCGCCGCCACCGATATCGCACACCGTCTTCCCAGCCAGTCCCAGTTCGACGTCGATGGTGTCGGCGACGTATTGCTGGCGTGCCCGTACCGCCGGGATGCGGGCCGTGTAGCCATCGCCATAGATGGCATCCGACCAGCTGTCGGCGATGGCCTGCGCCGAGCGACGCTCCCGTGTGTACACCAGTCCACAGTTCTGGCAAATGGATATGGATGCGTTGTCCTTGGTGTACTCCGTAGCGTGCGGCACATTCGTGGCTTCGGAACTGCCACAGAGGTCACAGTCGAAGGTAGAGGTGGTTTCGGCCATGATTGTCGGGTCAGGGTCGCGGAGCGCGATCAGGGTGGAGGGGGGTGAGCCGGAGCGGCGCCGGTGGACTAGACAGGCGGGAACCGCAGCAGCCATTCGCCGCCCTCTTTCTTCCAGATCTCTGGGTTGCGGTGCTTGTCCACGATCTCCGTGAACTCCTCCTCTGTCAGGTCGAGGTAGGCCAACACTTCGTCCAGGTGTTCTTCCGGGAATTCCGCATCGTACAAACGGACATAGGAAAGGCCCTGCTCCCGGGTCAACTGGTTGTTCTGGATGAGGCGAGATGCATCGCGGACGGTCCGTCCGAAGCCGAACTTGATGAACTGCATGTAGTAGTACAGCGCATCGATCTTGTCGTCCAAGCTGTCGAAGTCGGTGAACGTGCCCGGCGTGCGTCCTTCCGGGTGGGTGCGGAAATCGAACCGCTCCTTGATGTACTGATAGTTGTCGTACATGCTCCACCGGAAGAAGTACGCGAAGTAGAGCGCCGTCACGTTCACTTCTTCGATCTCACCGATATCGGGATAGACGTAGGGATTCAGGTCCTTCTCCGTCACCGCGTCGTCTTCCCAGTTGGCCGGGTGATCTCCGATCTGGTGTTCGATGACCTCGGTGAAATCGCGGATCTTCTTGGACTCCTCCGTCAGTACCTTGCCCCCGTATTCGCTCTCGCCGTGCTCGGCGTAGAAGACGAGTGGAATTCCGAACTTCACGGCCACCTTCACAGGAATGGCATTGACACCCGCGTCCCAGGCCACTTTCGGATTGCCGCGTTCGATGAAGAAGCGCTTCGCCAGGTACCGTGCGACCTTCTGATTAGGGCGGTGCATGATGTGGTCGAACCCCTCCTGCAACATCATCTCCCGGTTCAGATCCCCGACTTCGTTGGGCATCAGCGGAGAGAAGGTGACCAGTAGGGGGTTCATGTCGAGCTCGTATTTCAGGCGGTAGGCGATCGAGCTGCTGTCCTTGCCACCGCTCCACGGCACCACACAGTCCCACTCGCCCTCCTTTGACCGGAGAGGAGCCACCAGGCGCTCGAACTCTTCCCGCCGGGCGTCCCAGTCGATGACCTCCTTCTTCTCCTCCGCGTTGACGCAGGCGTTGCAGATGCCGGCCTCGGTGAATCCGATGCGCGGGCGAGAGGATGGCATCAGGCACCGCTTGCAGTAGCGCACGATGCGCCCACCGGTATCTGCCAAGCTCGTCGAGGTACCCAGGGTAGAAGTCGTTTCGTTCATAACCGTACGGGAATGTCTTTTCGTTCGAGGAACTTCTTGGCTGCCATGATGCTCTTGTCCGTGAAGTGGTAGATGTTGGTCGTGCAGACCGCATCGCCCCCTCCGCGCCGAAAACCATCGGCGAAGTGCTTCCAGTTGCCGGCGCCACCGCAGACCAGCAGTGGGATCTGTACGCGCTGGGAGACCCCCTCGTTGAGCTCGTTGTCGTACCCTTCGAGCATCCCGTCCCGGTCGATGGACGTGAGAAAGATCTCGCCGGCACCCCGCTGCTGACAGGTAACAGCCCAGTCCGCCGGGTCGAGTTCCGTTTGGTGCTTGCCGTGATCGATGAACACCCGGTAGCCATCATCCGGCACCCGTTTCGCATCGATGGAGACCACGACGCACTGCGAGCCGTAGGACTCGGCAATCTCGTTGATGAGCGCCGGGCGCCTCACCGCCTCGGAGTTGACGACCACCTTGTCCGCCCCGGCTTCCATCAAGGTCTTGACCTCGGCCAGGTCGCGCACCCCGCCGCCCACGGCCAGCGGCACGAAGCAACGGCCGGCGATCTCCTCCACCGCCTGATAGAAATGTGCACGCTCGCCCTGCCCGGGCCGGGTGATGTCCAGCACCACCAGCTCATCGACCAGCCACATATCGACGAAGTTCAAGGTATAGCGGTAGTCCGGAACGAAATTGCGGGTCCGGAACAGCACCCCGTCGTTCAAGGTGAGCACGACGATCAGGCGTTTTCGCAACATACCTTCAGCCCAGTAATCCCACGAAGTTCTCCAGGATCTTCAGTCCGCACGATTGGCTCTTCTCCGGATGAAACTGGGCGCCATGGATGTTGTCCTTCTCGAACGACGCGACGAAGTCGTGCCCGTAATGACATGAGCTGGTGACGAGCGACGGCTCGTTGCAGACGATGTGGTAGGTGTGGACGAAATAGACCAGAGCTTCGCTCTCGATCCCCGAGAACAGCAGGCTGGACCGGGTGAGTGTGACATCGTTCCACCCGACGTGGGGGAGCGGCAGGTCCTCCACGGCCAGCATCTCCACCGAGGCGTCGATCCACCCCAACCCCGCGTGGTCACCGAATTCGGTGCTGGACCGGGCCATCAGCTGGGCGCCGAGGCAAATCCCCAAGATAGGTCTCTGTTCGCCCAACACCAATTCGTCGAGCGGCTCCACGAGTCCGCGCTGATGCAGCTTGCGCATGCCGTCTCCGAAGGCACCGACCCCGGGCAGCACCAGCGCATCCGCCGCGTCGAGCACCGCTGGGTCGTCCGTCACGACGGCCTCGTGCCCCACCCGGGCGATCGCCCCGCTGACGGAGCGCAGGTTGCCCAGGCCGTAGTCGATCACTGCGATGGTACCCATGAGATCGGTTGATTTCTGGTAAGAGGCGGGAGGCGTGACGTTCAGTCCCTCCATGATGTACGGTGCGAGCCCGTCGGTGACGGTACAGCCCTTCACTCCCTCCCGCTGCCGTCCCGGCGGAGAATCACGTGCGTGTTACGCAGCAGGATCCGTTGGGTGAACGTCAACGGACTCACGAGTCGAAAGCCGCGCGACTCGTAGAAGCGGACCACGTCCAACGGATCGATCGACGCCGCCGCATCTTCGTCGCATCCCAGATGCAGGTCGTAGTTCGGTTTGAGGCGGCCGAAGGGAAGTTCCAAAGGCTTCTTCCGGGACACCAGCAGCTCGCGGAATAGACGGGGGACAACGATCCTGGGCATCCGGAGAGCAGAGAATTCTGTGATCCTCGACCCCAGCCAGATCAGGCGTTCCTTTAGGCTCATGTTCGCAAACCTCTTGAGCCCCACCACGCCGAAGCGACTCCACCAGCGGCAGAACCAGGCGTCATCATGGAGGACGATGCCGCCCGGCCTCAAGACCCGTGCCACCTCCGCCAGAACGTGCCCAGGCTCGGGAACATGCTCCAGGAAAGTGCGGGAAAAGACACAATCCACCGACGCATCCTTGAAGGGCAGACGTGTGGCGTCGCCGGCGATCCCCCACCGTTCGTAGCGCGCCGCGTACCTGGCGACGCTGGTCCGGGAGATATCCAGAGGGAAGTAGTTCTCAAAATGCCGATACATGAACCCGGAGCGCCGCTGGTACACGCCGCCGCCCAGTTCGATGACCAGCGCGTCCGGAGGAAGCGCGTGGGTGAGAAACTCCACGATTTCAACCCACTCGGGATCGGCGGGCCTGTCATCGCTCTTCCTTCGATCGCCCGGCGGGGCGTCCGCCTTCCTGGCCGCCTCCCGGCTCTCACGCCTCTCCTGCTCCAGCTTCTCGTTGAACAACTCCGCGTAGAAGGTGGCCGCCGCGGTGTCCTCAAGGCAATCGACGACCCGCGAATCCGCGCCCTCGGCCCGGTTGATCGCCTCAGCCTTCAGCGCGCCCCGCAACCGGGGCGGCATTTCTCGCGCAGCGTTCACGACGACCTCAGCAGAGTATCCGGCGAATGACCCAATTGCTGCCCCGGGCGGGCAAGGACAGAGAGCCGAACAGCCAGCGGTACATCCGGATGACGCTCGTCCGCCATCTGCTCCCCGTTCGGCATAAGCGCCCCTGCAACAATGGCTCGGAATATTCGAGGAGCGCCTTTCGATCGATGCTGCCCTCCCGGTAGGCCCGGCAGATCCGCTCCATGGCGCTGAAGAGTGACAAGAACAACAGCGGACTGAAGTTCCGCTTCTCCGCCTCCTGGGTGAATTCGTCCAGATACAGACGAAAGCCTTCGATGGTGGGCCTCAGCTTGACCACAGAGGTGCCCGCCCTGGTGGCCGGCAGACGGTAGTGGCAATCGACCTTGTCCGGATAGACCTCGAAGCTGAATTCCTCGTCCAACAGGCAGCGGGTGTGGAATTCAACATCCTGAAGCCGGGGATATCGTTCGTTGAACCCGTCCTGGCGCAGGACGAACTCCCGCCGCCAGATCGGACACGTGATCGCCCACGGAATCCGATGGGAGAGAAAGCCCTCGAGCGCTCCCTGCTTGACCGGCCGCCAGCGGTAGTCTTCGTCCCCGATCGATCGACGGAAATTGCTCATCGCGAAGACGGCTGCATCAAGTCGCTCACGATCCATCACCTGCACGCGACCCGCCAGGCACTCCGCATCCAGCAGATCGTCGGAATCCATGAAGATGAGGAACTCACCCCTCGCCTTCCGCAGACCGATGTTGCGGCAGACGGAGCCCCCCTTGGCTTCCCGATCGTTGCGCTGGACGAAGATCCGCTCGTCGCCTTCGGCCGCTTCCGCCGCCACCGAAATCGAATCGTCGTTCGATCCGTCGTCCACCAGCAAGAGCTCCCAATCCGGAAAGGTCTGGGCCAACACCGAGCCGACGGACTCGGCGAGGTGGGCCGAACCGTTGTAGTTCGGCATCACGATGGAGACCCGCGGATTCAACGGACCACGCGTGTGGAGCTCGACACATCACCGGACTCAGACTGATCCCACCAGCGTTGTTCCGACGGGGTCGGGCTATGAGGACTCATGCTTTATCGGACGCCCGCCATGGCCCGGAACCTGGGGTTCCTCTCGAGCAGGTCGTCGTACCGTCCGGCGTCCGCCACCCTCCCGTCCTCCAGGAGGAAGATGGTGTCGCAGTGGCGTACGGTCGTGAGGCGGTGGGCGATGACGATGATGGTTTTCTGGTGCTCGAGCTCGCGGATCGCCTCCATCACGGTGCCCTCGGTCACGCCGTCCAGGGCGCTGGTAGCCTCGTCCAGGATGAGTACGCTTGGGTCGTGGTAGAGGGCGCGGGCGATCCCGATGCGCTGCCGCTGTCCACCGCTGAACCGGACTCCTCGCTCCCCTACCACCTGCTCATACCCGTCCGGGAGGGACTCTACGAAGTCGGCGACCTTGGCGATCCGGGCGGCCCGCTCGACGGCCTCCGTGTCGATGTCCTCGTCCGGAACGCCGAACGCGATGTTCCGGCGCACGGTGTCGTCGGCGAGGTATATGTCCTGGGGGACGTAGCCCAGGCGTCCGGCCAGGCCACCCCGTGTCGCCGGCGAGACCTCCACGCCGTCGAGGAGGATCGTGCCTTGGTCCACGGGCAGGAGGCCGAGAATGAGGTCCACGAGCGTGGTCTTCCCCGCCCCCGTGGCGCCGACCAGGCCCACGGTGCGATTCCTGGGCACCTCGAGGCTGACCTCGCGGATGGCAGGCGCCTCCGCCCCTGGGTAGGTGAACCGGACGGAGTCCAGGCGCACGTGGACCTCGTCCTCCTCCCGGGGGCTGGAGCCGGCGGGGACGGAAGCCGCGCCCGTCCGCCATCCCTCCAGGTCCCGGTGGACCTCGACCAGCGCAGGCAGTTGGAAGCGGATCTGGGTCACACCCTGGAAGATCTGCTGAAGCCCGGGCATGAGCCGGTATCCGGCAACCGCGTACAAGGTCATCATGGGGAGGGCGCCCCGGAAGTCCTGCTCGAACTGCAGGAGATAGAGCACGATGAGCAGGATGCCGCCGAAGGCCAGGGACTCCAGGGCGTAGCGCGGAAGCTGGCTCACCGCCCCGTTGGTCGCCATGGCCTCGGTGAAGGCGCGGGAGGGCCTGGAATACCGCTGGACGAATTCCTCCTCCCGCCCCAGGACCTTAACGTCCTTGATGCCCGAGAGGGGCTCCGTGGCCGCCCGGAAGCGCGCCGCCTGGGCGTCGACCCGGACCCGACCGATCCGGTTCTGTCCCCGACGCACGACCCGGTAGATCACGGCATAGGCCCCCCCGAGAACGACCCCCACGATCAGGGCGAGGACCGGATCCACGGCCACCAGGACGGCCAGGATGCCCGCGGCCGCGATCCCCTTGGTCAGGACCAGGAGCGAGGGCATGAGGACCCCGCTCACCACGGACCCGATCTCGGAGAGGATGTTCTTTCCCAGCCCGGCCGTGTTCCGATCCAGGTAGTAGGCGTAGGGCCGGTTCAGGTAGCGGCGCAGGAGATCCACGGACAGCCGGTGATAGGTCGCCCACGAGAAGCGGAGGTTAAGCCAGATCGCGAAGGCCGAGAAGGCGTTGCTGAAGGCCAGGAGGAAGAGGACCGCGAAACCCGTGGCCGTCAGGAAAGCGGTGACGCTGGTGAACCCCACGAGCTCGTAGACCCGGGCCGCCCACTGGCTCTCCTCCACCAGCTCCGGGTTGGAGACGAGGCCGATGAACGGCACGATGGAGAAGATGCCCAGGAGCTCGAAGACGGCCGTGAGCGCCATGGCGCCGACGAGCCCGGCCACCCTCAGCCGCTCGCCCCGGGTCAGGAGATCCCACAGGAGCTCCATTCCCTGACGGAGCGTCACGTCGTGGTTTCCGAAGAGGCCGTCTTTCACGGGAGCTGGAGGGGGGCGGAGAGGGTGTGCTTGATGCTGTGCCCCCGGATCCGCTCGGGGGCGTCGAGCCGGAACGCGCTCACCGGGTCCCTGACGTGCTCTGGGGCTTTATCGAAGGTCCGCACATCGTAGCGCTCGCCGGGGTCGATGCGAAAGAAGACGCAGCGGGTGCGGAACCTCACGCGTGCTCCTCCAGGAAGAGCTTCGAGGAAAGGAAATAGAAGAGGAACTTGCTCTCGCTGTTCGCCAGGGATTCCCGGTCCAGGAGCTCCTCCACCGCATCCCGGCGCACGACCTCCCAGACGGGGCCGTCCTGCAGGACAGCCTCCCGCACGCCCGGGTCCTTCCGGTCGAGGAAGGAGAAGATGGGCGCGTTGAAGCCCACCTTCCGCCGGCTGTCCAGGACCACGTCGGGCACGATCCCGCGCATGGCGTCGCGGAGGACGACCTTGGTGAGGGCGTCCCGCATGAGGTGCCGGGTCGGGATCCGGTACGCGAACTCGAAGAGGTCCCGGTCGAGGAAGGGCGAGCGGTTCTCGATGGAGTAGTACATGGCGTTGAGGTCGTCCTCGTGGAGGATGACCGGCACGGCCTCGTGGAAGAGCTCGTTCAGCATACGGTTGCGGAGCAGGTCGCCGGAGTACTCCTCCTCGGCGAAGGCCTCGAGCCAGGGCTCGGTCAGGTACTCCGCGAACCGCTCCTGATGCAGGTAGATGTGGTCCCGCATCCCGGGATCCTCGATGAACCCGCGGGGGTTCTGGAGGAGGGGATTGCGCACCACCGGTCCGATGTGCTCCCTCCAGGCCGCTTCGGACCGCTCCAGGAGGGCCGCATCGCCCCGGATCTCCCGGAGGTAGGCCAGATGGTGGTCGTAGTACCCGGTGAAGAGCTCGTCCGCCGCCGTCCCGCTCACCGAGATGCGGTATCCGTGCTCCGCGATGCTCTTCATGAGTAGCCAGTGGGCGAAGTACGAGATGGTGTACACCGGCGCGTCGTGCTGGCGCACCAGCTCCCTGAGCCGCGGGAGGAAGTCGGCGGTCTCCACCGGGATCGACGTGTGGCGGAGGGACAGGTCGTCCACCACCTCGTCCACGATGTCCTGCTCGGCGTAGCGCTCGTCCTCGTTCACGATGGTGAAGCCGTGGACGTCGTAATCGAAGACGCGCCGCGCGATGGCGATGAGGGAGTTGGAGTCCACCCCCCCGCTCATGCAGAACGCCAGGGGCACGTCGGCCCGGAGCCGGAGCTCGACCGCGCGGATCAGCCGCTCACGGACCCCAGCAACCGCTTCCTCTCGGGACATCTCCGGATCCTGGTCGGGATGGGGCGTCCAGTAGCGGGTCCGGCTCGTCCCCGACGCGTCCAGCCGGAGGAGCGCGCCCGGGGGGAGCTCCTCGACGCCGTGGAAGAAGGTGGTCGGCGTCTTGTAGAGGGCCTTGTAGCCGTTCACCAGGAAGCGCCGGACGTGGTCCAGGTCCACCTCCCCCCGCCGACCCATGAGGGAGAAGAGGAACTTCACCTCCGACGCGAAGAAGAGCCCCCCGTCCCGCCGTGCCAGCCAGAGGGGCTTCTCGCCGAAGCGGTCGCGGCACAGGTGGAGGACCCCGGCGTCCTCGTCGTAGTGGGCGAAGGCCCACATGCCCTCGCACCGGTCCAGCGCCGACCACCCGTCCCGGCGGATCACCCGCAGGAGCACCTCGGTGTCCGACTCGGTCCGGAAGCGCTCACCCCGGGCCTCGAGGGCCTCCCGAAGCTCCAGATAGTTGTACAGCTCCCCGTTATAGACCAGCGTGTGCGCGTCCTCCTGGAATGGCTGGTTGGCCCGGGCGTCCAGGTCGATGATGTCCAGGCGGCTGTGGAGCAGCGTGACGCAGGTGCCGGCCGGCCCGGCATGGCGCGTGGCGGCGGCGTGGTCGGGGCCCCTCCGCCCCATGAGCGCGAGCGTGTCCTCGACCCGGGCGTCCTCGATGACCTCGGGCCCGGCGTACCCGGCGATCCCGCACATTCAGCGCACCTCCGAGCCGTCGAGGATCTCACCGGCGGCCAGCGCCCGCCGCGTCCGCCTGCCCACGAGGGCGTCCTCCCGGCCGGGGGCCAGGCCGGTGCGGGGGCGGAGCCAGGTCAGGTCGGCGGCGCCGAGCTCGGTCCCCTCGGGGAGGTCCCGGGCCGCCGCCACCGAGCGGCGCGCCGGGACCAGGAGGCCCTCCTCGCACGGCTGGACCTCCTTCGAGCCGTGGCCCAGGAGGAGCTCCATCCGCCGGATCTCACGGACGAGGGCCGCCATCTCCGCCGGGTCCGCCGAGAGCTGGTGGTCCCGGAAGTCGGAAAGATGCTTGTCCAGCGTGAAGTGCTTCTCGACGATCCGGGCGCCCACGGCGACGGCTCCGACGCAGGCCGTGGTGCCGAGGGTGTGGTCGGAGTATCCCACCGGGCACTGGAAGACCCCGGCCAGCGCCCCGACGGCACGGAGGTTGGCCTGCTCGTCGGGAACCGGGTAGGCGCTCACGCAGTGCAGCAGCGCCAGGTCGCCGTCGGGACCGGTGTCCAGCCCCGCCCGCTCCAGCCACTCCACGCTGGTGCCCACCTCGTCCAGGGTGGAGAGCCCGGTGGAGAGGATCACGGGCTTGCCGCTTCCGGCCACACGGTCCAGGAGGGCCAGGAAGTCGCGGTCGCCGGAGGCTACCTTGAACGCGTCCACAGCAGGAGCGAAGGTCTCGACCCCCTCCACGTCCAGGGGGGTCGTCAGGTAGAGGACGCCCAGCCCGTGAGCCAGCTCTCCGAGCTCCAGGTGCTCGTCCACGGAGAGCTCGAACCCCTGGAGGCGCCTCATCCTGTCGGGGTCGGTGGCGGGCGCGCTGACGAGGCGCCCGGCACGGAGCGCCTGGAGCTTCACGGCGTCGGCCCCTGCCTCGGCGGCGGCCCGGACCATGTCGGCGGCCCGGCCCGCGTCCCCCTCGTGGTTGTTCCCGATCTCGGCCACGATCAGGACCCGCTCCTCGACGTCCCATCCCCGCATCCTCATGCCTCTACCCCCGTGGACCCGCGGTGTCGGTGGACGACGAAAGCGCTCTCCCGCAGTCGGAAGCCCATGCGCTCGTAGAGGCGCGCAGAGGGGAGGTTCGCGGCCTGGGTTCCCACCACCAGCCGATGCCCGGCGCGGTACCCGGACACGAAGGCACGGGTGAGCGCCGTTCCAACGCCCCGACCCTGGAAGCCGCCCCCGACGCCGATGAGGTCGAGCACGGCCCGCGGGACCTCGCCGTCCTCCCCGGGTCGCACCAGCGTGCCGAGGAAGCCCGCGACCTCTCCGTCGACCTCCGCCACCAGGAGCCCGTCGCCCCGCTCCCCCCGGAAGTAGTTGGCGATCCACTCGCCCTTGATCCGATCAGCGGCCTCGTCGGAAATGAGGGGATCCAGATGGAAGCGGGAGTAGCGGAAAACGCCGGCGGCGATGGCCACCACGACCTCCCGGTCCTCCGGCGCGGCCCGACGCACGACGGGCGACCCCTCGACCGGCTCCGGCACGCGCTCGCCCTCCCACCCGAAGGTCAGCGCCGTGTCCACCACGCGGAAGCCGGAGGCCTCCAGGCGGTGGAGGTCGCCGACGGCCTCCGTGGGCACCCGCCCCCACTCCAGGCTCCGGCCGTCGGCCGGAGGCTCGTCCCCGCCGTCCCCCCAGGGGCCCGTGACGCGGAACGCCTCGTAGCCGAGCATGGTGGAGAGCCAGGCGTCGCGCTCCCGTTGCATCAGGCCGAGGAGCCTACGGTGGCCGCCGGGCCCCCGTAGAGAGCCCGATACCACTCGATGTATCGCTCCAGGCCCCGCTCGAGCGGGAACTGGGGGTCGTACCCGAGAAGGTCGCGGGCCTTGTCCACGCGGAGCGTTCCCCGCACCGGCATGAGGCGGTCCCGGGGTGTCACCTCGAGCTCGACCTCCGGGAAGTGCTCCTGCACGATGGCGGCCAGGTCCTTGATGGACCGGGACTCGCCGTAGGTGAGATTGAAGGTCTCGTTGTGGGCGGCGGGGTTGCCCACGGCGCGGATGATCCCCTGCACCAGGTCGTCGATGTAGGTGAAGTCCAGATGGTCGGACCCGTCCCCCTCGATGCGGAGCGCCTCTCCTGCGAAGGCGTTCTCGATGAAGACCTGGCCGACCCGCCGGCTCACGCACCGGGGGCCGTAGAGCGCCGAGGGCCGGATGATGGTGTAGGGAAGGTCGAAGACCTGGTTGTACGCGATGACGAGCTTCTCCCCCCCGAGCTTGAGGGCGCCGTAGATCCCCATGGGATCCAGCCGCTGGTCCTCCACGACCTCCCCGCTCTCGCCGAAGTTGCCGTACACCATGCTGGACGAGAGGAAGATGAACTGCTCCATCCTTCCCCGGGCGCAGTCCAGGGCGTTCTCCAGCGTGCGGAAGCTGTGGTCGAAGGTGCTGTAGGGATCCTTGTTGGAGCGTCCCGCATGCGACACGGCCGCCAGGTGCACCAGGACCTGCGGCTCGATCTCGTGGTTCAGGAGGCGACCGAGGGCGTGGTAGTCCCGGGCGTCCTGGACGTACAGCGGGATGTCGTTCTCCCGCAGCAGGTCCATCCGCTGGCGGATGATGTCCAGGTAGAGCTCCCGGTTCACCAGATGCTGGTCGGTGCTCTGGAAGGCCAGGAGGTTGTTCACCTGCAAGCCGTCGATGACGTGCACGTCAGCGCCACGCTCATGGAGACCCAGCGCCAGGTTGTGGCCGATGAAGCCGGCCCCGCCCACCAGGGCGACGCGCATTCCCGTGAGATCCCGGATCATGCTCCGCGTACCTCCTCGACGGCTCGTGCGAACCGCGCGATGATGTGATCGATGTCGGCGTCCTCCACGTGAGGGGCCACCGGAAGTGCGATGGCTCGATCGCTGAGCCCCTCTGCTTGGGGCATGGACCCCGCCTCGTATCCGTACTTGTTCCGGTAGTACGCGAGGCGAGGGACGGGGTGCGGATAGTAGGTGCTGGTGCCGACCCCGGCTTCGTTCAGCAGGCCCACCACGCGGGTTCGGTCCTCCGACGAGAGGTCGTCGAGGCGGATGCTCAGGCAGTAGTGGCTGCTCCGCGCCGCGTCGGACCGCGCATCGATCACGGTCGTCCCCCGGACGTCGGAGAGGCCGTCGCGGAGCCGGACGAAGTTCGCCTCCCTCCGGGCCAGGGCCTCGGGCATCCGGCGGAGCTGGGAGCGTCCCAGCGCCGCCTGCAACTCGCTCATCCGGTAATTGAGGCCCAGGGTCGGGACGTCGTACATGCCAGGGATGGTCCGCTGGGAGTGGGTCCGGTCCACGCCGAAGGCCGCCAGCTTGGCGATCCCGTCGGTGACCTCGGAGCGGCGGCTCACCACCATTCCCCCCTCCCCCGTGGTCATGTGCTTCACCGGATAGAAGGAGTAGCACCCTACGTCGCCGAAAAGCCCCACGTGGGTGTCCCCCCAGCGCGAGCCGATGGCCAGGGCGCAGTCCTCCACCACCTTCAGGTCGTGGCGCTCGGCCACGTCCACGATGGACGGCATATCGCAGGGGATTCCCAGGTAATGGACCACGGACAGCGCCCGGGTCCGCTCCGTGACCGCCGCCTCCAGGGCCTCGGCGGTGACGTTCCCGGTCGCCGGATCGCAGTCCACGAAGACGGGCTTCGCACCCACCCATTCCACGGCGTGGGCCGTGGCGTTGTGGGTCTGGGCCGGGACCAGGACCTCGTCCCCGGGGCCGACGCCCAGGTGGATGTACGCCAGGTGGAGGGCCGCCATGCAGGAGCTCACGGTGAGCGCCGAGCCGCCCCCCATGAAGTCCACGAACTCCCCCTGGAAGGCCTTCCCCTCCGGTCCGTGGGTCAGGATGGGCCCGTCCAGCACCCCCAGGACCGCCTGGCGGTCCTCGTCGGTGATCCAGGGGCGGCCGAAGGGAATCTCTCTGCGTTCGGGCATAGTCAGTCCGTGATGGGAATGGATGCTTCGGTGGCTCGGGCTTCTTCTGCGGCCAGGCAGGCGTCGACGACGGCCAGCTCGTGGCGGAGGCCGCTGTCCGCGCTCGATCCGAGGGCGGCGACGAACTCGGGGATCAGGACGCCCTTCCCCGCCGGCAGGGGGTCCAGGTCCAGGAGCTCCGGGAGCTCTTCGGGCGCCCGGCTCCGATGAAGTCTGGGGCCCTGGTCATCATAGAGGAAGGTGCCTTCGGTGCCGAACACCCGGACCACATGCTGGTGGCGGTGGACGCAGCCCAGGTTGGCGGTGATCCGGCCGACCATCCCCGAAGGGAAACGGAAGGTGGCCGCCGCGAAGTCGTCGTGACCAAACGGGGTCCCCCGGGTCACGATCCGGTTGCCCACGGCCCGGACCGATTCGGGGCGCTGACCCGTGGTCCACAACATCAGGTCCACGAGGTGGATCCCTCCGCCCAGGAGCCCCGAATAGTCCGGCGCCCGGGAGCGCCAACCCTCGATGATCTTGTGGACCCGTCCGTACAGGTAGTCTCCGTCGAAGGCGTAGACCTCCCCCAGCACGCCCTCCTCTACGGCCTTCCGCAACCAGCGGTAGAGCGGCGCGGCGCGGAGGACCAGGTTCGAAGCGATCCGGAGCTCCGGGCCCCCGGCGAGCGCTTCCCGGATCGGGTCGAGCTCCTTCCGCGTGGTGCAGAGGGGCTTCTCCACGAAGACGTGCTTTCCGGCCCGGAGCGCCTGGAGGACCTGGGCCCCGTGGTCGGCGTCGAAGGACGCGATGGAGACGATGTCCACCCCCGGGTCCTCCAGTACCTCCCGGAAGTCGGTGGTGGGCCGCCCGCCCAGGGTCTCGGCCAGCGCCCGGGAACGGCTGCCGACCCGATCGCAGAGCCACCGGAGCTCGCAGCCCTCCAGGGCCCGGTAGGCCCTCGCGTGCTGCTCCCCGACGCCGAGGCCCACCACGGCGCAGCCCAGGGCCGGCCGGTCCCGGGTGGTCATGAGCCACCCCCGGACTCCAACCGACGCAGGTCCTCCACCGTGTCCACCGCGAAGCCCTTCGGAGCAGCGCGGTCCCGGCCCGCCTCGAACGCCACATTCACGATCTGGTAGCGTTCCTGATTCCGGTAGAAGTAGGGAGTGACGTGTTCCCGGTCGTCGGGGCCGAGCTCGTCGGGATCGACTGCCTCGAAGAGCTCGGCGCGGATGAGCTCCGCGTTGCGACCCGAGGGAAAGGTACGAGGAAACACGGTGGTCACCAGGTCCGGCCGCAGGGCCGCTCCTTCCCCGAGGACCCGCTCCAGGATGTCCGGGTCGTGGAGGGGGCTGTCGCCGCTGATCCGCAGTACGTACTCGGCGGGATGCCGCCGAAGGCAGGAGCGGAATCGCCCGAACACGTCCCCCAGCGGACCCCGGCAGGTGGGGATGCCGCGCCGCTCGAGATAGGCCACCAGGGGCTCGTCGGAGGGGCGGTCGCTGGTGACGACGACCACCCGCCCGGGCAGCACGGTTTCCACGGCGGCCACCACGTGGTCGATGAGGGGCTCGCCGCGGAAGGGAGCCAGCACCTTCCCGGGGAACCGGCTCGAGGACATGCGCGCCTGGATGAACCCGACGGCGTCAAGGGGAGCCATGTCCGTCATGCCCGACCTGGCGCAGGGGCCGCCTCGGTCCCCGCGGCGCGGTACCACGCGGCCGTGGTCTCGAGGCCCCGGGCCGTGGACGTCGAGGGCTCGAAGCCCAGGTCGCGCAGGCCCGCCGGATCCACCCACAGCGACCCGACGAGACGCTCCACCGCAGCGGTGCCCACCGGCGCGGGGAGCCCCAGCGCACGGACGGCGTCCCCTGCGGCGCCGACCAGACCCAGGACCCGCGGGGGGCAGGGAACGAGGCGGGCCGGGCGCCCCAGGGCCCGCCCCACAGCCCGGATGAGTTCGGGGGTCGAGAGCGGCTCGGGGTCGCCCGCGTAGCAGATCTCCCCCCGGGTCGCAGGGAGATCCAGGAGATGACGGAGAGCCGCGACCACGTTGCCGACATAGGCCACGGTCCGCCGGTTGTCCACGCCGGCCAGGGGCAGCGGGACGCCTCGGTCCACCCATCGAAAGAGTCGGATCATGTTCCCCACCATGCGGGGTCCGTAGACGAGGGGCAGCCGGAGGATGACGTGCTCCGTGCCCGAATCGCCCAGGGTGGCCGCCAGCACGTGCTCGGCCTCAAGCTTGGTGCGACCGTAGGCGTCCGGGGGGCGCGGCTCGGTGTCCGGGGTCAGGGCGGTAGGCGACGCCTCCGCCACGGCCTTGACCGTGCTGGCGAGGACGAAGCGCGTCACCTTCGCGCGAGCGGCCTCCACCGCCAGCGTCCTGGTGCCCTCCACGTTGACGGCTCGATAGAGATCCTCGGCGTCCGAGCCGCGCTCGTCCATACGATGTACCCGGGCCGCCAGGTGGACCACGCTCCCTGCGCCACGCACCGCGCGGCGCACCGCCCCCGGGTCCCGCAGGTCTCCCGTCACCACCTCGACGCCCGGACCGTGCGCGAACCCGGGATTCCGGACGAGGCACCGGACCGGGACGCCCGACTCGGACAACGACGCGACCAGGTGTCCTCCGATGAAGCCGGAGGCTCCGGTGACCAGCACGGGGTGCGTCATGGCGCCCGGCTGAGCCGGCCGCGCCCGGACAGCTCCGACAGGAGCTCCAGGTACCGGACAGCCAGCTCGTCACGGTTGACGTGACGGATGACGTACGGCCGCCCCCGGGCCCCCATCCGCTCCAGCTCGCGGCCGGGAAGGCCCGCTGCCTCCAGGACCGCGTCGGCCAGGGCCTCGGGATCGCCGGGGGCGACCACGAAGCCGCACCCGGCCTCCTCGACGACCTTCCTGCCCTCGCCGTCGAGGGCGGCGAGCACGGGCCGCCCACATGCCATGATCTCGAAGAGCTTGGAGGGGACGGTCTGCTGCAGCACCGGGAAGGGCGCGAGGGGGACCAGGCAGAGATCGCAGGCGTTGTAGAAGTCTCGGGTCGCGCTCTTCGGGATCGATCCGTGCAGATGGACTCGACCCGCACCCAGATCGGCCACCCGCGCTTCCACCTCCCGTCGGGCCGTCCCGTCGCCGGCCAGGACGAACCGGATGCGGGCATTCCGCTCCAGGACCAGCGCCGCGGCATCCACCACCTGCCCCAGGTCCTGCCCCGCGCCGAAGTTGCCCAGGTAGCCCACGATGAACTCGCCGTCGGCCTTCTCCACGCCGGGGAGGGGAGCCGGGTCGGGTTCGGGGTGGTAGAGCTCGGGGTCCACGCCGTTGGGGATGACGTGGACGCGGCCGTCGGGCACGCCCTTCTCCACGACCCGCCGACGGAACGCGTCGGTCACCACCACCACCGCGGCGCTCCTCTGGAGAAGGCGGCGCTCCAGCCCCAGAAGCAGCCGGCGGCCCGTCGGTGAGGACAAGCGACCCATACCGATGAGGTAGTCCGGCCAGAGGTCGCGCAGCTCGAGGACCAGGGGTACCCCCCGCAGCCGTCGCAGGACGTCTCCTCCGACGAGGGGGAGAAAGGGCGGCGAGCTGGCGATGAGCACGTCGAGGGGACCGACGCGAGACAGGGCATGGGCGGTGGCGGACGCCAGGAAGGTGGCGTTGTTGACCAGGGTGCCCAGCGTCCCCAGGCCGGGTCTCGCGTAGAGCCAGGAGCGGAGCACGCGGATGCCGTCCCACTCCTCGTCCACGAACCACCGCTTCCGGTAGCCGGGGTGGATGCGACCCTCCGGGCGGTTGGGCATGCCGGTGACCACGGTGACCCGGGCGCCCGCGTCCCTCCAACGGGCGCACAGCTCGCCGGCACGGGCGGCACCCGCACCGACCTCCGGCGGGAATTGCTGGACCAGATAGCCGATCCTCGGGGTGCCGGAGCGGCCGCTGCGGACGGGTGCAGGAAGAGCGTCCGGCAAGAGAGGCGGGGTCACGGGTGGATCAGGATGTCCGGCGGGAAGGGAGCGACACCGCCGGATCGGCCCGGGGCGGCTCGGGAATCTCGACGGCCTGGACGCCGAGATACGCCCCCACCAGCACCGCCCCCGCCCCCGCCAGCGCGTACCCCGCCTCCAGCGGCCCCCGCCACACCGCCAGGGCCAGCCCTCCGAGCACCAGGTTCAGGGCCGCCGCGCCCAGCGCCACCGCGCGGTGGGAGCCTCCGGCCCGGATCACGCGCTGGTACGCGTGCTCCCGGTGCGGCTCCCAGACCCGCTCCCGCGCGGCCAGACGGCGTAGAAGGGTGAGCGTGGCGTCCACGACGAAGACCCCTCCGAGCAGGACCCAGGCGAGCGCGGGAAGGGAGTCCAGCGCCTCCGAGGCCACGGCAAGCGCGGCGAAGGCGAACCCCAGGAACCCGCTGCCGACGTCTCCCATGAAGATCCGGGCCGGGGCCCAGTTGAAGAAGAGGAACCCCAGCGATCCCCCGGCCACGGCGGCCGCCACCTGACGCAGCCCGGTGGCCGCGTCGCCGGTCAGGAGGAGGGCGCCGAAGAGACCGACGAGGACGGCCTCGCCCGCCGCCAGCCCGTCGATGCCGTCCATGAAGTTGTAGAGGTTGATGGACCACACGGTGGCAACCACGAGGACGCCGGTCGCGACCAGCCCCCCGCCCAGGGGGCCCGGGGCGGGAGGGCCCACCTCCCGCATCCATTGGACCATCCAGAGCGCGGCCAGGAAGTGGACCAGCAGGCGCGCCCACGGGGCCACCTCCCGGAGATCGTCGACCCATCCCACCACGGCCACGGGAAGGCCTCCGAGGAGGGCCACCACGATACGCGCGTCCAGGTCCCCCCGTCCGCCAGCGACCACGACCGCGCCCAGCGTGACCACCACGATGGCCAGCCCTCCCCCCCGAGGCGTCGGGGAGGAGTGCGAGCTGCGCTCATTGGGAACGTCTAGCAGCTCGAGCCGCGGGGCGTGGCGGGCGAGCCAGGCCGTCATGGCCGCGGCGGCCAGACAGCTTGCCGCGAAGACGACGAGGGAGGGGATCACGGAGCGGAACGGAGGGGGGGAGGGGTACGGAGGCCCATCGGGGGAGGAGGCATCTGACGCGGGCTCGTGCGTCCTTCAGTTGGTGGCGGCCAGGCGGCCCGCGACGTCCAGCTCGCCATCGTCCCGACAGCAGAGCTCGGGGAAGCGGTCGCACAGCAGATCCAGGATCCGCTCCTCGTCCAGCGTCTCCAGGCTCAGGACCGATGCCAGGTCGTTGGGCTCGTCGCCGGCGGGATTCACGAGGAGCACCCGGTCGACCTCGGTCGGCTCGACCCGCTCGTCGGGCGCCGCCAGCTCCTCGTGGAGCTTCTCACCCGGGCGGAGTCCGGTCACCACCACGGTCTCCCCCAACAAGAACGGGCGGCCCGAGAGGCGGAGCATGTCGCGAGCCAGGTCCAGGATGCGAACAGGCTTGCCCATCTCGAGCATGGCAACCCGCCCCCGGAGGCCCGGGAGGAGAGACGCCTGGAGGACCAGCTGCACGGCCTCCGGGATCGTCATGAAGTACCGGCTCACCTCCTCATGGGTCACGGTGAGCGGCTCGCCCTTCTCGATCTGCTGCCGGAAGAGAGGGAGCACGCTGCCGTTGCTGTCGAGGACGTTCCCGAACCGGACGGCGCCATAGCGGGTCTCCGGATAGCGGCCCTGGAGTGCCAGAACCAACCGCTCGGCGAGGTGCTTGGTGGCGCCCATGACGTTGGACGGACGGACGGCCTTGTCGGTGGAGACCAGGACGAATCGCTCTGCGCCGGAGGCACCCGCGGCCCGGGCGACGAGGGCCGTCCCGAGAACGTTGGTCCGAACCGCCTCCCGGGGGTTCCGTTCCATCATCGGCACGTGCTTGTAGGCGGCTGCGTGGAAGACCCAGTCGGGCCGATGGCGCTGGAAGATCCGCTCCAGCGTGGGCGGGTGCGTCACGTCCCCTACCACGCAGACGGCCTCCACGTCGGGGGCCCCCTTGCGGATCTCTAGGTCGAGGTAATGGAGCGGGGTCTCGGCCTGGTCGACCAGGACGATCCGCCCGGGTCGGTGGCGGGTGATCTGGCGCACGAGCTCGGAGCCGATGGAGCCGGCGGCACCTGTGATCAGGATCGTCTTGCCCCCCAGGGCTTCCGCCAGATGCGGAAGCTCGAGGTCCACCGGATCGCGGCCCAGGAGATCCTCGATCCGGATCTCGCGGAGGAAGCTGAGGTCCGCCGACCCCCCGAGAACGTGGTCGATGCCCGGGAGCATCTTGAGCGGGAGCCGGGTGGGCTCACAGCGGCCCACCAGCTCCCGCAGCTCGGCCGGCGTGGCGCTGGGGATGCCCACCACGATCTCCTCCGCCCGCTGTCCCGCGGCGATCTCCTGGATGTCCATGGTCCCGCCGACCACCTCCACCCCGTGGATGAGGGTGCCCCACTTTCCCGGGTCGTCGTCCACGAAGCCGACCGGCTCGTAGCCCACCCACGAGCGTTTCATCTGATGAACCAGCTGCTGGCCGGCCTCGCCCGCACCCACCACCAGCACCCGGCGCCGAGGGGTGGTCGCCCGGGACGACCGCCGGCGGCCCCGCTCGTAGACGAGGCGGTACATCACCCAGATGCCCCCGGTGAGGTAGCCGGAGAACACCCATTCGAGGAGGATGATGGAGCGCGGCACGTTGGGAAGGACGGGTGCCGCCCACGTCACGGCCCAGAAAGTGATGGTCCCGGCGCTGAGCGCGGCCAGGAGTCGGACGAAGTCCTGGGTCCCCACGAAGCGCCACTGGCTCATCCCCAGCCGGAACCAGTAGTTGAAGGCCAGGCGGACGGGGATCAGGACGAGGAGGGCGCCTGCGAACTCCCACCCTCCCAGCACAGCGGGATCGAACTCCCAACGAGCCAGGAACGCCAGGCTCAGGGCCAGGAAGGTGGCGGCGGAATACACCCCCGTGGCGGTGGCCCGCCGATGCTTCCGGGCCAATTCCAGGGTCTGGGCGGAGATCACGGACTGTCGGCACGAAGGGCGAGGGGGGGATCGAGGCGAAGACGGTGTCGAAGCCCGCACGGGCATTCGCCTCGTGGGTCATCGTAGAGGCGGCCGCACGGGCGTGCAAGCCGCAGGCTGGGCGGGGAGAGCCCGCGCGACACCCGGGCGTCCGGGGCTGGCACCGGCGCCGGCCAGGGGGCAAGTTTCCGCAGCGACGACGATCCCGTCCCCAGGCCCGGAGCCCGTCGGCACCGGGCCAAGCCGGCACTCCTACCCCGACGGCGACGATGAGGCTCTGGACGAACCGGCTCCGCACATTCCCCACGGTCCTCCTGTTGGCGGCTGCGGGCGCCTCCTCCGCGAGCGCCCAGCTCTCGTCCCTGCCGCTGCTCCGCCCGGCCGACAGCGTGGGACCCGTCGCCCCCGGGCCGTCCCTCGCCCCGGTCGTCCTGGAAGGAGCCTACCGGACCGGCTGGTCCGACGATCGGGACAACGGGCCGCTGTGGGCCGGGCGTGGAGCGGCGCTCGGGATGGCCTTCGGCGTGACGGGCCGGTGGGGACCGCTTTCGGTGACCCTCCGTCCCGAGGTGACCTGGGCGGAGAACAAGGCTTTCCCGGTGGCGCCCAGAGTGGGCCCCGGCCCTCCCGGGTCGGGCGCTCCCTGGTTCGCGATCGACCTGCCCCGTCGGTGGGGCGAGGGGTCTCGTTGGGCCGTGTTCCCGGGCGCCTCCACGATCAGCGTCCGAGCCGGCACCCTGTCGGCGGGCGTCTCCTCCGCGACCATGGTCCGCGGGCCGGAGCTCCGGTATCCGGTGATCCTCGGCCGCTCCGGGCCCGGGGTCCCCCATGCGTTCCTGGACTGGAGCTCGACCTCCACTCGGGTAGGGCGGCTGGCCGGGCGGGTGCAATGGGGGCTCGCGCGGGAATCGGAGTTCTTCGACATCGAAGAGGACGACGAGGGCGCCCTCCTGTCGGGCTTCTTCCTCGACTGGACTCCCCCGTGGTCGACGCACCTCGTCCTGGGCGCGTCGCTCTTTTACCGAGACCCGCTGGACGAAGGCTTCGGGCCGTCCCTCCTCTTCAAGGCCTTCACCACCGACCCCGATCAGGAGGAAGAGGGCGCCTCGGAGGAGAACGGGCTCGCCGCCGTCCACGCCCGGTGGGACGGGCACCCCCTGTCTCTGTGGGCCACGTACGGTCGGGACGACTACGCCCGCAACGTGGAGGACTTCGTCACCGAGCCGGGCCATGCCGTCATCTTCGCGTTGGGCGCGGCCCTGTCATGGGAGACCGGAGCCACCGACTGGCTGCTGTTCGGGGAGGTCGGGGACACCGGCGGGGCCGGACCGGCCCGGCTGGGGATCGGCGGCTATCGCCACAAAGGGGCCGGGCACACACACCGGGGTCAGATCCTCGGCGCCTCCATCGGTCCCAGCTCCCTCGGCACCGTCCTCGCTCTGGAGCGCCGGAGGGACGATCGGACGGTCGGGGCCGAGGTCGAGCGGATCGTCCACGATCAGATCGTCCACGCGCGGATCTTCGACCGTCGGGACGGGGGGCTGGGTCAGGACCGGGAGTGGCGGGCGGCAGGAAGCTACCGCGGGCCCATCCCCGGCGTCCGACGCGACGACCTGCGTGCCGCGGTGCGCCTGGGCGCGGTGAGCCGCTGGAACCGCGACTACCTCCAGTACGCGGTCGACCCCATGCCGCTCGGCTTCCGGGAGACCAACCTGATCCTGGACCTCACCCTGACCTGGGACCCCCGGATCGAGCCCTGAGGGCGCTCCGGGGGGTGGGTCACCGCGCCGCCATCCACGCTTCCCGGTTACCCTCGTAGATCTCCCGGAGGATGCCGGGCACGTCGTGGGTCAGCTCCCACCCGGGGTAGTCCGCCCGGAAGCGGGAGAGGTCCGAGATCCACCACATGTGGTCCCCGCGACGGTGGTCGTCCACGTAGCTCCAGTCGAGCTCGCGCCCCGCGATCTCCTGGCAGAGGTCGATGGCCTCCAGCATCGAGCAGTTGCTGTGCCGTCCCCCTCCGATGTTGTAGACGGCGCCCTGACGGGGGGCCCGCACGAAGGCCTCGAACGCGGCGACCAGGTCGGCGCTGTGGATGTTGTCGCGGACCTGCTTGCCCCCGTATCCGAAGACCTGGTAGGGGCGCCCGAGGGCCGTGCACTTCATCAGGTAGGCCAGGAAGCCGTGGAGCTCGGTGCCGGCGTGGCCGGGGCCCGTCAGACACCCGCCACGGAAGCACACCGTCCTCATCCCGAAGTACCGCCCGTACTCCTGCACCAGGACGTCGGCGGCCACCTTCGAGGCCCCGAAGAGGGAGTGGAGGGACTGGTCGATGGAGTAGTCCTCCGGGACCCCTCCATGGTAGGGGTGCCCTTCCGGGAGCTCCCAGCGCGTCTCCCGCTCCTCCAGCGGCAGGCGATTGGGTGCGTCCCCGTAGACCTTGTTCGTCGAGGTGAAGACGAAGGGGGCGTCGGGCGCGTGCTTCCGGGTGGCCTCGAGGAGGTTCAACGTCCCCACGGCGTTCACGCCGAAGTCCGTGGCCGGCTCCCGGGCCGCCCAGTCGTGGGAGGGCTGGGCCGCGGTGTGGAGCACCACGCCGATCCGGCCGGCGTGCTGGGAGAAGAGCCCCTCGAGCCCCTCCGCGTCCCGGATGTCCAGGTCGCGATGCCGGTAGGCGCCGCCGAGCTCGTTCTCGATCCGCTCCCGCATGGGTCGGGTGGAGGACTCGGGCCCGAAGAAGTACGCCCGCATGTCGTTGTCGATCCCGACGACGTCGAAGCCGAGGCCGGCGAAGTGCCGGGCGGCCTCCGAGCCGATGAGTCCGGCGGCTCCGGTGATGATGGCTACGCTCATGGAGTGCGGGTCCGTGGGTCGTGGTCGCGGAATCGGGGCGCCAGGAGAATGTACAGGCTGTCCCGCGGAAGTCCCATGTCGCCCCCCCTCACCCGTGGTCCCCCAGCCGACGGGCCAGCGCGAAGAGGACCACGGCGTCCAGCGTGGTGCGCACGCTCCAGGCCCCCGCCGCTCCGGCCACCCCGTACCGACCGATGAGCCAGTAGGCCAGGACCGCGTGGATGGGGAGCTCCATCAGGTGGAGCCTCCCGGTGAGGTCCGCCCGCCCCATGCCCTGGAGGAGCGAATAGGGGACGAAGGCCAGGGAGTTGGCCAGGACCCCCGGGGCCAGGAGCTGTAGGGCGAGCACCATGGCCGGGGACGATCCGGCCCCCAGCCACGCGTCCAGGAGCGGACCGGCGAAGACCACGAGGACCGCCACCACGGGCCCGACGAGCACCAGGATCGTGAGGCTGGCCAGCCGGGTGACCCGCTCGACCTCGCCGGGACGCCGGCGACCCCGGAGCGCGCTCACCGCCGGGAAGAGGGTGGAGGCCACGGCCGCCGGCACCAGGAGCAGCCGGGTCACGACCTCGTAGGGAGCGGTGTACACGCCCACGGCGGCCACCGAGACCAGAGCGCCCAGCAGGAACCGATCGAGATAGACGAGCACCGGGGACACGACCGACGACACGGTCACCCAGGTGCCGAAGCCCAGGATGGCCCGCGCGTCCGGCGCGTCGGCCCCGGCGCGCGGTCGGGGAGCCGAGACCCAGAGGCGGCGGGCCCGCCACCAGAAGGCGAGGGTGCCGCCGGCGCGGATGGCCATGAGGAGCGCCACCACCGTCACGACCCCACCCCCCAGCAGGACCGCCGCGACGGGGACCAGGTAGTTGAGGGTGCTCACGGTGAAGCGGACGGCGTTGAGCTCCCCGAAGCGTTGGGCCGCCTCCAGGAAGCCCCGATACGCCGCGCCCAGCGTGAGCAGCGGCACGGTGGCCGCGAGCCAGAGGAAGCTCGTGCGCGCCTCCTCCACCAGCCCGGGGTCGACGGAGAGCACGCGCCCCACCAGCACGCCGGAGACGGCCCCCAGGAGCACGGCGAAGAGCACCCCCAACACGAGCTGGGCGCGGAGCGTTGTGCGGACCACCGGACGGAGGTGGTCGGACTTCCCGCCCCCCAGGGCCTCGGCGAGGAAGCGTGTCCCCGCCCGCCCGAAGCCGAGCTCCCCGAAGAGGGTGACGAACATCCACACCAGGCCCAGGAGCCCGAAGCGCCCCTCCCCCAGGGACCGGAGCAGCACCGGGACGGCCAGGAGGGCCACGCCGAGAGGAAGACCCTGGCCGAGGATGTTCCAGACGGTGTTCCGTGCCAGGGCCCGTCGGCCCAGGTCCAGCCCGCGCCCGTCGCTCACGCGGCTGGGCTCAGGAGGCCACCGCCGATCCGCGTCCACGGGTCGGCGACCACGGCGTCACCGGCCGATGACCCGATACGCCAGCCCCCCCTCCACGGGCGAGGGGACCGTGCTGCTCCGCGCACCCCCCTGTCCGAGCTGCCCGAAGGAGCCGGTGCCCCAGCAGTACCCTGTGAGGACCCCGCGCTCCACGGCGCAGGAGAAGGTCGACCCCGCGTAGATGTCCTGGTAGAACCGGTCGTCCTGGGTGCGCTGGGGATTGCCGAAGAGGCGCACGTCCCCGTTGCCGAGCTGGCCGGAGCCCCCCTGCCCCCAGCAATAGGCACGGCTGCCCAGGTCCACCGCGCAGGTGTGGTCCAGCCCGGCGGAGATGTCCAGGTAGGGATGGCCGAAGGACACGGGCCGCGGCGTGAGCTGGTCCGTCAAGCTTCCGAGGCCCAGCTCCGCCTGGTCGTTCCCGCCCCAGCAGAAGGCGACCCCCCCGGTGTCCAGCGCGCAGGTGTGGGTCGCGCCCGCCGAGATCCGCGTGAACCGGACTGCCGAGGCGACCCGGACGGGGCTCGTGGCATCTCCCGTCGAGCCGTTCCCGAGCTGCCCGTTCTCGTTCTCTCCCCAGCACCACGCCTGCCCGCCCGCGTCGACGGCACAGGTGTGGCGCCCCCCGGCGGACACGTCCTGGAACTCGAGGTCGGAGTCGATGAGGACGGGGTCCTGGAGGCCGACGTTCGTGCCGTTGCCGAGCTGTCCGAAGCGGTTCCAGCCCCAGCACCGCACCTGTCCTTCGTTCGTCAGGCCACAGGTGTGACGGCCCCCGGCCGACACCTCCCGGAAGAGGAAGTCCCGGGCCACCCGCTCGGGCACGAGCGCGTCCCGGGAGAGCCCGGTACCGAGCTGTCCCTCCACGCCCCGACCCCAGCACCAGGCAAGGCCGCCCTCCGCCAACGCGCAGGTGTGGTTGGCGCCCGTGGACACCGAGACGAAGGCCGCTTCCCCGGCCACCGGGACCGGTACCGCAGAGCCCTCGCGATTCCCCTGGCCGAGCGCGCCGCTCAACCCCCGTCCCCAGCACGCCACCACGCCGTTGGCCGTGACGCCGCAGGCGTGCTCGGCCCAGGCCGCAGCGGGCGGCGGCTCGACGGTGACGGTCACCTGGGCGGATCGGCTCCCCAGGGTGGCCACCACGGTGGTCTGGCCCGGCGTGACCCCCCGCACCAGGCCCTCGTCGTCGACGGGGGCCACCGTGGAATCCGCCGACGCCCAGACCACGCCGTCCACCGGGAGGGAGATCCCCTGGGAGTTCCGGGCGTTCGCGCGGAGCTGGAGGGCGCCCTGGAGCGGGACCGTCGCCGCTTCCGGAAGGACGAAGAAGGTCTCGATCGTGTCTCCGCCGGGATACAGCACCCCTTCCTCGCAGCCCGAGAGGAACAGGCCGGCGACGGCGAGACAGACCGCGCCGAACCGGGAGAGGGACGCGGGGCTGGAAGTCCGGGGGATCATCCGTAACGCTCAGGGATTAGGTGGGTGGGATCGACGGGGCGATGGCCCGGCGGTCCGGAGACGGCCTGGGCCAGGCATCCGCGCACGAAGCGGGGACCGGTGACAAGGTAGCGTGGCAGGAGCCGTCGTGGCTCGCTCAGGATCCGATGGACCCACTCGAAGCCGCTCCGCCGGAGCCAGGAGGGCGCCCTGGGCACGGTCCCGGCCAGGAAGTCGAACGCCGCCCCCACGGCCAGGATGGGCATCCGGAGGAAGGGCGCGTTCTCCTGGACCCAGACCTCCTGCCGCGGGCAACCCAGACCGACGAACAGGATCCCGGCGCCGCTCGCCTCGATGTCCTCCCGGAGCGCCTCCTCCTCCTCCGGCGTGGCCGCGCGGAAGCGGGACGGCCGGGTCCCGGCCACGACGAGGTCGGGCAACCGGACTTCGAGACGCGCACGGAGGGCGTCCAGCGTCTCGGCCGTGCTCCCGAAGAAGTAGACGGAAACGCCGCTCTCCGCGGCACGCTCCAGGACCCGCGCCGACAGGTCGGGGCCCGGGACCCGCTCCAGCCGCGGCCGACGGTGGAGCGCCCGGGCGGCCCAGGCCACCGGCGCGCCGTCAGGGGTCAGGACGTCGAGCTCGGAGAGGCGGGCACGGTAGGCCGGGTCGCGGTGGGCGACCGTCACTCCGTGCAGGGCCAGGGCGCCCACGGTGAGGCGCTCGCCCCTGGCTCCACGCCGGACCACCAGCTCCGAGAGCTCCTCCAGCGAGGTGTCGGAGATGAGGGCCCCCAGGACGTTCACCCGGTCAGGCACGGCGTCCAGGGTCACGGGCGCCCTCCCGCCGTCGCCAAGCCGATGCCCCCGCCCGTGTGGACGTGGCCCTTCGGGACCTCCTGCCAGTAGTGGAAGCGCCAGGCGTGCTCCCGGGCGAACTCCATGAGCGCCGGCTCCTCCTCGGCGTTGTCCGAGAGGAGGAAGGCGCCAGGCGCGAGCCGGTCCACCACCAGGTCGTACTCCGCCCGCTCGTGCTCGGCCGAGTGGTCGCTGTCGTGGATGAAGAGGTCCACCGGCTCCTCCAGCTTCCGTATCGTCTCCAGCGAATCCCCGTAGCGGACCGAGCAGACGCCTTCGTAGGGGCCGCCCACGTAGCTCCCGGCCCGGGGGTTGATGTCCATCCCCACGACCTTCCCGGGGTGGCCCTCCTGCGCGTTGCGCAGCATGGCGGCGCCCAGGACGCAGGTCCCGAGGCCCCGGTCGATCCCCGACTCCACCACGAGCCGCGGCTTGAGGCTGCGGACGCAGACGTACCAACCGGCCCGACGGCCGTAGCGGAAGGGCAGGTCGGCGAAGTACCGGTCCGCGGTCGCGCGGGCCCGCTCCTCGAGGTGGCCCCGCAGGGTCGCGTCGTCCGCCAGCTCCCGCAGGTACCGCTCCACGTCGGGGAGCGGCGTCCCGAGGGTGTTGTGCAGGAAGTGGACGAGGTACGACCGGGACAGCGCCGTCAGCTCGTACGTGTAGTTCGTGTACTCGCGGGATCCCCACCACCAGCGGAGCGCCCGCGCCCCCGGGAGGACACCATACCGCACGAGCCCCTTCAGACGATAGAGGTCCCGGGCGAGGGGCGTCACCACGGGAATCCCCTTCCGGACGAGCTTCGCCAGCCTCTCGCTCATGTCCACCGCCGTGCCGCGACGCACGCCCCTACGAACAGGCCCGCGTACTGGGTGAAGGGGCCGTAGTAGTCGAAGGCGTTGTCGGTTATGGAGATGACCGCCCAGGAGACCAGGATGGCCAGCGCCGGGAGCGCCATCTCCTGGATCCGGGGGTCGGCGCGCCTCCCCACCCGGACGGCGACCCAGATCCAGGACGCCATCGCCAGGCCGAAGAGGCCGAGGCCCAGGAAGCCCGTGTCGGTCCCCAGGCGGATGTACTCGTTGTGGGCCACCAGCCCCATCTCCTCGGGGAACACCCCGGTCAGGATCACGGTGGACGAGCCCAACCCGAGCCCGAGCCAGGGGCTCGTGAACCAGGAGAAGACGAGCACGGCCCAGAAGAGCTCCCGGCCGGACCAGTTGATGGACTGGTAGAGGGCGACCGGGCTCCGGAGGAGGTCGAGGAGCTCCGGCACGGTGGGGACGGTTCCGAAGGTCCGCTCCAGGATGAAGGGAGCCAGGGCCAGGGTGAGCACCAGGGCGGCCCCCGCCCCCGCCGCCGCGGCCCGGACGTTCCGACGCACCACCGCGGCGTACAGGGCCACCGCCGCGAGCGAGACCGCGGCCGCGAGGAACGTGATGCGCGTCTGGGTGAGCCCGATCCAGGTGGCCGCCCCGGCGGCGAGGACGAGGTACCTGGGCCGCCCCCGGAACACGAAGCGCACCAGGGACACCAGGAGCGCCACCAGCATGGCGAAGGAGAAGGGGTTCTGGTGGGTCCCGGCCCCCATGAGCCGGACCTGCCCCTGGTCCTCCACGTAGACGTCGCCCATGAGCACGAAGAGGGGGTTGATGACCACGATGACCGCCGCGCCGATCAGGAGCCAGTCCACCAGGCGATCCAGCTCGGCGTGGGTCCTGCCGGGCGCGGAGACGAGCAGGAAGATGAGCAGGGGCCAGGCGAGCTTCATGAGGAGGCGAAGCCCCTCGATGGGGTCGGGGGACACCAGGAGGCTCGCGGCGCCCCACGCCAGGAAGACGACGTACCACCGCACGGACGGGGACAGCAGGCGGGACCAGTAGCGCCGCTCGGACAGGACGACCAGCCCGAAGCCCAGGCTCACGAAGATCAGCCGGATCCCGTTCATGTCGAGGCCGCCGAGCTGCTCGAACATGCTCTTGAAGCCGCCGGTCAGGAACGACAGGTCCAGCGGGCCGATGGCCAGCATGGCCGCCACCACCCCGAGGGGCCACGCCACCGTCGCCGCGAAGAGGGCCGTCCCCAGGAGGATCCCGAAGGTGAGCCACGGGTCGAAGGCGAAGCCCAGGGCCGAGACGACCACCACCGCCGCCACGCCGGGGACGATCCAGTGGCGCGGGTCCATGCCGTCCTCGGCCGCCGCGACGGGCGGCGTCACGGCGTCAGCCGAGGGCATGCTCGAGCTCCTCGACGACCCGGGCCACGCACCGCTCCCCGGTGAAGTGGGCGCGGTGACGCCGCAGCCCCGCGCACCCCATGCGGCCACGCAGCTCCGCGTCGTCGGCCAGCCGGGCGAGCGCGTCCCCCAGCGCCTCCACGTCGCCCTCGGGCACCAGGATGCCCGTCTCTCCGTCCACGACCATGTCGGGGATGGCGGCCCGGGGCGTGGAGACCACGGGGAGGCCGGCGGCCATGGCTTCCAGGACGACCAGGGGCTGGCCCTCGAGGGGGTAGCGGCTGGGCAGCGCCAGGACGTCGGCCGCGCCGAACGCCCGGGCCTTCTCGGCCCCGCGGACCACGCCGAGCGCCCGCGCCGTCCCCCGCGCCTCCAGCTCCGCCAGGCGGGGTTGGAGGACCGCTCGGTCCCGCTCCGTGAGGTATCCCCCCGCGACGAGGCAGTGGACGTCCCGCCCCTCCGCGCCCAGCCGCTCGACGGCGTCGAGAAGGTCCCCGACCCCCTTGGTCTCGCACACCTGCCCCATGTACAGGACGGTGAGGGCGGGGCGGTCCCCTCCGGTCTCGGGCTCGGACAGGGTAGCGGGCCCTTCCGGAACGCCGTTGGGCACGACCCGGACGCGCTCGGCCGGGAGCAGCCCCTGGAAGAGGCGCTGGAGCGACTCCCCCAGGACCCACCCCCGCGCAACCATCCGCAGGGTGGCTCGCATGAAGGCCCGGAAAGGTCGGGACGCGCCCCGGTAGAGGGTGTCGAGGTAGCCCCCGTGGACGTGGGCCACGACCCGGGCCCCGCCGCTCCGGGCCCCGGCGATGAGCGCCGCGTCCCGCGCGAAGGCCAAGGGGTTCTGGGAGAGGGAGAGGTAGCAGACGTCGGCCCGGTGCCGCCACGTCGCGGCGGTCACCTCCACCGCGTGTCGGAGGCCGAGGACGACGTTGCGGAGGTCCAGGCGCCCCAGGTTGTCCAGGTCCCTTCGGTCCGCCAGCTCGACGTGGTGCACCCGGAAGCGCGTCCGGAGCTCCATGGACGCGAGGAGCATGGCGAAGTAGACCGAGACTCCGTGGACCGGGGGGGGAGTCGGCCCCACCAGGAGGAGACGCGGCCGTTCGTCGGCGGGGATGCCGGAGCGCCGGAGGCGCCGGTGGACCACCCCCGGGGCCACCGTCCAGGCGAGGAGGGTGGCCTGCTTCCCCACGGCCGCGACCTGGGGGTAGCGGCGTCGGAGGGAAGGGACCGCGCGGAACGGGATGGCCGCGGCGAGGCGGCAGAGCTGCCGGACGCCGAAGAGGACGCGCGCCGCGGCGCCCGCCAGGAGCCCCGACCGCTCCCGGACGAGACGGACGCGCACCTCGCCCTCGAGGAGCTCGAGAGGGGAACGCGAGCGGCTCGACGAGCCCCTGTGGTGGTGGAGCATGGACACGGAGCCCAGGTAGCGCACGCCCCAGCCCTTCTTCTCCAGCCGCAGGCAGAAGGCGAGGTCCTCGTGGTACATGAAGACCTCGTCCGGCATGCCGCCGATCTCCAGGGCGGCCTCCCGCCGGACCATCATGAAGGCCCCCACGAGCGCCTCCACGTCCCGGTCTCCTTCGTGGTCCCAGTCCCCCATCACCTGGTGGGCGAAGACGGGGCTCTGCGGAAAGACGACGTGAAGGTAGAAAGCCTCCCACAGGAGGTGCCGGAGACGGTAGTGACGCCGGGCGCACTCCACCTGGGTGCTGCCGTCGGGAAAGAGCGCCTTGCACCCGACGGCACCCAGCTCCGGGTGTGCGTCCAGCTCCGCCACACAGCGCTCGAGGGTGCCCGTCGCCACCTCGGTGTCCGGGTTGAGGAAGAGGACGTGACGCCCCGACGCCAGGGCCAGCCCCTGATTGTTGGCCCGGGGGTACCCGACGTTCTCCCGGTTCGCGACCACCCGCGCCGACGGGAAGCGGGCCTCCACGGCGTCCACCGTCCCGTCGGCCGAGGCGTTGTCCACCAGGATGACTTCCACGGCCAGATCGCCGCTTCCGGCCTCCACGGCGGCGAGGGCGTCCAGCACGAGATCCAGACAGTTCCAGGTGACGACGATCACCGAGAGATCCGGCCTTCCTTCGGCCGGGCCGGCCCCCACACCCTGCCTCATGGCTCGCTCTGCGCCAGCTCCCGCCCATCCGAGGACGTGGTGTACTCCAGGAGGACGGCCGTTCCGACACCGAGGCCCACCCCCGCGACGAGGGCCAGAATCAGGGTCAGGAGCGGCCGCGGTCGGGCCGGCTCGAGGGGAAGCTCGGCCCCGTCCACCACCCGCACCCCGCCCGTCTCCCCGGCGGCCGTGACCTCCGCCTCCTTCCGTCGCATCTCCATGAAGAGGTAGAGCTCGTTCAGGAGCTCCACCTGGCGGCGGCGGCGCAGGTACTCGAGCTCGGTGGCCGGCACGGACTCGAGCTGACCGCGGAATCCGGACAGGAGCTGGTCCAGGGAGACCACCTGCTCCTCCAGTCCCTCCAGGTAGGTCTCCGCCACCGTGCGGAGCTGCGCTTCCACCCCCTCGATGCGGTCGGTCAGCGCGCGGACCTCCCGGGCCTCGGTCGTCCGGCGGTCCATCAGGGCCGCCCGCTCGTTCTCGAGCTCCCCCAGGAGCGTCACCAGCTCCGCGGTGGCGCTGCTGGTCAGGAGGGTCGGGAAGTAGACGAGCCGACGGTACGGCGATTCTCCGGACCCCTCCGCGTCCTCCCCACTCCGGGCTCGCCTCAGGAGCGCGAGGAGGGCCTCCCGCTCCGCCGAGACGAGATCCCGACGGGCCTGGAGCTCGGCGAGCTGCTCGACGGCCGCCGTGGCCTGCGCTTCGGGCTCCACGATCCCCTCGGCCTCCCGGTAGGCCCGGAGCTCCTCCTCCGCCCGGCCCAGCTCCGTCCGGAGGCTGTCCAGCTCCCCTGCCAGGAAGGTGGCCGTGCGTCCGTACTCCCGCGCGAGGAAGGCTTCACGGCGCTCGATGAACCGCTGGGCGAGGAGATCGGTGGCACGGGTCGCCAGGACGGGATCGGACCACCGCACCCCCACCGCGAGGATGTCGGCGTCCCGCGCCGGCCGGTCCACCCCGATGGCGTCCCGGAATTCCTCGAGCGCCTCCTGGGGAGCGTGGATCCGGAACCGGATCCGACGGAAGTCCCCGGCTCCCGGCGCGAGGACGATGCGGCTCCCCTCCAGAGGAAGGGGTCGACCCGGCGCCACCTCTCCGAGCTCGACCTCCTCCGTCTCCTCGTTGAAGACCGGGCGGAACGGGTCCCGGCCCACCACGACCTCGCCCGAGAGGCGGAAGCTGCCGTCGCCGCCCGCGACGAGCTCGTAGTCCCCTTCCGGCGTGTCGGGGCCGACCGCGACCTCCGTGAAGACGCGGTCCCGGAGAACGCGGGAGGGGTCCTCGACCTGGAGGCGCAGCCCGAGCTCGTCCATGACCACGCGGGCCAGCTCCCGGCTTCCCAGCACCTCCATCTCGGTCTGGATGGGTACGCCCTGCCCCGCGAAGCTCGCCAGGAGCGACAGCCCCCCTGCCCCACCCCCCCCTCCGGCCAGGGACGAGAGCGCCCCGCCCAGAGGGCTCTGGCTCTCGATGAAGCGGAGGGTGGACCGGGATTCGAAGAGCGGTGGGACGAGGAAGATGAAGAGGAGCGCCAGGATGACCGTCGCGCCGGGGACGCCCACCACCCAGGGCCACCGACGCCGGGTGGCCTGGAGGATCCGGGCAGGCCGGCGAGGGGCGCCGGGGCCGTCGCTCATCGGATGAGGAGGCCCACGAGGATGCCCAGCGCGCCCGTGATCCCGGAGATCACCGCGCCGGCGTTGCGGTCGATCCAATCCCGCTGGGGCACCAGGAGCTCGTCCCCGCTCCGGATGGAAAGTCGGCCGAGGCTGGCGTCCTCGAACACGTCGGTGCGGACCGACTCGCCGTCCCGACGGAGGATCACCGTGCCCTGGGAGGCGTCGGGCGTCCGTCCGCCCGCGGCGGCGAGCGCGTCGGCCACGCTCATCGTGGCGTCGAGGTGGACGAGGCCCGGCTCGATGACCGCGCCCAGGATCCGCACCCGCTTCCGGACGAGGAGCTGGATGGACGGGTTCCGGAGCTCCGTGCGGAGGGCCTCACGGACCCGCGCCCGAAGCGACAGCTCGGTCTCGCCGCGGACGTCCACCTCCCCCATGAGGGGAAGGGTCACCAGGTGATGCTGGTCCACGAGGAAGTCGCCGCTGAGCTCCGGTTCCTGCAAGACGCGCAGGGCCACCAGATCGCCCGGGAGGACGGGGGGGTCCGGCGCCGTCTCCTCCGTCTGGGCCCACGCCGACAGCGGAGCCACCACGAGCCAGGTCGTGACGAGGAGCGCCCGAATGAGGGGAGGCACCGGCGACATGGTCTGGAGGGCTTGTAGGGACGCGACGGCGGAGCTCAGTAGGCCCCGCGCCCGGCCAGCACGGCCGGGATCGTCCGGGCCAGGATCTTCAGGTCCTCCCACACGGTCCAGCGCTCGATGTAGCGGAGGTCCATCCGGGCCCATTCGTCGAAGTCTACGATGTCACTCCGGCCCTCGATCTGCCAGTAGCAGGTGATCCCGGGGATCACCGCCAGCTTGGCGCGCTGCCACCCCTTGTAGCGCTCCCACTCCTCGGGGAGGGGCGGGCGCGGTCCGACGAGGCTCATGTCGCCCCGGAGCACGTTCCACAGCTGCGGCAGCTCGTCGATGGAGAACTTCCGGAGCACGCGTCCCACGGGGGTGACCCGGGGGTCGTTCCGGATCTTGAACGCCGGGCCCTTCATGTGGTTGAGGTGCATGAGCTCGGCCTTCCGCTCCTCGGCGTCCGCCACCATGGTGCGCAGCTTGTACCCGCGGAAGCGCCGCCCCCGGTATCCGACGTACTCGCACGCGTAGAAGACGGGGCCCCGGGAGGTCAGCTTGACCAGGAGCGCCGCCACGACCAGGACGGGCGCGAGGACGAGGAGGAGCAGACCGGAGCACGCGAAGTCGAACACCCGCTTCACGGCCTGCCCGAGGCGCCAGCGGAGGGTCCGACTGCGCTCGGGAAGGAGCGTGTCCCAGTCGAACGTCTCGGACTCGGTGCTCGACGGCAGGGGGTCCGCGTCCACGACCCGGGTCACGAGGACGGAGTCTCCCCGACCGTGCCCGTTCCGACCGTTGGTCGACGGCTTCGGGGGCTGCCGCCGAGCACCGGGCGTACGAGGGTCGGCCGTTTCGCCGAGCCGCTCGGACGTGGAGAGGGGGTCCTGGTTCGGTGTCATGAGGCTGTCCGGGCCCCCGGCAGGGAAGGATGGAAGCGGGTAGGGGCTCGCAAGGATCGCCGGGCTCGGATGTACGGAAGGGGACGGGGGAGCGGCATCGGAGCTGGACGAGAGGACCGCACGGGCGGCGTCACCGTCCTTCGATTCCGAGGGGCGCTTCTTCCAAGATAGGGCGACCGCGATGGCGAGCAACCTTTGCCACGGACCGACATCAACGCCCCCAACACTCCACTCCGCCGTCCCCACGCAGGGCACACGCTCGACGACCCCACATGCTCAGATCGAGAACGGTCTTGGACGGATCGGCGCCGAGTGGGGTCCAACCTCCGGGGGAGAGGGGGACCGGCTCCCCCGGGCTGACGCTGTCCCAGCGGGCGCCCCAGCACCGGAGCTGTCCCTCGCTCCCCACCCCGCACGTCCAGCCGTCCCCGGCCTCGATGTCGGCGTAGAGGCTGTCCCCACGGGCGAAGGGCGAGCCCAGGAGCTCCGCCGACCCTTCGCTGACCTGACGCCGGGCGTTGGATCCCCAGCACCACGCCCGCCCCTCCGAATCGAGGCCGCAGGAGTGGGCGGTGCCGGCGGAGAGGGCCCGGAATACCTGGTCGCCCGCCACCGATTGGGGCTGGTGACCACCGTTGAGGGTCCCGGCGCCGAGACGCCCGTCCGGATTGGGTCCCCAGCAGAAGGCCTCGCCTCCGACGGAGAGCCCACACGAGTGACGTGGCCCGGCACGGACGGAAGCGAACTGGAGGTCCGCGCCCACGACGACGGGAAGGAGCCCGTCGCTCTGGGGCGGGGCCCCCGCCTGCCCCACCTCGTTCGCTCCCCAGCACAGGGCCGAGGCGGAAGCCCGGACGGCGCAGGTGTGGGCGCCGCCAGCGCTCACCGACACGAAGGGACCGTCGACGGCGATCCGGGTGGGCTCGACCCGGTCGACGGCCGTCCCATCGCCGAGCTGGCCGACCTCGTTCGCTCCCCAGCACCACACCTCCCCACCCCCGTCCAACCCGCAGGTGTGCCGGAGCCCGGCCGAGACCACCTGGAAGGACAGCCCGCCCGCCACCGTCTCCGGATCCGCTTCCGCGGCGGAGACGCGACCGGTCCCGAGCTGTCCCCGGTCGTTCGCGCCCCAGCACGCGGCCTCCCCGTCCCGGGATACGAGACAGGCGTGACCTCCGCCCACGGACACCTGGGCCCAGGTCCCCGTCAGGACGTCGACGGGGGGCTCGGTGACGTCGCACGCGGTCGCCACGAGGGCGAGGAGGGCGACGGCGCCGAAGATGCGCGGAGAGGGAGAAGAGGTCATGGAACGGAAGAGAACAGGCGCGAACCTGCCCGTCCAGACCAGCGAGCGGGACATGTTGAGGCGGCCGGTGCGGGGTGGTAAGCTTCGCCCATGATCCGTCCCCTCCGAAGCCTCGTGTCCCTTCTCCTCCTCGTCCCGGCCACCGTGGCGGCCCAGGTCGAGGCGGAGGTGTGCCGCTTCGACGGCCGCCTGTCCTCCGCCCGTGCGGCCCAGCCGTGCCTGGACCTTCGCGCGCTCGGGGTCCCCGGCGCTCCCGGAAGCCCGGACCCGTGGGACGAGGAAGGTCTGCGCCTCCTCCCGACGCGCTGGACCACCGCATACCGGACCGCCTACCCGGTGGATCGGGCCCGGGGCGTGCTCTGGGGGGGGCGGGGCGTGTCCACCGGACTCTCCACGGGGGCGTCCTTCCGCTGGGGCCCGGTTCGGGGGGCCGTCGAGCCCGACGTCGCCTGGATGCAGAACCGGAGCCTCACCCGCCCGGACACCACGGACCCGGCCCTGTCGCCGCTGGCCTACCCGTGGGGGTACGGACGCCTGGACCGCTACCTGCGACCCGGAAGCCGGAGCCGTCTGGAGCTCGGCCCGGGACAGAGCTTCGTCGAAGCCGTCGCCGGTCCGGTGGCCCTGGGGGCCTCGACGGAGACGCTCCGCTGGGGCCCGGCCCGCCGCTACCCGCTCCTCTTCGGCGGCACGGGTCCGGGTCTTCCCCACGTCTACGCTCGGACCCCGGAGGCCCTCCCGCTGCCCGGGGAGGGGTCGCTGACGACCGAGATCCTCTGGGGACGAACGCGGGAGTCGGACTGGTTCGACGCCGACGGCACGAACAACACCGGTCTGGTGGAGGCCCTCCACCTGGGTTGGGAGGTGGGCTTCGTGCCGGGCCTGGAGGTCGCCTATTCCCTCGTCCGCCACGAGCCCCTCCCGGGAGGCGAGCTGGAGATCGGTCAGCTCGCCCAGATCCTCACGGGAGACGGAGCCGGGGAGGAGCCCGCCCGTCGCGGCACCCCCATGGGGACGTTCTCCTTCCGGATCCACGTCCCGGAGGAGGGCGTGGAGGTGTACGGAGAGGTGGGGCGAGGGGAGGGCTTCGTGAACCCCGAGCCCGGCGTCTCCGAGATCGGGTTCGACCGGATCTACCTCCTCGGATTCACCGGCACCCGTCTGGACGAGGCGGGCGCCGGGTGGCGCATCTCCGGCGAGCTCATGAAGCAGGCCCTGGCCCGGCCCCAACCCGACACGGAGGCGGGGACGGCCGTGGCCGCGAGCTCGTGGCGGGGGCACACCCACATGGGACGCCCGCTCGGGGCGTGGGTGGGGGTGGGCTCCAACGCGCAGTTCCTCGCCCTGGACCGGCTCCGTAGGGCCGGAAGCCTGGGTCTCTACCTCGAGCGGATCCGCCGGGACGACGACACGTACTACCGGGAGTTCCTGTTCGACTACGGCCCGCGTGCCTACGACCTGGAGTGGACCGTGGGGCTGCGCTTCGCGGGCTGGCTGAGGCCCGGATGGCTCGAGACGCGGGTCGGACCCCTCTCCCTGGCCGGAGACGTGGCGATCAGCCGCCGTAAGAACCGCTGGTTCATCGGCCTGCAGGACCTGGACGACCGGACGTTCCTGCGGGAGTGGAACGCCAGCGGGGAGCTCCGCCTCTCGTGGCACCCCGGCCTGCTCCCCGCGGGAGGGCGGTAGACCGGGGGGCGACCGCCCGGGTCAGGCCAGGGACGCGGGCGCCATCCGCTCGGGCGCGGGGGCGCCGGCCGACTTCACGACCCAGCGGGTCCCGCCGCCCAGGCCGTCCGGCCGGACGCCGGCGGTGGCGTTGCGGGCGTCCACCAGGCTCCGGGCCCCGTCGAGGATCGCCTGGTAGTCGAACCCGGAGTGGTCCGTGAGGATGACCACGCAGTCGGCCTCCTCGAGGGCCTCGTCGGTGAGCGCCACCGAAGTCCGCTCGCCTCCGTCGAGGGTCCGTACGGAAGGAACGAAGGGATCGTGGTACCGGACGTCGGCCCCGTCCTCCTCCAGGAGTCGGAGGACGTCCAGCGCCGGGGACTCCCGCACGTCGTCGATGTCCTTCTTGTACGCTACCCCCAGCAGGAGAACCCGCGAGCCGTTCACGGCCTTCCTGGCGTCGTTGAGGGCCTCCCGGACCTTGCCCACCACGAAGATCGGCATCTCCGCGTTGATCTCCGAGGCCAACTCGATGAAGCGGGTCTTGTAGTTGAGCGTCCGCATCTTCCACGAGAGGTAGTGCGGGTCCACCGGGATGCAGTGGCCACCCAGACCCGGGCCCGGGAAGAACTTCATGAAGCCGAAGGGCTTGGTGCCCGCGGCCTCGA
>CAZAQV010000033.1:61168-64688 GCA_964487255.1 uncultured Polyangiales bacterium | reverse complement strand
CACCCTCGCCCGTGGCTACGTCCAGCTCCTCTTTGCAGAAAACATCTGGAATGCATCCACCAAACACACTTGTGATCAATCATGAGGCTGCTAGCAAATCGGCTTGCTTTGGCTGCGCACGCTCATGGCGAGTCTCATTCGGGCCCCGGCTCCTATTGAGACTGCGAAAGCGCGTGCCAGGAGGCTGCGCGGTCGTTGGACGCGAGCCATTGCCAGATGTCGAAGACCAAGAGGCTGCCCCCCTGTACGGTCATCGCCCAACCCGCGCCCTCCATCCACGGTTTTCCGAGTTCTGCGCCGCCGAGCGCCATCAAAATGCCGGCGGTGATGTAGGCGACGTCGAGCCCGAGATTGAGCGCGAAGACTTGTCCCGAGCGCAGTTCGCCCTGTGACAAATCGAGGGGATCGTCTGCGCGATCCGCCGGTTTCGTTCCGACGAGCCCCAGGGCAAGCAGCGCATTGATGGCCCCGAAACTTGCGTGTGTGATGCCCGACGCCAAGCCGGCATCGCTCATCCCCTCGTCGATGGCGTCGATGGTGAGCACCGCACCGCCCGTCAACACGCCCGCGAGGCCCCAGGCGAGCAAGGCCGCGCCGGCAGTCTGCCGCGACTCGGCAACCTCTTCAGCAACGATGCCGAAGCCCGATGTGCGTTCTTGCGCGTGCGCTGGAAGGACCGGTACACAGATCACGAAAGCGAAGCCAATAGATCGCACAGTCAGGTTGGCGCCCACGGACACGAACATGGCAGCGGGTTTGTGCTGTCGTCAATCGCGGGCGAAGGCCATCACTTTGTGCTTGGGTGGAAGCTTCAGATCCCAAACGATTCCGAACCAGCTAAGCGCTTTGAGGATGTAGTACGTCACGTCGTACTCCCACCAAAAGAAGCCCTGTTTAACCGAGTTCATGTAGTAGTGGTGGTTGTTGTGCCAGCCCTCACCGAAGGTGATGATGGCCAGGAGCCAGTTGTTGCGACTCGTGTCGGTGGTTGCGTAGCGCCGTGTTCCAAAGACATGGGAGAGCGAGTTGATGGTGAAGGTGCCGTGCCACACGAGAACGGTGCTGAGGCAAAAACCGATGAAGAGCCCCGACCAACCGAGGGCCAACCAGACACCGAGACCGAGGATCGCGGGTGGTAGCGCCCAATACCTATTTAAAAAGCGCAGCTCGGGGTACTTGGCCATGTCCTTGATGCGCTTCCAATCGGTCTCTTCGGTGTCGGAAAAGACCCAGCCCACGTGCGAGTACCAAAAGCCGTCTTGTTTGGGTGAGTGGATGTCCTTTTCGGTGTCGGAATAAAGGTGATGCGCACGGTGGTGTGCGGCCCACCAAAGCGCGCCCTTTTGCGAGGAGGTCTGCGCGAGAAAGGCGAGAAAGAACTGAAAGACCCGACTGGTCTTGTACGTGCGGTGAGAGAAGTACCGGTGGTAGCCTGCTGTGACGCCGAAAATACGAAGGACATACAGGGCCGCGCAGCAAATGAGGGCTTCGGTGGTGACGCCGGACCAAATCGCCCCGAAAACAGCCAAATGGATCACCACAAACGGGGTAGAGCCGAGCCAGTCGATCTTTCGCCGAGCGCGGCCATGGGACAAAGCCAATGTGGCACTCGCCTCGCTGCCGGGGTGAGACTGGTCGGCTGGGGTCTGTCGGTGGGCTGCTGGGAGGGGCAGTGAAACGCTGTCTGCACGCATGGTTTAAGCCTAGGCCTGAAGGCTTGAGCGCATGTCACCGGAGTTCGGCTAAGTTTGTAATTGTTTCGTCACAACGGCCCATGAAAGCCTTGGATTCTCCGGAGGATAGTCCGCTTTACGGTGGAACAAAGCGATAACCGGCGCCGCGCACGGAGATAAAGTGGCGCGGATCGGACGGTTCTGGCTCGAAATGTCGTCGCAGACGCCCGATGAAGTTGTCGACGGTACGTGTGTTGGAGTAGCCACGAAGCTTCCAGACCTTTTCGAGCAGCTCTTCGCGCGACACGACGCGTTCCGGGTTGGTCGCAAAAAAGCGCAGCAGATCGAGCTCGAGTTGGGTGAGGTGCACCTCTTGCCCGTCGACCGTGACTTCGTGGGTGTCGAAGTTGATGGATGCCCGGTCGCCGAACTGGAGGGTGTTTTTGCTTCGCGAGGCGACATTGTGCTGTTCCCAGCCCTGACGGCGCAGCATCGAGCGCATGCGCGCCAAGAGCTCACCAAGGTCGAAGGGTTTGACCAGATAGTCGTCCGCACCGGATTCGAGTCCTCGAACCCGATCTTCGGGCGCGTGTCGGGCGGTCAGCATGATGACGGGGACGTAGTTGTTGCTTTCGCGAAGCTTCTGGCAGAACGCGAAACCGTCCAGATCGGGGAGCATGACGTCCAAAATGACCGCCGCGAAGCTCCGGTGTTCGACGAAGGCTGCCGCAGCGTCGCGCGAGGTCGGTGCGACCACGACCTCGTAGCCCTCTAACTCGAGGTTGAGGCGTAGGCCTTTGGCCAAATGGTCTTCATCTTCGACCACCAAGATTCGGGGCGTCGCCTTGCTCATGACTGCACCCCGAGCGGGAGTCGGACGACGATTCGAGTGCCCCCCGCGTCGCGAGACTCGGCGTGAACCTTGCCGCCCAAATTGCGAACGAGACTCGAGACGACAAAGAGCCCAAGACCTGTTCCTTTTCGACGGCGGACGCTCTCGGTCGAGCCTCGGAAAAAGCGCTGAAATACTTTGCGTTGCATGTTCGGCGGAATGCCGATACCGCGGTCGCTGACCGAAACGAGAATGCTTCGCTCGTCTCGCGTTGGGCTGCACGTCACGTGCACTTCGGGATTTTTGTCGGAGTACTTCACAGCGTTGTCCAGCAGGTTTCGGAATATCACACCCAAGGCCGTCGGATCGCTGTTGAGTTTGAGATGTCGCGGTATTTCGATCTTGATTGAATCGGGATCGACGTGGTGCTTTTCCAGCACGCTTGTGGCCGCACGGTCGATGACATCGCGCAAACAGACATCGGTGAGCGTATAGGCGCCACCTGCGACCGAAAGTCGACTGGCCTGCAGCACGTCGTCGACAAACGTGGAGAGCCGCTCGACGTCGGTGAGCATCATTTGCCGCAACTCTTGGCGCTTTGATGAGGGAAGGCTACCGCGTTCCATGGTCTCGAGGCAGAGCTTGAGCGAGGCGAGCGGGCTCTTGAGCTCGTGTGTGACCGAATCGATAAAGCTGTCCTGACGTCGGACCTCGAGAATCTCGCGGCTCAAAAACACGCTGAACGTGATGAGAACGCCCATGATCACGACAAAGAACAAGCCGCCGAGCACCATGAGCAGCGTGTTTTGTGTCACCTCTTGGGTGAGTGAGAGGTTTTGTACGACGACGAAAATCCAACCCACGAGCAGTGCAACGCTCAGTGGTACCGAGACGGCCGCGAGGATGATCGGCGCTCTAAGGGACCGAGGCCGGCGAAAGCGCATGGTGTTGCCGGCGACCCACCACGGCTATGCGGTGGCGGGTGCTTCTCCGTTTTGAGCAGCACTGTCGCTTC
>CAZAQV010000033.1:0-61068 GCA_964487255.1 uncultured Polyangiales bacterium | reverse complement strand
CTGCAGCACTGTCGCTTCCTGCAGCACTGTCGCTTCCTGCAGCACTGTCGCTTCCTGCAGCACTGTCGCTTCCGTCGCCCGGCTTCCAAAACAGGATGCGACTGCAGTTCTGACATTGCTCCCAGTCTTCGAAGCGTTGTACGCGAAGCAGTTGCTGCGACGGGACCTGCATGCGACAGGCCGTGCAACCCCCGTCGACCACCTCGGAGACGCCGGTCCCGCGTTGTTTACGGATGCGGTCGTAACGACGAACGATCACTTTGGGAATTTTTGCGACGATTTCGTCTCGACCTGCGAGAACCTTCGAGCGCTCTTCTTCGAGCTCTCGAAGACGGCTGTTCGCCTTCTCGTCTTCTTCCTCGAACATCGCTTTGAACTCGCCGAACTCTTTTTCGTGCTGCGCCACGGACGCAGCGACTTTGTCGATGGCTTCGGAAAGCTTGAGCGCTTCATCTTCGCGGTCCTTGAGGGTGCGTTTGACCGCCTCAACCTCACGACGAGCCGCGTCGGCCTCGCGTGTGTTGGTGGCTTGTGTGGTCTTGCCCCGGGCTCGGGTCAGCGCCTCTTGGCTCTCTTCGATCTGGGCTTGCTGTTGTTTCTGAAGCCTGCGTGCCCCTTCGAGGTCCGCCCGCTCACGGTCGAGCAGCGCCTCAAGTTTTTGGACATTTCCGCGCATGTCGCCAAGAGCATCGGGGATCTTCGATAGCTCGTCGTCCAGTTCTCGGGCGGATGCGTCCAGTTCAGCTAATCGGATCAGGGACCTAAGCTCTTCTCTCACACCCGGGGCCTACCGCGCCAAGCTCGGGGTTGCAACCCTGCAGAAGCAGGATATTCTGGGGATCTGTGGGGTTCCCACGGGCCTATAGCTCAATTGGTTAGAGTCCCCGGCTCATAACCGGGTTGTTCCTGGTTCGAGTCCAGGTGGGCCCACGAGCAAGAAAGTTTGCGGTAGACTATTGGAGTGAAGCTGGAGGAGGACGAGTTCACACCAGAGAACACGCCGGTCGCTGGTTATTCGCTGCCGCCACCGGTTGTGGACGCCGCGCGTCGAGCGCGCGCGTCCGGCCGCCCCTCGACGCGCCGCATCTGGCACGCGCGGTCAACGCCCGAGAGCGAGGACCCTTTTGCGGACCTTTCGGCGCTGCGTAAAGTCGATGGCTACGAGATCTTGGGCCAGCTCGACTCGCAACCGAATGCGTTTGTGCAGATTGCGCGCACGCGCACGTCTGACGACAAGATTCGCACAGTCAAAATACGCCGTCTCTCAAAGGAAGGGTTGTCCGATCCGGGTATTCGTCGCGCGGCGTATGCCGAGATGGAGTGCGCAAGCATGCTCCAACATCGTCATCTTGAGCGGAGCGTAGAGGTCTGCAAAATCGACCAACAGCTTGCCTTCGTGACCGAGTGGGACAACGGCATCTCACTCGCCGAAATGACCGAAGAGGCGTCTCCAGCTGCGCCTGCCAGCTGGGAGGTCATGCTGGCCATTTGGGAGCAGGCACTCGCGGGCTTGCAGCACGCGCATAACCTCTCCCGGCCCGAACTCAAGCAGCTACGCAAAGAACTGCCCTGGCTGCGCAGTGTTGAGGGCGTCATCCATGGTGCGCTTACGCCGGCAGACATTCAAGTTTCCGAGCGAGGTGAGGTGCGCGTGACAGGCGTGGGCCTGTTCTATCTACGTGAGCGCAACGCGCTGGCTGACCCAAGCGTGCGCGCCTTTTTGGCACCTGAAGTCCGCGACGGCATTCCAGCACGTGCTTCGGCCGACATTTACGGCGCGGCCGCGTGCATGCTCGAAACACTTCGACCTGGCGCCCTTCGCACGGACGACTTGGCGAGCTTTGTGGAAACGCTGCCCGGGATACCGCTTCAACTCAAGGCTCTTTTGCACCGCGCGCTGGCCTACGATCCCGTACAGCGCTTTGCAGGGATGCGCGAGTTCGCGACGGCCGTACGCTCGGTTCCTCGGCAACAAGAGGTCACGATGGCGCGCATCGCGGAACTCGTCGCCTCGTATTCGAATGCCGAGCGAAAACGCAGTCGGCTTCGCCGTGGCGATCCAACCGAGCCTGGCGTCCAACAGTCGGATCGCCCGCGTCCGAAGGAAGCGGTTGGTTCGTACGCGACTCAGAAGAAAAACTTGAGTGAGCGGCGTGACCCCACACTGTCGTTTGGTGCGCCTTCGAAGGGGGCTCCCGCTCCGCCACCGGAAGCGGAGATCGACGACCATAGCGACGATCTACAAGAGTTACCTGTCGAGAACCTGATCGCATCGCTTGCCCCGCGCAACCGCTCGCGAAGCTGGATGTTCATTCTGGGCGCCGTTGCTCTTGGGGGCGTCGTCGCGTTTTTTCTCCTTCGCGACCCGTCGTCATCCACGTCGGAACTCGAAGGTGGTGCCCAAGGCGGCGATGCGTTCTCCGACACGGAATTCGTTGTGCCCGTCATACCCGACAAAGAGCCAGAGATCGCACTTCTTCCAGACGCGTCGGTCGAGGCGTTCGATGCGTCGCCTGAGGCGCAACGGGATGCCAGTGTTAGCGCGGCCGATGCGACCGTCCCTACGACGCCGCCCAGAACCGCAGAGCCGCCCCGGCCCGCGAGCAAGCCCGCGACAACATCGACACGGGCAAAGACGCCCCTGGGCGCCAAGACCAGCAAGGGACCGTCGCAGGCCAAAAAAGCGGGCAGTAAATCCGATGATGGCTCCTCTCGACCGCGCATGGACAACCCGGGGTTTTAGGCGAATTTCCAACATAGATTCGCGATCGGCACGCGTTTTCCGTACACTGCGGAGGTGACTCGTTGTTTCGCGTACGGGCTACTTATCGCCTCGTTTTCGGGCGCCCTATGTCCCGCCTCATCGCGGGCACAAGACGAAACGGACGACGACCCAACTGAGCTGCGCGCCGCGCGCTTCTTGTTCAGCGAAGGGAACTACCTCACCGATCAGAAAGAGTACGAACGCGCTCTCAAATCGTTGTCGCTCGCGTTTGAACTTTACCCGGCGGCCAACACCGCGGTGAACATCGTTGGTCTCTTGATCGACAAGAAGGACTACAACTCTGCGCGGGCCTGGCTGGAGTACGCACGGACGCTTCCCGACTTGAACGACCGCGCGCGTGTGATCCTCGACGAGTTCGAGAGCGTGATCGAAAAGCACCAAGGCCGCATTAAGCTCGTGCTCGACGACCCGTCCGCGTTTGTCGTGACCATCGAGGACAAGCCGGTTGCCGCTGCTGAGCTTGCCGACGGCGTTCCTTTGGATCCGGGCCGCTACTATCTCGAGGTCAAGCAGCAGGACATGGTCACCTTCGGCACCAATGTGAAAGTGCGAGCAGGTCGGGACACCGAAGTTCGGTACAAAGAACACACCATTCGACGCCGACAGCCTTCTACCGCGCAACCCGCGGAGTTCGCTCCGCCGAAGCTGCGCGCCGCCAAGACTGAACCGGGCGTGGCACCATCGCCGCCCGCTCCGCCGCCCAAACCTGCCAACCCCGTTTTCGATGAGCCGTGGTTTCGCGGGCTGGTCGCGATCGCGGCCACCATGACCATCCTTTCCACCGCCCTGCTGATCCACGAATTGTAGCGAAGAGCCGACGGAAGAGTCTCAACGGGAGCCGGGGCCCGATTGAGACTGTCGGGCGACTTTTTTTGTCGCAGGGCAAGGGTGGCGCAGACTCGAGGCTATGACCAGAGCTTGGCTCCTCATCGCTCCATTGGCGTTCGTGGCTTGCGCGCAGATGCCTGGCCAGTACGTCGGTGACTTTGATGTCACGCAGCAGCTTCTCGAAAACAGCTGTGGCGCGGGCGCGCTTCCCGCTCCCGACCCGTTGGTTTTTCGCGCGGAACTGCGCGAGAAGGGGCACCAAGTATTCTGGCGGTACGAGTCGCGGGAACGATACATCACGGGTAGTCAGTCGAACGGTGCCTTGACCTTCACGCTCCAAACTTCGATGGAGCAGCCCATCGAACTGAGCGACGGTTCGATGGTCACCTGCCGTCTCAACCAACTTGAGTCGCTTGAGCTCATCGCGGGCGACGAAGAAGACATGCAGATGTTGACGGGCAGCAACCAGATCCTTCTAGCGGGCGCCAACCCGGACTGCGCGTACCTCACGCAAGCGCGTGGTGGGCCGTTTCTTTCACTACCCTGTCAGGTATCGTACGACGTCGAAGCACTGCGCATTGAAGATCCGATCCAAGATGCAGACGGCGGTGAAGCACCGGACACTGCGCTCATGCCGTAGGCCGAATCAGGGTCGGATGCGCCTCGAGTTCGTCGACGGACGATGGCCAGTCGTCACGCAGCAGGCGCGATAGCGAACGGTCTCGCAAGACTTTGCCGCCGGTTTGGCAGGTCGGGCAATAGTTGCATTCGTTGTCTGCACGGCGCAGACGCTGTATCGGTGTTTCGCATTCGTGGCAGGGCTCCTTGAAGCGACCGTGCACGTTCATGCCGGGCCGAAACGCAGTGACCTTCTCCGCAAACGCATCGCCCAGCTCGGCGATGAGTTTCTTTCTCCACAGGGTCAGCACGCGTTGGGTCGAGCGGTGGAGCAATCTCGTTTCGTTAGGGGTCAAACGCGACGTCCACTTGATGGGCGAGAGGCGCGCGTCGAACAAGATTTCGTCGGAGTACGCGTTGCCGATGCTGGCGATCAGCCGCTGGTCGGTGAGCGCGCGTTTGATAGTGTGATTTCGGGTTGCGAGCGCTTTGCGAAAGGACGCAAGATTCGCGAACGGGTCGATGCCGTCAGCTGCGAACTGCGAGAGGCGCGCTTGGCCTTCGACGATGTAAAGACGCGCGCGCTTCTTCTTCGACACTTCGGCCAAGTAGAGCGTGCCGCGCTCGAACTTGATGCTCCACTGACTTGCGAGGGGAGCCTTTCCTTGTGTCCTCCAACGAAACCGCCCGGCGATCATCAAGTGTATGACGGCGTGAATGTCGCCGTCAAAATGAAGCGCCAGGCGCTTGCCGATACGTGAGGCGCCGAGTTTGCGCTGGACGAGCGCGTCGGGGCCGGGCGACACGGTCTTGAGCAGCGAGATGCCGGCGCGACCCGTCGCCCGGACGCGCTGGCCGACGACCATCCGCTCGAAGGCGTCGACGTACATTTCGAGGTCTGGATATTCGGGCATGAACGGGTGGGATGGATATCGCTAATTGCCTATCTTAACAGAAGTTTTATTCTAGATGTAACAGTTTCGCGGGCAGGTCACTACGTTAAGTATGATGACTTGGAAGAGCCAGAGTTTTCGAAGGTTCGCGAGTGCGTTACCCGCCCTTGCCCTCGCTTTGAGTGCCTGCGCCTGCGACGAGCAGAGCAGCAAAGCCGCCCAGTCGCCCAAAACAGAGCAGGCCGCCCCTGCACACGCGACGAAAGTGGCGCCCAAGGGGGGGGCCGCGGTACCGGCGACCGCGGTATTTGCCGGAGGTTGCTTTTGGTGCATGGAGAGTGCGTTCGAGAAGCTCGAAGGTGTTCATTCCGTCATCTCGGGCTTTTCGGGCGGATCAGAGGTCGCGCCGACTTACAAAGAGGTCTCTTCCGGCAAGACGACGCATCTCGAGGTCGTGCAGGTCAACTACGATGCGAGCGAGGTTTCGTACGGGGAGTTGCTCGAGGTCTTTTGGCGCAATATTAACCCCACCGATGCCGATGGACAGTTTGCCGACCGCGGCCATCAGTACAAGACGGCCATCTTCGTCAGCAACGAAGAAGAGCGCAAACTCGCCGAGGCGTCGAAAGTGGCGCTGAGCAAAAGTGGCATCTTCGACAAAGCGATCGTGACGCCGATCGTGGATGCAGCGACCTTCTACCCCGCCGAGGAATACCACCAAGATTACTACAAGAAGGAGCCTGAGCATTATATGCGCTACCGGGTGGGCTCAGGACGCGAAGGCTTCTTGCAGAAAACCTGGGAAGGCAAGGGTGACGTGACGCTGCTAAGCGATGCACAGAAGAAGCTTGCGCCGAAGCCCGAGGTGCGGAGCTACCGTAAACCCAGCGACGAGGCGCTCCAAAAGCGGCTTAGCGACATGCAGTACAAAGTGACGCAGAAGGACGGAACCGAGCCACCGTTTCAAAACGCGTATTGGGATAACAAAGAAGCCGGTATCTACGTGGACGTCGTCAGTGGTGAGCCGCTTTTTAGCTCGACGCACAAGTTCAAAAGCGGGACCGGTTGGCCGAGTTTCTACCGGCCGCTTGAGCCCGACAATGTCGTGCGCCACGAAGACACGACGCTCGGCATGACCCGCGTCGAGGTGCGCAGCAAACACGGCGACAGCCACCTGGGTCACATGTTCGAAGATGGCCCAAAGCCTACCGGGCTGCGTTATTGTATCAATAGCGCATCGCTTCGCTTCATCCCCGCCTCTGACCTCGAAAAAGAGGGCTACGGCCAGTACCTCAAGCTCTTCAAGTAGCTACTCGGCGCGCCAGACGCCGCCAACTGGCGCGCCGGTTTCGCGAGCTCAGCAGCGAACGTCCTTGTTTCGTCAATGATAAAGAGCGACAGCTTGTTGTCGATCATTGGCATCGCGATTGCCCATCATTTGTGATGACTTAAGCGACATCACGTGTCGTACCGGAGCGGCACGCCTTCATTGGGGAGGGAAACGAGGTGCTTGTTCGATAGGGAACCTGTCACAACGGACAGTATTGTCCGCTCGGCGCTTGGGCGGGGGACTTTTGTCAGCGATTGCGTGGCAAAGAGTCCCAGGCAGGGTGGGTCTAATCTGGTTGTGAATGTTGACGGTCCGCTGATTCGATCTGCCGATTACCGTGCTTGACAACCTCGACATTCCAAAGCACATCACCGTCTTTCGCTCGCTTGAGCTGAGCGCTTGCGTGAGTCCACAGAAAGTCGGGGCAATCACACGCTGTCATCTCGACCGGTTCTTCGTTGCACTGTTGGTTGGCCTTGATACAGCTGCACTCCAAGGGTTTCCCCATGATTGATACCGAGCGATCCTCGTGCGTGAGTTGTTCGGGACTGCCTTGGCAGGATGGCAAGGTCCATTCGTAGAGACGGATCAGGTCCCGATGGGCCTTGTTGTCCAGCTTGATGTTTTTTCCATCGCGAACTTCGTAGAGTTCATCGACCATATTTTTAGCCCGGTTCTCGGGAGTGTCGGTCACAACCTGGACCCACTCACGCTTGTCCGTGGCGCGTGTCGCGGTGACGTGAATCCACAAGCGGTTTCCTTTGACGCGGTCAATAACTTCCTCAAGCACCACCGGTTGCTTCGTGTAGGAGCCTGAGTACTGGTAGATCACGTAGTCTCCGGTCTTATAGCGGCTTGTGCGAGTCGGCTGGTCGGCCTGCTCAGCCTCGCGCTCTCGCTTCGCTTCCACTGGCTTCTCCGAGGCCCCTGGCGATGAAGCGCCGCCACATCCACACAGACCGAGCACGAAGGCGAGTTGAAGCGTGGTCCTCATCGGCAGAAGCTACTTGGCTTTGCGGCGTTTGGCGTAGCCTTTTTCAGGTTCTTGCCAGTCGTCGGATTTCGACTCTTCCGCTTTTTCCGAGGATTCGTTTTCCGTTGGAAGCTCCTTGATTTCCGACTCATTCAGAAGTGGAAAGAGGCGGCTCTTGGTGGGGCCAAAGAGCATGAACAAGCTCAGTAGTAGCGGCGGCAGGCTCAGCAGGTGGCCCATCGTGAGGCCGGTATGGGGGATCGCGCTCGACTGGTACTCTTTGAAGAACTCGAAAAAGAAGCGATAACTAAAGTAGAGCGCGAGTAGGATGTACATCGTCGCGCCGGTGCGCAGCTTGTGTCGGTGCTTACGATGGAGCCATTCGGCGATCACCACGAGCAGAAACCCAAAAAGCGCCTCATAGAGCTGCGACGGGTGGCGAACCTCGCCGGGGTAGACGCGTTCGAAGACGATGCCCCAGGGCACGTCCGTTTGCCGACCGATGATCTCCGAGTTGAAGAAGTTTCCGACGCGCACCCAAGGGAAGAGCCAGACTGCGCCGACCATCACCGCGTCGCCCAAGCGATGAAAACTCTCGCCGTGCTTACGTGCAAAGAGATAGAGTGCGACCGCTGTGCCCAGAGCGCCGCCGTGGCTCGCCAGACCGTGGCCGATCGCGAGAATGCGTCGAATGTTCGTGAGATTGTGCGGTTCGTAAAACGCGATGTGGATCAGGTGGGCGAAGATGATCATACCCAGCACCAGCCACCAGGACAGGGGGCTGACGTAGTCGCGCTTGATGCCGCGCTCGGGGAAGATGCGGTTCATCGCGGTGATGCCGAGAAAAATCCCGATGATGAAGCACAGGCCGTAGTAACGGATTTCGATCGCGTCGCGCCCCGTCAAAAAGAAACGGAACGGAAGCGGGATCTCCAAAAGGGTCGGATTCAGGTCCCAGTGAATCGGCATCTCGCTCCGGGTCTACCATCGCTATCCGTGAAGCGCACGTAAGCATTCGCGATTTTGGTGTGAGTTTGGCTCACAGCAGGGGCTTTCGCTTTGAACCCGGGTCTCTAGACTGACCCCATGAAAACGCAACCTTTGGGAAAGAGTGGGCTTCAGGTCCCGAGCCTGTGCCTGGGCACGATGACGTTCGGGGAAGCGGATGAAAAATCCTTCATGCACAAGGTGGGCAGCTCTGAGGAGACATCGTTTCAGATCATGAACGACGCCCTCGAGGCCGGCTTTTACTTCTGGGACACCGCCGATGTGTACGGTCAGGACGGCCTCAGCGAACGCATTATCGGAAAATGGTTCGCAGAGTCGAAGCGTCGTGACGATGTCGTGCTTGCGACCAAGTGTCGTTTTCGCATGGCGGACGGCCCACTGGGCACTGGCGCTTCCCGCCGCCGCATCATGGCCGCATGCGAGGCGAGTCTCCGGCGTTTGCAGACGGACTATATTGATCTCTACCAGATTCATATGCAGGACATCGAGACGCCCGAAGAGGAGACACTACGCGCGCTCGACGATCTCGTTCGGCAAGGCAAGGTTCTTTACACGGGTTGTTCGAACTACGCCGCGTATCGCATGAGCGAAAGCTGGTGGCTGAGCGAAACCAAGAACCTAAACCACTTCGTTTCGCTGCAAGCGCAATATAGTTTGTTGGTTCGCGATCTTGAGCGCGAACACGCGCCATTTTGTCTCGGCAAAGGGCTCGGTATTTTGTGTTGGTCGCCGCTAGCGGGCGGCTTTTTGACTGGCAAGTACAAAAAGGGCCAGGAGCCTCCAGAGGGCAGCCGCCTTGAGAAGTGGAAAGAGCGCTACGAACGCTTCGATAGCGAGCGAAACTGGAAGGTTCTGGATGCGGCACAGCAGGTCGCCAAAGAACAAGATGCGTCGGTGGCTCAGATTGCACTTGCTTGGCTCACCCACCAGCCTGTGGTCAGCTCGGTGATCTTTGGCGCGCGCACCAAGGCGCAGCTACAAGACAACTTGCGTGCAGCGTCTATCGAACTGAGCGACGCACAGCTTTCGGCACTAGACGAAGCGAGCGCCTTCGACCTCGGCTACCCCTACGATTTCATGCAGCGTGTACAGGGGCGTTGGTAATGGCTACGCAGATTGGCCATCTGGCTGGCGCATGGCGTGTGTCAACGTCGACATGAACAGGTTTAGAGCAGCGACTCGACGAGCGAGACGTAGGACGACTTGGCGTCGTCTTGCGACATGCCTTTTTTGCTGGCCCAGGCGTCGTATTTGGCTCGGCCCTTGACGTCGAGCATGCCGGGGCGTTTGCCGCTCACGTCGCCTACGGTGCCCTGCTTATAGAGCGCATAGAGATTGAGCAGCGTGTCATTGTCCGGCCTGCTGCTCAGCGTCTGTACCTTCTGTAGTGCTTCCTCGAAATTCATCGCCCGACCGTACACGTTTTTCGGGTGAGGATCACTCTGGCGCCCCGGCTCAAAACGGACCGAGTTCGTTTGGGCAGTTTGTCCCAAGCACCTGGCCCGTGTCCCACAACTCGACGATCTTGCCGTTCGACACCCTCGCGATATGCACGACAGCGATTTGCATGTCCTCTTTGACGACGTGAGAAAAAGTCATGACGCGGTCGCCCTCTGCCAGCACCTGTTTGATCTCGAACGACTTGTTGGGGCTCCGATGATGGGCATCCTTCATCGCGTTCAGGAGCGACTGTCGATCGCTCGGGAAGTGGACATTGTGGTGCACGAAGTTCGCGGCGACGTAGGCTTCGTACGCAGCGTCGACCTGACCGCGAGACGCTATCTGTAGAAAGTTCGTAACGATGTCTTTTTGCGACGTCATGGCCTGCCTACTTTGTGCCGAAGAGGCGGTCGCCGGCGTCGCCGAGGCCGGGCAAGATATAACCTTTTTCGTTGAGCTTCTCGTCCACGGCTGCCGTGTAAATCGGAACGTCGGGGTGATGCTCGTGGAAGTTTTTGACGCCTTCGGGGGCGGCGACCAAACACACGAATTTGATGGATTGGGGCTTCGTTTCTTTAATGCGTTCGACGGCGGCGACGGCCGAGTTGGCGGTTGCCAGCATGGGGTCGAGCATGACCACGTCGCGATCGATCATTTCGCTCGGAACCTTGAAGTAATACTCAACTGCCTGCAGCGTCTTGGGGTCCCGGTAGAGGCCGATGCAGCCCACGCGTGCCGAGGGTACGAGCTGCAACATGCCTTCGAGGATGCCGTTGCCCGCGCGCAGAATCGAAATGAAAACGACCTTCTTGCCCTCGAGCATCGGAGCTTTCATCGCTTGAAGTGGCGTTTCAATGTCGACCTCGGTGACCGGCAAGTCGCGCGTGACCTCGTAGCCGAGCAACATGCTCACCTCTTGTGCGAGGCGACGAAAGCTACCGGTACTGGTCGACTTCTTGCGCATGATGGACAGTTTGTGTTGCACCAGCGGGTGGTCGATCACGACGACCTGCTTCTGTTGGGACCCCACTTTGGGAAACTCCGATACGCGCTGCTCCGTGCTCATCAGTTTTCTCCTTGAGTGCAGCAAAGCACTAAAAAATCGTTCCGTCACTCTCGATCTGAATAGGCGGCATCCCGTCACGCTTTTGTTGTGCCAGTCTTCGGCCGGCAGCCCACGTGCCGCCTTCGAGTATCTTCACGAGAGGCAACGTTGCCTCGGTTTGGCCGAGTTGTTCGCGTACGTGCACCGCAAGCTCGTCGAGCAACGAAACGGTGAGCGCCCGCCACTCCACGACCAGTTCTGAAGAGGGTGGGTGCGCCTGCCCGGGAATGCGCGTATCGAGCCGCTCGAGCACACCCTTGTCGAGCAAGAGGCCTCCGTTGCGGTACTCGGGTAGTGCAGTGAGCTGTTCAATGTTCGTAACCGTCAGGCCGAACCACTCGAAGGGTTCTATTAAAGAGTAGGTGAGCCACTGCGAGAGCTGGTGAAAGGGGACCAGGCCTTCGCTTTCACCTTCTCCACCCGCATGTCGATGCCGCCATACATCGCCCAGGTTTTTGTCGTGAAGTGTGATGCGTCCTGGCCAGATGCTGCCCAGATGCGTGAGTACCGCGTTCAAGATCTGCGTTGCGGAAAGTGTTTGTGGGTCCGCTTGGGCGAGCAGGTAGTCGGCCAAACCGCCGAGCCGCCCGCCCACAAACACCTTTGGCTTCGCGGCCACGCACTCGCCGAGGCGGGTGAGGAGCGCGGCACGCCCTTCAAGACCGACGAGGGGGTTGGAGCTGCTTACTTGGAAGGCGCGCGCGAGCCGCTCGGCACTAAAGCCCATGAGGCCACCCGCGTTTGCGCACAGCGGCTTGCTCGACTCGGAACTAAAGGCGCCGCCGACGAACGCGTCGTGGCTGGCCACAGCAAGCCCCTCGGAGCGCAAGAAACTTCGGTCGCTGAGCGGTTCGTGGTACGACCACGCAGAGCCCGCGCCGGCATCGAGTAGTACGCTGGTCATCGCGAGTTCGAGCTGGCTGCGCAGTCGCTCCTTGTCGTCTGAGAAGCGACTGTTGAAGGTGCTGACCCGGTCGATACCGCCTGCACGAAAGTGGTTCCAGCGGCTGTGGTACGGAATTTTGAGGTCCGGGTAGTTGCTGTGAATCACTTCGATGACGAAGCGTGCTGTGTCTGCAAGCTTTTCGTCACGCACGACGAAGTGCCCACTTCGACCTTCGCGTACGGCGACGAGAATATTGCCGCAGCGTTCGCGTATGGCCGTTGGACTGCGCAAATAGGCGATTTGTTCGTTGGGGTTCATGCGCCGTATTTCCTCGTTCGTGCCATCGCGCCCGATACTACCGCGCACCCGGCGAGGCGTCACTGCCCCATCGGAACTGCCCCATCAGCGTACAAAATCGGGTAGGCGGATTTCAGACTCGGTGCCGAAGGTCTGGTAGTCGATGCGCCACGGGATCAGGCTCACGCCTTCGGGCGCGACATCGACGGTGAGTGCCATGGGTGTCGACTTGGCCAGCATCGAGTCTGGCGGGATATCGCGGTTTTGCTGGCCGCCCGCCGAAAACACCGTGACAAGCCGAGGGGCGTCCTTGCCGTATTGCGTGCGAAAGCCACTGGCCAGGAACTCGTGGCTGCGCACAAGTGTGTGGCACTCGATGCGCGACATAAACTCGATGAACTGCTGTCTGCCGAAAGCGAAGCGCTCCGACTGAGACTGCAGATCGGGTGGTACGCGCTCGGCGTCGTTGGGGTCGCCCCACAGCATCTCGTAACGCAACATGGGGTCGTTGAGCGAACTGAGCGAGCGGTATCGTTCGGCGGTCGTTGCCTCGCGTGGCACCCCACCGTGCACGAACAGGATTTCTCCGAACAGCAACATGTGCGGCATCGCTTCGTAAAAGTCGCGAAGGCGCCGGAAAACGGAGTGCGACTGATCGAGTAGAGTTTGGTCGGCTGTGGTCGCCGCGCTTAGGTCGTCGCGGTAGCCCTCCATGCTTCCACGCAAGAGGTGAACGTTGTTGGGCGCGTACTTGAGTAACTCCAGTACGGTTTTTGTCGTGCGGTCGAGGTGGGGACCACGCGAAGCCATGTAGTTGCCAAGCAGGACCAGGTGCGGTTCCGGGCCCGAGATCTCACCGTTGCGAAAGCGGTCGAGCTTGCGAAGAAAGGAAGCCTGCGCGATCGCGCTCTTGAGGTTGCTATAGCAACCGCGCAAGTCGCCAAGCACCGTGAGTTCGATACGGTCGTCCGGTTCGGGCAAGAACACCTCGACGTGGTTGTCGTGAAACCGCTTGGGCTCGTCGGGGTCGCCTGCGATCTCATCGAGTCGATCGAGCTTGCCGTCGTGCCCTTGGCGTTTGCGCTCCCACAAGTTTGCCGTGCGTTCGATGTGCACGCTGTCGTCGGCAAGTTGCTGAGCCGTTTGTTCCGGGTTTGCGGCGAATGCGCGTTCGAGACGGTCGAAAAAGGGGTGCGCTTCCTGCGGTGGCAGGTCGATTTCGACGCTGACCTCGACCGAAGAACGGCGTCGCCTTCTACGAGTGAGTCGGTTTGTCGTCTTGCGACGACGGCGTGCTGCTTCTTTGTCGCCCTTGATGAGCTCGGTGAACTCCTCGCGAAACGCGTTCGTCAGAGGGCTTGCCAGGCCGCGCAGCCCGACGAGCTTATCCGCCATCTTTAGGAGCTCTTGTTGGCTCTTGAGATCCTGCGAGCGAAAGATCTCGAAACAGCGCAGCTTAATTCGCTGGTGCAAGAACTGAGTACCGCCGTCCGGGTGTGTCCTTGCGGTCGCACAAATCGCACGAATGTTGCTGTCGATGTCATCGAAAACGCCCATGAAGTGGCGGGAACGTTGATCGACGAGCGTTTGCCGAAACGATGCATCGGCCGTCGGGTTCGTGATGCGCACGCGTTCGAAGATGAGCTGGCGAATGTAGTCGCGGATGAAGTTCTTCTGCCGGTTGTCGAGCGGTTCGTCGAAGTTGCCAATGCCGGCCAGCAAGAAGATGACGGCCTCCATCTGGCGGTCCGCAATTTCAGGGACTTTGCTAAACCGCAGCACCGCCTGTTTTTACCACGCTTCGCCGAGCGCGGCTGCAATTGAGAGCGACGCGGTGAGGCCAGGAGACTCGATGCCGAGCAGTTGGACCGCGCTGCGCGGGCCGTTCCACTTGATGTGGAAGTCTTCGAACTGACCTGGCGCGCCGAGCTTTGGCCGAACACTCGCAAAGTGGGGCTCGAGATCCGATGCGGTAACACCCGGAAACATCAGTGAGACATCTGTAGCAAAGGCTGTGGCGCGGGACGGGTCCACGTCGAAATCCGGGGTTTCGACGGGCTCGGTGTCGGGGCCGACGATACAACTGCCGCCAAGTTCACGTGTCAGGTGAATGCCCAGACCGTCGGCCGAGGGCGCAGGATAGACGAGGGCAGTTTTTGGCGTGGCCACACCCGCTCGCAGTCGAAAATAGCTGCCCTTGACGAGTCGATTTCGAGGGTTCGTGTCGATCTGCATGAGTCCCGCAACGCGGGCGGCGCCAAGGCCCGCGGCGTTGACCACACGTTCGCTCTCGATGCGCTCCGCACCGTCGGGGCCGTCGACCGTCACGCGCCACCCACGGCTCGTCCGTTCAAAGGCACGCGCTTCGGTTTGGAGCGCGATGTCGACGCCACGTTCGCGACATGCGGCTGCGAGGCTGCGTACGAAATCCGCCGTGTCAATCAAGCCGGATGATGGTGAGCGCAGCGCAGCGCGACCCAGCAAACAAGGCTCTTCGCTTCGCAATTGCGCGGACGAAAGCAGGGTCAGATCATGCACGCCGCAGGCGACTGCGCGCGCGCGGCACGTTTCGAGCCAGGCCACATCGTCCTCGCTGCGTGCCACGATGAGCTTGGAGGTGCGCGCGTGCGGCACCTTTCTTTGTGCACACCACTCGTAGAGCATGTGTTTACCTCGCACGCAGTGCTGCGCTTTCGCGGAGTCTACGGGATAGTAGAGCCCAGCGTGGATCACGCCGCTGTTGCGTGTCGAGAGTTCTTCGCCGAGTCGTCGGTGACGTTCGAGCAACAGAACGGTTCCCTTTGGGGCGAGCGCATGCGCTGTGGCGAGACCGATAACGCCACCACCGATGATCAGGAAGTCGGTTCTAAGCCTTGGCGTGTCCGCACTCACCGCCAATTGTTCAACTACCCGTTCACCCGCGAAACAAGTTCTTGTTGCATGGCGCCGTGCTCTTGGAAGTGTTGCATCGCGAGTATCGGTTCGCCGCCCAGTTCGGCGAGCGAGCGCCCATCCAGCTGGTCGACGTATTTCTTCGGGCGGAAGGGTCCAAGCTTGCGCCTGTCTACGGGAATCGATCGCAGCACCGCCAGGAGCGCATCGAGTGAGTTGATTTTCATGTACGGACAAGTCGCGCAGCCCCCGGCAGTGGAGCAACCTTCGCCTCCGGAAACGCCGGGCACGATGCCAAGTTCCTGGTCATCGGTCTGTGAGATGGCGGCTTCGGCGACCGGAAAGATGATGCGTACCCCGGGGTGGTCGTCGGTGAGCAACGCCTGCGTGCTGCGCACGATAGAGGTAATCATGCCGGACTCCGTGCCGAGCACGATTTCGACCGGTTCGGTGTTCGAGCTGGCTTTGGAGGTCTGCTCCTTGATGAAGCTGAGGATGTTGGAGGTCGAGCCCACGACGCCGCGGCCCTCGCGTTGTGCTTCGAGTGCAAGCTCGAACATTTCGCCGGGGACCTCCAGGTGTGCGGTCATCAGCGCATCGCGATGGGCTTCGCGCAGTTGCCGCACGACCTTCTCGCCGAACATGTGGTGCACGATGCAGTTGCCTTGCTCAAAGTAGTGGAAGCGCTCGGCGAGCGAGCGGATCGATGCGCGGTCGTGTGCGGGGTGCAGCTCGCGGATGGCTTTGTCGTCAAGCTCGCTCAAGTGATGGAGCATGCGCGCGAGGTTCTCTCCCATGTAGGTATCGGGGCCGAAGAAGATATCGACTTCGTCGATCTGCGCGGCGGCTTGAAGGACCGTCTGCAACACATTGGACGACGTGCAGGTGATGGTCGGAACAATCGTTTGCGCCAGCGCTTTGGTGCGGAGGCTCGTGTTGATGTACACGACATGAAGCGGGCGCTTTGCCTCCGCCGCTTTACGTAAATACGCCTCGTAAGCGGGCCGTTCGGCAGCTTCTGCCAGAGAACAGCCGATTTCTCCGCTCGATACGCGGTACACGGGGCGCTCTGAGAAACCAGCGTCGTCGAGCAGGGCGCGTACGTTCTCGCTCATAAAGTCGACGCCGAGGACCACGAAGTTGGTCACGCCATGCGCTGCCATGGCGTTTGCGGCGCCTGCCATCTTGAGTGAATCGGCGATTTCGATGTGCGGCCACTCGCAACTTGAGAGCACACCTTGCAGCTCAGCATCCATGTAGTAGTGCGCCACAACGCCGGTGTTGGTCTGGCGCAATAGCCGATCCAACTCTTGTACAGAGCTGGGGTCAGGCTCGAGGAACTCGGCTTGCGCCTCGGCGAATGAGCCTTCGGGCTCAATCGCATGTTTTCGAATCGTGAGAGAGGGAAACTCCATATCAAACGCGCGTCAGCCACTCCGGGTTGAGCGGGTTTTTGCCGCGCACGGTTTCAAAATAGCGCGTTTGAACCCGTTCGCTCAGTGCGCCGCGTTTTCCATTGCCGATCTGCCGGTCGTCGACCTCACGTACCGGCGTCACTTCGGCAGCGGTGCCGACCATGAAAATTTCGTCGGCGATGTACAGTTCGTCACGGCCGATGAGGCGCTCCACCACCGGAACGTCCATGGCCTGGAGGATCTGCAGCGTGGTGTCGCGGGTAATGCCGCCGAGAATGGACATGCCCAGAGGGGGCGTGTGCACAGTGCCGTCTTTGACCACGAAGATGTTCTCCCCCGAGGCCTCGGCGATGTAGCCCTGTGCGTCGAGCATGATGGCCTCTTCGTAGCCCGCCTTCATCACCTCGCGTTTGGCCAGGATCGAGTTGACGTAGTGGCCGATGATTTTGCCCTTCGGCATCATGGCGTTGACGCCCGAGCGCGCGAAGGAGCTGATCTTGGCGCGAATGCCGCTCTTAATGGCCTCGTCGCCCAGATAGGCGCCCCACTTCCAGGTGATGATCGCTAGTCGGGTCTTGTTGTCGAGCGCAGCCAGGCCCATGCTGCCATCGCCCATGAACGCCAGGGGCCGGATGTAACACTCTTCGAGTTTGTTCACGCGGATGGTTTCGAGGCAGGCCTCGCAGATTTCGTCCACACTCCACGGAAAGGGGAGCGTCGCGATGTGGGCCGAAGCGCGCAGTCGATCGATGTGCTCGCGCAGCCGAAACACGGCGCTTCCTCCACTCTCTTGTGCGTAACAACGGATGCCCTCAAAAGCGCCCAGACCGTAGTGAAGAGAGTGCGTGAGGATGTGGACGTTGGCGTCGTCCCAAGCGATGAGTTCACCGTCCAGCCAGATCTTATCCACCTTTTCGACCATAACCTCTCGTACCACAGATCGTGCCAGGGGGGCTAAGTCCGTGTGCCCAGTGGGGCAATGGCGCGTTCGAAGTGTCCGCGGACTTTCGCGGCGCGCTCTTTCCACGCGCGCAGCATCGCCTCCTCGGCGCGCACCTCATCGCGGTCACGGAATCGGAGCAGGCGCGCCACCCGAGAAGCGGTCTGCGAACCCACCCGGAGGTACCCGTCGCTGGTCGCATCGAGCAGACGCAGAAACTGGTCGGCCCGTCGAAAGAACGTGTAGGCGTCCTGGAGTTCTTGGGCCGCCTTGCGCTCGATCGCGCTGCCCGACATGCGCTCAAGCGCCGTCAGCGTACTCGGCGTGTCTTCCTCGTCGCGGAACGCCAGGGTGCCCTGTAGCTGCTGCCATTGGACGAAAAACTCAATATCGAGCAGCGCACCGTAACCGTACTTGGGGTGGAGGCGCGCAGGGGTTTCGCGCCCGAGTTCCTGCTCGATCGTGCTGCGCATTTCAACGAAGGCTTGGGGTTCGTAGGGGGGCGGCGTCGTGCGAAGCTCGTGGATGCGTTGACGGATCAGCCGCTGCAGATCGTCGGGTCCCGCGATGGGCGCGGCGCGCATCAGTGCTTGGCGCTCCCAGGGGCGTGACGACTGGGCGTGGTACTGGTCGAATGCGCGGATCGAGACGACCAGCGTCCCCTGGGTTCCGCTCGGTCGAAGGCGTGTGTCGAGCGCGTACGGCGTGCCCACGGCGTGCGGGGTGCTCAGTAGGTGGATCGTCCGCTGCACGATACGTGTGTAGACTTCTACGTTCGTTCGTTCGGAGCCTTCGCAGTGTCCGTCTTGTCCGTAGACGAAGATAACATCAAGGTCGCCGCCGAAGCCGAGTTCTTCGGTCGCCAGTTTGCCCATCGCAATCGCGCACAGGCCATGTGCTTCGTCTGCATTATCGGGGCGCGGCGAGCCAAGCTTGCGTTCGGTCTCAGCACTCGCGAAGGCCAGCGTCGTGCGCACCTGTTCGCGCGCCAAGGCGGTAAAGAGCGTTGCGGAGTCGGGCTGCGAGAGTTCCTCGGCGAGCAGCGCCAAGCTGATGCGGATGGTGAAGTCCTTCTTCTTTTCCCGCATCTGATCCAACCAATGTTCGGTGTCCTGATCGAGGTCGATCGCGCGATGTTCCTCCTCGATTTCGTCCAGGGTCGGGGGACCACTCGTGAGCACTTCGTAGATGGCGGCCGGTTGGCTGATGAGCTCTCGCGAAAGTCGGCCACTCGATCCGAACAAAGCGATCACGCGCGCCATGATTTGGGGCTGCTTCGAAAACAGGTCGGCGTAGCCCTGAAAACTTCCCAGGCGTGCGAACATATCCGCGCTGTAATTGAGCGCTTGTGCGGGCCAGGGAGAACCGCCGGCTGCGCGAAGGAGAGCGCCACCGAGGGAGGGGTGCCGCGCCGCGCCATGCACGCCAAGAGGGGAGTACGGCAGCGTGGCCAGGCGCTGCAGGTGCGCGACCACTGCATCCGGGTCGCTGCCTTCGAACAACGCTTCGACCGCGTCCGCCTCGGGCGTGTCCCCTGCGCTCAGCCCAGCTGCCAGAAGTCCGTATGCATCGCCCTCGTTCGTTCGGTCGACGCGCTCTGTTTGCAGTGTCGAGAAGAGGTTGCTCACGCGATCTTGCGTTTGCGCAAACGCGTCGAGTAGCTGCTCGCCGCTGTCGAAGCCCACCGATTCGGAAAAGGCAGCCAAGGACTCGTGCCCAACCGGCAGGCGATGGGTCTGAAAGCCGTACACGACGTGGATGCGGTGTTCGAGTCGACGCAAAAAGGCCCACGATTCCTCGACCTCCTGACACTCATCCGGTGACACCAATCCCGCGGCTTGCAGCCGGCGCACAGCGTCCACGGTGCCGCGGGTGATCACCTCCGGGTGGGTGCCTCCCCACACCAACTGAAGAATCTGGACGAAAAACTCAAGCTCGCGAATGCCGCCCTTCGAAAGCTTAACGTTGAAGTCGTCCACCTTCAGCTGCAGGCGCGTCCGCTCGAGAAGGTCGGCCATGTGTTGTGCGATCGAAGGGTCGATCTCGGTGCGTACGACAAAGGGACGGACCTCACATTCGTACTGCGCGCCCAGCTCAAGATTCCCGGCCACGCACCGGCTGCGTAACAGTGCGGCACGTTCCCACGGGCGACCGAATGAGGCGTAGTGGCGGCCAGCGGCACGCGGCGTCGTGATCAACGGACCTTGGTTGCCCGCCGGACGAAGCCTGAGATCGACACGAAAACAAAAGCCAGCGTCCGTCACCTCGGACAGCAGTTTGACCGTGGCGCGCACGGCGCGTTCGGCGTGCCGGATTCCCTCCGTGTCGCGTGCGAGCTTCTCGTCCGCGACAAACACAATGTCGACGTCACTGCTCAGGTTGAGTTCCTGCGAGCCGAGTTTGCCCATGCCCAGAACTGCGAGCTTGTTTTCAAGCACCTCGCGCCCTTGCGCCTGGAGGGCGTCCTCAAGCGCGATGCTGATGAGGCCGTCGGCCAACGCGCTCACTTCACGCGCGGTGTGGTCGATGTCCGCCAAGCTTTCGATCTCGCGCAGCGCGATGCGGGTGATCTCACGGTGATGGAGGATGCGCAGCGCTCGGCTCAGATCGGAGTGGCCGTCGTTCTCGATCTTTTGAAGCTCGTCGCGAAGACTTGGCGCACTGGGCTCGCGCAGGTGCGCGCTTACGTACGCGAGCAGTCCATCGTCCCGTTCGACGTGCATGCGCAGCGCCGGCGCAGCACGATCCACCACGCTGGCAAGGCGCTCTCGTTCGTCCTCGGTCACAAGCTGGCTTTACGCGCTGCAGCCAAAAGCCTCCAGTCTTGCCCCTCGTTTGCCGCGATTTAGCTCGAGCGATCGACCTCGATGACGAATTTTGCAATCATTTCGAAGAAGGTGCGCGGTTGACGGGGCTTGGGGCTTGGAGTAGTACAGCGCTCCATTTCTATTGGAATTACAAGAGATTCCGTAATGGTGTCGGTTCATCGACACCGCACTTAGACAAAGAGAGCGACCCTTGCCGCACCCCTACACACTCACGCATTTCCTCTTTATCCACCTTCAAACGGGTGGTTTGCATGGTGAGGATGCGCCCGCGCAAGGGACTGCAACGGCTGCTGACGGTGCGCAAGAGGGTGCGCCTCCGCCACCACAAGGTTGTCAGGACGGCGCGGGCATGAACCTTGGTTTGCTCGTGATGATGTTCGCCATCTTTTATTTTTTGATGATTCGTCCGCAGCAAAAGCGTCAACGCGAACACGACAGCATGCTCAAGTCGCTTGAGAAGGGCGCCATCGTGCGAACCACGGGCGGCATTCGCGGCGAAATCGTAAACATCGACGACAAGGAAGTACGGCTGGAGATTGCCGACAAAGTAAAAATCAACGTCCTGCGCAGCAATATCGCGGGGCGCATTCAGAGCGACGCAGACAAAGCCGCGGAGTCAAACAAAGTTGCTGGGTCGAGCAAGACCAAAGTGGCAGCGAAGCAGAATTCTTAGGAGAGTAAAGACGTGGATCGAGGATGGTATTTTCGCTTGTTGGTCATGTTGGCCGTGATCATTGGCGGGTGGGTTGTGCTTTGGCCGAGCCTGGATGCTTGGGCACCCGCACCTGCCGCACTCAAAGAGGGCTTCACCCGTCGCATTTCTCCCGGGCTCGACATTCAGGGCGGCCTCCGGCTTCAGTACGAAGTCGAGGTTGAGGAAGCGATCGCGGACCGCACCGATCGCTTGGCGGAGCAAGTGCTCGCTCGTCTCGGTGTGGCCATGGGCATCATCGAAGAGGACAAGGCCACGGTCGCTTCGCGCGAAAGCCTGCAAAAGACGCGAGAGCGGGTCGTCATCGAGCGGGTCGGCGACAAAGAAATCGTAGCGACGTTTCCGAAGGCGGAGGACGCGGAGCTGCTGACGCGCGAGATGATCAACGAGTTCTTTCCCGACCTTCGCCGCACCGGGCGAAGCGGCGGAAAGGTTACGCTGCTGATGAAGGACGAGAGCATTGAGCGCCTTCGTGACACCGCCGTGCAGCAGGTCAAAAAGACCGTCCAAAACCGTATCAACGAGCTTGAGGTTCGCGATATGGCGGTCGACACGCGCGAAAATGACCTGATCGTCGAAGTCCCGGGCGCAAGCGAAGAGATGTTCGACCGCGTGCGCACCATCATCTCACGCACCGCGCAGCTTTCTTTCAACATCGAGAACACCTCGTCGAACTACATCGCATCGCTCACAGAGTTGCCTGCGGGTGTGACGCGTGCGTCGGAGCGTGTTCCCGACGGTGAGGGCAAGCCGCTCGCCATCGTACCGTACCTCTACGCAGAGGGTGACGGCTCACGCAAGGTGCTCGAAGACTATGTCGCGACGCTCACGCCGGAGCCCGGTAGTCAGGTGTTCGTCGGTCCGATCAAGCGTGGCCAACCCGAGCCCGGCGAGTCCGTGAGCGAAGCGTGGCGCACCTACACCGTGTACTCGGGCACCGAGGTCACGGGTGAGGACCTCGAGGACGCGAACTTTGGGCGTGACCCGCAGTCGCGCGAGCCCCTCGTCGCCTTCACCATGAGCAGCCGCGGAGCGGGCGCCATGGGTCGAATGACCGGTTCCAATATCAAGCGCCGCATGATGGTCGTGCTCGACGACGTCGTCGAGTCAGCGGCCACCATCCAGTCGCGCATCGCACGCAACGGTCAGATCACGCTCGGCGGCTACGGCCAAGAAGCGGTCGACAACGCCAAGGAGCTTGAGGTCGTGCTTCGAGCTGGTGCGCTGCCAGCACCGATTCGTCCCGCGAACGAGCAGCTCATCGGCCCGACGCTCGGCCACGACGCGGTTCAGCAGGGCGCAATCGGTGGCGCGATCGGCGTCGGCCTCGTTTTGCTCTTTATGCTACTTTATTACCAAGTTGCAGGTTTCGTCGCAGATCTGATGGTGGTTGCGAACATCATGCTCGTGCTCGCGGCGCTCGCGTTTCTCGAAGCGACGCTGACACTGCCGGGTGTGGCGGGTATTGCGCTCACGGTCGGTATGGCGGTCGATGCCAATGTGCTGACGACCGAGCGCATACGTGAGGAGCTGCGACTGGGTAAAGCGCCGCGCTCTGCTGTGGAACAAGGCTATCGACAGGCATTTTCCTCGATTTTCGACGCACAGATCACGACCTTCATCGCGGGCGTCGTGCTCTTTCAATACGGTACCGGACCGATCAAAGGCTTCGCAGTGACGCTCATGATCGGTATCGCGACCTCACTTTTTACCGGCGTCTTCTGCTCGAAGGTCGTCATGGACTGGATCGTCAAGGGACTGCGCGTCAAGCGCTTGCCCGTAGGTTAGGAGCCCCCCGATGGAGTTTATCAAACCAGGAAAAGTCTTCGACTTCATGAAGTACCGAAAGGTCGTGATCGGTGTTTCGGGTCTTCTTGTCATTGCGAGCATCGCGAGCGTCTTCTACCCCGGACCTAACTACGGTATCGATTTCGCGGGTGGAACTGAGCTGCAACTCAAGTTCAAGTCTGCGCTTAGCTCAGGTGAAGTGAGAAAGACGCTTCAAGACTTGGGTTACGAGCGACCGCAGGTCGTGAGTGTTGAGGGCAGCACGGACGAGTACATGGTTCGCGTTCGTGAAGTCAGCACGCTCTCCAAGGCGAGCGAAAAGAAGATCGAAGAGAACCTTTCGGCCGCAATTGGTGGTATCGAGCTTCAACGCATCAAGTTTTCTCCGGGCGGTGACAAGCTTTCGGTGGCTCTAGGCGCAGCGTCGACACCCGAGGCCATCCAGAGCGCGCTCGAAAATCTCGGTGTTCAAGTGCGCGAGGTCAGCCGCTTCGGTAAACAAGACGAGTATCGTTACGAGGCGCAGCTCGTGGGTGTCGGCGACCGCGTCGTCAAGCAACTCCAGGACAAGCTCGGTGCCAAGGGTCCCGAGAGCCCGCGACGCATCGAGTGGGTCGGGCCGCGCGCGGGTGAACAACTCAAAGAAGCCGCAATCAAGTCGCTTCTGTACGCCGTAGCCTTCATCATGCTCTACGTGGCGTTTCGCTTCGACCTGCGCTTTGCGCCAGGCGGCGTCGTCGCGATGCTCCACGACGCCATCTTGGTGGTCGGCTTTTACGTCTTGCTGCAGAAGGAGGTAAACCTGACGATGATCGCAGCCGTGCTGACGATCGCGGGTTATTCGATCAACGATACCATCGTCGTGTTCGACCGTATTCGCGAGAACATGGGCCGCCTTCGTAACAAGGGGTTCATCGAACTCATCAACATTAGCACGTCGCAGATGTTTTCGCGTACGGTCGTGACCTCGCTGACGACTGCGTTTTCGATCGGTGCGTTCTTCGTGTGGGGCACTCCGGTCATTCAAGACATTGCCTTCGCACTGCTCGTCGGCATCGCCATCGGTACGTACTCGTCGATTTACATCGCAGCACCCATCACCGAGTGGATGGATCGCAAGTTCTTCCGCGGCTCGGTGGAACGTTCGGTCGCCAAGGCGCAAGCGAAGAGCAAAGAAGACGCCGCCCGCTCCGCCGCGTGACGAACTCGATCTTGTCCCAATCCTGGCTTACCGCTTCCTTCAGTCGCTCGACGTACCAGAACGTACGCCGTCGCTCCTTTCGTGCAGGGGCGCTCAGACTTGGAACAAGCTAGAGCCCGTCCCTCATGTGGAGTGTACGCAAGGCAGATCCGCAGGCGGCGCAGGAACTGGGGCGACGCTTGGGTGTCGCGCCCGTGGTGGCGCAGGTGCTGCTTCAGCGTGGTCTGGGCCGGCCCGAGCAGGCCAGTGAATTTCTCAACCCGAAGTTGGCTGGGCTGAGCTCTCCCGAAAAAATGGCAGACCGGGACGTCGCCGCCGATCGTATCGCGTCGGCGATTGCGCGCTCGGAGCGCGTGGCGATCTTCGGCGACTACGACGTCGATGGTGCGACCAGCGCAGCCATTTTGGCCGACGTGATCGAGGCGCTTGGCGGCCAAGTAAAGACCTTCGTTGCCGATCGCTTTTCCGGTGGCTACGGTTTCAGCGAAACGGCGTGGCAGGCGATCGCGCAACATGAGCCGCAGCTGCTCATCACCTGCGACTGCGGTTCGGCTGACCATCCGCGAATCGCCCAAGCACGCGAACAAGGTGTCGACGTCATCGTCGTCGACCACCACTTGGTCCCCGAAGAGCCCCTTCCGGCGTTGGCGTTCATCAACCCGCACCGTCCCGAGTGCGACTTCCCCTACAAGGGCATGTGCAGCGCCGGGCTTGCGTTTTCGCTCGGCGCCGCGGTTCGAAAACGCCTCGGTGCGGCCCTTGATATGCGGCCGTGGCTCGACCTCGTGGCGCTGGGCACGATCGCGGATGTCGCGCCGCTGGACGGCGACAACCGCATACTCGTTCGCGCCGGCTTGAGCCAACTCGGCGCCCAGCACGTTCGGCCCGGACTCGAGGCGCTGCGCGATCTGTGTGGGCTTCGTCCGGGCCCGGTCGCCGCCAGCGATATCGCGTTTCGCCTGGGACCGCGGCTCAATGCGCCCGGTCGCCTTGGTGAACCCGAGCTTGCGCTGCGTTTGCTGCGGGCCAAATCTCAGGATGAGGCGCGCGGCGTCGCGGCACGTATCGAAGCGCTCAACGAGGAGCGCAAGCGACTGCAACAAGAAGTGACGCAAGCCGCACTTGAGCAAATCCGCGAAGTCTATGGTGCAGCGCCCGAAGGACCCGTGGTCGCTGCGAATCGCGGTTGGCATCGTGGTGTGCTTGGCATCGTCGCGGCGCGCGTGGCCGAAGAGTTTGCTGTGCCGGCTATCGTGGTGGGCTTCGACGATGGTGTTGGGGTCGGCAGCGGGCGGACGGTGGGCGCGTTCGATCTTCACCAAGCCGTCTCGCGCGTACAGGAGCATTTGCTCAGCTTCGGAGGACACCGCGCGGCGCTGGGCGTGCAGCTTGAGCAGAGCAAGCTCGATAGTTTTCGCGACGCACTGTCCGCCATTGAGCTGGTGTTCGATGAGCCAACCGTGGTGTGCGATATTGAGGTGGGCACGACAGCGTACGGGTTGCCTCGGGCTTCGGACCTGCAGGCGCTCGAGCCGCTCGGTGCAGGCAATCCGGAGCCGATAGTGTCCGTGCAGGTCGATGAACTCAGCTCCGCCAAGCGCGTCGGGCAGCAGGGTGATCACCTCAAGCTCGGCCTCCGCGTCGCCGGCGCACGGCTTTCTGCGTTTGGGCTTGGCATGGGCGACGACCTCGTCCGGGTTGAAGCCGCAGCCGCGAGCGACTCAGGTGCGTTGCGTCTGCGCGGCATGCTGCGGCCGGACCGTTACCGCGGCGGTGAAGCCATCGAACTGCGCCTCGAGGGGATCGCCGCTGATTCGAGTGGTTAGCGTAAGCTCGTGATCCACGGTACGGTGCGGCCGTGAGGTGTTGGAACTTTGCTTTTGGGTCATATCTTGGCTTGGCGTGCTTCTTCGTCGCCTGCGGCGGCAAGACGCCCCTGGGTGACGTGGACGCCGGTGAGCCGCGCCAGGTCCCGCAGCCATCCGACGAGGTTTGCAACCGTCTCGATGACGATCTCGACGGACAGGTCGATGAGGTGTTCCGCGATGCGCAAGGTCGCTACACCGCGTTTGAGCATTGCGGCGTGTGCGGCGCGAGTTGCGAGGCCGCTGGCAAAGCCGCTTGCGGGGTGGTCGGCGAGGTCGCGCGTTGCGTCGATACCGCGTGTGAACCGGGCTTCGCTCTCGCGCGGGATGGACATTGCGTGCCCGCGTGGGATTACCTCTGTTTGCGCTGCGAGGACCACGCCGACTGTGGGCTCGCAGCCAGTGCAAATTGCGAGTCGGTCGGTGGTGAACAAGTTTGCACCGTCGGTTGCGATGCGACGGCGCCTGAGGGCTACACGTGCGTTGACGGCCGCGTTATCGCCGCGGCGGGTTCGTGTCGCTGCACGGCCGAGCAAGACTTTGCGCTCGCCTGTGCGCTCGAAGATCCCGATGGCAACACGTGCGCCGGAAGGTCGCAGTGTACTGCTGGCGTGCTGACGGCATGCGAGCCTCTCGAAGACGTGTGCGACGGCCTCGACAACGACTGCGATGGCACCGCTGACGAAGCCTTCGTCGATGCCCGCGGCGCCTATTTTGTCGACCCACGTCACTGCGGACGTTGCGGCGTCGACTGCCGCGAAGACGGCCTCCAAGAGCTCGTCTGCGGTGGGGACCCATTCGCTCCGCACTGTGTACTCGATTGCCCAGACGCGCGCGATGGTCTCGACCCTGAAGACATGATCGATGCCGACGGCGACCTCACCAACGGCTGCGAGTGCCGTTGGCTCTCCGCAGGCGATGAGGCGGGGCCGCTGCCTACCGCGGGCAACGAACGGCCTCTCGACACGAACTGTGATGGTGCCGATGGCGTGGTCGTCGAAAGCTTCTATGTTTCCCCCGACGGAGACGACGCGGCACCGGGGTCGCCCACGCGTCCGTTTCGAACGATCACCCGCGGTTTCGAAGCGGCGGGCGCATCGCTCAGCGAAGCGTCTCCACGCCCGCACGTTTTTATCGCGTCCGGTACGTATGTCGAGACACCCGTGCTTACGCCGGGCATCCAAGTCCACGGTGGATATCGTCGCGATTTTCGGGCCTTAGATCCCGCCGGCTATCGCACCGAAATTCGCGCGCCGGTCGATGCCACGACGGTCGGTCGTGCCGCCCTCGTGGTCGACGACACCGGCGGCAGCGGCACGGTCACGCTTTTCGAAGGTATCGTTGTCATCGGTGCCGACGCGCAGTCGCCTGGCGAGCCCGCTTTCGGCCTCTTTAGTCGTGGTGCGGGTTCGGGTCGCGTCGTGTTGCGAAACCTTGAAGTGTACGCGGGCGTCGGTGGCGATGGCATCGCAGGCGTCGCAGGTGGATCGGGCTCAAGTCCAGGCGCTGCCGGTGCGAGTGGGCTGGACCCAAGAGCGGCGATTGAAGACGGTTCGAACCGGTGCATTTTCGCCAATACGCAAAACACGGTGCAGGGCGGTGCGGGCGCCGCTCACATGTGTGGCAGTAGCTCTACCGCGGGCGGAGAGGGCGGCGATTCGCGCTGTCCCGAAAGATTCAACCGTCAGATGCGCGGGAGCGCGGGTTCGGGCGGGGCAGCGGGCGGAACCGGCGGCAACGATTTATTCGGGCCCATCGTGGACCGTGGCTACGGCTGCCCGGGCGACATCTGCTGCGGTCTGGCCGACTTCGAAGTCCCGACCGACTTTCAGGGGCCTGGCGACGGCGAGCACGGGCGTCCCGGCACGCCCGGTCGAGATGGTGACGGCTGTGGCGACCCCTTGGGACGACTGAGTGCGAGCGGGTGGAGCGGCGCGAGCGCCCGAGCGGGAAGCGACGGAAGCCGCGGCGCTGGCGGCGGTGGTGGTGGCGCCGGAGGCGGCGTAGTCATGGACTACTACGAGGGCTTTTGTGAGTACTCCGATGGCCTTGGCGGCGGCGGCGGTGGCGGCGGTGCTGGCGGTTGCGGCGGTGCGGCCGGACGCGCAGGCAGCAGCGGTGGCCCGTCGATTGCGGTGGTCATGTTTGGCAATCCCATCACGCTTGAGCAAAGCGCGGTCGTCCCGAGTACAGGGGGGCGCGGCGGCGACGGTGGTCCCGGCGGTGCTGGCGGCGCAGGTAGCGAGGGCGGTCAGGGCGGGTTTACGCCTCGCGAAGATCAGATCACGCCGACGCTCGCAGGTGCCTACCCAGGTGGTCGCGGCGGCAATGGAGGGGACGGCGGTGATGGGGGCGGCGGCGGCGGTGGCTGCGGCGGTTCGTCGGTCGGCGTTTGGGCTGTCGTTCGCAATGACCCCGCGGGGCTTGCAGCGCGTCTACAGGCGGACAACCGTTTTGTGGCGCCGCAAGCTGGAGAAGGTGGTCGTGGCGGTGGTGGTGCGCTGAGTTCGCGGGGTCGCGATGGCGTTGCGGAAGCCGTTTACACGGAGGCTCAATAATGTCTGTGTCATCCAAGGACAGTTCTTCACTGACACTTCTCGCGTGTGCGTTGGCCTTGTTTGTTGGGGCCTGCGCACAGACGCACGATTGCGGCAGCGTCGAAATATGTGACTATGCCGACAACGACTGCGACGGCCCGGTCGACGAACATACGCGGGCGATGCAGCTCGTCAATGGCGTGCAGCAGGAGCTGCTCTACGCCACCAAAGAGCACTGCGGTGCGTGTGGCCTCAACTGCGACCAGGTATTTGTGGGCGCCGAAGAGACCGCGTGCATCTACGACGACGAGCAGATGGTGCTTCGCTGCGAACTCGTGCGCTGTCCGGAGGGCACGCGGGAGGTGAGTGGTGGCTGCGTTCCAGAGTCGACGTATGCGTGTCTGCCGTGCGAACTCGATGACGATTGCACCTGGGCTTCCGACGAGGCCATCTGCAGTGGCGGACGTTGTACCAAGGCGTGCGTCGGTATGACAGATTGTGCATCCCTCGAATCGCAAACGGGCTTTGCGTACGCCTGCGCAGACGGCGTGTGCGTGCCCGCGGTCGGTTGCACCTGCAACGAAACGACCGTCGGGGCGAGCATTGCTTGTCTACTCGAAAATGCGCGTGGCGAACTGTGCGCCGGGGAGCAGCTTTGCAAAGAGGACGGGTTTGCGAGCTGTCAGCCCGCATTGGCAGAGGCCTGTAACGGCGCCGACGACGACTGCGATGATGCGGTCGACGAAGACTTCCGAAACAGCGACGGCCTCTACGTCGATGTTGATCATTGCGGCGCATGCGCCTCTCCTTGTGTTGCGCCGGGACCCAATATGGCCGCGGCATGCGACGTTGTGGACGGGGACCCGACGTGCTCGGTCGCGTGCCTCGAGGGGTTTGTCGACGTCGATGGGTTTGGCGCGAACGGTTGTGAGTGCGAGCGCTGGGACGGCGTGGGGCCACCGCCATCGGTCGATGCGGATATCGACTGTGATGGCGTCGTCGACAACTCGACGGACTTCGTTTTCGTCACGCCCAGCGGCAACGACGCTGCGAGCGGGTCACTGCTTGAGCCCATGCGCACGCTTGAGGCTGCCGTGTTGCGCGGTCGCGAGCTGGGCCGAGACGTGCTCGTCGCCGGCGGCGTCTACGAAGGCCCGGTCGTACTCCAATCGGGCGTTTCGGTATTTGGTGGGTATCGCGCCGACTTTCGCGATCGCGATATCAGCCTTTACCCGGTCACGCTCGAAGGCGGCCAGCCGGGCCGACCCTTGCTTGAGGCGCACGGCATCGATACACCCACCACCGTCGATGGGATTCTCGTCATCGGTAGCGCGGGCTTGCTTCGCCCCGCGACCGGCGATTTTGGTTCGAGCACGGCGGTGTGGATCACGGACAGCGGCACTGCGCTGCGATTTGTCGATGTCGAGGTCTATGCCGGTCCCGCTCAAGATGGTGTGCGGGGGCGAAGTTCCGCCGAGGGGCTTGCGGACTTGGGCTACGCGTCACTCGAAGCTCTCAATGGCGAAAACGGGCGAGCCGGCGTTTCATCGTCGTTCTGCGACGCTCCAAGCATGCGCGGCGGGGCAGCGGGGGTGAAAGTTTGCGCGCCAGCAATCGGCGGCGTCGAAGTTTCGGGCGGGCGCGGTGCGGATGCGGGTTGCCCGCCCAATACCTGTGTCGTCGGGCAGCCATGTGGCAACACAGGCTGTCCCGACTACATTTCAGGTGGCGTTTGCGACATCGATGCTGTGCTTCGCGATGCACGCGCGAATCCCCCCCCACAAGACGGCCGCGGTTTTGGCAGAGGTAGGGGCGGCGAGGTGACGTACAACGCGCCCACCAATCGTGGCGTCTGCAACTTCTGCGACGACAATCCGACGCTTGCACGCCTGGGTGTGCGCGGTGGTGATGGTCAAGGTGGGGTTGATGGTTCGCCCGGTACCGGCTGCACGCGAAGTGCGAACCTTGACGACGAGGGGCTGCTACGAAGCGGGGCGGGCACCGCGGGTATGCCAGGTACCCATGGCGCAGGCGGTGGCGGCGGTTCATCGGGCTCCGGATACATGGTGATTGACGGTACGGAGTTCGGCTGCGAAGACCGACCGGGCGGCTCCGGCGGCGGCGGCGGCAGTGGCGGTTGCGGTGCACCGGGCACCCAAGGCGGGGCGCCCGGTGGCAACAGCGTCGGAATCGCGATCCGCGGACCGAGTCTTCCCACGCTCGAGCGCGTTCGGGTCGTGACCGCGCGCGGTGGCAACGGCGGCGATGGTGGCGACGGTTCTGCGGGAGGCGCGCCTGGTTCAGGCGCGTCGGGCGGGTTTACATCGTTCTGGTGCGCGCGACAGGGTGGCCGCGGTGGCGATGGAGGTCGCGGCGGCGCTTCGGGGGGCGGTGGCGGCGGATGCGGCGGACATAGTACTGGCGTCGTGATCGATGGTGCCGTGGGCGACGCTGCAATCGATCGCCTTCGACAACAAATTGTTTTTGACTTGGTCGGCTCGGCAGGCCGCGGCGGCCGCGGCGGCTCCTCTCCCGTCTCGCCGGGGTCAGCCGGTCGAGACGGGCAAGCGCTCGACATTCTCGCCACTCAGTAACAGGCTTGCGAGTCACGCGATGAGCGGTCTTTCGAGGAGCAGATTTTGCTAGCTGCAAAATCGTTGCTTCGTAGAAAGCCTAGCAAAGAGCCATATACACTGCGCCGATGCACACCTCTTCGATCAGCCGTTCCGTACTTGCGCTTGCGGGGCCTTCCATCGCGCAGTACCTGCTTGTAAGCGTCGTGTTCATCGTCGACCGCGCGATGCTAGGTCGGCACAGTGCCGAGGCGCTTGCCGCCATGCAGGTTGCCGGTCCTGTTTGGTGGTTCACCGAGTCGGTTTGTGGTGCCTTCACGGTCGGTACGGTGGCCGTCGTGGGCCGCCACGTTGGCGCGCGCGATGCCGTTGCATCTTCCTCTGCGGCGCGTGCATCGCTCGTTTTGGCCGTTGTCTTCGGTTTGCTGGCAACGCTCGGCGGTACGCTATTCAGGCCCGCCATTCCCACACTCTTCGAAAGCGCGGGTCCTGCCGTTCTCAGCGAGGCCGATGGCTATTTGAGTGTGCTCTTTCCGGGCATTCCCGTGCTGCTTCTTTCGCTGACGTCGGGGTTTATCTTCATCGCCTCGGGCGATACGCGCACCCCCTTTGTGATCAACATCGGAGGAAACCTCATCAACGTCTTTGTCAACTGGGTCCTCATTTTTGGCAACCTGGGGGCGCCACGCATGGGCGCGCAGGGCGCTGCGGTCGCAAGCATCGCCGCAATGGGTTTTGAGGGCGTGGTCTTGCTCCTGCTCCTACTCGGCGCTAAGCGCAGGGTTTCGTTGCGACTCGGGGGCACGCTCGTTCCTGCGATGCGGCGCATCATGCGCGTGAGCCTGCCCGCGCTCTTCGAACGGCTGTCTCAGCAGCTCGGTTACTTTGGTTTCGTCCTCATCCTTACAACGCTCGGCCCGGTCGCCATGGCGGCCAACCAAGCGCTTGTGAGCATCGAGTCGGTCGCTTTTTTGTCGGCGGAGGGCTTTGGCGTTGCGTCGGCGACGTTGGCTGCGCAGTCTATCGGCGCTGGCGATCTCGCGCGCGCAAGGGCTTCGGTGGCGCGCGCGAGCTTTTTGGGAGCGCTCGGCCTGGGACTTGCGGGACTGCTTTTTTTGGCGGCGCCTCGCGTGTGGTTATCCGCATTTTCGACCGACCCAGAGGTGATCCACGCGGGCGAACCCTGCATCTTGTTCGCCGCCGTGATCGAGCCCGCGATCGGTCTCTCGGTGGGACTCGTCGCCGGCTTTCGCGGGGCGGGTGCGACCGGATACGGCCTGTTCGTGACGTTGATGGGCGGTTTCGCCGTTCGGCTTGTGAGCGCGGCCATCCTCGTATTTGTGTTCGAGTGGGGGCTGATGGGAATGTGGGTGGCGACGGGTTGCGACTGGTTGGTGCGCGTTGCGCTGGCGTACGCGATCTTTCGTCGGGACGCGTGGCTCGCACCCGCGGCCTAGCGCTGATAGAACCCCAGGACATGACAGTGAAGACCTTCGCTCTTTGGATGATCGGCACGTGCGGTGCCTTGGCCTTTTTCGGGTGCGGCGGCAGCGCGACTGTGACGCACGCCGACCCGCAGCATGAACCCGAACGATCGCAAGCGAACGCCAGGTGGCCGACGGCACTACTTGCGGGCACCGAGGCCGAGCGTGTTGTTGTGCCGACCGAGGGCGCGCCCGCCAAAGGTGCCGACGCGCCGCTCGTGACCATCGTCGAGTTTTCCGACTTTCAGTGTCCGTTCTGTTCGCGCGCCAACCCGACGCTGTCGCAGCTTCTCGAGAATTATCCGAAGGATGTTCGCATCGTGTTTCGTCACAATCCGCTTCCGTTTCACAAACAGGCGGTTCCGGCCGCTGTGGTATCGCTCGAAGCGCAGACCCAGCGTGGAGACGAGGGCTTTTGGCAAGCGCACGACATGCTCTTTGCCAACCAAGACAAGCTCGGCAGCCTCGAAGAGACCGCAGCACTGATCGAGTCGGTACGGCGCGCGCTCTCCCTGCAACCCACCGGCGAAGAGCAAATCGACGACCTGCTCGGACGTATCGAACATGACATGGACCTCGCCGAAAGGGTGGGGGCGCGCGGTACGCCCATCTTCTTCATCAACGGGCGCATGCTCTCGGGCGCCCGTCCCTACGAGGACTTCGAAGAGATCGTCGATGAAGAGATCGCGCTCGCGAAAGTTGCGCTCAACAACGGAGCCGATCGACGAAACCTGTACGCACTCGCGATGGAGGCGGCGCGCGAAGCGCCCGCATCCGAGCCTGACTTGGAGCCCGACCTCGACCCCGAACCGACTTTCGATACGCCACCACGCCCCGGCCGGCCCGACCCCAAACTCACCTACTACGTGCCCATCGGCAAAGCGCCTGTTTTGGGGCCAGACGATGCCTTGGTGACCATCGTGACGTATTCGGATTTCGAGTGCCCCTTTTGTTCGCGCGCACTGCCCACCCTTGAGCAGGTTCGCGAAAAATACGGCAAGGACGTGCGCCTCGTCTTCAAGAATAACCCCCTTCCTTTTCACCAAGACGCAAAGCCCGCGGCGGTCGCTGCCCTCGAAGCGCAGAGGCAAGGCAAAGACGCCGCGTTCTGGAAAATGCACGACAAGCTCTTCGCGCAACAACAGCAGCTGAACGAAGACACCTTGGCCGCTGTCATGAAAGAGCTCAAACTCAACCCCAAGCCGCTCAGCAGTCCAGGTGTGCGCAAGCGTCACGAAAAGCGAATCGAAGAAGAGCAAGCCGAGGCGCGTCGCCTCGGTGCCTTGGGAACGCCGAGCTTTTTCATCAACGGTCGGTTCCTCTCGGGCGCACAGCCCTTCGCGGTTTTCGCCGAGCTGATCGACGAAGAGCGCGTCAAGGCCGCCAAGATGGTCAGCGACGGTGTGCCGCGCAAAAAGCTCTACGCGGCCATCATCGAAAAAGGCGTCAAAGAGGTCGAGCAACCTGACACGGGACCAGCTCCACCGGTCGAGCACTTTGAGATCGCGGTTCCAAGCGATGCCCCAACCAAAGGGCCCAAGAACGCACCGATTACGATTCAAATCTTTTCCGACTTCGAGTGCCCGTTTTGTTCGCGCGCGGTGCCTACCCTCAAGCAGCTTGAAAAAGAGTACCGCGGAAAGCTGCGTTTCGTTTGGTATCACTACCCGCTTCCTTTCCATCAAAATGCGCAACTTGCGCACGAGGCCTCGATCGAAGTGATGAAGCAGAAGGGCAGCCGTGCGTTCTGGCGCTTCCACGACGTGCTCTTCGAGAACCAGCGTGCCCTCGCGCCCGATCAGTTGGTCGCGTACGCGAAGAAGTTGGGGGTGCAGCCCGCCAAACTAAGCGCGGCGCTCGAAACACGCACCCATCAGGCGCGCGTGCAGGCCGACATGGGGCGCGTGAGCGCCGCCGAGATGCGCATCGGGACGCCCACGTTTCTCATCAATGGTGGCAAGCTCTCTGGCGCACAGCCCATCGAGCTGTTCCGCGAGCGAATCGACGCCGAACTCGAGAAGCTCAAGAAAAAATAGGGCACTCAACCTCAGTTCAACCCAAAACCGGTCTAGATCGTGAGCGGCTTTGTGCCTTCCTCGCCAAACGACGAGGTGTTGTTGCCGATGGAGCGCAGCATCGCGATGTAAAGGTCTGCGAGCGGCTCTTCGTTGCGGTAGACCAGGTGCTGCCCTGGCGTCGCATACCCGCCACCCGCTCCGGCGAGGAGCAACGGCAGATTATAGTTTGTGTGTACGCCCCCGCGCGCTTTGATCGAGGGTTGCTCAGGGTTGTTGGTCCCCGTGCCGTCCATGCTCGATCCGAAGAGCACGAGCGAGTTGTGCAAGATCGATCGACCGTCGATATCGGTGTCCGCTTTGAGCCGTTCGAGCAGTCGACCAAACGACTCGATCTGAAACTTGTTGATCTTTTCGATTTTGCGAATGTTCGTCAGGTTGCCTTCGTGATGTGAAATCGAGTGGTACCCTTCGGAGATGTCCAAAAAGCCGTAGTTCGACTGGTTGAGCATCATGGTCACGACGCGGGTGCGGTCACAACGAAATGCCAAGGCGACCAGGTCCCACATGGCTTCGAGTTGCGCCTCAAAGCCGAGGTCTGACCCAGGCTGTGTGCCGGGCTCGCAACTCGACTGATTGGTTGTGTTCTCAAGGCGCACTTCGAGGTGGCGGACGCCGTCTTCGTACTCTTCGAGTTTCTTTAGATCGCGGCTGCTCACGCGTGCGCGCAAACGCGCCATGTCGTCGCGCACACTATCGAGCACACTCGTCCGCAGGCGCTTGCGCCTCTCAAGTTCTTCGCGCGAAGCGCCAGGTTCAAAGCCAGCGAACAGGCGAGCGAAAACTTCGCGCGGGTTGACCTCTTTATTTTGCGGCGTCTGCGGCCCCTTCCAAGAGATGTTGCTTTGGTAGATGGGGGCGTAACCCGAGTCGCCGCCGTAACCTGAGCGGATGCCCAGTTCGAGCGAGGGCAGGTCAGGTGTCTTGTCCTTAAGATGTTCGGCGGCTACTTGGTCGACCGAAATACCGTTGCGAATATCGGAGCCGTCCGTTTTTTTGATGCGGGCGCAGGTCAGGTAGCTGGCGACGTCACGTGCGTGGTCGCCGGGTCCATCGTCCGAGACGGAGCCGTCCGGATAGACGTAGCGCCCCAGGCCAACCTTGTTCGACAGCCCCGAAATGACGCTGAGGTGTTCTTGATGCGCTGCCAAAGGTTGGAGGTTCTCAGGCAAGTCATACCCGCGGCCCTCTGTTACGGGCTGCAATCGCGTGCGGATGATGCCGTTGGGCACGTGGATGAACATCAGCCGACGTGGCGAATCGGTCTGCGCCTTGGCGAGCGGCTGCATGACCTCGAGGGCCGGCAGCGCGATCGCAGTTCCCGCAGTGCCCAAGAACGTTCGGCGCTTGAGTCTCCAAGGCTTGCTCATGGCTGTCCCTCCGTGCTGAGCCCGCCATCCAAGCGAAAGGCATCGCTCATGATGATTGCCGCGATGACATCGCGCAGCGAGACGCCCGACGAGGTCGTCGCCGATTCGATGATGGCGCGTTTGGCGCAAGTGTCGGCAGCCTCGATCCCGCGTCCGAGGGCGTAGGTCAGGAGCTTCTCGGTGACACAACCCGCGAGGCGTTCGTCACCCGCGATGAGCGACGCCATTTCAGGGCCGTTGCTGAACGTGCTTCCGTCGGGGAGTTGCCCGGATGCGTCGATCGCATCACCGCCTTCGTAGTCGGTCCGCCAACGCCCGAGTGGGTCGTAATTTTCAAGGCCGAAGCCGAGCGGGTCCATGAGCATGTGGCAACCCGCGCACGCCGGGTCGGCGCGGTGCTGCTCGATCTTTTTCCGCGTGGGCAGTTCGGGGTCGATCTTGGGGTCGATGCCTTCAACGTTCGGTGGAGGTGGGGGCGGCGAATCGCAGAGGATCACATCGAGCACCCACTTGCCGCGTTTGACCGGTGACGTCTCATTCGGGTGCGACATCGCTGTAAGCACACCGTCGAGCGTCATGACGCCCATGCGCGTATGGTCCATCTGGACGGGCACCATGTTGTCGGTAAACGATCCGGGTTCAAGGCCGTGGAGACCGGCCAACTCTTGATCGAGCAAAACCTCGTCGGAGAGTAGCAGCTCTTGGATGTCCGCCCCGGACTCCACGAGGTGCTTCATAAAGGAGATGCCCTGCTGCATCATCGAGTTTCGCAGTGCGTTGTCATACTCGGGAAAGAGCGTCCCATCTTTCGATGTTTCAGCCAGGGCACGAAGCTCCAGCCATTGGCCCGTGAAGTTTTCGTAGAAGGACGCGGCTTTGCTGTCGTTCATCATGCGTTCGATCTGCGCCGCGAGCACGTCGTTTTCGCCAAGCCTTCCCGCGTCAGCGAGGGCGTCGAGCTCCAAATCGGGCAGCGAGCTCCACAGGAAATAGGACAGACGGCTGGCCAGTTCATAGGAGGTTAGCTCGCGAATGCCCAGGTTCTCTTCGACCAAGAAAATAAAGTGGGGCGAAAGCAAGACCCCTTGCATCGAAAGGCCGTACGCATCGAGCGGTGTGAGCCCCTCGCTGCGGGCGAGTTCTTGGATCGCGATCAGGCTGGATAGCTCCTCGGTCTGGACCGGGCGGCGCCATGCACGACGTGCAAAGGCCCCGATCGCGACTTCGATGCAGCCTTCGGTCGCTGGATCGCAGTCGAGCACCATCGCCCGCCGTGTGTCGTCGGCCAACGTTGCCGAAACGACGCTGTTGATCGCGTCCTCGTGCTTCTCGATGTAAAGCGTCCCGACGGCGAGCACATCGCCGATGTTGTCGAAGCCATACCCATAGTCGTCGGTGGGGAAGCCATCGGCCGGGCCTTGCTCGGCGCCCAACAAGTCTCGAAGCGTATTGTTGTACTCGGCGCGGTTGAGTCGGCGCATGGTCGTGCGACCGGGTGCCGGTGGATGCGTTTCACACAGCGACTCACTCACCTGATCGGGATCGGTGACCGCATCCCGCGGCGTATAACCGTCGCCATTTGTCAACACATCTGTGCCCGGGTCGACACCGACTGAACCGGCGCACGACGCGGCACACAGGGTTAGAGGGATAACCCACACACACCGCACGATCGGTTTTCCCTGCAATTTTGAGACCAGGTGTTTCCTGTTGGAACTGCTTGGGTTGTGCCAAGAAGCTGGCGCATTTCGTGTACGAGATGGAGCGCCACGTGCTCCAATGCGGGATATCGAGTTCGTGATCGCTGCTGGGAACTCATCTCGATGCACAGGCTGGGTTCGATCGTGTGACTCCTCACAAAGCACACACACACTGACTACGAAAATCCGGCTACCGCGCAAAAAGCTAGACGTGGGCCACCAGAAACAATAAAAGTCTCTCATCATCTACTCTCTGGTGTCTGCATGACACGACGGGGTTCTTCGGGAGATTTTCGAACATGGCAAACCACATGGCGATTAGACTACTTCACGCAACACTTGGACTTTTTATCATTGTAGGCCTGGCTGGCTGTAAAGAAGGTGTCCGCCAGGAAGACCTTCCACCGGGACAGTGCTTGATCAAAAACGCCGAGGGTCGTTTCGAAGTCGTCGCCTGCAGCGACGGTCAGGTCGATCCGCCGGACGCGAGCGAAGACTCTACCGTCGGCAAACCCGATGCGACGCCCGATGCCACAGTTGAAGACGCCGGGCCCGACGCACTCGTGCTGCCCATGAACGCCTGCCTTGGCGACGTCGGCACGGAGGTTGACGCCGGCCCGGATGCGGGTTCCACGAGTGCGCTTGAAGCCGCTCAAGCGGCCGCAGAGAACTTCGCGACAGCCTCGGCTTGCGCGACCACGGCGGGTGGTTTCGGCGACGCCTTCATTACCTGCATGGCCGACGCTGTCAAAGAGGCGGTGCCGGCACTCTCGGACGGTTGCTCTCTTTGCTACGGAGACACGACCCGCTGTATCGCCGTCAACTGTGTGACCGGTGGGGACGGCGCTTGTCAATTTGCGAACCCGTCCGCTCCCACCGAGGAAGAGCTGGTGGAGTGCGGTCAGTGTCGCTGCGCGGCAGGCTGCTTTGCGGAGTTCGACACATGTTCAGGTTTTTCAACGAACGACGTTTGCTTGCCTCCTGCCGATGCTTCGGTCGATGCAACGGTTGACGCCTCAGTGGACGCTTCGGCGGACGCAGCGGCGGACGCAACTGTGGACGCCACTGTCGATGGCGGGGTGGACGGCGGCGACGCCGGCTAGACGATCGCATCCTACTGCCAAAAAAAGCCAGGCATTGCCTGGCTTTTTTGTTTCGTCACGGTTTCGAAAGTCTTTGTTTGACAGTGCACGACCCCGCCCCTAACCTCCGGACCCGTGGGCGTAACGGGCAAGAAGCGCACGAAGTACATCTTCGTAACTGGTGGCGTGGTCTCGTCGATCGGCAAGGGCTTGGCGGCCGCCTCGATAGGCGCACTGCTTGAGGCCAGGGGCTTGCGCGTCACGCACCTCAAGCTCGACCCGTACATCAACGTCGATCCCGGCACCATGTCGCCGTATCAGCACGGCGAGGTCTTCGTGACTGAGGACGGGGCTGAAACGGACCTCGACTTGGGCCACTATGAGCGCTTCACCACCGCGGTTATGACCCGGCGAAACAACTTCACCACGGGGCGTATCTACGACGCTGTTATTCAAAAAGAGCGTCGCGGTGAGTACCTCGGTGCGACCATCCAGGTCATCCCGCATATCACCGACGAAATCAAAGCGCGCGTTCGCGAAGCCGCGGCAGGCGTCGATGTGGCTATCGTCGAGATCGGGGGTACGGTTGGCGATATTGAATCGCTGCCTTTCCTCGAGGCGATTCGTCAGCTCAAACTCGAGCAGGGTCCTCAGAACGCCGTGTCGGTCCACGTCACGCTGGTTCCCAACATCGCCGCAGCAGGCGAACTCAAGACCAAGCCGACGCAACATAGTGTCAAGGGCCTACTGGGTCTGGGTATCCAGCCCGAAATCTTGGTGTGCCGTTCCGATCGGCCGCTCCCAGCGTCACTCAAAGAAAAGATCGCGCACTTCTGCAACGTGCCGATCGATGCCGTCATCTCGGCGCACGACGTTGGGGTGATCTACGAGCTACCCATCGTGCTTCACGACCAGGGGCTCGATGACCGCGTGGCCGAGAGACTTAACATCTGGTCGCGCGAGCCGCGTATGGCCGATTGGCACCGCGTCATTGAACGCGTCAAAAAGCCCATCAACGGCAAAGTCTCAATCGCGTTGGTCGGCAAGTACGTCCACCTGCGCGACTCATACAAGTCCCTTCATGAAGCGCTCACCCATGGCGGTATCGACAACGATGTGCGCATCGAGATCTCTTACGTCGACAGCGAGGAACTCGAGCAGGGCGGTAAACCCATGTCGGTCGCAAAGGTTCGCGAAGCGCTGGGCCACTATGACGCGATTCTCGTTCCCGGTGGCTTTGGTGACCGCGGTTCAGAAGGAAAGATCGCCGCGATTCGCTACGCGCGCGAAGAGGACGTCCCGTTCTTCGGAATTTGCCTGGGCATGCAGATGGCCGTCGTCGAGTTTGCTCGCCACGTGTGCGGGCTTGCCAAGGCAGCCAGCCAAGAATTCGAGCCCGAAGCCGAGGATCCGGTCATCCACCTGATGGAAGAGCAGAAGAGCGTGCGCGGTAAGGGAGCGACCATGCGTCTCGGTGCGTACCCGTGCGTGCTTAAAAAGGGGTCGCGCGCTGCAGAAATCTACGGCGCGACCGAGGTCAGCGAGCGTCACCGACACCGCTACGAGGTCAACAACAACTACCGCGAAGCCTTGACGCGCGGTGGGCTCTCCCTTTGTGGGGTGTCGCCTGAAGGTCACCTGGTCGAAATGATTGAGCTTCCAGGACATACTCACTTTATAGGCTGTCAGGGTCACCCCGAGTTCAAAAGCCGGCCACACGCGCCGCATCCGCTGTTTTCGCATTTTGTGCGTGCTGCGGTTGCACGCCGCGACCGAGTGAATGAAAAATCCCCGCATACGTCTCAGGAGAGCAAACCCTCTGAAGACGTTGCGGGAGCTCAAGCCCGTTCGCATTTGTAGTCAAAAGAAGTTGCGGAGATGTTGTATGTTTCGAGATTGGATTGTTCTTAAGTCGCACGCGTGCATGGTTGTGTTGGCGTGTCTCGGATTGTGGACCGCGGGATGTTCATGCGACGACAGGGATCCTATTGTGACCCGTGACGCTGGCTCGGATGCCACCGGTGACGCAGGAGGCTTCGAACCCAAAGACGCTGGCTCGGATGCCACCGGTGACGCGATCGTTGTCGATCCCGCGCAACAATGTGTGCCGAGCGACGTTTGCGGCATTCTCGACGGAAGCGGTTGTTCCGACGACATGCAGTGTAGGCTCTTCCAACAAGAGGGCGAAGCGCTGACGGTTTCGTGCCGTGCACAAGGTGAGGGCGCTCTGGGAAGCGAGTGCTCCATGGACTTCGACTGTGGTGCGGGGCTGGTCTGTTACAAGAGCACTTGCTTGCAGTACTGCTGCTACAGCGCTAGTGATTCCAACGCGCATATGGTGTGTCCAGATGATGCGTTTTGCCTCCTCAATTACACTTCGAGCGAACCCGAGAGCACACCCTCCCCATATGGCGCATGTGTGCCGCAGACGGGCTGTGATCTCGTCATGCAGGATTGTGAGGGAGAGGGCGTTGGCTGTTACTTGCTAACGCGTGGCAACCAAGCGTCGGGCTATTGTCTCGAAGCGGCTGTTCCGGCTGGGCAGAAGGGGGATGCCTGCTCGGCCAACAATGACTGCGAAGCGGGTCTACTTTGCGTGGGCGAGGGCGAGTGTGCACCGATTTGTGATATGACTGCCCAGAATGGCTGCGCTGAAGGCGAGATCTGCAACGACTTGGAAACAGCCCCCGAGAACGTCGGCGTCTGCATTTTCCAATAGGATTCATCAGCGCCGCGTTGTGTCGACGCTCCTTGCAGCATCCCTAGTCGTTTGTGTTGCATGCGGTGGAGCAACCTCAACTCAACCCACGAGCACAGAGAGTGAGGCGGTGGGCGACGGCGCGGGCGACGAGGTCGAGCGCAACGCCGAGCCGCGACCCGTCGGCGATCTGGTGCCGTCCCCCAGCGAAGCCAAAGACGAGCCGCCGAAACCGACGCCTCGGGCTGAGCCCGTTACGAGCCTTAAGCAGGCCAAGGATGCATTCTCAAAAGGGCAGCTGGAAGCCCTGCGGACCTACCTTGACGGACCTGCAAAGAACGCCCCAAAACAAGACCTCGAGGCGCTGAAGGAACTGCGCTTTGAGGTCGATCAGATACAAGGGCGGTACCACGCGTTGGCCGAGGCGAAAGCCAACACGGTCGAGCAACGTCGCTTGCGGGCGCTCGGCCTGCTCGCACTCGGTAAGACCACCGAAGCCGAAAAAGTCTTGTCCGCGCTGGCAGACAAGTCGCCGCGGGCGCGCCGCAGCTACGCAGAAGTCCTGTCAATGACGGGGCGTGAGGCGCAGGCGCGCGAGCAATGGATGGCGATCATCGACGCCTACAACGAAGACGCCATCAAAAACGATGACGCGGTCGGCCTTTGGCAAGTCGCGGTGGCGGCACATGCGCTCGGGGCGTACCGCGATGCGAACGACGCTTTCGCCATGGCGACGAAGGCCGATCCGGCGCTGCCCGGTGTCCAAGTCGACTGGGCGGAGCTTTTTTTAGAGAAGTACGATGCGGGGCATGCAGAGGAGTGCTTACGCCAGGCGCTTGCGAGCAACCCCAGTCATGCCGACGCGCACGCAACGATGGCGGCGGTCAAGGCTGAGCAGGGCATGCGCTTTGATGACGTGATCGCCTATGCCGAGCGGGCGCTGGAGATCAACCCGAACCATATCGGCGCCATGATGGAACTGGCCTCGGTGGCGCTACGAGACAAGCGCTTGCAGGACGTCGACACCTGGATTGCCAAGGCCAAAGCCGTCAACCCGAAGAGCTCCAAGGCAGCCGCCATGCTGGCCGTGCGGCACTTCGTGCTCGACGAAACCAAGAAGTTCGAACGCGCCGCGTCGTCGCTCCGTAGTCAAGACCGACGCTCGCGCTACTTCGCGCGTATGCTCATTGCCCACGCGGAGTGGGAGCATCGTTACCAGGAAATGGTGGACTTTGCCCGTGCCACGTTGGCTTCCGACCCGGAAAATCATGCCATGCGTGCGACCTTGGGCCTCAACCTTTTGCGCATGGGCAAAGAAGACGAAGGGTTGGCCGAGCTGCGTAGCGCGTGGAAGCGCGACCGATACAATGTGCGCGTCTACAATACCCTCAATCTCTACGACGACGTGCTCAGCAAAGACTACGTGAAGCAAAGCAAGCCGCCGTTCTTGTTTCGCTTCGAGAAGAGCGAGGCCGAGCGCTTGGAGCAGCACGTTCCACCACTCATCAAGCATGCCTACCAAGACATGAAGAAGCGCTATGCGTTTACACCCGAAGGACCGATCGAGATCGATCTTCTGGCGCACCCGGAACATTTTGCAGTGCGGACCGTGGGCCTCCCTCGCTTGGGGGTGCAAGGGGTGTGCTTCGGAAAGCTCATCACCGCCCTTTCGCCCAAAGCGGCCGCCTTCAACTGGGGACAGATTCTTCACCACGAACTGTCACACGTTTTTCATCTTCAGATGTCTCACAATCGCGTGCCGCGATGGTTTACCGAGGGGTTGGCGGAGTACGAGACAGCGGTTGCGCGCGAAAACTGGAAGCGCCACCACGACCGAGACCTCTGGCAAGCGCTCGAAAAGGACAAGATTCCCTCGATTCAGTACTTTGATCGAGCGTTTACACAGATCGATAGTGCCTATGAGCTGGTCGTGGCGTATTACGCCAGTTATCGACTCGTGCATTATCTGATCGATACTTATGGGTTCGCGATTGTGCCGAAATTACTTCGCGGATGGGGCAAGGGAGAGCGTTCGGTACCGCTGATCGAGCGAACGCTTGGAAAGAAGGTGGCACAGCTTGACCAGGACTTCCGCGGCTACCTCAGAAAGGACCTTGCGCGTTTTGATGGCGCAGCTGAGCTCGACCTCAAAAAACTCAAGGGTAACTATGCCGCGCTCAGAGTGGCAGCGAAGCGTTTTGCAGACGAGGTCGCGGTTTGGGAGCTTCTGATTCGTGAGCTCGACAGCAAAAAGAATAGCCCTGAGTACGCCGAGGCCGTACGCCGCGCTGCCGAGCTGCAGCCGCATTCTCGAGAAGCATGGCTGCGCTTCGCAGAGCACTTGCACGCGCAAAAGAAATGGGATGAGCTCAAAGAAGCGGCTAAGTTCGCGATCCTCGTGGACCCACACAATCCACGCGTCCACGAGCTTTTGAAGGCAGCCAACCAGAAACGCGCGGTTCCGGCGAAAGCGCCCAACTAGTTGAGCCGAGAACTTTCGTGTCAAGGCGCCGCCCCAGCTTCTCGATTTCGACACGGATCTTTCTTGGCCTCTCGGTCGTGATCGTATCGTTCGCGACGGTTGCGATCATCAGCGTCGCACAGCATCGCGAAACCGAGTCGAGGTTGCGCTTGATGAAAGAGGGGTACATTCCGCTCGCGGTGACCGTTGGTGAGGTGCGTGTTACCCAATCGCTTTTTGCGAAGCTGCTCGACGATTTACAGAAAGACGAAGATCCTCGCGCGACGCGCTTCTGGCTATCGGGAGGGTATCTGCTGCGCCCCAATCGGGTGAGACGCGCGATCGCACATGTCAAGAAGGCATTTCGTTTGCGGCCGGGGTCCGAGGACCTCGCAGAACTCGAGCGTGTGCGAAACGAGCTTCGGGCGGTCGAAGACGAGTACGCTGACATGGAGGATGACTATGGCCGTCTTTTCAAACGTATTGACCGTGGACAAGCGCTTGACGATGAGGTTTCGGTGCTCAGCGCGAGGGAGCGACAGATCGAGGATCGCTTGCGAACGGCAAGTCGGATGCTCGATGAGCGGCTCGCAAGTTATGCGGCAGAGGTCGTGGAGCGCGAACGCCAAACGGCTGTGTTGCTCGCGGCCTTGACGGCATTCGCGCTGCTTTTGGGCATTGCGGTGGTGATTTGGGTTGCCCGCATCCTCGCGCCGCTCTCTCGCTTGCGCCAGCGTGTTGACGCGGTTGCCGAAGGTGACCTGTCGGCCCGCGTTGGCCCCACCTCCGGTGACGAGATCGGTCTGCTCGCTCAGGCCTTCGAAGAGATGGTCGAAACCTTGGGTCACCGTGACGAGCGACTGAGAAAGGCACACGAAGTGCAGCTCAAGACACGCGCAAAGCTCGTCGAGAGCGAACGGCTCGCCGCGATCGGTCGCATGGCGGCTCACGTCACGCACGAGGTACGCAACCCGCTGTCGTCCATCGGACTCAATGTGGAGCTGCTCGAAGACGAGGTCTCGGATTCACCCGAAGCCCGTGAGCTACTCTCGTCGATCCAGCGCGAAGTTGAACGGCTTCGGCAGCTGACCGAGCGTTACCTTGGCCTCGCGAGGTCGCCCGCGCCTGAGGTGGGAGAGGTCGACCTCGGCGAGTTGGTTGCAGATGTGGTTGGTTTTGTCCGCCCAGAACTGGGCGAGGCCAATATCGACGTCAACCAGCGGCTTGAGGATGGTGTTGCTGTTCAAGCCGACGGTGCACAGCTTAGGCAGGTCATCCTCAACTTGGTTCGTAACGCACGCGAGGCGATGGCGGATGGAGGTGTACTCAAGGTCGAACTTGCGCAGACGGATGAGCTGGCCCGGCTCGTGATCGAAGATTCGGGTATTGGTATCGAGCCGGACGTGGCCGAGCACGCTTTTGATATCTTCTACACGACAAAAGATGGGGGGTCGGGGCTTGGACTCGCGGTCTCCCAGCAAATCGTACGCGCGCACGGCGGCAACATCACCATCGAAAGCGCCGCGCCCTCTGGCACACGCTTTGTGGTACAGATCCCGAGATGAGTAGGACGAGAGAAGACGGCCGAGGTTACGATGCGCTCCGCCCAGTAATGATCGAGACGGGTCTGCAGGTCAATCCAGAGGGCTCTGTTCTTTACACCTGCGGCGGCACCAAGGTGTTGGTGTCCGTTTCCGTCGAAGAGGGCGTTCGCGATTGGCTCTCCGGCTCGGGCAAGGGCTGGGTCACCGCGGAGTATGCGATGCATCCCCGCGCCAACCGTCGCAGGCAACGTCGCGAGGGCTGGAATGGTCGCATCGGGGGACGAACGCAAGAGATCCAGCGGCTGATCGGTCGCTCACTACGCGCCGCCGTTCGCCTGGACTTGCTCGGCGAACGTTCGATCACCGTGGACTGTGACGTGCTCGATGCGGACGGCGGCACTCGTACGGCATCGATTACCGGAGGCTTTATTGGGCTCTGCATTGCGCTCGACAAGCTCAAAAAGCGTGGTCTCGTGCCTCCGGGTGTGGTTCGTGAACCCGTCGCTGCGGTAAGCGTCGGGTGGCTTCACGACGCGCCCATGCTCGACCTCTGTTACGTCGAAGATAGTGCGGCAGAGGTAGACCTTAACGTTGTTGCAACCGCCGATGGCGACATCGTCGAGGTACAGGGCACGTCCGAAGACGCACCTCTACCGCGACCTCAGTTCGAGCGACTCCTCGACATGGCATTCGTGGGGATTCCGCAGCTGGTCGAACACCAACGTGGCGCGCTTGCGCAGTGTGGGGTCAATCTCACCGGGTTGTGTCAAGGCGCGTGAACGTGATCGACCTTCTTTTGGTCGCCACGAAGAACAGTGGCAAGGCACGCGAGTTTGAACACATGCTGCGCCCGGTTGTCGCTCGCGTTGAGCACTTGGCCGGTTTTTCAGACGTGCCCACCGCTCCCGAAGACGCATCGACGTTTGCGGGCAATGCGCGCGCGAAGGCGCTCTATTACCAAAAGTGGCTTGCAGCTCAGGGCGTGTACCGGTGGTGCTTGGCCGATGACAGCGGTCTGCAAGTCGATGCATTGGGTGGGCGACCTGGGGTCTACTCTGCTCGCTATGCGGGCGAAGGCGTTTCGGATTCGGAGAACGTCGAGCTCTTGCTTCATGAGCTCAGTGAAGTAGACGAAGCATCGCGCGCTGCGCGTTTTGTGTGTGCGTTGGCGCTCGTCGACCCGGATGGCGTCCTGCGCTGCGAAGTTCGTGGCGTTTGCGAGGGCCGCATCTCCAGCGAGCCGCGCGGACAGGACGGTTTCGGATATGACCCTGTCTTCATTCCCGAAGGGCACGCACAGACCTTCGGAGAGCACCCCGAACTCAAGCGTGAACTCTCGCACCGCGCGGCAGCTCTAGAAAGTCTCCTTGTGCGACTACGAGGTGAAGTAGGGTAGGTCAAAGAGCGACATGTCGAGTGAGCCAACTTGCTCGTCTGGCATTTCCCAAGAGCGACGCGGCGGTATAGAATCAGTCAAGCAAGTCATTCACAGCGTGGTCGCTGCGAGTGCAGCACGCCTGGGGGGGCGTTCGATGAATCGCGTTGCGTTTGGGTGGTGGTTACTGACAGGACTCTTGCTGTCCGTAGCCTTCGTTGTAGACCTACTTCTTCCTCTGGGGGTTGCAGCTGGGATCTTGCATTGCATTCCGCAAGCCGCAGCGCACCTTTCCTCATTGCGCACCCTGGTGCACACCACCGCGGTGACGGCCATTGTACTCATCGTCGTTGGGTATTTCGGTTCGCCATCGGCGGGCACAATATGGGTGGTTCTTGCCAATCGTGCACTGTCGATATTGATGGTCGTAGCGCTTTGGGCAGCGAGCACGCGTGTGCTCAGCAACGTTTCTGAACTCGCCCAAAAAAGCGAAGAACTCCTCGAAAAAAATCGTCTACTTGAGCATGCGGACCGATCCAAGACAGAGTTTCTAAGGAATATATCCCACGAATTGCGAACACCACTTAGCGCGGTCATCGGGTTTTCCCAGATGCTGCACGACGAGGTCGTCGGTCCATTGAATGCGCAGCAAAAGGACTACTGCGCGGAAGTGTTGGAGGCGTCGACACATCTGCTTACGCTGATCAATGATTTGCTCGACCTGTCGAAGTTGGAAGCGGGCAAGATGGAACTTCAGATCGAAGAGAGTGATCTTGCCGATCTGTGTCGTCAGTCGATTTCTCTGGTTTCACCGCAAGCGGCTCAAGCCCAGATCGAGCTTCGCTTGGTACCCACGAGTGAATTCAACGAGCCTGTCTACTTTGATCAGATGAAGGTGAGGCAGCTTGTCGTCAACTTGCTTGCGAATGCTATTAAGTTTACCCCGGCTGGCGGACGCGTTGAGCTTCGCTGCCGTTCGGTTCGCGACAAATCGGGCCACAAGGTTGTGCTGTCTGTCGTGGATACGGGCGTTGGGATCGCAGAAGAAGACCTGCAAAGGATTTTTATGCCCTTCGAACAGGTGAAAGGCGACCCGGGTCGAAAGCATACGAGTACAGGTACGGGTTTAGGGCTGACCTTGGTGTCGAAGCTGGCGGAATTGCACGGTGGGCGTGTCCTCGCGCGAAGCGAACTCGGAAAGGGAAGCGAGTTCACCGTTGAACTTCGCAGCTACAACAGCGACATGCCCGAAACGCTCGCGAGCCAGAATCCGTGATGAGCGGTCTTTTCGAGAAGCGGATCCTGGGGGAGTGTGGCGCGCCAGCCGCCGCCGATCGGCGCGCCAGTTTGCCTGATTCGAACTATGCTGGAGCGTTTTGCAAGCGATACCGGGCGCTATCTCACGTACAGTGCTGGCATTACCCTTGCTTTCCTTTTGCTCGACTTAAGCGACATCACGTGTCGAACCGGAGCGGCACGCCTTCACGAAGCGAGGGAAACGAGGTGCTTGCTCGATAGGGAGCTTGTCACAACAGACGCCTTTGTCTGCTCGGCGCTTGGGCGGGGGACTTTTGTCAGCCATCGTGCGGCAAAGAGTCCCAGGTTAGGGTGGGTAAAATGCAAAATCACTGTCACGCAGAAAGGCTAGCGAAGAACCAGAAACAGAGGCGTGATGAGCGGTCTTTTCGAGAAGCAAACAGAGTCGGGGCGACTGGATTCGAACCAGCGACCTCATGTACCCAAAACATGCGCACTACCAGGCTGTGCTACACCCCGAATCTGTGGCGGCAGAAGCTAGCGGAACCCCGCTCAGGCTTCAAGCTAAGATCGCTGACTACAAGTCCTTCACGGCCTTTTCGAGCTGCACGCTACGCCGACAGCACAATTCCTCCTTTTCTGAGTGGGTACCAAGTTTCAGAACGGCCTGGGAGCCGGCGGCTGCCGACGGCCCTGTGCTGGGCACCTGCTGCCTTGCGTTCACGCACGAGTCGTTGCTGTCCACGACTCTTGACACATACTCGCAAGATGTTCTTTCGATGAGGGGGGCAGCAGCGAACGAGACCGACCGAGAAGCTGAAAATACTGAAGAAACTTGGGTGGCAGGAGTTGGCTCGCGGGTTGCTACGTGTTTCCTTCATGAAGACAGTACTCAGAAGAAGAGCAAACATTTTCGCTGACATGAATACCGCATTTGAGGTGCTTTTCGCGGGCTTGCTGGTCGCTGTTTTGGGCTGCACCAGCACGGTGGAAAACCCAGATACACGCCTCATGCAGATCGATGAGACGCTTGCCTATATCGAGGAAAACGGCGGTGTGTGTTCAGATGTGGAGCCCATCTGTGATGAAGCGGCACAGATCTGTGCAATTCAGCAGAACGGTCGCTGCGATGCGCTGCTTCGCAAATGCGATCGTGAAACGGAGAAGCGATGCGTAGACTACGATGCAGGGATTCAAACGCCGGATGCGGCCATCGCAGAGGACGCTTCCGTGGCGACCGCGGATGCGTCTTCAACACCGGACGCAGCCATCGACCCTGACCCAGCTGATGTGCCCGAAGGAGCGAACGTTGGCTACAGTCTTCAGCCAGACCGCACGTCGCTCTTGGAGCTTGATGGTGCCTCGGTCTCCGGCGAAATCTATATTGTCCTCGATGTCGAAGGGCAGGGCGCTATCAGCAATGTCGACTTTTATCTCGACGGCAACTACCAACGCTCCGAAGTTCAGTATCCATTCGATTTCGCTGGGGCGACTTCGGCAGGAGCCGAACCTTGGGATGCGACTTCGGTTGGGTCGGGACAGCACACCGTGCGTATAGACGTCACCGATGGCAGCGGAACATGGAGCGCAAGCGCAAGCTTCTCGGTGGGTAACGACCCTGAGCCCGACCCTGAGCCCAACCCTGACCCGGCTTCATACTCGGATGCGCCACGATCGGCCGCCGAGGCGCTTGGTCGGTCTGCGTACTGGGCTCCTTCGCTTCAGAAAGACTTTTTTCCGCCCAATAGCAGTGGTCAGTACATCTTGCGTACGTCATACGACGGTCAAATCATCGAAAACATGATCATCCACGGCGAAGTAGAGGTGCTTCACGACAACGTGCAGATTCGCAACGTCACCATTCTTTGCAACGAAGATAAACACGGCGGAAATGTGGGCTTGGAGGTCACCAAGAGCGGCGTCAAGGGACTCGTGGTCGACGGCGTCAACATCAATCCCGGTCGCTACTTCTGGAGTTCGGACGAGAACAAACCGTTTGTTCCGACAGCAGCGTTTCGCGCGAACGACGATGCGTATGCCACGGTCCGCAACTTTGCTGTGGGCATGGTGGGTGACGGAATGAAAATTAACGCGGGGGGAAAATGGGTCTTTGAGGACGGATTTATCAACTTGTTTCGCGGGGTCGGAGCGGGCGGATCGCTATACAACAAAGAGTGGGACCACTGCGATGGTCTGCAGGTTGAACGAGGCGCTGCCAACGTCACGTGGCGGCGTGTCTGGAGCGATGTCGACCCCTGGACGGTCGATCGAAACGGGCAAACGCCCTACCAGCTTCAAGGCTCTGGAAGCACCAACCTTCAAGCGTCGGCGGACACAAAAGGGGACGGCTCTGTTCGCGATAGCAGCTACGCAGACGTCACGCTGCGATATGAACAATGCCAGTTCCGCGGCGGAAACTATGTGCTGCGACTTTTCGATACCGTCTACCTTTCCGGTGTTGGCAACCATGCAGAAGGCTATTCACAGGGAACCGATACCAACAACGCTCGGGTGGGAGAAGGAACCGTCGTCATCGGCGAATGGCGTGGTAACACGAAAGCCGGTGGCGCTACGTGGCTTGCACCACCCAACTAGAGCGTCTGTCTGAGGGCGACGTGGTCGCGCCCCCCCCGCTCAAGCTGTTCGTTCCATTCGGCAGTGGGGAATGCCCGATTCGGTGTAGTTATCGCCGACTCGCGAAAAACCGAGTGCCTCGTACCAACCTTCGAGCTGCGCCTGGGCGCTCAGCACAATCTTGCCCGGGTGGGCAGCCATCACCTCGCGGATGAGGCGACTGGCTAGGCCGCGCCCGCGCCGGTCCGCGCGGGTGACCACGCGACCGAGCTTCCGTGGCTCGACGGCACAAACAATACGCAGGTAGCTACACATGCCCGAGTCGTCCGAAAGCCACCAGTGTTCGGTGTCGGGTGCTCGGTCGTAGTCGTCGTACTCTTCTTCGAAGAGCTTTTGCTCCATCACGTACACTTCGTGACGAAGCCTCATGAATGCAAAAACGTCGTCGCGGTCGAGTTCGGACCAGCGACGACGTTGGGTGACCATTTTCAATTCGAGACGGTACCCATGGTGGCGAGGAAGGCCAAGACGTGCTCCATGTCTTCGTCGCTCAAGCGGCTCGCGGGGATGGCGGGCATTTCGTCGTCGCCCTCACGAATTTGTTTGCGTACCTTCGCGGCAGACCAACCCAAGTTTGCGATGGGGTTTTCGGTTTCGCTATGGCAAGCGCTGCACGTGTCTTCGAAGGCAGTCTTACCGGCCTCGGTGTCCTGTGAAACGATCGGGCCCTCGTATGCGGCCAAGTCATCGCTGTCCGTTGTCTCACCCGAACCGCCACCGCAGGCGGTCAAGCCGAGCATCAACGTTGAAGAACAAACCAAGATACCAAAACGGGTCATCGAGAACCTCCTCATGCGTGACGCAGGTTTGCACACGGGAACTGTGGGAGCAAATTTGAAGCGCAAGTCGTGAGACCCACACTTCGCGTGAGCGGCGTTGCAAGCTAAGGCATTCGCGAGGTGCAATCGGGGGGGCGTGCTACCGGGTCAAACAACTCGACCGGTCCCTTCGGAGCACCCCACAGGTGGAGTTCACCGAGGGCGTCGGTCGTGACCCACAGCGTGCGCCCGTCAGAAAAGCGCAGAGCCCGAAGGGCGTGGCGCAGCGGCACGTTCGTCGCCGGAGGCATGGCGATGATGCGCCGCTTTGAGCCGTCTGACTCTGGGGAACGCTGCTTCGCGTAGAACTGTGCACATTCGCTAGCAAGCTTCACCGCCCACGGACTGTCTACGTGCGGTATGTTGGCGGCGTTCTGCATTGCCAACGCGCTCAGTGCTGCGATGCGTACTTGGGTGCGCTCGTTCGCGTCACGAGCGCGACCGATGAGCGCGGCACGCGTCTTGGGGTCGTCTGCCACGGCCAGATGTGCTGCAGCCAAGGCGCGCCGAACTGGCGATGCATGCATCAGAAGTGCACGAAGCGCCTTGATATCTTCGGGTGCGGCGAGTTCCGAAACGATGATTGCCGACAGGGCGGCCAAGTTTTCCCTCTCGCCAGTCAGGAAGGACTCCAGCGTGTCACGGGTGTCGTCGTCGGGGCCAAGCTTTGCCACGATTTCCCGTAGTGCGATCAATAGGGCCGCCCGGTCCCACGGATGGTCACGCATGAGCTGTTCTTGAAGCCACTCTCGGTCTGCTGCGCTACCGGTGGATCCCAACGCAATCGCCGCGGTCCAGCGGACTTTCGCGTGGGAATGGGCGAGTAGCGTGCGCAACTTGGCCGCGCTTTTGGGGTGCGGCATTTTTGAAAGCGCCTTGAGCGTTGCCAGTAAGATCGAGGGTTGCTGTAGGTCGAGAAGCGGAAGTAGGCGAGGGGCGAGTCGGCTCGCACCTGTTGCACCGATGCGTTCGATGATTTCTGGTCGGATGTTGGCGCTGGCGTTTTGAAGCGCTTCGAGCAGGCCATCTGCGATTCGCTCGTCGCGCGGGTTGAGCTCCTGGAAGTCGGTAAGTCCGTCGAGCGCTTGTCGCCGGATGGCGTCGTCGTCGCTGTCGATAGCCCGCACCAGCGTCACCAGCGCGCGATCAGAGCGACAACTGCCGAGCAGTCGGAGTGCGTCGAGTTGTGCATCGCCAGATCGGTTTGCCAGCTCGAGTAAGACACCTTCGGCCTCTGAGACATCGTGTGGCTGCGAACGCGCCAACGAGACGAGCAAACGCACGTGGGCAGTTGGGTTCGATCCGCTTTGAAGGGCGTCAGCAAGCTTGTCACGCCAACGGCGTTGTGCGGCCGGCGAAAGGTGGGGCAGCGCGGTGGCTGTCTCGTCGATGAGACCGTGCCGGATGATTCCATCGATACGTGCGAGCAAGGCATCGGTCGCGGCCGGTCGCTCGTGGTAGAGCAGCGCTTCGAGCGCCAGCCGGGCGTTGGCTGCGCTGTCTTGGTCGATGATGTTCGCCAACAGTTCGATAGCCGCCGGATCTGTCGAGTTGCCCAGTGCCGCGACTGCGGCGGCACGTACCGTGCTGTCCCGGTCTTGGACACCTTGGTAGATGATGCCGGAACTCCCTTCGGTGAGGGCCAAGGCGCGCAACGCTGCGGAGCGAAGCTTCGGTTCTGCGTCGCTTGCTGCTTTGCGAAGTGCCCGCATCTTGAGCGCATTGTCGGCTTTGCCGAGCGACTCGATCGCAGCCGTGCGTACGCGTTCGTCTGGATCGTCGAGGCCTTGCTCGAGTGCACGCACCACGGCGTCGCTGTTGAAGCCGGTGAGGGAGCGAGCGGCCTGGGCGCGCACCCGGGCGTCGGAGTCACTCATTGCACGAACCAACATCGCCGCGCTGCCTTCGGGGCGAATGCGTTCCCATATGTAGAGCGTTGCGGCTCGAACCCCGGGCTGTGGGTGGCTCGCGAATGCCGCCAAGGTCTCGGCGTCTTGCTCCTCGGCGACGCGGGCGAAGTGTCGCAAGGCATTGGCCAGGAGGTCGGGGTTACGCAAGGCGAAAGCGTCTCGCCACGCTGGGTGGGAACGGGGCACGCTTGAGAGAGCCTCGACCGCGCCAAGCTGTTCTGAATGCGAGCCCGAACGAAGCGCTTCGGAGAGCGACTCTGCATGACCGCCCCACTCAAACCCGCACAGCAGCGCAAATCCGAGTGCGGCCATGGTCCAGCGAGTCATCCCCTCGGATCGTATCATGGCGGGCCGCGGGTCGCGATTGGGGCGGGGCCCGTGGCAAGGGCGGAGCGGCAGTGCTAGACCGGCTGTTCAATGCGCTATCTGGTTCAGACCTTCGGCTGTCAGATGAACGTCCACGATTCACGAAGAATCGAGGAGGTTCTCGAACAAGCCGGTGTGCGCCCCGTGCTCGACGAGGCAGACGCCGATGTGCTCATCATGAATACCTGCAGCATTCGCGAGAAGGCGGTGCACAAGGTGATGAGCCTGCTCGGTCGCTGGAAGGAGCACAAGAAGGCAAGACCCGATGCCGTGCTCGTCGTTGCCGGTTGCGTCGCGCAACAAGAAGGCGAGCAACTGCTCCGCCGTGCACCCCACCTCGACCTTGTCGTCGGACCCGACAACATCCCTGAGTTGCCGAGCTTGGTGCATGCGGTTCGAGGTGGGATGCCACCGCGTGCGCGTACGGTTTTCGATCTCGACGACCCGCACTTTTTGGTCGCGCGACCGCGTGCAAGCAAGCTCGAACCCAGTTCGTTCGTCACGGTGATGAAGGGCTGCGACGAGCGCTGTACCTATTGCATCGTGCCGCATACGCGCGGTGCGGAACGCTATCGCGCAGCTGACGACATTATCTCCGAGGTTGCGGGCATGGTCACCGGCGGCGTGCGCGAGGTGACGCTGCTGGGGCAAACCGTCAACTCATGGTTTGAAGATGTGTCCACCAAAGGTCGAGTCAGTCAGCAGAGCCGCTCGGACTTCGCATCGCTTCTGCGCCGCATCGCGCATGAGGTGCCGAAACTCGCGCGTCTGCGCTACACGTCTCCGCATCCTCGCCATATCACCGACGAGCTTATCGCCGCCCATCGACAGCTCGACGTTCTCGCCAACCACGTGCACATGCCAGTGCAAGCCGGCTCGACGGGTGTCCTACGCCGCATGTCTCGCCGCTATTCGCGTGAACAGTACATCGAGCGCGTCAAGGCGCTGCAAGCTGCTCGCACTGGCATGACACTTTCGACCGACATGATCGTGGGCTTCCCTGGCGAGACAGAAGAAGACTTCTCAGAGACCCTCAGCTTGGTCGAAGAGGTCGGGTTTGTGTCCGCGTTTTGTTTCAAGTACTCGCCTCGTCCCTTCACGCCTGCGCTCAACCTTGGTGATGATGTCGACGAAGCCACGAAGGCCGACCGTTTGGCCCGCCTTCTTGCGCTCACTGAATCGCTGACGCTCGCGCACCTCAAGGCGCTCGAGAACACGACTCAGCGTGTGCTCTTCGAGTCCCGCTCCAAGGACGATGTGTGCACGGGGCGGACCGAGCGGAACGAGCTTGTGCATGTGCCCACGCCGTCCGATCGAGACCCGGTCGGTCAGATTGTTGAAACTGTGATCACGCGCGCCAACAAACACAGCCTCCAAGGCGAGTACCTCGACACCGCCGAACTACCTTTGCGCCACGGTACTCGAATCGCGTCCGATCGCTCTGCGCGCCAACTCACCGTCCTCTAGCAGCGGGTCCAGTTGAAGCTGGGGCGCTCGGGTTCGCCATATTTCGTCAGCGCACCCTCAGGTCCCACTGCATTGGGTCGTTGGAAGATCCAGTTTTGCCAGGCGCTCAGACGCGCGAAGATTTTGGACTCGAGGGTTTCTGGCCCCGGAAAGCGCAGCGAAGCCTCCATGCCCGTGAGCGCATCGGGTGACATGCTCGCGCGCTCTTCGATGGCGATGCGTACGTCGTCGTCCCAGTCAATATCGTCGGCGGCGACCGTAACCAAACCTAGCTTATCGGCATCGCCTGTGACGATCGGGCCTTGCTGCGCGAGCACCGCTTCAACCTTTTCGGGCTCATCGATAAAGCGCGTCTGCAAACGACTGAGGCCTGTCGCGGTCGGATAGAGACCGCGGTTGAGCGAGCTGGTCTGCATGTGGACCGCGTCGTCGTCGTGCTCAAGCATGTAAACCCGGTCCGATGCCAGTGCCAGCTCAAGCAGGCACCCGCAAAAACAAGAGCCTTCATCGACGAGCGAAAAGAGCGAGCGAGACATCATGTCGAGGCGACGCAACACGCGGGCTTGGAATGCCAGAATTTCGTTGGCCAGCCAGTGCGTACGGTGTTCGAAGAGCGCTTCGTCCACGGCGCGAACCGCTTCGTGGCTCCCGCGCGTTTGCAGAACGAGCAGGCCGACGTCCATGTGAAGGAAGCGCAGCCGAAGCAAGGCGTCGTCGAGCTCGCGAAAAGCTTTGAGCGACCACTGTGAGGCGCCTGCCGCTTGGATCTCGTCAGCGCTTTTGGGCTGCGCCTTGGCCGGTGCGGAGACGGTGACGGTGGCGACGCGCTCTACCGCGTCCAGTTTGACGTTGACGTACTGGTACGAAAAGCTGCCTTCGTCCTCGTTGGCTTCGATGGGAGGCAGCGTGATGCCGGGGCCTCGCTTCCTGTCCACGCTCGCTTTGAGTGCGTCGACGCGTTCTTGAACGCCGGCCTCGAACTTGCTGCGTGGGTAGATGGCATCCACGAGGTTCCACTCGACCGCGCGCTGCCCGCGAATCCCCTCGGAGGTGGTGCAGAAGATATCCGCCCGATCCCGACGGACCTTTCGCTTGTCGACAACGCGGGTCAGTCCGCCGGTGCCCGGCAATACGCCGAGTAAGGGCACCTCGGGCAGACTCACCGCGGAGCTGCCGTCGTCGACGAGCACAATTTCGTCGCAGGCCAATGCAAGCTCGTAGCCGCCCCCGGCGCAGGTGCCGTTGAGCGCCGCAATGAACTTGATTCCGCTATGCTTCGAAGCATCTTCGATGTACAGACGCGTTTCGTTGGTGAACTTACAGAAATTGACCTTGAAAGCGTGTGCCGAGCCCCCCAACATCGGAATATTTGCGCCCGCACAAAAGACGCGGTCGAGTCCGCTGTCGATGATCACGACCTTGACGTCGGTGTGCTCAAAGCGAAGGCGTTGAATGGCGTCGGCCAGCTCGATATCCACGCCGAGGTCGTAGGAGTTGAGCTTGAGCTCGTAGTCGCCGTTTAGGCCGCCATGCGGATCGACTTTCATGGTCAGGCGCGCGGTGTCGCCTTCGACGGTCAGCGTCCAGTGCCTGTAACGGTCGGGGTGGGTCTGAAACGAGAGACTCATGCCCGTAGTCATAGCGGAGATCGAGGGACAGCAAAACTCTGAGTTTTGGCTCGCGAAAAAGATGTCTATCCGCTTGGGGGCAGTTTGGCGTCCTCGTGCTAAACCGCTGCAATGTTCGAGTTTCGTCTGTTTCGAACGCCGATTCGGGTTCAACCGTGGTTCTTCATTCTTGCTGTTTTGATTGGTCAGGGGCTGATGCCAGCTGGAAACCCACTGATTGCGATGGCGATATGGATCGCGATTGTCTTTATCGGCGTGCTTGCTCACGAGTTCGGCCATGCCCTTGCCGGTCGCATGTATGGCTTGGTCCCAGAGATCACGCTTCACGGCCTTGGTGGTGTGACGAGCTGGGCTTCGGGACGCCGGTTGAGTCCGCTTCAGAGCATCGTGGTCAGTGCCGCGGGGCCGCTGGTGGGAATCACTCTGGGGCTTATTGTGTTCTTCCTTTTTGGTGGGGATCTATTTGTGGTACGCGGCTCAGGGCTTATCGACCTGCCCGTTGAGGCGCGACAACTTGCGTTTGCGTGGGTGTGGGTCAACTTCGGTTGGGGAGTTCTTAACTTGTTTCCGATCATTCCCCTCGATGGTGGGCACATCGTGGGCTCCGTAGCCCACATCATCCGGGGAAACGCCTATCGCGGTCGCATCGCCGCACACTGGGTTTCGCTCTTTGTACTTGCTGGCATCGCCGCCTATGTCGCAGCGAGTCCCCGCTGGGGCAGCTTGTGGAACTTCATACTTCTCGGGCTCTTGGCTTGGAGCAATATCAGTGGGCTCAGCGCCCTCACCCGCGACCAACGCTAGCTACAGGCCGCGTCTGAGGAAGGCCGCGAACTGGCCGCGTGTGACCGGGTCGTTTGGGCAAAACTTATCGTTGTGAGGAGGGGTGCAGCCGGCGGTAATACCCGCGGCGGCGAGCGAATTGATGGAAGCCTCGTGCACATTTCCATCATCGTCGGTGAAATAGTCTTTCGTGGCGTTGGGAAGACCAAGCGCGCGCTTAAAGAACGTGGCCATCTCTGCGCGCGTCAGTGCGCTTGTGGGACAGAACTTGTCGTTGTCCGGGGGGTTGCAGCCCTTGGTGAGCCCCGCCTCACGGATGTTGTTGACGGCTTGCTCGTACCACTTGCCGTTGTCATCGCTAAAATAGTCGCTGCTGGTGTCAGGATAGCGAAGCGCCGAGTCGAGCAAGACGGCCATCGCCGCGCGCGAGAGGTTGTCTCTCGGGCAGTACCAATCACCCCATGGCGGATTGCAGCCGAGTGTGACGCTCGAGGTGCCCATCCAGTTGATCGCGTCCTTGAAGATGACGGTGCTGGCGTCGGTGAATCGATCATCGTCATTTCCTTCGATGGTGCGAATCGACATCCATTTGTACTGCACCCGGGCGTTGTCATTTCGCAGCAGGATGACGGGGTGTTTCCCTTTGATAATATAGTCCTTGGGCCGACCGCAGAGCGCCTCCTCGCGACCCCAGCCGCCGGTGTCGTGGTCGTCGAGCAGCTTCTTCCAATCACCCCCGTTTTTCCCGTTCGTCAGGTCTTGGAAAAACTGAAGGCGCACGCCCTTTCCTTGGTCGCGCACGATGATCTTGTAGCCAATCCATTTGTTCTTGGGGATTTCGCCGTTGTTGATCGCTTTGGGGCCACCGACCGTGCTGTAAAGAGGGTGTTTAAGTTCCTTCCCCCAGCCGATCTTTCCGTAGTTGCGTGCGGTCGCTGCATAGGCGTATCCAAGACACTGGCGGTTTGGGTCTGAGGTATGGCCATTGTTTGTGCGAAACTCCATCGCGAAACCCGAGCGGCCGGTTGCGCTCGAGCTTTCGTACTCGGTAATACGGTTTACGTAGACCGTAATCTCGACATCTCCCCAGATCGACGAGCCGCTGGTGTTCCAAAGATAGTGACGTTGAACCGAAGGGTTGGCTGTGTTGCTCGGGTAGACGGTGGCCACGCCACTTCCGTTGATCGCGACGCTCGTGTTGCTGCCGCGGTTGTGAAACATGACGTCACGCGCGTCTCGTTTCCCAGTGCCGATCGTGCGCGCAACGCCGTCGTCCCACTTGGATGTCCAAGACGTGCTGCTCGGCACACTCGGATAGAGTTTGCGAATGCCGAAGCGGTCCTTGCCCGTTTGCGCAGCTTCGCGTGTAAAGCTTGGCTTGGGCGGCTGGGCCATGACCGTCGCGTCCGCTGGTGTATGCATGGCGTCGAACTGCACGCTTGCGTCGCGCGACGCTTTACCGTCGCTGGCCGACGAGGCATCGCGTGAAGCGCTGTCGTGTGCACGCGCGTCGCGTGTCGCTTGGGCATCGAAGCCAGCAGCGTCGGCGTGGACTTGGCCATCGATCGCAACGTGGGACTCGTGTTGCGAGTCGCCCGAACAACTCGCAGCCAGCACGGTCAGCCACAAGGGCAGCGATCGCAATCGTGGCTTGTTCAACACCATGTCCCAGATTTAATGCAAGCGGGAGGCCGACCCCGACACCCAAGAAAACACAAATATTTTGTGGCCTGCAGAACCGTGCGTGCGCCTCCACGTGGCAGAGCCGGGTCTTTGAGACCCATCTTGGGTGATCGTTCTCACGTCTTCGCGAGCCAGGGCTCGAAATGAGTTTGCGTATATGCGCATGAACGCATACATTGAAATGTGGCCGTGGAAAGCGCGATGGAAAACGCCATTTTGGCGGCGAAGGATGCCCGTTGGGAGCTGTACAAGCTGCTGGCGGAGCCGATCCGTTTACGGCTCATCGCCTTGGCGGCGGTTGAGGAGCTGTCGGTGGGTGAGCTCGCCGATGCGCTCGGCGAGTCGCAATCCAATGTATCGCGGCAGATCAAGCAGCTGACCAACGCGGGCGTGCTTCGCGCGCGGCGTGAGGGCACACGTAGCCTCGTTCGCTTTGACGAGTCACTCGGCGAGGACGCCGTCATCCGTGATGCCCTACGCTCCGGCCGTCGGCTGGCCGAAAAAGACGGTGCGCTCGCGCGCGTCGACGATTTGATCGCCCAGCGCGACATGCAGACGCAGTCCTTTTTTGAGCACGCCGATGTCGCCACGCCCGCGACCGAGTGGGGCGTTGCCGTGGGGATGCTTTCGCTCTTCGTTCCCGACCGCCGCCTCGCGGTGGACGTGGGTACGGGCGGTGGACAATCACTGGCTTGGATTGCACCGCTGTTCGAGCAGGTGATCGCCGTCGATCGCTCAGAGGCGCAGCTCGCACACGCCCGCGAGCAGATTCGCATGCAAGGGTGGCGCAACGTGGTCGCAGAGCACGCAGCCTACGAGTCGGAAAGTTTTGCTGCGCGTGTGCAGGCTGAAGGGGGCGCCTCGGTCGTGATCGCAGCGCGCATCTTGCATCACGCGCCCAAGCCACAAACCGCGCTCTCGCGTCTCGCTGCGTTGCTTGGCCCTGGTGGGTATGTGCTCGTACTCGATTATGCGTCGCACAACGACGAGTCCATGCGCGAGCAGGCCGACTTGTGGCTCGGCTTTTCCGCCAACGACTTGAGCACCATGGCGGAGGCCGCGGGGCTGCGGGACGTTCGCGTTCAGCGCCTGCACCCGAGCCTGCGAGGGGATCGCGCTGCCCTCAAAGATTCGCACTTGCCGTGGCAGGTGATGATTGGCCAAAAGGTCGAACCCGAAGCTGGCCGTTAGGCCGAAATGGAGAATGATGGAAACACAAACTGTGACAACGACGAGCGCGGCGGTGAATGAAACGCCGAAGTACAAGGTAGCGGACATCTCTCTGGCCGACTGGGGCCGCAAGGAGATCGAGATCGCCGAGCACGAGATGCCCGGTCTGATGGCGATTCGCCGTGAGTACAAGGATAAGCAACCCCTGAAGGGCGCGCGTATTGCGGGCTGCCTGCACATGACGATTCAGACGGCCGTCTTGATCGAGACGCTGAGGGAGCTTGGCGCCGAGGTCACTTGGACCAGCTGCAATATCTACTCGACGCAGGATCACGCGGCTGCCGCGATCGCGGTGACCGGTGTTCCGGTGTACGCCTGGAAGGGCGAGACCGAGGAAGAGTACGAGTGGTGCCTCGAGCAGCAGCTCAAGGCCTTTGAGGGCGGCAAAGCACCGAACCTCATCCTGGATGACGGCGGCGACCTCACCGTGCACGTCCACCAGAAACACCCGGAGATGATGAACGAGATCATGGGTCTTTCGGAGGAGACCACGACGGGCGTGCACCGTCTTTATGAGATGAGCAAGCTTGGCACGCTCAAGTGCCCGGCCATCAACGTCAACGACTCGGTCACCAAGTCGAAGTTCGAC
>CAZAQV010000032.1:22120-67520 GCA_964487255.1 uncultured Polyangiales bacterium | reverse complement strand
ATCGCGCTCGCTCCTACATGCTCCCACTCGCTCCTGGTTGCTCATCGTCTGCCTTAAGCGGATAACCCGCCTGAGCACGTCTTCGGGTATAGAAAACGATGTCCTCCCCATCGAGCCAACTCTCCAGCTCGGGGGGACGTTTATACCAACGCTTTGTTCTGACTTTCGGCGTCAAAATCTTAGGGTGTAGCAGTTTCGAACTAGCCCGCGGCACGAGGCTGTGACGCCAACTTTTCGATCAGAGGAACTGCCGAATCGATCGGCTCGAGCTCTTGGATCTCTTCCTGGAACCGCTGGCACACACCTCGAATCCTATCGTTCGAGCTGACCAACAAGATGGCGTCAGCCCATTCTTGCGCCGTGCCGAAGTTGCCTTCGCCAAACCAAAGAGGATAGGCGGCCCCAAGCATCTGTAGTCGTGAGGCGTTATAGGACTGATCCCCAAACATGGGATACACAACAGACGGTACTCCGTGTGCGAGAGCCGCCATCATTGAACCCCATCCCGCATGGTGAACAAAAACGTCGACATGGGGGAGAAGCAAAGAGTGGTCCAACCAGTCCCGCGCTATGACACCTTTGTCTAGAAGCTCACGAGGAGGTCTACCGGTCACAACGAGCTGCATCCGTGGATCACGGCGAAGCAGCTCCTCGGCCCAACCCCAATGACTTGGCTGGTACAGGCTGCCAAGTGCGAAGTGTACGACGGGTCGCGAAGGATCAAGCCTCTTGACCACTTCGGTGGTTCCTTCCCGATCCCGAACCACAAACTCCAGGCGGCATTCGACCACCGGTTTCATGTTCATTTCGACGGGGAACGGATGCAGACTTGGCGCTGTCAAGTCGAGTGTCAGCTGATCATCACCGGGAAAATCTGAGAAGAAATTAGCTCGAGGCGGAAGTCCGAACTTGCTGCGAACGTGAGACCAACTTCCATTCGCCAAATACCTCAAACGCTGCGCTTTGCGTTCGGGTGTGTCGTTACCACCTATCGACGGTATCGAAACCTGTCGCACGCTGTATCCCACGCACACTTCAGGCACATTTTCCAACTCACTTGCCACCCAAGCTCCTGGGTCGAAAGGGCCGTGGATCACCGCATCGATGGACCGTTCTCTAATGACTTTTCGAAGGTCCTCGACAATACTTAGTGGCCATTCCTCGCCAATGAAATGAAGCTTTCCTTCTGCAACCGCATCCGCCTCGTTCCAGTCCAGCCCGATATCGATACAGTCGGAGTCAATGTATTGTCGGACCTTTGGCAAAAATGACCGGCTCGTCGTTATGACGACCGAGTGACCGCTTTGCTTGAGTTTCCGTGCGACAGGAACCATGGGCAGGAGGTGTCCGTGGCCCGGTATGACAGATACAAGAAAACGCATCTTGAATATGTAGCAAATCGCAATATTGCTGCATAGTCAATCGCCCCGCGTTTCCTGGAGGCGCCTCGAAGTAAGAGGGTGTGAGAGTGGTTCGTTTGCTAGGGTTTAGTCCTGATGGCGGAGAGAAAATTAATGGCGGTGACCTTGGTGCCGCGTTCGGACTTCGAAGGACGTATTAACTGAAAACTCTACCCAATCGCTCATACACAAAAATCGTTACAGACATCTTGGATGTGGCGAACGCAGCTCGCTCCTCATTGCTCATCGTCTGTCTTAAGAGAACCGTGCTGAGTTGAAAGCTCCAATAAAAAAGAGGCGACAAGCCTATGCTTGTCGCCTCCTAACATCTATATATCGCTTCTAGCAGCCGCCGTACTTATAAGCCGCACAGTTGCCATAAGTTGACCATCCACGTCCTGCTTTTACTTTGGTTTTGATCTTCATTTTTTTCTTCCTCCTACCTCTCAATATGCGCCAGCTCGCATGTAGGTTTCTAGGCGCATCGAACAAATCTTTGTCGATTGCGGTTACTTATCGCACTCGCTCTCACCTGCTGGTCCAGGGTGGCAGTAAGACCGCGCGCGGGCGCCCTTGTCGAAATAGACAAGCGATAGCCGCGATGCGAAGGACAAGCCTGGCCGCACTCGTGCAGCAGGCGGCGCACGAACGGCATAACCGGAGCTTTCGTCCCTTTACTTCAGTTTGCCAGTCAGTTCGCTTATTGTTTCGACTATCCAGAGAAAGACTTGCTCGCTCGCGTGAGCGAAGGTTGTAAGACATGCGTGACGCTCCCCTTGACAGACTCAAAAACACACTTTTTTCCCTTCAGTCTACCTCTGTAAAGCTACGACTCATGGTTGGCGGAATCTGCACGGTCCTCATCGTCGCACTTATTGCCTGGTCGATTCTCGCGGACCTTCCCTTACTGATACCTGCGCAGGCTGTCGTCGGCTCCGAGCAGGAAGCACAAAACGTTGTCGCTATGATTGATGGAGCGGTGATCGCAAGCGAAGTAAATGTCGGAGATATCGTTGACAAAGGAGCCGTGCTTGTAAAACTTGATCCTTCATTAGCAAGAAAAAAACGGGATGACGCGTTGAAGGAAGTGACGTACCTACAACAGCGCATCGACGAAGCTCGCATGCGTCAACAAGCACTGCGAGCGGAACTCGCTCAGGTGCGCAATCTCGAGAGTGATGAAGAAGATGAGCTGAGTGCCCAGGCAGAAGAGAAGCGCCTGGATTTGAGTGTTGCGAAGTCTCAGCTGGAAGCCATACAAAGTCTCGAAGGGGCCGCTCCAATGGAGCTCCGGAACGCAGAAACTGCCTATAAGGCCGCTTTGCTTATTTATCGCGCTTGGAGAGCCAGGATGCAGCAAGGGCCGATGGTCGCCTCCCAGTTGTTGCGTGAGATTGAGCAGCGGATTTATGCGCTTGCTCGCGAACTTAGCGAACTCGAAACTACACTAGTGGACACTCAGACCAAACTTCAACAGGCAGAAGAAGACTTGAAGCGACATGATATACATGCTCCCATCGCAGGCCGCGTTCTAGCATTTGAGGCCCCAGCGGTAGGAGGGGGCCTATTGAAGGGAAGTAAGATAGCGCAAATTGAGCCATTAGACGCCAGCGCGGTCGTCGCAACAGTTGAATCCGAGCAATCAGGAAAGATTAAAGCAGGTCAAAGGTGTTGGCTGGAGCTGGATTCATATCCTCCCCTCCGTTACGGGCGCATACTTTGCAAGGTAAAAGCTGTGATTAAGTCTGGCAGCCTTCAAGGGGAAGTAAGACTTTTGGCTCATCCCGATCTGAAAGAGAAAGCGCCGAGCCACAGAAAGATGTTAGAAAAAGGAAATACTGGGGTTCTCTATATTGAGGTGGAGAGATTAAGCCCTCTCGAGCTTCTATTAGAGCAACTCACATGAGATCGAAAAATCGGTCCATTTGCAACCGGAGACTGTTTTATCTGACAACCGCCTCCACGATGGGTGCGGCCTGACTTGATAGAAGGCGGCCTCAAATTCAACCGTCGTCATGCCGCCATGCTGGCCCGTGTCGCACTCGTGCTGGCGATTAAAATTTGCGTGCAATGGATTGGGCCAAAGGTCACAAGATGATATCCTCGGCGCATGTACCCACGCCCACTCTTAAAGAAGATTCTTAACAGCGAAGAGAACGTCGCAAAGTTCTTCGAAGATCATTGGGAGAAAAAGCCCTTCCACGTGAAAGGCCCTGTTGAACGCCTCTTTCCAGAGTTTAAGCTCTCCATAGAAAGTTTTCTGGAATTGGGACTGAAGCCAGACCTCCGCTATCAGGCGGATGGTGTCACACTATGGCCAGGGATGAGGAGTACAAAACAACAACGAGAAGCGCCACCAGACCGCTCGGAACAAGAGGTGCTGCTCCTTTATAAGTCTCCCGAAGCCCACGGACTCGCCTTGACTCTTTTAGAAAATGGAGGCTCATACGAAATCCAACACCTGGAGCTTCTCACACACCGGTGGGAAGCGGTTTCATATCGGCTTGCAGCCGAACTGGGCGCGATATTTAATCAGGCGATATCAGTGGACGCCATGCTTTCTCCGAAAGGGCAGGTCGTACGACGGCATCTCGACCCCACCGCAACTTTGTCGATACAGCTTGAGGGTACTAAACGGTGGACCGTTTCAAAGAAAAGCGCTTTTGAGAGACCGACCTATGCTTTAACCCAACTACTCGACGAGGCAAAACCAAGAGCTCTCGCTACGCGATTGCCGTTGGAGGATTGGGAATGGGAATCCATCGACCAGTCTATGAATGCGCCTGAAAACCAGATTGACTTTGTTGTTGAGCCGGGGGATGTCATCTATGTGCCGCCGGGCACATGGCACGCCACTGAATGCCTATCCGACGCTAGCTTAGGAATGCTGCTCCAGATCAATGACTGGCCAGCGCTTGATTACATCATAGACAAGGTGGTCGAGCCCCGCCTACAGAAGAAACCAAAGTGGCGCGGTTCGCCACGGGTCCAAGAGGACTGGATCGTCGACGGCGTTTTTCAGAAAGAAAAGGTGGGTAAAGCGTTTTTTCCCTATCTTAAGGAGATCCGAGATGCCGTTGACCAGGCTCTGGAAGAAGGTAACTTCGACGAAATTGGAGAGGGGATAGCGAAGTCTTACGTTTCCCCTAGAGAATTAGACAATGCTGATTTCGTTAACCGAGCCTTTCGGGATACTGCATTAAAATATTTCGGCAAAGAAGCTGAGTACGCGGTCTCCCCGACCAGTTTGCTTACCTTTCAGGGTGTGGGCCGCTCACTCTGCATCGAAACCAAGCAGGATGGGAAAGTCGCGCTCGCTTTCATCCACGGTGATGTAGAACTTGTGTTTGAAGAGCCCAAAGATTTTCCATTCGCAAAAGCACTAGCTGCCCAACACGGCGCTTTTCGAGCTCAACGGATACACGAATTGTGTCCAAATCTTACCTGGGAAGAAGTAAGCGAGCGACTTGTGTCGCTTCTTAAGAGATATGTGCTGATTCCCGTGGAGGAAAACGTCGATCATTTGGCAGACGTAGTATACGATGAAGGTGTATGACACGAGTCATTCGGACACCTACAGATGTATTGGCACGATTACTCCACCCGTACTCGCCATCAAAATTTTGCAGCGATATTTGGCAGAAAGCGCCTCTGTATGTACCGGGGCCGGCGGATAAGTTCGCCTCAATCTTGACACTTGATCAGGCCTACGAGCTTTTATCCGACCCGGAGCCAGATTGGCAGGTGGTCGAGCCAGACAGAAGAGGAAACCGCGAGCGGATCAGATTGGGGAACCGGGATCCTTTTGCGCTTCTCGAGCAGGGGCGGGATATTCACCTTACTGACATTGAGCATTTTGGGGTCTCGTGGACTAGATTTGCAGAAACCATCCGAGCAGAGACTGGACATCTGGGGGGGGTCCATCTCATCATAATTCTCACTGTAGCGAAAGAGCCAGTCCCTCTACATTTTGATGGACGTGGCGTTATCAACATGCAACTGGCGGGAAAAAAGCGTTGGAGAGTAGCTCCCGAAGTGGCGGTGTCTTGGCCTCACCGCTACGGGCAGCTACACAGTTCGGAAGTCTATAAGAGCGTCTTTGAAGAGTGGCAGTACGAAATGTTTCGTCAGCTTCCTGAATCACATGCCCTAGAGGAATTTGTGATGACGCCAGGCGATTTGATGTACGTACCATCGGGGCTTTGGCATGAGATCTCAGAAATTGTCGAAACGCCGTCGCTCAGTCTTCTAGTAGGCTTCAACTCTTTTTCACTATTCAGCCTCATGAAAGACACCCTCGAACGAGAGGTCACAAATCGGGAAATCCGTCCCCACATCGAAGCAGATGAGGGCGCCTTGCTTCAGATGCGAGACAGACTCGCAGATTCCGTCCGAGCCATTTCGCCCGATGAGTTAGTTAGTACCATCTTGCGCGCGCGCGCTGTGAGTCCATCGCTCACGAACTCAAGTATCGCGGAAGTCCGAGGTGAACCGGAACCCGCAGAGATAAATCTGCTTCCAGACACTATCGTTCAACACGCATATTTAGGACCGATGTACGCGCGCATTTCAAGCAGTCCCGACCCGTGTACAGAAATCTTTCATGGACCCCATTGTGTCTCTTTTGAACCAGACGAAGCACACTTATTTCAACTCGCAGAATGGATAGTTAAATCACGCACCTTCTCACTACAAGAAGCGATCGGTGCGACTGATCTGAGCTGGGACGAAGTAAGATCCGTCGTCGAACGGCTGATCGAAAGCGGTGTTCTGATCTTGGCTAATGATTCTCCTGAACCTGGAAAATAACTCGGAAAAACGTAAGTCCTGGCGGTGCCCTAAAGATTGATCACATCCTCATCGGTATGTGAGGGACCCGCAAGCGCAAGGCATTGAGCAAGCAGGTTGAGTTTACGCAAACCTCTTTTGAGAACGAGCCAACCCGGAAGTCCGTTGTTTGGAATGTGAGCCCCAAGCCGTGCGGGTTCATCGACGGCGGTTTGCACGCACATCGGGTCGCCTGAGTCTCCGCGCCGAGCCCGGATTTGCTGAAGGGCTCGATGTTTCGACCAATATCGACTCGAATCATTGCTGCGACGGATATCATCTCGAACTACGCATCTGAGGAACGAGCTGCGCAATGAAGGGGACCAAGGTCACGGTTTCGGGGGAGGGTGGGTGTGGGGTGTTGTTTGACAGACCATAGTCTAGAAAACACACCCACAGTCCCTCGAGGCAGATTTCACAATGATCATCTCGAAAAGTGATTGGCCCGGCGTTTGCTCTAGTGAAGAACTAAGAACAAGCGGCCATGTCCTCCTAACCTGCCGCCGTAGCCTCCGAAAACGTCAAAACCCGCCTCCCTCCTGGCGGGTTTTGGCGTTAATGGCGTCGGATGGACCCGGGCCACACAAGGATACAGTCTTCCGACTTGTCCTACCTCGCGCTGGCACCTACGAGAACTACAATTACTCGCCAACACAACCCCCTTGCCAAAGAGTCTGACAGTTCCTGAAGTCGGAACCCAGCGAGGACAGAGGTGAAGTCGGTGGTGCATAAGCAACTGAAACAACAGGGGTTATGTGGGAGTGCTGCAGAAATTAGGGGCCAAAACCCGCTTGCCTTATAGTCCTGTTGCGTATGTAGTCATTTGTCCTCCTACCTTCTGATGAAAGCGTGAAAGTAGCTGAACCTCCAAAATCGAAAGCCTGCCGTCCCTCGGCAGGCGTTCGTTTTTCGGCGAACTCGATCCTCTCGCATGCGACACCAAGATGTTCACCCGTTGCGTCGGCTGTTCCGACATTGCCGTCATCATCGCGGCCAACTTAGCTTGGCGATTGCATGCTCGGTCTTGAACAAGCTATTTGATCTTGCCCCTCCACTCTTGATCGGCGTTGCGATCGATGTCGTGGTCAAAGAAGAGGATTCGTGGCTTGCCGAGTTTGGGATACGAGATCTGATGGACCAGCTCGTTGCTCTGGCGGTGGTCACCGTCATCATTTGGGGACTTGAGTCGGTCTTTGAGTATGCCTACAAGGTGCTGTGGCGAAATTTGGCGCAGCGCATTCAGCACGAACTTCGCATGGACAGCTACCGGCACGTGCAAGAGCTCGGGCTGCGCTACTTTGAAAACCAGAGTACGGGTCGGTTGATGTCGATCCTCAATGACGACATCAACCAACTCGAGCGTTTTTTGGATGACGGCGCCAACGAAGTGCTTCAGGTAAGCACGACCGTCGTCGCGGTGGGAGCGATGTACTTCGGGATCTCCGTGCCCATCGCGATTATGGCCTTCGTACCCGTGCCCCTCATCTTGTGGGGGTCGTTTCTGTTCCAGCGCCGCATTGCGCCCCGGTATGCAGACGTTCGCGAGCGCGTCTCGCGGCTCAACGAGACCCTGGCGAATAATATTGGCGGAATTGCCACCATTAAGAGCTTCACGGCCGAAGATTTTGAGACCGAGCGCATGATGTCGCTCAGCGACGACTACCAGGAAAGTAATCGGCATGCGATTCGCCTGAGTTCGGCGTTTTCGCCGCTCATCCGCATGGTGATCGTCGTTGGTTTTGCGGCGACGCTCGTCTACGGTGGAAGACTTGTCGCCGATGGCTCGCTCGCGGTCGGACTCTACAGCGTGCTCATCTTTCTGACGCAGAGGCTGCTTTGGCCGCTTACACGGCTGGGAAGCACGTTCGATCAATACCAGCGCGCGATGGCGTCTACCGACCGGGTACTGGACCTCTTGCATACCCAAGTCGACATTCGGCGAGGCAACAAAGCCCTACCTGATATGATCGAAGGTCAGGTTGAATTCGAAAATGTTTCATTTCGGTACTCGGAGGACACGCCTCTTGTTCTCGAGAACATCGATCTCGCCTTCCCGCCGGGCAAAACCACGGCCATCGTGGGCGCCACCGGTGCGGGGAAGAGCACCCTGTTGAAACTACTCTTGCGTTTTTACGATGTTGATGCGGGTGTGGTCCGCGTTGAGGGACGCGATGTGCGCGAACTCGACCTGCGCTCGCTCAGGCAATCGATCGCATTCGTGAGCCAGGATGTGTTTCTTTTTCATGGCACCGTACGTGACAACATCGCTTATGCGCGCCCTGATGCGCAGCTTGTTGAGGTGCAGGCAGCCGCCCGAGCCGCAGAGGCACATGGTTTCATCGAAAGGTTGCCCAAAGGGTACGATTCGGTCGTGGGTGAGCGTGGCCAAAAACTCTCGGGTGGACAGCGTCAGCGCATTTCATTGGCCCGCGCCATCCTGAAGAGCGCGCCAATCTTCGTTCTCGATGAGGCGACGAGTGCCGTCGACAACGAAACCGAAGCCGCCATCCAACGTTCTCTCGACCGGATTTCGGCGGAGCGAACGACCATCGTGATCGCGCATCGCCTCTCGACCATTCGACATGCCGACAACATTGTCGTGCTCGATGCAGGGCGCATCGTGGAACAAGGACGGCACGAGGATCTGCTTGAACGGGGCGGAATCTATGCTGCACTTTGGACGGTCCAAACGGGTGAACGCCCCAGCGCAGCCGCTCATCAGGCCCCCGCTCCACTACCTGGATGAGCCGGCTGTTTTCTCTTTGGTTTTCGTGAACGACCCCATCGCTGGTCAATCGCCGACTCTCCGACCGAAAACAGAATCTTTCGCTGATCGGGCGGAAACGTCTTTTGGAAAGCATCCGGTCTTAAGGTTGGGTTTCACGGCGCTCTTCGAGCTCCGTCCAGCGTGCCATCCTGTTTTCGAGCGTGGCGCGGGTGTGTTCAAGTGATTGGTGAACGCGGCGGGCCTCGGTACCATCGTCGCTGCAGTAGAGCGCAGGGTCGGAGAGTCTTTGCTCTAGGCTCGAAACTTGCTCCTCAAGTGCCGAGATCTCGTCGACGATTTGCTCGAGTTCGAGCCGTTCGGCATAGGTAAGCTTTTTCGAAGATTCTGTGGGTGTCGATGGTCGCGTCTTCGAGGACGCCGCTGAGGATAGCGCCTTGCTCGGCTTGGTTTTGCTGCGCGCTTGCGCTTTGAGTGCGCGGTACATGCTGTAGTTGCCCTCGTAGCGAACGGCTCTTCCCCGCCCTTCGAAGGCGAGGATTGCAGTCGCAATGCGGTCGAGGAAGTAGCGGTCATGCGTGACCACGAGCGCGGTTGCGTCCATTTCCAGGAGCATTTGCTCGAGTGAGGCAATGGTTGTGATGTCGAGGTCGTTGGTCGGCTCGTCGAGGACCAGCAAGTTGGCGGGTTCGAGCAGTAGCTTGGCCAACAGTACGCGTGTTTTCTCTCCTCCGGAGAGCGCGGCGACGGGCTGCTTTTGTTGCGGAACGGTGAACAAGAAGCGTTCGAGGTAGCTGCGGACGTTCACATCCTTGTCTTTGACGCGGATGTGACTGTGGCTGCCGGCTACGTTTTCAGTCACGCTCTTATCTAAGTCGAGACCCTCGCGGTCTTGCCCGAGGTAGCTGACTTTGGTGTTCTGGCCGAGCTTGAAGTGCCCACTTTTCGGCGGTACTTCGCCGAGTATCGTGCGCAGCAGCGTGGTCTTTCCGGAACCGTTGGGGCCCACGATGCCCACGCGCTCGCCACGTGTCAGAAAGAGCGACAAGTCTTCGATGAGCGTGTTGCCGCCGATGGCGACGCTTAGGGCTTCGAGGTCCAAGATGGTGTGTCCACTTCGTACCGTGTCGACCTCAAGCTCAAGAGAACGTGTCTTCGTGGCCGGTCGGGCATCGATCGCAGCCTCGGCGCGTGTGATCCGGGCTTTCTGTTTCGTCCGTCGGGCCGAAGGGCTGCGGCGCAGCCACTCAAGCTCACGCCGAAGAAAGTTCTGTCGGTTGCGCTCCACACGGTTTTCGTGGGCTTCGCGCTCGGCTTTGGCCTCAAGGTAGCTCGAGTAACCGCCTTCGAAGCGGAAGATCGTTCCTTGAGAGAGTTCGAAAGTAACCTCGGCGATGCGGTCGAGGAAGTAACGGTCGTGTGTGACCAAGAGCACGGCGCCCGGTTGGTCTCGCGTGAGATGCTCTTGGAGCCACTCGATGGTTTCGACATCGAGGTGATTGGTCGGCTCGTCGAGAATGAGCAGGTCTGGCCGTTGCAGGAGTGTTCGGGCGAGGGCCACGCGTCGCTTCTCGCCGCCGCTCATTGCGGTCACGTTCTGTTCGGGATCGCGCACGTTGAGGCGGTCGAGCATGGCACGGGCCTCGGGTTCGCGATCAAAACCCCCAAGACGTTCGAGCTCGGCCTGTGTCGCGGCCTGCGCCTCGAGCCGTGCTTCAAGGTCGGCGTCGGGTTTTGCCAGGCCCTCCGCGATTTGCTGATAACGGTCGAGTGCGGCTTGCCATCGCGTCAGACCCGCCATCGCGGCTTGCAAGGCAGTGTGACCAGGGTCCCACTGCGGGTCTTGACTCAGTACAGCGATAGAAGCGTCGCCACGCGCGATCACCTCACCCGCATCAGGCTTTTCCTCACCGCTCAGAATGCGGATCAGCGTGCTTTTGCCGGACCCGTTGTCTCCGACCAGGCCTGCGCACACGCCTTCCTCGATCGCAATATCCACGCCGCTAAGAACGATACGGGTTCCGTAGCTTTGAGAGATACCGTTGGCGACGAGGACGGGCACGAGGCTCACCATCCTAGATCGAAATCGAGTAAAGTTCGCGCATGGAAATACTCGGACGTCATTTTGCAAGCGACAACTCTGCGGGCATCCCCGAAGAGGTGCTTGTTCGAAGGAGACTTGATCTCGCGGATAAAACTATGGGGCAAAGTTGAAACCCACGCGTGTGCCTAGGCGAATCGCGTGTGTTGGAGGTCCGCTGTCGAATGCGCCGAGGTACTCGTAGCCGAGCCACAGACCGCCGTAAGGTTGGAGGTCGCCCACGCGAAGGGCAGCGATGCCCGACGAAAATGCGGCGCGAAACATCGGCGCCAACCCTTCATCATCATCCACCTGCGCGCCGCCGGTCACCTCGAAGTCGTAGTACCAGTGCGAATCACTGATACGCAGGATCAGTGGGGCTGCCATCAGGACATTGACCCTCGGATTGAGCGCGCCTGCGCTGTCTTCACGAATTGTCGCCGAAGCGGTCACTTCGAGCCCGCCGACGAGGGTGAGTGTCGTGGACAGGCCGGAGCCCAGCGTGAGGCGCCCGCCGCCCCCGCCGCCCAGGCGCGCCTTTCCGTCGCGCAGCAGAAGTGAGCCGCCGCCGAAACTCTCGCCCATGATCACCAGGCGGCCGTAACTGCCGTGGACGGCGTCGAAGTCTTCTTGGGCCTGAAGCCAGTACGGGCAGTCTGCGCTGGCGTGCTTCTCGGCGTAGGCCAAGAGTCCCGCAACGCGCTCGAGCGTTTGCGTTTCGGAGAGCTCCGACAGTGACTCGCCCAGCAGGTAACGACGTTGGGACGCGCCCCCTTCGAGTCTGATCTGAGTGTCCAACCACGTTGAGAGTTCGGCGCGCTCGAGCGGCGAGACTTGGCAAACACTCTTCAGCGCAGATGCCAGGGCGTCTTCGTACTCCGTGCGGTCGACGACCCATTCGGTGTCTTCCTCGATGGCAACGATGCGCCGCAGGTCGCGATAAAGCGCATTGGCGTTGTCTTGTGGAGGTGCCGCGCCACAAGCGCAAACCAGGCAAAGTGCGGGAAGTATACGATGAAGTGTATTCTCCACGCAGGCAGTTATAGGTGCATTTTGGGCTCCAAGGCGCTCAAATCTCGCACGAACTGCGCCTCTCGGCTCAATTTTCCCAAAGGATCCAAGGGTCGCCTGTACGGCACGGGCGTTGCTATGCATGGGAGGACGAAGCAGGAATGAGATTTTTTCATCAATTTTGGAGGGGTTGGGCACTACGTTAGGGAGATGAGCGGGATGTTGAGTAAAGCGTACATACTGAGTTTTGGGGGAGTGCTGGCCATTGCCGGCGTGGCTTGCGGCGAGGCTGGCGGCAAAAGTGGCGTTGAAGTTGGTGACGCGGATGCGGGCGTGATCGGCGAAGGCATGGATACCGACGGAGACGGGCTTAGCGATTCCTTGGAGAGAAGCATCGGCTCGAACCCGATGCTTCGCGACAGCGATGGTGACGGCTACACGGACGATCAGGAGTACGAGTTTGGTTCCGACCCCAACGACAGTGCGAGCACACCCGAGGGCCAAGCGTGCGTAAATACCACCGCGACCGCGAACCCCGAGTCGCGACCGCTCGACATCATCGTTGCGGTCGACGCATCTTCGAGCATGCAGGCGGAGATTAAAGGTATCGAGTCGTTCATCAACGATAGTTTTTCTCAAATCTTGGATGAGAAGGGCATCGACTATCAGGTTACGCTCATCGCCCACTACGGAAACTCCAATTCCAAGACGGAGCAAGTGATTCCAAGAGTCGACGGCGAGCTTCAGGATTTTTTCGGCATCTGTATTGCGGAGCCTCTTGGTGGAAACAGTTGTGAGATCGGTTCCGGCGATGCCGATGCTGACGGCGTCACGGATATGGTCGAGCCAGCCCCGGTAGCTGGACCCAAGTTCACGCACATTGATCAGGCGATCGACAGCAATGACGCGCTCGAAGCCTTGATGTACACTTTTGACCGCGACGCTTACAAATATGAAGAGGGGAGCAAGTCCGGCCAAGGGTTGGCACCCAACGGCTGGGGTGCGCGCCTGCGCGACGGTGCCCTCAAGTTTTTCGTGGTCTTCACGGACGACGAAAGCGATGTCAATGCCGCAGCCTTTGAAAACTGGCTCTTCGATCCGGCGCGTGGCGGTGCGTTTGGAACCGCGAACAGCCGCAACTACGTCTTCCACAGTGTGGTCGGTTTGCAAGAAAAGCCGGGCGATCTCTTCTGGTCACCTGGTGATGGGATTCAAACCGCAGAATGTGGATCTGCAAGTGCCGTGGACGCTGTGTACCAACAGCTGAGCATTGACAGCGACGGCCTCCGTTTTTCGGTGTGCAACGATGGCGACACGACGAGTTACGACAAGATGTTTGAAAAGCTGGCGGGCAACGCCATCGCAGGAAGTCAGGTGCCCTGCCAATATGCGCTGCCAGCTGCGCCTGAGGGCAAACAATACAACTTTGACGGCGTCATCCTTCGCTACACGGCGTCCGGGGGCAGCGTCGAGGAGTTTCACAGTGTCGTGACACCGAGCAGTTGTGCCGACAACCGCGGATACTATGCGTCGGGCGGAAGCGTTCACCTTTGCCCTGACGCATGCTCGACGGTACAGGCCGATAGCGGCGCCGAGATACAGCTCATCATTAGCTGCATAGATGGCCTCATCTTGCGGTAGCGCGGGTAGCATAAATCATGTGAAGATGGAGGAGTGATAGTCGTCTTCGCTCCCGAAATTCCCTGGATCATCAAAAAGGTGAAAAGCCTGCTCATCAACGCGGGCGAGCGCGCCGACGTCGTCACCTTGGATACAAGCAAGTCACGAGAAGATGTACGGTGCGTCTTGGCCGACCTCGACGACCCGAGCGCTGTGCAGATGTTGACCTCCTGGGTGAACGAGTCGGACGCAGCCGAGCCCGATTCGACGTTCTCGGTGCTCGGTCTAAGCCGCAGCGCTGCGAGTGAATACGGCCGGCTGTCCGCGACGTTTGGCATCGACGATTTCGTTCACACGGACGAGCTTGAGCGCCTGGGGCGGCGTTTGAGTCGAGTGCTGTCGACGCCGGTTGCCGACAACGCATCGGCAGCGCGAAGCTGGATTCTGCTCTCAGGCGGGCAGGACGGAGGTCTTAACAACTTGTCGCGCGCGCTCGCCCGTGCCGGCTTCTCGACGCGCTATGCGCGCTCTCGGCAAAAGACCGCGGCAGAGATATTGGCCAACGTGTGGGATGCGTGGATCATCCACGGCCGCACCGATGCCAGCCGTTTGGCGCAAGAGCTCATTCAGGTGCGCAACCACCCACGGCTTCACCACCTGCCCATCGTGGTCAACGAGTCGGGCAGGGACCTCAAGTACTTCGTCGAACGAGGGGTGAGCGGACCACTGGCGGTCACGGCTTCGACTCATGACCTTTCGCGCTTTTACTTTATCTTGCGCGAGCTCTTGCGCGATGAAGGCAGCCCCAAGGCGAAACGCTTCTTGTCGCCGATTCCCGCGCGATTTCGTGCGGACAACGAGATGTGGTGGGAGTCCGGACTCACGCATGATTTGAGCTCGAACGGTGTCTTCGTACGAACGCTGTGCCCGCCAGAAATCGGCGCGACGGTGACCCTCCAGCTCAACGGAGAAGGTTACCCGGCGCTCGAGCTACGAGGCGTCATCACGAGGTCGAATGCCCTTCCGATCGTCGCAGGTGGCGTAGTCCCGGCTGGCTTCGGGGTAAGACTCGTGGGCGAAGTCGCCGACGATTACCACAAGCTGATCGAAAGGTTGGAGTCTCAGCCAAAGTTCTTGCTTCAGCCAGATTACTCTACCACCTCCTTGCGTCCGCTCAGTGACGAGAAGTTGGTCGAAGCGCTCTCGATGCCTCCGCCCAAGTAGTGGCATGATCTTTCATCTCGTGCGGAACGTCGGCCGGAACGGTGCTGCGGGTGATGCGCACGAGCGGTGGCGGTTTGCTGACGTTGCGCATGAAGGGCTACCCCAAGACGGCGTTTTCATAGAAGAGGCCAACGTACCTTGATGAAACTTGACCTGGCAACGCCGGTTGCAACTTCGACGGCACCCAGAAACATCTTCGGATGTGAGCCTGCGGCCAACTGCGGGTCCGCCGAGGGCCGCCCGTTCCTCGGGGGGGCGGTAATTGTCGATCGGCGGTTCACCGAGAGCTGGACCGGGCTGACTGCCCGGATCCATCGAACCCGTTGGTCCCTCAGCCGACTCGACGCTCAGTGAACCGGTACAGCCGGCCACGATAAGCAGCAAGAATTGGCCGCCTCGACAGAGGATCTGGCTCACACGACGCACGACAGAACGGGGTAGCCGCTTCTGTGCCACGTTTATGGCCTTGAAAAACAGACGTTTTCAGGAACTGGTGGCCAGGATCGAGGCAAGGATCGTCCCCTCGATGCGACGGTCGGCTGCGCGCGGACCATCTGACGTTCCAAGTCACGTGGTTGCTGTGCGCGGGCGCGGCTTGTAGTAAAGGTCCAGCGTGCCGTTTGAACCCCAAGTCCGTGCACAGATTGCCCAGGCGACCGCGCACCTCTACGCGCTCGGACACAACGCGCCCGTCGATGGAAACATCTCGGTGCGTTTGGGCGAACGCTACCTGATGTGCACCCCCTCGCAGATGCACAAGGGACAGCTTGCTGCCCGCGACGTCGTCAAAGTGCGTCTGCGCGACGGTCAAGCGGTCGACACCCGTCAACGCCCCTCAAGCGAGATTCGCATGCACTTGGCGATTTACCGCCTGCGGTCCGACGTTGGCGCGATCGTGCATGCGCACTCGCCCTATACGACGGCGCTGACTGTCGCGGGGAAGTCACTGCGCGATCCGGTGATTCCCGAGACCATTCTGGCGCTGGGGCACGTGCCTACGGTGCCTTACGCCAGTCCGACGACGACTGAAGTGCCCGCTGCCGTATGTGACATCGCTGCAGAGCACGACGCGTTTGTGCTCGAGCGACACGGGCCGGTGGCGCTCGGAAAAACCATCGAGCAGGCCATGACGCGGCTCGAGATTGTCGAGCACACGGCCAAGATTACTTGGATGGCCGAGGCGCTCGGGCCGACCACACCGATCGACCCGACCGAGCACGCCAAACTACGCCTCCTCGCCGCCAACTTATGAGCCGCCAGCTTGTGAGTCGCCCAAGAAGGAAGATAGCGTTCAGGTTGGATCGGCTGCGAGGCAAGCACGAGGCAAGGCGGAGGCGAGGAGCCCGCGCAAGCGTATGTTGTGATACGTGCGCAGGCACCGCAGCGGACAACGCCGGATCGTGGTTAGGATCGTAGCCGAGACTTACCTAATTTCGATGCGGCAGTCTGCCGAACAGCCATCCCCCGCGACCGTGTTGCCGTCATCGCACTGTTCACCGAACTCGATGACGCTGTTGCCACAGATCGACACCTCGCGAACGCAGGCTTCGTCACAGCCATCACCGTTGTCGAGGTTACCGTCGTCGCATTCTTCGCCCTGCTCAACCGTGCCGTTACCGCACTCACCAACTTCGATGATGCAGAGCGCCGAGCAACCGTCGTTCGGAATGCTGTTGCCATCGTCGCACTCTTCGCCCGGCTCGACCTTACTATTTCCGCACACCGAGAGCAGGTTACAGGAAAGCGAGCAACCGTCGGTTGGGTCGGCGTTGCCGTCGTCACATTGCTCGCCGGCGTCCACAATGCCGTCACCACACACCTCGGCGGTGCAGTCGTCGCGGCATCCATCACCTGGGCCATTGGCGCCGTCGTCGCACTGTTCGGTGCCGCCGATGCGCCCGTCGCCGCAGTAGTTCTCGCAGAAGCAGCGCGCCGTACAGTTTGTGACGCCGCCACACTGCGTGGCCTGGATGGCTGGATCGCAGGTCTCGCCAGCATCGAGCATGCCGTTGCCACAAGTGCCTTCGATCGTACAGGCCGCGCTACAACCGTCGCCAGGGATCTGGTTGCCGTCGTCGCACTCTTCAGCGCCTTCGATCATCATGTTTCCACACTCGGTTTCGATGGTGCAAATCGACGTGCAGCCATCTCCGTTCATCAGGTTGCCGTCGTCACACTGCTCATTGTTGTCGAAATCGAGACTGTTGTCGCCGCACATCGGAAGGGTGCAGTTGGCGTTGCAGCCATCGCCGCTGACGTTGTTGCCGTCGTCACAGGCTTCGGCACCCGCCAAGTTTCCGTCACCGCATACCGTTTCGAGGGTACAGAGCGCCGAGCAACCGTCGCCACTGTTGGTGTTGCTGTCGTCGCATTCTTCGCCACGGTCGACGAAACCGTCGCCGCACACGACGTTGAACAGACATTCGTCGCTGCAGCGTGCTGGATATGCGCCATTGGTATTGCCCTGGTCACACTCTTCGTTGCTCTGCACGACGCCGTCTCCGCAGATACAGGCGACGGTGATGCGAACCGTCGCATCGTCGGTGACGCCGCCGCCCAAATCTGCAACGTAGGTGAACTCGTCGACGAAGCCGCAGCTGCCGTCGTCCGGCGCGTCGTAGTGGAGTTCGGTATCGCCCGAGGTGAAGTTGGGGATCTCGCCCCGAAGATTCGTGGTGTCGATGCTGATGATCTTCATCTGCGGGTCGATGCACGCCGATTCGCTCAGAGAATCGTTGGCCAATACGTCGAGCAGATTGTCTGTGGACGAGACGTCGACCGAGTAGCGATCATCGCGCGCCTCTCCGGGTGAGTTACAGTACGGCTCCGCAGCATCGAGATTGCAGGTTGTGCCTGGAATGGCGGCTGCACACTCGGCGTCACTCTGACAGCGCCGCGCGAATAGCTGACACTTCTCGCTCGGGTTGGCCGGGCACACGATGAAGTAGCCACCGTCGGCAGCCGTTTCTGCCGCCTTGGCCTCTTGCGTGTAGGAGAAGCCGATCGTGCTGATGCTAAACAGCAGGCCGGGCAGCTCCGAGCGACCAAAGAGCGGTGGATCGGTCGCGAGCGTCGGGTCGTAGAAGGTGAAGTACTCCGAAGTCACCAAGTTCGAGCCGTCTTCGGCGACGCCCGTGTAAGAAGGCGCGCCCGTGTACCTGTTGAAGATACCCACCAGCGTCTCGCCCGGCACCGTGAAGATGGCGTCGAGTGGGTCGTCGGAGGGCACGGACCATCCGCGACCCGCATTGGGGGCCGTCTCGAAGCCTGTGCAGTTGGCCTCTGGGGTCGTCTCGCAGTCTGGTGTGGTGATCGATTGATCGCCAGCGCGACGTCGTTCGAAGACGTGCACTTGCGGCGTGCCCTTATCGTCAACGACGTAGAGGTCACCGTCTTCACCCACGGTCAGGCCGAGCGGTGTGCCGAGCCCTGTGAGGTTGACCTGGAAGTCACCGATCGACTGCATGGTGTCGTCGAAGTCGCGTGGCACGTGCGTGAGCGTGGCCGTCTGACCGCTGACGGTGAGGAAGATGTAGTAGTCGGTGAAGGGGTCGTAGGCTGCGCCCACGAGCGTCCCACTTTGTGCTGGGCGAGGTGGGTAGGCGTAGCAAGGCTCCGCGCTGACCTCGCAGGATGGCAAGAGCGGCGTGGCCGTGCCGCTGCTATCGATGGCGCAGCCATTTCCACCCGTGCAGGCGTCCGAAGTTGGGTCGAGCACCGTGCCGTCGAAGCACAGCTCAACCGGCGGTTGTGAACTCTGCGACTTGTGACCGGCAAACGAACGACGATCGGGGTCGTAGACCAAGCCGGCAGGGTTGATGTTACTGACCTGGAAGGTGCGAACGGTCACAAACTCGATGATCGGTCGACATTCGCTCGGCTCGCCGTCGCAGCGGTAAAAGGTCTCCACTGTGCAGGTGTCGGAGCAACCAGGGGTGGTTGCGCCAGCGTCGTCACACTCTTCGAGCCCTTGGACGAGTCCGTCGCCACAGGTGGTCGTGAGGCAGGCATCGCCAGGAACTGGGCAGTAATAGCCCGGTTCGAGTTGGCAGCCGGCGTCGCAGCCGTCTCCGAGGTCGGTATTGCCGTCGTCGCAAGCCTCGCTGCCCTGTGCGAGCCCGTCGCCACAGACGATGGCGATGCAGTCTGCCCCTGGGGTGGGGCAGTCGTAGCCTGTCTCGAACAGGCACTGGTCGTCGCAGCCTGGTGACGCGGAGCCAGCGTCGTCGCACTCTTCGCTGCCTTCGACAACGCCATCGCCGCAGACCGTACGGCGACAACCGATGCCGCCGGTGCAAACCCAGCCTTCTTCAACGTCACAGATGACGTTACAGCCATCGCCTGAGAGGAAGTTGCCGTCGTCGCACTCTTCTTGACCGGCGCGGTAACCGTCACCGCAAGCCGCTGCGACGCAGTTGCCGTTCGGGCAGATGAAGCCAGGTTCGAGTGTACATGTCGAAGAGCAGCCGTCGTCGTTGGCGACATTGTTGTCGTCACAGTCTTCATAGGTGCCCAAGTTGCCATCGCCACAGAGCTCGCAGGGCTCGCCCTTTTGGGGGCAGACCCAAGGGTCGACGACGCGGCACTGGCTGTCGCAACCCGCCGTCTTGTTGCCCGGCGTGGCCAGGTGACCTTCGTCGCATTCTTCGCCGATGCCGATTTCTCCGTCACCGCATTGCTCGCACCTAAGGCCCGGCAGGAAGCAGTTGTAGTTGGCTTCGGGAGCAGAACAGTCGTCGGGACAGCCGTCACCGCTGGTGATGTTTCCGTCGTCGCATCCCTCGCCACCCTCAAGGATACCGTTTCCGCACTGCGTGCAGATCGACATGCCTGAATCCGGGTCTTCGACACATGTAAATCCGTCCTCAACGCGCTTACAGTCACGGCTGCAGCCGTCGCCGCCGACAGGCTCGTTGAGTGTGTTATCGACGCCATCGTCGCAGATTTCGCCAAGCCCCACCACGCCATTGCCGCACAGTTCGCATGCGCGGCCGCTGGGCGGGTAGCAGTTGTAGAACTGCGAAACCATAAGACAGTCACCCGAGCAACCGTCGCCGTCGTTCGTGTTTCCGTCGTCGCAACGTTCGATGTCGTCAAGCTCGCCGTCGCCACAAAGACCACAGCCGATGCCGGGTACAGGGCAAACGTAGTCGCCTTCGATCGCGCAGCTTGACGAGCAGCCGTCACCGCTGCTCATGTTCGCGTCGTCGCACTCTTCAAAGGTATAGGTGTCGTCGGCGGTATCTGCGGTGCCTTTGTCGTCCACCGCGACGACTTCGATCACGCCGTTACCGCAGACCGAGCAGCTCACGCCGTCACGCCAACAAGTCGCGCCAGCTTCCAAAAGACATTGTGTGCTGCAACCGTCGTTGTCGAGGAAGTTGCCATCGTCGCAGCCTTCTCCGGTCTCGACGATGCCGTTGCCGCATTCGGTGCACTCCCCTCCGTCCATGGGGCACGCAAAACCGGGTTCAACCGCAGAGCAGTTTTGCACGCAGCCGTCGCCAGAGCTGCGGTTGCCGTCGTCACAGACCTCGCCCGCGCCGACGACACCATCGCCACACTGCGAGCACGCTTCGCCCGGCGTTGGGCAAGTATAGAAGTCTTCGATCGTCGTGCAGTCTGCGCTACAGCCGTCGTCGCCGTTCGTGTTGCCATCATCGCAACGCTCATTTTCGCCGATCACGCCATCGCCACAGCGCTCGCACGCTTGGCCCACCACGGGGCACTGCCAGCCGTCTTCGCGAATGCATTGCGCGCTGCAACCATCATTCGAAGTGGTGTTGCCGTCGTCGCAGGTTTCACCTGCGTTGAGCATGCCGTTGCCGCAGTTCTCCGGAACGCCACCGTCGGGATCGACCGTGCTGTCGCCCATCATCATGCCATCGCTTCCACCGCCATCGAGGCCCCCGTCCATCATCGGGTTGGTGCCCGGGTCGTCGCTACAGCTACAGCTGACTGCGAACAAGGCGAGGCACGAAGAAAAGAGAAGAGAAGAATATGGCGTACGCGTAACGGTCGGCATAGAAAGAGAGAGTACTGAAGTTTGCAGTCTCAGGGCAATGTAAGCAGGGTGGCACATGGCGCCTAACGAGCTAAAACGCACAGGTGCACACGATTGGAACTTTCTACCGCTTCGAGCGACTCGAGGCCCCGGACGCGGTGGCTGTGCGACTTCGCACGGCTGGAGAGACGCACAATGTGTGCGGTCTCATCTTGGTCGGTCGTCAAGGCATTAACGCGACGGTCGCCGTACCGGACGAAGCGTCGTTAGAAGACTTTATTTGCAGGGTTGAGGACGTTGCTGGCTTTGTCTTCGACAACGTCAAGCGAAGCCGCAGCGACCGCCGCCCTTTTCGGCGCTTTCGGGTACGCGTTGAGCAGGAGCTCATCACCTTTGGTCAGCCGGCGGCTAACCCGATTGAGGCGCCGGTGGGAACCTACATCTCGCCTCGTGAGTGGAATGCCGTCATCGAGCGCGACGACGTCGTGTTGGTCGACACGCGCAACGATTACGAAACCAAGACGGGGACTTTTGAGGGCGCGCTCGACCCCAATATCGCCTCGTTCTCAGAATTCGCAGCGTTTGTCGAGAAGCGCCTGTCGCCTGAGCAAACGCCGCGCGTTGCCATGTATTGCACCGGTGGCATTCGCTGTGAGGTCGCGAGTAGCTACTTGCTGCAAAAAGGTTTCGCCGAAGTGTTTCACCTCAAAGGCGGTATCCTCAAGTACCTCGAAGAAGTGCCCGCCCAAGAGTCAAAGTGGCAGGGGGAGTGTTTCGTGTTCGACGATCGCGTTACGGTCGACCACGCGCTCCAGCCCGGTGCGTACACCTTGTGTCTGGCCTGCAGCTGGCCGACGCCCACTGCCCATTTTGAGAGCGGCAAGTACGCCGGCGGCGCTGCGTGTGCCCACTGCGTCGACACGCTTTCGGAGCAGCACCTCGCACGGGCCAAGGAGCGCTTGCGCCAGAGGCGCTTGCGCAGCAGCTGAGCTGGCCGCTCCTTGTCTGTGGCGGCATGCGCGCACCCGTTGCTACGGGCGCGAAACGATTGCGCATGGAGTGGACCGGGCGCTTCGCTTCAACAACCCTTCTTAGGACGCGGACGCTTGCGTTCGCGTTGATCACGAACGAGTTCTCAGCTGGCATCGACATTGCTTCACAGGCGCACCAGTGATTGCAATTGCCGAGCGAGTTAAGATCTTGGAAGTGCCTGTGGATGCGGTGAGCAAGGAGACGCTGCCGGACATGGTGGAGGCCTTGGTCCGTGGCAACGAAAGACAGATCGGCTTTGGTACGCCCGTTCAAGAACGCTTTGTCATCCGGAACCGAGAGCGCCCAACCGGTACTAGGGTTTTGTGGCCTGTCGGTGCGCTCACCTCCCACATTGCGGGTGTGCATCAGCGTGCACCCGGCTTGCTTCGAAAAGTGGGCCTTGAATGGGCCTGGCGTCTTGCTCTCGAACCACGCACCTGTGGCGTCTCTACTTACTTGGGAATCCACTTTTCGTTACTCGGGTTCTTTGCGAAAGAATCCGTCGGCGGCATTGATTTGAGGAAGGATCGCTGAGGATGAAAACTGTAATTTTGTGCGGGGGCGAGGGCACGCGGTTAAGGGAGAAGACGGAAAGCATACCCAAACCGTTGGTTGAAGTTGGCCCTCAACCGATTCTTTGGCATTTGATGAAGGGCTATGCGCACCATGGATTTTCGGAGTTTGTGCTGTGTCTTGGCTACAAGGGACGCTGCATCAAGGATCACTTCCTGGACCTTGTCGATGATCGGGCGGGAGACTTGCGTTTGTTGGGCGCATCAACGGACGGTCCGCGCGTCGAGCAGCTGCGAAACCACGTCGAACCGTGGGACATTCGCTTCATAGATACTGGGCTCAAGACGGACACCGGTGGTCGCCTCCACAAAGTTCGAGAGTATGTGAAGGACGAAACTTTTTCACTTACCTATGCTGACGGGGTTGCTGACTTGGATCTGAGAGCGCTCTATCGGTTCCATCAGTCACACGGAAAGATGGCGACGGTCACGGCCGTGCGCCGCCATTCCACGTTGGGCCTCATGCGTATTGGCGACGACAATGTCGTCGAGCGCTTTGCCGAGAAGCCGATGATGGATAGCTATATCAACGGTGGCTTCTTCGTTTTCGAACCTACCATCTTCGAATATACGAACGACCACTGCAACCTTGAGACGGATGTGCTTCCCCGAGTTGTAGCCGACGGCGAGCTACGGGCCTTCATGCATGACGGGTTCTGGGCCTGCATGGACACGTACAAAGACAACGTCTTGCTTACGGAGCTTTGGAACCAGGACGAAGCGCCATGGAAGTGCTGGTAACTCTATGGAGATGAAACAGAGCAAAGGAGAGAATATGCGTAGCGAATTTGTTTGGAAAGATAGGCCCGTATTCATGACCGGGGGCGGAGGCTTTCTTGGGGGATGGCTTGTCAAAGCCCTCGTTGAGCGAGGCGCCCGCGTGGTGTGCTTGCTTCGCGATGAGATTCCGAATCGTCTCCTCGAAAAGCTTGGGGTTGGTAACCGTATCAGCAAAGTTCGAGGTGACGTTTGCGACTTTCACACGGTAGAGCGAAGCATCAACGAATACAACATCGACACGGTGTTCCACCTTGCAGCCCAACCGCTTGTGGGTACGGCGAATCGTTCACCCATGAGTACCTTTGAAACCAATATTCGCGGGACGTGGAACTTGCTCGAGGCCGCGCGTCGGGCGCGCACGGTGACTCGTACCGTGGTCGCTTCCTCGGACAAAGCCTACGGTACCCACGGGTCACTTCCGTACAGGGAGGACTTTGCAATGCAAGGTCTTCATCCCTACGATGCGTCCAAGTCGTGCACGGATCTGATCGCAAGGACGTACGCCCATACCTGGGCGATGCCCCTTACCGTAACCCGATGCAGCAACCTATACGGTGGAGGGGACCGCAACTGGAACCGCATCGTGCCGGACACGATACGCGCTCTTGTGCGCGACGAGCGACCGGTGATCCGCAGCGATGGGCGTTTTGTGCGAGACTATCTCTACGTCGAAGATGCTGCCGACGCGTACCTCACGTTGGCGCAGGTCACGCCGCGAGACGAGGTGCGGGGACGAGCCTTTAACTTCGGTCTTGGGAGACCGGTTCAAGTTCTCGAAGTGGTCGAAGAACTTGTGAAGATCCACGGCGGAGGAAAAGAGCCGAAGATCCTCAATCAAGCGAAGGGCGAGATCCAGGATCAATACCTAGACTGCACACTGGCGAACGAGCTTCTCGGGTGGAGACCCAAACACGACCTCGCGGCTGGTCTTCGAAAGAGCTACGCGTGGTACTCTGCCCACCTTCAATCCACAGACGAGACCGTCGCTGATGCGAGCTAGCCTCCTTTTCTGTTGATTCACCGCGCTGTCGCAACTTACGTGCCAAGATTGGCGATTCGGAAGCTCTGGTCGGCTCTCGGATCGATGGCTGTGCCCCTGCTAACGAGATCTGTCTCAAACACGCTGGCGGTTGGTAGAGTAAGCTCATGTTGATGCGACCGATTGTTTGGACTTTTCGGCGGTGTCCGTATGCGATGCGTGCTCGTATGGCACTTGATGCAGCGGGTGTGGATGTCGAGTATCGAGAGATCAAGTTGCAGAACAAGCCCGCCAAAATGCTTGAGCATTCTCCCAAAGGCACGGTACCGATTTTGGTCGAGCCTGACGGGACGGTGATCGATGAAAGCGTCGACATTATGCGCTGGGCATTTGCGCAGCATGATCCGGACAACTGGCTTGGACAAAATGACGCCGAGCGCGAACAAATCAACAAGTGGCTGGCGGCGAACGAGGCGTTCAAGCCGCACCTCGACCGTTACAAGTACACGACGCGCTACGACGATGTCGACCATGCGACCGAAACGGAAGCTTGTCGCGCGCACATGCTTGAGCTCGACGCCGCCCTTGAGGCAACGGGCTTTTTGGTCGCAGATCGGGCGACACTCGCTGACATCGCGCTCTTTCCGTTTGTGCGTCAGTTCAATAACGTCGATACGAGCAAACTCGACAACTGGAACTGCAGCCGCGTTCAGGCCTGGCTGGACACGTTTATCAACAGCGAGCGTTTTGCGCGCGTGATGAAAAAACGTTCACTGTGGGTGGGGCGCGGGCGCACAGGAGACCAGAAAAACGAGCGATGAACGGCTTGCTTTAAGCCTGGACGCCGCCCGGTGCCAGCGGGCTATAGTCCGCGCATGGAAAGGCCATCGACCACCGAAATGAGGCCGCCCGAGCGCACGGTTGGGCTGCTTGCTGCCACAGGTATCGGCGTCGGCGCCATCGTCGGTGGTGGTATCTTGGTGCTCGGTGGTGTGGCGCTTGAGTCGACGGGGCCGAGCTCGATCATGGCGTTTTTGCTCAACGGCATCGTCGCGCTCTTTACCGCCGTCAGTTTCGCCGAGATGTCCACAGCCTTTCCCGAGTCGGGGGGCGTTTACACGTTTGCACAAAAGGTCCTGTCCGTCCGACTCGCGTTCGCAGTCGGTTGGGTTCTTTGGTTCGCGTACATCGTGGCGGGCGTGTTGTATGCCCTTGGTTTTGCCGAGTACACCGCTGCGGCGGTCGACGACCTGCTAACGCTTGCCGGCTACCAGGTGCCCGAGTGGCTCCGTACGCGGGCGACCTTCTTGGTCTTGGGCATCTTGGCCACCATTGGCTATGCGATGATGCTGATTCGTTCGCCGGGTGGTGGTGGCCAGGTCGAGACGATCGGCAAGATGGTCATCTTTTCTGTCTTGATCGCGATTGGCATTTTCGCGGTGTTTCGCTCCGAACAGGGCACGGTCATGGCTGGGCTCACGCCCTTTTTTGCCAATGGTTTTGGCGGGTTTCTATCGGCGATGGGCTTTACGTTCATTGCGCTTCAGGGGTTCGACCTGATCGCAGCCGTAGGCGGCGAGGTGCGCGACCCGACGCGCGTCATCCCGCGCGCCATGTTCTACTCGCTTGGCATCGCGCTCGTCATTTACCTGCCACTTCTGTTCTTGGTCTCGACCGTGGGCAGCCCCGGCGAACCGATTTCGGAGATGAGCGCACGCTCTCCGGCGACGGTCATGGCCGATGCTGCGCGCAACTTCGCGGGTTGGCCAGGCTATTGGATGGTCGTGATCGGCGCGATCCTGTCCACGCTCTCGGCGCTATCGGCCAATGTGCTCGCCGCGAGCCATGTTGCGCTTCAGATGGCCAAGGACCGCACGCTTCCAGAGGTACTCGAACAAGCCAACGAAAAAGGCTCTCCAGTGATGGCTGTGTACGCGACCGCGTTGGCTGCCGTCGCCATCATGTTGATGATCCCGGATGTTGCGGCTGCGGGTGCTGCGGCAAGTTTGATCTTCTTGGTCTCATTCGCGCTTGTGCATTGGATGAGCGCGCTGGCACGACTCCGTGCGCCGAACCCTCCGCCGTTTCGTGCGCCGTTCTTTCCGTTGGTGCCGGTGATCGGCGGCGTGGCGTGCGCAGGCCTCGCTATCTTCCAGGCGATCTCGGTTCCAGACGCGGGGGTCATCGCGTTGGTATGGCTGGGTCTCGGTGTCATTCTGTACATCTCGTTGTTCTCGGACCGCGCGCAGGTCGTCGACGCCTATCGCGAGGCGCTCAACCCGCAGGTCGCGATGATGCGCGCCAAGCGACCGCTCGTCCTGGCGCCGGTGTCCAATCCGGCCAATGCCGCGAAAATGGCGCTGATCGCCAACGCGCTGGCCACGCCCGTGGTGGGTCGCGCGGTGCTCCTTAACGTTGTGTTGACCTCGCGCGAGGGAGACGCCCAAGACAGTGTGGCGAAGCGCGTTGACAGCGTTGAGCGTGTGGTGCGCGGAGCGCTCAGTGCGTCACTTAGTTCGGGCCATGCGCCGGAGACATTGATTACGGTGGCCGAAGACCCATGGGCTGAAATTGTGCGCGTGGTCCAAAGTCGCGATTGCGAGTGCTTGGTGCTGGGGCTTTCGACCGCATCGGACGTGCAAGGCGTGAAGAACCTCGAGCAGCTTCTGAACAATGTCGAATGCGACGTTGTTTTGCTGTGCGCGAAACCGGAGTGGCGCCCCACGCAGGACATGAAGGTGGTGGTGCCCGTCGGCGGTCGCGGAGGCCATGACAACCTGCGCGCGCGTTTGCTCGGTAGCCTCAACCGTGCGGGTTACCGCAAGACTCGCTTTGTCCAAGTCGTGTCCGAGGAGACGTCCGAGCAGGACCAAAAAGCGACCGAAAAACGACTGCAGCGCTTCGCCCGTGAGGAGGCCTACGGGAAACCGGAGGCGGTCGTGACGGCGTCGAATGACATCGTTTCGGCGCTTGCAGGTTCGGCCGATGCGAACGACCTTCTGGTCCTGGGGCTACAACAGCACCGAGGCAAGCGACTGTTTAGTGAAGTGGCCCTCCGCGTCGCTCGCCAGACTGAAGGAGCGACATTAATGATTTCACGTTTGGCCGCGCGATCCATTCGCGATGTGGCGGGCGAGTTCAGTGCGTTCGGACAAAGCTTTGGCTTTCGTTCTGGACGTCCCGCTGCGCCCCAGCCCGTTTCCGAGGAAAATATGGCGACGGGCGAACCGTCTCCGTCCACCGGGGCAGCTACTTGAGCCTCTCATTCGCGAACGTGTTGTTGTTTTACTCGGCTGCGTTTGCTGCTTTGCGCTTGCGGGCGAGCTGGTCAAGGGCTTCGATGGCACGGTTGTAGAAGCGTTCGGCTTCATCAGGTGTGCGTCCAATCGCGGTAAAGCCCACTTTGCCGTCGTCCTTGAGCGTACCGACCAGTTGAAACACCGCGCCGATCTTGAAGCCGTCATCGAGCGTTTCGGTCAGCTCGTCGACGAGCGGCATGAGGTCGCTTGCTCCGAGGCCGACGTACGAAATCGAATGCGGATCATCGGCTTTGGCAACACGCTTGTGGTTGTCGGTCGCGACGTAGTAACGCTCGGTTCCATCTGCGGCGCGGAGTGTGCCTGACGCCTCATCGAACTCGGCGCCGGTGAGCGCCTTGGCCCACTGATAGGGGGCCGTGGTGCCGCCCTTGCGAATGTTGAGGTCGACCGCGTAGTGTTTCCAGGCTCCCTTTTCGTATGTCGACATGAAGTCAATGGCGAAGCGACCGATCAGACCCTGGTCGCGCAGGACTTCGCCAACCCGGCGGCCGGCATCTTGGAGTTCAAGTCGAAACTCACAGTTTGCCGGGAAGATACAGCCTTCGTAGACGAGTCCACCTGGCCCGCTCAGCTTCTGGTCGTGCGTCGAGTGCACGAACACCGCGCCGTCAGGCATGATTTCCACCTGCACACTCGGTGAGATACGGGCGCCGTCGACGAAGGCCTCGAGCGCGCCGCCTTTGGCTTCCATATGCTTGATGAACGCCGCGCCATCCCAGTTCGGGTTGGCAGGTTCGAGTTCCTGCAGGTGGGCGGCGATGAGCTTGCGCCGGTCGCTCAGCATCACGGCATCGGGCAACTCGTGCGCGAAGCTGTCGAACTTGAGAATGGCGTTGCCCTGACCGCTCGAGCCCTGGTTGAGCTTGAGCACGATGCCGGAGAGCGACGGGTTCGTGTCCCAAACGTCGGCGATGGCGCGCACGATCTGCTTGCGCGAGAAGAGGTGCTCGGCGCCAGCAGGCATATCGATGTCCGCCAAGCGGTAGGCGACGCGCGAACCGCTTTTACCGCCCCAAAAGAGCTGTAGGTCAGGGTCAGGTCCGCGCAGTGGGATGCCGAGCTTTATCGCCAGCTCCTTTTCCGAAGGCGAGGAGGCAAAGATGCTCATGTACGTGCGCCGGCGACGAAGGTTCTTGCGTAGGTCTGCGACAAACTCGGGGTATTCGAGCGCAGTCGTGCTCAGCCAGTTTGTCCGGCCAGGTCCCGGCGGGCTGTAGGTGTGCAGGCGCGACAGCGCATCATCTTCGAGCGAGAGTTGCTTCGCCATGAGCGCAAGCGTCGCTTCTTCCAGTGGCTCGGTGGTGACCAAGTGCACGCGCGCTTTGGGATTGCGCAAGTGTGCCAGTTCGACGAGGAGCCGTTCCTCGTAGTGTTTGAGACCCGTGATGCTCTCGACGCCTTCGACACTCAAGCTCGGCACGACGAGCACGTCGTGATCGGACGACAGGATTTTTGGCAGACGACGTTGCAGCGCTTCGAAGTCCGCGGGTGCGCGCACACGGTCGAGCGCCGCGCGCGCAAACTCTGCGGACCGACGTGTCGCGGGCTCCGCAACCCGTTTGAGCTCTGCGCCAATGCGGCTCAACGAAGTCAGGCCGGCGTGCTGCGCTGAAGTGAGCCGCGGCGAGTCTAGTGCGCTCGAGCCTTGGGCTTGGCTACGCTCAACGATCGTGCGCGCGAAACCATCGCCGAGCTGGGCGACGGCCGCGACCGAAGTGAGGACAGTCGCGATCACGAGTGCGTGTCCGGTCGAGCTGCCCCGTCGGGCCTGATCTGGTTTTATCGGTCTCATCGGCGAATCTGGCAGGAGCCAGATCGGGTAATTAAGCAGAAAGCGTGCCGTTTATTCTTCGTGAATCGATCGTCCAATCGCTGCGCGCAATTTACGTACAGAGCGCGCGATCTGTGAGCAAGATCAAGGCTTGCCGGCAACCCTCCGCGTTTGCGCCAGCCGTCTAGTGCGGTGATTTGTGGCAGATCGGCTGGGGCTGTTGCCGTGGGCTGGGGTCCGCGGCGGTCACAGGTTGGACAGAAGCGCGAGCCCGCAGGCCGCCTCGTCAAGACCCATCAATCCGCCCGCATTGTGCAGCAGTCCGCGCCGCGCCTTCGGAAGCTGTGCCTTGCCCGCCTCGCCCCGCAGTTGGCGCGTGACATCAAAGACCATCGCCAGACCACTGGCCGCCGGGGGATGGCCTTTGGACACAAGCCCACCCGAGGCATTGATCGGTTGCCGGCCATCGCGAGCAGTTTGGCCTGCGAGCGAGGCAGCCGCCGCTTGACCTGGCTCGGCAAACCCGAGCGCTTCGATCGTACAGAGTTCCTCGAGTGAAGTCGCATCGTGCACCTCTGCGAAGTCGATGTCCGACGGGATGGTTGCAGTGCGTTTGTAAAGCAAGTCGGCGGCTGAGTGCGTAACCGACGGGGCATCGATGTCGCGCAATTGTCCGCTGCGAAAAACCAGGCTCTCAACCTTGATGGCACGTTCGCGTGCACCGGCCGACAGCGACCTGAACATCGACTCCGAGATTACGATGGCCGCCGCCGCGCCGTCCGCCACCGGCGCACACATCGAGCGCGTGAGCGACCCAATGACGGTCGGGTCTTCAAGGATTTGTTGGGCGGTTTTTTCTTTCTGCAGCAGGGCGTTCGGGTTGAGAGTGCCATTGTGTCGATTCTTGGCGGTCACGAATGCGATGTTTTCGGCCGTCGTGCCGTGCGCGCGCATATGCGCCTGCGTGTGAAGGTCGCAGACGTCGAGCAACATGATGCGGTGTGGGTTCGGGGCGAACGTCGCGCTAATCTTTCTTGCTTCGTTTTCATAATAGGTGCGCCAAGCATCGAAATCGAGCTGATCAAAAATGCCGTCGTAAAGCTCGCGCATCTTGTCGGGTGCGTCGGGTTGATATGGTTTGTCGACACCCACCGCGAGTGCGACGTCGGCTTCACCGCTCATCACCTCGAGGCATGCGCCGCGAAAAGCCAAAAACCCAGATGCGCAGCCAGCCTCGACGTTGCTAACCGGGGTGTGCGCCAAAAGTTCGCGTGACTCAAACAGCGGTGCAAGGCACACGTGGCCGCGGATATTGGGTTGCCCCCATTGGTGAAGGTCGCAGTTGGCAAACCAAGCTGCTTCGATGCGGTCGGCGGTCAGCTGGCTGTCTGCCACCGCACCGCGCACGGCCTCGGCCGCGAGTTCCTTGTGCGAGCGCTCTGGAACACGCGAAAAACGAGTCATGTGCACGCCGAGGACATACGTCATAAGCTCTCTCATAACATGATCCCCGAGCTATCACCCCACCTTCAAGCCGAGCACAAGCCCGTCTCGCGAGAGCTGCAAAACATTCCGATGGAGGTTCGTGGCCACCTGCCTGAACAAGTCCGTGGCATGTTCTGCCGTAACTCGCCCAACCCGCAGTTCGAACCAGTCGGCAAGTACCACTGGTTCGACGGTGATGGCATGGTGCATGGGGTGGAGCTCAAAGATGGGCGTGCGTTTTATACGAACCGCTACATCCGCACCCGCGCTTTCGAGGCCGAGCACAAAGCGGGCAAGGCGCTGTGGACCGGTATTCTCGAGCCGCCCGATCTGAAGAACCCGCTCGGGCCCATCAAAGACACCGCCAACACCGACTTGATCTGGCACCGTGGCAAACTCGTCGCCACCTGGTGGCTCTCGGGTGCGCCTTACCAGCTGTCCGTCCCGTCGCTCGAAACGGATGGCTTGAGTCCTTTCGCCAAGGACATTCCTTTTGGCATGTGCGCGCATCCGAAGGTTGACTACGACACGGGTGAACTCATTTTCTTTTCGTTCAACCTCTACAAGAGGCCCTATTACCACTACGGCGTCGTCTCCGCGGATGGTGTGGTCAGCAACTATCAACCGATCGACATTCCGTACCCGCATATCGGGCACGACCTTGCCGTCACACCCAACTACTCGGTCCTCTTCGACTTTCCACTCGGTTGGGACCCGGTCGCGATCACAAAGGGCAAATACCGCATTTCGTTCATGCACGATCGGCCGAGTCGCTTCGGCGTGATTCCGCGTCATGGTGACGCCTCACAGATCCGCTGGTTCGCGCATGACAGCTGCTACATGTACCATTCGGTGGCTGCTTACGAAGAGGGGGACACGATCCGCATCGTGGGTTGCCGTATTGAGGACCCCATCCCGGTCAAAGAGGCGCGGCGTGATGACGTCCCGAAACTTGACATCATCCAGCTCACACCGGAGTTTTATGAGTGGACGCTTCATCTCGAAACGGGAAAGGTCAGCGGTCGCACGCTCGATGACCGCTGGACCGAGTTTCCGCGCGCCAACGATTGGCACCTGACGCGTTCACTTCGCTACAGCTACAACCCGCGAGTGGCGCAGGCCCCGCTTCTGACCTTTGACGGTTACATCAAGTATGACCTGCAGGACGGCTCGAGCGTTGAACACAGCCTGGGCGCTGGCTGGGTCGGCGGAGAAGCGGTGTTCGTGCCGCGTGACCAAGAGTCGAACGATGAGGACGATGGCTGGGTGGTGACCATCGCCACCCACGCTGCCGACGAGCAGAGTGAGCTGTTGGTCATCGACGCGAAGAACTTTGACCAGAAGCCGGTGGCGCGTGCACGGCTTCCGCAGCGTATTCCTCCCGGCTTTCACGCCTGCTGGTGCCCCCTTTGATAAACTAGATGCGTTGTGCCTAAGAATCTGCTCTTCGTGATGACTGGCGTTGCGTTGCTCTCGTGTGGTGGCGCGAGCGACACGAGCCATGAAAGGGGCCCGTCTAGGCAAGCGCCGAAGAAGGTGACGCTTTCCCGGGGCGAGCACATCGGTGGTCCGCGAAAGCTGAGCCCTGCGGAGCAAAAGGCGATGGGCATCGAGCAAGCGCCGCGCAAGATGCAGTCGAAGCAGCGCAGGGGTACACGGCTTGGACGTGCGCGCGGCGCGTGCGCGGAGCCCGAACGCCCCGTTCGACCCGGTCGAGCTGTTGCAGTGCCCCTCGTGCGTCCACTTACGTCGTCAGACTTTGCGCTCGACGCATGCATTGTCGGCGGCCAACGGGTCGCAGCCCGCTACATCGTAGACTCCGGCGCCGACCTGACGACCGTACCTGAAGGTGAAGCGCGGCAAGCAGGGCTCAAAACCCGGGCAACACGTGGCTATATGCTGGACGCCAACGGTGTGCGACAGCCGCGCATCGAGGTCGCGCTCAAGATGTTTCAGCTCTCTGACTTACAGATCGAGAACCTCGAGTTGACGACAGCGCCGGATTCGGCCCTGTTCGGTCAAGATATCCTCAACCAGTTTCAAAGCTGGATGTTGGATCACGACGGGGGCGTTCTGCGGCTTGGCATGCGTCCTCCGTCCACAGGGTATTTGACCCGTGCGCCGCTCAAACAAATTGGTGCTCTCCCGGGAAACTTCATCCAAGTGCGGATCGCCGGTCGTAGCTTCTTATTGAAGCTCGACACCGGGGCGTTTTCGACGAGTATCAGCCGCGAAGTAGCGGACAGTCTGCGACTCCCGAAACGCAAGGGACGACCGAGTGTCGAGGTGACGCGCGGCGTGCATAGCCAAACGATCGTGCGCACGAGTTACGAGGCGGACATCGAAATCGGGGGCCTCGTCTTTGAAGGGGTCGAGGTCATGCCGCTCCCCTCGGCTCCCAGAATCCATTACAACCAGGCTCCCGGATCCAAACTCCGTGGTCCGGCGATTCCCGTCGTTGGACTGCTCGGTGCTGACGTCTTGCTTCGGCACAATATCGTCGTCCGACCGCATAAGGATATTTCGTTCTACGAGCGCAAACCTACGGAAGCAAGCGCCGCCGAGCGCATCACGCGCTGGCCTTGGGTACCCGTTTGCGACGAGAGCCCTGGCTGTGCACGCGCGAAGCTCGTGGGGCGGGGGGGGCGCAACGTGGTGCTCGCGCTTGAGCAAAGTTACCCGCAAGCGGCGGAGTTTCTCTTTGCGTGCCTCACGCGGGACGGCGCCGTCAACGATGCCGTCCCCTATGTTCAGCTGACGCATCCCAGGCCGCAGAAGGGAAAGACGCGCTTTTCGATCACCCATGCCAGCCGACCCGCGTTTCGCGCGTGGTCGACGGCCGTTCAGGCGAAGCGCTGCCGCGCGTTGCGCCTCATCGACGTGCAAGCCCCTGCGCCAGGCCGCGCCCGTCGCATCGCGCAACTGGCCCCAAGTTCCCGCTTCTGGCTCCGCTAGCAGGTGGGCGCCGAAAAAGCTGGCGGCGTATCGGCGGTGTCGGCGCGCCAATATCACCCCGTAGGCTCGAGATGATTGGGCGAATTGCTGGCATGGGTGTTGCGTTTCTTGAGAGTGCTAAAATAGGAAGGAGTCACCCGTGACAGATGAGAATCACACCATTCGATTGCTAACGGAGATGCGCAAAGAAGCACAGGAGATGCGCAAAGAAGTCCGAGAGGGCTTTGAGCGTGTCGACAAAGAGCTGGCGCAAGCAACAGCTGAGCGACGCGAACTAAGGACCCGTATGGTTGAGGGAGAGACGCGTCTCGCCACGGAACTTCTGGCCGTGAGCGGAGCGATTCAAGAAGCAAAGGGCTTGATCATGCAACAAGGTGCGCTCAAGTTCGTCGTTCAAGACCACGAAACGCGACTGCGCAAACTCGAAGGCGAGTAGCGAACGCTAGAGGTGCTGCGTGAAGAACGCTGCGGCGTGTTGGACGACTTTTTCAAAGGTGGCGGGGTCTTTGTAGATGTCGACATGGGTCGCGCCGTCGAGCTTGTACATGGCTTTGGGTTCGCGGGCTTGCTCGAACGCGCTGCGGGCTTCAGTGCCCGCGATCAGGTCGTCTTTTTCGGGATAGATCCAACAGATGGCGCGCGGACTGATCTGCGCGACGGTCGCTTCGGGATTGAAGGTGATGAGGTCGGCCAGCGACTCAAAAGTCACGTCGGTTTGCCAGTGCGTGATGTGCTTGGTGGTCTCTTCGATGAAAGCGACTGTGTCGGGGTCGCTCGAGAGCAGCTTGAGGAGCGACACGTAGCTCGGCTCCTCCCCAAGAACGAGCGCTTGTCGTGCCGCGTTTACTTTGCTGAAGAACGACTCGAAGTTCGGCAAGCCCGACCATATTCGGTGCAGATTCATCGGACCCGCGAGCGCGACCGTCGCCTTGATGCGCGCGTCGATGCCCGCGAGTGATGTTGCAACCGACGCGCCCAGACTCACTCCGAAGGCTCCAATCCGCGTCTCGTCGACGAAGGGCAGCGCCTCTAGGTATGAGACCGCGGCTTGCGCGTCCCGAACTTCGAGCTGCGGCACCAAACGCCGGCGCGGCTGCCCTTGACTCTCGCCAAACGAGCGATAGTCGAATAGGAGCGTCACGTAGCCCGCCTCTTCAAGCCGCCGCGCGTACTCCGGTAACCACACCTCTTTGATGAGCCCCATGCCGGTACACATCACGATCCCCGGACGGCGACCCTCCGACGGCTCTCCACTGAGTTCGCCCACCAGCTCGAGACCATCGGAGTAGAACGTGACGCGCGCCATCGCGACCTGACTAGCACGCTTGGCGCGCGATGTCCCTCAAGGTGTAGCTTGCGGTTGCGATGCCAAGCTGAACACGCGCTCGACCGCCGCCGCGCCCAAGATCGAGGCGAAGCCTGCGATCACGAGACCGCCCCAACCCAAGAACGAGCCATCCTCAAGCGTGGCAAGAAAATGCAGAACCAATGCTGGCGCAGCGAGCGCACCTCCGAGTACCGTCAGGATGAGCTTGCGACTGAGGTAGCCTGCCGATGCGACGATGGCACCGATCGCGATGGCCGAAAGCGAGACCCAGAACCCTCCACCAATGAGCCCGGAGACGAGCAGGCCCAGAGCGGCCATGCCACTTCCCACGGTGAGCACGAGGGCCCAGCTACGGATGCGTGATCGTGCGATCGCAGCCGCACATACGAACACCCCGACACCCACCACGGCCGGTGAAAGCGCTTCGCGCATCGCCACGCTCTCATACAAGTAGTAGGCGAAACACGCCCAGGCCACCGTGAGGGGAAAGATAGCGAGCGTTTCAAGCACGGAGGAGAGTGGGCTCTGAGCGCGTGCGTCACTTTCGAGACGAGCGCCCACGTAGAGCATCGCGGCGCACAGCCCCAGCGCCAGAGCGCCGATCAGGGCGTAGTGGGCGCCGTAGACAACGAGCTGTCGTGCGAGGATCAGCACACCCGGAGCGAACACCAAGCCGCGCATCCAACATGCTTCGACGGTACGTCCGAGCGCACCTGTCTTGGTGGCGGCACTTTCCGCCCACCAGGCGATCCCGAAGGCTGCTGCAGCCACCAACGTGACGAGTACAGGCTCGCGAACGGGAACCCAAACCAGGAGCGCCGAGCCGACGAGTGCGAGGGCTGTGCGCTTGGCTCCTGTGCGGAACATGACGCGCGTGCCCAGCCAGACTGCAGGCGCGAGTAGTGCGAGTGAGAGTGCAGCCGGGAGCAGCGCTTCGAGTGGCGAGCCTGCGACCCAGCGAGTAGCACCCGAGAAGGTGACGCCGAGGTCGTCCACGGCGTAGCGCGAATATAGAAGTCCGCCGGTGATCGCAAAGTGAATGGGAATGCTCGAGAGCACGATGCCGATGAGCGCGCGAGCGCCCTTGCCTTCGCGGTAGCGCAGGCCGCCGAAAACCCCACTTACCACCAAGGCGACGGTTACGCCTAGCAAGACCATGTAGCGCACCCAGTCGTCTTCGATGCCCCAGCGTTGAATCAAGAACGTTCCCATTGCCGCGAGGATCGACGCGCCTCCAAAGAAGCGAAGTAGCTTGCCGAGTTTTCTCGGGTCGCTCCCAGTGCGTTCGCCGCGCGGCCGCTCGTCCGATTGTGACCTTCGTTCATTCATCATGTGTTCCTCCAACATTGTTTTTGTTCTCCAACTACACTGCTTTCTCTTCTGTCTCTGCGAGAAGTAGTGCCAACTCGCGGTCCAGCTCTTCCTCTTCAAATGAGCTGATCGCCAACTCTTCACCAACTTCGGTTTCGATCACGGAGCTGCCAAAGCTTCGGAGCTCTTGCTTTTCGAGCCTGCTTTGCCAGCGTCCAAGCAGTGCTTCAGTTTTTTTGGTTTGGCCCGACCGGCGGGTGAGTTCGTCGTACGTTTGCGCCGTTCGTTCACGACTTCGGAGTAACTTGTGTTGCTGCTCGAGGGCCCGTGTGCGATGGCGAATTTGCTCGGCTTGGTGAACGAGCGCTTGCTCGCGCTGCGCACAGTCTCTTAGCCAGGTCGATAGCTCCAGCGCGCGCGTCTCGCAGCGCTTCTTGCGGTGCAAGAATGTGATGGCAGCTTCGCGATCTGTGCGTGCGACCGCTTTTGCTTTGCTGCGCCAAGATTCGGCGTCTCTCGCCGTCTGGCCAAGCGCGAGCTTGGTCGACTCGACTTGCGCGCGTATATGTTCGAGTTCAGCTCGGACGAGCGCTTCTGCGCGATCGCTATCCGCGATTACAGCCCGCACGACATCGTCACGGTTTTCCAGAGAATCGATGGCTTCGTCGACGCTCTGCGCCGCTTGCCGTATCCAACGCAAAATAGGCATGTCGGGGGGCGAAACTCGCGCCGCCGTGAAGCTATTTCATCGCGCCGGATCATTGACGGAACTATGACCGACCTATGACAATCACGCGGTGCGTGTTGGTGGCTGCTCTAGCAAGCTACGGGGTAGGTAAGAAAACATCGGAGGCTGCGATCTCGACTAGCAGCGATCGCAAATCGTAGCCGTTCTGAGCCTGTACGCGCATGATGGTGTCGAAGGCGGCCTGGTCTTCTGTCTCACGCCGCGCGCGACCAAGTGCATATTGGTACCACTTTTCCGCGTAACACTCCTTTGCGACCTCGCTGTCGGCAATCTGTTCGAGCATCTCGATGCCATCGGCGAACGCGCCGTCCGCGTCTTCGATGCCGACGATAGTGCCGCTGGTGTCAATCGTCGCTCCGTTTTCCTCAGGACGGTAGCGACCAAGTGCATCGAAGTTATCGATCGCAAAGCCGAGCGGGTTGATGCGCGAGTGGCAGTTGTTACAAGCGCCTACGCCTGTGATCTCCTCAAGCTGTTCGCGATAGCTTTTTTGCGGGTCGCGCTCAGGAAGGGCGACATTGAGGTCACCAGGCAATTCGATCTCACGACAAAGCACGTGCTTGAGGATGTAGTCGCCCCGGTAGATGGGTTGACTTCTTGTAAGCGAGGATAGTCGTGCCAATGTAGCGCCTTGCATTAAAACTCCGCGTCGGAGGTTCTCCGCCGGAACCTTCTCGAACCCGTCGCCCGAAATGCTCAAACCGTAGAGTTCAGCCAGATCCTGGTTGACGAAAGTAAAGTCTCCCATCAAGAGCGAATGGAAATCACCATCGTCCGCGAACACCTGTTGCGCGTAGCGAAGCGTCTGCTCGGCAAATGCGCCGGCGAGTTCGTCGCGGTATTCGGGAAAGACATCCGGGTCTGGGGTAAGTTGGGGGAGTTGATCGAGCCTTAACCATTGCGCGTGAAAGTCCGCGATAGCCCGTTGGGCGCGGGGGTCGTTCAGCATCCGCGTTGCAGCCTCGCGTCGGCCTTGTGCGGTGTTGAGCGCGCCGGAAGCTGCTTGATCAAGCAACTCAGCATCGGGTACGGATGCCCACACAAAGAGTGCGAGCGCTTCGGCGGCGCGGTAACCAATCGGCGCCGTGCTGTCTTTGAGTCCCATCTCGCGATAGTGAAACGAAGGCGAAGAGAGAATGGCCTGAACCACGAAGCGCATCGCTACTTCTTCACTGAGGGCGACGCCGGCATCGTAGATCGAGAGGTAGCGCGAGACCTCGTCTTCGCGAACGGGACGACGGAACGCCAGTCGGCCAAAGTTTTCGATGAGCTGCGTCGCGCAAGCGCGGGTGGTTTCCGAACAGTCGGCGAGCTCGCTCCAGTCGACGTCGCGAGCAACCGCCGCACTCATGGTTTGCAGCGCACGAAGGTCAGAGACAGTCGTGATTTGAAGAGCCGCGAAGGTGACGAACCCATCGCGGTGCCCCTCGGTGGGGAGCGCGCTGGCCGCTGGCCTGACGCCAGTAAGGTCCTCGATCGCGTTTTGCAGTTGAAATGCCGTCAGTCGTCGCAGCGGCTGCATCGATGCAGTGTCGTCCAACCATCTTTTGTGAAGGGGTTCGCTCGGGTCTTGAGGTATCGACGGCGCATTCGTTTGTTGAGTCGGGTCGTTGGTCGAGGCATCGCTGTTCCCGTCCGGACCGTGTTCGATGTTGGTGTTGAGGTTGCCAGTACATGCGACAAGACAGAATTCGACCCAATAAACGGCAAGTCGCCTTTGCGATTCCCGGTTCATCGCAGCACCTCGCCAAGGCTTCCACCGGCGCTAAAGCCGTCCGCGCCGAAGGCGTCCACGTTCTCGCCAAAACCTTGCAGCAGGCTTACCAGAAGACGATTCGCGTAAACATGACCATCACCGGCGGTGTATTTGTTCGCATTCTCACCGTAAAAAAGACCTTCCTTGCGATAGTCGGTGTAGCGGTTGACGTGGAACGTTCCGCCTGCGCTGCCGAGCATGAGGTACGGTGTGTCGGTGGTGTCTTGCTCTCCGGGGCCGCCATACTTTCCGTAGTTCGGCCCGGTGCCGTGTTTCGGGAAGTGGAGGTTCGAGCCAAAGTAGATCACGCTGTTGTCGAGGATCGTTCCGCCGTCTGGGTCGTAGGGATCGGGCCGGTCGAGCTGCTCGGCCAGGTAACTCACGATACTGACATACCAATCCTCGTATGCGCGCGCGTGCGGGCCGGCGTCGTGGCCGTTGTCGTGCAAACTCTTACTGTTGATACCTGGCGACTTCGACTCCAAGAAGCTGAGTCCGATGCCGCTACCTCCGTCAAAGAAGAGCTGCAGTGTAGCAACCCGTGTTGCATCGCATGAAAACGAAGAGGCAATAATGTTTGCGTGGGCCTTGGCGATTCGGTCGTAGTCCACGTCACCGAATACGCTGTCGGGGTTGTAGCGAGACGGTGCCGAGCATTGCGCGGTCTGCACCCCGCCGTTTTCGATGGCGTCGAGTTCCATCTCGAGTGTGCGCAGCCCATCGGCATGCGCTTGAAGTCGCACCCGGTCCTCCGTGCCAGCGATTTTCTCGATTGCCGCCAAGTCTTGGGTATGCGCATCGAGGACGCTTTGTGAGACTGCACGCCGCAGCGAAGCGGCGTCTGCTTGGCCAGGTTCAATCGACGAGCCCGCGAAGATGCGGTCGAAGAGTTGCGCTGGGTTGTTTGCAGGATGAATAGGCTTGCCCGTGTCCTCGTAGACCATCGTTGCCCGGCCACCTGTGCTCTTCACACCGACCCCGCAGTGCATTGAGCGCAAGATCGTTCCATCGCTGAGGGAGACGCCGGGGGGATTACGTCGCGCAATCACTTGGTCCACCGTCGCGTGTGCGCCCAAGTCGTTGAGTTCTGGGCTCCCGGTCAAAAAACATGCGGTGCCAGAGTGATTGGCGACCCGAGGTTGGATGCCTCGAAAAATATGCATGCGATCTCGGAACGGTTGCAGCGCCGAAAGCGCGTCGCCCAGCTGGTAGCTTTCCGGCGTGCCGGTTACCCAGCGTCGGCTTTGCATGCCGAGCGCACCCATCACCGCAATAAAGCGCTTTGGTTTGTTTTGCGCTTTGGCGCGGCTCCCAAAAACATCCAGCCCTGGCAGGAGGAGTCCACCACTACTAAGTCCCGCACCTTTGAGGAACGTTCTTCGACACACCATGTCCGAAGTCAGAGCAATCGCCGTGCCACGGAGCGAGCCGTCGAAGCGAGAAAGAACACCGACAATTCATCGGATAGGGTAATGTGGGTCGTTGTGTGAAGAGCGCAAGACGCGCCAAGCTTGTCTAGAGTCCTAGACTGTGAAGATCTGGGGTGGACTAAGGGTCGATGCGGAAGACTTCGGAGGTCCGCTGGTCGACGATGTGGGCGCCAACACCTGCTCCTTCAGGGACCGTGCGGCTCTGTCGTCAAGTTTCGATGTGAGCCATTTTTAAGATAGCTTGCCAGAGGGCGTCGCGGCCGTCGCCGGTCACCGACGAAAACGGTAAGAGCCGCCGTCCAGCGTCCCGGGACAGCGCTTCGAGGAGGTTCTTTCGCTTGCTTTTTGGCAGCTTGTCCACCTTGGTCGCGACCATGATGAGCGGCTGATCAACGGCCTTTGCGAACTTGATGAGGTCGCGTTCCTCGTCGTCGAGGCCCCGGCGTGCGTCTACCAGCGACACAATGCCCCTCAAGCCAGGCCGGTTGCGCAAGAAGGTCTCTATCATGACGGCCCAATGGTCGCGTTCATTCTTGCTGCGCTTGGCAAACCCGTATCCTGGAAGGTCGACCAGGTCCAGGCTGGCTTCCGGCACCTTCAAGTCGACGCGAAAGATGTTGATGGCGCGCGTGCAGCCGGGCGTGTTGCTTGTGCGCACCAAGTTCTTGCGACTCACCAAGCAATTGATCAGGCTAGACTTACCGACATTCGAGCGACCTGCAAAGGTCACTTCAGCGTGGACGGGCCCGGGCAGTTGCTCAAAGGTGGCTGCAGAGGCGACGAACGTGGCATCGCGTATGATCGTGGTGTCCGTCATGGTCGCACAGCATAGCGCAAGATTGGAAAATCGGCTGAGCGTTGCGAAGATCGCTCGTTCACGGGCGTGCGCGGATCGTGAGCCTTTGCTCGAACATGCGTCTCGGAGTCTCCGTATACGCTACTGACGCCGCCGTGGCCCGAAGGTTCTCTACTTTTTGAGGCGCATTCGAGAAATGATTCCCAGAACGTGTGCGCTTTCTTCGAGACCCAGCACACGGGCGAGTAACAGGTAAGTGGCGGCTGCGCAAATGCACGTTCCGGCGACCACAGCAACTTCGATCGTTGGCGCGTTGAGTGCATTTGCTCCGTACCGACCCAGCCAGAGTATGGAGACGGTGGGAAGCAGGACCAGAATCGCTCGCAGCAGAAATGGTAGCAAGGGTGCCAGCCGCAAGTGTGGAAGTTTGCGGCGCAGCAGCCAGAGCAACAACAGGAGCTGAACGAAGGAGGCTACCGCTGCTGCAACTGCGATGCCGACATGCTCAAGTGTTGGCATCAAGATGCGTGACCCAACCACGAACGTCGCGAGGTTGGCCGCACTCGCTACCACTGGGGTCTTGGTGTCGTTGTAGGCATGAAAAACCGGCAATACCACGCGCAGGACGGCGACCGCCGCAATCGCGAAGGCGTAAGGCATGAGGGCTGCCGCAGTTTTGCGTGTCTCCAGTGCACCAAAAGGTCCGCCTTCAAGAAAGATGGCGATGATGGGTTGCGCAAGAACCAGGAGGACCGCTGCGGAGGGTAGCGCGACGAACAGCGACAGGCGTGCCGAACGCAAGAATGTGTCCGTCACTTCGTTGTGCTTGCCGGACTCGCGTAACGACGAGAGCGCGGGGAGCGCGGCCGATGCAATCGCGATCGAAAAGACCGCGAGTGGAACGTCGGTCAGTCGCTGCGCGTAGTATAGGTAGCTTTGTGAGCCCGCTTCAAGTTCGGAGGCGAAGCGACGTGAGAGGATAATGTTGAGCTGATATACGCCCATGCCCGCGAGCAGCGGGACCATGAGGCGAAAGCATTTTGCCACCGCAGGGCTGCGCCGAAAACGAGGCAGGAGCGGCAATCTCTCGCGTCGCAGCGCGGGTACGACGAAGGCGAGCTGCAAGAGCCCTCCGAAGAGAGCACCGATGCATAATGCTGCGACGGGCGGCAATCCCAGTTCGTGCATTGTGGGGGGAAGCAGTAGGGCAGCACCAATCACGGCGACGTTCAGCATCGCGGGAGCAAAGGCGGGTGCAGCGAATCGTCGGCGTGCGTTGAGCGCACCCATCGCGACCGCGCCAAGCCCGGCAAAGAAAATATAGGGGAAGATGAGTCGGGTGAGCGTGAGACCAAGATCGCGTCGCCAACCCTCGTAGCCATCACCGTATGCCCACATCAAAAGCGGTGCAGCCAACACGCCGGCGGTCGAGAGCGCGAGAAGCAGAACGAGCATCGTGCCATAAAGGTCGGCCGCGAACGACGCCGAGGCACCTTTTCCGTCTCGGTTCTCGACCTCTGTAAAGACCGGGACGAACGCACCTGATACAGCGCCTTCGCCGACGACCTGCCGGAGCGCATTGGGAATCGTAAAGGCGACGAAGAATAGGTCGGTGACGGACTTGTCAAAGGTCCGTGCGATCACCATTTCACGAGCGAGACCGAGGATGCGGCTCGATAGGATGCCCGCCCCGATGATCGAGGCGCCGCCGATGAGCGACGAAGTGGACGCTCCTGTTGCCGGCCGAGGGTTCGGCGAGCTCGCTTCTTCGACGCTGGGCACGAGAGGATCCTAGCTGCAGAAGGCGAAAACTCGAATATTTCGGAAATTCTGGTTCGTCGAGCCGCTACCCCCAGTCGAGTACGACTTTGCCCGACTCACCGGAGCGCATGATGTCGAAACCCTGTTGGAAGGCATCGATCGGAAACTCGTGGGTGAACACGGCGGAGATATCGAGGCCGCCTTGCAGCATGCTAATCATCTTGTACCAGGTCTCGAACATCTCACGTCCATAGACGCCCTTGAGAATCAGGCCTTTGAAGATGACTTCGTTCCAGTCGATGGCCATGTCCGAGGGTGGGATGCCGAGGATGGCGACGCGACCGCCGTGATTCATGTTCTTCAGGAGCGCGCCGAAGGCTGCAGGCGCACCGCTCATCTCAAGGCCGACATCAAAACCTTCTCGCATGCCGAGCTGTTTTTGTGCATCCGCAATCGTTGCGTTTCGGACGTCGAGTGCGATCGAAGCTCCCATCTTTTTGGCAAGTTCGAGGCGGTACGGGTTCACGTCAGTGATGACGACGTGACGTGCGCCAACATGCTGGCAAATCGCGACGGCCATGCACCCGATGGGACCGGCGCCGGTAATGAGCACATCCTCACCCACGAGGTCGAACGAGAGCGCCGTGTGCACGGCGTTGCCGTAGGGGTCCATAAAGGCCGCGATGTGGTCGGGAATCTCATCGGGAATCTTCCAGGCGTTCGAGGCCGGAAGTAAAAGGTATTCAGCGAACGCGCCTTGTCGGGTTACGCCCACGCCGACCGTATTGCGGCACAGATGCCGACGCCCAGCGCGGCAGTTTCGGCAGTAGCCACAGGTGATATGGCCTTCCCCGGAGACGCGGTCGCCGATCTCGAAGCCGTAGACGTGCGAACCCATTTCAGCGATCTCGCCGACGAACTCATGGCCGACCGCCATCGGGACGGGAATCGTTTCTTGGGCCCACTCGTCCCAGTTGTAGATATGAATGTCGGTGCCGCAGATGGCTGTCTTCTTGATCTTGATCAGGACATCATTGGGACCGATCTCGGGCTTCGGGATGTCCTCCATCCAGATGCCCTCCTCGCGCCTACTCTTCACCAAGGCTTTCATGTGTGGCCCCCGATTTGGTTACGTCTGCGTATCACGAAATGACTTTCATCTCGCGGCCGACTTCCGTGAACGCTTCGACGGCGCGATCGATGTGTTCCGGTTCGTGCGCCGCAGACATCTGCGTGCGGATGCGCGCCTCGCCTTTGGGAACCACGGGGTAGGAAAAGCCGATCACGTAGATGCCACGCTCGAGCAAGCGGTCGGCCATGTTACTTGCGACCTTCGCATCTCCGAGCATCACGGGAATGATCGGATGGTCGCCGGGTAGCAAGTTGAAGCCTGCAGCGCCCATCTTTTCTCGAAAGCGCTGGCTGTTGTCGCGAAGCTTCTCTCGGAGCTCGCCGCCGCTTTCAAGCAGGTCCAAGACTTTGAGAGACGTCGAGGCGATTACCGGAGCGAGCGAGTTCGAAAACAGGTAAGGGCGCGAACGTTGGCGTAGCCAACCCACGATCTCTTTGCGTCCCGATGTGTAACCACCCGATGCGCCGCCCAGGGCCTTGCCAAGCGTGCCCGTGATGATATCGACGCGTCCGAGTACGCCACAGGCTTCATGCGTCCCACGTCCGTTCTCTCCCACAAAACCGACGGCGTGTGAGTCATCGACCATCACGAGTGCACCGTACTCGTCCGCCAAGTCACAGATGACATCGAGCTTCGCCAGGTAGCCGTCCATCGAAAACACACCATCGGTTGCAATGAGCTTGGTCTTGCAATCCTTGGCTTCCTCAAGCTTGGCGCGCAGGTCGCCCATATCGCGATTGGCGTAGCGAAAGCGCTTGGCCTTGCAGAGACGGATGCCATCAATGATCGAGGCGTGGTTAAGCGCATCACTGATGACCGCATCTTCGGGGCCGAGTAGGGTCTCGAACAAACCGCCGTTGGCATCGAAGCACGAGGAGTAAAGGATTGTGTCCTCGGTCTTTAAAAAGCCTGAGATGCGACACTCAAGCTCGCGGTGGACGTCCTGGGTGCCGCAGATGAAACGCACTGACGCCATCCCGTAACCGCGCCGATCGAGAGCATCTTTTGCGGCCTGAACCAACGCCGGGTGGTTGGCCAGGCCTAGGTAGTTGTTCGCGCAGAAGTTAATGACCTGTTCGCCTCCCTTGACGGAAATAGCCGCCGATTGGGGTGAGGTGATCGTTCGTTCCGCCTTGAACAAGCCTTCCTCTTTGAGCGCTTCGGTTTGCGAATGGAGTTGTTGCAGAAATTCCGTATCCACGCGGGTACCTTAGCGATGAGCGGTCTTTGTGAGAAGCGGATTTGCTAAGCGCAAATCCCTGGTTCGGAGCAAAGCCTAGCGAAGAGCCATGGGAGGAGAGCGATGAGCGGTCTTTGTGAGAAGCGGATTTGCTAAGCGCAAATCCCTGGTTCG
>CAZAQV010000032.1:0-22020 GCA_964487255.1 uncultured Polyangiales bacterium | reverse complement strand
GAGCAAAGCCTAGCGAAGAGCCATAAGTAAAGACTGTTGAATTCGAGTTCCGAAAATGTGAAGAAGTACGGATGCATAAGGTGGTCTTGATCGAGGGCGACGGGATTGGTCCGGAAGTGGCGTCTGCTGCGCAGCGTGTGATCGACGCGGCCGGGGCTCCGATCGAGTGGGACAAGCGCCCCATGGGCGTAAGCGCGCTCGAACAGGTTGGCGAACCACTTCCTGCGTCTACGGTCGACGCGGTTCGCGCCGCCGGTGTGGCCCTCAAGGGGCCGTGCGCAACCCCGGTGGGCCAGGGTTTCAGCTCCGTCAACGTCGCACTGCGAAAAGAACTCGATCTGTACGGTGCGGTTCGGCCCGTGCGCAGCCTCGCTGGCGTTCCGACCCGCTTTGAGAACGTGGACCTTGTGGTAATTCGCGAGAACACCGAGGGGCTTTACAGCGGCATCGAAAACGAAATTACCAAGGGTGTCATCACGTCGATCAAAGTTGCGACCGAGGCGGCGTGCATGCGCATCATCGATTTTGCCTTCCACTACGCGCGGGAGCGGGGCCGCAAGCACGTCTCGGCGTTCCACAAAGCCAACATCATGAAAATGAGCGATGGCTTGTTTCTTCGTTGCGGAAAAAAAATCGCCGAGCGCTACCCCGACATCGAATACGACGAACACATTATCGACGCAGGCTGTATGCGCCTCGTTCAAGACCCGTCGCGCTTCGACGTTCTGGTGATGGAAAACCTGTACGGCGACGTCGTGAGCGACCTGTGTGCGGGCCTCGTCGGTGGTCTCGGCGTTGTACCCGGCAGCAACATCGGTAAAGACATCGCGACGTTCGAAGCCGTGCACGGCTCGGCACCGGACATCGCCGGTCAGGGTGTGGCCAACCCTCTGGCGCTCATCATGAGCGGCGTCATGATGCTCAACCATCTTGCCGAGACGCGCGAGGACAGTGCTTGTCGCGAGGCTGGCGACAAGATCAAACACGCCTACAACGGGGCCCTTCGCGCAGGTGAAAAAACGCGTGATCTGGGTGGCCATCTCAACACCCAGGGCTTTGTGGACGCGCTCCTCAAGCGCATGCGTTAGACAAAGCGCGCGTCTGAGCCACCCACTTCGCCTCATAAACAGCTAAAACCACAAGGAAAGTTCTTTTTTCTTGCCGGCTGACAAACGCTGGTTTGACCGTGGCCAACAAGATGGTACAACCCTCGGCCCCGGCACGGGCCGGGAACATGTAGGAGCACCTGTGGCCAATCACGCATCTTCAAAGAAACGCATTCGTCAGACCGCCAAGCGCACGGAGCGCAACAAGCACCTTCGTTCGACCGTCCGCGGCGAGGTCAAGCAGGCCCGTCAAGCGATCGAAGAGGGCGACAAGGTCAAAGCCGCAGAGGCCGTTCAAGCTGCAACTCGGCGCATTGATATGGCTGTCTCCAAAGGCATCTTTCACCGCAAGACGGGTTCCCGTTACATCTCGCGTCTTGCGAGCCAAGTCGCTGCGCTGTCGTAGTTTCAAGCGCACTGTCTTGTTCAGAGGGCGTCCCAGATGGGACGCCTTCTTCGTTTTAAGCACGCGTTTGTGTGGAGCGCAGCATCTTTTCCCAGCGTCGCGCTGCCTCGACGTTACCTGCGTCTGTGGCGTACTGCACGGCCTGTGCCCAGTGGTCCCGCGCTTGCTGCGCGCGTCGCGCGGCTTTCGCGAGCTCACCTTCGATGCCTTCGATATCGGCTAGTAGCGTAAGTGAACCGGACTCTTTAGCGAGTGAGCGGGCTTGCTCAAGCGTTAAGTCCAGGTGCTCCTGGTCGCCGTGTGTCAGTTGTGAGCGTGCCAACAAGAGCAGGGTGCGAACTTGTCGCGCTGGGTCTTTGTCGTATTCCGCCCGCAAGTGCGCGGCTTCGCGAAACCAGGACAAGCTCTTGTCGCCTTTGTTCTCCGCGGTGAGTAACAGCCCAAGTAGTTCGCACAGCTCTGCCTTAAGCAGCGGCTTGAGCGACGAAAGCGACTGCAATTGCTCGGCGAGTCTTCGCGCTTCGGCGAGCTTGCCGCGGGCCAACGCGATGCGCATGAGAATGAGCCACATTCGGTGACGCTCTTCGCTGTTGGGTCCTGCCAGATCCAGCGCCTCACGAAGCACCCCGTCGGCAGTCGTCGCATCGCCTTGCGCAAGCGTGGCTTCGCCAAGTTTGCGCGAAAACTGAATCATCGAGTGCTCGAGCATGGGGTCGCCTGTTTCAAGCGTCGCCTTGCGGCCGAGCTCTAAACCCGTTCGGTAGGCATGGGCTGCGGTCTTGGTATCGCCAGATTGGGTGGCCACATCCCCCGCGCGCTCAAGCAACACAAGGGCTGTCGTGCTTTCGGCGCCGAGTGCAGCGTGGATCGCACGAACGCTGGCCGGAGCGCCGGCTGCGGTCGTGATTTCAAGGGCGCGTTGGTGGAGTGAACGCTTTGCTTCCGCGGGGATGGAAGCCACCACCAAGTCCCGCAAGAAAGGGTGGGCGACGACGACTTCGGAGTTTTCCCTCCGGATGAACTGATGTTTTTCCAGTCTGTCGATGGTGTACTCAAGAAGTTCGCGCCGCTCGTCGAGGGTTGAGCCCTCTGCGGCCGTAAGCTTGTCCACGTCACTCGCGCTCGTGCGGTCGCCGAGTACGCAAATCGCCTGCAAAGTGCGACGTGCTTCTGCGCCCAAGCGGTCGATTCGTTGCATCACGGCATCCGCGATCGTGTGAGCCGCCGTGGGGTCTCCTAAGGCGTGCAACTGCTCAAGGTGTAGCGGGTTCCAGAAGCGTCGGCCCTCGTCCGGTAGACGTAGCGGCTCATCGACGGACGCAATGGCGCAACCCGCCAGAAAGAGCTCGGCGTCTTTGTGGTCGAGCCCGGTAATTTCTAGATTGATGGCGCCATACTGACTTTGTGATGAGCTGCTTAGCAGGAACACGGGCAGTTCACGGTCGATGCCCCGAACCTCGCGTAACACCTCCAGCGATAGTGGATCCCAGTTGTCGAGGTCATCGGCTACGATGAGGAACGCGGTGTCACCGCCCGCATCGGTCACGGCGCGACGCAGCGCACACGCGAAAGCCGCGGCAACAGCCATCGCGCGGCTTTGTCCTGGGCGCCCGGGCAGACCGCGTGCTTCAAGCATTTCGAAGAACCCAGAGCGTTCAAGACCGTTTTGGGTGAGATCGTTGGACGCCAGTTGCGTTGCAAGCTCGTCCTGGTCCAGCTCAAGGATAGCCAGCACCACGTTGAGCACACAACGGTAGGCAACCGGTGCGCGAGAGGCGTGAGGCGCACCCCATATTGAAATGTCGCGCGCTGCGCTTGAGCGCATGAAAACCTCGCGCAGGATGCGCGTCTTGCCGATGCCGCTATCTCCGTGAAGGTTGAGCCAGCGCATGCCGCTGTCTTTGTCTGCACGTACAGCTTCGATTTGCGTGAGTTCTTTGGTCCGTCCGACAAGCGGGCGAACCGCGTCGGAAGCTGCAGGAAAGTGAGACTGTCGACGCGGAACGGGCGGTGAAGAGCTGGTGCTCCGTCGCGGAAGCTGGCTTCCGCATCCCCCACAAAAGCGCATCTCGGTGTCGTTTTTCATGCCGCAGTGCGGGCAGGTGATGCGATCTCCAGTGCGTCGGCGCAGGTCCTCGACGGCCTCTTCGAGCGCCGTCCGCATTTCTTCGGCATTCTGAAAGCGTTCTTCGGGCTTTTTCTGCAGCGCCCGAATAACGACCTCCGCCAGCTTGTCGTTGAGTCCACGGGTTGGTGCGGTCTTTCGCGGGTCTGGAATGGGCGCACTGATGTGCTGTAAGATGACCTGGGTCGGCGTTTCGCCGTCGAAGGGGACTTCTCCGACGATGAGTTCGTAGAGCAATACGCCGACTGCGTACAGATCGCTCCGTCCGTCGATTTCCAACCCTTGGCCTTGCTCAGGTGCCATGTAGTCCGGTGTTCCGCAAACGAGGCCGGGCGCCGTGATGGACGTGTCCTTCTTCTCGGTGATTGTCGCCAACCCAAAATCGACCACTTTGACGAGTTCTCGCCCCGAGTGCGACTGCTTGAGAATGATGTTCTCAGGTTTGAGGTCGCGGTGAACAACCTTGTGAGCGTGCGCTTCACCGAGCGCGCCCAGAATACCATTGACGATTTCGCAGATTTGCTCGAGCGGCATCGAAAGCGGCTCTTGCATCATCATCGCAAGGTCATGCCCTTCGAGGTACTCCATGACCAAGTAGAGCGTGCCGTCTTCTTCGCGGCCAAAGTCGATGATGCTGACGCTGTTGGGGTGATTGAGGCGACTCGACGCCCGCGCCTCGGTATAAAAGCGGGCGACCGTCCGGTCGTCTCCGAGCAAGTGTGGGTGGATGAGCTTTACCGCGACGCTACGCCCCAGAGCCCGCTGATCGGCGCGGTAAACGCGGCCCATGCCTCCGATGCCAATCAGTTCTGACAGCACGTAGGCGTCGCCGACCGTGCGACCGAGGAGTGGGTCCTTGGGTGCTTGTGACGGCGTGGGCACCTCGGCACCGCAGCTCGGACAAAAACGGTTGTCTTCGTAGAGAAGTGCGCCGCATTCGTTACAGATCCGAGACACGGAGCTATCGTACCCTAAGCGGGCGGGGTGTGTCTGCCCAAGGGTGCGTAAGTGCGCTATCTTGTAAGCTGATGCGAGCACAGCGGTCCCAAGCTGAGCCGAGCCCCGACCATAGGCTTCGCTTCGCGCTCTTGTTTTTCGTGACCTGGATGGTGACCGGCGCCTTGCCTCGGCTCGCGGCGGGCGTGCGCTTAGGCCCTGCTGATGTGCTGCTCTTCGTGCCACCAATGTTGGCTTTGGGCTCTTTGAACGTACAACAAAGCGCTCGCTACTGGCTTCAACTCGTTGCGATTCCAGTTTCACTCATCCTCTTGAGCGCACTTCGTGCTCCTCTTGAACTACCCAGCTCGTTGCCCTGGATAGCGATGGCCGCCGTCTCCCTGTTCGCCTACTGGCTGTGGATACTCGAAGCTGTGGCCAAGCGGCGCCCTGCGTTGCTCCAGTCGCGTCCGATGCAGCGGGTCAGTCTCTTGCCACCAAATCGTGATCCGGCCTGGTCGAGGCTCGCTCTACCCCTTGTCGCAGTCCTGGGTGCTTGCGTGGTGTTTGTCTTGCCCCCGCTCGTCGCTGGGCCAGATCGCCGAGCGTTTGTGCTTGCCATGGCCGCTGCGTTCTTCGTGATGAGCGCGATCGGCGGGGTCGTCCCGATGCTGCGGATCGAAAAGCGAAAGGCGGATCGCAAAGAAGTGCGTCGCCGGGCGTTGATCATGCTGCTCTACGCGCTGGCTTGCCTCGCGATCCTCTGGGGATACATGAAATATCGTCAGATCTAGCCGCAGTCAGGCGATGAGCGCTGTTCGCGTGCGCCAAATTGGGCTAGTTTGGCGAACCGATGAGCTACACCGTTCTAGCTCGAAAATACCGCCCACAACGCTTTGCCGACCTCGTGGGGCAGGAGCATGTCGCGCGCACCTTGGGTAATGCCATCGAACAGGGCCGCGTTGCGCATGCCTTCTTGTTCACAGGAGTGCGTGGTGTAGGCAAGACGACGACAGCGCGCTTACTCGCCAAGGCGCTGAACTGCGAGAAGGGGCCGGCTTCGGAGCCGTGCAACACCTGCTCGATTTGTGAGCAGATCAGCCAAGGTCACGACATCGACGTCCAAGAGATGGACGGTGCATCAAACAATAGTGTCGACGATGTACGGCGGCTGCAGGAGACGCTGCCTTTTAGGCCCGCGCGCGATCGCTTCAAGGTCGTCATCGTCGACGAGGTGCACATGCTTTCGACAGGTGCCTTCAACGCATTTCTCAAGACGCTCGAAGAGCCGCCTGAGCACGTCAAGTTCATCTTCGCGACCACAGAGTTACACAAGGTGCCCGTAACGATTCGCTCGCGGTGCCAGAGATACGATTTTCGCCTGATTCCACAGCGTGTCATTGCAGCGCGCGTTCGAGAGATCCTCGCAGAGGAACAACTCGAGGCCGACGATGAGGCCGTCGCTCTGGTCGCACGCGAAGCGGCAGGCTCAATGCGCGACGCACTGACTCTGCTCGACCAAGTCGTGGCTTTTTCGGACGGAGCTCTGCGAGGCCAACAAATTGGCGAAGTACTTGGCGTGGCAGACCGCAGCCGCGTGCAGGACCTTGCCGCGCAGGTCGTTGCTGCGGATGCGCGCGCCATTTTAGAAAGTCTCAAGGCCTTGTCCGATCAGGGACGCGACATGTTTCACCTCTCCAGACAGCTGCTCGGCTTGTTCCGTGACCTGGTCGTGTTGCGGGTGACGGACGGGCAGAGTGGGGAGCTTCTGGATCTGGTCGATGAAGAGCTCCGCGCCGCCCAATCCCTTGCCGAGTCGGAGTCAGCGCTGGAGTTACAGCGCTTGTTTGCGGGGATGTCGAAGCTGGTCGACGAGGTAGCTCACGCGCCGCAGCCCCGGCTTTCCCTCGAGATGGGGCTTGTGCGACTCGCTACGCGACCCAAGCTCGAGGACCTGTCGCAACTGCTCGCCCGGCTTGATGGCGCTGCGGACGACACGCCAAAAAAAAAAGTCCCCGTTGAGCCAAAGAGCCAATCTGCGGCGCTAGACGAGCGCTTCTCACCGCCTCCTGAACCGGACATTCCGCACCCCGCAGAGCAGTCGCAGCCAGTCGTGGGCGCGCGCGCCGACGAGCCTGCCGCGGAGGCACCTGCCGAGCGAGAGGTCGTCTTTGCAGGCCACCCGGAGCCGGCGGCAGCGTTGTCCCCACCGCCCACTCCGAGCGGACCATTTTCCTGGCCGGCCCTCGTCGACTACGTCCAGGAGGGCAATCCTGCGCTTGCTGCGGTGTTGGCGCACGGGGTGCTCGGTTCCGTGACCGACGACCGAATTGTCATTCATTTTCAGGAAGGCGCGTTCTATGGAAAACAAGCGGGCACGGACGACTCCCTGCGAGCGGTCAGCCAAGCCGCCTCTGCTTTTTTGAAGCGCGCCGTCGCAGCCGAAGTTCGTATGGTCGAGCGCGTGGAGACGGAAGAGACCGTCGTCGGTGCACAAAATCAGCGCCGCGATGAAGAGCGTGAGTCACGCCGCCGCGCGGTCCTCAGCCATCCCCGTGTGATGGACGCTCTCGCGGTTTTTCCCGCAGCTGCGGGTCAAGTGAAGGTCGTGCTTGACGAAGTCGAACATGATATCAAAACCTAGAGGTAACCATGGCAGGATTTCGAGGCGGAATGGGCGAGTTGATGCGGCAAGCGAGCCGCATGCAGCGAAAGGTCGAGGCCCGCAAAGAAGAACTCAAAGAAGTTGAGTACGAAGCATCGGCTGGCAATGACCAGGTCAAAGTAAAAGTCAACGGAGGGCAAGAGGTAACGCGCATTGAAATCGCGCCCGAACTTTTGAGCGAAGACCTCGACCTCGCGCAAGACCTCATCGTTGCGGCCATCAATGCCGCTTTGGTCAAGTCACGCGACAACGTTGAAGCCGAGCTCGAAAAGATTACGGGTGGTCTCAAAATTCCGGGGCTTACCTAAGCCTCCGCGTCACAGTATGTCGTTTGCCGATCCGATCAATGAACTGGTCGCGCTTTTTGCGCGCTTGCCAGGAATTGGTGAGCGAACGGCGACGCGCCTGGCTTTCTTTGTGATCGGTGAAGCTCCCGAGTACGCGGTCGCGCTGGGTGATTCGTTGCGCGCGATCCACGAGCGGATCCGCAAATGCCGAACATGCGGCAACTATGGCAGTGAGGAGCTTTGCAACATCTGCCGAGATACCCGTCGAGACGCGTCGACCATTTGTGTTGTTGCGCGGGTGCCGGATCTTTTCGCGATAGAGCGGAGCGGTAGCTTCCGTGGTCGCTATCATGTCTTGCATAAATTGCTTTCACCGCTGGATGGAGTGGGCCCCGAGGATCTCGAGCTCGACGTATTGAGCAAGCGCATCGAACAGGAGGAGGTGCGTGAGGTCATCATCGCGACGCCGTTAAGCGTTGACGGCGAAGCGACAGCACTCTATCTGAGCGAAGTTTTGCGCGGTAGTGGCGCATCCATCTCCCGCATTGCGAGTGGCGTCCCACACGGTGGCGAACTTGAGTTCACCGATCAAATTACGCTCGGTCGCGCGCTCGAGACCCGCCGCGCACTCGACTAGTTGCTGCTCACCCTGGTACATAGGCCTATGCCTACCTCAGTGGCCCTGCGCACCAAGTCACGGCTGAGCTCGATCAAGGCGCTTTCAGACGTGGTCTTGGCCGCCGCGGTGCTCGTCATGGTCGGCATGATGATCGTGCCGCTTCCGACCGGCGTGTTGGACGCACTGCTCGCGCTCAATATCGCGGTGGGCACACTGATGCTGCTCGTCGCCTTGCGTATCCGCGATGGCCTCGCCTTTACCGCCTTTCCGACGATCTTACTGATCACCACGCTATACCGCCTTGCGCTCAACGTGTCTTCGACCCGTCTCATCTTGCTGCAAGCGGATGCAGGCGAGGTGATTCGTTCGTTTGGAGATTTCGTCGTGCGCGGAAACTATGTGGTTGGCGCCATCGTCTTTTTGATCCTGACGCTCATTCAGTTCATCGTCGTAGCCAAGGGCTCGGAGCGTGTCGCGGAAGTGGGAGCTCGCTTCACGCTCGATGCCATGCCCGGCAAACAGATGAGCATCGACGCCGAGCTACGAAGCGGCGCCATCGATCAAGAAGAGGCCCAGCGTCGAAGGCGCAACTTGCAGCGTGAGTCCGAGTTTTTTGGTTCGATGGATGGCGCGATGAAGTTCGTCAAAGGTGACGCGATTGCCAGCATCATCATCACCCTTGTCAACATCGGTGGTGGCCTTGCGGTCGGCATCATGATGCGTGATATGGATGTCGGCGAGAGTTTGAAAGTCTACGGCCTGCTTACCATTGGCGACGGCTTGGTCTCGCAAATCCCTGCTCTGGTCATCTCGATCAGCGCTGGTTTGGTGGTCACCCGCGTGTCCGCAGAGAACGATGCTTCACTGGCGGAACAAATCGGCGCTCAAGTCTTTGGACGACCCGTCGTCCTGCGTACGGCGGCTGTGTTTTGTGTCCTGCTTGGCATCGTACCCGGGCTTCCGCTCGTTCCGTTTGTATTGATAGCGGCGCTACTGTTTATCGTGAGCCAGTCTCTCGTTGCCCGCCAGCGGGAGTCGGTGTTGGTTGCAGCGTCCGGCGAGGACGCGCCCGCGGCGGTACCAGCGCTTGAGCCTTGGGGCATCGAACTCGGAAGTGCCTACGACATGGCAACAGTCGAGCAGTATTGCGAAGAACTTCGCGCGTGGTCGGTGCGCGAACGCGGGCTACCATTGCCCCGTCCGGTGCTGCGAAACCTGAGCGATCTAGGCGCAGGCGGTTTGCGAGTGCTCATCCGCGAACAAGTCGTCATTCGCACATCGTTGCCGAGTGGGCACATGTTGCTCTTTGATGCTGCACCTCCCGCCACGGGTACCAACCTCGCACACTTCGTCGATCCTTGGACAGGGCGTCAAGGCGTTTGGCATCCGGCGAGTGCGGTCGCAGCCGCGCCCGAAGGGCAATCGCTCCAGCCGCCGATGTCACGCGAGCACGTTTTGCAGAACCTCCTGCGCACGGCGCTGATCGCCCACTCCGAACGTTTTGTCACGCTGCAGTGTGTGCAGGACCTTGTCGATGGTCTCCGTGCCCGATCGGAGGCGGCCGTCCGTCATGCGATTCCAAAGCCGCTCAGTGTACCGTTGCTTACGGACGTGCTTCGTCGGCTCATCGACGAGGGCGTCAGTATCCGCCCCCTCGACGAGATCATCGAGACGCTACTCACCTTTGTGGTGACAGAGCGTGATCCGCTCAACCTGACCGAGTTGGTTCGTGCTTCTCAGAAGCGGGCGATCAGCAATGCGCTGGCGGAGCAAGGTAAGCTCCGATGTCACCTGCTCTCTCCGGAAATCGAGGACATGGTTCGAAGTGGCATCAAACGTACGCCGGCAGGAGCGTATCTTTCGGTTCCGGCGGCGACCGCACAGGACATTCTTTCCGTCATCGCAGATGGGCTCTCTCTCCGGCCGGGGAAGCGGCCCCCACCGGTCGTCACGCAGCCGGATGTGCGGCGCTTCGTACGCAAACTGATCGAGAACCAAATGCCGCATGTACCCGTCGTAAGCTACCAAGAGCTCGCTCCAGAGATGGTCGTGGAACCCATCTCCCGTCTTGAAATCTAGCTTGGCCTTGTCTCGATTTTGCGGCGGCCGAGCTTTCTTTTCTATGATGGCGGTGTGAACGTCGACGAGTTTCGCGAGGCGCTGCTGGTGCAGATGGAACGGAAGCAGCACTGGGCTTGGCCCGCTTTCACGAGTGGGCTCGTTCCCAAGGACAAGCTGCATATCCATTTTGAGCAGGAATACGAGGTCTACGTGCGCGACTTTCCCGTCCTGATCGGTCGTGCCTTCGTGCAGTGTCCGGTCGCAGAGGTTCGACGCGAGCTGGCCGAGAACTTGTACGAGGAGGAGACCGGAGGGCTCTCGGCCGGCAAACCGCATCCTGAGCTATTTCTTCGTTACCCGGCAGGTCTTGGGTTCGATGTCTCGCGTTTCGAGCGTATCGAGTTGCTGGAGGGGGCTCGTGCGTACCGTGCCTTGATCGACGAGCTGACCGAGAGGCGCGGCTGGGCCATCGCCGCCGCCGTCAGCACACTGTTTATCGAGGGTACCCCGCACGAACGCGGCGAGATCGAGAAAGGCGCAGCGCGACGTCCCGCGCCGCCGCTTTCGGAGCACCCGCTGGTCAAGCATTACGGTCTTGCGCTCGAAGACCTGGCTCTCACCAAGGCGCATCGGCAAGTCGAGGGTGAGCATCGCGGAGCGGCCTGGCGCGTGATGCTCGACCACGTTCCCGAAGCTGATCGCGAGCCTGTCGTCAAAGCCCTCGCGGACTGCGTCGCGGCTTGGCAGCGCTACCGCGACGATGTGGCAGCGGCGGTCGGTCTGACCCGCGATCCATCTGGAGATCCCCAACTCGCGATCTAGCGAAGAGCCATAAGTATGGACGCGATGAACGCTCTGAGCCATAAGTATTGTGACAAGTATGTGACAGGACGCTGGGGTGCATCACCCGCATGATAGGGATCGGGCCATGCGCTTTCCCTTGAGTAGCCTCTTTTTGAAGAGCCCGCTGGGTATCATCGAAGACCAAATGAAAGCGGTCGTCCGCTGTGCGGAAGCCGTGGAGCCGCTGTTGGAAGCTCTGATCGCGCAGAACCAAGAGGCGGTCAAAGCACAAGCGCGCACGGTCTCGCAACTGGAGGCCAGTGCGGACGACATGAAGAACGCTGTTCGCTCGCGCATGCCGACGAAACTCTTCTTGCCGGTCTCTCGACGCGATGCGCTTCGTCTCGTGCGGCAAATCGATTCGATCGCCGACTCTGCCGAGGACATCGGCGTACTGCTTACGCTACGTAAGATGGAGGTGCCCGAGCGCATGCAGGAGCCACTTCGGCTTATGCTTCGGCGTGTACTTGAGTCGGTGACCTTGGCGGGAGAGCTGGTCACCTTGCTCGATACGTTGATGGCGAATGGTTTCCGCGGAAAGTCCGCAAAGCAGGCGGAGGCGCTGATTGAGCAGCTGGCGCACAAAGAGCACGAAGCGGACAAAGTGCAGGACCAGGTTGCACGACTTGTCTTTGAACTTGAGAACGAGCTTTCTCCGGTTGCGGTGTTTATGTGGCTTAAAGTCATCAAAGAACTTGGTGATATGGCGAACCATGCGGAGAACGTGGGCGACACGTTCCGTCTCTTCATCGCGAGCTGAACAAGCGTGGATCCCACAACGATCATCTTGGGCCTGGCTGCCGTCGTCGGCTTCTACATGGCCTGGAATATCGGCGCGAATGACGTGGCCAACGCCATGGGGACCTCGGTGGGTTCGGGCGCACTCACGCTACGGGGCGCGATTCTCGTTGCAGCAATTTTCGAGTTCGGCGGTGCGATGCTCGTCGGTGGCAGTGTCACAGAAACCATTAAAAAGGGCATCGTCGATATCGATGCAATTGGCGGAGATGCGCTTCTTTTCGCGGTTGGAATGACATGCTGCCTGCTCGCGGCGGCGCTCTGGCTCAACCTCGCAAGTTCACGCGGCTGGCCAGTGTCGACGACCCACAGCATCGTGGGTGCGGTTGTCGGCTTCGGTCTGGTAGGCGGCGGCTTGGACGCCATCGACTGGGGGAAGTTGGGGTTTATCGCTGCCAGTTGGGTCGTTTCGCCCTGTCTTGGAGGCATCATCGCTTTCGGTCTCTACCGCATCTTGCGGCGCCACGTGCTCGAAAATAGTCACCCGGTTCGAGCGCTTCGTTATTTTGGTCCTGTCATGGTGTTTCCGATCTTTTTTGTGTTGACGTTGGCCATGCTGTTCAAAGGACTCAAGCCACTCAATCTCAACTTCGGCTTCGAGGCATCGCTCATGGGCGCTGGCGCGGTTGGGTTGCTTTCGACTATGCTCGCGTTCCCGGCCTTCGGTGCGCTTGCAAGCGACGGGGCGGATCTGCGCTACGGTGACGCGCTCTTTCGCGTCGAGAAGATCTTCATGGCGCTTCAGATCATGACGGCATGTTTCGTAGCGTTTGCGCACGGAAGCAATGACGTTGCCAACGCTATCGGCCCCTTGGCGGGGGTGTTTGGCGCTTTGCGCGGAAAGGTTGAGGGAGCGGTTCAGGTTCCGATCTGGATCATGCTGGTAGGTGGTGTTGGCATCGTTGTTGGACTCGCTACCTACGGTTACAAAGTGATTGGGACAGTGGGAACGGAGATCACAGAGCTCACCCCGTCACGTGGGTTTACTGCGGAGTTTGCCGCAGCGGTGACCATCGTGGCTGCGAGTAAGCTCGGCCTTCCTGTCAGTACGACACACACGCTCATCGGCGCCGTGATCGGCGTCGGTTTCGCGCGCTCGATGGGCTCGATCAACAAGAAGGTCATCAAAGGGATCGTGGCAAGTTGGTTGATTACGGTTCCGTTTACGGCAGTCCTTACGGCCATCATCTTCTTCTTCGCGCGACTGCTCTTTTAAAAGAAAAAGGGCCAGGCCTCAATCGAGACCCGGCCTTCTCTCACGAGTGACTTGCCTACTTGGCGAGGGCCTCGTCGATGGCGGCCTTGAACGCCGGGAAGGGCTGCGCACCCTGAACCAGCTTGCCGTTTACGAAGAAGCTTGGCGTACCGATGCGAGCGCCTGCTTTGGTGACAGCCGCCATGTCTTCATCCATGCGCTTTTTGTGCTTTTGCGTGTCGAGCGCAGACTTGAATGCACCCATGTTCACGCCACCGATCTGCTCGGCCCACTTCTCGAGGTTCTCCCGCGTAAGCCCTTTTTGGTTTGCGAACAGAAGGTCATGGTACTTCCAGAACGCGGCATCACCCTTTTGCTTGTAGATTTCCCAAGCGGCTTGGTGGGCGAGCGGAGCGCTCTTGTGGAAAGGGAGTGGGTAGTTGCGCCAAACGATTTTGACTTTGTCGCCGTACTCGTCCATGACTTGCTTCATGGTCGGGTTAACGCGCGAACAGAACGGGCACTCGAAGTCGCTAAACTCCTGAATGACCACCTTCGCGTTCCGCGCACCCTTGGACGGAGCGTCCTTGGGAACGGGGATCTCATAAAACTGTGGTTTGGGGGCCTCTGCGGGCGCCGCACCGGGTAGCATCTTCGGTGAAGTTGCACCGTCTGCGACGATCTTTGCGTACACTTGGCCACGCGGCGTGCCGTCCGCGACCATCTTCTTCGCCTTCGTCATTTCCTCGTCGATGATCGCCTTGAACGCCGGGAAGGGCTGCGCGCCCGACAGGAAGCGACCATTGATGAAGAAAGCGGGTGTTCCGCGCGCACCGCGCGAAGCCGCGAGCTGCTGCTGCTTATCGATCGTTGCCTTATGTTTTTGCGTGTCGAGTGCAGCCTTGAATTTCGGCAAGTTCACACCGAGCTCCTGTGCCCACTTCTCGAGGTTTTCGCGCGTAAGCGCTTTCTGGTTCTCAAAAAGCTTGTCGTGGTACTTCCAGAACGCGGCGTCGCCCTTTTGCGCGTGCACTTCGAGTGCGGCTTGGTGAGCGAGTGGTGCGTTCTTGTGGAAAGGAAGGGGGTTGTTGTACCAGACGACGCGTACGTCTTTTCCGTAGGTGTCCATGATTTGCTTGATGGTCGGGTTGACGCGCGAGCAGAAAGGACACTCGAAGTCGGAGACTTCGACGATGGTGATGAGTGCGTCCTTCGATCCCTTGCTGGGAAGGTCACTCGTAACGGGCACATTGTAGACGGCCTTGGGGTCGGGTTGCGGGCGTGCACCGGCAGCAGGTTCTTCGGGTGCAGGTGCGTCTTTGGCGTTCTTCTGGAAGGTCGCGTACAGCTGGGCGCGGGTTGCGCCCTTGGCTAGAAGCTTCTCAGCGCTTGCAACCTCCTCGTCGATGACAGTCTTGAACTTATCGAAAGGCTGCGCGCCAGAGAGTTTGCGTCCGTTGATGACAAAGTGTGGTGTTCCTCGAGCGCCGATCTTGGAGGCAAGGGCTTGGTCTGCATCAATCTTGGACTTGTGTTCTCCCGAGTCGAGCGCTTGTTTAAACTCGGCCGCGTTGAGGCCGATCTCCTGAGCCCACTTTTCAAGATTCTCTCGCGTGAGCGCCTTTTGATTGGCGAAGAGCTTGTCGTGGTATTGCCAGAAACCCTCGCTGCCTTTCTGGTCGAAAGCCTCCATCGCCGCTTGGTGTGCGAGTGGCGCGTTCTTGTGGAAGGGAAGTGGGTTGTTGCGCCAAACGACACGGACCTTGTCTCCGTAGGTGTCCATGATCTGCTTGATGGTCGGGTTGACCCGTGAGCAGAATGGGCACTCGAAGTCGCTGATCTCAACGATGGTTACGAGTGCGTCGTTCGCTCCCTTGATGGGTTGGTCCTCGGTGACGGGGACCTTAACGCGCTCGACTTCACCGATGATGGCACCTACGCCATCGACGTCCGCGGCTTGTGAATCCAGTGCGGCCAAGGAGTCGCCCTCGCTTGAGCTTCCTCCGTTTCCGCCCATGATGTGTCCCAACACGGCACCGCCAATGAAGGCGATCATGATGGAAATAATAGCTGTTCCTTTACTCATAATATTTCTCCTTACACGTCGGCAAAAGCGGCGTGCGAAAGTTGTTGTTTGGTTAGGGGTGGATGGCTCTCCACCGATGCTGTGCCCGAAATAGGGTCAGCACGGTGGTTCGGTGCGAAGCCGCGCACACGCGAAGGGCGACGTCTCGACAACGTCGCTCGATCGAAGTTTTCTGACGCTTGACTTAGCCTGCGGGTGGCCGCTCGAGCTTCGAGCGAACGCCGTTGGGCCCGACAGTTCGGTTTGCGGGGGGATACACGAGTGAAGCGGTCCGCGGCTGCGACTCGACCAGGATGTCGTCGTCGAGGGAGCCACAACGCTCGACATGCTGAACGCTGGTGGTTGAGGAGGAACCCGGATCCTGGACGCAGCTCGGATCGAGCTCTGTGAAACAGATGCCCGGTTTCTCCGGTGCGGCAGCAGGTCCGTCGTTCGCCTTGAGGGTATCGAGTAAGCGCTCAGCGAGCGGATCGACACTCAGTGGAAGTTCAAGTGTTAAGGGCTCTTCGAGCTCTGCGCTCTTGGAGCTGGCACTGTCGACCGACTGGATTTCTTCGAGCAGCGATTGCGTGGCGGGCCAGTTTTGCTCGGGAACCTGGCTCCATAGAACGCTTTGTCCCTCGGAGCATGCCGAACTCTGAGCGACGACAACACAGGGGAGCAAAGCGCAGCACGCCGCGAAGGCAGCCAAATGAACAACAGCAATGTGCGAGCGACGCACGCGAAGAACGTAGTCTCTCCGCCGAGTTTTGGCTAGTGCGTGGGCGGTGGCAGTGTGAGCGAACGGGGAGAGCGGGGCGAAAGGCATCATGGTTCGGGATTTCGGGGGAACGACGATGCGGATGCCTGTCGCCCGGCCCTCTCGGTTCTGGTGGTGCAACACCAGGCCCCGAGAAGTTATTTCCGCGGCGCTGCGCATATCTCGTTCTCCAGTGGTGACTGCAGTAGCCGATCGTAGGGCGCAAGTCCAAGATTAATGAAATGATTTCATGAAATAGTTTTGGCACGTACTGTGCTGTTATTCGGGCTATGCGCTCCGTGTGTGTTCGTCCGATCGTCTTTTCGTGTCTGTCGGTCTTGGCCAGCTGCGCCCAGGGATCGGGCGCTGAAGAGCACACCGACTCGGAGCAAGACACCGGCTCGCCCAATGTGCCCGATGCCGCGAACACGTCGCAGTCGGATGCGGTGGCTCCCACGCCATCGGAGCCGATGGTGCAGTTTGGCTCCGACGAGCGTCCGTGGCCTCAAGCGACCTTTGTCGGTAGCGAGGCCACGGTTCTCGACGAGGCGCTGGGTTCGGTTACCGAGCAGCTTGATGCGGGCCTCCGTTACCTGCACCTGCCCATCCATGACAACGACTTTCGCAATCGCGGTGACTACGGACTCGGACTCGAAGAGCCGCGCGATCAGCTGAACACCCGTGGGGATAACCCCAGCCGGGAGAACTTGGGTGACTGGCTTGAGCAAGTCGTTTCGTGGTCCGTTGCACATCCTGGGCATGCGCCGATCACGCTGGGGATCGAGCTGCGCGACGATCTAACCGACAACGATAACTACGATGAGGGCGATCTACACCGGCTCAACAACATCCTTTCGCACGAGCTTGGTGACAAACTCTTCGAGCCGAACGAAGTGTCGGACGAACAATGGCCCAACGTTGACCAGTTGCGCGGCAAATTCCTAGTTGTACTGGGAGGCCACGAGGGTACACGCATCAGCTATCGAGAAGTGCAAGGTGTCGCGCCGGCTATCGCCGGAGACCCATCCGGCGAGATGATGATGGTGCACGAAACCAAAGACTTCAAACTTCGTTATTGGCTCGGCCATCGCGATGGGATGGGCGTGCGCTGGACACGAAGCGGCGTAATTTCAGAGTGGCTGACGGACCCATCCATTGCTGTCAACGACGAAGGTCTCTTTGTCATCGTGGGCAGTTCGCCGCCCACGCAACAAGTTCGGAGCGTCGAACTTGTCGTTGGTGAGCGCTTGCCGACGGGCGGTGTGTTTTTCCGCGATCCGCGCGTCTTGCAAACCGGGTCACGTGCATTCGTACGCTTCACAGATACAGCAACTTCAAACATTGAGGTGCTCATCGATCCGGGAACGCAGAACGCGACGAAGTTCAACATTCGGGTCAACCGCTCCAACGGCACGATATCGGTACTCAAATCAGAGGCCTCCGCGGACGTCGCATGGGATGACACGACCATCGATGCGGAGGACGCAAAGCGCCTTCATGTGTTCGTCGACGAGAGTGGCGTGTTGCGATACGAAACCGAGTCTCGTCGTCGGCCGGTCGCGCCAGAGCAGCTCGCCTTTACGGAGTACGCGAAAGGGGAGCATGCAACGCTCCAGCGATGGTTTCGTTTCAGCGAAGATCCAACGGAAATGAAGAGCTGGATCGCACAAGGTCTAATCGTGCGGGCTCGCTACACCGAGGAGGTGATGTCGCTCGAGCAGCTTCCCACCATCTTGGTATCAACACAGCCGTTTCTTGAAGTTTTAACCCCCTTCTTAGAGCTTCCTGAAGCGCCCTCGACGCCGAAGTAGCGAACTTTCGCCATCGCTCCTATCATGGCGCGATGGAGGGCTACCCAGAGCTGGCGTTTGGTACGCCACGCAAGTTGCCCAAGGCTAAGAATCTGCGTGGCCGTGTCGTGGTGTTGGATATTGCATTTGCTGCCAAAGCGGGTGGTGCGAGTTTCGAGACCGTCACCCAGCCTTTCATCGACGGACTGGGCTCGCGTCTCGCATGTTGGATCGATCACCACGACCACGATCGCCACCGTGACTTCGATGACGACCCGCGTTTCATATTGCGCACGAAAGCCGAACATGGGGCATGTCCGGAAATGGTCACGCCCGAGCGAGTCGCTGCCGCTGGTGCGATCGACACGATCGTCTGTCACACCGATTTTGATGGACTTTGCTCGGCTGCGAAATGGATTCTCGGTGGCGTGGAGCCCTACGCGGGCGCCGACGACGACGCGCACGCGATCGACACTCGGCTGGGTACGCCTTCGAAGCTGGCGGCTACCCTCGACCGCGCCTTGCGTGCGCGACCCAACGACAATGGATTGCGAGGCACAATCGTCCGCTTTTTGGTCGGGCGTCTCAAAGACAAAGCGGCTTTCGAGTCGATCGAGCACGCAGCCGACGAGCTGCGAGCGATCGAGGATGAAACGCGAAGGCTTGCCAAGGCATACCGTATCGAGGGTCGACTTGCGATCGTCGATGCCAGGCCGCGAAATGGTCGGTACGACAAGACGCTCCTTCTGCTGATGGGGCAAGAGCGAGCTCAGATTTCGATCGTCCATGACGAGAGCACGGTGACCGCAGCAGCCCGCTTTGACAGCGGCGTCAACCTACTTGAGCTGCTCAGCATCGAGGGTGGAATGCCAACCCGCGTCTCGGTGGGTGCGAAGCAGTTGGACGAAGTGATCAAAAAGCTGAAGTAGCTGACTACTCGGGCGCGGTCGCTGAGCCTGCAGCCTTGAGACGCTTCGCTTCGTTCCAGTGCACGAGGGCTTGCTCGCGCTCGCCGAGAAGACCGAGCGCATCACCCAGAAGGTTCTGATACGCTGGCTCCTCCGGGCGCACTCGGACGGCCTTTTTGGCCCAGCGAATCGCCTCCTGCGTCTGGCCAGCCTTGAGATTGGCAGACGCGATATTCGCCATCGCGCGGTGATCACTTGCGTTGCTTTCGAGCAGAACAGACATTTCCTCGATCGCCTGCTCGATATTGCCAGCTGCGATCAGTCGATTTGCTCGTCGGTAGTCCGCCTTGGGAGAGTCCGTGGCGAGCGGCTCTGGTTCCGAGACGGTTTGTGCTTCGAGCGGCGCCGAAGACGCGGCGGCGGCTTCCGCGAGCCAGGTGAGCGAGGCGTTTCGCGGGTGCCGACTCGCGCCGGCTTGTCGTTCTTCCTTGCTCGGTGCGGGGCGCTTTGCCGGAACCACCGTGGTGGCTTGGCTCGGCCGTGGTTCGATGCGCACTGTGTCGTCACCCCGCGGCTTCTTTTTGGGTGGTGCGGTGGGGTTTTTGTTGGCGGGCATGCCGTCCTGAGCGGCTTGAGCGGGTGTTGTCGTGATCGCAGCTGCGGCTGGCGTCGTCACTTGATTTGGGGTGGTGGCGAGATCGCCTGGTTTCGCATCGATAAACAAAATGCGGATTGCCGTTGTCATCACAAACCCCAAAGCGATGCAGGCGAGGGCGAACGCCGCGAAGCGCAAGACGTCGACACGCTTCTTGGGGCTCTGCGCTAGACGGACCTTGACGGTTGATGAGGAAATAGGACGCTCCGTCGCGCGCGACGGAACTTCTAGTCTGGGCATTGCGAGCGATTGGGCTTGTTGCGGCGACGCTTGTCTGACGGACGCTGCCTGGAGTTCCGGTCTCGCGGGCGGCGCAGCGGGACGCACGCTGCTGTTTGCTCGGGCTGCTGGGGGAGGTGCACTTGGAATGGGTGGTGGTGTGCTTTGGGCTCTGGGCGCGTCGGTTTTGGACGGGCCGAGCACTGCGGTCGGATTCTCGACGCGTTTGGTGTGCTGCTCGTCATCGTAGGCAACGAACTCGATGGCCGCATCTTCGAGCTCTTCGGCGTCGAGCTCGGAGCGCTCAAAGCGCTGGGTGATCGCGAACGGTTTAGCTTGTGTGCGCGCCTCAAAAAGCGCGGAGTGTCCGAGCACATCTGCGATGGACCCGAGTTGTCGACACGCGCCATCTATCGCTTCGGCGATGGATAGGCCAATATTGTGTAGGGTGAGACGATCCCGTTGCTCGATACGGACTTCGCCCTCCTCTTGCGCGAGAAACGCGGCAAGCGCTTTGAGTCCGCTCAATGTTTCCGGACGGGAAACTGCCTTGAAGTGTGCGCCCAGGACCTCGCTGTCCTGCACGTCGAGCCGGCACAGTGTTTTTTGCGCCGTCGTGGTAATGCGAATGGCGCCCGGCACAGACTCCAGCGCGCGCAGGACGCGGTTGGGTCCAAGGCGAGAGAGGCGCAGGAGAAACGGGCGGTCTTGACGCGCGAGGCCCGTAAGCTTGGCGTCAGCGATGAGTTTTGGCTTCAGACGTGAGGCCAGGGTTTCGAGTGTACCGACCTGCACCTGGGTAAGATCAGAAGCGTTGACTCGAATGACCGAGGCCCAACGAAGCCGTGGATCGCCGTGAAGCGTGCGGAAGAACTGTGTGCTTCGACCTTTTAGCGATTCTCGATCGAGAAGCACGACCTGCGGGTCGAGCGGTGCGGCCGCCTCAAGCGAGTCCTCAAGAGGATGATGGATGAAAACCTGAGCACCCAGTTCGCGCAGCGAGAGTCGGAGTCTCTCGATAGCTTCGGGAACTGCGGTCGCGATCAAGATGCGCGTGCCGTCGAAGATGCGAAGCTGCTCACTTGGTCCCAGTTTGGGGACGATTGCCGTGTCGAAACGCGCGGGAGCGGTACGAATGTTCGGCCTGGTTCGTGCTGCTTCATCTCGGCCTTCGTACATCTTTGCTTGCCCCACTCCTCACCCCTACGCGCGGAGGAGCGCGAACCGAGGTGGCAAAGCATAGCGCATCGGGCCAAACTCGCCACTCCATGCGTGTCCCTCCCTTTGAACTTGAAAATGACCAGATTCGCCAGGAACTCGACCAGATTCGGCACCCTTTTAGGGTGGCTGTGGACCGGGCCAAGAACGCGTTCAATATCGGTTCTATCGTCCGTACCGCCCATTCGTTTCTGGCGCGTGAAATCCTGTTGGTTGGTTCGGAGCGCTGGTACGAGCGGGCCGCGATGGGGATGCAAAAGTTCGAGAACATCGTCGAGGTGTCCGATTCCTTCACACTTGCTAGGCGAGCGAGTGATGAAGGATGGCCGCTCGTGGTGTTCGAGAAGGAGCATGCAAGGGCAGCTCTCTGGCAGGCCGATATCCCGGAGAACGCCGTGCTGGTCTTTGGTAGCGAGGATGATGGGGTTCACCCGTGCCTACTCGAAGCGGCCCACGAGATCGTGTCCATCCCGATGTACGGGATCAACCACTCCTATCCGGTCTCCGTAGCCGCCGGCATCGGAATGGCCGAGTGGGCTCGCCGCCACTACGAAAAAACCCGAGTCATGACCCCAAAGCAAACGTGATGAGGGTGCGGAGCCCAAACAAGTCGATTTGCCATCAGCGAATCGTTGCTTGTGACGCGCAGCCGCGAAGAACCAGCGACAGAGTGCTGGACCATCCGCGGCGCGTTTGATATGAAGCCGCTCATCTGGGGCATTAGCTCAATCGGTAGAGCAGCGGATTCTTAATCCGTTGGCTGATGGTTCGAGTCCATCATGCCCCACTGTGTTTTCTTTTTTGCGGGGAAAGCTCCGCTCCCCGCCCCTCGCGTGCAAGACATCTGCTTTGCAGATGTTCGTTCGCTCTGCTCACTCGCGCGCGGGGCCCCACCCCTACCTAAAGGGTCGATGACCGTGCCCTGACTTGCAACGACTCAGACGACTCGGCGGATCCTCGTTGCGGGCGCACTTGAGTGCGATGAGCGCGCCAGCAACTCCTACTCTGCGCTGATCGAGTCAGCTAGCTCGGTGATCGGAAGGATTTGATCCTTTTCGAGGAGAGCAAGTTGTGATCTACCTGAGGGATGGGAAAACACGAGCGGGTAAGACTTAGCGCAGCCGAACGAGAACGAGTTGAGGCCGTGATCGAGAGCGACGAGAGTAGCGTTCGAGAACGAAAACGAGCGCAAGTTCTTCACATGTCGGATTTGGGATGGAGTGTTCAGGAGGTGGTCAATGGTAGTGGCGCCTCTCGTTCGACGGTGGGTCGAGTACGGCGCTGGTATCGAGAGGGCGGGGTTGAATGGGCAATATACGAGCCGCAACGAGTAGGCCGTCCAAGTCGTTTTGGGAGTGCCGATG
>CAZAQV010000031.1:0-70263 GCA_964487255.1 uncultured Polyangiales bacterium | reverse complement strand
CAGAGCTCCACCTTACACCACCTGCTCTCTGGTCCGAACAATGGGGTCCACCTAACTGCCACTGGGTTGATGCAAGTCTTTGAACCGCTGCAACTTGCCTGCGCCTTCCATATCATGGAGACGCTTGACAGGTACGCGGAACTTGTGCACCTGTCCACCTGCTGCCTTGGCATACTCGGCTGCATGCTGACTGCATGTGGTCGTAGAGAAACGACCTCCCTGAACCGTTCCTCCACTCAACCGACCACCGTGGTACAATGTCATGGACGGCTGTCCGGACGCCGCCGCGCGCCCCCCCGCTTTCGCGCCCGTAGACGCGACACCAAGACCCGCCATCCGCGCCCCGGCAGCAATTACCCCGGCTCCAAGTAAGGTTGTAGCCGTGTAGCTACTCGTCTCCGGTGTCCAAAGTGAGGCGAATGTTCCCATCACTGCAGCACCCGCTGCATCCAAGCCACTGGATTCGTTGTAGCGGTCTGCCCAATACATTGCGGCACTTTCGCCGGCCCCTTCACCCGCATCGAACAAGCCGAAGAGCAAGCCCGTGGGGTCAATCAAATCGATCGGGTCACTGCCAGCGTATGCATAATGGTTGGGACCACCCGCAAACCCAATCGGGTCCTTCGTTGTCCATCTTCCAACCTCCGCGTCGTAGTCGCGGGCGCCGAAGCGGACGAGTTTGGTGTGAATGTCGTAGAGGCCTCCGGCGTAGGCGAAGGGTTGCCAGCCTGGCGAGGAGTCGCCGAGCACTTTGCCGAAGGGTGAGTACGTCAGCTCTTGCACGACTGCACCCGTGGAGACTTCGACGATGCGGCGGACGGAGCCGACTTGGTCGGCGATGACGCGATAGGTTGTGCCGCCTCGGATGATGAGGTCGGGCACGTTCATGCGGGTCGCATACACAAAGCGTTGGATGAGGTTGCCGCTTCCATCGTACTCGGCGATGGGGTTGAGCTGGTCTTGGTAGGTCCACTGGCGAACGAGCGTGCCGCCAACCTTCTTGGCGACCCGCCTACCAAGCGCGTCGATGACGTACTCGATAAGCGTGGAGTCTGGCAGCGCGACGGAGAGCAAGTTCCCAAGTTCGTCGTAGTCATACGTCGTCGTTCCCGAGACATCCGTCTTCGTCAGAAGCTGACCGTGGTCGTTGTACGTGTAGCTGTTGCCGCCGTACGTCAGCAGCCTATCTTGCGCATCGTAAGTTGCAGCGACGGTGCCTTCGGGGCCCGTGTAGTCGACGCGGTTGCCGTTTGCGTCGTAGTCGCCCCGCCCTGTTCTCGCGTTGGTTAGTCCCTCTCTTCAGAATTCCCTGGAAAGGTTCGTCGTTCTTGCGCGACCACACCAACGACGCCCAACTCGCCGGCAAGTCTGAGCAAACTAGCTACTGAAAGCAAGATGGGTGCAACGGGATCATCGCGCCCAGATGCAACACCTTGTATCACCTGAATATCGTCGGACAGCTGCCCGATGGTGAACTCCTCCGGTTTGCCGTAGCTGTCATATCTACAGCTCGAATCCACTTCCCAATAGTAGTCCTTTTCGATCTCCCACTCAGATGAGCCAGACTCTTCGAACTCTCGCAAAACACGGTCGAGGACGCTTCGAATCTCTTTTGTCGTGATCTTCATTTCTACATTCCCAGTATGTCCGAAATCTGGTTCTCGAAGTTTTGAATTTGCTTCTCAAGGTTTCGGACTCGCCCCTCGATTATCCGCTCTCTGACCTCCTGAGACGGTGCGTTCTTCAGAAAGCCCTTGTTATCGAATGCGTCTGGATTCTTCTTGTAGGCTTCGAGTTTCGCTCGCGTGAACGACGTCCCCTGGTTGAATTCTGAGATTGGTACGCAACATCGTTTGCTGAAGTCCGAAACAAGACGCAATGACTCCTCCCCGTTTCATTGTGCCAGGTGCCACCTATCTCGTCACCCGGCGCTGCATTGGCCGACGCTATCTTCTGCGGCCCGACAAGAAGATGATGAGCGCCATGGTCTATTGCTTGGCCGTTGCAGCAAAGCGTTACAACGTTTCGGTGCATGCCCTTTGCGTGATGAGTAGCCACTACCACCTGATCGCCACCGACAACGAGGGCAACTTTCCGCTGTTCACGCAGTACTTTCACCGCCTTGTCGCACTGTCGGTGCAGAAGCTTCGAAGCTGGGATGAAGTGGTTTGGGAACCTGGTCGCAAGACGTCGATGGTGGAGCTGCTCGACGATGGCGCCACGATTGCGAAGACGCTCTACACGATGTGTAACCCCATCAAGGCAAGCATCTGTCGCAAAGAGCAGCAATGGCCGGGCAATATCTTGTCAGGTACGCACACGGCGAACCGACCCGAGCACTTCAAACCTCGCGTTCTTCCGGGCGATGCCAGTCTCACCTTCGAGCCGCCGCCGTCGATGACAGCAGCCGAGTGGCAAGAAGCTCTCGACGAATATCGACCCGAAGCTAGAGCTGAAGCACGCGAGCACGCTCGAAAATACTCCAACAAAGCCGGGCGCTTCATCGGCACCAAGGAGGCCCTTCAAACCAAGCCCACCTATTGCCCTCGGACCAAGCGCATCAAAGGTGAACTCAGCCCGCGCTTCGCCTCACGCTGCAAGAAGACGCTCACACGAGCCATCAAACAGATGTACGCCTTCTACGATGCTTACCGAACAGCCATGCAAGAAATGGCCGAAGGCATCGTCACTTACTTTCCCGAAGGCACCTGGCTCCTCGCTCGCCAGCTCGGCCAACGCTAAAGCTCCTCTACGGAACAAGAGAACAGGGGGACGATCTTCGTCTTTCGTCGTGTTTAGAAAGCGGGTGGTCCGCCTTCGCCAAGGCTTCGGCGGGACGCTCCGCAAACAAAGAAAAACGCCCAGCACAGGGCTGGGCGTTCTCTTTGTTCGCGGAGCGGACGGGACTCGAAGCCTCCTTGTGCGACACCTGTTTCGCGTAGTTTCAACAAGTTAGACGGGGACGCACCCCACTCTTACCCCCCGAAACTTTCCGAGAAAAACAGTTTCGCGGGTCACACATTGGCCAAGGCCAACGAAACCGACCGCGACGACCTCATCGCGAAAGTGCTCGAAGCCGCCGAGTGCCTCGAACGCGCACGCCCAGATTTAGCGGAGGCGATACGAAGGTTGATCCGCTCCTGACGGCCACCTCATCTGCCGGATGACGACGGCTTGAATCCACGGGGACACACTGCGCGTAGTCGCGATGACGCGTCAGCGGAAGAGCAAGAGAAGGCAGGCGCAGCTGGAAACGTTTTGCGGCACATCCGCAAAATCGCTTTCTACGGAGCGAACGCTCCGTGCTCGGAATTCCTCACCGATGCTCAAACGCATCGCCAAGACAAACAGCTCCTATCGGTCGACAGCGACGGCGGTTGCGGAACTCAATCAACCACCGTTGCAATCGCTAGGTTTTCTTCTTTCGGGGTCCCCGAAGGCGCAAACCTGGGACGGCTCGCCGCCGCTGCTCGCCGCCCCGCAGGCTTCCGCGCGCTCGGTCGGGTCAGTTTCAGCTGCTCGTTCTTGGATCACTTTGAACTGCTCGGTGACGAAGAAATCGGTAGGGCATTCTCCCAACGGCCGATCCACTCCAGGGAGTCGTCGTACTCTCTAACTCGGGCGCGATATTCGTTCTTTTCTACTTCCAATCTTGAACGTGTTTCCGGATCCCCTGCATTCCTAAGTCGGTCTTCCAGGACCGCTAGGTAGCGCTCGGTGCTCTTCTTGCGTTCCTCGGTCTGCTCTTTCCGGTAGCCAAACACATAGTTCCGAAGCGCGTTGCTTTCAGCCCGCGCTACAGCAAGTGACGGGGGCAGATCACCAGCAGGAACTCCTTCAGGTGAATGGTGGTTCGTGCTGTAGCTGCGCACCCGGTGAATCGACCAGTCTTTTCCTTCCCGAGCGACTTCGTAGAGCTTGGGTTCCGTTGTGGTGCACACATCGAGGAGAGCTCCGTCATCGAGGAGGACAAAATGGAGAATAGTAAGCCAGTTAGAACCGATCGGAGGCGGCGCCTCAACCACGGAGACACCTATGCCATCAATCGTGCGCTCACCGGCCCGTACCCGTCCGGTATCGTCGTAAACAGTCAAAGTGGCCGGTTTCTCACTGTCTCGGAACTCTCGGCGAATGATCAACTCCAATATCTGGTCTACCTGGCCGTGTGAGGAGGAGCCGCCCTGCACCTCGCCCACCGTCGTGGATACGGCCGTTACTGGCTTCTTTGCTGAATCGCAGGCGGAAACCAACGACAACGCGACCGCCAAAAGCAATCTGTGAAGGGAGATGCTGTTGCCCGTTGCCACTAGTAGACCCTATCACCCCAAACGAGCGTCTCCCATTGCTCGCCAAGATCGGGAATGCCTGAAGCTCTAGGAGACCGTTCCGAGTACGGTCCGTTTTTCTGGGCGTTCAACCAATGAATCGTCTCGTGCATGATCGTCCGAAGCGTCGATTCATCATACTGGCCGCCTTCGACATACTGAGCAGTCAATGGATCCAGATCGAGGCCGCCTGTTTCCGGATTGTAGCAGCCCCACGCGGTTCTCCCATCTGATCGCGCCAGAGTTTTGCTCCCATCAATGTCCACGGTTAGCTCTGGACCTCCGCCTCGCTGAATGGCTGCTCGAACCTCTTCTGCCGTTAGTCCGGTGACCTCGGTTGCTGCCCAGATCATCCGATCCGTGACTTGTGACTCGAAGTTGTTGAGTAACGCATCTAGGTTCGGAAAATCAGCAGCTTGTGTTCTGTTGAGAGTTATTCGGCCGGAGATATCCAGGTGCCCAACAGGGTCTGCCATTGCGTACACGTACAGATTTGTACCGCCTTGGAATCTGATCGGATCCTTCGCGGTCCAGCGGCCGACTTCGGCGTCGTAATCCCGGGCGCCGAAGCGGACGAGTTTGGTGTGAACGTCGTACAGGCCACCAGCATAGGCGAAGGGCTGCCAGCCTGGTGAGGAGTCGCCGAGCACTTTGCCGAACGGCGAATACGTCATCTGGTGAACGACTGCGCCGGAAGAGACTTCGACGATCCGCCGCACGCTTCCCACCTGGTCTGCAATCACCCGATACGTCGTCCCGCCGCGGATGATGAAGTCGGGTACGTTCATGCGCGTGGCGTACACAAACCGTTGAATCAGATTTCCTGAACCATCGTACTCGGCCACCGGATTCAGCGCATCTTGATAGACCCACTGGCGAACGAGCGTGCCGTTCACCTTCTTGGCTACCCGCCGGCCGAGGGCATCGATGACGTGCTCGATAAGCGTGGAGTCCGGCAGCGTGACCGAGAGCAGGTTGCCGAGTTCGTCGTAGTTGTAGCTGGTCGTCCCGCCCGCATCTGTCTTGGACGTGAGCTGGCCGTGGTCATTATAGGTGTAGCTGTTCGTCCCGTACGTCAGCAGCCTATCTTGGGCGTCGTACGTAGCGCTGACCGTGCCCTCGGGACCGGTGTAAGCAACGCGGTTGCCGTTCGCGTCGTAGTCGTATTCGTAGGTGAGCACGCTATCGACGTAGACATCCGTCAGCCGACCGCGAAGGTCGTACGCGTAGCTCTGCACCTTGCTACTCGCGCCACTTGTTTCTTGGCGGGAATCGATGCGGCCGTCCGCATCGTAGCTGAACGCATAGCCAAGGTCGCCGCCCGAATAAGTGGCGTTCATGCTGATGGCTTCGCCGAAGTCGTTGTGCGAGCGCGAGGTGATGACATTCTGCGAGCCTGCCGTGATCGACGTGCCGGTGAGCAGGCCGTTCTGGCCGTCGCGGCTGACCGTCAAGCCTGCAGCGTTCGTGATGTAGCCGTCTTGGTCATAGCTGTAGAGCACAGGCAGTTCAGAATCGACGCCGATGCTCGTGACGCGGAAGTGGTTGTCGTATCCGAAAGACACAGAACTGTTCGGGTGGCCCGTGCCTGCTGCCGCTGACCAGCTTACCCCCGTCACAAGCGGTCCGTCGTAGGTGAACGCGAGCAGGTCGCTTTCGGGGTTGGTGAGCCCACCGCACAGCACAAGCATGAGCAACTGCAGGGTCACGAGCGTCACGCGACAAAGTCTACTACATCATGATTGCACTGCCGTGACGAAAGCAGCGGGCAAGTGTGATGGTTGGAGGCGCTCTACCTATGGTTCTTTACGGCTACGGGTCGCAAGCAACGATTCGCAATTAGCAAATCGGCTTGCTTTGCCTCCGCACGTTCATCGCAGCTTCCCGGAATGCCATCATCTTGACCGCGTGGATGTCTGCTCGTCGGCATGCATCGGTGGGGACACGCTGCGCGCGGTGCAGTGGCTCCGTGCTCGGAATCCCTCACCGATGCTCAAACCACATTGCCAAGACCGGCCGCGCTTATCGGTCGATGCGAGCACCAGTTGCGCGAGTCCCGTGAGAAGTTGCACGTCACGCATTCTTGAATTCAACTTGAGGACGTTATTTTAGCGTCTACTTCACCACCGCGATGGCGCTCGCACAAAAGCTCACCAAAGCCGTCGACCAAAATCGCCTGCATAACCAGCTCAAGGCGCTCATGCAGCCTCGACTGCTCATCCTCGACGAGGTCGGCTATCTCGGTTTCGACCCTGTCCAAGCAAGCCTGCTCTTTCAGGTGATCTGCAACCGCTACCAGAAAAACCAAAGCATTGTGCTCACCAGCAACAAGCCGTTTAGCGAATGGGCCCAGGTCTTTGCAGACGACGCCGTGATGGCCTCAGCCGCCCTCGACAGGCTTTTGCACCGCTCCACCGTCATCAACATCAAGGGCGAAAGCTACCGCCTCCGAGACCGCAAACGCGCCGGCATCAAAACCCTGGACGAGCACGCCGCCACCGCACTCTAAAGCGAAAGAACCGTGCCAAGTGGATCACTTTTTATGCTCGAAAATGGATCACTTTGAGATGCATGTTGACAGTTGAAATGGTCACGTGCCGAATTTGTACTTCGATCGAGCCTCCGACTCGGACAGGTAACGGAGAAGGGGTGGGCCTCCACCGTGCATCCCACTTTGAGGATATGTCCTTTCCCAGAGTCGGTTGTCCTGGGGGTCACGGTAGAGCGTTTCCCATGCGCCATATTCTTCACCGTCAGCGACAAACTCGAGCTCTGAATCTATCAGATACTTGATACGTTCGGCCACTGCGTCGGAACGAACGGTCCCGCCCTTTTCAACCCAGGCACCGACGAGCACTGTTTCCTCCGGGCGCAACTTCATTCGACAACTCTCACTTTAGCACCACCGGGAACTGGTCCGTTGGGCAAAACGAACTCGCGGGCTCCGCCCGCCGTTTTTCCACCGCCGACGAATCCGGGGTTTGTTCTTCCGACGGGAGACGCCAAGCCGCTGGCGGGCGTTGGGAACTCGATAACGGTAAATGCATCACTTGGATCAATCGTGAGCCTTTCACTTATCTCCTTTGCACTCATGCCCGCAATGTCGTCCGCTGCAGTCACAAAAACGTCGTCTGCTCCCGGCGCACCTAAGGTTGAGTAAGGACCCTTTCCCGGCACGACTCGAGCAAGAACCTTCGGAACAGGATTCGCCACTCGACTTGCTATGGCGCCGCAGATGCCAGAAAATGCCGCCCCGGCTGCGATACTCGCAACTTCACCGATTGCAATCGTTCCGACCATACTCATCATTGCTTGATCAGAACTTGGGCCAGTCGTGGAGTGATCTGATGTCGCTGGCGCTGCGACCGATGAGGGCGTGGCCAACATTGCTCCACCAATCACGATGATTGGAATGAGAATCGGAATCCTTCCACTTGGATCAACAAGGTGAACTGGCGCGTTATAGCTGTAGGCGTAACCGTTCGACCCGGCCATGAAACCCGCGCTGTCCTTCGCGGTCCACCTTCCGACTTCAGCGTCGTAGTCGCGTGCGCCGAAGCGGACGAGTTTGGTGTGGTTGTCGTAGTGCCCACCCGCGAAGGCGAAGGGTTGCCAGCCTGGGGACGAGTCGCCGAGCACCTTGCCAAACGGCGAGTAGGTCAGCTCTTGCGCAACTGCGCCCGTGGAGACCTCAACGATGCGTCGGACGGAGCCGACTTGGTCGGCGATGACGCGATAGGTTGTGCCGCCTCGGATGATGAGGTCGGGCACGTTCATGCGGGTCGCATACACAAACCGTTGAATCAGATTTCCTGAACCATCGTACTCGGCCACCGGATTCAGCGCATCTTGATAGACCCACTGGCGAACGAGCGTGCCGTTCACCTTCTTGGCTACCCGCCGGCCGAGTGCATCGATGACGTATTCGATGAGCGTCGAGTCGGGCAACGTAACGGAGACCAAGTTGCCCAGCTCGTCGTAGTCATACGTCGTCGTTCCCGAGACGTCCGTCTTCGTCAGAACCTGGCCGTGGTCGTTGTAGGTGTAACTGTTTGCGCCGTAGGTCAGCAGCCTGTCTTGCGCATCGTACGTCGCTGAAACTGTGCCATCCGGGCCCGTGTAGTCGACGCGGTTGCCGTTTGCGTCGTAGTCATACTCGTAAGTGAGCACGCTATCGACGTAGACATCCGTCAGCCGACCACGGAGGTCGTACTCGTAGGTTTGCGCCGTGCTGCTCGCGCCGCTCGTCTCCTGGCGGGAGCCGATGCGACCGTCAACGTCGTAGCTGAACGCGAAGCCAAGGTCGCCGCCTGCGTAGGTGGCGTTCATCGTGATCGCTTCGCCGAAATCGTTGTGCGCGCGCGAGGTTGTGACGTTGCCCGAGCCGGACGTGATCGACGTGCCTGTCAGAAGCCCGTTTCCAGCATCGCGCGTGACCGTCATCCCCGCAGCAGCGGTGATGTAACCGTCTTGGTCGTAGCTGTAGAGCACAGGCACTTCAGAATCGACGCCGATGCTCGTTACCCGGAAGTGGTTGTCGTAGCCAAACGAGACGGATGCACCCGGGTGACCCGTCCCCGAAGCTGCCGACCAAGTCACGTCCGTGACAAGCGGCCCGTCGTAGCCCATGGCGACCAAATCACCCTCAGGGTTCGTGGTCCCATCGAGCTTGCCGTCCACTGGCGAGTAGAGGAAGTCGTAGCTGCCGCGTGCGATGGTGACGGCGTCCACGCGGCCAGCGCTATCGTACGCGATGTCGACCTTGCGACCGTCCATCAATGTCGACACTCGCGGTGCGCGGTCCAGGTCGTAGCTCTGACCTGACAGCCCCGTGGCCGTGCCTGCATCGGGAGGTTCGTAGCTCTGCACTTGGTCGCGGCGCGTGTAGTTGAAGTTGTGCGCGGACCTGCCAGGAGGCGCAATCGACTTGAGGTTGTCGACAGCATCCCAGGTCGTCGAAAGCTGCTCACTATCTGGCAGCGTCGTCACCAGAGGTCGCCCAACCGCGTCGTAGGTGTAACTCGTCTGCCTCAGCGAGGGTGCGGTCACCGATTGCAGGAAGCCATCAGTGTCGTAGCTGTATGTCGTCGTTCGTGTGCCGTCCGTCGCCGACGTTTGCGTGATCGTTTCGATGCGCCCGTCGCTGTCGTAGGTGTAATCGACGGGTGCAATGCCCGGCACAGAGACCCGAGACACGCGCCCGAGGGCGTCGAGCTGCGTCGTCGACGTGCGACCTTCGGGGGAAGCACTCGAATAAGTGCGCGAGCTGGCGTCGTAAGACATCGAACTCACCGAATCGCCATTGACCGAAGAAGTCTCGGTCCACGAACTCACCGAAAGAGGGTCGTTCTCGGAAACGAGCACAAAGCTCTGGGACCGCTGCACAGAACGCACTTGGCCCGAGGGAAGCGTCGTGCTGGAGGCGCGAACAAAGGGCGCGCCCATCTTGAACCGAGCATCAGGCGCGGTGAACTGCTCCACCAACGTTCCGTCAGGGTACGTCGTCGCGCTGTCTCCATCTCGGGTCCGTATGTTTCGGGTGGTGAAGCCCGCCGCGTTCGTCACATCGCGGTGCGAGAAACCATCTTCGTCCTGATATTCGTCATATTTCGTGGTTCGCTCGAGCGCGGTGCTTCGGTTCACCTCATGGCCGTCCACGGCATCCGGGTTGGTCGTCGGTGAACGAGTCAGCTCCTGGTAACCCGAGAGCGGGTCCGTGTCGCGCTCGATCCGAGCATCGACGTAGCTATAGTCGTGGTCGCGTCCGAGTGGATCCGTCATCCCAGTCAGGTAGCCCTCGAGCGTGCCCGAGTACTGAAACGATGTCGTCTCTCCAAGCTCATTTGAGACCGCGTCGATGTAGCCGCTCAGCACATGCCCGAAGGTTGTGCGTTGGCCGTAGTGGCTATCTATTGCCAAGGGGAGCCCCTCGCTATCGCGCACAATCGTGGTCGTCACCCCGTCTCGATCCGAGACCACCGAAAGTCGGCCTTCAGCGTCGTAGGAGAACTCCCAAAGGATATTGTTGGTGATGGAGTCGAACGTCCGCAGGTGCCGACCCGCATCGTCAAACTCGTAGAGTAGCGAGCCATCCTCCGAGGGCACGCGGGTGAAGTTCGAGCTTGCAAAGCGATGGATCACGCCCGAACCCGTCACGTCGCCGCTGTCGCTGACAAAGACGTCTCCACCTGGGCCGACCGCAAACGAATAACCCGAGCGAAACGCCGATCGCGTTGCTGGCTGACCGTCGGCATCGACGAGACACCCAGATGTGCCACAGCTTGCCGCGGCGTAGTCTGAGAGACCTGCTATGAGATCGAAGCGTCCGTTGTCCACGAGCTGGTCCAGGCGGTGGACGCGTGGCGCAAAGCGGTCGCCTAGCGTGTGGAGCGTATTGCCCACCGCCCTTGCATCATTGGCCTGTGCGTGCCGAAAATACGCCGACTGAACCTTGCGATCGGGAGTGACATAATAGAGCCGGCTTTCCGTGGCTGAAATCCGTGAGCTATGAATTGCCAGTAGCCCATTTTCTAGAACAGCGAACGGGCGTGTGACGTTCCCACCCGTCTGCTGCACGTCATTGGGTAACTGCACGTCGGCGAGATCGGCACCGGAAGAAAGTCCTCCGCTTGGCCATGGGCCCGTGAGAAGCTGGGCCTGTCCATCGCCACCCAGGGCGACGATACCAGGATGAAGGCCACCCTGGTCGATCGGATAGCACCACACATAGAGCACGCGCGACTGTTCGTCATACGCAAGATGGCCTTGTACTGGATCGCTGTTCGGATACGGAGGCAAGCTGCCGGGCCGCAAGTAAACGTCAGGACCGTCAAGCGACTCTCCAGCGGCGCTGTAGTACTGACTCCCGCCCCCGAGCACGGTGCTGATCGCGCCAGTCTGAGCATCGAGTTTGTACACGCGGCCAGCCAGTCCGTCGAAAATGAACAGGTCGCCATTGTCCTTGAGTTCAAGGTCGGTAATCTGCTGAAAGACCGCGTCAAGAGCCGGGGTGTTGTCCTCGTTCGGCGGCCACGAAGAGATGGGGTCGCTGTGGAAAAGGCCCGCGACACGCGTCACAGTTCCGTTGAAGTCAAGCCTGCGAACCGCATTGTGGTTCACAAAATAGACGCTCCCATCTGCCGCTGCTCGAAGAGAATAACTTCCTGGAAACGCCTGCTCGGAAGCCACTCCATCGGCAAGCCCACTCCCACTGGGGCTCTGACCGTTGCCCGCTCGACCGGCCGCAACGACATATTTTTCAACCCGGCGACGTGTTCCATCGCCGCGGATCAGTTCCCCAGAGCGGTGATCGAAGGTGTGGTGTACATCGAGATCGAAGCCACCGATTCCCGGTCCGCGAGGGTGAAACTGAAAACCGCCGACATCCACCTTCCAGGTTGTGGGGAGGACAAGTTGTCGCCGTGGCCCCATGCCGATGACCGAGATATTGCCACCGCCATTGGTGCCCCACGTACCGCTATCGCTGTACTCGGCGTCGTAGGCGTATCGAAGTTCAACCGTGGCCTGCTGGGTGCCTTGAACGATACGGTTCGCCGCATCCCTTCCGTCCCAATGAATGGTCACCACGTGCTGCTGCGACATGGTGACCGGATCCACGCTCTCCGAGTACGTCCGACCCGCTACCGAAACGACGACTTCGATGCCTTTGACAGACGCTGGGATCGACTCTTTGTTGAGCGGCACCTCAATATTGAAGCGGTGGTTACCCGGCATCCGTTCGCTGTTGTGATGAAGCAAAAAGGGCGTGCCCGCGACTGAGACGCTTTCACCAATGCTTTGGCGTGTGCAACCGATCACCGAACCCGAAACGTTGCAATCGTTGTCATTGGTGACGTTCTCGCCCGGAGTGCCGTCTTCCGGAAACTCCGCATCAGCCGGCGGAAAGATCCCCATGTTGATGTCGTAGGACGTAAAATGAGGCAATTCGACACGCATCAGCTCTGCACCGGGCGAGTAAAGTGTCGCAAGCTCAGCACGTTCGGCGTCGCTAATCCCTGTGACCGAGAGAGGATCCGCAATCGAGTCACCGGTGACGTCGATATCGGCCATGGAACCCGAGATCGAAAGAATCTTGAGCACGACGCCGGTGGGTGCCGGTATCCAACCACGCTCGGCGTTGTCGTAGTAGCCAAGCGGAGCCGGCTGGCCGATCGGAAACCCGAGAAAGTTCTCGACGTAGTACGGAAGAGGCGTCGAGAACTCGACGCGACCACTTGGCGCCTCGTCGAGGCTAAGATCCATCGCGTAGGTGTACCCCGACGTGTATGGAAGCGGCCCGGGCATCGCATCCGCGCCATCTGGACCCACCGTAAACTCCTTGATGCGAAGGCTTACGTTCGTCGGAAGGGCAGTGACCGTCCCGTCTTCAGCCACGACCTGCCCTGTGGTCCCCGGTGGAATGAGGATGCGCCCGGTACGCGTTCCTGCAGCATCGGACTCGGTGTCGCCTGCAGCATCTTGATAGGCTGCCGCCGCGAGCGTGATAGGCGTCGCAGTCGTCGCGATTTCGCTCATCACAACATCTGCAAGCTCTGTGAAATTGTTCCAGCTCGATTTGGCGTGACGCTGCACCGTGATGTAACCGGAACGCTCGTAGGTGATCGCCAGACGCCCGCCTCCGTTGACCGCCATGTCGAAACGTCCATCTACCCTTGTGAGCGTATAACCATGCTCGGGGTGGCCCTCGACGGACACACGAACGCCCTGAAGCGGCGCTCCGGCTCGGTCTCGCACGTAGCCGAAAATCCCGCTGATGCGATGGTCCTCAAACGCGGCCTCGTTGAGACCGAGCTGAATCGGGCGAGCAGCTTGGTAGTAGTAGTCAACGAGTTCCCGGAAGGTCGTGGTGCCGGTGAGCGACAGAGGCGGCGCAATTTCCTCGAGGCTTTGGGGGAAGTCTGCGCAATCTTCATCCGCGTACCCGTCGCAGTCGTCGTCGACACCATCGCAGGTCATGTCGTCGGATGCTGTCGGCGCACCAGGTGTGCAGCTTTCGATGAGCGAACCGCTGACGCAGGATGTACTGCCAACCGCACCACACGCCCCTACGCCGCAGGTTGAAGAAAACGGCGCGAAGTCCTCGTCGAAGGCGCCATCGCAGTCTTCGTCAAAGCCGTCGCAGATCGAATCATCCGGAGCAGGTGGCTCGGGCAGGCACCCGTCAACCTCAACGCCGCTGACGCAAACATATGTTCCCGTGGTCGCGCATTCGCCGACGCCACACGAGGTGGGCGAACCGACGTAGGCTTCGTCCGTCGCACCATCGCAATCGTCGTCGAAGCCGTTGCATGAAGTATCGCTCCCGATTGGCGAGCCTTGCTGACATGTGTCTTGCACAGCGCCAGCAACGCACACGGTAGATCCCGCGCTAGCGCAAACCCCAACACCACAAATTGTAGCCTGTGGGCTAAAATCTTCATCCACCGCGCCATCACAGTCTTCGTCAACGCCGTCGCAAACGGGGTCTGTGGAACTGGACGGACTCGTCGGAGCGCACGAGTCCTCCACCACGCCCGCAACGCAAGATGTCGAACCCGTTGCGCCGCATGCGCCCACGCCGCATGTGGTTGACTGCGAGACAAAATCCTCATCGACACTGCCATTGCAGTCATCATCAATGTTGTTGCAGGTTGCGTCGCTCGGAGCGGGCGTGCCCGGTGAGCAGCTATCCTGGACGTTTCCAGCGACACAACTCGTTACGCCATTGGCGGCACAGGCGCCCTGTCCGCAGCTGGTCGAAGCAGACACGTAGTCTTCATCAGCAACACCGTTACAGTCATCGTCGATACCATCGCAAGTCGCATCACTACTCGCTGGCGTGCCTGGCGTGCACTCTTCTACAACCGCACCATCTTGACAGGTAGCCGTTCCGGTAGATTGACAGGCCCCGACACCACAGCTCGATGTACCTAAGAAGTCTTCGTCGGTCAGTCCGTCGCAATCATCATCGATACCGTCACATGAAGCGTCACTGAAGGAAGGCACACCGGGAACACACGAAATTTCTCCGCCAGCGCACTGTGGAAAGCGCTCGCAAGCTCCTACGCCGCAGCTGCTCTCGGAGTCCGAGAAATCCTCATCAACTTCACCGTCGCAGTCATCGTCGAAGGCATCGCACGTCGCATCATCGGCTGCCGGCGCCGGCACCTCACAGGTATCTACTTCCTGTCCACCTATGCAGCTAATTTCTCCGACCCCGTCGCACACGCCATCGGTGCACGTGGTGGCAGCGCCGACGAAGTCTTCGTCTGCCTCGCCGCTACAGTTATCATCAATACCATCGCACGTGGCATCTGTTGCCGACAACGGCGAGCCGGGCGAACATGAATCGCTAAGTGTGCCGCCCACACAAGTCGTAGCTCCGCTCGCCGAACACACTCCAACCCCACAGCTTGTCGGTTCCGGCACAAACCCTTCGTCCACAGATCCGTCGCAGTCGCCGTCGATTCCATCGCAGTTGTCATCGCTGTCTACTTGCGAACCCGGCGAACAGGAATCGACCACGGCGCCGCTACTACAGCTTGTACTCCCACTTGCAGCGCACGCACCGACGCCACAACTCGTCACTTCGCCCATATAGTCATCGTCGACCAACCCATCGCAGTCGTCGTCAACGCCATCGCACGTCGAATCGCTCGCCGGGCCCGTAGCTGGAGTACAACTGTCTTCGATTGCTCCATCAACGCATGACGAGACCCCGGAAGCTTCGCATACGCCCAGTCCGCACGTCGTCGGCGAAGGAGCAAAGTTCTCGTCGAACGCCCCATCGCAATCATCATCGACTCCATCACAAGTCGGATCGTCCACCGAAGGGACTGCTTCTTCATCGACTGCGCCATCGCAGTCATTGTCGACAAGATCGCAGGTCGCATCGGAGGGCTCTGGCGTTCCAGGAACACACGTATCACGCTCGCCAACGAAAGGATCGCACACCGTAGAGCCCGTTGAGGCACAGGCACCGTCACCACATGTCGTTGCGCTGCTGAGCCAGCTTTCGTCAACAAAACCATCACAATCGTCATCGAAACGATCGCACGTTGTGTCGTCCGGCAAGTCGAGCAACGAACAGCTATCTACAGCCGAGCCATCAATACAGACGAAGCGACCCCGCGAACAGTTATTTGGCGACGGGAAAGGACAGCGGGTGCCGGCCCCTATGAAATCCTCATCGGCGATGCCATCGCAGTCGTCGTCAACCCCATCACATGTGCTGTCGTCCGAGGCTGAAGGAACGCACTGCTCGCAATCTTCATCAGCGATGCCGTCGCAGTCGTCGTCAACGCCGTCGCAAGTGGCATCGTCCGCCGCCGGCGTACCGGTCGTGCAGCTGTCTTGAACCGCGCCACCTACGCACGAGGTCGCTCCTGTTGCCCCACAGGCTCCGACGCCGCAGCTCGTCGATTGGCTGACATAGTCATCGTCCGCGATCCCATCGCAGTCGTCGTCGATCCCGTCACACGTCGCATCCAACGCCGCCGGGCTGCCCGGCGTGCAGCTATCTTGCACAGCGCCACCCACGCAGCTCGTCGAGCCGCTCGCGCCGCAAGCTCCCACGCCACAACTGGTCGATTGACTGACGTACTCGTCATCGGCGACCCCATCACAGTCGTCGTCGATGCCATCACAGGTCGCATCCGAAGGTGCCGGGCTGCCCGGCGTGCAGTTGTCTTGAACGGTGCCGCCTAGGCAGCTCGTCGAGCCGCTCGCGCCGCAAGCTCCCACGCCACAACTGGTCGATTGACTGACGTAATCGTCATCGGCGATCCCATCGCAGTCGTCGTCAATGCCATCGCACGTGGCGTCTGAAGGCGCTGGACTTCCTGGCGTGCAGCTGTCTTCGACTGTCCCGTTGACACAGGAGGTCGCGCCCGTTGCTCCGCAGGCGCCTACTCCGCAGCTCGTGGACTGACTCACGTAGTCATCATCAGCGATCCCATCGCAATCATCGTCGACTCCATCACAGGTCGCGTCCGATACCGCTGGCGTGCCTGGCTCACAGCTATCTTCGACCGAGCCGTTCACACACGAGGTCGCTCCTGTTGCCCCACAGGCTCCGACGCCGCAGCTCGTCGATTGACTGACGTAACCTTCATCCTCTGTTCCGTCGCAGTTGTCATCAATGCCATCGCACGTGGCGTCCGACGCTGCCGGTGCACCTGGTGCGCAAGAGTCCTCAATGGTTCCGTTGACGCATGAGGTTGCACCGGTCGCTCCGCATGCGCCCACGCCGCATGAGGTCGACTCGGACGCGTAGTCTTCGTCGATGTTTCCATCGCAATCGTCGTCGACGCCGTCACAGGTCGCATCGCTGGCAGCCGGCGTCCCGGGCGTGCACGAGTCTTCGACGGAGCCGTCGACACAGCTGGTTGCGCCCTCGGCTGCGCATGCTCCAACGCCACAACTCGTACTCTCGGGAGTGTAGTCTTCGTCGTTGCTCGCGTCGCAATCGTCGTCGACGCCGTCGCAGGTCGCATCGCTGGCAGCTGGCGTCCCGGGCGTGCATGAATCTTCGACCGAGCCATCGACACAACTGGTCGAACCCGTTTGGGAGCATGCTCCAACACCGCAGCTCGTCGACTCGCTCACATAGTCTTCGTCGACCGTGGCGTTACAGTCATCGTCGATGCCATTACACACCGAATCGTCCGCAGCCGGCGCGCCGGGCTCGCAGCTATCGACCTCGCTTCCCGAGAGACAACGAAGGTCGCCCTCGGCCGCGCAGGCGCCGACGCCGCAGGTCGTTGACGTAATCGGATACGCTTCATCGATGGCGCCGTCGCAGTCGCTGTCGAGCGCATCACAGCTCGCATCATCGGCCTCTGGGCTGCCCGGCTGACACGAGTCGCTGACCGTTCCCGAGGCGCACGAGGTGCTGCCCGTCGCGGAGCAGATGCCCTCGCCACACGTTGTCGAGAGCGACACGTAGCCTTCGTCCGTCGCCGTATCGCAGTCGTTGTCGAGGTCATCGCAGGTGCTGTCATTCGCCGCCGGCGTACCGGGCTCGCAACTGTCTTCCACGATTCCGTCGACGCAGCTCGTCGAGCCTTGCGCGAGGCAGATGCCGTCGCCGCATGAGGTCACAACCGAAAGATATTCCTCGTCGGTCGCGCCATCGCAGTCGTCATCGACAAGGTTACAGCTCGCATCGTCCGCCGCCGGCGTGCCAGGCGTGCACGAATCGGTGATGCTGCCGCCGACGCACGAGGCAACGCCCGTCCGCACGCATCCGCCCACGCCGCACACGGTCACCTCTGTCACAAAGTCTTCGTCAACCGCTCCATCGCAGTCGTCGTCTTGTCCGTTACACGACGTGTCATCGGCCGAGCAACCATCGCCACAGCCCGGCTCCCACTGCAGGCATGCGTAGTCGTAGTCCGCGCTAAGCGCCCAAGTCGTATCGAAGTCCCAGCCTTGGCTCGTCAGAAACGCTTCGCTCGAAAGGTTCGAGCCTTCTTGGCCGCCGGGCTCGTCGCAGCCACCAATGCTGCCGCCTGAAGAACCGCCGTCGCAGAGGAAGAACGTCGTGTTCCACACAAACGCGTTCTGCGCGTAGGCGCGGGACGGAAAAAACTCCGCGTCGACCGCGCCGTAGCCGTGCGTCCAGCTGCCTTGTTTCGCGTCACCGACCAAGAGGCCACAGCGCTCGGTCAGGCAACCGATGTCCGCGTGCACATACGAGTCGCTGATCGTCGTGCCCATCGCTTTACCGATCAGACCACCAACGTCCTTTTTGCCTTCGAGCACCGCGCCGCGGCAGGTAACCTCGGAGACGGTTGCGTTTTGCGCAAAGCCGGCCAGGCAGCCTACCTGCGTACCGCCGGAAATCTGTGCATCCAAGATGCCGAGGCGCGACACGGTAGCGCCGTCGAGCTTCGAAAAGAGGCCTGCTTTAGCGCTGTTTTTCTCGATGAAAAGTCCGGTGACGTAGTGGCCACCGCCGTCGAGCGTCCCAGCGAAGTCTACAATCGGCGTAAAGCCCGACGCGTTGCCGCCGCCGTTTCCATTGCCATTGCCAGCGCCGTAGCCCGTGCAATCGATGTCTGCGGTGAGCCGGTAGTTCAGCGTCGGTGCAGTGCTGATCGCTTCAAGCTCTGCGCACGTGTCAACAAGCACGTAGCCCGTCGACGCGTCGGACGAAGGTGCACTGCCATCGCCGCCGTCTTCGCCGAGCGCTTGCTTATTCGCGCCGATGTTCGGCTCACTGTCGGTACAACTACCGAGAAACCCTCCGAGCAACGCAAATGATGAAATGAAAAGAAGGGCCCCCAGCCAACGATCAGTTTTCACGTCGCCGCGTATAGGCGATCATTTTTGCTCGCACAATGCACGCAACGCAGATACTACACCGCGTAGCGCAACAACGTTTCCGCGCGGTGACGACTGTTGGTTTGTAACCAACAAGTTCTGGCCAAAGGACACACAACGAGCTCTACGCCAACTGGCCGGCGTCGTGGGTATCGACGATGACTTGCACGTGCCATCGGTTCTCGTCCCGCACGGCTGACGCTTTTGCGCGCGCAAAGCCCTGCTTGCGCAGACGCGCTTGAAGCTTGCGGGCTTGGGAACGCGCGAGCTTCTCTTGGTTCGACTGCGGTTTGGCGCGCCCCGAAGCTTTGCGCACACGCTTGGCCGCCTCGTCGATTTCGCGCACCGTCATCTTGGCGACGTACTTATTGCCAATGCGTGCATTGTTTTCGAAAAGCACGGACGCCACATCGAGTTTCGGCGTCGCGTCGACGAACGAAAGCAGCGCGTAGGCCTTTTCGACCCCCATCGCCCGCACCTGCTCGAGCGAGTATGCCTCGGAAATCGAGATCAACTTATGCGCCGTCGTGCGGCCCATCAGCTTCTCGCCCTTGAGCAGCGCCGCGAAGCTCCCGTAACCGAGCGCCGCATAGTTGCGCTCGTCGCTCAGCTCAGCGAGCGCCTTGCCCACCGCGTGGGCCTCCTCGGCGATGCGCGTTGAACGCTCTTTGACGTCGGCGACCAATCGCTCGGCGCGCTTTTTGTTTTTGGCGAGGTCCACAAGCGCCGCCCCACGAAGTACCTCTAGATGACTTGGCATATGCGCAGCCTAGCAAAGAGCCTCGCCTGCCGCGTTCAGACGTCGGAACAACCTTGTTCAGACGTCTGAACATCCGCCTTCGCCCAGGCTTCGGCGTGGCAACGAAAAAAGCCCACCAGACGGTGGGCTCTCTTGGTTGCGGGGGCGCGATTCACCACCTAGTGAAATCGGTGGTTATCCCGCTAGAGGTCGAGATTGCCGCGTGAAAGCCGCCTCATCGAGGACACGTGGAATGATGCTTAAGTAGGTGTTCATGCTTGTTGGCCCTCCGGTAGACCCGACCAGGAGGTTTCGGTACAAGTTCGCGATTCTTGAAATCCTTATGGAGGTTTGCGTCCTCAGAACACAGAACCCGCGCCCGCGAGGCTCGGGCTAACGCAATAATGTGCGCGTCGTTCGAGTGTAGCTTCTTCTTAGCGAGGTGCTTTCGCTCTGCCTGAATCGCCGCATCCTCCACCTCGATCAGGCGATGGTTTCGTTTTAGGTTCGCCAACCTTTTCGTGATCTCGTGGCAGTGGCACAGCTCATCCATGAGCGCTTTGTCCACGACGAGCATGCCATCTTTGTCAGAAATCCACTTCCACACTGGCACAAAATCGGGGTCTACGGGACTCCGAAAAAACTTGTGGCTGATATTGGCGTCAATGATCACACACACGATATCAGCCCCGCACTCCGAGATACCGAAGCTCCTCCTCCATGAAGAAGGCCCGGTAAGAGTCAGGTGGATCAACTAGCGTACCCTCTGGGCTGACTCGTATTGGATGAACCGCTACCTCGGCTTGCTGCCTCTCACAGAACAGAACCAAGACATCTTCGGCTTTCAGTTCGGAGCTCTCGTCACGAACGTCCATGAGGACTCGATCAATGAGGTAATCGCTGTGCGTCTCAACGACCAGTTTCACAGTTCCCTCGGACACCACTGAAGAGAAAAAGGTTCCAAGCTGCGCTTGAGCCCGGGGGTGGAGATGGACCTCGGGCTGCTGGATGAGCAGCAATTTGCCAGTCGGCTGGTAAAGCGTAGCGTCAACTAAAATCGGAAGCGCCTGACTGACACCGTAACCAACATCGATAAGATTGAAGTTCTTCCCGCCAACTTTCGCCTCTACTCGAAACGGCGATTCCAGAGACTTCCCCCAACGCTCCACTCTAATCTCTTCAAACAAGCCTGAACCACGCCCGAATGCACGGAGGGCCGCCGAAAGTTGCTTGAATCTCTTCTCTCCCTTTGCTCCTAGCCGCAGCGTACGAGCGAGCACACCGGGGACATGGCCACCATCAGGCTCAATCTTTGCGGACATCACTTCGTATGTACGCTTGGGGCGAGTTCGAACAGGCGCAAACGCTCTCGCATCCGGAACCGACCTGGAGATCTTTGCCAGAACCTCATCCACTTTCTCAAACGCTGTTGCCTCCAGCTTCGCTGCTTTCCACAGCACCTTTAGGTACAGAGGCATGAAATTCGAGTATTGAAAGCGAACCCTGGCGGTGCCGCGGTGGCGGTCTTCAAGCACACGTGCATCAATCTCAACGTGCGTGTTCTTCTTAAAATCAAGCCGCACATCGACTTCGGAACTTGTAAGAGTCCATGATCTACACACTGTGTCCGATTCGTCTCTCGCGTAGTCAACGACTAGTTCGGCTACTTCTGACTCCCAAAGAAGCTGCGTCTTGAAACCAATGGAGAACGTCTCCGGCTTCTTCTTTCGAGCAGGCGTCGAAACGACGCTGGAGAAACTTCCGAAGGAAAACGGTGGAGTATTGAGCCCCACACTATCTGGCGTATACAGCGAAGTCGCCGCGCGCGCACAGGCGAGTATCGTACTCTTTCCAGAGCTGTTTTCACCAACAAGAATGGTGAGCGGCGCAAGCGGTATACGTTGGTTCCCATAAAAGCACCTAACATTATCTATTATCAGTTCGTCCATCTCGCTGTCTCCGTGCTGACTGCCTTACAACCGCATATGTGCGTTGCTGGGGCAAAATGCTAACATCGTTTCGTGACTTCACAGAACTTCACAGCGCGGGCGAAGTGGCGAAAGCGGCGCGTTGCGGAGATGTTACTGGAAGGTCACTCGCACAAAGAAATCGCCTCAAAAATAGGCGTTTCGCGTGAGTGGGTGTCGAAGCTCGCGAAATCGGGTGAGGTGCAAGACGTGCTGCAACACGGTGTAGCGGCGCACGAAGGTCGGTTACGGGATCTTGTCGGGCTTGCACTCGATGCGCTCGAAGATGTGCTCGCCAGCGACGATGCAACATACACAGCGCGCATACGCGCTGCTGAAGCCGTGCTCGATCGCGCAGGATTTTCCAAGGTGCGCGCACGCGATGAGCATGCCGCAGAGACAAACGAGTTCCGCAACCTGAGCAACGACGAACTATCGGCGATGCTTGCGAAGGCCGCAGCCGACCTGGCAGCGTTGCCGCATTGATCAACCGAAGACAAAAAGTTCTTGACCTGAACACTCGTGTCACTCATCTTCAACGTGAACTGAGACGGAACAGTACCTGACACCGCGAACGCACCCGGTCGGAGAATCGTCTTTCCCAGTTTTTCAGTGGTCGCCGCTAATGGCCACTAACCGAAAAAAGTACCGACATTCTGTCGGGAATCGCAGCCGCGAAGCGCGGCAGGTTAGTGACCAGTGGCATCAAATGAAAACATATGGAGGCAAAGCCTTCTCACAACGCGTGAAGTCGCAAAAATCCTGAGAATAAGCACCCGATCCGTCTATCGAATGGTCGCGCGGGGCGACATTCGCTCTGTGCGGGTGGGCGGACAGTTCCGCATTCCCCGCGCCGCACTGGAGCCTTTTGTGGGCTCAGGACGAGCAGGAGGCGCGGCATGACGCGCGGCAATGAGGCGCGTATGAAGCACCGAAGCCCGAAGTGGGCACGCAGCCCGCTGGGCCAAAAGCGGCTCATCGAGGCCGCCGAAAAGCTGGTGCGGAAGTTCGGCATTTGGTCCGTTTTTCTCACGCTCACCTTCAAGGTGGACGAGGTCAGCGATCGAAAAGCGCTTGAAATGACACGCACATTTCTGAGAGCAATCGCCGAGGGAACGGGCGCTCACGTGCCCTTCGTGCTCGCCATGGGACCGCAATGGCGCGGTGTCCCGCACGTGCATCTATTGCTCCAAGCAAGTCCTGAGAACACGGAGTCCATCCTCCGCAACGCTCGAAGTGTATGGCGAAAGTGCGGATTCATAGCCGGTCGCATGGACGTGCAAGCCTTCGATCCCGAAAACTTCGGCATTCGCTACGTGCTTCGCCACGACTATTGGGACTGTAACGTGGCTTGTCCTCGGTTCTTGCCGTGCAAGCGACTCAAGAACGGCCAGGGCTGCAAGGAGGCACCAGGACCGTGGAAATAGGCTCGGGTAAACGATGCGACCGGGAAGAGGCAGGGCCCACCCACTCCGCATCGTCCGAGCCGCATACGCGCGATGGGCAAGGTGAAGGTGCCTTGTATGCCACACGTGCGTCTTGTGAACGGACGGAAAGCGGAGACGATGAAATAGTGGCGCAGGGATCGACGTTACCGAACAATGTGAAGTCGTTCTTGGACTTCCTTCTGAAACAGGCGATCGAGGACTTAAAGGAGAACCCATGAGCGAGATGGAAGGCAAGCGCATCGCAATCTACGCGCGCTACTCGACAGACAAGCAAAACGAAACATCGGTGGCCGATCAGGTGCGCGTGTGCCGGAAGTACATCGAGCAGCTTGGAGGCGAGCCGAAGAGTGTCGAGGTGTACGAGGACCGCGGCATTAGCGCGGCGGGGATGGATCGCCCTGGCATCATGCGGCTACGAGAGGACACAAAGGGGAAGAAGATCGACTTCATCATCGCGGAGGACCTCAGCCGCGTGTCACGCGAGCAAGCCGACATCGCAACGTTCATTCGTGACCTCCGGTACTACGAAATACCGCTCGCACTGGCTGTCACAGGTCGCAGAACTGACAATACAAACGACGCGATGGCGATTAGTCTCGACGGCATCATCGCGGAAGACGCACTCACCAAGCTTCGCTATCGCACACTGCGAGGCATGGAAGGGCGCGCGGAGAACGGCTACCACACGGGCGGCAAGACGTTCGGCTATCGAACCGAGCCGGACATCGGTCCGAGCGGCAACGTTCTGGGGTATCGCCTCCACATCGACGAAACCGAAGCGCCCATCGTGCAGCGTGTTTTCACGCTTTATGCGCAGGGACAAACCAGGCCAGCGATTGCGGGAATGTTGAACGAGGAAGGCATCGCGAGTCCGCGCAGCACCAAGCGCGGCTGGACTCCGAGCACGATTCGCGGCTTTCTGATGAACGAAAAATACATAGGCTTGTGGAAGTTCGGCGCGAAAAAGTGGCGCAAGGTTCCTGGCACCAATGTGCGACGCTATAAAGATCGGCCAGATTCAGAAGTACGAACGTTTCATCAGCCGCACCTTCGCATCATCGACGATGAACTCTGGGAAGCCGTGAAGGCGCGCCGTGAAGGTATCGCCGCGCGCTACGCCGGCAAACAAAGCTCACACAACCGCAAGCGCAGCAACTTCCTGTTTTCGGGGATCCTTCGCTGCGGAGTGTGCGGTGAACGCATGTCAATCTGTTCGAGCACCGGGCCGCGCTACTACCAGTGCGCGGATGCAAAGCTCCGCAAGACGTGCGCAAACCGCAAAACGGTTCGCGAGGACCACGTGCGGCGCAGCATCTTGGACGCGATGCGCTCCAGGCTTTTCGGCAAGCGAGGCATCGCTTACATGCGGAAGCAATACGAGGCATCGCAGAAAGCCAGCCCTACCCGTCCTGATGCTGAGCAGCGCCACCATGCCAAGCGGGTTGCAGAGATCGAGGGAAAGATCGCGAACCTGATCGAGCTAGCTGCCAACGGTGAAGCGCCGCAATCGGTGATCAAAGCCATCTCGAAGCTTGAAGAAGAGCTACGCCAAGCCAAGAGCGCGGCTCAAGCGGTCTCCCTGCCCGTCCAGCCGCCTAAGCTGCACTCATTCGATGAAACCCTTGAGCGAGCGAAGGACCTGGACCGCATGCTGAGGCGCAACGTGCTGGCTGGCAGGCAGGCACTGCGGACGTTCTTTGAGGACGAACAGATCCAGCTCCTCCCCCAACCGGATGGCGGCTACATCGCTCGCGGGAACTTCCTGCCCTTGGTTCTCATCGCCAAGCTGGCCGACTCCGAGAGACGAACCGCCCAGAAACGAAAAACGCCGCTAGGAGCATTCCAAGCGGCGAGTTTCACTACAGGTGGTTGCGGGGGCCGGATTTGAACCGACGACCTTCGGGTTATGAGCCCGACGAGCTACCAGGCTGCTCCACCCCGCGTCATAGTATTTGTCGGACGGGGGTTATAGATCCCTGGCTGAATGTGTCAACAAACAAGTGACCCAAGCCATGTCGATCAAATAATCACACGTCATTCCAGGCACTTGACTCGGTGCGCTCAGCACGCCCCAGGCGCTCAAATCTCTTGCTGGGCCGACGACCCGCGAGCTTACGGACTGGCCAGGCTCTCCTCGCTCATCGTCGCGTATTCGATCGCCAGCTCACGGAGTAGCTGCGCCAAATCACCGCCCGAGTCCACAAACGAAGCCGTCAAGGGCGTCTCACTGCATTGTGGCAAGTTGGCACCGGAGACAAAGCGTAGCCATTGTCGCGCAAAACAGTCTTGTACCTTGCGCGAGGAGGCCAGTTGCTCACTGAGCGCCACCGCATCGTCGAAGGCGAACGTCTCGCCGCCGAGGGTGACGTTCCCGGAGGCATCGATGGGCGTCTCGTTTTCCAGCGTTCGGTACGCCCCCAACTGGTCGTAGTGCTCGAACGCAAAACCGATCGGGTTGATCGTCTGATGACAGCTCTGACATGCGCCCGAACTGGTCGCCGCGTCGGCTTGCTCACGCGTCGTCGTTCCGCTCTCGGTCGCCTTTTCGGGTGGATCGAAGTTGTCCGGCGGATCGCCAAGCTGCGCACAGATGACGTTCTCGAGCACCGTCGCGCCACGCAAGATCGGCGCAGACTGATCGACGTGCGAGTGGGACGCGATCGTAAAAAGACGCGTAAGCAGACCCGAGCGTTCGTCCGCCGGAAGCTCGACCGATTCGAGCGCACTGCCGCCCGAATGAGGCACGCCATAGATCTGCGCCGTCTGTTCGGAGACAAACGCCTTGCGGTCCGTCAGCAGGGCGCCGAATGCTCCCTGATTCCAGAAGGCGTTGTCGATGAACGCATCGAAGGATCGCGTCAGCGCGTCAACCCCATCGCCAAGACTTCCGCCATCGGGCGTCACGCGCACCCGCGCCTCGTCGGCATTGAGACGAAGCCAACGATAGACAAACTGCCGCGTGACCTCGCGCAAGGGTCCCGTGCCCGACTGGGCCTGATCAATCCAGCCGTCGATCAAAGGCTCAAGGTTCGCTCGCTGGGTGAAGTCCGTGCTCGAAGCTTGCTCCAAGAGCGACTGGTTGGGCGGACCCGCCCGAAACGCGAAACTCAAACGCGTGACCACGTCGTGCGAGGGCGACGCGGTGCCCACGCGGTCGAGTCGATACAGAAAGTGCGGGGACTGCAGCATCGCCGCCACAAAAATGCGAACCGACTCGCGCGGGTCGGGTCCCAAATCGTAGAGGGAGCGATAACGCGCACGCTCCTGCTCATCGAGCGGGCGACGAAACAAAACGAGGCCGATTTGCTCAACCTTCTGCTCAATGCAAGCCGCATCACTGCAAAGTTCGCTATCGCTCAGCTGACTTGCGTACGCGCCCGCCACACGCAGCGCCGCGTCGAGGTAACGTTGTGTGTCTTGCTCGGTGACGGCAATGTCGGGCCCCGCAATGAACGCGCCGACCGACGCATCGGCGGGCAGCGTCACCTCCACGTTCACCCCAAGCGCCTCTTTAACCGCAGCGCCATACTCGAGACTGCTCAGACGTCGAAAGCCGGACTGCTGAAAGGTCAGCTGCGCCTGCTCGGTGCAGGTGAGCGGCATCGAAGGGTCGTCTGGGTTTGGATAGTAGTTGGGGTCGTAGTTGGGGTCGTTGGGATCGGTTGAAACACCGGGTCTGCCGGACCCATCCGAGGATGCGTCTTCGGTAAGATCGCCCACGCAACCCATCGCGACGATGGGACCGAGCGCGGCCACAAGAACCCATTTCGGAGTGAATTTCATAGCAACCCCGGCAGTGGGCCCGTCGTCAGGCCCGGCGAACCGATCGAGTCGGTCGACACGCCCAGGGCACGCGCCACCGACAAGTAAAGGTTGTTATTGGGTTGCTCGTCAAAGCGAAGGTGGCGACCGCCCTGGATGGCGCCATTGGCGGTGCCGGCAAGCACGAAGGTCATGTCTTTATATCCGTGGTCGGAGGCCGAGCCCCCCAGTTCGCGTCCCCAAAGGACGATCGAGTTGTCGAGCATGGTCTTGCCATTGGCTTCGACCACCGCGTCCATCTTTGAAAGCAGATAGGCAAACTGCTCGGCATAAAACCGGTCGACGACTTTGATGTCTTGGGGTCTATCGTGAGAGATGGTGTGATGCCGGTCATCCCCCAGCGTGCTGAAGCGCACGCCCTTGGACGCGTTTGCCCACTGCAGGCTCGCTGAGCGCGTCACATCGCAAGCCAAGGCTTGAACCAAGACATCGACTTGCGCGCGCCCGACGACCTGATGCTCGACTTCATTGACCCGACCGCCCGTGGCGAGGGTGCCCCAGTTGCCAAGTGACGACTCGCAGGAAATCGGTGGCGCCTGCTGCGCAAGCTTTTGTTGCAACGCACTAATCCCTTCGAGGTGGCGATCGACATAGTCTTTGGCGCGCTGACCGTAACGGTTCTGAACCGCCTGTAAGTCCTCAGAAACCGCGCCAAGGATCGCCGCGCGAATCGTATCGTCACTGGAATCTGGAGCCGGCTCGGCGGTCGGGCTCGTGCCCAGCAGCGCACGCATCGAATCGACGGGGTCGACGATCGGATCGGCATATTGATTCTCGGCCACGTAACTAATGCGCCGATAGATGATGTCGTGGTCGTACTCGGTGTTGACGCCGAGCACCGCGCACGGAACACCGCCCGCGGGAGAGATTTTTTTGCCGAGGTAGTGGTCGAAAGACTCGCCTTTGGGCCAACCCACGCCATTTTTGAAGGGACCGCTATTGAAATAATAACCGGTCAGTAACGTGGGGGTGCCCTCGGTATGCCCGCTGCCATCCGCAGCCGCGTTTTTCATGCCCTCCATCGTCACGATGCGGCTGCCAAAAGGTGCGAGCGGTTCGAGGATCGAACGCAGGATGGGCGCACTGTCGGTGCCGCCAGGCTCCCACTCGGTGCGCAAGGTGCAATCGGGCGTGTAGACGAAGATGAAACGCTTGGGCGCGTCCTGGGCGTTGGCACGCTCGGCCAGCCCAAACACCAAGGGCGAGGCGATTGCAGCGCCTGTACCCTGCAAAAACCGCCTTCGACTCAGGCCCGTCTGCCGCTGGGCCACCCGCCAGCGCTCCGAGAGGCCCCACGTGCGATGAACTCCGCGTAGTTGTTGTTTGGTCATGCCTGCACGGGGAGACTGCAAGCCCGGTGCCATGCGCAGAACGGAATGATTTCAAGGTCCGCTGGAGCTGCAGATGCGCCTCAGGCGCACCTCATGTCGGGACTGTCGGTCGCACGCAGACAATCAACGTCGTGGCTATCGACCGGAGCCGGTCTAGCTGAGCCGTGTCTTGATCCAATCGAGGTCGAGCTTGAGTGGGTTTTGAATGTACTCGTTAGGGTTTTGCACGACGTTCTGCAGGTGCTCTTCCTTGATCTTCCATTCAATGTCGGGCGCCTGCTTGCCTTGCTCAGCCTTAAAGCGGTCGCCGGTGTGGGTAATCGTAAAGTAGTCGTGCGGTTGCTTTGCGTCGGACTTGTAAACCGCAGCGCCGATTTTCTTGTCACGCGTCAGATCCTTTCCGACCGAAATCAACTTGTCGAAGGGAAACTTATCGTGGTTTTCTTGTATCGCACGGTTCACGATGTTCATGTAGTTGGTCATCAATGCTTTGGTATTCAAATTCTGTGTTTCCATACGCAGTGATGTACGCAAACACCACGCCAACCTCGCAAATCGGCATGATTCAAACGCAGATCAAGCATCAAAGCCTCTGCGCATAGTGTGAGCCGAGCGCTTGTGCGGCTTCTCATGTGACGGATCTCGCGTTGTGAATCGTCTCGCGTGTGTCATCGCGACACGGCGATAGCGCGCTACCAGCTTGCGCGACTGAGCGCACGCATGTGCTTTTGGTGCGCTTTGGGCGAGTCACAGAACAGACGTTGCGCCAGGGGTCTCGCCTGCTTTTCACACCGTTCACGACGCTCGAGCACCAAGCCTCGCAACAAAGCGCGCGCATCCTTTGAAGCTGGATTCTCTCGTTTGAGCCACGCGTGCAAGACCGACAAATCATGGTCTTCGCCAAGCAAATCGGTGAGCCGGTGCAGCGCCGCCTCTCGCGTGCGCATCTGACTAGGCCAAAGCGACTTGAGAAGCTTGACGTGGTAGCGATGGTACTTCGACCGCTTGCGAAACTCGTGAAAGCGAGCTGGGCTGGGCTTTGCGTAGGCCTTTTTCATCGCCTTATGCGCTCGCTTGTAGCTCTTCTTTAGGCCGCCGGCTATCGCTTCGAAGCCGCTCTGCTCAAGGGACAAACCTTGCACGCGTTCGATCGCCGCACGAAGCGGATCGACCAGGCCTTCAAGACGCATCGCAAGGTCTTGCTCGACGAGCGTGTCAATCTCTTCGGTTAGCTCCCGGGCGATCGGGGCCAACTTATGCCGGTTGACTTCGAGCTCACACGCACCGACCAACGCATCATAACTTCGACGCATGACGTATACATCGCGTGAGTGCGCGACCGAGCGCGCCACATCTCGCAACGCTGCATTCTCTTGCTGATAACTCGCCTCGCCGAGGGAGCTGCGCAGCAGGCGGTGAAGAGCCCGTGCTTTTTTGCAGCGCCTACGCACCTCGTGCACGCGTTCGTGTACGCTGCGCTGCGAGTCAGCACAGGCTTCGATGGCGCGTTCGAGCTGCTCAACCGCAATGCGGCGATAACCTTCCTCGATCGACTCGCGGTGTGGTTTGAAACGGTAAGGCACGACAAACAAAAAGCTGCCAAAGGTCCCGCCTGGGGTCCAGCACCCGTTGGTTACCAGACGGTAGTCCACGTCACTCAGCTCGCCTCGACAATGTCTCAGGTGTGACATCGCGACACACTGGGCTCGTCATCGCCCTCGCAATCTCACGCAAACTTCGGTCTGTAATTGGTCACCATTTTGCACGCTTTGAGGGCATGATCGACCTCTACACCTTTGACACGCCCAACGGTCACAAAGCCAACATTGGCCTTGAAGAGGTCGGGCTGCCCTACCAACTTCATTGGATCGACATTACCCAAGGCGATCAGAACCAAGTTTGGTATCGGGACATCAACCCGAACGGGAAGATTCCGTCGATCGTCGATCGAAAGGGACCGGGAGGTCGGCCGCTGGCGATCATGGAATCGGGCGCAATCTTAATCTATCTCGCGGAGACGACCGGGCGGCTTCTGTCTTCCAACCCGCGTAGGCGCAGCGAGACCTTGCAATGGCTCTTCTTTCAGGTTGGACACGTAGGCCCGATGATGGGTCAGTTCGGGCACTTCTTTCATCATCCGGACGACGATGAAAAGCACCCCTATGCCATGAAACGATATCGCGAGGAGACACAACGATTGCTCGCCGTGCTCGACAAACGGCTCGCATCGCACGGCCCGTGGCTGGCTGGCGAATACTCCATTGCAGATATCGCGACGGTTCCTTGGATCGACACGCTAGAAGATTTCTACGGCGCCGGTGAACTGCTTGATCTGTCCCGCTACGAGCATATCGCAACATGGCGCCAACGCTTCGCGCGCCGCCCCGCCGTCCAGCGCGGTCGCGCTTTGCGTCCGAAATCACCCGAAGCGCGCCACGCGACGCGAGCCTCCGACTTGCCATATCTCTGATCGAGAACAATCGTCTCACCTCGTGTCATCGTGCCCCACCTTGGGTAGTGGCGCGTCAGGAGAAGCGAACTGTTTTCCCTGGCCACGCTTTTGCAAGACCTCGAGGCATGATCGATCTTTACACCTTCAATTCACCAGCCGGTCACAAGGCCACCATCGCACTCGAAGAGCTGGGCTTGGACTACCAACTGCAATGGGTCGACATCACTGAAGGAGAACATCATCAAGAGTGGTACCGGCGAATTAGTCCAAACGAAAAGATTCCCGCTATCGTTGACCACAACGGACCGGACGGGCATCCCCTTGCAGTCATGGAATCGGGCGCCATCTTGCTTTACCTCGCAGAGAAAACGGGCAAACTTCTTTCCGCGGCGCCGCGGGAGCGTTGCCAGACGATCCAGTGGCTATTCTTCCACCAACCCGACGAGTATGACGCGCACCCCCGAGCACTAAACCGACACGAGGAGGACGCGCGACGGTTGCTCGGCGCGCTCGACGAACAGCTGGGTAAGTCCGGCGCATGGTTGGTTGGCGACTACTCCATTGCGGACATTGCAACCGCCCCGTGGATCGATACGCTTGAGACCCTGTACGGCGCAGAAGAACTCTTGTGTCTCGATGAATATGAGCACGTAGGGGCGTGGCGCGAACGCTTTGAGAAGCGCCCTGCAGTCATCAAAGGACGTTCCGTCCTGCCCAAGCGGCTCAGCGAGAGCTCTCCACCACAAAAGCGCTCGCGTAAAAGCAGCGCAACGCGTCGTCGCTCCGATCGGCCAGGCGTTGCAGTCAATCGTGCTAAAGGCACCAATACCTAGTACCAGCTCATCGACTCCTCGAGGCCGCCACCGTGCGACTTGGTTTCTAACGGCTCGCGCCGTGACAGATCCAGCTGGCGATGAGTTCAATGTCCTGGGAAGGCAGAGCGCGACCTGCCTTGGGCATCAGGCTGCCCGAACACATGTCTCGACCCGTCAACTTCTGAATCAGGTAACTCGCACTCGGATCGCCTGGACCGACGAGTAGTCGCCCGTCACCACATTGTGAAGCGGGCACCTCCACCATCGCCCCATACCAAGCGCCCGACTCAAGCGACAGCCCCTCGGCAGGACCGTTGGGTCCCGTGGGGTCGGAATGACAGCCGTTGCCCAAACAGCTGGACACCATCAGCTGCTCCACTTGAGCGAAGGCTGGTGCCTCACCGCGACAGACGCACGTGCCATTCGCGCACGTTCTGCCATCGCCACAAGCGAACCCACACGAGCCACAGTTTGCAGGGTCACTTTGAAGATCGACGCAAGCGCGTGAGCAAGCGGACAACTCGCCGCACCCAGACTGGCACGAGGAGCCGCTACATACTTGCGACGAGTCGCAAGCGACGTTGCAGTCACCGCAATGTCCCGGATCGGAAGTGGTGTCGACGCATCGGTCACCGCACAGCGTCTGCCCTTGCGGACATTGACACTTCGAGTTGGCGCAACTCGCAGTTGAAGGGCAGGCTTGACCACAACCTCCGCAATGCAGGCTATTGGAGGCCGTGTCGGTGCAAACGCCATCGCACAGTTGGGAAGGTGCGAGACATTGGCAATCTGCGCTCTCACATTCGCGCGCGGTCTGGCCGTCCACCCCAGTCGTCGCATCGGGACCCGCCGAAAGCGTGTCTGACTTCGAAACGGGGCTACCACCAGCATCGAAGTTCTCGAGCGAGAGTTCGCCCGTCGTGCACCCACTGATCGTGGCGATCGCGACAGCGCTGAACAGGAGCGTCTTCACCGGTACGCTTCAAGAGAAGCAACGCTCGTTCCAAAAGCTCGACGCCTATTTGCTGAATGATATTGTGCTTTGCTGGACGCACCCGGCGCTATCCCGGCTTCGATTGGAGCGCTTGAGGCGCCACTTGCAACGCTGCGTCAACGCACCAGCCACACAACTTCCCGTGGTCCAAGGGCGGCTCCACGAAGCGGCTGCTCCTGAGACGCTGTTGTTCGTTCGCAGCTCGGTTCCAGCATCCTGTCCTGCAGTCATGTAAGCTCCGATCATGGACGTTCGTGCGGGGGTCTCGGCAACTGCTGCATTGTTTCTCATGGGCGTGGTCGGGTTCGAGCCGTCCGCCGCGCACGCGCAACAATCGCCAGACCACGGTTCGGCAGACCAAGGGTTGAGCCAGCCGGTGCCGCCGCCACCACGCCCCCAACGCCCGCAAACGCAACCAACGCAACCAACGCAAACGCCGGGACGCATCTCGCCAACGGCCGTCTCACAGGCGCCACCACCTGCACAGCCTATCGTGGTGACCAAGGTCGAACCGACCGTGCCGACGCACCTTTTTTCGCTCGAGCCGGTCGACCTGATCTTATTCGGTACGCTCAACGTCGAGTACGAACTGATCATCGCAGAAGCTTTCGGTCTAGCCATCGGCGGACGTGCGCGGCTGTGGTCGCCTTTTGGCGGTCAGTTCAACAGTCACTCCTTGCGCTTCGCGCCACGTGTCAACATCACCAAAAAAGACGCCATCTCGTTCATCGCCGCACGCTTTGACTACACGATCGTGGAGTCAAACCAACGCTGTGAAGGCGACTTCGTGAGCTTCTGCGGAGGCGATGTCCGCCACGGCTATGCGATCGGCTTGATGGGCGGCGCCAATGTTCTCTTCGCCGAAAACTTCTTTGGCACGCTAGCCTTTGGCCTCAGCTACAGCAGCCTCGACAACCCCGAGTGGACTCTGTTCAACCCGGACTTTCGCTTCGTCTTCAAAGAAGACCCGAACCTCAGCGGTGACCTCAAGACCAAAGGCCGCTTCATTCCCTACATCCGGCTCGCGCTCGGGTTTTACTTGTAGCGCAAGCCTCGGATGGGCGGTTGGAGGCGGAGAAGCGAAAGCGAAGGACGTGCAACGCAAATTCGAGCTTGAGCGACGAACGGATCTGGCTCGCTGGGCGCTCAGGCTCGGTCTGTTTTAGCTGACCTAGGTCTAGGCAAGCAACTCACTCAATACCTTCGTACCGTACTTACCAAAGCTTCCTTGTGTGATCCCCGCCGCACGCATGAGGGTCAGATGCAAGTTCCCCATATTTTCATTGCCACCAAAGTCCACATGCTGACCCGTACGCAGTGCGCCACCTCCGCTCCCCGCAACAAGCACAGGAAGTGGATTGCGTTGGTGAGAATTGCCGTCGAGGCAGTCACTCGAGAGAAACACCATTGAGTTGCGGAGCATACTGTTTCCGTCAGCATCTTGCGCCCTATGTAGCTTGGCCAAAAAGCGACTAAAGACTTCGATCTCATAGCGGGCAATCGCAGCCAACTCCTTAATGGTAGTTTGATTTCCCTTATGGTGAGACATGGCATGGTGGCGCCCTGAAATCCCAAGGTGAGAGTACACGCGCTGCGAAGTCGAATTGCCGAACATGAACGACACCACACGCGTGATGTCACACTCTAAAGCCCAAAACATCAGATCGACCATCAGATCGATTGTCTCTTGGTAATTTGCAGAAGAAGGAAGGTTGTCGGGCAACGAACAACGAAGTGCGCCCGTCGCATCGGTGGACTCTTGGGTGGTGCTTGTCTCACGCACTCGACGTTCGAGTTCTTCGACGCTTGTAAGGTACTCATCGAGTTTGGCCCGGTCGCGAATTCCCAAGCGTTTTCGCAGTCGTTTTGCGTCTTCGTTGACATGGTGAAGGACGCTCTGCTGAACCGCACTGTTCTGCCAAATCGAGCTCGGCTGCTGAGTCGGATTCGTGTCCGTCATCGCTGCGCCACTCGGCCGCTCACCAGTCAGCGTCTCGAAAAGCGAAGCGGGGCGGTATTCCTTTTGGATGGGAAGGGTGGGCGCTGCCCATGAAATGGTGTTGCAGTACACGCTTGAGTACTGTTTTCCGTCACAGCCTCGCGTCTTGGGCTCTTCGGTGCCCAACGCAAGATATTTCAAAGAGGTGTTGATCCCCTGATTGCGCAAAGCGTTGGCTACCACCTGATCGGCGGAAGGGCCACCCACCTTCGTGCCGTACGGGGCGTCCAAGGTGTTCGCGGTAAGACACGCCGTTGTCGCACGCGAATGAGGGCCTTCGTGGACGCTATATGATGCTCGACCATTGACACCACTGATGACGCTCACCTGATCCTGGAGCCCCGCGATCGATCCGAGTGGCTCCAAACTATAGGGCAAATCATACCCTGGACCTGCCGAGCTGGGGGTCCAGTGTGCTTCCGAGACACCGTTCGCGATGTACCAGTAGACCATGCGCCGCGGCGTGTCTGCGGCAAACGCACGCTTGGGTCGCATGACATCGAGTACCGGTAACGCAAGTAGCGCGCCGGACCCCCGAAGTACCGTTCTACGATTCAGCTTCCACGATGGCCGGCTCATAACGTCTCCTCCTGAACATTGGCAAACAGGAATGCATCGCTCGTCACAACGCGCGCAATCAGGTCCTGAAGGCTGTGCACTTCAGGGTTCAACCCCTCCAGAGCATTGGCAACAATGCAGGAGTTCAACTCGTTTGACACGCGCCCGAGAGCATAAACGAACACGTTTTGCGCCGAGCATCGTGTGAACCGGCCCCCCTCTGCCAGCAGTGCAGCCAACTCCACCGGCCCGTTGAACTGACTTCCATCGGGAAGCTGCCCCGTGGCGTCCACCGGATTGCCGTGCGCATCGACTTGCCGCTCAACACCGGTCCAACTAAACACTTCAAGACCGAAACCGATGGGATCCATATCCGTGTGGCACACCGCGCAGGAGGGGTCACTTCGATGCTGACTCAACACCTCCTTAACCGGTCGGCTAAGGTCGATCGCTTCATTGTTCATCAAGCCTTCCACCCCGTCGGGTGGCGGAGGGGGCGGTTGACACAGCAGTTGCTCGAGCACCCATTGCCCACGTCGGATCACCGCAAAGTGGTCGGCTGTGGGTGGGCTGGTGAGTGAAAGAATGCTGGCTTGACTGAGAAGGCCACCGCGAAGTCCATCCCCACGCGGCACGCGATAAAACCCAGAGTCCAATGACGAGCCAGCGAGCTCCATGCCATAGTGACGAGCCAGTCGCTCATTGATAAACGCTTCGTTGGAGGTCAGCAATTTGTTGATCGGCCATTTCTCGTGGATGGCAGCGCGCATGAAAAGCCGCGTCTCGAGACGAATCGAGCTTCGCAGCTCTTCGTCCCAACCCGGAAAATCGTTAAGATCTTTGTCCAGGCCATCGAGTTCGTAGAGCTGCAGCCAGTAGGTGACGAAGTTGTCGAGCAGTGCCGAAGCGCGAGGGTCGTCCAGCATTCTGGAGACTTCCGCTTGAAGAACCGCCGGATCCCCCAGTTTTGCGGTTGCCGCACGTTCAAAGAGCTGTTCATCGGGCATTGAGCTCCACAAGAAGTACGAAAGCCGGTTGGCGGTTTCGTAGTTGCCCAGTGGAAACGCGCCCTCGGCCTGCGCGGGAGGCAACTCTGTACGGTAAATGAAACTCGCAGACATTAATGCGGTTTTCAGACCAATACGCAGTGCATCGTCAAACCCGTGCTCATCGAACACTCCCAGGGCTTGTTCGACCAAGGCTACACGTTCGGCTTCACCGACTTCGCGGCGCCAAATCCGCGGAAGCGCGCTACTCAGGGTCTCGGCGAGACAGTCGCGACTTTCCTGTTCGCACGCGATGAGGGTTGCGCGTGCCGTACTGTCGGCAAGCAGCGTATCGATCGTCTCCTCAAACACCCGCTCGTAGCGTTTGAGACCATCGGGAAGTACGACCAGGATATCTGCGATCGTATTGAATCCCCCCGAAGTCGGGTCCGGGAGGACCGGGTCAAGGTTGACGTCGACCGCAAAGAGGTCAACGAGTGTATTTCCCAGTTCGGCCCGATTGAGTCGTCGCAAGACGGTTGTGCCGGGTGCACACTCGGTGTCTTCCTGTACGATATCGGGACGCCCGGGATCAGTCCCGGTCCCCCATGGCATCAACGTACCACCGTCGGACATCACACCCGCCTCACGGTCATCGGACATCCAATCGTTCGCCCCCATCTCTTCATCGAGCGCTCCCGTACAGGCGCTGCTCAGCCCCACATAGCCGGCCAAGAGCCATGCAACACTTTGCTTCTCCAACCCCATAACACCAAACAGTTGCAGGTATCGTGCCGACGAGTCGCAAGCGTGTTTTGCTCATGTTACCGGGCAAAGGTTCCGCCTGCTTCCGGCAGCGCACCGGCAACACGTTGTGCCAACGGGCATGGTGGCGGCTCCTGAAACGCTCTGGTGGAAGATGTTCGACGTGGAGCGCGCCTCGCGGTCTTGAGACCTCAGTTCACCCGCACGAATCGAAGGTCGAGGAGCCGGTTGATGTGTTGAAGCTGCACATCGTCAATGAAAGCGGATAAATAACATTAAGTTATGGACACCGTGTGCAGCATTGCGCTGGCATGTTGCTTGCTTATTGCACCGTCATGGTGAAGGTGCCCCATCTCTTGTTGCTGGTCCTGCTTGCACTTCCAGCGTCATCGGGTCTGGCCGCACTCGGACAAGTTTTTCGATCGCAGATCGCGGGGACCGCGACTGGCAGTCCAATCGATACCGCGGAGACATCGTCCCTCCCGCATGTTCAGACGCCCGAGCTGACCAGCCAACAACAGGCAGTGGTGTGGGGCAGAGTCCCCTTTTTGCTGGCGACGCTCGGCGAGGATCTGGCCAAGGTTGACCATGCGCGCTACCTGGTCGAGGGCGCGCCGGCAGCCTTTGGCAGGCTTTCAGAGTCCACACGACACGCGGTGATCGACGATTGGCGCGGCTTTGCTGCCTACAGCGCAATCCAACGGACCCCCACAGTTGAGTTTGCCGACTGGATTATTGCCGGCCCGCAAGCCCAACCAGGCGCTCGTTTCGATGCGATCGAGCGTCTTCCTGCCACGCTACAAGATGTTGTACGCAGCGTCGGCACCCGACCCGGCGTCACAAGGTTCGAACGCGTCGAACACGTGCGCCGCGCCCATGTCGGCCTGGGCGACCTGCTCACAGAACTCGAGCGATACAAAATGCTCTCCGATCTTGCTGAGAGCAAGAGCATGGCGCGACGCTTGGTACGGCTGCATGGGTTTTCGAGCCCGGCCATCGTGCCCTTCGATGTTCGCATGATCGGCAAGGCCGATATTGAGCGAATGCTGCGCAAAGCCGACCTCAGCGCCGAACGCGCCATGCTGGAAGACTTGGCCAACAGCGCCTTGGTCTCCGATATTCCTCTTGAGCTGGCCGTGCGCGCAGCGCAGACGATCGCCACACCTGACACCTCGCCCATCTGGATACGCAACCAGCTGCAGCTCATGCGGGAGCAAGCCCGCCTCGTGTTCGAAAATCAGCATCGCGACGGCGCGCAAAATGCAGGTCGTGAGGTTGAACGAGGAGGCTGGCTTCCGGATCAAAGCGCGCGCTTTGAGGGACATCCCCTGCCCTACAGTCGGCTCGATCTACTCGGTGAGTTCAATCGTACCCAGACACATGCCTTTGCCTACGACCGCGAACAGCTTCGAAATACGCTGAGCCGCTTGGCCGCGATCGACGATCCGGTCACACCGAGCGCCGAAGTAGCCAAACTTGCCCAAGCGGGTTTGCGCATGCTTCACGACAACGCAGCGCTCGGCGCCACCGCCCTCGATGCGTTGGCAGCCTCTTGGGCGGACGCGCCCCTGCTGTCCGACCTTGCAGAGCGCGCAGCAAAGCTTCGCAAGCTTTCGCGCGACACCAATGCCTTGCTGAAGCAGCGTACGCTGTCGAAAAACGCATACCTCGCGTTTGTCGATCAGTATCTACAAGACTTCGAAGAAGCGTCCCTTGTGCAGACGGGGCCTGGCAGCCGGTCGAACGTCTTTGTCCGAGGTGTCACCCGAAAGAGCGATATCGAGACCTTCCCCTTGCCGAGCATCGGGGCTGGCTATTGGGGCTTTGATGATGCGTATCAATGGTTCGCCGATGCGATTATGAGAGACAGCACCTCGCTCGATTCTCTGGTACTTCCGGCCGAAGTGCCGCTCGCCGGACGCGTGTTCGATGGCGTGCTGGGCGGACCGGTGGAGTTCGCCGCACACGACGTCGCACACACCGTCGTCATCAAAGAAAGGATGACTCGGCATCTCGAACTGGCGGTCAATCGGGTCCATGAGGTCCGGCGTGCCGAAAGCGTGCGGGACGCGATGCGCAGGGCTGGTGAGCTGGCCGAAGCCGACCAGCTGGACAAGTTGATCACAAGCGCAAAAAAAGCCTTCGGCGAAGCGTTCTGGGAGACCAAACCCGAACTTCTCGATCACCCCGTGTTCGACCAACTGCCTGCACGCGTCGGAGGTGCACAATGAAATCTCGAACTCATCGGCGCTTTGGACAGAGGCAACGTGGACTCGCCGTGACGCAGAATCTTGTGCTTATTCTGTTCATCGGGATCTGTGCGCTGCCGGCGCTGTCCGCCCTGGGAGAGACCACGGCGCTCAATATCGCGGGCGCCGCAGGTGCGGGGACCGCCAGGCAGCCGACTTTTTCAATCCCCGATATCTCGCTTGAGTCGAGTCCGGTTTCCAACCCTCGGCAGCAACAGCGCATGCCCACCGTCGGGTTTGCGCAGCACGCAGGTTTGGCCAAACTTGCCACTGTCGTCGATGAGCTTGCTCAGATCGATAGGGTCAACTGGCTCGTACGCGGCGCGGATGCCTTCAACGAACTTCCGCAGCAGACGCGCAAGGCGGCACTCACCGATTGGCAGGGTGCGGTCGCCTACGGCGCCTTGCACCCGGAACTGAAATTGGGCGCGGCAGACCTGACCGTCGGCGTGGCACGCGACAGCGGCGAATGGAAGCGTGCGCTCAACGCGCGCGGTGTGGTTCGGGAACAGGTCAATTCGCTCAAACCAGGGATCGCCTCTCTGCGCGAGCTGCTCGAGCACTTGGCCTCACGGGAAGACGAGCTTCACGACGCCAGCAGCCTCCAACGAAAGACCCTTCGGCTGCACGGCCTTGCGCGTGCGCAAGACGTTCCCTACCGCGATCGCTTTGTCTCTCGCACCTCGCTCGAAAAGTATTTTCCCGAGGAGTCGGCTGCGTTTGACGGCCGGCTCTTGCTGAGCGAACTCGACAAAGAAGCCGCCACCGACGTGGCCAAGCAGCTCGCGGTGTTTGGCACAGCACCCAAGTGGGTCGAAAACCATGTCGATTTGCTCTGGCAGCAAGCTCGCTTTCAGCACGATCTCCAGACCCGCTTCAAGTTGAAGAGCAGCAGGTACACGCTGCATGGACTTGGCGATTGGATGCCCGATCCGAATCAGAGCGCCAACCATCTTGGCGACTGGCCGTGGAGCGACACGCTTCTCACCACCAGCCTCAATGAAGGTCTGGATTTTCACCCAGCCTATTCGTTGGACGAGTTGCCCGCGATCTTGGATCGTTGGCGTGCGATTCCCGAAGACGACGCCGCGCGCCCGGAACTGGCAGAACTGGTGGAGCCGGCGCTGCACATGCTCGTAGACAACGCCCAGCTCCAGCTCGACGAGCTCCGACGTCTGAAGGACAAATGGGGCGACGCACCGTTGCTCCATCCGGCCGACCTCGACGCTCGCATTCGGCTGCTGGAAATGACGGTAGAGGACGCGAAGGAGATGTCGAACAAACCTGCGCTTTCCAAGCGCTCGTACTTGCGTTTTGTCGAGAGCTTCAGCAACAGCGTCGACGAAGCGACCATCGTCACGGATGGCGGCAACTCCGTGCCCACTGCGCTTTTCTCGCCGGGTGGCACCCTTGCGGGGACAGGCGCCATGCCCCTTCCCACGCAAGGCTATGGCACCTGGACTCTTGACGATGACTTTTCTTGGCTCGCCAAGGCCGTCGACCGCGAGCGGGGCATCGTCCATCCGCGTCCGACACTGCCGGTCGAATTTCCGCTCGGCGGCAAGCCTCACGGCGATACCTTTGCTGGAACGACGGGCATTGCAAACCACATGGGTATGCAGATCAAGAGCATTCATCAGGCACTTTTGCATAGCGAAGAGCGGTTGCTTCAGGTGGTCTCCGCCGTCGAAGAGGCCGAGTCGCGTCTGACGGGGCTCGCAGCAGGCAGCGCCCCATACCAAAGCTTGAAGGATTGGATCCGCCACACACGAACGGCGACGGTCGAAGCGTTCTGGGAGTCGAGCGGACGTGGCTTACCCGATCCCAGTTCAGCGCCACGCTAGCGCACGAATTCGCAACAACGGGGCGTGCTTGAAGGTGAGGCGACCTTGTCCCAAACGTCGCGAACGAGCACGCGCAGGACGCAGCGCGTCGTTCGAGAACACAACGAAATTGGGCCAGGGCATCTCGTTTGCACGGACTCAAGTCATGACCGCTCACAACCCCCCCACCACCCGACGCTTGAAAGCAAAGGTGATCAACAGCTTGGCGCAAGTCCGCGAGCGCATTCGGGTCATCGAAGAGGCGCTCGAAGTCGAGCACAACCCTGAGCGTCGCGCGCAGCTCATCGAAGAACTCGAGGAGCTTGAGCGCCCGTTCGACGAGGGTGAACTCGAAGAACGACCTTCTCCAGACTGAGGCGCGTCAAACGTCGCTCGGAAGTGGGCCACGCCGCCAACTTGCGGAGTGCGGTCTCCGCGGCGCAGCGACAGCTGTACGCCGGCGCGCAGTTCCTGCGCGAAGTGTTCGCACGCCTCGCTCAAAACTGAAATTGCACGAGCTGCCCGTTGCGCTAGCGTCTGAGGCGTGAAAGTTGGAATCATCGGTATGGGCTGGGTCGGCTCCAGCGTTGCAATCTCGACGCTGCACTCGGGCGTTGCCAGCGAGCTTCTCGTCGCGGACGCAAGAGCGCGCTTGGCCGAGGGTGAAGCGCTCGACTTGGCGCAAGGCGCCGCGTTCTACCCAACAGCGAAGGTCCGAGCCTGCGAGGTCGAAGAGATGCGTGACTGCGACGTGGTCGTGATCGCAGCCGGCAAGGGCGGGACCGCTGAGCAGAGCCGGCTGGAGTTGTTGCGCGACAATGCCACCATCATTCGCCAGATTGCATCCAAACTATCGGGTCTGCGCGGCGTTCTTGTCGTGGTCACCAACCCCGTCGACGTGCTGACGCAAGTCGCAACCGAAGCGTGTGACCTTCCGCCAGGACGCGTACTGGGGACGGGCACGATGCTCGATACCGCGCGACTGCGCCAGATGCTCGGAGCCGATCTTTCGATCGATCCACGGTCCGTGCATGCCCAAGTTCTCGGCGAACATGGCGACTCCGAAGTTGTGCTTTGGTCGTCGGCCTTCATCGGTAGCGTACCCCTACGACAGTGGAAGGGCTGGTCGTCAGAAAAAGAAGAGCAAGTGGCAACAAGGGTGCGGCGCGCAGCGTACGAAATCATCGCGCGCAAAGGCGCCACCAACCACGCGATCGGCCTTGTCACCGCAGACTTGCTTCGCGTGGTCCTCCGTGACGAGCGACGCGTGCTCACGGTCACAAAAGTCCAGAACGGCGCGTGCGGCGTCCGCGATGTTGCACTCTCACTTCCAAGTATTGTCGGATCAGCGGGGGTCGACGAAGTTGTCGAACCGCAAATGGACAAGCACGAGCAAGACGCCCTGCTCGACTCCGCCGGGACCCTCGCCCAAGCCTACGCATCGATCTGACAACCCGATTGAACTTCAGAACCACAGCCCGAGGCGTTCGACCTGGACCAGGTTCGCATCTGGGCCTCGTTCCACACGCCTGAAAAACCCTAGTGCTTTCCAAATTTTATCGTTTTTCGATAAAAACAAGTTGACCGATATTCGATGTAGATTTATTGTTTATCAATAAATAATCGCCGATAAACAATATGGACGGCGAGAACAACGAAAGGTCTCCTCAAGATGAAAATGCTCGGAAAATCCTCTCTCTCCTCAAAACTCAAGGTCGTGCTCGATGTCACCTGGTACCTAGGCATCGTCGTCGCCGTGCTCGTCACAGTAGCTGTGCCAGTGGGTCTGTGGGGTCTCGGTCAGCTGCCTGAAGAGGCGGGCGCGCAATCGAAAATGACGATCGGCGACATCGGCTTTCGCGTGAAGGACCAATTGGTGGAAGTCCAACATGTCGGCGGCGGAGCCGCCTACGTCACCGAGGGTGTCGGCACGATAGCCGTCGAAGGTGCGATGAACATGACGATCATGGTCACGGCCATTGGCGGCGTCGCGGTGCTGATGGCGATCGGCCTCTTCATAATCTGGCAGCTTCGCAAGCTCTTCCGTCGTTTCGCCGAAGGCAACCCGTTCGATCGGAGCAATGTGGGGCGCCTGCGCGCGATCGGTACGGGCATGCTGGGCCTCAGCATCGGTGCGGCCGTCTTTACGTCCATCTTGACCTACGTAGTGAGCCAGCAGTTTCACTCAGACCGCATCGAGTTTGTCACCTCGATGGACTTCGACGCCTCGTCGCTCTTCTCGGCGGCAGTCGTTTTTATCCTGGCCGAGATCTTCCGCCTTGGCGCAGAGATGCAAGAAGAACAAGCGTTGACGGTCTAGATCGATGAGTATCAATGTAAACCTCGATCGCGTCCTTCTGGACAAGAAGATGACCCTCACTGAACTCGCCGAGCGGGTTGGCGTCACCATCGCCAACCTCTCGGTGCTCAAGACCAACAAAGCCAAAGCCGTACGCTTCTCGACGCTCGAAGCCCTCTGTCGCGAGCTCGACTGCCAGCCCGGTGACCTGCTCGAATATGTCCACGAGGAGTGACACAACGCCGTACCGAGGAAGGCAATGCTGTCGAGAAAAGCGCGCTCGATAAGGAATCTTTGAACCTTGATGACGCGAACGTCACCTGTCTTATGAGATGACAGTTCGCGATAAGACACACACGAAGATGGGTCACCACTGGGCGCACGAAGTGGAGTTTCGAGCAATCGAACACCAACCGATTCGCCCGCGACGACATGTGATTTACGTCGCCGACCTGCCCCACCCCGTGCGGCGTCAGCGCTGCACCACAGACTTTAACAACAGGAAAAACAGCAGCATCTTCCAGTTCTTGTGATTTTCTTCGCGAGCACGTCGCTTTTCGTGAACCGATCCTAGCCGAACGTCACTTGCCTATGTGAGGGGCCTCGATGCGCCCGAACAATTTCTGGAGGAGACATGATGTATTGCAGCAAAACGATGCCGACGACTGACGTGAAAAAGCACGGTCGGCTCACCCTATCTTTTTCCGCAGCGCTCTTGGCCGCGCCGATTCTTTCGCTCGCGGCGTGCGGCGACGATGGCGGAGACCCGATGATGACCACCGACAGCTCCGTGATGGAGGACGCTTCGATGAACACGCCGGACGCCACGGTCACGGTGCCTGACGCCGAAATCGTCGATGGCGAAGTGATCGTCCCCGATGCGACGGTCGAGGTCCCCGACGCCATGGTCGACGCCAAAGTTCCCGAATGCCCCGAAGGCCAGGCCATGATCGGCGGAACCTGCCGCTTGTCTTGCGAGCTTAATGAAGTGATCGACAACCTTGACTGCGGGCCTGGAGGAACCTGTGGCGCTCATCAAGACGACGACGAAGTTGCCAAGTGCTGGTGTGACCAAGGTTACGAGGGTAGCCGTTGTGAGCTTTGTTCCACCGGTTTTGAGCCGGGCGCCAACAACACATGCAAGCTCAACCTTCCGCCCGCCGGTAGCTTGATGGTCTGGCTCGATGCGAGCGAGGTGAGCAGTCTGACCATCAACGGCGACGACGAGGTCACCAACTGGCACGACCGTCGCCCAGGCATCAACGAAGAAGCTGACCCACCTTTTGGCACGGCACGCCCCACGTACAACGCCGTAGGTCGCAACAACCGAGGTGCGGTCGTGTTTGACGGAACCGACGACTACCTCACCATCGACGGCTTTTCGGGCATGAGCGGCAACGATGTCGAAGTGATCATCGCAGCCGACCCGCGCACGGGCTCCACGGGCATCTTCGGTGCAGTCAGTGGCACGGACAACTGGGCTTTCATGCTCAACCGCGTCGAAGCAACGAACAACTTCGAGATGATCATCCGCGACCCCGCCGCGACCAGTGGCGGCGACTCCATCATTGTCGAACGCGTCTCGCCGGCTCGACCCATGTACTTGATCGGTGCGCGCGGCACGAGCGCCTCTCCCGATTCGTTCTTCTCCATCGCATCAGATGGAACCGGCGACCAGGCCGTCCAGTCTCATATCTATGTCGAGGCACAAAACAACCTGAACAGTCCGCTCAACATTAACATCGGGCGCACCCAGGTTGGCTACCTCAAAGGGTGGGTCTACGAGGTGCTCGTGTACAGCAAACGCCTCACCACGCAAGAGCGTCAGGAAGTCACGGACTACCTGCGCGGCAAATGGAATTTACCCTAAACGAAGTAATCGGTGATGAGGCCAGCTTGACCGAGAAGCGCTGTGCGACATGCACGGCGCTTCGAATCAGGCGATAGCCGAAGAACAGAGAGCAGAGCGCTGCTGCGATGCGGGCGCGCTCAGGATTGACGCAAACCTGAACTGTTCTTTCAGACCCCGGCTTCGGCTGGGGTTTTTTAACTGCATGATGAGCGGTGTTTGAAGGAGAGCCAGGTTTGCTAGCTGCAAACCTATGGCTCGGGACAAACCCTAGCGAAGAATCTTAAAAATTGGGTGAACCAAAAGGGCGCGAACGTCACTTGTCTATTGAGAGCGACGAACTTCTCGCTCCCGAGACTTTTTGGAGGACACCTTGAACGACTGGATCGAAAGCCCACACACCGCAATCATGCAAGCCGCTACGGCCCTCTTTGTACTCGTGCTCGGCGCATGCGCTGGCGAAGGCAGTGACCCGGACACCATGATGATGACGAGCGACAGCGCTGTGATGAAGGACAGCGCGCTCATGCAGCAAGAGGACGCCTCCGTGCAGCAAGAGGACGCTTCGGTCACCGTCGAAGATAGCGCCGTCCCCAAGCAAGATGGCAGCGCAGAAGAAGAAGACGACGGTGGCGGCGTCATCGGACCCGGAAAATCGTGCCCCGATGGCCTGGAACTCGAGCGCGGAGAGTGCGTTGAAACGTGCAACAGCCTGGGCATCGAAGAACTCGATTGCGGCGTGGGCGGCTTCTGCGGACGCAGCATTAAGAATGCGACGGAGCCTTTCTGCTACTGCGACGACGGCTACAAAGGCCTGCATTGCGAAACCTGCGACACCGGCTTCGTAGCCGCCGACGGCGGCACCTGCACGCTGACTTCTCCCACCGAGGTCGGCATGCGCTTGTGGCTCGACGCCGACACGCTTTGGACACTGGATATGCCCGACGACAAAGTGCAGGGCTGGCGCGATCGCCGCGCTCCCGTGAATCAGTCTGCCAAGGCGCCGTTTGCATCCTCCAAGCCCGTCTTCTTGGCCGAGTACCGAAACGGTCGGGGCGCGCTCGAGTTCGATGGTACCGACGATCGCCTCGTTCTCGAAGACTTCACAGGCATCGGCGGCCCTGACTTCGAGGTGATTTGGGCAGGCGAACCCAGGGGCAACGTGACCGGCGTGATGGGCGCCACCAGCGGTGACAGCAACTGGGCTTTTATGGTCAACCGCGTTCCCGCGAGCAACAACTTTCAGATGATCATCCGGGACCCCGCCGGCTCAACCGGAGGCACAACCATCCTGCTCGAGCGCGAAACGCAGATCCGTCCGATGTATCTCGCAGCGGGTCGCAAGACGAGTTCCTCACCAGACTCGCTGATCTTGCTCGGTTCGGACGTGACGAATGGCCAATCGCTCAAGTCCCACCTCTACGTGACGGTGGAGAACTCACTCGATAGTCCACTGGATTTCGAGCTCGGTCGCACGCAAGTCGGAGCCTTCGAAGGCATTCTCTACGAAGTCATCGTCTACAACCGCCGCCTGTCTGTCCAGGAGCGCGAGGAAGTGACGAACTATCTGCGCGGCAAATGGAACCTCCCTTAGATCGGCGCACCGCCTAGCTACTTGGACCCGGCCCCGTGCTGGGTCCTTTTTTTTCATTTTTTGTGAACCAAGAGTCTCCAAACGTCACTTGCCTATTGAGATGACAAGATCAAACGAAGAATTGAGCGGTACCAAGACACGACGCGAACTTGCGCTGGCCATCGGCGTACTGGGACTTGGCTGTCTCGAAGCCGCGCTGGCATTTGCGCTTCTTGGACTCGGCGGTTGCGGCAGCAGCAGCGCCGACGATCCCAAGTCGACAAGCGTCGACACCGATGCCAGCCCTGACGCCATGACCGTCACCGCTACTCAGGTCACTGAGGACGGCGGCGTCGATGCGGAAGTTCCGCCCGAGTGCCTGGAAATCGACTGCGCGAGGGGTACATGCGTTGTGCAAGGCGCAGAGGCTCGCTGCATATGTGACGGAAACTTCACAGGAGAAGCCTGCGTACGCTGTGCAGTCGGGTACCAAGGCGCCGACTGCACCGAGTGTATGGGTGGCTTCAGCATGGACGAGGCGGGAAACTGTGTCTCCGACCCCTGCTCGGCCATCGAGTGCGAAGCAAGCGAGACCTGCATTGCAACGCCAGAGCGAACCGGCTGCGTCCCAACGGCGTGCCTTAAAGAAGACTGCAGTGGCCATGGCCAATGTCTTGTAAAGGAGAATGCCTTCTGTTCTTGCGACGAGGGTTACACCGGCGATTCATGCGAATCATGCGAAGAGGGTTTGATGCTCGACGACAACGGCAACTGCGTGCCCGCCATCTGCACCGGTGTCGATTGCGGACCGGGCACTTGCTTCAACGATGGAGGCGCCGCGGCCTGCGAATGCCCTGACAACTTCTCTGACGCAATGTGCACGGCATGCGAAGGCGGCTACACTCTATCGCGTGGCGCGTGCGTGCTCACGCTGCCGCCCATCACCTCCGCGACGCTCAAGGCGTGGCACGACGCTGCTCAGCCGGCCAGCATCCGCTTCGGCGCCCCCGCCAAAGTCGAACTGTGGAGAGACGTCACTACGGGCGGCTTCCCTGCGCTTTGGTTCGAGTATGAAAGCCACGAGGCCGACTACATCTTGTTCGACCAAGCGATTCGCTTCGACGGCACCAACCACAGGGCCGCCTCTTACTCCGACCATTTGGGCATGGGCAACTACGTGCTCTACATGGTGCTCAAGTGGGACCAAGAGGAGGCCCAGTGGCTGTGGCAAACCCATGGGCAGGAAGACAACGATGCCTTCGCGGACAAGCACGGCTTCTCACTTCAGATTCTGGCGAACGGCAACGTGCGTGCGGAGCATCGAGGTGACTTCTCCAGCACACCAGGCGACATCGTCGAAGCCGATTTCTTCACACACGGCCAGAAACAGCTCATCAAGGTGGCACGCCAGCCCTTCTTGAACAGCACCGCTTTCTACCTCTCCAACGGAACGCAGAATGTGCAGGTCGAGTCGACCCAAACCGCTTTTGACGAGGCCGCTGTTGGCACCATCGGTTGGGGTCACTCAAACCGGCCGTTCTTCGACGGGGACATGCACGAGGTCATCGCCATCCATGGCGATCTCTCGCAAGCCGATGCAGACGCCATCGAGGCTTATCTCAAAGCCAAGTGGGGACTGTGATGGGACAAGCAAGAACTAGGAGCGTTTCAGAGGAAGACATCTACACAATGAAAGCCGAAAACAGGTGGATCGAAGCCTCAAAGCTCTTGGGCGTGCTCGGCCTTGGGGCGATCGAAGCCGCGCTCTTCGTACTCGTGTTTGGCGCATGCGGCGACGACAGCAGCGGGTCGATGACAGGCCCCGACGCCACGCTCGATAGCAGCATGGTGGACGGTGATGTCACGACCGATGCCAGCATGGATGCTTCAGACATTTCTGAGGTCTGCATAGACCTTGACTGCGGAAACGGAACTTGCATCGACGCATTCGGTGAGGCGGCTTGCCGCTGCGAAGGCAACTTCGCAGATGAGAGCTGCGATAGCTGCGCGCTCGGCTACGCGCTTCCGGACTGCGAAGCATGCGCGATTGGCTACAAAAAGAACGACGACGGCATTTGCGTTGAGAACCCATGCGGCGGCGTCACCTGCAGCGACCGCGGGGAGTGTGTCGTCTACCCCACCGGTGACACCGAGTGCATATGCCGAGCAGGTTCGACCGGCGCAAACTGCCAAAGCTGCGACACCGGCTACGTCGGCGACAGCTGCACCGACTGTGACGCGGGTTACTCGAAAGACGGGGACAAATGTGTGCCTACGGTTTGCGTTGGTAACGATTGCGATGGGCACGGCACATGTGTCGACAGCGAGGGCGCTGCGCTCTGCGAATGTGATGAGGGCTATCAAGGCCGCGCCTGCACCGCGTGTGCAGCTGGCTTCGTAGACGATGGCAATGGAACGTGTATCCCGGATGTCTGCGAAGACATCGATTGCGGACCCGGCAAGTGTGTCGAGCGTCGCGGCAACGCTTCCTGCGATTGCCCCGACGGCTTCATCGATGAAATGTGCACGACCTGCAGCCTCGGGTACACGCTGAGCCAAGACGGCTCAAGCTGCGACCTGAGGTTGCCGCCGATCACGACCGCCATGCCACTCGCCTGGCACGACGGGGCAGACCCCACGACCATGATCTTTTCTGAGCCCGGCAAAGTCGCGACCTGGCGCAATAAGCTCGGCACCACCGGCGGCATGGTCACCTACGCCACCCGGGCACGCCCGGACTATGTGCTCTTCGATCGCGCCGTGCGCATGAATGGCACCTCCAACTTCTTCTATTCCTACGTCAACCACGTCGGAACCGCCGACTACGTGATCTACATGGTGCTCAAATGGGACGCACAGAAAGAGCAATGGCTCTGGCGCACACACCACAACATTGACGATAAGCCCGAGGACCCTTCCAAAGGGCACGGTCTCACCGTCAAGATTCTCGCGAACGGAAACATCAAGGCCGAGCATCGACATGATTTTGGCGATACTCCCGGCGACGTCGTCGAAGCAGACTTCTTCACCCACGGCAAGAAACAGCTTTTGAAGATTAGCCGGCAACCGTTCCTCAACGGCAAGGCGCTGGTGATTTCCAACGGCAGCCAAAGCGCGCAGATTGAAATGACCGAACCGGCCTTCAACCACGTCGCGCTCTCGACGATAGGCTGCGACCACAGCGACTTTGGCGGGGAGCTCTTCGACGGTGACCTCCATGAAATCGTCACGATTCACGGGACGCCTTCCGCGCAGGAGAGCAAGGCGATCGAAGACTATTTGCGGGTAAAATGGAGCCTCTAGCCACCCCTTTGCATCCTCTCTTCTGCTCCTGGGCACGGCGTGCTAAGCCCTCGCCGTGCCCAGCGAGCTCGAGGAACTCAAGGCTTGGAAAGCGGGTGACCAGGGGGCGGGTCGTCAGCTCATCGAGCGGCACTTCGAATCAATTCTGCGCTTCTTCCGCACCAAAAGTTCGGAAGACGCCGACGACCTCGCGCAGCAGACTTTTCTTCGCTGCGTCGAGCACGCCGACCGTTTTGAGGGTCGCTCGACCTTCAAGGCCTTCTTGTTCGGCATCGCGCGCAATGTGCTCTTTGAGTACATCCGCCGGCGAATCAAGGATCGCAAGATGAACCCAGATTTTGGCGTCAGCTCGATCCTCGACCTCAACCCCGGCGCTTCGACCATGGCGTCGCGGATGGCTGAGGAGCAAGTGCTGGTCGAGGCCATGCAGAGCTTGCCACTCGAGCTGCAAATCACGCTTGAGCTCCACTACTGGGAGGAGCTGTCGGTCGAGGAGGTGGCCGACGCCGTCGAGGTCCCACCAGGGACGGTCAAAAGCCGCCTCCATCGCGGGCGTTCGATGCTTAGGAAGCAGCTCGAGGCCTCCGGTGACGCCCACGCTATTCGCTTCGCGAAAAGCTTATGAAAGAACGCGAGTCCGGAACGCGCCGCACGCACGAGGAGCTCGAAGACCCGCTCTTCGAAGAGACTTTGCGCAAAAGCCGACCGCGGGTAACCGAGACAAAGTCGCTCGAGCGCGACCTCTCGATTGCGCTGATCCTATCGGCCTCGAACGGCGACCGAAAAAGCGACCTCGACTTTGACCGACTCGGGCGACTTCATGTCCGCGCGCGTATTGGTGGCGGAGGACTGGGTGTGGTTTATGGCGCCTATGATCCCGAGCTGCGCCGCAATGTCGCGATCAAGCTTCTGCGTGGACACATCGGACGCGCACAGCGTGAGATGATCGCATCCGAGGCCCGCACGTTGGCGCAACTGAGCCACCCCAACGTGGTGACCATCTACGACATCGTGGACGACGGCGACGAACTCTACTTCGTCATGGAACTCGTGCAGGGCGTGACGCTCCGCGAATGGCTCGATGCACACCCGGACGCTTCCTGGCGTGAAATCGTGTCGATCTTCGTCCAAGCGGGACGCGGCCTATGCGCGGCGCACGAAAAGGGCATCGTCCATGGAGATTTTAAACCTCGCAATGTCCTCATCGGAGACGACCAGCGCGTACGCGTCGTCGACTTCGGCTTCGCGCGGCTCGTTCACGAGGAAAGCGAAGCGCTGCGAGGTGGCACGCCTGGCCTGATGGCGCCTGAAGTCGCGGCCGGTGACAAGGCGTCTGAAAAAAGCGACCAATACAGCTTTTGTCTTGCCCTTCGCAACGCGCTTGAGAGCCAGCCCGCACCCGAAGCCGTGCACCGACTCCTGCGTCGTGGCCTCCGCGAAGAACCCAGCGCACGACACGATAGTTTCGAGCAGTTGGTGGACAAACTCGATGCGGAACAGTCGGCCAAACGCGACCGATCCGACCACCTACTGCTCGAGCGTGTCGAGCGTCTCTGGCTGACAGGAGTGCTGTACCGCTCGCTCGCAGGTTACGAGCCAGAACCTGTCTTGTTACGCGCTCGCCCCGATCTGATCGACTCGCCTTGGGACTCATGGTCCAACCGCCCTCGGGTCAGCGAAGCGCATGCTCAAGGCAAACGCTATCACTCGACCGAGATCACGGCGCTCATGGAGCAAAGCTACAACGCGCTGTTAATCGTAGGGCCTCCAGGGGCTGGCAAGACCACCCTTTTGCTTCAGCTTTGTAAAGAACTCTGGCGCGCAGCATCACAGTCCGAAGACAGCCCGCGCCCCGTGGTACTCAATATTTCCTCTTACGAAAGTGCGAAAGGCGAATCCCCGTCCGCCGAGCACCTCGCAGACTGGATCGTGGGAGAGATCGTTGCCAAGTATGGTCTTCCGCGACCCACCGTTCGCAGCTGGCTCGACAGTGCATCACTCGCGCTGTTACTCGACGGTCTCGACGAAACTGACCCCAGCGAACGAGGGAATATTGTCGAGGCGCTCAATCTCTTTCGTGAAACCTATCCGCTGCCGATCGCCGTCAGCAGCCGCGACTCCGAGTACCTCTCCATCGGCAAAAGGCTTTGCTTCGGAGGCGCTCTTCAGATCGAGCCGCTGGGCGATGACGCGGTTCGTGAAATCGTATCCAAACGTGGCGCGAAAGTTGGCGGTCCGAAGTCGGCGGTCATCGAGGAGATGCTACGCAACCCGCTGCTACTCACGCTCTACGTGCGAGGAGAGAAAACCGTTGACCTGAGCAAAGCGCCCGAGTGGAAGCATATCTACGATCATGTGATCAAGCGCGCGCTCGCCAAGCTCGACAATGCGGACGAAGCGACCACCATGTTGGCGCAGCTCCGCTACTTGGCGACGACCATGCAGCGCATCAATCACACCGATCTTTGGCTCGAGCGCATCGACTTCTCGTGGCCAAGTTCAAGGTTCGAACGGGCCTTGCTGTACGCGGTGGGCGTTATCGTGGTCTTTCTGTTTGGTGTGGGTCTCAACGTGGCCCAGATTCCGATCACCGAAGGGCCCGTGGCCACAGCCATCACCTTCGGCCTGAGCGTATCGGTCGCGTCGTTTGCGTACACGCGAGGTCGCATCAAACCCGTCGAGCGCTTGCGTTGGTCATGGAGGCGTGCCTTGCGCTTACTCCCAATCACCACGGTGTGTGCATCGATGGTCGGTCTGGCAGAAGGGCTGCGCGTCAACTTCGCGGCCAACATGGTCGGAGCAGCCATTACAGGTGCGATTCTGGCCTTCTGCTTTGCGCTTGAACCGGGAGAACAAGCAAGTAAGGTTCGGCCCAACGCGGGGATTCGGCGCTCGCTCGCGTATGCCATTGGCCTCGCGTTTGGCCTTGGCGTCCCGATCGGTCTCGTTTTTGGACTCATTATCAACCCCTACATCACCCGGCCGCTCATCGAGGTGGTCGAGCACCATGGCAACCCTGCGCTGGTCGTCGGGGGCGCGGTCGGTCTCTTTGTGTTCACCGCGATGTTTCTGATCTACGGGGGCTTTGCTGCGATCATGCATGGCGTGCTGCGCGTTTGGCTCGCACTTCGAACCCCGCTGCCCCTGAACCTCACGAAGCAACTCGACAGGTTCGTCGAGCTCGATCTCATGCGCCGCGTGGGCGGCGGGTACGTCTTCTTGCACCGCACTTTGCTCGATTACTTCGCCGAGCAGAGCAGCCACGAGCACGACGAAAAATCCCAATCCTAGTTACGCGTGCGACCGCAGCTTGTCTTGGCGACGGATCGACGGTAGCTAGTGCGCCGTGGACACTCGACACTCATCCTACAGCATCACTCCGGCTTTTTGGGTCTTGGTTGCCTGCGTAGGGTGCGGTGGCGGCGCCAACCCCTACAGGACGAACTTCCAGCCAGAAGAAGAGGCCGCGCTCTACCCGAGCGAATCGCTCGAACATACCAACGAGGTTCACATCATGCGCTCCGATCGTCCCACCGAGGACGCCATCTCCCTCGCCGAGCAGGGCTACGTCTACCTGGGCAGGGCTGAGTTTACCGCGGGCGAGGTCGACTCCGACCGTGCACGAAGCTTCGCGAAGGACATCAACGCCTCGATCGTCGTCCTTCATAGCGAACGCACCGGCATCCACATGGAGTACGATACCGTGCAAACCTACTACCCGGTCTCGCCGCAAGGCGCTTGGACCGGCGGCGACCAACTCGTGACCGGCACCGGTTTTCCGTACGACTTCGGCGGCTACGCGCGAGGAGACACCGTCGAAGTGGCCGGACCGGTACAAGACTTCGAGTACGTCGCATCGTTTTGGGCGAAACCCCGTCGCAGTGCGCGTGCGCTCGGCGTGCATGTCCTCCCGCTCTCACCACGGGAGCAAGAGTCGCTCGGCCTCGACCTTGGCGTGTTGATCTACGCGGTTGTTCAGGGCACGCCGGCGGAGGACGCTGAACTGACGCGCGGTGACGTCATTACGCACATCGCGGGCGAGCCGATCGACGTACCCGGCAACTTCGGCAAGATGCTGCGTAAACGGTTGGGCGAAACGGTCGAACTTCGTATTGTCCGCGAAGGGCAAACGCTTCAAAAGACGGTCACGCTCAACGCTGCCGCATACTGGAACTGATCAACAGCCCATAAGCATAAACGCGACGAGACGACCATCGTGCGCTTCGATCGCGTAATAGGGACCCACCGTGGTCTTGCCGTGCTCGGGTGGCTTGATCTCGCTCGTCCGGGCCAGCGCGATCACGTCACTCGACTCGATCGCAAACGCGAGTTTTGCCGCGGTGTCTGCGGCCAAGAAAAGAACTTTGGCGACCATCCACTCACCCGTAACCGCGTCGAAGCAGCGATACACCTCGCAGGTGTCCGTGCTCCCGACATGCTCGTCAACGACCAAACGTCCCACACGCTCCAGCACGCGCGCATTACCGTTTTGTGACTTAATCCGGGGACCCGAGGTTCTCCGCTCCCCGGCTTTCTTTTTGTCATCACGATCGTTCGAGCTCATCCGGTTACGTTACGGTAACCGCTGGCGCCTTTGTTGTCTCGCCATTTCGAACACGAGTCTCACGACATCAGCGCATGCATGGGGGCGGCGATCCTTTTCTCGTCGAAGGCGCGTTGTCCTCCGACGGCGCGCTGTGCACCGACACGCGCCACCTTCTCCATCGGAACGCTCGCAATCTGGGCCAACGACCGCTATCAACACCTGCGAGCCCGATGCGCGCATTTGGAGCGTGGAGGCACACGGATCGGGCATGGCAACACCCCCTCAGAGGGCGAAGATCTTCAAGGACTTCATGGTGTAGGGAAAGCCCCTACATTGGCCACTTGCAACCGCCATCCTTGGGGCTCCACCATCAGCCTATGAGGAACTTAGCCCAAATTGCGTTACTGAAGAGTGACTACTTTAAGAAGCGAAACTTTCGGGTTTCAAATGAGAATGGCCTAGACGCGGAGCGTCAAACGACACCTTCGGGTAACGTTCTACGAACCGAGCGCGCCGAGTGTTTTTTCCGAGTGGACGAACGCATCGGTGGCGGCAGTAGCTTCGCGATTTACGAGTGCACGAATGCGGCGACCGACCAGCGTGTGACCCTGAAGGTACTTAGCGACGTCAACAATGCAGCCGCAGCGCTCTTCTTCGAAATCGAAATCAGCCGCCTACTCGAACACGGCGCCGACCTTGGCTTGTGTTTGAGCTCACGTGGACAAACCCAGTTCGGTCCCTACTACGCCGTCAATGGCGACCGAGATGCGGCCCTCGCCTTCATGCTCGGCCAACGACAATGACCTCTTTTAGGGCTGCCAGCCCGCTCCTTGGCTCAGCTTGTCGCGCAAGGCCTGGCTGGCGGAGTCGGGCGTGTACTCGTAGTGGTCCGAAGGCGTAAACACCCGCGAAGGCTCGCGCTCTTCCATCTGCGGGTCTCCGGTCACAAGGTCGTTGACGGAGATCGTATAGCCGTAGGTTCCGAGGTTTTCGGCGACAAGCCCCGGCCGACCATACGCGTCATCATAGACATTGGCTTCCGAGTAGAACTGCGCATCGTTGCCCACGCGCACCCCCTGCCCACTTCCCGAAGAGCCCCAGTGATAGAGCCAGTTGTTGAACGCATGGACACGCGAAAAGCGAACCAAGGGGTGCCGCTCCACGCTCTCCGACCAATAGTTATGGTGCAGCGTCACCCGGTCCGGGGAGTTGTTAATGTTTGTCTCCGAGCTGCTGAGCAGCATCACTTTGCCCGCTTGATGAACCCGCGTCCATGACACCGTGATCAGGTCCGGGCGCTGCGAGCTATTGTCCCCCGCCCCGCTGAATGAAAACACCTCGTCAACCGCTCGGTCTAAGGTCAGGTGGTCCAGCCAAATATCGCGCGACCCGTTGCGAATAAAGATCCCATCATTTCCACAGTTGAACTTGAGGTTTGTCACGATCACGTTCTGGACCGACTGCAGCGTCATCGTCCGCGCGCTCGTATCCGTAGACAGGGTCACGTCCGCGCCGCGGCCGTCGATCACAACATTGCTGGGAACACTCAGGGTCGACGCCCCCAGTGAAATCGTTCCACTCAGACTCGGACTAAAGGTGATCCACCGCTGACTCGACGAGAGCGCTTCACGCAAACTACCCGAACCAGAGTTATTAAGGTTCGTCACAACCACTTCAGGCCACTGCAAAGAACCCGTGCCTGCGTTGCGACCAAACCCGATTCGCCGTGAAAGCAACTCTTCTCGCGAGCCCGTGCTCGGCGTCGGCTCCGGACAGCTCCCACAGTCTGCTGAACATGTGTTGCAGTCTTCGCCCACGTCCCCATCGCAACTGCCGTCGCCGCACGTTGGCATCGGCTCCGGACAGCTCCCACAATCCGCCGCACACGTGCTGCAGTCCTCAGGCGCCTCACACACAGTGTCGCCACAAACCGCATCGTTCAGCTCGCATACGCAATAATCAGAGCCATGATTGGCAGAACCGTCGCAGGGAAGTTCTGGCAGACTTTGATCTGCAGAGCATTGGTTCTGGACGTTTTCGTACGACGTCACGCATACCATCCCCACCGCGGCACATAGCGAATCGCAACTCACGCCGTCGTGGAACACGGCCTCGCAGTGCGTGGAACTGCTGGAACATAGCTCCCAAGACGCATTGCTGGAAATGGCTGTGCAATCTGCACACGCTCCACAATCTGAGGCGCAGGTGTCACAACTCTCCTCGCTGTCACACGTTCCGTCGCCACAGCTCGGCGTCGGATCCGGACAGCTCCCACAGTCTGAGGAACAGCTCTCGCAGTCTTCGCCCGCCCCGCTGCTGCACGTCCCATCGCCACACGACTGCGCCCCCACCACCATGAAGGCACACGTCGCAACCTGACGAAACTGTTGCCCAATCAATATCGATACCCGCACCTGTCCTGCTCCTTCTTGCGACGAAACCGCCGTTGCCGACAGTGCGCCCGCACCGCTCGTCAGCGCATCAATCACCCGCAACCCGCTCGCGTCCTGCACCTCGACCTGCGCTTCGCGGTCGCTGTGAAGTCCCGTGGCTTCGATCACATAGCTTGAGCCCACGACCGGACTTGCTGGTTCGACCCAACATTGTCCCTCTCGCAACGCTCCATCGGACGTCGTTAGAGAACCATCGCCCCCCTCACCAACTTGGCCCATACAACCAAGACACAAAACCACACCAAACACCGCACTGCGTTGCTTCATCATCACCACACCTCTCGTTCCCTCACAACGCAAGCGACGTGCCACGATACAAAGCTAATGATCTTCACCCGCGCAACCGCTAATCGCGCGCCACTCAGCGCACAATGTGTTCTAGAACCGCCACCTGCTCAAAGACGTAGATTAGACGCGGGGATCAAGTTTTCGTGCGATGACGCCCAAGAAAGGCAGCGCAACCACCGCAACCACAAGATTGAAGACGGTGTGCGCCAGCGCGACCGCCGTCGCGACATCTTCGGTGCTTGAGATGACAAAGTCTGTAAGCAGGCCAATAAGCGGCAAGAACAGGAGCACCCCTGCGCCGTTTAGAAGAGCGTTGGCCTGTGCGGCGCGTCTTGCAGGCAAGCCCATTTTGACGCTGGCAAGAAGGGCGGTCGTTGACGAACCCAGGTTTGCTCCGACTATCACTGCAATCGCTGCTCCAGGCTGCATACTGCCTTGTTGAACGAGCAAGATCGCGAGACCGGTCAAGACACTGCTAGACTGAAGGACGCCGGTTAGCACGATTCCGACAAACACGCCGAGCAGCGGTTGGCTGGTATAGGCGAGCAACAAAGGAAGCTGTTCGCTACTCTTTAAGGGCTCAAGGCTCTGGCCAACCAGCTCCAGCGCAAAGAAAATAAACCCGAAGTAGAACACGGCCTTACCCGCACTTCTTATCTTGTAAGGCAGAATACCGATCAGCGCTCCGATCACGATAAAGACTGGTCCGATGTGGAGTAACTCTGCAGACACCAACCAAGCGGTTGCCGTCGTACCCACGTTCGCACCGACCACGACTGCCAAGCTTGCCGCAAAGGTTAGAACGCGGGCGTCGACGAGAGCGACGGCGAGCGATGAAACCGCGCTTGAGGATTGAACGACCGCCGTAAAGGCCGCACCAAGTACGAAACCAATGACCCGGTTGCGTGTCGCGCCGCCCAACAGCGAGCGAAGCCGTTCCTTGCCTGACTCTCGAATTTCGTGGCTAAATCCCTCGAGTGCATGCAAGAACAGCACGACGGTCGAGATGATGGCGATGGTAGCGTCAAGCGGCTCCACGAAAGTGCTGATCTAGCAAGCAAACCTTGCACTCACAATGCTCAGCCGGGTTCGATTGAAAAGACGCTAACGTAGTTGCCTCGCGGTGCGCCCACGAAGAGCAACGAGTCGGTCATCGCCACGCTATAGCCTGCGAGGTCCCCCGCACTGGTGTCGCGGGACAGCAACTCAACAAGTTGGGTCCAGCTCCGGTCGGCATTGCGCGTAAAAATGAACGCCGTATCCCGCCCGGGAGCACCGATCAATGCGCGCTCTCCCCTCAGGGCGGCAGAACCGCCAAAGAGGTCACCACCTCGCAGGCCCATCCCGACCAGCTGCGCCTCTTCATTCCACTGTCCTGAGACGTCGCGCACGAAAACATAGCAACGGCCAACATCACCGCCGTCGTGGTCGGCACACGCCAAAAGCCGGTTTCCATCGAGGCTTACGCTGGCTCCGAGCAGCGCATCGGCTTGCGCGTTGGATGCGACCAACTTGGCGGTTTCGCTCCAACTGCCGTCTCCCGCACGTTCAAAGATGTACACCGCGCCAGCATCTCGTGCGATCGCATCTTCTTTGGGTGCACCGATCGCCATCCGCGTGCCTGTCGGGTCAACGGCTATCGTCGCGCCAAACTGACTCGCCGAACTTAGATCCGATGCAAGCAGCGCTTGGGTTTGTTCCCAAACGCCTAAGTTATCACGAAAAACGTAGACCTTCCCGGTGGAATTGGTGTGGTAGGGGGCCCCCACAATCGCCATGCTTGCTCCCGCAGCCCCAACCGCGGTCGCAAAGTTATGTCCCAAGGCCCCGTCGGAGGCCAGCAACTGCCCAACCTCCGCATAACTCCCGTCTCCCTGGCTGCGAAACACGTACGCTTTGCCAACCTCTTGTTCCGTGTGCAGCGTGTAGTCGCTCCAGCGTCCAACCACCACCAAATCGCCATCGAGTGCGACGGCCTGACCGAACCAATCGTCGCTGGAGCGGTCGGACGCCAAAAGCTCCGCACTCTCTTCAACGCCGAGCGTCTGCGCCGCATCTTCGTCAAAAACAAAGGCCGCCCCCATTCTGCTCAGCCCGTCGTGGTCATGGGCACGCGCGCCGACGACCACGCGCGTACCACTCGATGCAAGTCGCCATCCGAAACTCGCAGCGCCTGTCGCATCGCCTCCGGTTAGTGTCCCCAACCAACGTACGGTCGGTACGGCCCCATCGCCGCCGTCAACCGCCGCATCTCCGCCTCCGTCCACGGCACCATCCACGGTTCCGTCTACAGCGCCATCGCGTCCGCCATCGAGAGCGCCATCTCGTTGCGGAGCGTCCAGCTCCTGAAAATTAATGCGACCACATCCAGAAACAGCGATGGCAAGCACCAGCACCACAAACGCTACGCCTCGAGCTGAAATTGGCATGGCTCCCTACAAAGTGTACCAGGGCTCCCTGTCTTTTCTTCAAAAAAGGCAGGGAGCCGCAGCGAGATACGGTCTTTCTACTCTTGAAAATCAGCGAACGCCGCGTGCAACGAACGCTTTCGTTCTGCGCTGCTCAAGTATGGTATGTAGCTATACGTTCAACGGAGATTTCTGATGAGGACTGTCATCCAACCCGCTCTCATCGCGGCTTTGTCGCTTGCCGCCATCTGTAAGCCGGGCCACGTGAGCGCGAGCTACGCGTTTTATGTCGGTCGCAACCTCACGGTCGACGGCAGCGTACTGCTGGGCGGAACAGGCGAAGAGGTCTCGAGCCATTGGCTTCGCATCGTCGATCGCAGCACGCACCCCAAAGACGCGACCGTCACGGTCGGTGTCACCGAGCAGGCGAGCATACCCGGCAAGCTCTTCACGATACCGCAGGTGCCCCGCACCGCGCGCTACATCGCGAACTTTTACTCCGATTACCAGGGTTTTCCCGCACCGCTGACCAATGGCGGTCTCAACGAGTTTGGCGTCGCAGCGCGGGACGTTTGGGCGCCGTCCCGCCGTGAATTGGTTACGATGACCCCTACCCCACAGCGCGGCCCCAACTACAGCGACCTCTCGCGTTTGGTGATGGAGCGCGCCAAAAGCGCACGCCACGCTGCCCAGCTCGTGGGCGAGCTGATCGATCGCTATGGCTATTCGACCTACGGCGGTAACTCGCACCTGTTCGCCGACGCTAAGGAGGGCTGGGTCTTACTCGAGTATGCCGGCGGCAAAGGTCTATGGGTGGCGGAGCGCTTAGGCCCCGACCAAGTTCGCGTGCTCTACCCCGGCTACATTGGAAAGGTCCCCAAGGATTACGCACAAAACCCTAATTTCATGGGCTCGAAAAATTTGATCAAGTTCGCTATCGAGCAGGGCTGGTACGATCCTAACGCAGGGAAACCCTTCGACGCGCACAAAGCCTACGGTCTTCAGGGGCGAGACATGCGCTCGCCAAAACTCAAGTACGTCGATCAACGGACTTTGGAAGCCGACCTGTTGGCGCTCGCGCCCAACATCTCCGTCGAGGACCTAATGCGCTTTGTACGCGACCCTCGAATCGCGGACGATGAGGCTGGTTATGGGCAGGTGGCTCACTTGCGCGCGAAGTTGGCGCACCCTGATCTTGGCGTATTGTGGGTCGCCCCCACCAGTTCGATCGCCGCTCCCTTTGTGCCTTTTTGGATCGGAAGCGAAACCGTTCCCGAGGAATGGGGGCAACACCGATACCTGACCAAGGACGCAGGTCGCACATTTCTCAACCCCGTCTTCCAACACCAAGAAGCGAGCTTGTTCGCGGGCCGTCTGTTTAAGCGTCTGCTTTACTATACGTGCGCGCACCCGAAGATCTTTCTACCCGAAGTGACCCAGACGCTGCGCGCATTCGAGGCGCAAGAACAAAGTGACCAAGCCACGATTGAACGCACCGCACGCATCCTATACGCACAAAAAGAGCCCCGTCTCGCTCGTCAGCTGCTCTCGCGCTACTCGGTAACCAAGGCACGCGAGGCGCTTCAGATGGGGGACGCGCTGCTTCAAAGCATCGAAACGCGCACGCGCCTGGTCCACGGCGTCTTCGCCGCTGATCCCGACCAACCTATCAATGCGAAGCACCGCGCCACCGTGTCGTGCCGCGAACCTTTCACCCGGAACAACCGCTAGGCCGGCGCGGGCAACCAACTTGCCCACGCCGCATCCCGGTTTCGGAAGAGAACCCTCTACGGGCAGCCCGGATTGGGCGACTGTGTCACGCCATCGACGGTATTGTCGCGAACCGTCTTCGTACCACTGCCCCCGCACCAGTCACCCGAAGCCGAAACCCCGATGTTGGACATTTGGTTGTCCTCAAAGGTCACCGAACCACCGTGGTAGCGATGAATATAGATGATGCCTCCAGGGTCGGGCACACCGCTGATGTTGCGAATCTCGTTATTGCGCACAATCGACGTCCCAGAACCATCGGTCGATGGAAAGTCGATCAGACTGCGACATGTATTGCTGAGCTGAAAGTTCACCAAGGTATTGCCCTCCACCCGCATATCGGAGTGACCACCGTGAACGCCCGCGCCACAGCCGAGGGTGTCGCGTCGGCAATCCTCAATGAAGTTGTCGCGCACAAACGTACCCACCGACGATCCGGCCGGCGAGGTCTGCACGCAGCGGCCACCATTTCGCGCAATGTAGCACCCTTGAACACCGCTGTTCGAGATGCCAGGTATGGCACTCGTGGGGTTCGGCTCGAAATCGATCCCCGCTTCGGGCATGGTGCCGTGCGCATCGGTCAACTGACATGACGAGTTTCGTCCGTTTCCGTCACCGACGATCAGACATTCATCGCAGTTGATGACCGAAATGTTGTTGCGGAAGGCGTTGCGCATGATGGGGTCGCGTACCGTGATACGTTTCGAGTACTCGGCTTTGTTCGAGCCGGCATTCGTCTCTCCCTTGATGTACAAGTTGTCGTTGCACCCATTGTTCGAGTGCACATTGACAAGATCCATATCCTCAACACTCGAAATGACAAGGTTGTGGTTCATCATCTCTTGAGCCGCGCGGTTTTGACGGTTGCCATCGAAGTGAAGGCTGTCCATCAAGAGCCACGAGCCGTTGTCGACCATCAGGATCCAGTTCCCTGCCGTGGTCGGCGCCCCGTTGGGAGCCTTGATCGTGGCGTTGTTGCCCTGGAGCACGTAGCGACTCGAACTGCTGCCGTTGGCATTGGACCAATCGAGCTGATACCCAATGCAGGTCGCGCCTGCGGGGAAGCTCAGCGTGCGGTTCTTCCAGTTCCGGTAGTCATCGAGCGCCGCTTGAATGCACGATGAGTCGTCGCTCGAGCCATCGCAGCGACAGCCATAGTCTTGGGTCAACGAGGATCCGGACGAGACGGGGCAGCTCCCGCAGTCCGCAGAACAGCTGTTGCAGTCCTCGCCCACGTCACTGTCGCAGCTGCTGTCTCCGCACGTTGGCATCGGCTCCGGACAACTCCCACAGTCCGCAGAACAGGTGTTGCAGTCCTCGCCCACGTCGCTGTCGCAGCTGCCGTCTCCGCACGTTGGCATCGGCTCCGGACAACTCCCACAGTCTGAAGAGCAGCTCTCGCAGTCTTCGCCCGCGCCACCACTGCACGTCCCGTCGCCGCACGCCTGCGCTGAGATGACAGCGTAGTTACACGCTGCAACCTCTCGAAAAGCACGCCCAATTAGCACCGAGATAAAAACTTGCGCCGCTCCTTCTTGTGACGAAAGCGCTGATTGTGACAGTTCCCCCGCACCGTCGGTCAACAAGTCGAAAACACGTGTTCCGCTCGCGTCCTGCACCTCGACCTTCGCATCACGGTCGCTGTGAAGGCCTGTCGCTCTAATCAGGTAGTTTGAGCCCACGACCGGACTCGCCGGCTCGACCCAACACTCTCCTTGTCGCAGGGCATCATCCGCCGACGAAAAAGCGCCATCGTCAACTTGGCCCATGCAACCAACCGTCAATACCAAACTTGTTACTATACTGCGTTGTGCAATCATCCTCACCACCTTTGCCCGTATTCAGTGCAAGTGTGGTGCCAGAAAAGATCCTCAATATTCCTGTCGTGGGCTACTGGCTCTAGGTTCTCTGCGCAGAACGGATGCGGAACCGTCGATGTTCCTACCAGCCCTAGCCGATGTTCGAATGTCCTTTCAGGTCCACGCCCGCACAGCTACATGCCGGGACGTTGCAGCACGTAGATGGTGATGTTTCGTCTACCCACGCGCACTGTCCTGCGACCTGCGTGAAGCACCTCACCTCGGTAACCAAACGTGTAGGCGCGCTTGTCATGTTGCCGGCCCGCCTCATAGCCCGCACTGATCGCCGGCAATCCCAAGTCGTCCACACCTGGCAGCTTTGCGGACGCGTCCGCGGTGCGGCGCGCGTCAATTTCCTTACGACGCTGATCATCAAAATTGGAGTAGAAATGGCGAATCGCCTCGCGTGTGGAGAACCGGTCGTCAGCGGGTAGACCGATCACTTCGCCTCGGTCGGTCACCACCAAGACTGAAAAATCTTCTTCGTGGAACTTTGCCGTCATGAAGGAGATATCTGTCAAAAGAAAGTCTACGCCGAGCACGACCGTCTCGTCGCCACTTCGAAAAGCCATCGAGGCGGTCACCCCCGGGTCCTTCGTCGTAAAGAAAAGGTAGGGCTCCGTCCATGCGATGTGCGCCTTGCCTTCGCGGAGCGCTCGGTCGAATCCAGGACGAGCGGCGGGCATATAGCCCTCCCAAAGTTGGCCACGGGCATCACGTGCGCCCTTGCGAAGCCAGTGGATGCGCAGACGGTTCCCGTTGAAATCACCAAAATATTGGAATGCATCAAGTCCGAACGCCGTGCGGTCGACAACGCGAACGTAGTCGCGGTACGGCGGCGAGAGGTCCGGCCCGTCCGGGTCCTCGAGGGCCATGTACTCGCTATCTTTCGTCGCGACCATAAGCGACGAAATGGCTTCGTTGCGGTGAAGGAAGGGGAGGAACAGGTCGTTGAGACGTTCCACCGCCTGCGCCACTGCCTCCTCGCGAGCACCTGGTTCGAGTTGCGCAGCCTCTCTCAACTCGGCAAACATCGGAAGCCAGACCCCGCGTTGCGCAGCCAAAAGCTCGACCCCATCGCGATGCTCATCGAGGGTCGATATCAGCTCTCGTTCGGCTTGACGAATACTCTCCTGGATCTCCTCGCGAACACGTGCTTCGAGGTTTGCATTACGCCTATGAAGCGACCAAGCAATCCCTGCTCCACCGACCCCGAGCACGGCGACGCCGATCAGAAAAACGCGACGCCAAACGACGTGTTTGCGCATATGTTCAATCGAGCGTTGCAAAAAATCTCGCTGATCAATATCGAGGTTGTTCTCTTCCAAGAGAGAACTTGCCTCACGCAGGAGACCTCGCGAGCGCAAGAGGTAGTCGGGATCGCGGCGGTGGCTGATCCAACGCTTTGCAAGCAAGTCCAGCTGACCGCGTAACCCTACCGCGTTGCGGCAGGCATCAATCATCTCCGTCATGCTTTCGAAGCGCTGGCCGGGTTCGCGTGTGATCCCTTTTTCGATCACTTCGCGCAGCGCTGTCGGGACGGCTGTATCTTCGCTCCAACCGATGAAGTCGCCTAGCACCGTTTTTGTGATGAGGTTGTCTTCATCCTCTCCGGCGTACGGGTGCGTGTGCTCCAGAGCCTCGTAGAGTGCAACCGCAAACGCAAACTGATCAGCCTTGGGACCGACGGACTGACCGTAGAGTTGCTCGGGCGCGATATAACCTGGCGTGCCAACCACGTCTCCGATGTGCGTCAAAGAGGTATCCAGCAGGTCGAGGCCCCGCTTCTTCATGATCTCTTGAATGTCGTCACGCCCAAGCGCCTCCGTGATTCGCTGCCGTCTTGTTTTCGCGCCAGTCTTGTCTGGGTTTGTTGTACTCTCTCGTTCGAGGTCCGAACGCCTGGCGATCCCCAGGTCCAGCAGCTTGACCGTGCCATTCTCGGTAACGATCACATTGGACGGCTTGAAATCGCGATGGACCAAGCCCGCTTCATGCACCGCCTGCAGTGCCTCACCTGCCTGACAGAACGCATCCACGATCAAGGTGAGTGGCTGGCCCTTGAGGATCCATCGCTCGAGTGTCATTCCCGTGATGAACTCCATTGCCAGAAACACGTCCCCGCCGTGTTTTCCGACCTCGTAAATCGTGACTAGATTGGGGTGACTGATAAGCGCCATGGCCTGCGCCTCGCGAAGCAAACGTTGCTGCTGTTCGAGGCGCTGCTTGTCACTCAGGTTCTTCGCCGTACGGATGAGTTTGATGGCGACGTCACGCTGAAGATTCTCGTCGCGGGCCTCGTACACCACACCCATGCCGCCTTTGCCAATTTCACGACGCACAACGAAGTGCCCGATCGTGCTACCGGGCTGTGGTTGGGATTGAAGATCCCGAAAGGGAAGGCGGTCCACCCCCGACTCGCGCTTTTCCATGCTTTCGATCATGCGTCCCAATGCAGGCGATGTCGATGGCAGGGCCATCGAGTCGAAGCGCTCAGCAATGCGGGTTCGGTTTCTCAGCGAACTGTCAAATCACAAACCTGGTTCGTACAACCATTAGCCAATTTCAGAATCGCTAGCGAAGAGTTCGCGAACCCATCGGATGCTACTGTGCGAAAACTCTACGCGGGCAAAGGGATGAACTCGGTTTCGTCACCGGGCACCTTATCGAACTTTCCTTCTCGCCAATCCGCCTTCGCCGCTTCAATTCGCTCCCTTCGACTCGACACAAAATTCCAGAACATAAAGCGCTGTCCCAGCGGCTCACCGGCAACGAAAACAATACGACTTCGGTGTTCCGCCTCGATCCGCGGCCTGGCCTTCGAGGCAAAGACCAACATTTGAGGCTCGTCGAAGCTTTCTGCACCACAACGTATCTTGCCGGCAACCAAGTAGACTGCGCGTTCGCTCAGCCCGTCCGGCACGGCCCACTGGCTACCCGGCGACATCTCGACGTGGACGAAGAGCATCGGGGAGAGGGTTCTCACCGGTGAGCGAGCTTCGCCCATCTCTCCAACCAACACACGGGCCTCTACATCAGGACCTGAAATCACCGGTATGTGCTCAGCAATATAGTGGAAAAAGGCAGGTTCGGTCTCTTCATGTTCTTCCGGAAGCGCGATCCACAGCTGAATCCCGTGCAATCGTTCCGAGTGCGCGCGCATGGACTGGGGTGTTCGCTCGGAGTGCACGATTCCTCTCCCCGCAACCATCAAGTTGATCGCACCGGGTCGGATCACCTGAAAGGTTCCCAAACTATCGCGATGCTCAATTGCGCCCTCGAACAAATATGTGACCGTGGCGAGGTTGATATGTGGATGCGGTCGCACGTCCATACCGACACCTTCCGGCAGGTCGGCAGGCCCCATCTCATCAAAAAAAACGAAAGGGCCAATAGAGCGACACGCTCGCGCCGGCAGTGCACGTCGGATCTCGAAACCACCCACATCTTTGGGTCGAGTCTTCAGCTGAAGAGCAACCGCGGGTTCGATATCACAGTCGTAACAATCTGGTTCCAGCGCATTCGGGTACAGCGACATCCCCTGGCGCTAGCGCAAGTCGACGCTTTCGCAAGAGAACGATGGTTGATCAGCGGGGGCCGACGGTGTTGGGATTGTAACCGGTGGCGTGACCGGGCAGATTGCCGGGGTTGGTGGATTCCACAAACGTCCCGTTGGTGTCCTGCCCGTAGCTGCGCCACTGCGACGCGGTATGGGTGGAGTCGTCGTGCCACCTGAACCGACGCTGACCCAGGTCGTCCAGCCGCCAGGTGTTACCGGTGAAGCGGTTGCCCCAGCTGGTGTAGACGTTGGTCGAGGTCCCGTTCTGCAGGAACAGACCCGACCAGCCATCACCCTGGACCACGTCGTTGTCGGCCACCACCACGTTGCGGACCTGCGGGGACCGGTTGGCGTCGGCCCGGATCGCGATCGCCCGGGACGAGCCCCACACCACGTTCTCGTACACCTTCACGTTCTCGGAGTTGGACACCAGGATCCCCATCGCTTGATGCTCCGATGGGCTGGCATGACCGTTGTTGCGCACCGTGTTCCAGTAGATCTCGGTGTCCCCGTAGGAGATCTCGTACATGATCCCCCGCACGTCGTTGTTTTCGACCAAGTTGGATCGAATCACCGCGTTGTAGTTGTCCACGTCGAACCACAACCCCAGGCCGTGGTTGTCGTGCACCCAGTTGTTCTCGATCAGCGACCCGATCGTGTGCTTGAACTTGGTCGCGCCGCCCTCCCACGAAAACCGGTAGTCCAACTGCAGATTGTGGTCGATCTCGGTGTCACGCACCACGATCGGTGTGGCATAGCCGGTCTCTTTGTCGGTGCCCGACCCTGCGATCCCGATCTGACCGTTGTTGGTCACCCGCGAGCGCTCGATGGTCATGCCCGGGCCGATTCGGATCCCGGCGCCGTGGTTGTCACGCACGACCACGTCACGCACCGTCCAATCATGGGTCCAGTGCTCACCGTAGAACCCGATCGCACCGTGCTGACCCGGCGTGGCATACTTCTCGATCGTCAGATTTGCGATCGTAACGTTCTTGACCTGATCGCCTCCGAACGCCCCCACCGAGGCGGAGGTCTCAATCGTCCCCAATCCGGCAGGATCCACGCCTAACCAGATCCGGTCGTTGCCGTAGTCGAAGAACCAACGGCCAAGCGCTAGCTCCGCACGCGAACTTACCGGCTCCCACCGCACACCATCGACGAACAGCTCCTCCGGTCGCGCATGCAGCGCGTTGCCACCCGCTTCGATGTCACCATGCACAAACCCCTGCTGGGTCTGGCCCCCCACATACCAGTCTCCACCCGAAGACGACCACATCTTGGCCGGCAGCCGCTTGGCACCCGACATCACGGTCCCCTCCTCACCCACAAAGGTGTCACCGCTTTTGGGCACGACCGACTGCAAGCGATGGATCCCCGATTCCAACAGGTACGTCGTCCCCGCCGGATGCGCATCCACAATCCTCTGAATGTCCTCGCCGGGTGACACACGTACATCGGGCTCAATCATCGTCGCGTCCGGCACGCCCACCGTCGCATCGGGCTCGCTCTCTGAAGCGTCCGGCTCACTCACAGTGGCATCGGGCTCGCTCACCGTCGCATCGTTGGTTGCAGCGTCCGGGCCGGGTTCCGAATCGAGTGCGGCGTCGGAACAACTTCGATTGGGACGACACTTGTCGTGGCCATTTCCGTTCCCGTTTCCGCTGTGCAGCTCGACCACCGTGCCATCCCCATCACAGTCTCCATCCACGTTACATGAATCGACCGACGCGACGCAGCCGGGTAACCAAATGAGACTCCACACGATAAAGGCCGCCCAAACCCATTCATAACTCCTCTTGCACACCATGTGCACGGACAGAGCAAAGCTCATGCCAGTTCATTTTCCCTGCGTTATCACCTTCGCTTCGAAATGCTGCGCCTTAACAGGCGCCCAACTCGTTCCGAGGTAGCGTACACCACCCGCCAGCGGAGGCTGACGCGCGCGAGGCTGTCAATAACTTGCTCGGCACTCGAACGGCAGGGCGGCCTCCATGACGTCGTTGAGGTAGACTTCGAGGTTGGTGTAAAAGCCGTGCAGGTCGTTGCCGGCATGGTCATCGGTTCCAACCCGGAGGCCGTGGTCCTTCTCCCAGCTGTCGGCCATACCGTCCTCGTCCGAATCGATAGGGGCGGTACCACGCTCGTATGCGGGGTAACCAAGCTCATAGTCGTCAGGGGTATCGATCACGCCACCCGAACGCTCTTCGACATGCCTGACGATGCGCCGATCGACCGCGTCAGGCCTGGGCGCCAGCGCGCCCGCACAACGAAGAGCATTTTCTTCGCTCACGGTGGATGAAAGCGCGGTGACACCAGAACTCGCTGCCGCTGGACTACTTGCGAGAAACTTACTTCCTTCTGCAAACACGTTTTCGTCTTGTCCGGCGGGCGTCCCTAGCTTTCTTCGCGGTCCAACGTTATCTCTGAAATAGACACGCGTCTGCTCCGGCACATCCGACTTGATGCGTACCTCAGGACCGTTCGAAGTCGGTGTGTCAGGCCCTGGGATCCAGTGTGAGCCAATAAAGTTTGCATAGATCGGCGCGACCTCAACAGGATGTCCTGTGCCGGAGAGAATCGCCGCGTATGACTTACCGTAGTTGTAGAAAACGGCGTTGATGAACTCGATGTCGGCTCCCCAGATCAAACGCGGATTACGGTCGATATTGTTGGCGAGGACAGACTGAATGAAGGACACCTTCTTGACGTGACCACCCGAAAGCAGCATCGCCTTGCTATGCACGCCATCCGGGTGACCAGCATCGTTAAGCGCTTCCCCAGCGATCACGCGTTGAATTGTTACCCGGGTGGGCGAACCCTTGCTGTCCCCGGCGATCGCGATCGGACCTGAAATGTGAAGCAGCTCATCCATACTCCACGAAAAAGAACTTTGGTCGACAATCACATCATGCGCCTCGTGAAAGATCTGAAGCGCATCACGACGCTCAGCGGTTGGCCCGATGCGCATGTCATTCGAAGGTCGTATTCGGATGTTACGAACGATCACGTCGTGTGTCTGAATCTCGATCGGCGCGTTCTTGAAGTTAATACCGTCGCCCGGCGCCGTCTGCCCAGCAATGGTCAGATAGGGCTCCGTAATACGTACGAAGTTTTCAAGTTCGACCGTTCCGCCGGTTCGAAAAACAACCGTTCGGGGACCTTTTTGCGACACGGCCCAACGAAACGTCCCCGGCGCAGGGTTGTTAAAATTGTCATCGAGGGAGTCGACGACAAGTACTTTGCCACCTCGCCCACCAACCGCGAACCGTCCGTGGCCGAGCGCGCCCGGGAAAGCCCCCGGCTCAAAGTTGGGATCGATGGTGCCATCCTCGGTGCCGCCATTCCCTGCTCCATCCATGCGGGCATCAACCGAAGCTTCCACGCGGACGAACGATGCATCCCTCCGAGGTCTCGCATCCATGTACTCCGCCACGCTTGCGTCCGACCTCCCTGCCCCGGCCATCGCGTCCTCCATCGCGCTCTTTACTCCACCCTCCTCAGCACACGCCGTCGCCAGGAAGACCCACGTTAGAACCATTCGTGTTGCAATCATGCCGAGCCGCGAATCAGCAACTTCCGTGCCATCCGAAACACCTGGACTTCGACGGATCCGAGACCCGTGCATGAGGAACTCTATGTGCGCCGACGTCCTTGCTCGAGGTCCGAGCCTGAGGTTGATCTGGCAGATCCGGTGATATCTCAATTGGCGCGGCATTCAGACGGAAGCGCGGCCTCCATGACGTCGTTGAGGTAGACTT